>NZ_CP183991.1:0-1286140 GCF_049913285.1 Pseudoduganella sp. S-14
ATGGAAAATTTCTGGCAGTCCTGTTCCCAGCAGCTGGAACTTGAGCTGACGCCGCAACAATTCAGTGCCTGGATTAAGCCGCTTGTGCCCCTCGATTTCGAGGACAACAAGCTGCGCGTTGCTGCGCCAAACCGGTTCAAGCTGGATTGGGTAAAGACCCAATTCGCGAGCCGCATCACGGCCCTGGCCTGCCAGTACTGGGAAACCGTCATCGAGGTGCAGTTCGTCCTTGATCCGCGTACCCACGCGCTGAAAAAGCCGGCCGCCCCCGCCGTGATTTCCGGCCCGCTGAGCGATCTGCGCCCGGAAACGCCTGCCGCCGCCGCCGCGCCGACCGCCGCCGCCGAATACTCGAATCCGAAAGGCCGCGAAAACAGCCGTATCAACCCGGACCTGACCTTCGACTCCTTCGTAACCGGCAAGGCCAACCAGCTGGCGCGCGCCGCCGCCATCCAGGTAGCGAACAACCCGGGCGTGTCGTACAACCCATTGTTCTTCTACGGCGGCGTGGGCCTGGGCAAGACCCACTTGATTCACGCGATCGGCAACCAGGTGATGGCCGACCAGCCAGGCGCCCGCATCCGCTACATCCACGCAGAACAGTACGTTCGCGACGTAGTGACCGCTTACCAACGCAAGGGTTTCGACGACTTCAAGCACTATTACCACTCGCTGGACATGCTGCTGATCGACGATATTCAATTCTTCGGCGGGAAGTCCCGCACGCAGGAAGAATTCTTCTATGCGTTTGAAGCGCTGATCGCGGCCAAGAAGCAGATCATCATCACTTCGGACACGTATCCGAAAGAGATCACCGGCATGGATGACCGCCTGATCTCGCGCTTCGACTCCGGGCTGACGGTGGCGATCGAGCCGCCCGAGCTGGAAATGCGCGTCGCGATTTTGCTGAAAAAAGCCAAGTCCGAAGGCGTGACCCTGAACGACGACGTGGCCTTCTTCGTGGCCAAGCACCTGCGCTCCAACGTGCGTGAGCTGGAAGGCGCGCTGCGCAAGATCCTGGCTTACTCGCGCTTCCACGGTAAGGACATTTCGATCGACATCGTGAAAGAGGCGCTGAAGGACCTGCTGTCTGTGCAGAACCGCCAGATTTCTGTGGAAAACATCCAGAAAACGGTGGCGGACTTCTTCAACATCAAGGTGGCGGACATGTATTCCAAGCGCCGCCCAGCCAACATCGCCCGACCGCGCCAGATCGCCATGTACCTGGCCAAGGAGCTGACCCAGAAATCGCTGCCGGAAATCGGCGAACTGTTTGGAGGACGCGACCACACTACCGTGCTGCACGCCGTGCGCAAGATTGCGGCGGACCGTACCAAGAACCCGGAATGCAATCACGAGTTGCACGTGCTGGAGCAGACGCTGAAAGGCTAAACCGGTAAAGCGGCGGGAACTGGCCCTAGGTCCAGCTCCCGTCCCTCACTGCAAATCACCGGCAGCCGCCGATCGGGTCTGACCCTTGGGTCAGACCCAGAACTACCGGTTTCAGACTGCTATACTGTCGAGTTAACAAAAGAACCAACGTACCAACCCATTAACTGAGGATATTTATGCAACTGGTCAAAACCACCCGAGACACGCTTCTCCGGCCACTGCAGATTGTGAGCGGTATTGTCGAGCGTCGGCACACTATGCCGATTCTGGCCAATATCCTCATCCGCAAGGAAGGCGAAAGCGTCTCGTTCCTTTCCACCGACACCGAAGTCCAGATCACGACTCACGCAGACATCGGCTCGGGTGCCGACGTCACCGGCACCACGGTCGCCGCGCGTAAGCTGCTGGACATCCTGCGCGCCCTGCCGGAAGCCGGCGACGTGACCATGACCCTGCTGAACAAGCGCCTGACCGTCCAAAGCGGCAAATCGCGCTTCGCCCTGCAGACCCTGGCCGCCGAAGAATTCCCAACCGTTCAACAAGCCGAAAGCTTCAACGCAAGCTTCCAGCTGCCGCAAAAGACCCTGAAGCACCTGTTCAACATGGTGCACTTCTCAATGGCGCAGCAGGACATTCGCTACTACCTGAACGGCCTGCTGCTGGTATTGGACGGCAACAAGGTCATCGCCGTGGCGACCGACGGCCACCGCTTGGCCTTCTGCCAGGTAGAGACCGACCAGAACTTCGCCCGCGAAGAAGTGATCATCCCGCGCAAGACCATCATCGAGATGCAGCGCCTGCTGGAAGAAAGCGACGAAGCTGTCTCGCTGGACATCGCCGCAAGCCAGGTCAAGCTGACCTTTGCCGACATCGAGCTGATCTCCAAGCTGGTGGAAGGCAAGTTCCCTGACTACACCCGCGTGATTCCGAAGGGCTATACCAACAACTTCACCATTGGCCGCGAAGAGCTGCTGCGCTCCCTGCAGCGCGCCGCGATCATGACCAGCGATAAGTTCAAGGGCGTGCGCTGCATCATCACCCCGGGCTCGCTGAAGATCTCGTCCACCAACGCGGACCAGGAAGAAGCGGTCGAAGAACTGGAAATCGACTACGGCGGCGACAGCGTGGACATCGGCTTCAACGTGACCTACCTGCTGGACGTGCTGAATAACCTGAAGTGCGACCAGGTGAACGTGGCGCTGGGCGATAGCAACTCGTCGGCCCTGATCTCGATTCCTGAGAACGCAGACTTCAAATACGTTGTAATGCCAATGCGCATTTAAAACCGGTAAACCAGGGTCCGACCCAAGGGTCAGACCCGTATTGTTTGCCGCCGCGAGTCGGGTCAGACCCTTGGGTCTGACCCAGATTTACCGGTTTAAAAAGAGCAGAAAAGTAATTCGTTAAAAGAGAAAGCAGTCCATGTCCGAAAGCCACAACGAACAACCCAAGGCCAAAGCAGAAGAATACGGCGCCGCCTCGATCCAGATCCTTGAAGGCCTGGAAGCAGTCCGCAAGCGTCCCGGCATGTACATCGGCGACACGTCCGACGGCACCGGCCTGCACCACCTGGTATTCGAGGTGCTGGACAACTCGATTGACGAATCCCTGGCCGGCCACTGCACCGAGATCCACGTCACCATCCACAGCGACAACTCGATCTCCATCACCGACAACGGCCGCGGCATTCCCGTCGGCCTGAAGATGGACGACAAGCACGAGCCAAAGCGCTCCGCCGCCGAAATCGTGCTGACCGAGCTGCACGCCGGCGGCAAGTTCGACCAGAACTCGTACAAAGTCTCCGGCGGCCTGCACGGCGTGGGCGTCAGCTGCGTGAACGCACTGTCCAAGTTGCTGCGCGTGACCATCCGCCGCGACGGCAAAGTGCACCAGATGGAATTCGTCAAAGGCGTCGCCCAGAACCGCGAAATCGAAATGCGCGATGGCGTAGCCGTGTCCCCGATCAAAGTGATCGGCGAAACCGACAAGCGCGGCACCGACGTGCACTTCTGGGCCGACGAAGAGATCTTCACCCACGTGGAATTCCACTACGAGATCCTGGCCAAGCGTATCCGCGAACTGTCCTTCCTGAACAACGGCGTCAACATCAAGCTGACCGACCAGCGCAACGGCAAGGAAGAAGTGTTTGCGTTCGAAGGCGGCACCCGCGGCTTCGTTGAATACATCAACAAAGCCAAGACCGTGCTGCACCCGACCGTGTTCCAGGCCACCGGCGAACGCCAGTCCGACCAGAACACCACGATTTCGGTCGACGTCTCCATGCAATGGAACGACGCCTTCAACGAACAGGTACTCTGCTTCACCAACAACATTCCGCAGCGCGACGGCGGCACCCACCTGACCGGCCTGCGCGCGGCAATGACCCGCGTGATCAACAAGTACATCGACGAAAACGACTTCGCCAAGAAGGCCAAGGTCGAAATCAGCGGCGACGACATGCGCGAAGGCCTGACCTGCGTGCTGTCCGTGAAAGTACCGGAGCCAAAGTTCTCCAGCCAGACCAAGGACAAGCTGGTCTCCTCCGAAGTGCGCGGCCCAGTGGAAGAAATCGTCGCCAAGACGCTGACCGACTTCCTGATGGAAAAGCCGAACGACGCCAAGATCATCTGCGGCAAGATCGTGGAAGCTGCGCGCGCCCGTGAAGCAGCGCGCAAAGCCCGCGACCTGACCCGCCGCAAAGGCATCATGGACGGCCTGGGGCTGAGCGCCAAGCTGGCCGACTGCCAGGAAAAAGACCCAGCCCTGTCCGAACTGTACATCGTCGAGGGTGACTCCGCAGGCGGCTCCGCCAAGCAGGGCCGCGACCGTAAGTTCCAGGCCATTTTGCCGCTGCGAGGCAAGGTGCTGAACGTGGAGAAGGCACGCTTCGAGAAGATGCTGTCGTCCGAGCAGATCACCACGCTGATCGCCACCCTGGGCACCAGCATCGGCGCCGACGAATTCAATATCGAAAAGCTGCGCTACCACCGCATCATCATCATGACCGACGCGGACGTCGACGGCGCCCACATCCGCACCCTGCTGCTGACGCTGTTCTACCGCCAGATGCCGCAGCTGGTGGAACGTGGCCACATCTACATCGCCCAGCCGCCGCTGTACAAAGTGAAGGCCGGCCGCGATGAGCGCTACCTGAAGGACGACCTGGAAGAAGCCGGCTACATGATGAACGTGGCGCTGAACACCGCCGCCCTGACCCCGCGCGAAGGCGCGGACCTGATCCAGGGCGAAGCGCTGGGCGAACTGGCACGCACCTACAACATGGCCAACGCCATCATGACTCGCCTGACCCGCGTGATCGACCGCGCCGCGCTGACCGCCATCATGACCGGCGTAACGCTGGACCTGGACAACATCGAATCTGCACAGAAGTCCGCCGAAGCGCTGATGGCCAACATCAACGACGGCGCCGTGAAAGTCGTGGTGACCACCGATGAGATGACCGACAAGCACACCCTGCGCATCGAGCGCCTGCACCACGGTAACGTGAAGGTCTCCTCGATCGACGCCGACTTCGTGCAAGGCGCCGACTACCGCGTACTTGCGGACGCCGCCGCCACCTTCACCGGCCTGATTGGCGAAGGCGCCGTAATCCGCCGCGGCGAAGGCGAGCGCACCAAGGAAAGCGCCGTGGTCGACTTCCACCACGCCATGCAGTGGCTGCGCGACGAAGCGGAACGCACCGTTTCCAAGCAGCGCTACAAAGGTCTGGGCGAGATGAATCCAGAGCAGCTGTGGGAAACCACCATGGACCCAACCGTCCGCCGCCTGCTGAAGGTGCAGATCGAAGATGCGATTGCCGCCGACCAGATCTTCACCACGCTGATGGGGGATGATGTGGAACCGCGACGGAACTTCATTGAAACCAACGCGCTGCGCGCAGGCAATATCGACGTTTAACGCAAGCAAAATCCGCGTCTTAGAAAAGACAAGAAAAAATGCCAACTGCTGTTGGCATTTTTTTTTGGTAGAGCGTTAGACGCGTCGGTTTAACAACGCGCTGCGCGTATGAAGCATCAACGCTCAGATCTTGACGAGTTCTACGCGACGATTTTTCGCGCGGCCTTCCTCGCTCGTATTGTCGGCCAGCGGTCGGCCCGAGCCGAAGCCTTCAGGCTTCAGGCGATCCTTGGAAATCTGCAGGGTGCTGATCGCCTTCACGACCGACTCAGCGCGCGCACGCGACAAGGCAATATTGCGGGCGGACGTGCCGATATTATCGGTGTGGCCTTCCACCCGCACCTTTAGACTTCCGTCTGCAGAGAGCATTTTGACGATTTCGTCGATTGCCGGTTTGCTATCAGCGCGCAAGATGTCGCTGTCGTTGTCGAAGTTCAGATAAAGCGCAATATGGCCGTCCTTCGCCAGCGCAGCGGCCATTTCATCAGCCTTCAGCAAAGCGACCTTTTGCTCCATCGCCTGCTCCTGCACCACTTCGATCGACATATTCAAATCGTCATCGAAGAAGAACAGAGCGATCCAGATGTTTCCCTTTGGCGTGCGCACGAGGTACTGCGAGAACGACGGCGTTTCGTCTGGCGCTGTAACGTGACCGTTGGGGATTGCTAGCTTCTTGAGCAGGGCCTCTTTGTCACCGCCATTGCGGGCAATAAATGCAGGATCAAGTGGATGCACCTTATCGACGCGCACGCCGCCCAGGGATTTAATGGTCGCCTCGTAATTACGGAACGCTGACAGCATAGACATGTTCGCTGCGCTCACCGGGAACCAACGCTCCGAGGTGCGCCCCTCAACGGCGCGCAGCTCTTCGCCTGCGATGACCCATGCGCGATCGAAGTCCTTGGCGTCTTGATGATAGCCTTCGGCCCCTGCTGGCAATTCGAAGAAGGGAAAGGGAGGAAGGGCTGCTGTCGACATCGGCACGGATGTAACATCAAAAGGCTTCACTTCGGCGGGTGCGACGACAGGGGCCGCCGCCGCGCTTGCAGCGGTAGCACTCGCCGGCGCTACCGCTGCCGGCGGTTCTGCCTCTGCTTTTGCCTTCGGCTTGCAGCCCGCTAGAGCGATTGCGCCCAAAGTTCCCATCACAACCAAGGGCAAAACAATACGTGACTTCATTCGACTATCCTAATCTGATGTATATGTGTAGAAATATTGCTATTGCAATAATAGCAATATCAAGAGTCTGAACAAGATATTTGCCGACGCGGCAGCCACCTTCACCGGCCTGATCGGCGAAAGCGAGCGCACCAAGGAAAGCTCCGTGGTCGACTTCCACCACACCATGCAGTGGCTGCGCGACGAAGCGGAACGCACCGTTTCCAAGCAGCGCTACAAAGGTCTGGGCGAGATGAATCCAGAGCAGCTGTGGGAACCACCATGGACCCAACCGTCCGCAGCCTGCTGAAGATGCACATCGGAGACGCGATTGCCGTCGCCCAAGCAACGATACATGGGCCTCTTCGTTTCCGGACCTAGACATCAAAATTTGAGGCGATCCTGCATTGCCACGCGGAGGACTTAAGCCGGATGCCGGACACACCGAAGGGATGGGCGAGCTGTTCGATGTCGAGCGATGCCGGTCAACGAAGTCTCTGGACTTTTCTTATGTGCGGATGGAGTGTATTCCTTGACAGCATACCGACTGGTTGGTATGGTGAATTAAGGCCAACTCAATATAAGGGATTGCTCCCCATGTCCCGCCAACAGCCTCACGAATCGAAGATCAAGCTACTGGACGCGGCGCTTCTGTTGATACGCAGCAAGGGCTATGCCGCTACGACGGTTGATGATATCTGCCGCCAAGCGGGAATTACGAAAGGCAGCTTTTTCCACCACTTCAAGGGCAAGGATGACCTGGCGCTGGCAGCGGTCGCCTATTGGGGCGAAAAAACCGAAGGGTTGTTCGCCGCCGCGCCCTACCATCAGGCGGCGGACCCGCTGGATCGCCTTCTCGGCTATATCGATTTCAGGCAATCGCTGCTGCAGGGGGATACGGCCGGGTATACCTGTTTGCTGGGTACCTTGGTGCAAGAGGTCTATACGACCCATCCTGAAATTCTCGCCGCTTGCGACAACGGCCTGGCCAGCCACGTGGCGGTACTTACGCGCGAGCTTGCATTGGCCAAGGCGCGGTACGCTCCGCAAGCGACTTGGTCAGTGGAGAGCCTGGGATATTTCATGCAGGCTGTGCTACAGGGAGCGTTCATTTTCTCCAAGGCACGCCATAGTCCTGAGATCGCGCGCGACAGCCTTGAGCATTTGCGGCGCTACCTCGAGATCTTGTTTGTTCAACGGCAAGACTAAACGACGAGGATGATATGCAATTCCTATTGATTATTAGCCACGATGAATCGTTTGTGCCAAGCCAGGCATTGATTGCCGCCATCCACACCTGGAACGAGGAAATGGAAGCAAGCGGGGTCCGGATCCACGGCAAGCCCTTGCGACCGCCGAGCGATGCGACGACGGTCCGCGTGCGCGCTGGCAAGGTCGCGTTCAGCAAGGGGCCTTCCACGCAATCCGAGGAGCAAATGTGCGCCTATGAGCTGATCGAGTGCCCTGACGTTTCTGCTGCGCTCGACGTCGCGAGCACGCACCCAATGGCAAGCGTCGCCACTATTGAGGTCCGACCAATCTGGAGCGAATTGGCTGCCTGATCTGGCGCTGCGGTCACCTGGCATGAACTGCCTTGCTTGGGAGGGAGGAAAGCCCACGATGACCGCCTGAGCGTCATAGACCATGTGTCAGCGTAGGAGTCATTCATGAAAAAATTGATACTTCAAATGCAGATGTCCGTTGATGGTTTGGTTGCCGCATCCGATACGAAGCGGCAATGGCAGCTCTGGGACTGGGGCGATTCCTGGGTATGGGATGACGAGCTCAAGAATGACTTCAACCAAGCCTTTGTGTCCGTTGACACGATTCTGCTCAGCCGAAAGATGCTGGAGCAAGGCTATCTCGCCCATTGGGCAAGCGCAGCGGCCAGGTTTCCCCAATCTCGCCATTACGCGTTCGCGCGAAAGGTAGCGGAGATGAACAAAGTCGTCATCACGGATAAGCTTCGCGAGCCGCCCCCAGGGGAGCGTATCGCTATCGCTGCCGGGGGCTTGGTGCGGGAAGTGAATGCGCTGAAGCGTCAGTCCGGCCAGGATATGATCGCCTTTGGCGGGGCCGGCTTCGCCGGCGCCTTGGCGTGCGCCGGCCTAGTCGACGAATTTCAGTTCTTCATTAACCCGACAGTCATCGGTGCTGGCAAATCAATTTTTGGCAATATGCCTGCTGGCCAGACGCTTAGCCTGCTTGACTCAAAGCGCTACGCTTGTGGGATTGTCGTGAATCGCTATGCGCCGTCTTGATATGACTTGACGGAACTGGCTTATACACGCGGTTGATGCGGCGGAAACGATAAAACCGACCTGCAGGGGTCGGTTTTATCACTTGTTATTCTTGGTGGCCCGGGGCGGACTCGAACCACCGACACAAGGATTTTCAATCCTAGTTTCGTTTAGAGACCCGGTCAATTAGGCGATTATGAATCAATTCCTATTTCACATTCAAATCTTCTCCTGAACGAGATATTATTGTCGAGGCGAAAATTGCGCAAAGCTGTTTTAATCTTACAAAGGCAAGAAATCGCTACAGCACAATGAAAAGCGCCGATAAAGTACGACGTGAGCCCAGTCAGCAACGCTCGAAGCAAACCGTGAATACAATGCTCGACGCCGTCACAGTTGTGCTCAAACGACACGGTCCGGATGGCGTCACGACCAATCGCATCAGCGAAGTTGCGGGTTTTAGCATCGGCTCGCTTTATCAATATTTTCCAGACAAACAGGCAATCTATAGGGCGCTTCACGAACGCCATGTGAATGACGTGCGCGAGGCCATCAAGCACGCGTTAGCGGAAAACGCATCCGGGTCGCTTGAAGACTTCACTCGCGCTCTTGTAGAGGGGCTCGTCAATGTCCACGCCGCCGACCCGCAACTACATCAACTCATCACGGCCCTGGTGCCGGAAGGCCCGGTGGAGTTTCGCTCCGCGCTGTGCGAAATTTTTGAACAAGTCGTCGCCCCCACCGACGATGAAACGAAGCGGATGCTCTTTGTGCTGTCTGGCCTCATTGAGTCACTGGTGCATGGTTTGGCCGAGTGGCCCCCTCATATCCCGCTGGAACAGACGAAAGCGGAGACCGTCAAGACTGCGCTCTCGTACCTCGAGTCCTGCCGCGCTCAATGAACTCGTCGAGGTTCTCGGTCACCCACTGTTCGAAAGAGTACGGCGCGCGTCCAATGATGCGTTGAACCGCGTCCGTCGTCGTAGTCAAGCGCCCTTCCCTGATCGCGCGCCATATGTCGGTCACCGCTTCCGCATAGGCATCTCTACCGAAGCGCGCCTCGCGGTCACTGATGGGAACGTATCGAATGCGCTTTCCACTTGCAGAGCCGACCACGTCCGCCATTTCGGCATAGCTCAATGCTTTCGGCCCGGTGATCACCACGGCCTCGCGGCGAAGATCGCGCGTGGTCAGGGCGTGGACGGCGACATCAGCGATGTCGGCCGGGTGGATGAAGGCGATTTTGCCATCACCGGTCGAGGACCGCAGTACGCGCTCGGTCTTGATCGCTTCCGCCCAATACAGCGCGTTGGACATGAAACCGGCGGACCTGATAAAGGTGTAATCGAGTCCGCTCTCTTGCACCGCCGTTTCACCCTGGGCATGCCAAGGCCCCGTGCCAACGCCCGACAAGACGTCAAGTGTCGAGAGTTTGACCAGGTGACTCACGCCGGCTGTTCTGGCGGCACGTGCTGCCACGCGGTCGCGGGCGGCAAGATCGGGGCCGCTGTTGAGAAGAAAGAGTGTGTCCATCCCCGCAAAGGCGGCGGCTAAAGATCGCTGGCTTGCGCCCAGGTCGCCAACGCGTATGTCGACTGCGCCGCCAAACAGCTCGCGTGCCTTCGCTTCATCGCGAACAAAGATGCAAGGCCGGATGCCGCGTTCAATCAGGCGGTGGGTGACCAGCGAGCCGATGTTTCCTGTTGCGCCTGTTATGAGGTGCTTCATGTTCAGAGCGCGCTCCAGCCGCGAATCACTTCGCGGGCGATGCGCTTTTGTCCCTCAAGTGAAAGGTGGAGGCCATCGTCCGTCAATAGTTCCGGCGCAGGCGGAGCGCCCAGGGCTGAGAAGAGGTCGATCACTGGATCGCCAAGGCCGCGCACATGATTCGCAACCTGCGCCACGTCCGCATTGCGGAAGCGGACGCCGAAGCGCGTCAGGCCCCAGTGCGCAGCCACTTGTTCTTCGTTGACCGCAGGCGGCGTAAGCCACAGACGCTGCGCCTTGCATTCGCCTACGGCGCGGCTGCGCATCTCGGCGAGGTTGCGGGCGGTTTCTTCGTGGCTGATGATCGTTTTGGTCGGATTCGGCCCCTGCGTTCGGGCGTCGTTGGTGCCCATGAAGAAAATCAGCCAATCGGGCTGACGCGCGAGTGATTCGCCAAGCCGCACCAGCCCATGCGCTGTCGTTTCGCCCGGGACCGCGCTGATCATCACTGTCAAGGCGTCATTGGGCCGGCACGCAGCGAGCATTTCCGCCAGGATCACCGCCCAGGACTGGGGATCGGCGGTCAGGCTGTCGCCGAAGACGACGATTTGCGCGTGATTGTGCAGTGGGAGCTGGTCGACGAGCTTTCCTATGTCTGGCTCGTCAAGCAGCGCGGCGGCAGCGTCCTTCGCGTTTTGGCGCATCGTTTTGAGCTCTGATCGGTAAAGCTCCGGATCAATGCCGATGAGGATGGCGAGATTGTCTTCGGTGAGCGCTGCAATACCCGGCAATGAGGCCTGCGTCTTCTCTGGTTGCAGCACTTTCATGAGCCATTGAGTTCGTTCGTTCGACATGAATACTCCTCTGTAGTGCAAGGAGCTTAAAGCTCGAAGAGGTGTTCCGTCAGCTCGCTTTACGAATTCAGTAAGTCTTTGAATCCGTTACAAAATTTTGATTATTCGACGCATCTACTCAAATTTGAAACGTTCAACTCATGCCTCTAAAACAAGTGGTCAGGTCAGTGACGCAAATCTAAAATTCATTGAACTTCGCGATGTTCGCAAGTTCATGATTGCCACCGTTATGCGACGTCGGCTGTAATTTCTACTTGCGGCACCACCGTCTTCGCCGTTTATGAATAGCAGGCTCAACTAACCAACTGGCGGTAATTGCCGTGCTAAACTTGGTTGCATCTAATCAATAGGTATGCAACCAACTTTATGGCGACAGGTCCGAACGAGGTAAAGACTGACGATTGGTCTTCGTTCGAGCTTCAAGCTGCCGTGATCGCCTATCTGGAAATGCTCCAACAAGAACTTGACGGGACTAAGTATGTGAAGGCGCACTTCAACAAGGCGCTTCGCGAAAACGAACTGTCCTCCCGCTCGCCTGGCTCCGTCGAGATGCGCATGCAAAATATTTCGGCAGTCATGATGGAGCTAAGGCTCCCGTTCATTCCCGGCTATTTGCCCAAAGGGCAGGTTGGCAGTCGCGTGAAGCCAGTATTGATTGCCGCAATTGAGAGACATAGCGGGAACATGCCGTGGGCTGCAACATCCGATCCGGGAACGTTGGATGAACGCGTTGCCGTCATGCTTTCGCAGCCGCTGGTGGATGCGCCGCCGGGGAATTCGACGCCCAAGCAGTCTATATCTCAAGTTACTGTGTTTGAGCGTAGTCCAGCAGTTAAGGCCTGGGTACTAAAGCATGCCGGACCATATTGCGAAGGCTGTCACTCAGTCGCGCCTTTCGAAGTTCAGCCTGGGGTTCCATACCTGGAAGTGCATCACGTGGTGCCACTGGCTGCGGGAGGCGAAGATACAGTGGAAAATTCCGTAGCATTGTGCCCAAACTGCCACCGTCGCTGCCACTATTCACACGCACGGTCGGAGTTCATTCGCGAACTCTATTACAAGATTCCACGACTATTGCCGCGGCCGGCCGAGGATGATCAGTTGAATGCCTTCATCTGACCGAACAGAATGACGGGCTCTGGACAACCACTTCGCTAATTGATGAATTAGCTCGTAGGCCTGGGCCTGATGGAGCTCAATACCTTCTCCCATAGGTAAAGGGCCTCGCGATCAGAGATGCTGGCTCTAACTCCGCCAATCACGTTGTCTTTAACTCCGGTCTGCATCTGAATATCCAACACTGGCAGCAGAGGGTTCTTTGGTTCCCCCTGGCTCACGTATTCGAATTCGTGATGTTCGTCACCTGTCTTTTGTGCGGGCATCCGGGCTCCGACTTCGAAGCCATCCCAGTTACCCACCTTCCTCGGCCCTCTGCTCAAAAACTTGATGCGGCTATGCCACTCCCCATTCCCATTTGCGACCGCATCCCTTTCTGCAGCCCTCAATCGCGGTTCGAGTGTATCCGAATCGATGTATATGTCCTTTTTTGTCATCTCAATAGAGATATGGACATCTGCGAACTCTTTCAGGCGTATCCCGATTGAGACCGCTTCCACCATGTATTTGTGAGGCGGATCAGCTATAAAAGCGCCATCAATACACACGCCAGGATCGCTGGGTATTTCTTCTTCCGCACGCGGGCGGAGGCGCTTGGCAACTTGTCTGGCATCGTCGACGTCCTCCAGGTACTCGCCTCCTTCGCCAAAGGCTTCGTACTCCTGCACGTATAGATCCGAGCCTAGCTTTATCAACGACTGCACATTGTAAAAAGCACCGTCGCCCCGGCCCACACCAAAGACTATCTTCTGGTTTGGAGAGAAGCCATCTCTTATCATCCCAACCAGGGAACCTTTTTCCTTTAACGGGCCGTAAGCAAGCCATCTTCTTGACTCGCTCTCGGCCACTGCGCTCATGATCGAAGCATCGAAATCGTTGCCTTCACCCGACTTCCTCCAAATCTCAACAGGCAAACGAGCTGGCCCGATGACTATCTCCGCATTCTTCGGAACATCGACAATGTAACGTCCAATGCATATGGACCTGACGTCTTCCGTTGTTGAAATGAGCCGATTCGAATCATTGTTCATTCTTTGCTCCGTTATCTTTCCGCAGCCAATGCTAGTCCCCATTGCGGTAGCGCACGCAAGGGAACCTCGATTTACTGGCAGTTTGAGCGGTGACACCGAAAAAATAGCTGCCTACAAAGCGGCCGCGCCACGATCGCCGCCATTTTCATGGCCATTTTTCTGTCCGAATCCGCCTTTTGGGACGGTTCAGACGGACCTCGGGCGTCAAAACGCCGAAATCTTCGCCTCCTTCAGGTAACAAAGGCGACGCAGGTTGTACGCGGCGGCCTTCCAGTTCAGTTGCAGCGTGGCGCGTGCCAGACCGATCGAGCGCAGCATCTTGCCGCCCAGCTGCGCCATGCCGGCAAAGACATGCTCGACGCGGGCGCGCGGGCTGGCGATGCGCCGGTTGCGGCGCTGCTGAGCCTCGGACAGCGGTTTGTCCTTGTTGCCTTTGCGCTGGATGTGCATGCGGTAGCCCTCACCGGTAAGCCGCTCTTCGCGCTTGTGATTGACGTAGCCTTTGTCGGCATAGATATCCCGGCTGGTATTGGCCGGATCGAGCACGTCTTCAAAATGCAGCGTGTCGTGCTCGCTGGCGGTGCTGATCTTGATTTTTCGGATCAGCTTGCAACGCTTGTCCACGTTCGCCGACAGCTTGTAGCCGAAATAGGATTTGCCGTGCTTTTTGGTCCAGCGCGCATCCAGGTCTTTCTGACGTCGCTTCGGCGGCGACCAGTCGGCTGGCATGGCGTTCTGGTCCACGACGAGGGATTTTTCTTCCTTGTTCAGCGATTGTTTCGGCGCCTGGACGATGGAGGCGTCAATCATCTGGCCGCCTCGGGCGATGTAGCCATGCCGGGCCAGTTGCCGGTTGACGGCGTCGAACACGCTTTCGCTGGCGCCGGCCTTGATCAGGCGCTCTTTGAAAGTCCAGATCGTGGTGCGATCGGGGATCTGGCTGGAGTCGCGCAGGCCGGCGAAGCGCAGGAAACTGAGCCGGTCAAGCAACTGGAATTCCATCTGCTCGTCCGAGAGGTTGAACAGGTGCTGGATCAACAGAATCCGCACCATCACCTCGGTAGGAAACGGTGGTCGTCCGCCGCGCTCGCGGCCGGGCCGTGGCGCTGCTTCATCGACTGCGTCGGCCAGCGCCGCGAAGTCGACATGCCGCTCCAGTACTTGCAGCGCGTCGCCCAGCTTCGTCAGCTTGGCTTCGCGCTCCTGAGCGGCAAACAGGTTGGGTTTCATCATGGCAGTGTCGTCAAGTTTGATGCGCTGACATCATGCCATGGCTGAGGTAGTTTTTCGAGGTACCCGCAAGAAGTTGGATCCACAAACCCATTGAGCTCACGTGCCCTCCCATCGCATTTGAGCAGCAATCTTGGCGATTCTGAACAACGTCGAGTGTAGGGCCCGGATGTGGACCACCCCAAGGATCTTGCTCTCAATGTTGCCCATCTCTGGATGAAGCAAGGCGCGCCCAACAAGTCCTCCCATCGAATGCGTCACAATCCACGGCCTCGCAACGAAGATCGCGCAGGATTACCAGCCATGCGGAGCAGATACACTGGAAGCGGAGACCGTGGGGCTCACTGGCGGCGGCGGCGCCTATTTTCGCGGCTTACCGATGGCCCATGGCCTTATGGAGGACGTTATCCTGTCCCAGAGGTAAAGTGCCTCTTCGTCAGATATGCTCGATCTCATACCGCTCGCCTTATTGCCCTTTACTCCCGTATCAAGCTCGATCTCGACTGACGGGACCATATGATTGCCGGGCTCTCCATGCGAAAAGAATGCGAATTCATGCGACTCCATCACTTGATTAATTCTTGGCTTTCTAGCCAGATACTCCGATCCAATCCAATTGCCGATCTTTCGTTCGCCTCGACGAATTACCCGAACCCGGTCGTACCAGGCTCCAGCACCGGACTGTCTTGCATCTTCTTCCGCAGCTGCGGAACGCGCTTCTAGCGAATCGCCTTCGACTTTCTTATCTTTGGTGATCAACTCTATCGAGAAATGGACGTCAGGAAATTGGCGCAAGCGAACACCCAACGTTACCGCCTCATAAATGGGTGATGAGGGTTCTACGATGAAGGCTCCATCAAGGCAGATTCCCGGTTCCGTTGGCACAGCGTCTGATGACCTGGCACGCAAAAGTGGCGCTATGTTTTTGAGCTGCACGACCGCATCGCGATATTCATCTCCATAGGACGTAGTCCTTTGAATGAGAAGGTCTTCTCCGACCCTTTGAATCGATTCAATTTCGTAAAACGAGCCTGTTGACTTTGCGGCGCCAAAAATTATCCGCTGGTCTGCGACGGAACCGCTAATGACTTTACCAAACATAGAGTCACTCTTCAGCAATGGGCCTCTCGCACGAGCACGATCTTCTTCAATTTCTGAGAGCCGACTGTTGATCATTTCGTCCAACTTCTCGCCGTACCCAGGCCATCGTTCGATCATGTATGGCAATCTGGCAGGGCCGTATATCACTTCAGACTCCATTGGAATCTCCACAACGAACCTGCCAATACAAACGATTCGCGTAGTCTTAAAGAGAGTAACAAGTCGATTGTTCGAATCCTGGTTCATGGCACGTCCTTTGTTTGCTATGAAATGAAGCCCAAGTGCAGCCGCAGTGAAAAGTACTGCGAGGAGAGCCCTCTTACCTGGCCTCATTTGGACCACCACATTCTTGCGGCGATCCGTACCACGCAATACAAGGTGCTATCCAAAGCGCGCTCGTTCTTGTAGCTGTCTTGATGTTCGTAGCCTGTCTGACGAAAGACTCCTTTTACGTTCGCGCTCAACAGCTGGTGCTCTGCCGAGCGAAGCGGCACTGTTTGATCTCCTGCGCCAGATGAAGGTCCAAGACGTATTTTTGTATGGAGTTTGCGACCGCCTTCCAGTTGTTCTACAGCCTCTAGCTCACCCTTCTTGTCATCCTTCACGATTTTCAAGTCGTGCCAATGGCGGCCGGTGTAATCACGGTGAATCTCCCAGACAACCGTTTCCCAGGACGGTTGCGAGTTATCGGCTCCGTAATGAACGTAGGTTCGCGGATGGTAATACTGTCCCAGCTTGTCGTGGAAGTCGCGCGCATCATCGACGAAGCCGCAAAAGCGCGCAAATGTCGCGTCAGGCGCCCTCGCGGGATTTAACCATTCTTCACGAATTAACCCGTACCAACGATCTCGCAATTTGTAAATTTCTTCATATGGATCGCCGTGCTTTGGAAAACTATCGTACTGGATACCGTTGTGACGCACTATCAACCATCCGTTTCCGTAGGCCTTGCTGGGCAACAGTTGCAAACCACCAGCCGAATTACCTAGTACGGCAGTTACCTCACTTCCCCTATTGCCTATGATTTTTGGGACCGGGTCGAGGCCGGCCTTCTTCTCTTCAAATCCACATCTCATTCTCTTGTAGGCTGCTGGCGCACCTATGGCGGGAAGTACCCCGTGGACCACCCCTAGAATTTTGTCACTCATGTTTGCCATTTCAGGATGAGCCAATGCACGTGCAACAAGGCCTCCCATTGAATGAGTGATGATGATGACTTTTTCGCATTCGAAACCGAATTCTTTATAAGTTTCGATGAGCTTCTCTATGCGCTTGCGTATCGACAGCGCTGATTCATAATTCGATTGAAGCCAGTTGTAGCCCATCGCATGCACTGGAAAGAAGTTCCCAAGCATTGCTTTCATGAGTTCGTCTTTTGTCAGTGGTTTCAATGCCGGCGCATGATGGGCTTGCCATGCACCCGGATCAACTCCTATCATTCTCGATAGAGGTCCATTCTCAATTGGTGTATTCAGTGTATCTTCAAGGCGTTCGAGTAAAATCCGATAGCTGCTAAAGAACACTTCTCCCCACCCACGACCCCTTGCCTTTTGTTCGATTGAAAGGCTGTTGCAGCCGAATCGAGGCTCGCCAACGAGTAGTGGAGAACCAGGCGAATATGGCAACCCGACATCGATGTCATCAACTTTGCTATTTCTCTCATCGGATGTTTCATCAGGATCGCCAGTAGGGTTCGAATTTGGATCGTATGTATCGACTTCTGTGGCCTCCTGATCCAGCAACCGCTGCCGTCGCGCAGGCCCTGTGTAAAGTAAACTTCCGACTTCACCTACCTTATCGGGAAGCCATACTGAATTATTGGAATTTCCAAGTTCCTTTTGACGTTGGTCGCTAACTCGAAGATTCGAACCCATAATGCCTGGCAAGAAAACGATCGGTATCACACGTCGGGGAGGAACGATCATTTTTTGTGGCGCACGGTCTTCTGTTGGTGTTGCAAACCCGTTTGCCTTCTTACCGCCGGACTTGAGATCAACTGCAAGTTGCGTTGCCATAAGGGCTCCTCGAATTCCGTTACTCCTTGAGCGATGAAGTCGTCAAAGGAGGCATGCAGGATGTGGTACCCAGGGTTGCGGCGGATTGACTCGCTGCCTTGCGTTGCTGCACAGGCACGTCTTCCAGCATTTGCGCCCAACGTCAGACGCAGTTGCAATGGACGGTTATCGGTAATCAGATCCTTGTATTGCTGCAAGAAACAGAGCAGGGCGTTGTCCCCAGCGGGCTCCCGTCGTCTGTTTGACGCGGGAGTCTATGTTGGCATCCGTAAATGCCGCCGACATTGATCTACTGCAAAAGGCCTTGAGGTAGAAGTCTTTCTGGAGGGGTAATCGCGTCTGCTCCGGCTCTTCTAGTTCGCGGGCTTGATCCTGAACAAAAGTGTGAATAGTTGCCAGGGGCAGTATCGAACGGCAACCAAGTTGACATCACGCCGACAGATACAACAGAAGTGTTGTATTATTAGGATAGGGGCCATGAAATACAGCGAGTTCCGACGTTGGCTGGAGCGGCAAGGTGCCGTCTTCTCACCCGGCCGTGGCAGCCATCACAAAGTACATCTGAATGGTCGAACAAGCGTATTTCCTGACCACGGAGCGAAGGAAATCGGTACTGGATTGGTCAAGAAGATCAAGAATGACCTCGGACTGAAATGAACGCATTGGCTCGACTTGAGGGACCGAATCCATGTTGAACTACCCCGTCACTTTGACCCGCGACAGTAACAGCTCCTTCCTGGTTGGGTTTCCTGATTTTCCGGAAGCAAATTCAGTGGGAGATACTGTCGAGGAAGCATTGCATGAAGCGGTCAACGCCTTGATTACTGCGTTGGAAATTTACTTCGATGCGCGCCGTCCGGTACCGCTGCCTTCTGCGCTGGCCAAGGGCCAACATACGGTCGCTCTTCCCGCGCTGGAAACTGCCAAGGTACTCCTATGGAATGAAATGCAGCGGCAGCAGTTGCGCAAAGCGGACTTGGCGCGAATGCTGAATGTGCACCAGCCACAAGTGGATCGCCTGTTTGACTTGCGCCATTCATCCAAGCTTGACTTCGTTGAGCAGACTGCCAAGGCGCTCGGACGACGGTTGACTATTGGCTTGCAGTGAGCCCCAGTGCTTGCACGGCATGGTGTGAGTCTTCGTGAGCAATGACTTTATCCACTTACAATAGCGACCGAAACGCAATCTCCCCCAGTTCAGCCGCAATCCCAGACAGTATTTGCCATGTCCATTCAATTCCAGATTTTCCCAGACCATTCCGGTGCATTCGACTATTCCAGCAACGCCACGAAAGATGCCGGTGAAAAGGTCGACGAGCTTGCCGACCTGTGGCAACAAGGCCGTTTGAGCGAAAAACGTTTTCAGGCCGCGCTTGAACAGCAGCTGCAGCAGACTCCATGGCTGCTGGATGCGCACGTCTTCCTCGCGTCGAACTATTTCGACCTCGGCAAGCCAGTCAAAGCGCTCGAAGCGGCGCAGCGAGGGTTGGACGCTGCGCACGACATCATGCCGGACGGGTTTTCCGGCAGGGTCGAATGGGGCCATCTGGAAAACCGTGCGTACTTGCGGATGCTGCAGATCGCACTGCTCTGCCTCTCACGTCGCCGCAAGCACAAGGAGGCGGCGGAGATAGCCGTCCTGATGCTGGCTCGCAACCCAAACGACAACCAGGGCGTGCGTTTCGTGGTTGGCTCAGAACTTCTGCGTGCCGGCATGCGTAAAGAAGCCGCCGTGGCGCTGCAAGAGCACGCGGCGGACTATCCTCCCTATTGGTATGAACTGGGCCTGTGCCACGCTATCGACGATAACTGGGTGGCTGCCGCGACCGCATTCCGCCGCGGCTTCGCCGCTAATCACTACATTGCCGAGTTGCTGTTGAATGAAAGCGAGCCTTGGCCACTCCTGATTCACCACGGCAGCAACCTGGAAGATCCATCGACTGCCATCGAATATGTCAACGCGTGCGGCGACTTATGGCTGGCGCCAAATGGCGCGGAGCGCTTCCTGCGGTGGCTGTACAACCAATCGCAAGTGTTGATGGAGCGGGCGGGAATACTGGCCTGCAAGGAGGAACTGCTATGGGCGGCAAACAGTGCCGACGCGGCCAAGATCGTTCAACGGCTCGATGCGTTGACGAGCAAGATTGACGACAAGCTGTCCAAAGCGATTGTGCAGCAGCGCACCACCCGGCGCGGGCAAACTGGCTGGCCCTGGAACCTGGCGCTCGGCATGCTCTGAAGGACGCTAGCCGAGCTTCGGCTTACATCAATCCCACACGCTGCAAGCGCTCAATCCAGGCCCGCCGATGTCCATGAGTGGACAATAATTTCACCAAACCGCGCTGGAATTCGGGCGCCTTTCCACCAGCCTTGAGTGCCTCGTGCAGTTCGAGTACGGCTCGTTGCGCCCGTTCATAGGCGGCGCCGGAGCCGGCGCGCAAGCAAACGTCTATCTCCTGCCAGACTTGCTTGGCGCGGTCCGCTACGTCAGCCAGTTCGCGCGCTCGCTCGGCCTGTTGGTGCGCGTGCTTTTCTTCCTGCTCAACGCGCTCGCGCTCGATACGAATCTGCTCGGCCAAGGGGCGCCCCGCGCTAATTTGCGCAACGGTCCGGCGCTCGCCAGCGCCCCGCCTGGCTGGCCTCCGTTGCTGCCGCCATGACGCGTATTGCGCGTGCATGACGCGCTCGGCCTGGTGCGCCGCGCCGGTCATGATGAGTCGAACGGTATTGCGCATCTGGTCAGGGGACAGGTCGTGCATCCATTCCTCCAGCATCGCTGCGTACAAGTCGGAGTCGGCATCTTCTTCACTCGCAGACTGGGCAACAGCAAGTAAATATGGATCAAGCTGCAGGAATTCGACAAGCGCCTGCTGCGCGGCGGTCAAGGTTTGCAAGCCCGGCGGAAGCGGTGGCTCCAGGTCGTCGTCGTCAAGCTCTTCGCTGCACAGGGCTGCGAGCCAGCCAAGGTACAGCGGCCGCCGGTCGCCGCGCAGCATTTCGTCACGTAGCGGCGCGAGGCGCGCCATCCAGCCGGGGCCGTCCTCGTCCGACTGAAAGCGTTCGTCGTATCCGTCTTCATCGGCGTAGGACCAATCCAGCAGCCAGTATTGGCCGCTTTCATGAATTGAGAACGCGCTGCCGCCATATGTGCCTCGGTCTCGCCCGAACCCGGTTGCCTGGGTAGCTTCGTGCGGTGAAATCAGCGGCTTGGGAACGCGCAGAATGAATTGGCAGTACCCCATGTCGGATGAATACACGTGGGCATCGAAATAGCGTTCCATCCATTCGTACGGGTCGCCTTTCAGGTCGCCCCAATGGTAGGTGTTGCTGAAGCTGCAGGCGGTAATAGTGGCACGAGTAGAGAAGGACCGCAGCTCGGCTTGCTCAAGCTTGCTGAGTGGCCGGTCTAGTACTGCAAATTCATAATAATGGTACTCGCTCATCCTGATCCTCGGCTGTGGCGCGACGTCGAGCCGGTACTTTAATGGGTTTCAGCGCCGCGCGGAAAAATACTGGTAGAGCGCGCCCCAGGCGCGAATTCACGTCTATAGACTAAATTTAGCCTATAATCAGTCCACCATTCCGCCGAGAGTTCGCCATGGACATCACCGAGCAAATCAAGCCAATCTCCTACCTGAAATCACATACCACCGAAATCGTCAGAAAATTTGATGAAGAGGATGCCGGTCCGATGATCATCACTCAAAACGGGGAAGCGAAGATGGTCGTCATCAGTATCAAGAGCTACCAGGAATCGCTTGAGCAGCGGAAGATGTATCAGGAGCGTATGGCGCTGATGAAGTTGCTTGCTCTCGGTACCAAGGAAATCGAAGAGGGAAAATTTGTCTCTGAAGAAGAGTTCTTCGACGAGATGGACAAGCCCAGATGACCAAGATCATTGTCCTTGATAGCGCCAAGACAGATTTTCGAGAGATCCAGGCCGGATTCAAAAAAACTCATTCAGCGGCAAGGTTCGAAGAATTCAAACGATCTTTCAAAGAGCTTTTCGCACAAATAAAGCAGTTTCCCCTCGCAGGTGTTGCTCCTGACGAATGCGTTGCCTTGGAGCTGGTGATCCGACAAAGGATCACTGAGGACACCAGAGTCATTTATGAGATCAGGGGCGACACAATTTTCGTCCGCATGTTTCTCTCGACCGAGAGGGACTTCATGACGCATCTTGTCGAGCGGATACTTAGGGTATGAAACATTGATCTAAGCTGTCGTCCACAAAGGAGTGGCTTGGCCAAGCTTCACGGTAAACCCTGCGTGTTGACGGCGACCAGCGGCGCACTCCAAGCCAATTGGAATTGCCAAATTAGCCACGCTGGTGTCTAGACTGGTTATAATTTGCCGCCGCATTCGTGCGGCCAAATAAGAACTTATAAATCCTCGTCCAACATCCATGCACTTCTTTTCCCGGCCCCTGCTGGCGGCACTGCCGCTTATCGCCACGCCCGTCTTCGCAGCAACGACCTACCCTCCTTCTGCCTACCGCGATGGAGCGGTCAAATGCCAGCAGCTGCGCCAGCTCGATTGCGCGGAAAAGAACTGGGTGCAGTACATCAAGATGAATCCTACCGACGTGCATGCCATTGCGAGCCTGGCGGTCATCTACAGCTGGGACGAAAAGCATGCACTCGCCATCGTCCAGGCAGAGAAAGCTATCGAGATGGGCCAGGGCACTTACGACCTGTTCGCAGCCTATGCGCGAAGCCTGGAGAAGGTGGGCCGCATCGACGAGTCAATCGACTGGAACTACAAGACGCTGGCTATCATGCCCAAGCTGGTGAATGTGCGCGGCGACCTGGCCAGGCAATTGGTGGCGAAGAAGAGGGAATACGAAGCCTTGGCGCTTCTGGCTTCGTTCGACGCCACGCTGGAAGAGAAAGGCCACGGGCACTACTTTGACGGCCAGCGCATCGCCATCGAAACGACGATCGAACGCCAGGGCCAGGCACTGGCCGGTGCACAAAAGAACCTGCGCCTATCGAAGACCGGCGACCATTTCTACGCACCGGTACGCATCGGTGATGCACGGCCGACGGCGTTCGTTGTGGATACGGGGGCCGCCAAGACCATGCTTAGCGAGGACATGCTCGCCACCTCCAGGGCGAGTTATAAGGTGCTGCAGCCCAAGGTCGTGATCGGCCTTGCCGACGGCCGCCGTTCCAACGCGCGACTGGTTGTGCTGGATTCGCTCAACGTCGGGCCTTTTGAGCTGCGCAAAGTCACCGCCATTGTCTGCTCTACCTGCGTACCGCTTTTGGGCCAGGCATCGCTTTCCCAGTTCAATATGGCTTCGGCCAAAAAGCAAGGCGTGGAATTCATGACGCTGGAACCACGGGCGGTACGGTAAAGGGCGCTGAAATCCGCGAACTATGAAAGCAACCATGACAGATCCGGAAACCAGACAAATGGCCGAATTCCTCGAGAAGATTGAACTGACCCTTGCTCAGATGTCGGATGCTCAGTGTGAGCACAACAAGTCCGAGCGCGATTGGTTTGCTGCGGATATTCGACTTCGAGAAGAACAACTCACTCTCCAGCAAGCTCTGCTTCAACATAATAGGGCCGCCCAGCGGAAAAGCACGCGCAACGTACTGGTGATGGGAATGTTGGCCGGGGCCATGCTCTTGCTGGGGCTCGGCCTTCTAACGGAACCTTGGTGGATGCCAGTGGTCTCGGGCGGCCGATAACGTGCTGGAAGTCACTGAAAGGCATGGTTCTTTCAGAAACCGACTAACCGCCCCCCTCATGACAGGCAAAACCATCGCAGTCGCCCAGTTTGACGGCACCGTCACACTGATGAAGATCGACCTGGCCACCGGTGCCCGGGAATTCGTTCCGGCCTCGGAAGTAGACGAGGAGAAGGTCACGTTCGGACTGTACGAGATTGAAGAGAGCAGCCATCACGCGGAGTCGATTGTCTTGCTGGCGACTCCTGATGGGCCCCTTCTGATTCTCAACGACACCCTGTACCACCCTGATGCCGATGAAACCAAAGTGGAGATCGCGGATCAGGAGACGGTCTCGCACTTCCGCGTTCTTCATCGCGGCATACCAGTTTTCGAGTTGGCTTACGAGCAAAAATCTGCAATAGGCCTACATCCCTATGCACGACATCGCGAAGATGTGGACTTCTATTTCTGGCTCAAAGGCAAAGTCAACGAGCCCGATTTTTATCGTGCCTACACCAGGGAAATTGTCTTCGTGACGTAGTTCAGTGTTGCGTATTTCACCCTATCAGTTGCCAGTTGATTAAGAATCACCTGCCTTTGTGATAGTCTTTGCTGATGTCCTCAGCAATCACTCTCGGCCGTTTCAACAGCTTTCAGCGCGAACCGTGGCGACTGAGCTCTGCGCTCGTGATCTCCGCATTCGTGCACGCGCTGCTATTGAGCATTACCCTGGGCGGACAGACCTTCGGGCTACCGGCCCTCAAATTCCCGTGGCAGGAACGCCGCTTGGGGGCCAACGATTTGCAGGTCCTGCTGCTTCCCGCGCAGCAGCCTGCAGCGCCCATGTCGGCGCCGCTGCAACTGCCGGCGGAACCCGCGCGGCCAACAGTTCCCGCGCCGGCGCCGCCAACCGAAAAAAGCGCTCTGGCGAACACGGTGACAACGATGCCCATGTCACCTCCCGCAGTGCCTCCAACACCGACACTTGCCCCGACTCCGACTCCTGCGCCTGCACCAGAGCTCACCTTGGCATCGAAGCGCCCCGACGTTCCCCTGCCAACCGCGCCAGCCGCACCGCCAATCGCTACGCCCAAAGCGAGCGAAGTCCCGCAAAAACAGCCCGAGCAGGAAGAGCGGGAACGCTTGCATGAACAGGCCAAGCTCGAGCAAGAGCGGCAAGCCGCAGAAAAGCTGCGTCAATCCGAATTGATCGCCGAGGCCGAGCGCGAAGCAACGCGCCAGGAACAGCATCGCCAGGAAAGCGCCCGCGTCGAACAGGCCGCCCGCATCCAGGCCGCCCGCCTGGAGACCGAGCGCCAGGAACTCGCTCGACAAGAACTCGCACGTGCTGAAACCGAGCGCGTGGAGGCCGTCCGCAAGGAAGCCCTGCGCCAGGAACAGGTCAAACAGGCGCAGCTCGAAGCTGCCCGCCAAGAGCAGCTTCGCCTGGATGCCGCACGCGCCGAGCAGGCAGCCAAAGCGGAGGTAGAGCGGAAGGACGCCGAACGCCAGGAACTTGCCCGCCAGGAGGACGTCCGGCGGGAGCGCGCAAAACAGGAAGAAATGGCCCGACAGGAGCTGCAACGCGCCGAAACCGCGCGCCTGGAAGCGGCGCGACAAGAACAAGCCAGGCAAGCGCAGCTCGAAGCGGCTCGCCAGGCGCAGCAACTGGAAGCCGCACGCCAGGACGCAATCAGGCAGGAGGCGGCACGACAGGAACAGGCAAAGCGCGAGTTGGCGCAGCGTGAGAAGGCCAAGCAGGAGGAGGAACGCGAGGAACGCCTGCGTGCGATCGGCCGGCAACTCAACGAAGAGGCGGCCCAACGCGACGCAGCGGCGAAGAACCCTTCACGTTCGCTGCTTCCCACAGTTAGCGGCCTTCGCCGCGGCTGGCTCTTCGGCCGTGCCGACCCGAATGTCGATCTCGTCCAGTATGCGGAAGCAATGAGCAAGAAGTTTGAGCTGAACATGGCGTTCGACATGCTGCGCGACGTGGTCAAGCAGCGTCACGTGTCACCGATGGTCACCGTCGCAATCCGGGCCGACGGCTCCGTGGAAAAGGTGACCTTTGTCGTTTCCAGCGGGGTGGCCGCTATCGATGATGCAATCCGAAAAGTCGTCTCCAGCCAGGCGCCTTATGGTGCATTTCCACCTGCGCTCGCGCGTCAATATGACGTCATCGAAATCCGTCGAACATGGGTATTTGATACTGCCATTCGCTTGCAATAGGCTGGTTGCCCAACAAAAGGCCGCATGCTAGTCTCGGTCGCGTAGAGCGAACCTGAGAAAAACCGAATGAACAAGTCCAACAGCGTAGAGCTTCGAAAACTGCGTGAGTCCGAGCAGCGCCGCAAAGACATCATCAAGGCCGTACGTGCCTTGATCAAGGCAGGCGGTGCACGCGAGATCACGCTTCGCAAGGTGGCGGAGAAGGCCGGCTTTTCGACAACCGTGGTCTACAACCTGTTCCAGAACAAAGCTACGCTGATTACCCAGGCGATGGACAGCGACCTGCTCGACCTGGTCAAGGCCATGCGCAACGCCGTGGATGCGAAGCTGCCCCTGCTCGAGAACATCCGCCGCGTAGGCCGGGCTTACGTGACCTTCGGCATGCGCCATCCCGACCAGTACGCGCTGGTCTTCATGGAGCGCCGGCCGCATGCGCCAGTGGAAAGCTCGCGCGTCGAACATGGCAACCAGGCGCAAGATCCCTATGCCTTTGCCTGCCAGCTTTTTGTCGATCTTGTCAACACCGGCCAGATCCCGCCGGACCAGGCGGAGGCGACCGCCCAGATTTTCTGGGAAGGCCTGCACGGCATGGTGTCGTTGCGCCTGGTATTCGGGGAGAACGAGCCTTGGTTCGAGCATGACGAATTCAATCGGCACCTGGATGCGCTGATAGATGTTCTGCTGACCGGCATCCTGCATCGTTTCCAGCCGTCAACCTTCCCGAACAGCCGGTAATGGCCTGCTTGCGGGCGCCGGCTCCGCTCGCCTTCCAATACTGCGTCAATCTCTTCAACTTCCTGCACATTCCAAGTTTTGTCGCCGCGATTGCGAGAACTGCGTCCTGCTGCCACGTAGCCTGTAAAGCCGGGCCGGCAGGTCCGCCATTCCAACAATCACAGTTCTACAATTTTCTTGGAGTTAAGGATGAAGATGCAAACCCTCGCCCTCGCCTGCCTCGTGGCAGGCCTGGCGGCAGGCTGTGGCGGCGGCAGCAGTCCCGCCGCCCAGGCGCCTGCTTTCGCAGCCACCGCTACTACCAGCTCCACCGCCGCTGCAGCGCCGGGTACGCGCTGGATGAACGTGAAGTACGGCGGCAGCGGCTATGTGACCGGCCTGGTCTTTCACCCCACCAGCCCTGACGTCCTGTACGCGCGCACCGATATGGGGGGCAGCTATCGCTGGGATGCGGGCACCTCGGCGTGGATTCCGATCACCGATGGCTTCGGTGTCCGGGAAGAGTTCTTCAACGGCGCCGAAAGCATCGCGCTGGACGCGAACGACGACCAACGCGTGTACCTGGTCACCGGCATGTATGACTGGTCCGGCAGCAATGGACGCCTTTACATATCCACCGACCGCGGCAACAACTGGACCCACGCCGACCTGCCTTTCCGCGTCGGTTCCAACGATCCTGGCCGCGCCATCGGCGAGCGGCTGGCGGTCGATCCGAACCAGCCGTCCACCCTGTACTACGGCTCGCGCACGTCGGGTTTGTGGAAGAGCAGCGACTTCGGCCAGAACTGGGCGCAGGTAACGTCGCTGTCTTCGTTCCAGTATCCGGCCGACCAGATCCCGGCCCTGCCCGGACGCACGGCCGCCGGCATCGAGGGCGTGCTGTTCGATACCTCGAACACGGGCTCCGGCACGGCCACGCAGGGCCTTTACGTGTCCGTCGGGCCGGATTATGCCGCCGCGGCAGGACTGGGCTACAACCTGTACAAGTCGACCGACGGCGGCGTGAGCTGGACCGGCGTGCCGACGCCGGTGGCTGGCTACCACATTCCGCATATGGTTCGCGCCAAGGACGGCATGATCTACATGGTGTTCACCCGCGACATGGGGCCCGGCGCCGGCGGCCCGGCACGGCTGTACAAGTTCGACGGCGCCAGCTGGAGCCTGCTGAAGGGATACGATACCGAGCAGTGGGTAAACTTTGGCCTTGGCGGCCTGTCCGTCCATGGCACCGGGCCGACGACTCGCATTGCGCTGGGCGTCACGAATTCCTGGGGCAACTGGCAGGGCCAGCCGATCGTCCAGCTGTCGGACGATGCCGGCCAGACCTGGCGCGAAATCGCCTCCATGACGCCGCACACCCCGTCGGGCGTCGACTTCTCCGGCTGGATCGACGACGTCGAAATCGATCCGCATAACCCGGAGCGCATCCTGCACGTGTTCGGCGGCGGCGTCTGGGGCACCAACAATGCGTCGGCTGCTGCCCCGGGCTGGAACCTGGACGTCAACGGCCTCGAGGAAACCGCCACGCTGGCCCTGATGACGCCACCCAAGGGCGCCAACTACACCTTGCTGAGAAGTTCGGGCGATATCGGCATGCATGTGCAGACCGAACTCCTGAAGACGCCGACGCGCGGGCCGCGCGGCTGGTTCGGCAACGGCAACAGCGCCGACATGGCGTGGTCCACGCCCTCATACATCGCGGCGATCGGCACCCCGGTCTGGAATACGCCCAACGTCGCCGGCGCCTACTCCACCGACTCCGGGGTAACGTGGACCGCGTTTGCCGCCAACCATCCGGACGCCTTGGCTAACCAGGGCGGCGAATCCAATATCGCGGTAACGAAGCCGGGCCACATGGTCTGGGCTCCTGCCAACTCGCGGCCAGCCTACACCACCGATAACGGCGCGAGCTGGTCCTACACCAACCTGCCGGCCCTCAGCGCCGTGGGCATCGGCCGCGGCTACCGCATCGTTGCCGACCGCAAGAATCCGGACAAGGTTTACGCCTACAACTCGGGCGGGGCATGGTGGAACCAGTGGTCCGATACCGCACATTTCTGGTATTCGACCGATGGCGGCCATACCTTCACGGAGAGTGCGGCGTTCATCGGCGCCGGTGCATTGGTGGCCGATTTCAGCCATACCTCGATCGCCGTCAATCCCAACGCGGAAGGCGATATTTGGGTGGCCGACGGCTTCAGCATCTTGCACTCCACGGATTCCGGCGCGACCTGGACCAGGCTGAATGTCACGGCGCCGGATTGGGGCAGCAAGCCGACGTGGATGTACCCGGACGTCTATGGCGCAACTTCGATCGCACTGGGCAAGGCGCCGGCTGGCGCGAGCTACTCCTCCACCATCTACATCGTAGGCACGATCAACGGCGTATGGGGCGTGCACCGCTCCGACGACGGCGGCGCGAACTGGCGGCGGATCAATGACGACAAGCACCAGTATGCCGGCCTTGGCAACCTGGCTGCCGACCAGGCCGTGCCGGGGCGCGTATTCGCCAGCGCCGCTGGCCGCGGCGTCGTGTTCAGCTACTGATGTCGGCAACCACATTTTTCGGAGACCCCATGAAATTCAATACCATCCTCGCCGCCACCGTCATCGGCATGGCGGCAAGCAGCGCAAGCGCAACTGTCCTGAGCTTCGATAACCTGACCGAAATTATGTATGGCGACGGCTTTCCCCTGGCGGACGGCATGAGCTATGCCGGCCCCGACCTGAGCTACGTGGAAGCAGGCTTCCGGCTGACGCTGCATGCGCCCAACGCAATCCCCGGTTCAGCCAACATTGGCACCGGCACGTTCGAGCCGCAGACGTTCAACTGGCACGATGGCCTGGACAACGGCCCGGATACCTTCGTTACGCTGACCCGTGTTGGCGGCGGGTTGTTCAACTTGAAGAGTTTTGATTACTTCGCCGATTGGAGTGCCGTCTCGGCCGATGGAAAGCTGCTCGGGACCATCGCGGACGCGGGAACGTGGAGCACGGCGCTGAACGGCATCGCGGAACTGCGCCTGGGTTCCGGCGCCTTCAACCAGCTCGACAACATCGACGTGGAAGCGGCAGCCGCTGTGCCGCTTCCTGGCACGCTGACGCTGCTGCTGGCCGGCCTGGCCGCCTCTGGACTGGCACGGCGCCGTCGCTGATTCCCGGCGGGCGGGCCACGCGCCCGCCTTACTTTTGCAGAAGGTCGACGCCCAGCGGCGCCAGATGCAGCTTGCCTTCCCACGTCCGTCCTGTGAGAACGCCACGCATCGCCCCATCAATCTCCACATCCCTGGCTTCGCTGCTTGTGTTCACGTACAGCACCCTGCCGTCAACAGTGCGCGCATAGACGCCGTCAGGCGTCTTCGGCCCCGGCGTGATCCCCAGGCTCGCATAGAGCTGGCGGTACAACGACCGCATCACCGGCGCCTGCGCTGCAGTCGCCACATAGATCGCCCTGCCCTTGCCAAACCGGTTGACAGTGATGGCCGGCGGCTTGCCGTCAAGACTCTCGAAACGCGCCAGTACTTCAGCGGTAGAGGGTTCCAGCACCTCGTATCCGCCAAACTCGCCTTTGACTGTTTCGCTGCCGACCGTGAGCTGCAACGCACCGGCGTTGTAAAACTCATTGGTACGCAGGCCGAATACGTCGGTCAGGCCGCCGGGCAGGGGGGTGTCGTGCCACTGGCTATGATCGTTCACCTTGGCCGATTGCGCGGTCATGATCGCCGTGCCGCCGTCGGCGACAAACTTGCGCAGGTTGGCGAGCGATGCGCTGTCGAGCAGGTACATGCCGGGCACAATCACCAGCTTGTAACGCCCCAGGTCCTCGTGGCCAATATGAATCACCGCCACATCGACATTATCCTTGAACAGCGGCTCGTACGCGCCGTGCGCCTGCTTCATGTAGCCGGGGTTGATGTAAGACCGCACCGAGTTCGACATGCCCGCCTTGGGCAAATTGGTGGCAACCATGTTATCGAAGGCGTAGGCGATGGCCACATCAGGCTTCGGCAGGCGCGGGAAACCCAGCTTCTCCAGGGTGCGGAATTCCCTGGCGATGTCTTCGAACTCGCCAAGCTTCCAGGAAGCCCGGTCGTCATGGTCGACCAGGCCAAACAAGGCCTGCTCTTCTCCGCCATGATGACTATGCCATGTCCACGGCATCACCGCTTGCGCGCCAAGAAGCAGGCCGAAGTGCGCCCACATGCGCGAGCGCCCGGGCGTGCCGTAATAGCCTGGGCCGCCGGCAGTAAATTCGTTGAACCAGATTGGAGTATCCATTGCGGCGCGCATCATGGTCGCCTCGAATGCCGAACTCAAAGGATCGCCCGGGTAGAAGCCCATTGCTCCGTAACTCACGTAGCGGCGATAGGTAGCCAGCATGTCGAAGCCCTTGCGTCCGGAGCTGTCCCACAAGTTCGAGATTGCGGGTTTGTCCGGCACGTTCTTCCTGCGAACGGCTTCCAGGGAATCGAGGACTTCGACGGTCTGGTCGGACCAGAAACGGCGCATGTCGAGGTAGCGCTCGTAGGGCCCGACGTCTTCCTTATAGGGTAGGCGTACGTCGTCCCATGCGCCCAGCCGGCGCGACCAGCGCTGCGTGGCCCAGGCCTTGTTCAACGCATCCAGGCTTGCGTATTTTCGCCGTAGCCAGGCAATGAAGCGCAGGCGGTCGGCCTCGGAATACGACACCATGCCATTGCCGCTTTCATTGTTGTAACCGATCGCGAACAGGGCCGGATGCCTGGCGTAGCGTTTGGTCATCGTATCTGCCAGGCGCACCAGCAAACGCCGGTAGTCCGGGTCGCTGGTATCGTCCATGTAGCGTTCCGCCGGGTCCAGGCGCGCACCGCGTTCGTCAACAAGATTGACGCCCGGGTACTTCCGGTGCAGCCACATCGGCGCGGGCTGGCCGGGAATGTCCAGGATGACTTTGAGTCCGGCGGCGTGCATGCGGTCCATGATCCAGTCGAAGAGCGTGAAGTCAAATTTTCCCTCCCTCGGCTCGAACGAATCCCACGACAGGTCGCCCATGCGCACTACCCTGAAGCCGGCCTCCTTCATGCGCTGGATATCATGCTCGATCTGTTCCCGTCCGCTGCGGTCGAAAGGCTGGTAATTGGTCCCGACGAACAGTTGTCCGGCACCGGGCCAGCCAGGGGGCAAACTGGCGCCCGTCGCAGGTGCGAATGAAAAGCCGGCCATTACGAAAGCCAGGCTGCAGAGGGCGGCGATCCTGCTGATTTTCATAGATTCACGTGCTTGGAACTCAGGTGGATATCCCCAGGTATTCTGAAATCCCATGCTTGCTCCCGCAATTGCGAAATGAACCAACGACGGGAATGAAAATCAACAGTCCCGGGATTAATTTGTAGCTTTTCGACAAGGGATTTGCGGCACCTGGATAAAAACATTGTTTTTTTCAAAGTTCATCGTTATTCTCATTTGACGTTGTCCCACTTGAACAAGGGGAATCGATGCGAGCGTTGTTGGGCATGGCGATGCTGGCAGGCCTGTGTGCCTGCTCTGCGGCCAAACAGGAGCCGGCTGCGGCCGACCTGCAATGGGCTGATACGGCACGGCCGGGCGATGTACGGTTGGCAGAGCGCTACGAGCGTTCGTGCATGGTGTGCCATGCACGAAGCGGCAGCGGGGCGCCACTTGCCGGCTTCGCGCCGCACTGGAAGCCGCGTCTCGACAAGGGCGTTGACCAGTTGGTGCGACATGCGAGCGATGGCTTCAACGCCATGCCGGCCATGGGCCAGTGCAATGACTGCAGCGCAGACGACCTGCGCGCCCTCACTCTCTTCATGGCAAGGAGCGGAACGTGAAGCAACGCCGCCTGTTCCTGAAAGCCGGCGCCATGGCTGCAGCGGCGGGCCTGCTTGCGAATCGTGTACAAGCAGCACCGATGCAACCGCGTCCCTTCCGCTGGAAGAACTGGTCGGAAGCGCAGCAATGCCAAGCGCAGTCGCTGGCCACGCCGGCCGACGAACAGGCGCTGGCAGGCCTGCTGCGTAATGCCGTCGGCACGGTGCGCTGCGTTGGCGCAGGCCATTCCTTCACCCCCCTGGTACCCACCAACGGCACGATAGTTTCGCTGGAGCGCATGTCCGGCGTGCTGGCGCATGACAAGGCTGCCATGACGGCCACGCTGCGCGCGGGCACGCGCCTGGCTGGCATCTCGCGCCAGCTCGATGGCGTCGGGCTGGCCTTGCGCAACCTGCCGGACATCGACATGCAGTCGCTGGCGGGAGCCATCAGCACTGGCACGCACGGAACCGGGGCGAACCTGCAGGCGATGCATGCAGACGTGATGGCGCTGCGCCTGGTCACGCCGCAAGGCGATGTGGTGGAGTGGGACCAGGAGCGCCACCCCGAGCAAATGGCAGCGGCACGCGTTTCCCTCGGCAGCCTGGGGGTGATCACGCAGGCGACCATGCGGGTCGTGCCATCCTTCAGCCTGCACCGCAAGGTGTGGCTGCGCCCAGTTGGCGAAATGCTGGAGCAGGCGGGCGAGCTGGCGCGCAAGCATCGGCATTTCGAGTTCTACTACCTGCCCTTCACCGGCTATGCGGCGGGTATTGCGCATGACGAGTACCAGGGCAGCGATGTGCTGGTTCCGCATTCGCAGGACGAGGAGATGCTGAGCGACCTGCGCAAGATGCGCGACTGGCTGGGCAAGTTTCCCGACTTGCGGCGCTGGGCCGCGGGCAAGCTGATCGATCCGGATCTGACCGAGGAAGCGAAGAACCGTTCGTGGAAGCTGCTTTCCACGGTGCGGCCCACGCGCTTCAACGAAACCGAATATCACGTGCCACGCGAGGCGGGTATCGCTTGCGTAAAGGAGATCATTGCTGCGCTTGAAAAGCGCAATGAGGTGTTCTTTCCGATGGAGTTCCGCTTCATCAAGGGCGACGATGCCTGGCTCAGCCCCTTCCATCAGCGAGACAGTTGTTCCATTGCCGTGCATGCGGCGCATGGAGAGCCCTACGACTATCTGGTGACCGAACTCGGTCCGATCTTCCGCAAGCATGGCGGCAGGCCGCACTGGGGCAAGCTGCATAACCTGACGGCGAAGGACCTGGCTGCGCTTTATCCGCGCTGGAACGACTTCCTGGCGTTGCGCCAGCAGATGGACCCGCAGGGGCGGATGCTCAATCCGCACTTGCGTTCAATGTTCGGGGTGGCGTAATGGTGGCGTTGAAACGGCGTGCTGTGATCACGGCCATCGGCGCTGGCCTGGTAGGTGCTGTTGCGTTGGCGGTGCGGCCACGTGACAAAGGCGCACCGCACGCCGATTACTTTGCGCGTGCTTCCAAGGCATTGCGCGCGGCGGGAATTGCCACGCCTACCATGGTGATCGACCGCGACCGCCTGCTGGTCAATGCGCGCCAGGTGATGCGCAACATCGATGGCCGCTTGCCGCTGCGTCTCGTGGCCAAGTCGCTGCCCTGCATGCCCTTGCTGGACTTGCTGATGCAAACCATCCAGACGCGCCGGATGATGGTGTTCAACCTGCCGTACCTGCAGCAATTCGCCGCGCAGCGCGGGGATGTGGATCTTTTGCTGGGCAAGCCTCTCCCTGTTGATGCCGCGGCGGAATTCTATCGGAGTTTCCAGGGCGGGCAGTTCCGGCCGCAGCGGCAGTTGCAGTGGCTGGTGGATACGCCGCAGCGATTGGCACAGTATCGCGACCTGGCGCGCGCGCAGCAGGTGGATATGCGCGTCAGCCTGGAGATCGATGTGGGCCTGCACCGCGGTGGCGTGGATAACGCTCAGATGCTTCAGCAGATGCTGTCGCTCCTGCGTGAGGAACCTCGCCTGAAATGGGCAGGCATGATGGGATATGACGCGCACGTTGCCAAGCTTCCTTTGGCGAGCTTGCGGGAGAAGGCCCTGGCAGAGGCTAAAGCCATCTATCGCGAGTATGCGGGGATTGCTACGCAAGGCTTGCATGCATCGGGAACGGCAGACGCGATAGTGTTCAATGCTGGTGGCTCGCCAACCTACCGCCTGCATGACGGCAGCGGCGCTGCCAATGAAATTGCGCTGGGCTCGGCGCTCGTTAAACCGAGCGACTTTGATACTGAATTGCTGCAAGATCTATCGCCAGCGGCTTTCATTGCTACGCCGGTGCTGAAGGCGGATCGACGGTTCCAGATGCCGATCGGCGTAGAGATTCTGGGCGATGCGGCGCGCGCATGGGATGTGAATCAGGAGCATGTGTACTTTGTCTATGGCGGCAACTGGATGGCTGATCCAGTATCGCCGGCCGGCCTCGCGACCAGCGGTCTCTATGGGAATTCGTCGAACCAGCAGGCCTTGCTGGGATCGGGGACGCAGCAATTGCAGGTAGATGATTATGTTTTCTTCCGTCCGCGGCAAAGCGAGTCTGTGCTGCAGCAATTCGGCGCTATCGCCGTTATGGAAGATGGACGAATCACCGAACGCTGGCCCGTCATGCAAGCCATGCCATAATCCAGTCCCCATCAAGCAAATCGCTAACTCGAACTGAACGTGACGACTGTTGAAATAAGGGTTGCGCCGCAGCTTGTCTTGTCCCCTTCATAGGCGACGGCTTTGCCGTTGACCGTATGGTTACTATTGCCGCTGATGATTACGCAGTTCTGGTGGCCAGTCATGGGACACATGCACTTATCGCCAACTAAGACAACAGGCTTACCGCCAACTCGCACGTGCGGAGCGCTGGTCTTCACTACTTTCCCCCCATGTGAGGTCGGATCGCCAACTCTGATGACATCTGCCATAAAAGGCTCCTTCATGACATAGGTAATGATCGATGTTGACAGCTTATTGCGATGCGTCTGCTACGATCGGGCCGGCGCGTGTCAAGGTAGTTGTCGCCTGAATCAAGCAGCAATTTGCTGAGTTTGAATCTCCTTCGCAGCGACGGAAACGACGAGATCCCGTTCGGGGTTCAACGTGACCGCGTCGCATGGCGTCCAGTTGCGGGTATGGCCCGACCAGCGAGCCGGGTGGCGAGCCTGGGCGGACAGATACAGGCGATGCCGCGCTGCCAGAATGGCAGTATCCAGTCCCGCATGTCGCTGCGCCGGACTAACATAGCGAATGCCACTATGCCGGTGGTCGAAGTTGTACCACTGCACAAAGCGGGCTGCCCAGTCTCGTGTGTCGGCCAGATCTGCGAAGCCACTGGAAGGGAATTCCGGACGGTACTTCGCGGTACGGAACAACGCTTCGGCGAAGGCGTTGTCGTCGCTCACACGTGGGCGCGAGTACGATGGCTTAATGCCCAGCCAATGCAGCATGGCCAGCACCGTGGTCGCCTTCAGCGTGGCGCCGTTATCGCCATGCAGCACCGGCTTGTTGTGGCGCATAGCGACACCCTCGACCAAAGCCGTGCGCCGCACCAGATGACTGGCGTGGTCGGCATCATCCTCGGCATGCACTTCCCAGCCGATGATCTTGCGGCTATAGAGATCCAAGATCAGGTAAAGGTAGAACCAGCGGCCCGCCACTACAGCCGGCAAGTAGGTCATGTCCCAGCACCACACCTGGCCGGGTGCAGTAGCGACATGGGTGGTCGGCGGCCGTTGTTGACGAGGTGCTTTGGCACGGCCGCGATGACGCACTTGGCCATGGGCACGCAAGATGCGGCTGAACGTCGATTCGCTGGCCAGATAGATGCCCTCATCGGCCAACATGGGAACAATGCGCGCCGGCGGCATGTCGGCAAAGCGCGGTTCATTCGCAGCTGCCAACACCGCCGCGCGCTCATCATCCGTCAGCGCATGCGATGGCATGGGGCGTACCGCCGTCGGGCGACGATCGCCGCTTACCAATCCACCGCTTGCCTGCCAGCGCTGCAGCGTGCGAGCGCTCAGCCCGACCGCCGCGCATGCCTCGCTCAAGCGGGCACCGGCTTGGCAAGCTTGTTGGATTTCCAGGGCCAGAGCCTGGCGATCTTCGAGGCCGATCATTCGTCCTCGGCCTTGTACTTGCTGAAGATCGCCTCGGCTTTTTTTGATAGCACCAGCAAGGCTGCAGTTTCGGCCAATGCCCTGTCCTTACGGCGCACCTCGCGCTCAAGCTCTTTGATGCGGCGCTTGTCCTGCTTGGCTTCCGCTGCGCTCAAACGTTTTTCTCCCGGCTGGCCCAGCGCATTGATCGCCTGCTCGCGCCATACCGCCAGCTCGTGCGGATATACGCCGTTGCTGCGGCACCAGGCACCCTTGCTGGCCTCGTCCATGGCGGATGTCGCCAGCACCGCTTCAAACCGCGCGGCGGGCGTCCATTCGCGGCGTTGCGCTGGATTCGCCAACGCCTCGCTGCGCCAGCGCTCCAAAGTCGATTCGCTCACGCCCACCGACAAGGCCACATCCTTGATCGATGCACTTTCCGGTGGCAGCAATCGCGCCACCGCTTTGTCTTTGAATTCTTGTCCGTACCGTGCCACTTCTCACTCCTGTTATCGCCCCCATTTTCTCAGATCTATCGGAGCGACAACTATTTTGACACCGGGGGGGGCGAATTGAGCCAGTAAGTCTGTCCCATAACTCGATGACCTCGTCGTCTGTGAGGCTAGGTAGACCACCGAGAGTGTTCCCTTCCACACCCGTATATAAATCAAGAGTTAAGACGGGGAGTGCCAAGTTGTTCGGCTCGCCCTGGCTAACGAATGCAAACTCGTGAAATGAACCGTACTTTCCCTGAGGTGGCCTTCGCAACAGAGCCTCGAAACCTGTCCAATTCGCAATCCGCCGTTCTCCACGACGAAGATGCTTTATTCGCGCATACCAGTCTCCGTTTCCAGCTGCCTTGGCCAACTCCTCTGCTGAGCGTAGCCTCGGCTCAAGTGCATCGGAATCGATGAGGCGGGTCTTGAAGATCATCTCCAACGAAAAATGAACGTCCGCAAATTCGCGTAGGCGGACACCCAACGTGCTCATTTCGTGATGACTATGACCGCCATCGACCACGAACGCCCCGTCAATGCACACTCCAGATTTGGCCAACGGAAGTTCGGAATTTCTCGGGACAATATGTGATCCAATTGATTTGAGTTCTTCCTCTATCTTGCCCAGTTCAGAGACCTCGCCAAAAAAAGAATAATGCTGCACATACACATCATTCCCAACGACCACCACTGAATGGAACTGGTAGAACGCACCAGTACTGGAGTCAACGCCATAAACAATCTTTTGCCTATCGCTAAAGCCCTTAACAACCGTTCCCACTTTCGATCCTGGAGCCGATGCGGGCCCGATGGCGAATGGAGATTTTCTTGACTCGGCGTCTCGAACAATCTCTTGGACTATATCGAGAAAGCGCACTGCCTCGCCTGGAAGTCGCTCAATTGCATATGGCGCATTTGCGGGGCCGTATGCGACTTCGGCCGTCGATGGAACATCTATGACATACCGCCCGATACAAACTGGTCGCGTATTCGAATATACCTGATGAACCCTACTCGGCTTCTCTCCCACGTTCGGCTCCTTTGTAATATGCTGCGCTAAAGCTGGGACCGCAAAGGTAGAAGTAATGAATTGGAACGCAACCATTGCTGATTTAACGCGCTTCATATCAGCTCCATTTCATGGTTTGAACGATTCTTACGATGCAGTAAATCGTTGAATTCACAGCGTTCGGGTCGCTATAACTGGACTGATGTTCATACCCCCTTTGCTCGAAGATTCCTTTGAATACGCCCGACCTGGCTTGCATATCTGCTGATCTCGCAGGGACGGTCTGATCACCGGCTCCCCTAGAGGTGCCCAGTTTTACTGCTGCCATCACTTGAAGTCCGTATCGGCTTTCACCTGTGAAAAAACTCATCGTACCCCGGCCATCATCTGAGGCCAGACGCCAATTATCCATATGCACGTGCGAATTTTTTGCCCCGCACTTCCAAGAAACCGTTTCCCATGAGGGACGAGTCGCATCCACGCCATAATGCGCAAAACTTACTGGATGGTACGTCTCCGAGATCGTTTGGTGGAAATGACGGGCGTTTGCGAGATAGCCGGTTGTAGCCGCAACCCCGGCAGTAGGAATACCAGCCGGATTCAACCATTCTTCAACCAAAAGCCCATACCATTTTCCACGCAACCCGTAAATTTCTTCATAAGGGTTTCCATTGACTGGTAGTGTCTTTACTTCGTGGTTCTCTGACTCGATGCGGAGCCATCCATTTCCGTACTTGTCAGAAGGAAGCAGCTCCAATCCACCAGGAGAGTTGGCTAGCACAGACGTAACTGCAGGTCCATTATTCCCAAGTATTGCAGCAAGAATTCCCGCCCCTTCGAAGCCACATCGAATGCGTTTGTATGCCGCCGGTGCCCCTACTGCAGGCATCACCCCATGAACCACTCCAAGTACCTTATCTGAAAAGTTTCCGACTGACGGGTGAACGAGGGCTCTAGCAACAAGGCCGCCCATGGAATGTGTAACCAACACGACCTTCCTGCAATCAAATCCGTTTGAAACGTACGTCGCCATAAGCGCCTCGATTCGTGTCTTAAGGATCAAAGCGGATTGAAAATTGGTCTGAAGCCAGTTGTATCCAATCGCGTGCACGGGGAAAACACATCCTTTTAGTGCATCATCGCGCTCCTTGCGAGTAAGCGGTTTCAACGAGTAGTTCGAGGTGGCGCCCCAGTCCGTTGGGGCAACGTCCAAAACTTTGCTCCAGACCGCTGTCGAGGTCAGATCATTAAGGCAAACCTCGCATGCATCAAGTATCCCTCCATAGCTACCAAAATATATCTCGCCCCAACCTCGTTTGCGTGCAGTTGTATCGCTCCGTTCATTCGCCGGATCTTCGTGAAGTACCTTCGCATCAGAGGATTTCCTAAGGCCTTTGCTTAGTTCGACGGCTTCGTGGCGCCGGTCCGCTGTTTCCTTAGGGTTTCCAGTTGGGTTGTTTACCGGGTCGTAAATCTCGACTCCCGTCTCGTGCTGATCCCATTCAAGTTGGCGTCGGCTAGGACTGTAATCTTTTGCATCCAACATATCCGTCGGCTTGTCTGGATTCCAAGCGATATTGTTCGACTTTTTCAGCCTTTCCTGCCGACTCTTAGACAAACGAAGATTCGAGCCCATGATCCCCGGAATGAATATGATCGGAATGACCCTTTTCGCAGGAACGCAGAACCGCTGTGGCGACTTATCTTCCTTCGGCGTACAGAAGCCCGTCCCTTCTTTACCTCCCGAGGCCGGATTTGTATTAACCGTAGCGCTCATCTTTTCTCCTCATCCCAGGTCGTGACGAGCCTGGTCAAGAAGCTCGATTTCGTAGCGTGCGAATGCCACTTTCGAGCTAAATCGCTCGGTTAGTCCTTGTACATTTGTGATACCTTCAAAGGTGTTTCCGTCCTCCACGCTGATGCGATACCGGCAATTCGACAGAGGCTCCCCTGTTTGTAGATCCGTTATGAGCACTTGTTGATCGTGTTCCACTTCCTGCCGCGGAATGTTCAACTTCTCCGGTGAGCCATCGCCACCATTCAAATGCTCAAACGTTGAAGACTTAATTGTGTGCGGGCCACTACTCTGCTGAATGATCTTCCCGTCACCGCAATCGATTTGACAACCCCGCGCAACAAACTTGATTGATGGCGAATGAAGTTCGATCTTTTCGTCGGCCATCAGCTTGATCTGTTTGGAACTCGATATTTCAATGACTCCGTTTTGTGACTTGATCTTGATGTCCCCGTTGGCAGCAATCAGCTTCATACCTAGCTTGCAGGCCAGTACACTGACTCCCTTTGCGGCCCTGGCGAAAAGGCTACCTCCCGCACCTAGATGCATGTCCCGACCGCTGTTCGCATGAGTATCAGTTTGCGACGAAAATGCGATGGATTCTGCCGAACTTGCGACAATTCCGGCACGTGCAGAAATTGCGACTAACGGCTCGCCCCCACTATTGGTCCATTTTTCAAACTTTTCGACCATATCGGTGAGCGAACCTGATGCTACGTTGTCTTCCGCAGCTTGGGCCGCAACTTCGGCCAACTGCCTGTGGACCGCCTGCGCGAGGCTGATCGCACCAAGACAAGGCTCCTTGTCCAGCATTTCACGCTTCGATGTTGTGAATGGGGCTGCGGCAATAAGAACTCCCGCTTCACCGCGGACAACCGCAGCGCGCGATGTCGTAATTTCGGCGCCCTCACCGCGCGCTACGCCAGCACCTTCGGTCCTACCGTGCGTGATGAAGCCAAGGTTTAATTGCGCACTTGCTTGATCGCACGCCAGTTGCGTACTGATCTCGTTGGTCGTATCGTCAAAATGCAGGCGATTTGCTCCGTTGCCTCGAATTTCGCGGCTTCGAAAGCCAGAAACGTATCGATTGACTGGTAAGCCTCCCGCTTGGCTCAGCGCTGGTGGTCGTGCAATCTCGTTGTAGGCCTGTCCGACAACGACCGGCCTATCGGGATCGCCAGCGAGGAAAGCCACCAACACTTCGCTACCCACACGTGGCAAGTGCAAACTCCCGCACTGGTTTAAGCTTCCTGGCCCGTTTCCAGCCCAGGCGTTCGCGACTCGAACCCACGCCGAGTCGACATCTTGGTCGGAGGAACCCGCACCTTGCGCGTGTTCATGATCGGAGGGCCGCGTGCTGCGAAATCGGATCTTCACGCGGCCCAGTTCATCGCAATAAACTTCCTCGCCCTCCGGGCCTACAACGAAGGCGCTTTGCATCGGAACGTTTGGAACCTCGACTCGAGGGTCGTATGCCGGCACGATCGAAATTCCACGCCGAACTGCGGTGAAAGCAACTTTCACGCGCGTTCTGGATTGTTGTGGATCAAAATACGCCAACGCCTCGCCAGCGATCCAACGATTGCGCGAGAAGACACGTTGAACTCGCTCCGCCACTCCCTTGGCGAGGTTGCTGGAAATTGCAAGCTGCATCGACGTCAGAACAAAGTCGCGCTCTGCACCAGGGTGACCGTCGACCTCCGGGTGGCCTTCAAGCGTGAAGTATTCGCCCGCGCACATGTAGCGTACGCTCCCCTCACCATGAAAGCACTTCGAATCGAAGTCGTGGCGGCTCATAGCCAGCTCGCCGATCCGGCATAAGTCATCGTAATCGTTGCCCGCATGAGGTGACAGCACTTGGTAGTCATCAAGGCTGGCTGCCATTTCGTTGCCTGACTCACCTTGGTCTGCGCTACCTCGCGCAGTGGCAAGCATAAAGTCCGAGGTCCGCGGATTCTTGTAGTCCCAGCTGAAGCGGGTCACGCTGGCCGGTTGGAGTGTACGAACGGCACACCATGAATTGATGGCATCCCGTTCTTCAGTGGATGCATCGCGGTGATAGCGCACCAGGCCTGCGGCATTTGGCAGCAGGCTATCCGGGTGATTGAAGAGCACCATCGTATGAGCTGGATAATCGCTACCATCTGCACGGAAGTACCATGCAATCCCGCGGCGCTTGAGCAGGCGCCGGATGAAGGCGGCGTCCGACTCGTTGTACTGCATGGTGAATTCACGCTGCGGGTAGATCAGGTGCGCGAACAAATCATCCATCTCGTAGTGGAAGCAGGTTCCGATGATGGGGTTCGTCTGTATCCACTCATCCAGGATCAACGTTACGATTTCCACTTCGTTCTTGTTGCGGAACACACGGGTATTGGTGCGCTTCTCCATGATGGAGAGCGCGTCACGCAGCACCAGCTGGTAGCTGGCCAACCCGCCATCGCTGTCGCCGGCGCGGGCTTCGGTGACGATGCCGCAGATGCTGCGCAAGTCTCCGCAATCGGTGACGATGTCGATTGCAACCGGCAGTGCGATCAATTCCTTCAGCGGAATGAAGGCGTCGAGCGAGACGCACATGATGCGGTACTCAATACTGCCGCAGATTGCTTCGGTGCCCTGCACCATTTGCGGCAAGAGCACGTCTTCCAGCATCTGTGTCGGGTGAGCCAGTCGCAGGCGCAATGGGCGGTTGTCAGTGATCAGATCCTTGTCTTGCTGGAAGAAACTGAGCAGGGCATTGTCCACGGCGGGCTCCGTTCGTCTGGTTGACGCGAGAGCCTATGTTTGCACGCGTAAAAAATGTCGACGTTGATCTTCAGCAAATCATGTGCGAAGTACAGGACTACACTTTTCAAGACTGCGCGCCGTATACATTCTGCAAAGGTGCCGCAGATCGGACTAAGGAGACGAGGCAATGGAAACACTGATTAAACTTGGCATGCTCGCTGTCGGCACAATCGGCGCCGCAAAACTGATTCTTGAGCTGATGCTTGGCAAGCGTGGGCGAATGCGGGAAGAGTATCGTTTTACAAGGGAATTTCTGCAGGAATTGAAGGCCGATCCGCAGATGCATCCCCTCGCCAGGGAGCAGGGCTACAAAGCTATCGCGGGTGACGCCAGCATGAGCGCGGATGAAATCGAATACCTGATTTCCCTGACGAATCCAGACAAAGTCATGAAGAATTACGTCCTTGGCCGAAAGTACCTGGAGCATCTTCCCGACGCCGGAGCGTTACAAGTCAATTTCAAGCTAAAGTACAGGCAAACTATTGCAAGGAAGTGTAGACTCGCCGGTTTCTTTTTGTTTTACCTTGGAATTACCATCTTGGTATTTTCGCCGCTAATCCTGTCAAGCTCCCTTCAATTGAGCCCGAACAATGGAGTGATGCTTTTCATCGCCCTGTTCATCACGCTATGGCCGTATGCTTATCTATCCCTGCGCGAAACGGTACGTATAAGATGTGCCGAAAAGCTTGTTGCCAACCAAGAAAGACACACAGGAAAGCTACTCACAGCGGAGCGGCCGAACTCGCACAGGCGAGGCTCCAGCACCGAGTAAGCCCGTGCTTAAACGAAGGCAGCCGTCGTTACATCAGCGTTGGCATGATATGTGGGCGTATAATGCGCATTGGACCCATCACATTTGATGCGCACTGGACTCTTATGAAACCTGCACCTTCCGTACCCAAGCTGCCAGGTAAAAAGGCGACCAATATCACTCTCTCAATGGACGTGTATCACGCCGCCAAGAGCCTGGGGATCAATATTTCGCAAGTCTGTGAGCAGCGTTTGCGAGAAGAAATACTGGCGCGAAGGGAACAGCAATGGAACGAGGAACATGCCAGCTTTCTCGACGCCTATAACAAACGGGTAGCCGAGGAAGGAGTAACCCTGCAGGAATGGCGAGCGTTCTGATGGCTCGCTTCGACATCTACCTCAACCCTGGGCGGAACCATCGCAATATTCCATACCTGGTCGACGTGCAAAGCAATGTCATTAGTGGGCTGGCGACGAGGATTGTGGTGCCGCTACGTCCTCTGGCGGACTTTCCCGCGGTTACTTTGCCACCGGACCTGTTTCCCCTCATCTCGATCGATGGCGAGGACTACGTGCTGGACACACCGCAACTCGGCGCTATCCCGTTGGGAGAGCTGAAAACCAGGGTTGCCTCGGCAAGGGATAGCCAATTTGTTATCCAGACAGCGCTGGATCGGGTCTTCGGCGCATATTGAAGTCATATGATGAAACCGGACAAAGCGCTAGCGGCCTACCGCCAAATGCGGCAGCAGCCCTTATGGCGACTGCTGGCGGCCGGCAACGGGCCGACCGTCATCGCGCTGCTGCAAACCCATTTATACGAGAGTGAGCGCAGCTTGCCGGCGTCGCTCTTCCACGAACGGATTGAGCGTGAACTGGAACGCCTGCGCAACCTCGGCGAAGACTGGCCGCAAACCGCGCAGCAATATGCGGCTTCCTGGCTGGCGGATGGCTATCTCGAACGACGCTTTCCACCCGGCTCGAAGGAAGAGGAGTACGAGCTCGCAACGTCTACCGTCGAGGCGATACGCTTCGTGTCCAGCCTGGCCAAGCCGCATAGTGCCGCCACCGAAAGCCGGCTGGGACTAGTGATTGATGCCCTGTCCAAGCTGTCCGACGATACGGATTCGGACAAGAGCCGCCGCGTGGCGCGATTGCGCGCGGAGCAGGAACGTATCGAGCACGAAATTGCCGACATCGAGCACGGCAAAACCATCCTCCTGCCGGAAGCAGCCGCCCTGGAGCGCACGCGCGAGATCATTGCGCTGGCCGATAACCTGGCAGGCGATTTCCGCCGGGTGCGCGACCAGTTCGAACAATTGAACCGAGAGCTGCGCGAGCGCATCATGGACAACGATGGCAGCCGGGGTGAAGTGCTTGATTCCTTGTTTGCCGGAATCGACCTGATCAGCGAAAGCGACGCAGGCCGCACTTTCTCGGCTTTCTGGCGTCTGCTGACCGACCCGGTGCAGTCCGCCAACCTGGAAGACGCCCTGGACCAGTTGATGTCGCGCGAGTTTGTCGCCGCACTGGATCCGGCCGAGCGTAAATTCCTGCTGCGGCTGACCCGAACCTTGCTGGAGCAAGGCGGTATCGTGCACGAGGTGCTGCAGTCGTTCGCCCGCAGCCTTAAGCACTTCGTCCAGAGCCGTGAATTCATGGAGCAGCGCCGCCTTACCCAGTTGCTGCGCTCCGCCCAGCGCTCCGCCCTTGCCCTGAAAGAGGAGGTCAAGGCAACGGACACCTTGAACTACACACTGGAACTCACCAGCAGCAGGCTGTCGTCGTTGTCGCAATGGGTGCTGCACGATCCGGCGTTGCAGGCACTGCCTGACCGAATGGGCGAAGCGGCCGCACCGCCGATCGACCTGGCGGCCATCGGCGAGCTGGTCGCCCAGTCGGAGATCGACTTTCGCACACTGGCGGTCAATGTCCAGTCGCTACTGGCTACGCGTTCCCAGTGTTCCATCGCCGACGTGTTGTCCGCATATCCTGCGGCCCAGGGCTTGGGCAGCGTGATCGGCCTGCTGTCACTGGGCAGCCGCTATGGCATGGTCGCCAAGTCCAGCGAGACCGTCGCCTGGGTGGGCAACGACAATGTGCAGCGCAAGGCTACAATACCGGCCATCTACTTCTTCAAGGATCAACAGGATGGACTTGCCAGAACCGGCGGCAGCGCCGGCTGATGCTGCGCCGGCATCGACCGTTCTTTTCATGAACGATACCGGTGAGCTGCCGTTGGATACGCGCCGCGTACTGGTGCAACTTCTGTCCGGCCCCTCGCTGGAGGGGCGCCGCCATCCCAAGTTGTGGCCGGTGCTTCTGCGCGACGAGGCAGTGCTCCAGCGCCGCCTGCATGACCTGTTCCTGGACCTGGTAATCGACCGCGACATGCAGGTGGCATTTACGCGCCAGGCGGACGCCGGGGACCTAGAGGTGCCGATCCTGTTGCGCCGCGCCCAGCTAACCTTCATCGATTCGGTGCTGGTCCTGTTCCTGCGCCAGCGGCTGACGCAGGCCGAGACGCACGGCGACCGTGCCGTGGTGGCGCGCGACGAGATGGTGGAGAACCTGGTGTTATATGAGCGCGCCGCCAGCACCGACCGTGCCGGCTTCACCAAGCGTATCGCAGCTTCCATCGAGAAGATGAAAAAGCACAATATCCTGCAGAAGATCCGCTCCAGCGAGGACCGCTTCGAGATTTCGCCGACGCTGAAGCTGCTGTTCACCGCCGAGGAGATTGTGGCGCTGGCTGCCTTGTATGAGGCCATGGCCGCAGGCGAGTCTCCCGCATTGGATCCCAACCGCTGGACGACAGCGAGGACGAGGAATGAACGACCAGTTCCGCATGGCCCGTCTCCAGGTTTTCAACTGGGGTACCTTCAGCGGCCTGCACGAGATCCCGATCAGCGAGCGCGGTTTCCTGATCGTTGGCCCGTCCGGCGCCGGCAAGTCAACTTTGCTGGATGCGTTTTCCGCACTGCTGGTGCCACCGCGCTGGGTCGATTTCAATGCTGCCGCGCGCGAGGCCGACCGCACTGGACGCGACCGCAACCTGGTCAGCTACATCCGCGGTGCCTGGTCTGCACAAAGCGATAGCGCTTCCGGGGTGACCACAACGCGCTACCTGCGCGGCGGCACCACAACCTGGTCCGCCATCGCCCTGCACTACCACAACAACAATGGCCAGGACGTGGTGCTGCTGCAGCTATTCTGGCTACGCGGCAACAGCAATGCCAACACCGATGTCAAACGCGTATTCCTGATCTTCGAACGCGCGTTCGACCTGCGCGAGCTGCAGGACTTCGGCAGCACCAACTTCGATATCCGCAAGCTGAAGCAGTCTTTTTCCGATGCCCACATCAAGGACGAGTTTCGCCCCTACTGCGAGCGCTTCTGCCGCTTGCTGGGCATCGAGAGTGAAATGACGCTGCGCCTGCTGCACAAGACACAGTCGGCCAAGAACGTGGGCGACCTGAACACCTTCCTGCGCGACTTCATGCTGGACAAGCCGGAAACCTTCGAGGTCGCGGACCGCCTGGTCAGCGAGTTCGGGGAGCTGAATGCCGCGCACCAGTCCGTGGTTACCGCGCGCCGACAGGTGCAAACGCTGGCGCCGGCTCGTGTACGGCACCACGAGATGGATTCGCTGAAGCTCGAGCGCAACGGCCTGCAAGAGCTGGAAGCAGGTCTGCATAGCTACCGCGAGCTGATGCGCATCAAGCTGCTGGCGCAACATATAGCTGCTTTGCGCATCGAGGTGGACGGTCTGTCCGGCCGCGTGCAGCAACTGCGCAGCTCCCAGGACAATCGTGAGCTGGCCCTGCGCGACCTGGAGCTGCAACGCAGCGCGGCCGGCGGCGACCGCATCGAACAGCTGGAAGTCGAGCGCCGCCTGGTGGAGGAACAGCGCATCGGGCGCATGGCCAAGCGCAAGCAGGCGGTTGATGCCTGCAATGCGCTCGACTGGACGTTTGACGGCTCGCCCGATGGCTTCGCCGCGCTGGTCGGCCAGGCGCGGCAGATCCTCGATGACTGGCATCAGTGCGCTTCCGGCGATGACCAACTGCTGGAGCTGAACCGGGCACGCGATGACGTCAAGCGCAAGCGCGACGAGGTGCAGCAGGAACTGCAATCGTTACGGCGCCAGCCGAGCAGCATTCCGGCGCACGTGCTTGAAATGCGGCGGCAACTGGCGGCTGCCCTGGGCGTGGGCCAGGATGCCCTGCCCTTCGTCGGGGAACTGATGGAGGTAAAACCGGAAGAATCGCAGTGGCGCGGCGCCATCGAACGCGTACTGCACGGCTTTGCGCTGTCCATCCTCGCGGACGAGGAACATTACGCGGCCCTGGCCAACCACGTCAACGACGCCAACCTTGGCCAGAAGCTGGTCTACTTCCGCACCGGACGCGCGGAGCTGCCACAAGGGCGGCCACTGCGGGCAAGCTCGCTGGTCGCCAAGCTGAATGTGAAGAGCGGCCGCTTTGCGGAGTGGCTGCAGGCCGATTTGCGCCAACGGTTTGACTACGAATGCGTGGATTCAATGCGCGCCTTCCGCGGCGCTGCCGAGCGGGCGCTGACGCGGGAAGGCCAGGTCAAACATAACCGTGCACGGCATGAGAAAGATGACCGCAGCAACGTCAACGACAGGCGCTATTGGGTCCTCGGATTCGATAACAGGGAAAAACTCGGGCTTTACGAGCAGCAGGAGCAGGAACTGCGGCAGCAGCAGCAGGCGCTGGAAGTCCGGCTGTCGGCGCTTGGCAAGCAGCGGCGCGATGCGGCGCTGCGCGTGCTGCAGTGCCAGACACTGGTCAACCTCCAGTGGCACGAGATCGAGGCCGAGCCGCTGGTGCTGCGCATTGGCGCCATCGACCGCCAGCTTGGCGCCATCCGCGACGGCAACTCCAACCTGCAGGCAATCGACGATCGGCTGCGCCAGCAGCGTGAACTGGTGAAGCAGGCAGCAGACGCGCTGGAGAGTGAAAAGGTAGCGCTGCTGTCAAGGCAACGGGATATTGACCTGCATGAAAAGCAGCTTGGCGCCGCGCAACAGGATCCTTCCATCATCCGCCTCACGCCGCACCAGCAACAGGGCCTGGACGAGCGCTATCTTCGCCTGCCGCAGCCACTTGCCCTGAAAGACGTCGACCATGCAGACCGGGTGGTACGCAAGGGCATTTCGGACGACATCCTGAAACTTAGCGAAAGCATCGGCGACTGCGGCAAGTTCGTCGAGGCGCAGTTCGCCACGTTCATCAGCACCTGGCGCGCCGACGCCGACGGGCTGGATGCAGCGCTGGCATCGGCAGCGGACTTCTTCACCAAGCTCACGCGGCTGGAAACCGATGGCTTGCCAGCCCATGAGCAACGCTTCTTCGACCTGTTGCGCAACCAGAGCCACCAGAACCTGGCCGCCTTGAACACTTACCTGAACGATGCCCGCAAGGCCATCCTGGCGCGCATGGAGGTGGTGAACGAAAGCTTGCGCCAGGTGCCCTTCAACCGGAATGAGGAGCGCACGACGTACTTGCAGATCCAGCCGAAAGACCGGCAATTGCCGGAAGTGCGGCAGTTCAAGCAGGACATCCTGGATGCGCTCAGCAACGCATGGCATGACGATCCGGAAGCAGCCGAAGCAAGATTCATCGAGCTGCGCAAGCTGGTGGACCGCCTCTCCAGCCAGGATGCCGAGCTTCGTCGCTGGCGCGAATCGGTGCTGGATGTTCGCCTGCATGTCGAATTCATCGGCAGGGAGTACGACGGGAACGGCGTCGAGCAGGACGTGCTGGAGAGCGGCGCCGGCAAGTCGGGCGGCCAGCGGCAGAAGCTGGCGACCACCGTGCTCGCGGCTGCACTGCGCTACCAGCTTGGCGGGAGCGAGAGCGGCGTCCCGGTTTACGCGCCAGTGGTGCTCGATGAGGCCTTTGACAAGGCCGATAACGAATTCACCGCCCTGGCCATGAATATTTTTGCCAACTTCGGCTTCCAGATGATTGTCGCTACGCCACTGAAATCGGTGATGACCCTGGAGCCATTCATCGGCGGCGCATGCTTCGTCGCGATCCGCGACCGGCGGGAATCCGGCGTATTGCTGATCGAATATGATGAAGGACAGCGAAAGCTGAAATTGACCACCGATGTACGCGCCGAGGCATCCCTTGAAGCTGCCGGATGATGTTCGCTCCCTGCTGAAGAAGCGATTTGCAGGCAAGCATCGCGAGTGGCTGGTTGCCGGCGATCCTTCGCTGCAGTGGCCCCTGGTGATTCCGCTCGGCCCACCGAGCGAGGCAGAGGCGCTGAAGCAGGTCGACGCTGTGCGGGAGTGGGCTGGCGCCTGGCGCAATTGGAGTGGCGAAGGCGACGTCCAGTGGGTGGAACGCCGCTGGCGCCTGCTCGGCACGCAACGCTTGCCGGAGGCCTTGCGGCTGGATGGGCCGCGAGCAGTCTGCGCCTGGATCGGCGAACTAGACCGGTGGCACCTCGCCGAAGGCCGTTTCCAGGACCTGTCCCGGCATTGGCCCCAGCTGGCGCAGGCTGCTTCCCGCCTTTTCAACGTACTCGCCGATATCGAGGATGCCGATTTTTCGCGCCTGCTGCGCGTGCTGGAATGGCTGGAGGCTAATCCGCGTTCCATGCTCTATCCCAGGCAACTTCCAATATCTGGCGTGGATACCAAATGGATCGAGCCTCGCAAAGGCTTGCTTGCGAAGCTGCTGGCCAGCATGCGGGGGCTGGATGGCAACGGCGAAGACTTCCACAGCTTGAGCGGGTTGAAGCCGCTGCCGCCCTTCGCGCAAATTCGGATTCTCGACCCTGCATTGCGCGCACGGTGCGGTGGTTTGTGCGACATCAGTGCACCCGTAGGGCAACTGGCCAGCATGGCGCTGAATCCTTCGACTGTGCTAATAGTTGAGAACCTGCAATCAGGACTGGCACTTCCCGACATGCCGGGCACCGTTGCGCTGGTAGCCTTGGGCTACAACGTCGACGTGCTGTCGCATATTCCGTGGATCCGCGGCTGCAAAGGCATCTACTGGGGCGATATCGACACACATGGATACGCGATCCTGCATCGCGCCCGTTCCCATTTGCCGCAGTTGCAATCGCTTTTGATGGACGAAGCGACTTTGCTGCAGTTTTCTTCACTGTGGACGAGAGAAGTAGATCAATCCGTGGCGGAAGACTTGCCGCTCCTCCAGCCGGCGGAGCGTATTGTCTACCAGGGTCTGCGAGAGCATCGCTGGGGCCACTGCGTAAGGCTGGAGCAGGAACGTATCTCGTGGCAAGTAGTCCTGCAGGCATTAGGCGCCCAGCGCCAGAGGAGCGTGTCGTCAGAGCAGATCTGATGGAATGCTACTCGCCTCCCGGGACATTGTTTCCAACCATTCGGACTGTGTCAGGGCAAGCTCCACAATCTTGTTCACCAGCGCCCTCTCCTCCGCCAGATAAAGCTGGCTATTTGCCACCTCTGCGGCATGCTGTCTGACCCCAACACGCATACGGCGGCACTCGCGCACCAGCAGCTGCCGATCGATTCCACAGCGCTGGGCAAAGTCGGCTAGCGAGAACGCCTTGATTTGATCCAGATTGAATTCGTCGCCAATCGCCATGGCCAGGTCGTGAGAAAACTGCGGGTACTGCACAACGCTCACCAGGTCATACCAGGGCGCAGCTTGCAGGCCGGACCTGTGCACGAAAAACGAAAAATTCTTCCCATGGGCGTCACTGTTCCCGATCACCAACTGGAACAGTGCCCAACGCAGCATTGCCAGCCGGTCGACGGCCTTGCGGGTTGCGTGTTCAAGCAAGCCGAAGAGCCGGGGGAGGCTGACGCCATCGCGATACAGCGCAGCCTCGCCTACGCTGCCGATATTGCGTTCGTATTTGTATGCTGCCGACAGGTCGCTGGACTGGCAGGCATCGATGATGTGCTTGCGCTCCACCCATGCGCCACTTGTATCGTTGTGGGCTACGCGGTCAAAACGCTCGATTGCAAGTACTGGCCGGGGTGTGCGAAAGATGCTTACGCTGGCAGCCGGCAGGCCAATGCGCCTTGCCAACGTCATGCAGAAATGCTCGTTGGCGACCATATGGGGCAGGCGTGCGTCGGCCGGCTCCGGCTTGAGGATATGGGTGGAGGCCAACGGGAAGTCAGGCAGGAACATTGGCGTTTCGCCCGGCTCGCCGCTCGCATAGACCAGAAGTTTGTCCTGGTGACCGGCGACCGACATTTGGACCTTGCCGTGCCATTCCACGAGGGGACGGGTTTCGCGTTCACCAATGCGCTCGTCCAGCTCCGCAAGGGAGATCTCGCGAGGAAGGATTCTCGCAGGCTCTGTGCTGCCATCTTCGCCGTACGGCAGGAATCTGAAAGCGCCCGTGGTTTCAGCGCCCAGTGCGCGAATCAGGCCATATACGTTGCTCTTTGCGACGCCTTGTGCCGATGCCACGATATCCAGCGCGCGGCCCTCGGGCAGCAGGTTCTCGATGAAGCGGCGGATCGAGGCCGAACTGCACTCAGCGTGAAGCGGCAGGGCCGGTGAGAGCGCAAATGCCTGGCGGTCTTGCGACCATTCGTCCGTGTAGCGCAAGGACCAGGCTTCGTTGAGCGGGTCGTAGCCAATATCCGCGACATGACGCTTGTGCAGCCAAAGGCTTAGTTGGTGTTTTGGCTGATTCATTTCGCCTCGTCGCCGGCGAGCCTGTCTGCGGGCAGGCGTTGGAGAAGCTCGTGATCCTTCGGTGCAATGACCAGGGCAAGGCCAAGGCCGTCCAGCACCGCCAGGAGCTTGTCGGTGCGAATGCCTCCGGCGCCATTTTCGAGGCGAGACAACAAGTCTACCGATACGCCGTTCAGCGCTGCGGCGTCGTCAATGCGTAGTCCTTGCTGCTTGCGGTGCGCTCTCACTTGCCGGCCGACGTCGGCCATCTCACGTACAAGCTGCACAGCGGGCAGGGGCGGAAAGGTAGTTTGGCTCATATTTCGGAATTTCAGAAAGTCTGATGACAATAATCAGTATATTCCAGGTATTTCTGATTTACCGAAATTTGCCCAATATCCAGTGCACCGATGCACAAATTTCTCATATTCCGAAACAATAGGCTTCTTGCTTGCTACTGTCGCGTTTTCACCAAGATCATCGGGGAAAGTGAAAACACTGTTATTCTCCCAGTTCGTCGTTTTTCAAACAGCAGCGGCAAAGGGGACGGTCATGACGAAATATTTTCGGTTCGTGCGCCTGGTTTCTCTGTTGGGCGCAGGCGTGGTTTGTAGCACGGCATTTGCAGATCCTTTCCTCGTCGGACGCGGTATGTCCGACATCACCGGCGAAGCAGCAGAAGTGGGCATGATGGGATATGGGTCGACCTCGCAGGTGACGGCCGGCATCCATATGCGGCAGCGGGCGCGGGCTTTCATCGTAGTGGACCAGGCCAGCGGCAAGCGCATGGTCTTCGTCAACAATGACCTGGGCATGGTGTTCCAGGGCGTGCAGCAGGCGGTGCTGCAGCAGTTGCAGGCGCGGTATGGCAGCCTGTATTCGGCGGAGAATGTGATCCTGTCCGCCACGCATACGCACGGCGGGCCGGGTGGGTTCTCGCACTACGCGCTGTACAACTTCACTACCTATGGTTTCAACCAGCGCACCTTCGATGCGATTGTCAGCGGCATCGTCGCGGCCATCGACAAGGCGCACCGCGACCTGAAACCGGGCAGCATCGCGATCGGCAAGGGCGAGCTGACGGATGCCAGCAATAACCGTTCGAACCCGGCCTACCTGCGCAATCCGCAGGCGGAGCGCGAGCGCTGGGGGCGCAATATCGATCCGGAGATGACGGTGCTGCGCTTCAAGCAGGGCAGCAACGACGTGGGCATGATCAGCTGGTTCGCCACGCATGGCGTGTCGATGACGCCTTTGAACCGCTTGATCACGCCGGACAACAAGGGTTATGCGGAGTGGCGCTGGGAGCATGACCTGAAGGGCGTGCGCTATAACTCGGATGGCGACTTTGTGGCGGCCTTCGCGCAGTCGAATGCGGGCGACATGACGCCGAACCTGAACCTGGACGGCACCGGACCTACGGCCAGTGAACTGGATAACACGCGCATCATCGGCGAGCGGCAGTTGCAGAAGGCGCTGGCCATTTACAACGGCGCGCTGGAGCCGCTGGCGGGGCCTGTGGATTACCGGCAGCGCTATATCGATTTTTCCCGCGTCACCGTGGAGGCGCGCTTTGCGGATGGCGTGGCGCGCAGCACTTGTCCGGCTGCCATTGGCAGCGCTTTCGCGGCGGGCACGGAGGATGGGCGCGGGCTGGATGGCTTCAATGAGGGCGATCTGACGGGCAATCCGTTCTTCCAGGCGCTGGGCGGCATCATCGCGCCGGCTCCGCAGTGGGTGCGCGATTGCCAGGGCGTCAAGCCGGTGCTGCTGTCGACCGGTACGCAAACGCCCTTCCCCTGGTCGCCGGAGGTGCTGCCGGTTTCCATCGTGCGGATCGGGCAGTTGGCGATTATTGCCGCGCCGGGCGAGTTCACCATCATGTCCGGCCGGCGCGTGCGCGAGACGGTCAAGGCGGCGTTGGGGGATAGCGTGAAGCACGTGGTCTTTGCCGGGTATGCGAACGCCTATTCAGGCTATGTGACCACGCCGGAGGAATACGACGCGCAGCATTACGAGGGCGCTTCCACGCATTTCGGCAAGTGGACGCTGGGGGCTTACCAGCAAAGCTTCCATGAGCTGGCGACGGCGATCCGGCAAGGGACTGCAGCTGGCGGCAGCGCTGCGGTGCGGGATTTGAGCGGCAACCAGATGTCGTTCCAGACCGGAGTGGTGCTGGATAACACGCCCATCTTTAAGAGTTTTGGCGATGTGGTCCAGCAGGCGAATGCGGATTATTCACGCGGCCAGCGTGTTGAAGTTTCGTTCTGGACGGGACATCCAAAGAATAACCTGCGCCTGAACGGCACCTTCCTGGAAATACAACGCTGGGATGGCTCGGCGTGGCGTACCGTGGCGGTGGATGGAGACTGGAACACCAGCTATCGCTGGGTGAGGATCGACCCGGTGTGGGGCACTTCGCAGGCGGTCATTGGCTGGACCATTCCTGCCGATGCGGCGGCCGGGCAGTATCGTATCCGGCATTATGGGGACTACAAGAACGGCTGGAATGGCGCCGTCTACGGCTTGACGGGCACCAGCCGGACATTCCAGGTTAACTAAGCGTTGATCGTCATCAAAGTCCGGACCAGCTGAATCAGACAAGCGCTCGCGTGCCGGCGCGGTGAGTGGAAAGGAACACGATCCGGCCCTGCTGATTGGCGATGCGGAGCCGGACGAAGCGGTTCTCGCGCAGCTTGTCGGCCAGCGCCATGGCCAGGATCTCGCCAAGAATGTGGAGGCTATGGCCGCGCAGCTCAGCTTCATCGACCAGCAAGGTAAATTCTGTTCCGTGCATATGGAGCCGCCCCATCGGATGCTCCATCCAGGCTGTGGCTGGCTTGGCGGCCAGGGTCTCCAGGCTTTCTACGTAGGGGCAGCCGTGTAGCTGCAGCAGTTTGCGGAAGGCTGGCAGGGCCGCGTCCTGCGAGTAGAGGCTGTCACATAGATCGCCAGGACTGGAAAGGTGGCGCGCGCTTGACGGGCCGTGCATGAAGCGTATCGGAACCCCGCCGGCGCTTGCCTCCGTTGTCAGGCTGGCGCCAGGCTGCGGCAGTTCATTGCTGGTGCACGTTAGCTGCACGGAAATCGTTCCTGTTTCCAGCCGGGCGGGCCGCTGTTCGCGGTCTACGAAAGCAAGCGCGAAGCCTTCCTGCTCGTCCAGTTGCCAGTAGGGGCCGGCCTCGGAGTGTGCGGTACCGTGAAAAGGCGGCAGCACACGGTCGCCGTTGCGGCTCATGATCGAGACCTTGTCTATGCTGTAGATCGCGCATCCTGGCTGGCTCGGTGCAACCGGGTAGGATTCACTTCTTCCATCCAGGCGAATCGGCGCGGCGGCCTGCGGAAAGAGATTGATGACCGGCGTGCATGCCAGCCGAAAGTTTGCTGCGCTGGCCTGGCGAAGCTCGGGGTCGCAGGTGGGCAGGACGATGTGCAACGTGAAGCGCCTGCACCTGGGTGGACAGAGGGCGGAGATGGCCTGCAGGTCAAGGTCGAGGAAGTCGAACTTCTGCGGAAGATGGAAAAGCTCCGCCAGGAGACGCGGGCTTTGCTGGCCGGGGTTCCGCGGCAGCAGGGCTTCCTCGCTTCCAATGCCGCCCAGAGTGAATGGCGATGCCGGCAACAGGCGCCAATCGCCTTCGGCCTCGAGGCAAACGCAGAGGCTTTGCAACAGGATGGCATCGAGAAGGACAGCGCGCAGCAGCGAATCGCCGTTCACCCACAGGCGAAGCGTGGGCATGGGCGGCTGGTCGAATGTGGCGCTTGCTGCTGTGGCTTCCAGGCTGAGGCAAAGGGCAGAGGTGGCTTCACCAGGGAGCCGCAGGGTTGCGGGCAGGTCGATCGTCGGCTGGAACCGGGCGCCGGCAATCGCGATGGGGGCGATGCAAACGTCGTAGGCAGTGGCGAATTTGCTGGCCCCGGCGCGCAGGATGGTTCCGCGTGGCAGGTGGCTGGCCGCGTTGATCTCGTTAGGCCGGACGGCCGATGTGTCGACCTGGATGATTCCGCTTGCGGGAAGCGCCCGCAGGTAATGCGGCTGCAGCGTTTGCAGGAGGGCTTTGTGAAAGTCGCTGCGGCCGCTCTCGATTGATTGCTGCATGCTGGCATTGAGTAGCGCGATCGATTGCAGCAGGCGCTCCACTTCGGGATCGGTGCTGCCATCCGCTGCCAGTTCAAGCGCGGCGGCGGTGGCGGGATGAGCATCGGCGTACCGGCGCGTGGCCTGGCGCAGCTGGCCAAGCTCCCGCTCGTAGTGCTGAAGAAGCTTATCCATGATCAGCTGCCGCGCAGGTTGACGACGATCTTCATGCCTGTTTCGCGTTCGAACCGGTGCAGGCGGAAGATCCACAGGAATGCGTGCACCACCATGCGGGAGAAGGCATGCATCGCCATGGGCGTGGCGGCGATGGCGCAGATGGCGAGGCTGCCGCTGGCGCGGTCGTAGTCAATGCTGGCCGCAAGGATGGGCGCACCGGCGGCAGTGGCGGCGATCATGGACCAGCCGTCAATGCGGCTTGGCTCGGTGGCGTTGGGGCCTACGTGGTTGAGCAATCCGCCTAGCGACCTGGCGGTGATGGCGGCGCCTTTCAATTGCTCTGCCAAGACTGTTTCAAAACAGTGGCCGGTGTGCTTGTCGGTAGCTGTGCTCCAGAGCCGCACGAGTGCCAGCACAACGGCGCATGCGGCCATGATTGCCATGACCGTCAGCCAGGCATCTGCCGGCATCGCATAGGCCGCCAGCACAATCACGGGTGCGGCAAGCATGCACAGTGGGACGATGTAGATGAAGACCAGCGTGATGATGGCGATGTCCATCAGGCGCTCGGGGTTGCCGCGCCTTGCGAGCCGCCACATGTAGAAGACCCCGCCGAGGTGCGCAGCTGCCAGGCAGAGTTGCAGGCGCAAGCCAAGCGGGTTGACGCTGATGGGCATTGCAAACAACGAGAGCAGCAGGAGCGAAGTGCCCCAGACCAGGGCGGAAAAGTGCCAGAGATTGGGGCTGTGCTGTACGGTGGGTCGTGGCATGGGCATGAGGTCACCATTGGTCAGGAGCTGGGCCTGACAATGGTGGCACTCAAGGGTTCAGCAGCGTTTGAGGTGGAGCAAAGGTGTAGCGGGCTGTGATCAGGAAAGCATGTCGCTCCAGATGTTCTGCGCCCAGCTATTTGCGTAGTGCGCTTCGAGTTCGCTGGGGCCGGGGCTGATGCCGCCGCTGCCGGGGACGACCAGCAGTGTCTTTCTTTCAGCGTTGTAGACGTGCACGCTGGCGACGTGGATCACATCCTTGTCGCTTACATAGCTGTAGCAGGTGTTGGTCAGCAATGGCGTCTGCTCGGGCACGCGCCCGTTTAGCAGGTCGACCACGGCGGCGGCGCAGACCTTGGCGTGCTGGTTGGCCATGTGGCCGGACTTGGGCATCAGCGGGGAAACCTGAATGGCGTCGCCGATCACGTGGATGTTCCTTGCCTGCGTGGATTCGAAGGTGATGAAGTCGACTTCGCACCAGCGCTTGTTAATGTTGGCCAGGCCGGTCTGCGCGGCGATCACGCCGGCCCGGTGGGGCGGCACCACGTTCAGCACGTCGGCCTTTACCTTGTCGCCCAGTTCGGAGAGAGCGGTGCGGGCGGCCACGTCCACGTCCACCGTCTTGAAGCTCGGGCGGTACTCGATGATGCCGGCGTAGCGTTCTTTCCAGACCTTCTTGAACAGCGGGCCTTTGCTGACCACGTCTTCGTTGGCGTCGAGCAGGAGGACCTTGGATTTCGGCTTGTGCTGGCTGAAGTAGTGGGCTACCTGGCAAACGCGTTCATAGGGGCCGGGCGGGCAGCGGTAGGGTGCGGGGGGCACGGTCATTACGAATACGCCGCCGTCGGGCATGGCTTCGAGCTCGCTGCGCAGGGCTGTTGTTTGCTGGCCGGCTTTCCACGCGTGCAGGATCTTGTCCTGGGCGCCTTCCACGCTCATGCCGGGCAGCTCGCCCCACAGGAACTCAATGCCGGGGCTGAGGATCAGGCGGTCGTAGCTGAGGACTTCGCCGCTTAGCAGCTTGATGGTGCGCTTTTCGGGGTCGATGCTGGAGGCGCTGTCGTGCAGGAGCTTCACGCCGTGCCTGCGCTGCAGCTCGTCGTAGCTGCGGGTCAGGTCTTGCAGCTTGCGTGAGCCGCCCAGCACAAGATTTGAGAGCGGACAGCTGACGAAGCTGGCGTTCGGTTCAACCAGTGTGACGTCGATGCTGCCCTGGCTCCACAGGCGTACATGCTTGGCGGCTGTAGCGCCGCCGTAGCCGCCGCCGACGACCACTACGCGCGGCCTGGCCTGGCCGCCGATGCTGGCACAGCCGGTCGTGGCGGTGAGGATTGCTGCTTGCACAAATGTGCGACGGTCCATGGTGCCTCCTCAATCAGGTTTGCATTGCATCTTCCACATAGCTGATACGGTCGCGTCCTTCGCGTTTCGATCGGTACAGGGCTTCGTCCGCCAGGTGCAGCAGCTCGGTAGCTGTTACCTGCCATTGCGGCGTGAACGCCACCACGCCGAAGCTGGCGGTCACCGGCAGGCCTGCCTCGCCGCCGATGTCGACCGGGTCGCTGCGGATAGCCCGGTGCAGGGTTTCGATGCGGGCAGCGCCGGCTGGCAGGGTCAGGCCTGGCAGCAGCACGATGAACTCTTCACCGCCATAGCGGCCTACGGCGTCGTAGGAGCGCGTTGCAGCGATCAGGCGCCGGGATGTTTCCACCAGCACGGCGTCGCCGGCCAGGTGGCCGTACGTGTCGTTGACGCGCTTGAAGAAGTCCAGGTCGAGCAGGACCAGCACGAAGCTTTCGCCCGTGCGCTGGCATTTTCCGATTTCGCGCTCGAGGATTTCCATCATCGCGCCGCGGTTCCAGGTGCGTGTCAGGGCATCTTTCAGCGCCCTGACGCGCAGCGCTTCCTGCGCCTCTTCCAGTTCGCGCGTGCGCTCCTGCACCATGGCTTCCAGCTCTGCTTCGTGGCGCTTGTGGACCAGCAGCCGCATGCGGTGGAACAGCAGGAAGCCGAAAATCACGGCCGCAGCGCACAGTGCATAGAAGGGATAGCTGCGCCACCACGGCGGAGCGATGGCGAATGCGAGTTCGGTAGGTTTCGGCTGCACGGCGCCTTCCACATCCACGGCCATGGCTTGGAAGCGGTAGTCGCCGGCAGGCAGCGCGGCGTAGCGCATTTCTGGCAGCACCGATTCGTTCCACTGGTCTTCCATGCCGGCCAGGCGGTAGCGGTAGCGCAGGCCTTGCCGTCCTTCAAACTGGAGGCTGGCGAGGCGGAATACCACCGGGTCCTGCGACCATGGCAGGCGCCCGGCATTTGCTGCCAGCGGGCGGCCGCCGCGCAGGGCTTCTTCAATCACGGCTTCCGGTGTGCTCACGTCGAACAGGGTTTCCGGGCGCAGCACGTGGGACAGGCCATTGCTGGTGACGATCCACATCGAGCCGTCATTGTCCTCGTAGAAGCCCACGCCGTTGAGGTCATTCCACGCCAGGCCGTGGGTCTGGTTCAGCATGCGCCAGCGGCTTCCATTCCAGACGGCGAAGCCGGCGTCGGTGGCGATCCAGAGCCAGCCGCGGCTGCCTTCGAACAAGGCGTACATCGTGCGGTCGCGCAGCACCGGGGCTTCGATGCGTGTCGCCTTTGCTTCGCCCTGCACTTTCAGGCGCCACAGCGTGCCGCCGGTGCTGGCCCACAGGGTGCCGTTGCGCGAACAGGCGATGCCGTCGAAGGTGCCATCGCCTAATGCGGCGCCGAATTCCAGCACTTTCCACGCGTTGCCGTCGTAATGCAGGATGTCGGACTGGCTGGGCAGCCAGATGCCGCCCTGCGCGTCCATGCAGCCCGGGCCGACCGGGTTTTCGGGGTGGCGGTTTGCGGACGGCATCTTCACCACTTGCGGTTGCGTGCCGGCTGGCGCATTGTCGGGCAGGGTGTAGACGCCATTCCAGGTGGTGAGCCATAGCTGGCCCTTGCGGTCGGCCAGCACCTGGGAAATAAAGGGCAGCCGGGCGACCAGTTCGGTCTTCCGGGTGTCCGGCAGGTAGCGCATCAGCATGCCGGAATAGCTTCCGGCCCATAGCCTGCCGTTGCGGTCCGTTTCCATGGTGGACCATTGCTGGTCGACCAGGGCCGGCGGGGTTGGCGGCGTCGTGAACCCGTTCGCGCCCGGCTCCATCACGGCGTGGCCGGAACGGGTGCCTACGTGCAGCCGGCCTTCGCCGTCGCGTTTGACGGAGATGATCACGTCATCCGGCAGTCCTTGCTGCATGGTCCAGCTTTCCCAGTTGCCGTAGCCGCGCCAGTGCAGCAGGCCGCGGCCGCGCGTTGCCAGCCAGGTGCCACGTCCGCGGTCGCGCAGGATGTCGGTAACGCCGCCGCCGGCATCAAGGCCGTTCTCCTTGCCGTAGGTCTCCCAGCGGCCCTGGCGCCAGCGCAGCAGGCCGTTATCGGCGTTGGTCAGCACGTTGCCGCTGTCGTCGATGTGCAGCTCGCTGCGCAGCATGTGCTTGCGCATTACGTCTTGCGTCGGCGTGCGGTCCACGAAGCGCGTTGCGCCCTGGGGCAGCGTGAAGATGCGCTTCTCGCTGCGAATCCAGAGGTTGCCGGCCTTGTCGCTTGCAATGCTGGTCCATTGGTCGTGCGGCAGGCCTTCCTGTTCGCTGAATACGCGGATATCTTTTCCGCTGGCCTGGCAGAGCGATTCCTTACATGCCATCCACAGCGTGCCTTTGTCGTCGACGTGGACGCTGCGGACCGATTTCAGTTCGGCGTGCGCCTGCAGCGTGGCGGCGTCGAAATACAGGCGGATACTGGTGCGGTCGCCCTTTGCGGCCAGAGCGAACAGGTCGCCTTCGCTTGCCAGCAGCGTTTCACCGGCGGGGCTTTCCGCCATGGGCTGGAGCGGCCATACGGGCAGCTTCTTGCCCTCCCATAGCACGGGAACCAGGCGGCCCTGCTGCAGCCGGTACAGGCTTGTGTGATTGCCGATCCATAGCGCGCCGGACGAGCTGCTGTGCAGGGCGGTGACGAAGGTGTCGTCCATTCCCTGCGTGCTGCCATAGCGGCGGAATTCTGCGCCGTTGTAGCGGAACAGGCCATTCTCGGTGCCTGCCCACAGGTAGCCGCTGGCATCCTGGGCCAGTGCCGTGAGCGACAGGTTGCCGAGGCCTTCGCTTTGTCCGAAGTGTTGTAAGGAGATGTGCTGGGCACCTGCGCCACCTGTGGTCAGCGCCAACGCCGCAGCCAGCAGGCTATGGGCCAGTTTGAATCGCATTTTTACTTTTTCTGGCCGGCGAAATACGCTGCCAATATTTCAATTTGTTCGTCAGTGTACCCTTTGGCGAGCTGGGTCATGATGGTGGCGGGGCGTTTGCCGGACTTGAAGTCCCTCAGCGCAGCCAATAGCCGGTCTTTGGGCTGGCCGGCCAGCGGCGGCAGCGCGTTGCCTTGCGTGGCGCCGTTGGTGCCGTGGCAGCCGGTGCAGCTGGCTGCGAGGCGCGCGCCGTTCGGGATCGCCTCTGCGGCGGCGGCGGGGAGCGTGGCGGACAGCGCGAGCATCAGTGCGGCGATTGTCTTCATGGGCGGACTCCTGGGGTTTCTAGCGGCATGCCCTGGGCGCGCAGGGCGAGATAGGATTCGAGGTCAACCAGGTCGGGGGCGCCGTAAGGCGGGACTTCGGCTCGCACGCCGCTCATGCAGTTGCGCAGGCGGCGTTGCAGGCTTCCTACGCCTTGCCATTCCAGGCGGTAGATGGGATACGCGTTGGCGTGGCCTTGGGGGATTGGTGCGCCGGCGAGGCGTTTGCCTGCATTGTTGTCGTGGCATTGGGCGCAGCTCAGGTTCAGCTGGCCGATGCGGGTGGTGAAAAGTTTTTGGCCTCGTTCTGCGGCTTGTCTTGTTTCCTTGTCCGTTGCCGGTGTCAGGGGGATGCCGCGGCTTTGCAGGGCGATGTAGGTTTCCAGGGCCAGCAGGTCGGGGGATTCGGGCTTCAGCGGTGCGGCTTTCAGGGCGCCGGTGCGGCATTGGTTGACCTGGTCGGCTAGCGTGATCACCTTGCCGGCTGATTGGCTGAAGCGGGGGAATCTTGCGGCTGCGCCGCGCATGCTGGTCTTGGCGTCGGTGTGGCAGGTGGCGCAGGATTTTCCGTTGCCGCCCATGGGGGCGGTGCGCCAGAGCACTTCGCCGTTGGCGACCCAGAGCATGGCGGGGTTTTGGGTGTCGTCGGCTTGCATCGCTTGCGTGGCGGGGGACATGTATTCGCGGCCGGATTGGCGGTCTTTTAAAACCGGTAAACCTGGGTCAGGCCCATAGGGTCCGACCCTGTCTGCGCCCAGGCAGGTGGTGGTGACAAGCGTTAGTAGCAAAGCGGCGATGGACCTCATGGTTGCACCTGCAGCTGCTTTGTTTCGGTTTGGGTGAAGGCGTTGTCGCCGGTCCAGGTGAATTCCAACGGGCCGCTGGTTGTTGCCTTGACGAAGAAGGCTATATACGGGTTGGCGCTCACGGCGGGGTGCAGCTCGGCGCTGAGGACCTGCTTGCCGTTGTAGCGGCATTCGAACTTGCGGATGATGTCGCGCGGCAGGGGCTTGCCGTCGGGGCCGGGACGGAAGCCGGTTTCCATCGTGTGGGCGACCAGGGCGCGTACTTCGATTATCTCGCCGGGCTTGGCGCTGGCGGGCATGTGGATCAGGGCGCTGGCCATGTCAGATAGGCTCCCCTTCTACGCAGGCGGCCAGGGCGACGATCACGTCGACTGTCTGCTGCCACCATTGGCCGTCGCTGGTGCGGGCCAGGGCGGTGAGCGTCTGGCTGGTGGCGAGACGGATGCGGGTGCTGATTTCTGGCTTGCCGGCCAGGGGCGTCAGCTTGAATCTCACGACGTCGGGCAGCGGGTTCTTTTCGTTGAAGATGGCGATGTCGGTGACGTGTGCTTGCTCGGTCATCGGGCTGTCGACCCTTACCGTGATCGGGACTGCGTTGCCGTTGTCGATCAGTTGGGCGATGTCGATCTGCACGCGGCCGCGCTGGATGCTGGCGTTGCTGGTGTAGGCGGCGATGGCGGCTGTCATCTCGGCGGGCGTCGCTTGGGCGGGGCGGACTAGCGCCAGTAGCGGCAACGCGGCGAGGAGTTGGCGGCGGGTGGTCATTTCTTGTCTGCGGCCTTGAGCGTGACGAGGTAGGCGACGACGTCTTCGATTTGCTGCGCGGTGAGGATGGCCTTGTCGCGGTATGCGGGGGCCACGCGCGTCAGGCCGGTGGTTTTGGCGTACGAGGGCATGATGGTGCTGGGGTTGATGGCGCTGCTGTCTGCAATTCGCTGGCGGAGCTCGTACTTGGTGTAGCGGTCGCCGACGCCGGCGAGGTCGGGGGCCAGGTTGCCTTGGAAGCGTTCCTCGGGGATGGGGGCGCTGTGGCAGAGGAGGCAGAGGCCTTGCTGGCGGTTGGCGACGATGGCGCGGCCGGATTCTGCGTTGCCTTCCTGGGCTTGGGCGGTGTTGAGCGTCAACAGGGCTGCAAGCAAACACCGGTAAACCTGGGTCAGACCCAAGGGTCTGACCCTGTCTGGGCGGCTGCTGGGGGCTGGCGGCATTTTTGCGCCTGCCCTTATGCCTTTTTCAGGCTGTGGTTCTTTAGCGGGAGGTCGCGGATGCGCTTGCCCGTGGCGGCGAAGATGGCGTTCAGGACCGCGGGGGCGGCGACGGCGATCGTTGGCTCGCCTACGCCTCCCCAGAAGCCGCCGCTTGGCATGACGACCGTTTCGACTTTCGGCATTTCATCCATCTTCAGCACGTTGTAGGTGTCGAAGTTGGTTTGCTCTGCTGCTCCGTCCTTGATCGTGATCTCGCCGTATAGCGCTGCGCTCAGGCCGTAGACGAAGCTGCCTTCCACTTGCGCTTCGATTTGCTGCGGATTCACGGCGTGGCCGGGGTCGGTCGCGGCAACGATGCGGTGGATCTTCAGCTTGCCGTCCTTGCTGACCGAGACTTCCGCGACGGCGGCGACGTAGCTGCCGAAGCCCATCGTTTGCGCGATGCCGCGGTAGATGCCTTTCTTCGGCGGCTTGGACCAGCCGGCTTTTTCTGCTACTGCGTTCAATACTGCCAGGTGCTTTGGGCTGTCCTTCATCAGCTTGCGGCGCAGGGCCAGCGGGTCCTGCTTCGTGGCGTGCGCGATTTCGTCGAGGAAGCACTCGACGTAGATCGTGTTCTGGTTCAGGTTCACGCCGCGCCAGAAGCCTGGCGGCACGGCGGGGTTGCGCATGGCCTGGTCGATCAGCAGGTTCGGGATGGTGTAGCCGAACGAGGCTTCCGGGCCGGGCGGGTTCAGGCCCTGGAAGACTGCAGGATCCTTGCCGTCCTTGACGTTCTGCGGGAACAGCGCGGCGAGGATCGATTGGCCGGCGATGCGCATGTGCAGTGCGGTCACCTCGCCTTTTGCATCCAGCCCGGCGGTCAGCTTGCACTGGGTGACCGGGTGGTAGCGGCCGTGCTGCATGTCTTCTTCGCGGGTCCAGATCAATTTGATGGGCGTGCCCGGCATTTCCCTGGCGATCTTGACGACCTGGGTCACCCAGTCGTGCGTGGCGCCGCGCCGTCCGAAGCCGCCGCCGAGGTGCAGCTTGGTCACGTCGCATCTGGACTGCGGCAGGCCGGCTGCTTCACTGGTCGCTGCCAGGGCGGCTTCGCCGTTTTGCGTCGGGGTCCAGACGTCGCAACGTTCCGGGGTCCACACGGCGGTGGCGTTCATCACCTCCATGGTGGCGTGGTTCTGGTGCGGGTAGCTGTAGACGGCTTCGATCTTGCGCTGGGCGCTGGCCAGGGCGGCTTTGGCGTCGCCGTTGCTGTTGCCGACTGCCGCTTCCGGTGCATCCAGGCCGGCCTTGATCCAGGCGGCGGTGTCCTTGCTGTTCATGCCGGCGTTGGGGCCTTTGTCCCATTCGATCGGCAGTGCGTCCAGGGCACTGCGGGCGCGCCACCAGGTGTCGGCTACCACGGCCACGGCGCTGTCGCCGACCTGCAGCACTTTCTTCACGCCGGGCTTGCCGGCAATGGCGGCGGCGTCGAAGCTCTTGACCTTGCCGCCGAAGACAGGGCAGTCCTTGATCGCTGCGTTCAACATGCCAGGCAGCTTGAAGTCCATGCCGTAGACCTGCTTGCCGGTAGTCTTGTCGACCGTGTCCAGGCGCGCCAGGCGCTTGCCGGCCAGCTTCCAGTCTTTCGGATCTTTCAGCTTGATGTCGGCAGCGGCGGGCGCCTGCAGCTTGCCTGCTGCATCGGCGACCTTGCCGTAAGTGAGCGTGCGGCCGGATGGCGTGTGGGTGATCACACTCTTCGCGGCCATGCATTCGGCTGCTGGCACGCCCCACTGGGCGGCGGCGGCCTGTACCAGCATCATGCGGGCTGCGGCGCCGCCCTTGCGGACGTATTCATGCGATTCGCGCACGCCGCGGCTGCCGCCGGTGGAGAAGCTGCCCCAGACGCGATTGCGCGCGAGCTGGCGGCCGGGCGACGGGTATTCGGTGGTGACCTTGCTCCAGTCTCCATCCAGTTCTTCCACCACCAGTTGCGCCAGGCCGGTCAGCGTGCCCTGGCCCATTTCGGAACGGGCGATGCGGACCACGATGGTGTCGTCCGGCTTGACCACGACCCAGGCGTTGATCTCGGGCGCATCTGGTGCAGCGGCGGCCTGCGCCTGCTGCGCTTCTGCGAACGGGATATGGAAGCCGAACATCAGGCCTGCGGTGGCGCCCAGCGAGCGGCCCAGGAAGCTGCGACGGGTCATGACGCTCATGCTTTGCTCCCTTCCACAATGTCCAGGCCTGCGGTCTTCACGTCGCCGCCCTTGGCGATCACGTGGATGGCCTTGCGCACGCGGTTATAGGTGCCGCAGCGGCAGATATTGGTCATCGCCGCGTCGATGTCGGCGTCGGTCGGGTTCTTCTTCTGCTTCAGCAGCGCGGCGGCGGCCATGATCATGCCGGACTGGCAGAAGCCGCATTGCGGCACGTCCAGCGCGGCCCAGGCCTTTTGCACGGGATGGCTGCCGTCCAGGCTCAGGCCTTCGATGGTGACGATCTTCTGGTCGGCCGTCACGCTGGAGACAGGGCGCACGCAGCTGCGTGTCGGTTCACCGTCAATGTGCACGGTGCAGGCGCCGCATTGCGCCACGCCGCAGCCGTATTTGGTACCGGTGAGTCCCAGCTGTTCGCGGATTACCCACAACAGGGGCGTATCTTCTTCAGCCTCGAACTCGCGTACCTGGCCATTGACGTGCAATTTCATTTCCTGCCTCCGGGGATAGGGTGGGATGTGAATTCGCGAATCTTACTCTCGTTTTAGCTAACTTGTGTTCGTTCGGGCAATTTTGACTTAGGTCAAAGATTTTGCTGCGTCGCATCAATAGACTTTACTTACCGAATATCAATGACCACATGAAAGAGGTAGTGAAATGAAGAAAGCGATTTTGGCAGTTGTCCTGGGTGGCGTGGCTTTTGGTGCAATGGCACAGGAAACGCCTTGGCAAGTGCGCGCACGTGCCGTGCACATCAACCCCGCAGACAAGTCCGACCCGATTGCCGGCGTGGGCCCATCCGACCTCATCACCGTCAGCAGCAAGACCATTCCGGAAGTGGATATTTCCTACTTCTTCACCCCGAATATCTCCGCCGAACTGGTGCTGACCTACCCGCAGAAGCACACCGTGTACGTGGCTGGCGAGTCCGCCGGTACTTTCAAGCATTTGCCGCCGACCCTGCTGGCGCAGTACCACTTCACCCCGTCCTCGCAGCTCAGCCCTTACCTGGGCGTGGGCGTGAACTGGACCACCTTCTCCAAGAACAAGATCCTGGACGGCCAGGGCAGCCTGGAACATGACAGCTTCGGCCTGGCCTTGCAGGCTGGCGTGGACTACAAGCTGGACAAGAACTGGTCGCTCAACCTGGACATCAAGAAAGTGCAGATCCGCAGCGACGTGCTGGTTGCCGGCACCAAAGTCAGCAAGGTCAAGGTCGACCCGGTCATGTTCGGCGTGGGCGTAGGCTACCGCTTCTAACGGCTGACACCTAGTTGCTGAACAAGCCGCCCTGCACTTCCGCGCGCAGCTCCTGGGCCAGCGCGCGGCGGCGCGGGTCGGTGGCGAAGTAGCCGATGTCGACTGCGACGCCATTCGATTCAAGGTGAATCAGGTCGCCGTAGCGGGCAGGCATTTGCAGCCGCAGGAAGTAGAGTTCGAGCTGCGTCACGCTCATCTTGCCTGCGGAGACCTGCTCCACCAGCAGCTTGCCGTTGGCGAGCACGATGTGTTCATAGTCGGTGGCGTGGCGGGCGAAGTAGAGGAAGGCGGCCGCCACGGCCGTCATCTCCAGCACGGTGAACAGCAACACCTGCCACAGGCCGATCATCACGAAGCCGGTGGCGACCGCAAACGAGAACACGCACATCAGGCCATAAGCCATCCCCATCTGCCGGGGCGACAATGAACAATTGCGCCGCAGCAGCCATTCCCTGCGTTCCCTGAGCAAGTCCCGGTTCATGGGGACATTCTAGGCACAACTCGCTGGCAAAGGCAAAACGTCTTTCGTGGTTCCGGGCCCCGCAGCGGGCATTTCGTCGGCGCGGGGCAACGTGAAGATGAAGGTGGCGCCTTCGCCGGGCTTGCTGCGCGCGGTGAGCGTGCCGCCGTGCGCTTCGGCCAGCTGGCGCGAGATGTAGAGGCCCAGGCCCAGGCCGGCGGGCATGCCTTCCATTTTTCCGCGCTCGAAGGGCTCGAAGATTTTCGGCAGCACTTCCTCGGGAATGCCAACGCCCTGGTCGATGACTTCGATGCGGGCGGTCAGGCTGTCGGCATGCAGGCGCACGTCGACCGGCTTGCCGCCGCCATAGCGCAAGGCGTTATTGATCAGGTTGACGATGACCTGCTCCACGCGGAACTCGTCCCAGCATCCGGCCACGGGCTGCACGATGGACAGGCGCAGTTCGCTGTGCATGTCGGCCGCGTGATGCGACAGGTCGCCGACGATGCGCTGCAACAGCGCTTCCAGGTCGACGCGGGCGGGACGGATCGAGAGCTTGCCGGCGCGGATGCGCGATACGTCAAGCATGTCGTCGATCAGGCGCACCATGGCGTGGATCTGGCGCATGTCGCGCGCCACCATGCGCTCCAGCTGTTCCGGCGCGAAGTGGTCCATGTTGCCGCGCTCGAGCTGCAGCTTGCGCATCTGCGCTTCCAGGTAGAGGGTGTTGAGCGGCGTGCGCAGTTCGTGCGCCACCATGGACATGAACTGGTCGCGCATTTCCAGCGCGCGTTCCAGTTCCTGCTGCACGGCATTCAGTTCGCGCACCGTGGCTTCGCGCTGTTCGACGATCTGCCGCACTTCCTGCTTTTGGCGGAACAGGTCGACGAAGACGTTGACCTTGCTTTTCACGGCCTCCGAGTCGAGCGGCTTGTAGAGGAAATCCACCGCGCCCGCTTCGTAGCCCTTGAAGGCGTAATTCAGCTCCCTGCCGGCGGCGCTCACGAAGACGATCGGGATATGGCGGGTCTTGCCGGTGCCTCGCATCAGCTCCGCCAGCTCAAAGCCGTCCATGCCAGGCATCTGCACGTCGACAATGGCCAGCGCGAATTCGTGTTCCAGCAGCAGGGCGAGCGCTTCTTCGCCCGTGCGGGCCTGGTAGATCACGCGGTCGTCGGCGCGCACCAGGGCATTCAGCGCGCGCAGGTTTTCCGGCAGGTCGTCTACCAGCAGGACTTTGGTCGGTTCCATCAGTGCGTCTCCAGCATCAGCAATAGTTGCTTGATATGTTCCAGCGGCAGCACCAGGTCCGGCTGGCGCGCGCGGATTGCTTCCAGCGGCATCACGCCGACATTGGCTTCTTCCGGGTCCTGCACTACCGTCAGGCCATCTGCCTTGCCGATGGCGGCCATGCCTTGCGCGCCATCGTCGTTGGCGCCGGTGAGCAGCATGCCCACCAGGCGAGGCCCGTACACGTCTGCCGCTGATTCCATGGTAATGTCGATCGCGGGACGAGCAAAGTGCAATGGCGCGTCGCAGCTCAGGGAGAAACTGCGTTCATTTTCCAGCAACAGGTGGTAACCGGCTGGCGCAAAATACAGCGTACCCGGAATCACGTCTTCCTTGTCGCCCGCCTCGCGCACCGGCAGCTGCACCCTTTGCTGGAACACGTCCACCAACTGGTTTTGCCGGCCGCTCCTGACATGCAGCACGACGACTATCGGCAAGCGATAGCCGCGCGGCAGCGCCGGCAGCACCTGCATCAAGGCGTTAACGCCTCCGGCCGATGCGCCGATGACAACCGCCTCGAACTGGCGGCCTTGCAAGGCCACGTCAAGCGAAGGTTCGGTTGGCATTATTTTTTCCTGAACAGGCGGTCGCGCTTGGCGAGCGCTTCGAATTTCGGCCCGTACGAGGAGAAGTCGATGCTCTCCTTGCTTCCCAGGCCCAGGAAGCCGCGGTGGCAAAGCGACTCGTGGAACAGCCCGAGCGCCCGCTCCTGCAGTTTCTTGTTGAAATAGATCATCACATTGCGGCAGCTGATGAACTGCGTTTCGGCGAATACCGCATCGGTGGCCAGGCTATGGTCGGCGAACGTGACGTTTTCGCACAGCGAGCGGTCGAACAGGGCGGCGTTGTAGGCGGCCGTGTAGTAGTCGGAGAAGGCACGCTTGCCGCCAGCCGCCTGGTAATTGGCGGTATAGGTACGCATGTTCTCCAGGGGGAAAACGCCTTTCCTGGCTTTTTCCAGCGATTGCGGGTTGATGTCGGTGGCGTAGATGAGGCTGCGCTCAAGCAGGCCTTCTTCCTTCAGCAGGATGGCGAGCGAATACACTTCCTCGCCGCTACTGCAGCCGGCTACCCAGATCTTCAGCGAGGGGTAGGTGCCCAGCACCGGCATCACATGCTCGCGCAGGCCGATATAGTAGGTCGGGTCGCGGAACATTTCCGTGACGGGAATGGTCAGGTATTGCAGCAGCTGGCTGAAGGCGCCCGGCTCGTGCAGCACGCGCGACTGCAGCTGCGAGACGGTGGCACAGCCCATTTCCGCCATGGCGTGCAGCACGCGGCGTTTTTGCGAGGCGCCGGTGTAGTCGCGGAAGTCGTAGCTGTACCTGAGGAAGATCGCTTCCATCAGCATACGCAGCTCGATTTCGACGCTGCTGATTTGCGCGCTGTCGTTCATCACACCGTGTCCATGGCTGGCATCCACACCCGGAGCAATGAGTACAGGCGCGACAGGTCGATCGGCTTGGCCAGGTAGTCGTTGGCGCCGGCGGCCAGGCATTGCTCCTGGTCGTCCTTCATGGCCTTGGCGGTGATGGCGATCACCGGCAGGCGGGCGAAGCGCGGGTCGGTGCGCAGGCGGCGCGTGGCTTCCAGCCCGTCCATGCCGGGCATCATGATGTCCATCAGCACCAGGTCGATCTCGGGCACGGCATCGAGCTTGTCGAGGGCTTCCTGGCCATTGCGGGCGATTTCCACCAGGGCTCCCTTTTGTTCAACGGCGCTGGTCAGGGCGAAGATGTTGCGCACGTCGTCGTCCACCAGCAGGATGCGGCGGCCTTCGAACACGTGGTCGCGGCTGCGCACTGCCTTCAGCATGGTTTGCCGTTCGGTGGAGAGCTGGGACTCGACCTTGTGCAGGAACAGGGTGACTTCGTCCAGCAGGCGCTCCGGCGAACGGGCGCCCTTGATGATGATGGAGCGCGAGTATTTCGACAGCTCGGCCTCTTCGGCGCGCGTCATGCTACGTCCAGTATAGACAATCACCGGCGGGAAGCTGGCGATCTCCTGCTGCGACATGTGCTGCAGCAGCTCGCTGCCTTGCATGTCGGGGAGTTTCAGGTCCATGATCATGCAGTCGAAAATGGTGGCACGGAGCTGCGCCAGCGCTTCGGCGCCGCTGGCGACAGCCGTGATGGCGATGTCTTCGTCTTCGATCAGCCTGACCATGCTGTCGCGCTGGCGGGCATCGTCTTCCACCAGCAAGAGGTGCTTGATCTTTTGCGTAAAACGGCGTTCCAGGCGCTCGAAGACGGTCAGCAGCTGGTTGCGCTCGGCGGGCTTGCGTACAAAGCCAATGGCGCCCAGGTGCATGGCCGCTTCGCCGCTGTCGGCGCCGCTGACCACGTGCACCGGGATGTGGCGGGTTTGCGGGTTGTCCTTCAGCATTTGCAGCACCGACAGGCCGGAGCGGTCGGGCAAGCGGATGTCGAGCATGACGGCCTGCGGCTGATGTTCTTCGGCCAGTTTCAGGCCTTCCTCGGCGGTGAAGGCGACCAGGGCGCGGTAATTGGATTCTTGCGCCAGGTCATACAGGATGCGGGCGAAGTCGGGGTCGTCCTCGATGATCAGGACTTTGCGCTCCGGCGGCGGGGCTGCGGCGCGGTCGTCGTCGAAGGGGCGCAGCGGAGCACCGGCTTCGCTCGGCCCGGGGGCGTCCGTCGCGCGTCCGGCGGCCATCGGCGCGTTGCCTGGCGTGGGGAATGCTGCGTCAGGCGGCGCGGTTGCCTGCCCGGCGGGCTGTTCCGCCGCGCCGCTTGCCTGCTGCGCCACCGGGTGGCCGGCGTCGCGCGGCAGGGCTGCCGCCCACTGCGTCGGCAGCAGCAAGGTGAACGTGCTGCCCTGCCCTTCCACGCTGGACAATTCGACTTCCCCGCCCAGCAGGCGCGCCAGGTCGCGGGAAATCGACAAGCCCAGTCCGGTCCCGCCGAAACGCCGGCTTGGCGTGCCGTCGCCCTGCTGGAAGGCATCGAAGATCGCGCCCTGCAGCTCGGCCCGAACGCCAACGCCGGTATCAATGACAGCAAAGCGCAGCCAGCCCGCCTCGCCCGGCGACACGCGCAGGATCACTTTGCCGCGCTCGGTGAACTTGACCGCGTTGGACAGCAGGTTCTTGAGGATCTGCTCCAGCCGCTGCCGGTCGGTATAGACCTTCTCCGGCAAGCCAGGCACAAGGTCGACCACGAAGTCGAGCTGCTTTTCCTGCGCCAGCGGGGCAAAGGCCGCTTGCAGGTTGTCGACTGTCGCCTGCAAGGCCACATCTTCCGGCGCCAGTTCCAGCTTGCCCGCCTCCACCTTGGAGATGTCGAGGATATCGTTGATCAGCGCCAGCAGGTCATTGCCGGCGTTGTAGATGGTCTGCGCAAACCGGACCTGCTCCTCGTCCAGGTTGCCCTGGGCGTTATCGGCCAGCAGCTTGGCCAGGATCAGGGAACTGTTCAAAGGCGTGCGCAGTTCGTGCGACATATTCGCCAGGAACTGCGACTTGTATTCGCTGGTCCGCTCGACGTCGCGTGCCCGCGCCTCTACCTCGACGCGTGCCGCGGCCAGGGCGGCGTTGCGCTGGTCCAGCATTTCCGCCTGCAGCGCCAGCTGCTGGTTGCTCTGCTCCAGTTCCAGCTTCTGCGTTTCCAGGCTGGCCTGCGAGCGCTCCAGCACGCGCGACTGCTCCTCCAGTTCCTCGTTGGCGGTGCGCAGTTCCTCCTGCTGCACCTGCAACTCCTCGTTCAGCGACTGCGTTTCTGCCAACACCTCGGCCAGTCGCTGGCGGGCAACCGTGGCCTCGATCGCCATGCCGACGTTGCCGGCAACCAGCTCGAGGAAGTCCAGTTCGCGCCGCCCCACTTCGCGCAGGAAACCCAGTTCCACCACACCATTCACGCGGCCATCGCTATGCACCGGCAGCAGCACGATCTGTTGCGGCATGCCATCGCCCAGCGATGACGACACCTTGATATAGCCGGCCGGCAGCTGCGCCATGTGCACGGCGCGCCGCGTGCGCGCCGCCTGGCCCACCAATCCTTCGCCGGGCAGCAAGTGCTGCCCCTTTGCTTCATCCTCCTGGCTGAAGCCATGGGCTGCCGTGCGCTCCAGCGAGCCGTCCGGCTTGACCACGTAGAACGAGGCCACCGCCACGTCCAGGTAGCGCACCATGAAATCCAGCAGCGTTGACGACAGCTGCGGCACCGCCATCTGGCCCGTGCCCTGCTCGGCCAGCTGGCTCTGCCCCTCGCGCAGCCAGGCCTGGTGCTGCAGCTGGTAGGCATGCGTGTGCTGCTCCTGCAACGCATCGCGGTAGACCACCGACAGGCGCAGCAAGTCGCGCCGCCCCAGCCAGGCCAGCAGGCTGCTTACCGCCAGGCTCACGGCAAGGAAGATCGCCACCGTCCAGAAACCCACCGTGCGCACCGCCTCGCCGCGATTGGCGCGCTGCCGCTCCTCGTGGGCGATGAATGCGCGGAACTGCTCGCGCAGGTCTTCCAGGGCCACTTTGCCGGTGCCATCGCGCAGCATGCCGAGGTAGTCGCCCTGCTGGCGGCGGGCTGCGATCATCTGGTCCGCGGCGCGCATCCACGCCTGGTGCTGGGCGCGGATCTGGCGCAGGCGTTCGACCTGGGTGGCGTCGTCCTCCACCAGTTCGCGCAGCGACTCGGAAGAAGCCTCGAAACGCGGGCGCGCGGCAATGTAGGGAGCAAGGTAGGCATCATCGCCCGTCAGCAGGAAGCCGCGCATGCCGCTTTCCATGTCGACCGCCAGCTTGCGCAATTCCTGCGCATTGCCGATCGCGCGCTCGGTGGATTCCACCGCGCTCCATGTACTCATCAGGTAGGCGAACAGCACCACGAAAATGCCGGCAGCAACAATCCCGCCTAGCAGCGGGACCTTCACGTTCCGATTGAGGATGCGGCGAAAGCCCTGGTCATCGATGGTCGAACTTCTTTGCATTGAAATGGTCAGACAGTCATCGGAAGCTCCCAGTGTACGCCTACGGCGGAGCTTGCGCGGCAATCGTGCGCGGGGGCTATAATTGCTTTCAAACCAATCACTTCCTTTCGCCCATGCGCAAGATCCTGACTGTCGTGCCGCTGTTTTTGCTGGCTGGCTGCGTTAACGATTCCGCAACCTTCTATGCGGACGGCACGCGCGAACATACGCTGACCGTGCGGCGGCAGCAGGAATTTTTCTGGAAGGAAGACGCGCAGTACACGCTGATGGCCGCGCGCCTGCCCGAATGCCAGCGCGCCATTCCCTTGGGCGAGATGCCGCTGGAAGGGCTGGAGTTCGAACTGTTCGCCAGCGGCGACAGCATCTGGAGCCTGCGCGCCGGAAAGTATGTCTGGCAGGTGGAAACCCAGGGCTGCACCCTGGTCGCCGAGGGCGGCAACACCACCGCCGCCGGGACCAAGTTGGGGACTTACGTGGCGGAGAGCAAGAAGTCGAAGATGCGTTTCGACGCGGAGGCTGCGCCAGCGGCGGCACCGGCCGGCGCCTCAGCCGATGCTCCGCCCGCGCCGCAATAGCCGCCCTGCTCAGGCAATATCCACCACTACTTTACCTCCCCCTGGTGCTGCATGCGCCCGGTTTGCTTCCGCGAGCGTGAAGCGCCCGGCATTCAACTGCACCGACAGCTTGCCGGCATCGACCAGCCGCGCGGCCTCGCGCAGGATGGTTCCATGCGCCGCGCGCCTCTTGCCCGACAACAAGGGCAGCAGGGTGAATACGCCGGAATAGCTGGCTGCCCGGAACGACAGCGGCGCCAGGGCATGGGTACCCCAGCCGAGGGCACTGACCACGTGCCCGCCGTACGCGCGAACCACGCGGAACGACGCATCCAGTACATCGCCGCCGACAGTGTCGTACACAATGTCGAATTCTTCGCCTTCGGCCTGCTCGATGAAGCGCGCGTCCATGGCTTCGATCGATTCGCGCTGGCCGGCACGGCCCGTTGCCGCAACCTGGGCGCCAAAGGCCAGCGCGAGCTGCACGACCATGCGGCCGACACCGCCTGCACCGCCCTGCACCAGCACCGACTGGCCGGCCTGTACGCGCGCCCGGTCTACCAGCCCTTCCCATGCGGTGATGAAGGCCAGCGGCAGCGCTGCCGCTTCGCGCAGGCCGATGGTGCGGGGCGCATGTGCCAGCAGGTCGGCGTCGACAGCGGCATATTCGGCCAGGGAGCCCTGCACGCCGCCCACGCCTCCCGTCATGCCGAATACGGCGTCGCCCGGGGCGAATGCGGTAACGCCAGGGCCGACCGCTTCTACCACGCCTGCCATGTCGATGCCCAGCACCGCCGGCAGCGGCATGCGCGCATGCGCGGCCTTTCCGGCGGCGATCTTGAGGTCGAGCGGATTGACGGCGCTGGCATGGATGCGTACCAGAACCTGCCCTGCGGCCGGTTCCGGCTTGGCGATTTCGGCTTGGACCAGCGGCTGGCCGGCCGCTTTGAGAATCATGGCTTTCATGGCAAGAACTCCTGTGGGTTTCGATGACTGGCAGTGTAGGCATTGGCAGGCCCCGGAAAAACAGGGGCCGGCTGCAAACAGAATCCACGAATTGTGGATAATGGCGTGATGGACAAACTTGATGCCTTGCGCGTCTTTTGCGCGGTAGTGGAAACCGGTGGCTTCTCGCGCGCAGCGGAAAGGCTGGGCATTTCGACATCGTCCGTCACCGCGCAAGTCAATGCGCTGGAGGCCCACTTCCAGGTAAAACTGTTGAACCGGACGACGCGCAGCATGTCGCTCACCGGCGAGGGGCGCGCGTGCTACGAGCAGGCGCAGCGCCTGCTGTCCGGAATGGAAGAGCTGGAGGCGCAGCTGCAGCATTCGGCTCGCGAGCCGCGCGGCACCTTGCGCGTCAACATGCCAGGCCTGGTGTCGCGGATCTACGTGGCCCCGGCATTGCCGCGCTTCCTGGCTCGCCATCCCGGCATTGCGCTCCAGGCCAGCGCCAGCGACCGCCTGGTCGATATGGTGGAGGAAGGATACGACGTGCTCTTGCGGCTGGGCGAAATCGGCGATGAGCGCCTGATCGCGCGGCAATTGCTGCAAACACGCTTCATTTGCTGCGCATCCCCAGCCTTCATCGCGCAACACGGCACCCCTGCGACACCGGGCGAACTGGCAGGATTCGCGTGCCTGCAATTCATCCTGCCGCGCGCCGGCCGCCTGCGCGCGTGGCAGTTCTCGGATGGCCTGGCGTTCACGCCGCCGGCGCGCGCCGCGTTCGACCATGTGGATTCCCTGGTCGAAGCATGCAAGGCCGGCGCCGGTATTGGCCAGTTCCTGTCGCTTTCGGTGGAAGGGGAGCTGCGCAGCGGCGCCCTGGTTCCGCTACTCGCCGACTACCACGCGCCCGGCCCCGCATTGACCGCGCTGTACCAGCAGCGGCACCAGCGAGCGGCCAAGGTGCTGGCATTCGTCGACTTCCTTGGCGAGGTTTTCGCCTAGGCGGCCTTTTCACTGTCGAGGTGGGAAAGCTGGTAGTCGTTGTAGCGGCCACCGGCAGCGGCGCCTTGCGGCACGATCAGTTCCAGCGCTGCCAGGTCGGATGGCAGCAGCACCGCGTCGAGCGCGCCCAGCGCTTCCTGCAGGCGGGTACGGGTGCGGGCGCCGACCAGGGGCACGATATCGCTGCCTTGCGCCATCACCCAGGCAATCGCCAGCTGCGCCACGCTGATGCCCCTGGCCTGCGCCACCGCGCGCATGCGTTCCACCAGTTCCAGGTTGTGCTTCAGGTTATCGCCCTGGAAGCGCGGGCTGTGCAGGCCGCGGTAATCCTGCTCGCCTTCGCGCTGCGCGCTCCAGTGGCCGCTGATCAGGCCACGCGACAGCACGCCGTACGCGGTGATGCCGACGCCCAGTTCACGCGCCGTTTGCAGCAAGCCGTTTTCGATGCCGCGCGAGATCATCGAGTACTCGATCTGCACGTCGGCGATCGGGTGCACGGCATGGGCGCGGCGCAGCGTGTCGGCATTCACTTCGGACAGGCCGATGTGGCGCACATGGCCCTTGCGCACCTGCTCCGCGATAGCGCCGACGGTATCCTCGATCGGCGTGGCGGGGTCCAGGCGAGACGGGCGGTAGATGTCGATGTAGTCGGTGCCCAGGCGGCGCAGCGAATAGGCCAGGAAATTGACCACGGCCTGCGGGCGCGCATCGTAGCCGATAAAGCCGCCGTCCGGATCGCGCAGGGCGCCGAACTTCACGCTGACCTGCACTTGCTCGCGGTTGCGCCCCTGCAGCGCCTCGCCCAGCAGCATTTCATTGTGGCCCATGCCGTAAAAGTCGCCGGTGTCGAGCAAGCTGACGCCGGCATCCAGCGCCGCGTGGATGGTGGCCAGGCTTTCGGCGCGGTCGGCCGGGCCGTACAGGTCGGACATGCCCATCAGGCCCAGGCCGAGTTGGGAAGCTTGCGGGCCGGTGCTGCCAAGTTTGCGGGTTTTCATGTGTGCTCTCCAGGTGGGGTTTCGATGGGAACCATTGTGCTATTATCGAATCCAACAATAAATGCTTCGTTTATTACATCTTTATTCGACAATAGATAACAATGGACCAGTTCAAGGCAATGCAGGTCTTCCTGGCGGTGGCCGATAGCAAGAGCTTCACCCAAGCCGCCGAACAGCTCGACCTGCCGCGCCCCACCGTTACCAATGCCGTGCAGGCCATCGAGCAGCAGCTTGGCGTGCGGCTGCTCCAGCGCACCACGCGCAAGGTCAGCCTGACGGTGGAGGGGCAGCTGTATGTGGAACGCTGCCGTGCGCTGCTCAATGAACTGGAGGACATCAATGCCCTGTTCCTGTCCGATGGGCGCAAGCCTTCCGGCACGATACGGGTCGACCTGCCGGAGCGTATTTCGCGCTTGAGCGTGATTCCCGCGTTGCCGGACTTCTTCTCGCGCTACCCGGAGATCAAGATCCGGGTCGGGGCCAATGACCGCATGGTCGACCTGGTGGGGGAAGGTATCGATTGCGCGGTGCGGGCGGGAGTATTGCGGGACTCCACCCTGGTGGCCAGGCCGCTGGGGGCGATGGTGCAGGTGAACGTGGCGTCGCCTTCTTACCTCGCGGCGCACGGGACGCCGCGGACGCTGGAAGATTTGCGCGAGCATTGGGCGGTCAATTACTTTTCCAGCCAGACCGGGCGCGATCTGCCCTGGGAGTATGTGGTGGATGGGGAGGTCAGGACGCTGTCGGTGCGCAGCAGGGTGTCGGTGGGGAGTTCGGAGGCTTACCTGGGGGCTTGCCGGGCGGGGATCGGGCTGGCGCAGATTCCGTTGCCGGGGATTGAGTACTTGCTCGCCAGCGGGGAGCTGGTGGAGGTGCTGCCGGAGTGGCGGCCGGCGCCGATGCCGGTGTCGATCATTTACTCACACAACCGGCATTTGTCGCCGCGGGTGAGGGTGTTTGTGGATTGGCTGGCGGAGGTTTTGCGGCTGGGCTGATTTAACACCGGTAAACCTGGGTCCTACCCTTGGGTCGTACCCGGGTTTACCGGTGTTCGATGCCCGCCCGCAAAGTGTCTGCCAACGCAAGCCCCGCCGGCAGCTTCGCCACCAGCTTCTGCGCCTGCGTCAGATTGCGCTGCTTGAACCCATCCGGCGCATTGGCAAAATCCTGCTCCAGCGCCGCGGCCGCAGCTTCGATACGCGCGGTGTCCCCCGGCGTGGTATCGATCAGCGCCGAGAGGTAGGTCGCCCCCCACTGGATACGCGTCGCTGGCCCCACCGCCGAACGCCACGCCTTCTCGTACCAGTCCAGCATGCCCGGCAGATCGCCGCGTCGCTTGGCCGCAGATGCAAGGCTCAGCTTGAAATAATACGGCGCATGCGATTCCACCAGCACCGATTGCAGCAAAGCCTCCGCCTCGGCATGCAGCCCCGCATCATTCAGCGCACTGACTGCCGTGTTGACCAGCGTATGCCGCCCATACTTGTCATCCACCAGCGCCAGCGCCTGCTGCACACGGGTACGCACAAGCTGCGGCAAGCCGTCCGCCACATGGCCCATGCGCGACATGCGCACCTGCAAGCGCACCGCAGTCAGGCGGTCCGGCGCCGACAACCACATGTCCTCGGCCCACACCTGCGCGGTAGCAGCCATGGCAGCCGCCAGTTCAGCGTGGCGCGCCGGCGCCGCGCGCACCAGCTGGTGGCCGCTGTTGCCGAAGATATCCATATTGGCGCGCGCCACGCGCTTGTCGCCCAGCACCTTCAACAGGAATTCAGGCGACGACGCATCGACCACGCGGCCGGCCTGCGCCACCATCGCATGCAAGCGCAGGCGCGTGGCGGCATCTTCCACCTGGCGCGCCGCAGCCGGCGCCTCGCCGGTCACGGCGGCGGCAGCCAGCTGCGACAAGGTAGTCAGCGTCACGCCCAGGTCGCGCCCGTGCAGCAGCACGCCTTCATCGGTATCCCACGAGTAGTTCGACAGGAGGGTCCATTCGGACGGCGACAGGGCACGCTTGCCATCCAGCGCAGCAGCCATCGACTCGCCCGCCGTGTGGCCGGCAAAACGCGCCGCCATCAGGGCCTCGCCAAACAATTCGCCATCGAGTTCGCACGGCAGGCGCGTGATCTCGCTGCCATCCGGACGGTACATCACCATGGTCGGATAGCTGCGCAGCTTCAGGCGCGCCGCCAGTGCCTGCGCGTTCGGGCTGTCGCCATCGAGCTGCATCGCCACCATGCTTTGCAGCTTGGCCGGGAAATCTTCACGGCCGAAGATTTCGTACTTGACCCGGTTGCACGGCGGGCACCACACGGCGCCCCAGTACAGGAACAGCGGACGGCCGGCAGCGCGGGCTGCCTCCAGTGCAGCGTCGAAACCGCCTTCGAACCACTCGATAGCGTTAGCCATGGATCAGGACTCGCGAGCCAGTGCCAGGAATTCGGTGCGCATCGCCAGGTTCGGCTGCAGCTCGCCCAGCATGGCGGAAGTCACGGTCTCTTCGCCAGCGGTGCGGATGCCGCGCGACTCCATGCACAGGTGGCGGCACTTGACCACCACGCCCACGGCCTTCGGCTCCAGCACCTGCATCAGCGCTTCGGCGATCTGCATGGTCATGCGTTCCTGCACCTGCAGGCGCTTGGAGAACACGTCCACCAGGCGGGTCAGCTTGGACAAACCGACAATCTTGCCATTCGGGACATATCCCACGGTGGCCTTGCCGAAGAATGGCGCCAGGTGGTGCTCGCAATGGCTGTACACCGGAATGTTCTTCACGACGATCAGTTCGTTGTACTGCTCGGCGCCATCCTCGAAAGCCTTCAGCACTTCCGCCGGTTCCTGGCCATAGCCCGACACCCAGTGCTTCCACGCCTTGTGGACGCGGTGCGGAGTTTCGATCAGGCCTGGACGGTCCGGGTCTTCGCCCAGGTGCTCCAGCAGGCGGCGCCAGTCGGCTTCGGTGAATACTTCTTTAGTCATGATTGCAAGAACCGTGAAATGTGGAATCTAATCCACCAGTATACAGCGTTCAGGGTCGGTTCGCTGCCAGCAGCTCGCTGGCGATGGAAACCGTATGCGTCAGTGCCGGCCACTCATCTTCGGGGCCAAACCAGCGCGCGTCGCTGATTTCGCTGGGGTCGGTGACGATCTCGCCGTCCAGGTATTCGGCAGTGAAGGCGATCATCAGCGAATGCGGGAAAGGCCAGGACTGGCTGCCGAAGTATTTGAGATTGTGCACGCGCAGGCCGACCTCCTCGAACACTTCGCGGTGCACTGCCTCTTCCACCGATTCGCCGGCTTCCAGGAAACCGGCCAGCGCTGTGTAGCGCTTGTACGGCGAATTCGCGTGCGCCGCCAGCAGGCGCTGCCTGCCCTTCCTGATCAGCACCATCATGGCAGGCGAAATGCGCGGATAAGCGAGGTGGCTGCAGGAGGTGCAGCGCATGGCGCGCTCGCCGGGCGCCAGCAGCATCGGTGAGCCGCAGGCGCCACAGAAGCGGTGCGTGCGCGCCCATTCGGCGATCTGGAAGCCGCGCCCCGCCACGCCGAGCAAGCCATGGTCGACGGCGCCGAACAGTGCGCGCAGGCCGACGTAGGCATGGCCCTCCAGCGGCGGGGTGTCGTGCGGCGCCTGCGCGACCTGCCAGTAGCGCCCTTCCCAGGTGCCGAGCGGCATCGCGCCGGCCAGTTCCAGGCCGGCGGCAAGCAGTTCCGCGTGCGGCGGCAGGGCCAGGCTTTCTTCCCGCAACAGCAGCCGGTCTTTGTGGAAGACCAGGGTTTGGATGTTTTCAGCAGGAGCTGGCTGGATCAGGGGCAGGAAACCGACGGGGGTCTGGAGCATGGCGTTCAATATAGTCCTGGCAACAGGACGATCATACTTGAACTTCTAGCGTCACGAGCGAATGGCCTCGATCACCTGCGCTGCCGTCAGCTTCTTGCCGATCTTGTGGCCGGCCTGTTTGAATTCACGCAAGGCGCGCTCGAGTTCGGCCTCGCTCGGCTTCACCGGCGCCAGGGATTTCGCCAGCAGCGGCAGGATTTCCTTGCGCATGAAGCGCGGTCCCGAGGCGATGAGCTGCCAGATCAGCAGGCCAAAGCCGGCCACCAGGCCCAGCAGGAAGCCCGGCGGACCATAGCTTGACGATATGGCCGAGCCAACGACAGGCAAGACAAAGCACAGGCCGATGCCGCCGGCAATCGCCAGCGCAACCCCGCCATCCATATGCGTGGTGGCGAAGTGCCGTTCCACCTTGGGCGACAACAGGTTGATCGGGGAGAAGATCAGCCCCAGGCGCTCCTCTTCCGACAGCAGGTGCGGCGCGGTCTTGACGCGCACTTCGAGCGCAAGGCGCTGTTCCAGGGCCTCATCCAGGCCGGGGTGGGTCTCGCGCTTCAGGGTTTCCATGGGACCGGAACTCTTCGATACGCGGGCATAGGCATTCACGTCGGCATCGCTGAACGCGCCGCAACTGGTGCATGTGCGCTGGTGCCCGACCAGCTTGCCCTCGCCGAAGCTGATGTAATACACGTGGCCGGCCGAGCCGAGGCGCGTCATGCGGAAGGCGCGCGGCACCCTGCAAACGCCGCAGAAGTCCGCAACATATCCCACTGTGCGGCGCGTAATCTTGCGTCCCCAGACAATGAACACGATCTTTTCCTTTGGGAAATAAATATCAAATCATGAATGACCGTGTATTTTCTGTCAATTACAAACAATCCATAACTATCTTTTTTGTCGCATCAGCGCCAACGGCAGGCCCACCAGCACGGCCAGCCAGGGGAAGCGGACGATGATTTGCGAGAAGGCGACTACCAGCACGCTGAGTACCGCAATCGCGACGGCGAGGCCGACGCGGCGCGTCCACTTGCCCTCCGCGGCTGGCTGCGCTGCGCTGACGGGCGCCAGGTTCAGGGGCGCGGCTGGACCCGAAGGCGGGACCGGCACTTGCTCGGGCGCAGCCGGCGGCTGGAACAGGCGTTCGCCGGCGTGCTGCGTGGCCGTTGCGCTGCCGATATTGGCGGCGCGCAGCAGGACTTCAGCGATCCAGCTATCGAGACGCTCGCCCCAGTGCTGCATCGCTGCCGCGCCCGCCTCGTCCATGTAGTGGTAGCTGCTGTTTTCGTTCTTGGGATTGGTGTCGTTGGCGAATTTTCCCTGCTTGTGGACCAGCGTCGCCAGCACCCGGTGCGCCAGCGAGTCGGCGCCGCGGGCGACGAACAGCGGCATCCTGGCCCACTCAGCGCTCGCCCTGGTTTCGGCACAAAAAGGCGCGGCCGGCACCGCGTCGGAAGGCACCGGGGCCGCGAGATCGGCGGCGATCGCAGCAGCCAGCTTCTTCCAGTCCGTATGCGGCACCTCGAGCACGCTCGGCCGCTCGTCCAGGTACAGGTAGCAATCGACCTCGCCGGCATGGCTGGCCGCACTGGGAACACGCTGGCTGCCGTCATTCCACGCGGCCCGTTTCTTGCCAACGGCCCAGAGCTGGTAGCGGTCGGGGAAATGGACCGCCACCACATGCCCGCTCCAGTCCATGGCCGGCAAGGCCGCGACGCCAAGCCCCGTTGCCGGATGCAGCGACAGCCGCGTGGCCCCGGCTTGCGCCAGCATGGCCAGCCACAGGGTGAAGTCGTCGGCCAGCAAGGCGTTCCCGCTGCGGTCCCTGAACTGCAGCCGCGCGCCAAAGAAAATCCCGTGCCGGTACCAGTCTTCGAGCGCGAGCCTCTTGCGCAGGAAGGCGCTGCCATAACTGACCAGGGCCACCTGGCGCTGGACCGACTCCCATTCGCGGCTCATTGGGTCCAGTTCATCTGGTGCAGGTCGCGCTGGATCTCGCTCACCAGCAGCGGCGACAGGGAACGCCATGGCGCTCCGCCCAGCCCGCAGCGCGTGATCGTATGGATCACCGCCGGATCGGCAGGTCCACCGACGAACCACTCCCCTTCCAGGGCGAGGTAGACCGTCTGCCCGCCATCGAGGGTCTTGGTGAACGAATCGATGCAGCCGCCATCGCCGACTTCGCGCTCCCAGCCGCGGTTTTCCAGTCCCAGCAGGGCGCCCGTGCTGACTTTGCGGTCCCGCCATTCGGGAAGGATGCTGCCGTCGAGCGTCGCCTCGTCCAGGCGATAAGTGGCGCGGCCCAGTTGTTCGAAGGGCTGCAGGATTTCGTAATCGGCAAACAACTGCGCAAACGCCTGCGCGTCGGCATCCGCCAGTTCGAGGCGGTGCGGGATGCCTATCCTGGCGTCCTGCGGCAGTTGCACGGCGCTGTCGTCGACGCCGGCGTAGCTCAGGTCTTCGGCAACGCGGAACAGGGTGGCCAGCTTGCCGCCCGCATCGTAGGCGCCCCACGCCAGGCGCGAGACCAGATGGCGCAGCAAGGGATGCCGCACCAGCAGGGTTTCGAATTCCCCCGCCGTCCAGCGCCGCTGCCCGCACATGGCGCTTTCCAGGCGAGCGACCTGGGTGCTGGCGACGTTCTTCGCCTGCTTCTTGAGGTCCTTGTAGCGTTGGGACGATGCCTTGGCGACCGCTTCATCGTCCTTGCTGTTCGGCTTGGGCAAATCCTTGATGCGCTTGCCGTCGCTGTCGCATACATAGGGCAGCAGGTGTTCGTCGAAGCGCACGATGAAGGAACGCGGGCCAAAACCAAGCTCCAGGCGGCCGGTTTCGTCCAGCCCCAGGTCCGGCACCGTGCGGTCGGCCAGCTGCTCCATGCTGAGGCCACGCTGCTCCGCCAGGTCCTGCATCATTTTTTCGGCACGCTCCTGCAAATCGTTATAGCGGGTCTGTTCGCTCAACTGGTGCAGGTACATCAAGGCGACGTCGGAGCCGATCTGCACCAGCATTTCCATCGCGTCGTAGGCGCGCACGCGGATCAGCGCAGCGCGCCACTGCTTCAGCGCCACGTTCAGCTGGCGCGCAGTTTCGTCATTGCCGATCACGCCTTGCATCCAGAAGATCCAGCGCTCCTTGGGCGGCGTATCGCTGTCGCGCCACCATTCGAACAAGGCTTGCCCGAACCTGGCGAGCGAGCCCGGCGTCAATGCCTCACGCAAAGCGAGCAGTCCGCTGAAAGGGGCGTCCTGCCTGCACAGCGCCATCATGGTCAGCACGTGCGGTACCGCGTCGAGCGGCAGCGCCTTGCCGTTCGACGCGAGGTACAGGCGCGGCAGGCCGGGCATGTGCAGGCTTTTTGGCGGCGCCGGCAGCTTGTCCGGCAGCCATTCGCGCTGCGGCTCGGACAGCATGATGCGCAGCGCCTGCGCCGCAGCGTCGCCGTAGCGTGCTGCCTGTGCCGCCAGCACCGCCTCGTGGCCGTTGCCGGCAAGGTAGCGCAAGGCGTTCTGTGCGATAAAGCGCTCGCCGGGGTCTTGCCCGACTGCCGCAGGCAGCAGTCCGCGTGCAGCGGCGGCCGGGTAGGCAAGCAACCAGTCGCCGGCGGCATCCTTGACCCAACGGTTTGCGTAGAAGGCCCGTGCGACGTACAGCGCGATCTGGTCCCACTCCAGGCACGCGGCCAGCATCATCGAACTTAGCGATGCGGTCGGAAATACGCGCGTGAAAGCCGGCAGGCCGTCCTGGCCCATCCATGCAAACATCGCGGCCATCTGGCTGGAGTAGCGCAGACGTGAAGTGGGAATATTGCAAAAGACCGAGCTGGCCAGCTTCGGCGGCAAGGCTTTCAGATAATTTGCGATGTACCAGCCATAGACGGACGACTCCGCGAAATCGCCTTCGCTCACGGTTTCAGTCGCGATGGCGCGCTCGATTGCCCCAGGCTCGATGCCGGTAATCCAAAGCGCCTTGCGTGGAAGATCCCATGCTGCGGTTTCCGGCGGCAAGTAAGTATTCAGGTACTTGAGCGCGTACTCGTCGCAATCGTTCACTTCCAGGCTATCGCTGCCTGACCATTTCGACCAATGGAAGCGTGGCGCATCATGCATTGCCTGCAATGCCAGGACCGGCACGCGGGAAGGCTCGCGGTTCGACCAGGGCAGCTCGCGCAGCACCAGTGGAAGGTCCGCCGGCGCCGCTTCTTCTGGCGCATCGGCGACTTCAAGCAAGCGCTCCAGCGTTTGCGCTTGCGCTTCGTCGGCCTGCTCCCGCAACAGCGGCAGGCAGGCTGGGTCCTGGCCAAGAATTTCCTGGATCAGCAAGGCAGCCGGCTGCTTTTTCGACGGATTCACATCGAGCAGCTTGCGCAGAACCACGATCGGCCATTTCTTCGCGTGTTTCAGGACCAGCGGCCGAAACTCGGCGCTGCGGTGCCGCTCGACCACGGCGTCGACAGCCTGCTCGCTGTGGATGTTCAGCAGCGCCGTCTGCGCCGCCGGCGGACTATAGCGCTTCGATTCGATCCAGTTCACGAACAGCGGCAAAGCATCCACGCCATGCAATTGCAGCAGGCGGAAAGCTGACGGTACCCAGTTTTCCTTGCCCAGCAGCGCCTTGTGCTGGGCAAGGTTGTCCTCGAAGTCGGCGCCAGGCGGGAACAGGCCAGCTTCGTCGACGAAGAGATCAAGCCATTCCTGCATGCCCTTGGTCCAGTGGACTTTGCCGTCCGGCGCTGCCAGAAAGGGATCGGTCTTTGTTTTTCGTGCCACGATAACTCCAGGGTTTCAAGCCGAACGTGCGATTTCGGCGAGCAAAAGATAAAGCGTTGCCAGCTTGCCGGGCAAAGGTTGCTTGTCAGGTGCCTGCATCAGGGCCACGGCCTCGCGCAGCAGGCCGGCGGAAGCGGCAAGGCCGTTGCGCTCCATGGCTGCCGCAAGGTCCGCGGCTTCCTTCAAGGCGCCCGCAGCCTGGTGCCGCAAGCCTTGCCGCATCCATCGGCCAAGCAGGGCGTGCACCTGGCCGGCAAGGTGCACCAGCGGCGGCGCCTCGTGCAGCAGCGCGGCGGGTGGGAGTTCGCGTGCCGCCGTGCTCTCCACGTCGGGTACCACGGCGCGCTGTTCGGTCAGGACGGCAAACGGATCGATGGCCACCAGTCCCGCTTCCAGCGTGACCGTTCCGGAGACCGCAAGCGGTGCGCCGAATTGCCCGGACAGGGCGCTTGCCAGCGCATCGACGGCATGCGGCGCGGCCGGGTTGTGGCGCTTGCGAAGGAGCAGGCGCTGTCCGGGCCCGTGCAGCCCTTGGCCCACTTCGATCCAGGCCGACAGCGTCTGGCGCGCCGCGTTCCACTCCCATTCGCCGACCTGCGCCACGGGAACGACGTGCATGTGTTCAATCGCCTGCTGCGGCCTCGCGAAATCCGGCACGGCATCCAGCAGGTAGTCGCGCAAGCCCTCGGCGGACGATTGGCGCAGCGGCGCCATCAGGTCGTCCCAAGCCCTGGGCGACAAAGGCAGCACATTGGTCTGGCGCGCTCCGGCGGCAATCTCCAGCGCACCGTTGGCGCGGCGCCGCGCGCCGCCGGTGACGACCTGGCTGGCGGCCAGCCTTTCCACCGACTGGCCCGCGATCCGGCGCGACTTGATGGCGATGCCCGGCTCGCCAGCCTTCGGCTTCGGCCAGCTGCGCTCAATCACCGTCACCGCCAGGGTGTCCGGGTCGGCTAATACCAGCAGCGCGCCCTCGGCTTCGTCATCGGCCCAGAGCTGGGCGCCGAGGGAGAGCAGCCGCAAGTGATCCAGCGCCACTTCGCCCTTGACGCCGATGCCGAGCAACTGGCTGGCCGGCACTTCCGGCAGCTGGCCGGCGGCAGCCTGGCCATCCGCCAGCACTGCCGCCGCCAGGCGCGCATGCAGGTCGGCCAGCGCCGACAGCAGCAGCTTCGGATCGAAGCGGCTGGAACGCGCGTGCTGCGCCAGCATCAGGTCCTTCATGCCGTGCAGGGACTCGCCGATCCAGCACCATTCCAGTTGTTTGGCCAGGCCAAGAACTTCTTCGAAGCGCGCCTCCAGTGCCAGCATCGGCTGGCTGGAACCGTCCAGCCAGACTTGCAGCGCCAGGGCCTGCGCGCGCTCCAGCAGCGTTGCCGCCGCCTGCGTGCCGAACAGGCGCGCTACGGGCGCCGGACCACCTTCCTGCCGACCGGCCAGGGTCACGCTGGCTTCGGCAAAGTCCGGCGACTTCAATTCCGCCTGTGCGAACGCCCACACGGCCAGGACGATGTGGGCGCAACCGCTGCCCTCCTTGCAATCGCATCGGGCATGCGTCAGGCTGCTGCGCGAGAAGAAACGCACATTGCACATCGGCAGGCGGGCGCTTGGTACGGCGGCCGCCTCCTGCCACGCGATAAGCTTGACCACCGGTTGCGCCGCCGCCAGCCTGGCCGCTTGCGCCAGCGTCGAGGCAGGAACCGTTTCAGCCACCGTCGCCGCGAAATGCGATGGCGACCAGGGGCCGGCATCGCCGGCAGCCTCGTTCGCTGGCTGCGTCGGCGACAGCGCCTTGGCCTGCGCCTGGTAGGCCAGCACCAGCGTGACCCGGTGGCGGCACAAGCCGCTGGCCGGGCAGGTGCAACTGGCGTCGCGCAGCGTGCTGTTGGGGCCAAGCACGGCGCAATGGCCATCGGCGTAAGTGGCGCGGATCGTGGCGTCCGCGAGCTCCTCGAGCACCGGCAGGTTGCCTTCAGCCACGTCCTTCTGCGCGCGCTTGACGAAGCCCGCATTGGCCAGGGCAATCAATGCCTCGGGCGTCAGTTCCAGCAGGTCGGTTCGTGTGGCGTTCATCCGCGCACCTTTTCCGCCAGCCAGGCTGCCAGCTGTCCGGGCGTCATCGCGCCCACGTGCGCGCCCTCGCGCACCAGCCGCGCCGCCATGTCGCGGTCGTAGCAGGGATCGGCGCGTGCATCGAGTGCCGCCAGTCCCAGCACCGTGACGCCGGACTGCACCAGCGCCTTGACCCGGCGCACCAGTTCATTCTGCGAGCCGCCCTCGCAGAAATCGCTGACCAGCACCACCACCGTGCGCTGCGGATTTTCGACCAGGGATTGCGCATAGCCGACCGCCTTGGCGATATCGGTGCCGCCGCCCAGCTGCACCTTCATCAGCAGTTCGACCGGGTCGGACACGTCCGAGGTCAGGTCGACCACTTCCGTGTCGAAGGCGACCAGGCGGGTCCGCATGCCCGGCAAATTCCACAGGCAGGAGGCCATGACCGCGGAATGGATCACCGATTCGACCATCGAGCCGCTCTGGTCGATCAGCAGGCAGATGTCCCAGCGCTCTGTGTGGCGCCGCACGCGGCTCATGAAGACCGGCGTCTCCAGGAACAGCTTTCCGCGCTGCGGGTCCCAGCGGTGCAGGTTGCCTTGCACCGTGCGCTTGAAATCGAAGTTGCGCGCCACCTTGAGCATGGAGCGGCGGCGCCTGTCGCGTGCGCCGACGAATGCCTGCCGCACCTCGGTCGCCATCTTCTCGATGATCTGCCGCACCACTTCAGCCACCAGCCGCCGCGCAGCGGCCAGCACTTCAGGATTCATCAGGTGCTTGGTGTGCAGCACCGCGCGCAGCAGCGCCTCCGACGGTTCGATCCGCTCCAGCACCTCGAGATTGGTGACCACTTCGTCGATGCCATACAGCTCCACCGCGTCCCCTTCGAGGCGCTCGATCACTTCCTTCGGGAACAGTTCATGGATCGTGTTGATCCAGTCCGGCGTGGAAAGCTGCGAAGGTCCCAGCCCCGCACTGCGTTCACCGCGCGCGGCGACGTCGCCATCGCGCCCGTACAGCCAGTCCAGCGCCATGTCCGCCGAGCGGGCCGCGCCGGACAGGCCGCCCAGCGCAGGCGTGGCCGCTTCGCCGAGCAGCAGGCGCCAGCGCGCCAGCGAATCAGGAAGTTTCAAGCTCATGCTACCAATCCCCAGGAGGCAAGTTTGCGCAGCGCGGCCTGCTCCAGCAGTGCCGCCCTGGCCACGGCTTCCGCATCGGCGCCGACGAAGTGCGCGGTCAGCGCGCGCCGCGGCAGATGTCCCGCGTCATGCTGGGCCAGCACGGCGTCGGCCAGCAGGCCGCGCTCCTGCGGCGGCAGCCAGCTGAAGGCATTGCGCATGGCAGGCAGGGCGAGCACGAAGTCGATGTCGTCCAGCGCCTTCACCATGGCATCCAGCCCGGCAACGAAGTGCGCCTCCTGCACCAGCTCATCGCGCGCCAGCGCCAGCATGCCGGCCAGCGCATCGCCCACCTGCGCCGGCGCGACTTCGCCCAGCAGGGCCAAAGCCTGCGCGATGGCTTCGCCGCTGGCGGCGCTACGTCCGGCGTTCAGGCTGACCAATCCTCCCAGCGCGGCGCCGCGGCTGAGCGGCGCGGCACGCTGGTCGGCAAGCTTGCGCTGCCATACGGCGAGGGCGCGCCCGGCCTCCACCTGCAAAGGCAGCGCCGCATCGCCTGCCAGCGCATCGCGCGCCACCTGGCGCAGGGCGAGGAAGCCATGAACATGCGCCGCGAATTCTCCCGCCGGAACCGGCCCCGTGGCCTCCAGCAGCCATAGCGCGCGGTCGAAGGCCCCCGCGACTACCGTGCGCAGCACCGGCGCGCCCGCCATGCCGAGCGACTGCCCGTGGCGCAGCAGGGAATGCAGCACCGGCAGCGCAGTGCCGAAAGCTTCGAAACGCGGTTCGCCGCCGACCGCTATTTCCAGCTCGGACAGGATGCCGTCGCTCATGCCGGCCAGGCCGGCAAAGGCAGCTTGGTTCAGGGCATCGGCGAGTTGCGCGAAACGGCTCTCGCCGTTGGCGCGCCCCGCAGCGCGCAGGCGTTCTTCCAGCTTCATGCGCGCGGCGTCTTCCAGCGAGGCGCCATAGGCCGCCGCCTCGATCAGCGCGGCGCGCTGCTCCAGCGGCGCCCGCAGCGACCATTCCTCGCGGCGCTCGCCGGACAGCGCCAGGCCGGGACCGGCGCGCCGCTCGATGCCGGGAATCTCCAGCAGCAGCAGGCGATGCAGCACGCGGCTCTTGTCGCGGTCCGCGGGATTGAGCAGGTCGAGGGAGGGATCGGCGGGCAGCTTGATGCCGCAGGCTTCGAGTTCGGCCTCGACCGCGAGCACCAGCGGCGGTTGCGGCGTGCCGGGCGCCAGGCGACCCGCAACGTCGCCCGCCAACACGTCCATGATCTCGACCAGGATCGGGTCGGTGCCGAAGCGCAGCGGCCCGCGGTACGTCCACGGCAGCGGCGCATCCAGCGCATCCTTGACCAGCGAGCCGGCCAGCGCGTCGAGCCAGTCGCAGCGTGCCGGCAGCGCATGGCCGCGCAGGCGGGACAGGGCCTCGGCCCGCGCGTGCACGGCGATCAGGTCGGCGGTCGATGCCGCCAGTTTTTTGTTGCGCAGGCGCTGCGTCACCCGCTGCAGCAGCGCCGGCCCGGCGCCCTGCATGCCCTCCTCCCATGCCAGCTGGTAGAAGAACGGCGAAGGCATGCCCGATGCATAACCGGTGAAGGAATCGAGCCGCTTGAAGGTGTACGGCACAAGGTAGGAGCCGAAGCGCACGGTCTCGCCGGCGTCGTCCGGCAGCGGCAGCGCCGGCGGGCGGGCGCCGTCCTCGCTGCGCCAGGCACGCTGCAGCGCCGGCGCATGGTAGCCGCCGCAGACCACCAGCACCGGGCCTTCGCCGCGCGCCATCGCCCAGGCGATCCAGCGCGCCATCATGCCTTCGCGCGCCTGGTTGCCGATCGAGCCCGCATCGCCCGCGCGCAGATGCTCGAAATGGGTGGCAAGACCCTGCTCCAGCAGATCCAGCGAATCCTGCTGCTCGAACAGCGTGTCCCACAGCGCATCCCTGCTGTCGACCGCCATCTTGCGGCGCAGCGCATCTTCGTATGCGGCGGCGCGTTCGGCCTGCGCCTCGTCGCTCACGTCGGCATAGCGATTGAGCACGTCAGCAAAGGCGTCGTCCCACGCCGGCAGGTCGATGAAGCGCACCTGCGCGCCTGTTTCGCGCCCGACGGCCAGCGCCTGCCATTCCGGCGAATGCTCGGCAAACGGCGACCAGGACGCGCGGTGCCCGCCTTCCGAGGAAAGGAAGCTGTAGACCGCCAGCGGTAACCGGTGCGGCAACGAGAGCTGCTCGAGCTTGTCGTTGAAGTCGGCCGGGCCTTCGATCAGGACGTAGGCCGGCCGCAGGCTGCGGATCTTGTGCGCCACCAGGTGCGCGCAGGCCGGGCTGTGATGCCGCACGCCGAGGATGACCGGCTCGTTCGGCGCGTTCAATACGGGCGTCACGGCAAACGATGCCTCGCTTCGAAGTAGGCCTGCCAATGGGCGCCGTTCCTCCTGGCCACCTTCTGCTCGAAGTAGCGGCGCAGCTTGGCACGGTCGTCGGCGTTGTCCTTGACCACCGTGCCGGCAATGCAGTCGACCAGGTCGGCCGGGCTGCCGTCGCGCTGCTCGAGGAACCAGGCGCGTACGCCGACCGCATGGGCGACATTGACCGCCTCGGCGGTAGACATGACGGCTGTCAGCCGGTCCATGGCCGCGTCCCCGCCGTGCGCCTGGGCGGCGCCGCGCAGGTCGCGGAAGGTGGTCACCAGCAGTTCCAGCACCGGCACCGGCAGGCTGCGCGGAATGGCGCTCTTCTCCAGCAGGCGGGCGGAAGCTTCCTTCACCAGCGCCAGCTCATGGTCGAAGTCGAGGATGGGGAACACGGTTTCAAAGTCGAAACGGCGCTTGAGCGCTGCGCTCATTTCGTTCACGCCGCGATCGCGCGTGTTGGCCGTGGCGATGATGTTGAAACCGTCGCGCGCATACAGCATGCCGTCTTCGCCCGCCAGTTCAGGCACGCTCATGACGCGGTCGGACAACATGCCAAGCAGGCAGTCCTGGACTTCCAGCGGCGCGCGCGTGATTTCTTCGAAGCGCACGACCTGGCCGTCGCGCATGCCCTGGTACAGCGGCGCAGGCACCAGCGCGCGCGGGCTCGGGCCCTCGTTGATCAGCAGCGCGTAGTTCCAGGAATACTTGATCTGGTCTTCGGTGATCGAGGCGCCGCCCTGGATGGTCAGGGTCGACTTACCGCAGATGGCGGTGGCCAGCAGCTCGGACAACAGCGACTTCGCCGTGCCCGGCTCGCCCACCAGCATCAGGCCGCGGCCCGTTGCCAAGGTCACCAGCATGCGCTCGATCGATGCGGCAGGCGCCACGATCTTGCGCGTGACAGCCAGCTCGTCATCGCCAAGGATGAACTTGCGCGCCGCGCTCAGGCTGAGCGCCCAGCCCGGCGGGCGCGGGCCGTTATCATTCTCTCGCAGGCGCTGCAGCTCCTGCGCATGGAGGATTTCCGCCGGCGGACGCTGCAAGGTCGGCAATTCTTTGGTGGTAGTTTTCTTCATGGTCATGCCCGCAAGGATTCGAGGTCGCGTATCAGTTCACTAGTGGCGATCGGGTCGAGGATCGCCAGGCTTTCAGCGGCCCTGATCTCGCCCCAGCTCGAGGGCGAGCCCACCGAGACGGTCTGCAGCGTTTGTTCCGGATACTCGTCGACCATGCCTACGATGATGCCGGGGTCGAGGGTCAGTTCGATCACCCTGGAGCGGGTGAGCGGTTTGTGGAAGAACCAGATGCCGCCGGCGTCCTGCGCCTGCCCGCGCCGCCAGCCTTTGTTGACCAGGCCAAGCACGCGGCCGGTGGGAACGACGGCGCCTTTCCAGCGCTCCAGGACCGTCGCGGAATGCTCTTCGGCGTCCAGCGCATAGGTATCGCGCCCCAGCTGGGAAAACGGCTGCAGCAGCTCATAATCGGCGAACAGCTGGCCGAATTGCGCGGCAGTTTCGGCTGCCAGCTCGAGCGGATGCGGCAGGCCGACGCAAAGATTGCCCCCCTCCGGCATCGTGAAGCTGTCGTCCTCGCCGGTGGTCCAGCTGCCGTCTCCGGACACGCGGAAGCATGCCAGCAGCTTGCCGCCGGCGTCGCCGCTGCCGGCCATCTCGTAGACGCCCCACACCAGGCGCTGCACAAGGTGGCGCACCAGCGGATGTTGGGCCAGGAACTGGCGGAAGTGCTCCGGCAGCCAGCGGCGCCGGCTGCACATGGCCCATTCCAGGCGCAGCACCTGCTGGCTGGCGATGGTGCGGGCGTCCTTCTTGAGCAGTTTGTAGCGTTCGACGGCGGCGCCGGCCAATGCCGCGTCGTCGCTTTGCTTCGGCTTGGGCAGGTCGGCCAGGCGCTTGCCATCGCTGTCGCGCACATACGGCTTCAGCGCCTCGTCGAAGCCGACGCGGAACTGGCGCGGGCCGAAGTCCAGCAGCACGCTGCCGTTGTCGTCCAGGCCCAGGTCCGGCGCCAGGCGGTCTTCCAGCTCCTCGGTGGTCAGATCCCGCGCCTCGGCAATCTTTTCGATCTTCTCGCGCGCCTTGTCCTGCAGGCCCTTGAACTTGACCTTTTGCGCGATCCCGTTCAACAGCATCAGCGCGGTGTCGGTGCCGATGTCGGCCAGCACGTCCAGCGCCGACACGGCACGCGCATGCGCTGACTCGCCCGGCCACGTGCGAATGTAAGGGGTAAGCTTGCGCGCCGTGTCGTCCGTTCCCAGCCAGCCCAATGCGGTCATGGCCCAGCCTTCCCTGGAATTGCCGCCGGCATTGAGCCAGGACGAGAAACAGTCCCAGGCGAAATCCGCCAGCGATTCCGCAGTGAAGGCGTCCTTGATTTGCGCGATGCCCGGGTACAGTCCTTCCGCGGTTGGCAACATCAGCATGGTGCCGATGTGGTCCAGCGCCTGGTCCGGCACGGCCTTGCCCGCGCCGGCGCCACAGCTGTCATTCAGCACCGGGCGGCGCCATCCCAGCGGCGCCCAGAAATCAGGCAGCTTGGGCAGCTTGGCCGGCAGGCGTTCGAGCGGATCTTCATCGAGCAGGGTGCGCAATGCCGCGTTAACTGCCGCGTCCTCGTAACGTGCCGCGATGTCGAAGATCAATGCCTCGTGGCCGTTCGTGCGCAGGTAGCGCAGTGCCGACGCCGCGCAATCGCGATCCTCGCCGGTCTTGCCGAGCGCCGGAGCGACCAGGCCGCAAATGGCGTGTTCCGGGAAGCGCAGCAACCACTGGCGGGCATCCCCCTTCAGCTTCTTGAGCTTCGCGGCTGCGCGAGCCATGGGCAGCGCCAGGGCGGTGGAACCGAAGCATTTGGCTAGTGAACCGACATCATTCGGGCGTCGGTGCACCATGGCTTCAAAGCCGGGGAGCGCCGGTAGGCCAAGCTTGGCAAGCAGGTAGGAGACATGAGGATGATACGGCTCCACGTCGCATGCCATCTTGTTCCATGCCTCTGCGCGCATTGCCTCCGGCAGCAGCGGAAGCACCAGCGCAGATACGTGCCGCCCAGGATACGCTTCCTGGTAAAGACGCCAAGCTTCGGCCAGCGCGTTTGCGTCACCATTCTCAATGGCCTTGATGGCCGGGGCTCTGATGGCTTGCTGGTCAGACGCATCTCCATAGAACCCGAGATCCCAGGCCAGCGAGACTGGATTCGATGGTTCTCGCCTGAGGTGTCCCCACCTCAGGCTGTGGGCGGAAAGCCATTCTTCGCGGTCGATGTCGTCCCAGCGCTCGACCGGCGCCAGGGGCAAGGGCTGCACCACCAGTGCGGGGGCAAGCTTCTTGCGCGGCCGCAGCCATGGCGGATCGGCCAGCACGCCCGGCAGGTCTTCCTGTGCGGCCAGCGCAACCGTGGTGCTGGTTTTCTCGAGCTGGCGATGCAGCAAGGCCTGCGCGGCAGGAGACAGCCATGGCATCAGCTGCGGAACCTGCCCGGAATGGATACGCAGCAGCATCGCCAGCGTCAACTGCAGGACTTCGCCTTCCTTTCCGCGCCGCTCGCCAATTTCTGCCAGGGCAGCAATGCCCGCCAGGGGCGCGTGCATGACCGCGGCCGAGAAACTGGCGCGCGCCAGTTTCAGCGACACGGGAGTCCAGGTACTGGTATCGGAAACCTCGGCGAGGACCTCGACCAGCAGCTTGACGGCTTCCGGGGTGCCGACGAAAGCCAGGGCTTCGTTGGCCGGTTCGCAATATGGCATCAGTTTCAGGACTGCGAAGGCATCTGGGCCGCGCTCCTGCACCATCGTCGCCGCCAGCATCGGATTCCTCGACCAGCGCTCATGGCTGGAAATCTTGATGCCGGACTTTTCCAGCAGGCCGGTATCGCTGGCCGCCAGTTGCAGCAGCGGCAAGGTCTCGGACGCCGGGCCTTTGGACAGCTCGGGCACCAGGCGGTCGGCAACTTCCGGCCGCTCGGGCAACTGTGCCGCCAGTCCGGCCCTGCGCAGCGCGTGAACGGAGGGGATGGCATTCTCGATCTTGTCGGCGCACGCTTGCCATACTGCTTGCGGTGCCGACGACAACTGGATTCGCATCGCGACTTCGACCGGCGTCATGAGGCTGGATGTGCCCAGTTCACTGGTGATGATGGACGTGATGCTGACTTTGCGAGGCAGGTTTCCGGCGCTCTGCCACTTTACCTGCATGCGCTGCATTTCGATAAAGGCCCCGACGCAGTGCTCCAGGCCCTTGTGCTTGACGAGGGCATGCAGCATCTTTAACGCCAGCAGCTCATTCTTGCCTTCCCAGTCATAGGGAAGCTTGGCCGACAGCGCGAGCAAGACGGCGTCCGATTGCATCGAACCGTCCAGTACCTGGTTCCGCAGCCGCTCCCATGCTTCTTCGAATGCGGGCCGCAGTTCGGCATCTGTCGCGTCGGCATCCGGCTGCTGGCACGCGAAGAAGCGGCGGAACACGTCCTGCGCATCGACCGCCGGCACGGGTTTCGGGAAACGGCGCGATGCCAGCGCTGCTGCCGCCAGTTTCCTGGGCAGCGATACGGGCGGCATGTGCACCAGCCAGGGCGGCGTGGTCGCCGGATCGGCGGCGGCAACGGGCGCCGGCGCAGGGGTCTCCGCTGGTGCTGGTGCTGGTGCTGGTGCTGGTTCTGCTGCTGGTGCCGCTGCAGCAGCCACAGGCCCCGGCGCCGCCACCGGCCTGGCCGCAGTCTTGCCGATCGCGCCAGCCGGCGCCGTGTCCACTTCGGAATAGCCCTTGCCGGTCTTTTCGGCGATGAGCTTCGCCATGGCGGCGCTGCACTTGGCATTGTCGGCAAAGGACTTGGTCTGGCTCTGGCCCTGGGTACCGATCCTGCCCCAGCGCAGGTTCAGGTCCAATCCATCCTGTTCAATTTCCCAGAACTTGTTCGAGCTGTCGTCGACGAATTCAAAACGGCGCATAGGAGTTCACATTCAAGTAGTGTTTGCGGGCGCTCATGCCCGCAGGGATTCGATGTCGCGTATCAGTTCACTGGCGGCGATCGGGTCGAGGGCAGCCAGGCTTTCGGCCGTCTTTATTCCGCCCCAACTCGCTAGCATGCCCACGGAGATGCTTTCCAGCGACTGCTCCGGATTCTCGCTGACCATGCCCGCGTAGATGCCAGGTTCGAACGTCAGCTCGATGATCCTGGAACCATTGGCCGGCTTCTGGAAGGAGCAGATCAAGCCGCCGTTGATGGCCTGCCCGCGCCGCCATCCCTTGCTGGCCAGGCCAAGCACGCGGTTGGTGGCTACTACCACGCCCTTCCAGCGGGCAAGGTGCGTCTGCGCCAGTTCGCCGGCTTCCAGCGCATAGGTATCGCGCCCCAGCTGGACGAAAGGCTGCAGCAGCTTGTAGTCGACGAACACCTGGCCAAACTTCTCGGCGGCTTGCGGCGGCAATTCGAGCGCATGCGGCAGTCCCACCCGGATATGCTCGCCCTCCGGCAAAATGAAGGCATCGTCGTCGCCGGTGGCGTAACTGCCGTCTTCCGCGACGCGGAAGCAATCCAGCAATTGTGCGCCATCCTCGCCCACCGCATACACGCCCCATACCAGGCGCTGCACCAGGTGGCGCAACAGCGGGTGCTCGACCAGGAACTGGCGGAAGTGCTGGTGGCTCCAGCGGCGGCGGCTGCACATGGCCCATTCCAGGCGCGCTACCTGCTGGCTGGCGATGGCGCGGGCGTCCTTCTTCAGGACCTTGAAGCGCTCGACCGCGGCTGTGGAGAGCGCCTCGTCATCGCTCTGCCTCGGCTTCGGCAGGTCGGGCAGCCGGTTGCCGTCTTCGTCGCGCACAAAAGGCTTCAGCGCCTCATCGAAGCCGGCCCGGAAACGGCGCGCACCGAAGTCCAGAACGATGGTGCCCTCCTGCCCGAGGCCCAGGTCGGGCGCCATGCGGTCTTCCAGCTCCTCGGTAGTCAGGCCGCGCGCCTCGGCGATCCTGGCGATTTTTTCGCGCGCCTTGTCCTGCAGCGGCTTTTGCCTGGCCTTCTGCGCGACGCTGTTCATCAACATCAGCGCAAGCTCGCTGCCGATGTCGGTCAGCACGTCCAGCGCCGCTACGGCCCTAGCATGCGCCCCTTCCGGCGGCCACGCCTTAATGAACGGCATCAGCTTACGGGCGGTATCGTCCGTGCCCAGCCAGCCCAGGGCCGACATCGCCCAGCCGTCCTTGACGACGCCACCGGCATTCAGCCATGCCATGAAACAGTCCCAGCTAAAGTCCGCCAGCGATTCGGGCGCGCAGGCATTCCTGAGCTGGGCAATGCCGGGATACACGCCATCGACCGTCGGCAGCATCAGCATGGTCCCGACATGCACCAGCACGTCGTTCGGTACCGCCTTGCCGGCGCTGGCGCCGCCGGACTTATTCAACACCAGGCGGCGCCACCCGCGCGGCGCCCAGAAGTCAGGGAGCTTGGGAAGCTTGGCCGGCAGGCGTTCAAGCGGGTCTTCATCGAGCAGGGCACGCAGCGTGGCAGAGACTGCGGGATTCTCGTAGCGGGCCGCAACCTCCAGGATCAGCGCCTCATGCCCGTTCGCGCGCAAGTAGCGCAACGCAGACATGGCGCAGGACTTCTCTTCGCCCGCCTTGCCGAGCGCCGGTGCAATCAGCCCGCACGCCGCGTGTTCCGGGAAGCGCAGCAACCACTGCCGCCCCTGCGCCTGCAACTTCTTGAGCTTGACGGCAGCGCGCGCCATCGGCGCCGCCATGCTGACGGATCCAAAGCACGGGGCATACTCGACCACTTCGTCGAAGCGGTGGCGCAGCAAAGCCTCAAAGCCGGGCAGCGCGCGCAAGCCGAATCGCGCCAGCAGGAATTCAAGGCACTTGCCACTGACATCGACTGAATTGGACAGCAGGCTCCAGGTCTCGACGCCCATTTCCCCCGGCAGCAGCGTTATCAACGGCGTATAGAGGCGCGCCCAGGGATCACCCAATACGTACAGCCGCCAGGCGGCTACCATCGCCTTGCTGTCGGCATCTGCGATCGCCTGGATCGCCTGCCCGCGGGCTTCATCGCCGGACGCCCCCGGATTGCGGCGGAATCCCAGCTCCGCCACCCACGCTGCCGGGTCCTTGCGTGCCCGTTCGAAGGTCTCCTCCCACCATGGGCCTGCGTTCGCCCATCCTTCTCGGTCAACGTCATCCCATCGCTCCACGGGAGCCAGCAGCAACGGCTGCAAGTCGAGCGGTGCAAGGGCCTTCTTGCGCGGCCGCAGCCACGGCGGATTCGCCAGCACGCCCGGCAGATCCTCGCGCGCCGCCTCTTCCAGCGAAGTATCGAGCTGTCCGAGCAAACGTTGCAGCAATGCCTGCGCAGCCGGGCCGACCCAGCGCAGAAGTTGGGGAACGCTTTCGGCATGCTCGCTGACCAGCGCCGCCAGGCTGGACGACACCACCGTGCCCACCTTGCCCGGCCTGTCGCCCACCTCCGCCAGCGCGGCGATGCCCGCCAGGGGCCATTGCTGGAGCGCTGCAGCCAGACGCACCAGCGCGGTCCGGCGTTCGACCGCCGTCTCCCACCCCTCGTATTCCGGGTCGGTAGTCTGCGCGACTGATTCGACCAGCAGCCGGATGGCCTCCGGGGTGCCGATTTGGGTCAGGGCCTCGCTGACCACGTCGCGCGTGACGACAATGCTAAAAGGCGAGCATGCCTGCACGCCCCTCCCCGCCAGGATGCTGGCCGCCAGCATCGGGCTGGTGAAGTAGCGTCCCCGCTCAGGCATTTTTTCGCCCAGCACCCGCAGTAGCTCCGGCTCGTCGGCCGACACCAGCAGCAGCGGCAAGCTTGCATGCGCCGGGCTGCCGGCAAGTTCATGCACCAGGCGGTTGGACAGCTCCGGACGTTCCGGCAATTGCGCGGCGAGTGAAGCCCTGCGCGCGAGCGGGACGGCGGGAAGCGCTTGCTCGATCTTGTCGGCACAAGCCCGCCAGGTCGCCTCCGGTGCATTGGCCAGCTGGCGGCGCAGGGCAATCTCAACCCCGCAGAACGGCTCGTACTTGGCCAGTGGATGCAGCGCGCGGCACTCGATGACCGCCCTGCGCTTTTTCTCCCGCGGCGGCAGGAAGCCCACTTGCAGCTTGAGCATTTCGATGAAGACGTCGACGCAATACTCCAGGCCCTTGTGGGCGGCGATGGCATCGAGCATCAGCTCGCCAAACGGATACACATCCTCCTCGCCGCTGCGGAACACTGGATTGTTCGACATGGCAAGCAGGATTGCATCGGACAGCAGCGAACCGTCGAGGGTTTGCTCCTGCAGCCGCTGCGACGTTTCCACGCATGCCTCGCGAAACCCGGCATCGCAATGCGCCGGTTCAATCTCGAAGGTCTCGCACATGCGGCGCAAAACCTGCTTCGGGTCGACTGGCGGAACCGGTTTCGGCGCGCGGCGCGAAGCGAGTGCCGCTTCCGCCATCTTCTTGGAAATCGCCAGCGGCTCACCCTGCGCCAGCCAGGGAGGGGTCGTCATCTCGGGAAGCTCATTACCGTGCATGAAAGTTCAATTACCTAAAGGAAACTTGTAATTTTGACTTTACCACGCGGCCGCTCAGGTTAACAAGGACTCCATGTGCCGCACCAGCTCACTGGCGCTGACTGGATCGAGGCCATTCCGCATCGTGACAGCGCCGTTGCAGCAGCTCGTAATCGGCAAACAACTGTCCGAATTGCACAACGCCCTGCTGCGGCAACTCGAGCGGGCGCAGACACGAGCGATACCCTCTGCACGGCGGTGGGTGGCTGGGCGGCTACCGTTACGAGGATAGAAATGCTGTATTGCGCTAACGAACAATAAAAAACGCCCTGCATGTCGATGACTTACAGGGCGTTGTTTACAACTTTTGAAGAGCCGCGTGTCAGAACGGAATATCGTCGTCCATGTCCGAGAAGTTCGGCGCTGGGCGCGGTGCCGGACGTGGTGCCGGTGCGGGCGCAGCCTGTGGACGTGGAGCCTGGCGCGGAGCAGGCGCGTCGTAACCGGTGTCGTCGCCGCCACCCATGCCGCCACTCATGCCGCCGGTATCGCCACGGCCGCCCAGCATCTGCATGTTTTCAGCGATGATGTCGGTGGCGAATTTTTCGATGCCGTCCTTGTCGGTGTACTTGCGGGTTTGCAGGCGGCCTTCCACGTAGACGGAAGAACCTTTTTTCAGGTATTGGCCGACGATTTCAGCCAGGCGGCCGAAGAAGGAAATACGGTGCCACTCGGTCAGCTCTTTCTGTTCGCCGGTGTTGCGGTCTTTCGAACGATACGAGGTAGCTACGGCGATGTTGGCAATCGCGTCACCGCTAGGCATGTAGCGGATTTCCGGATCGCGACCCAGATTGCCGACGATGATCACTTTGTTGACTGATGCCATTTATGAAACTCCTGAAGGAATGTGGGGGCCGATTTGGTCAGCCCCAAAACAACGGAGTTTACCCTAAATTAATAGTCCCTCAAATATCGCAAGGACTGACGCAGCTCAATTTGTTGTCGGGTTAGCGCGTGGGCGCTCGAGCCGGCGCAGGGCCGCAGGAACCAGCGCCGAAGGCGGCGATGACACGAAGGCGACGCCGTAAAACGCCAGCTTCGCCCCGCCACGGCGTCTCCATGACCGCCGCCGTGACGGGCTACCTGACGTGCCAATCCAAATACTGGTAATATGTACAGTATTTGACGCTGGGCTTGGTCTATCCGGGGCGCGGCGCAAGAATTCATTCGACGCTATAGTATCGGGCTGACCCCGAAAGGTACCCACGCATGGAAGAGATCCGCATCCGCGGTGCGCGCACGCACAACCTGAAAAACATCAACCTCGACCTGCCACGCAACAAACTGATCGTGATTACCGGCTTGTCCGGCTCCGGCAAGTCGTCGCTGGCGTTCGACACCCTGTACGCTGAAGGCCAGCGCCGCTACGTCGAGTCGCTGTCGGCCTACGCGCGCCAGTTCCTGCAACTGATGGAAAAGCCGGACGTGGACATGATCGAAGGCCTGTCGCCGGCGATCTCGATCGAGCAGAAGGCCACCTCGCACAACCCGCGCTCGACCGTCGGCACGGTGACCGAGATCCACGACTACCTGCGCCTGCTGTACGCGCGCGTCGGCACGCCCTACTGCATCAACCACCCGGACCACGCGCTGGCCGCGCAATCGGTATCGCAGATGGTCGATGCCGTGCTGGCCATGCCCGAGGGCACCAAGCTGATGATCATGGCGCCGGTGGTGGCCAACCGCAAAGGCGAGCACGTCGACCTGTTCGAGGCCATGCAGGCGCAGGGCTTCGTGCGCTTCCGCGTGCAAAGCGGCATCCATGAAGCCAAGATCTATGAGGTGGACGACCTGCCGAAGCTGAAGAAGACCGAGAAACACACCATTGATGTGGTAATCGACCGTGTCAAGGTGAATGCGGAGATCAAGCAGCGCCTGGCCGAATCGTTCGAAACCGCGCTGCGCCTGGCCGACGGCCGCGCCATCGCCTACGAAATGGATTCCGGCGCCGAACACATTTACTCGAACAAGTTCGCCTGCACCACCTGCGGCTATTCGCTGCAGGAGCTGGAGCCGCGCCTGTTCTCCTTCAACAACCCGATGGGCGCCTGCCCCGAGTGCGATGGCCTGGGCCATATCGAGTTCTTCGACCCGCGCCGTATCGTCGCCTTCCCCAACCTGTCGCTGGCTTCCGGCGCGGTGAAGGGCTGGGACCGCCGCAACCAGTTCTACTACTCGATGCTGGCCGCGCTGGCCGCCTACTACGACTTCGAGCTCGACACCCCGTTCGAGCAACTGCCGGCGAAAGCGCAGGACGTGGTGCTGCACGGCTCCGGCAAGACTGCCATTCCGTTCACCTATATGAATGAGCGCGGCCGTGCCGTGGTCAAGGAACACACCTTCGAAGGCATCGTCAACAACCTGCAGCGCCGCTACCGCGAAACCGATTCGATGGCGGTGAAGGAAGAACTGGCGAAGTTCATCAACGAGAAGAAGTGCCCGAGCTGCGAAGGCGCGCGCCTGCGCGTGGAAGCACGCCACGTGAAGATCGGCACCGGCAAGCAGGAACGCGCGATCTACCAGATCGCCGACAAGCCGCTGCGCGAAACCCTGTCCTACTTCGAGCAGCTGAAGCTGAAAGGTGCAAAGAAAGACATCGCCGACCGCGTGATCAAGGAAATCGTGTCGCGCCTGACCTTCCTGAACAACGTGGGCCTGGATTACCTGTCGCTGGAACGCAGCGCCGATACCCTGTCGGGCGGCGAAGCCCAGCGTATCCGCCTCGCGTCGCAAATCGGCTCCGGCCTGACCGGTGTGATGTACGTGCTGGACGAGCCGTCCATCGGCCTGCACCAGCGCGACAACGACCGCCTGATCGACACCCTGAAGCACCTGCGCGATATCGGCAACTCTGTACTGGTGGTGGAGCACGATGAAGATGCGATCCGCACCGCCGACTACGTGGTCGACATGGGCAAGGGCGCCGGCGTGCATGGCGGCGACGTGATCGCTGCCGGCCCGCTGAAGGACATCCTGAAATCGAAGGAATCGCTGACCGCGCAATACCTGAGCGGCAAGCTGCAGATCGCCGTGCCGAAGAAGCGCCACGTGGCCGATCCGCAGCGCCAGCTGACCATCACCGGCGCCACCGGCAACAACCTGAAGAAGGTCAGCCTGTCGCTGCCGGTCGGCCTGATGACCTGCGTGACCGGCGTTTCCGGTTCCGGCAAATCGACCCTGGTCAACGACACCCTGTACCCGGCCCTGTCGCGCCACCTGTTCGGCTCCCAGACCGAGCCGGCCCCGCACGATTCCATCAGCGGCCTGGAACACTTCGACAAGGTGATCTCGGTCGACCAGGCGCCGATCGGCCGCACCCCGCGTTCGAATCCGGCCACCTATACCGGCCTGTTCACCCCGATCCGCGACCTGTTCGCCACCGTGCCTGTCGCGAAAGAGCGCGGCTACTCGGCCGGCCGTTTCTCCTTCAACGTCAAAGGCGGCCGCTGCGAAGCCTGCCAGGGCGACGGCGTGATCAAGGTCGAAATGCACTTCCTGCCGGACGTGTATGTGCCTTGCGACGTTTGCCACGGCAAGCGCTATAACCGCGAGACGCTGGAAGTCCACTACAAGGGCAAGAGCATTACCGAAGTGCTGGACATGACGGTGGAAGACGCGCACGAATTCTTCAAGGCCGTGCCGGTCATCGCACGCAAGCTGCAAACCCTGCTCGACGTCGGCCTGGGCTACATCAAGCTGGGACAGAGCGCCACCACGCTCTCCGGCGGCGAGGCGCAGCGCGTCAAGCTGTCGCTGGAACTGTCCAAGCGCGATACCGGCCGCACGCTGTACATCCTGGACGAGCCGACCACCGGCCTGCACTTCCACGATATCGACCTGCTGCTGAAGGTGATCCATCGCCTGCGCGACCACGGCAACACCCTGGTCATCATCGAGCACAACCTCGACGTGATCAAAACTGCCGACTGGATCGTCGACCTCGGTCCAGAGGGCGGCGCCGGCGGCGGCCAGATCATCGCCAGCGGCACGCCGGAGGAAGTGGCGGCCAACCCGGCCAGCGTGACGGGCAAATATCTCGGCCCCCTGCTGAAGAAGAAATAATGAGCCTCCATTCCGTCAAACACTTCCTGGCGCAGCACGCGCCGGACCTGGAAGTCATCGAACTGGCGGAAAGCACCGCGACCGTGGCCCTGGCCGCGGCCGCGCACGGCGTTGAGCCGGGCCAGATCGCCAAGACGCTTTCACTGCGCATGAAGGACGGTGTCGTCCTCGTCGTAACACGCGGCGATGCGCGCCTGGACAACAGGAAGTTCAAGGCCCACTTCGGGGCAAGCGCACGCATGCTGGGCGCGGATGAAGTGGAAGCGCTGACCGGCCACCCGGTCGGCGGCGTCTGTCCTTTCGGCCTGCCCGGGCCAATTCCGGTCTACTGCGACGTTTCGCTACGCGAGTACAAAGAAGTGATTCCCGCCGGAGGCGCGATCAATGCCGCCGTACGCGTCTGCCCTGAACGCATGGCGACGCTGACCAGCGCGCAATGGGTTGATGTCGCGCTGGCGCCCGCCTAGGCGCCATTTTATTCCTGCGGCAGCGGGTACTACTTGCCGTCGTAGCGCAGCAACTGGATAGTGGGCTTCGTATCCTGCTGGTCTGATTTACGCGTGACTAGAAGGTCTGCAAAGCCCTTGGTACGGGTTGCAGCAATGCTGATGGTGTACTCGAGGCGCTCGATATCCGGTTCGGGCGCCGGCTCGCCATCTTTTCCTGGCTCCCACTGCACTTCGCCCAGGTAGCTCCAGCGCGAAACCGGCATGTCGGAAAGGACCGGGCGAATAGCGGAGCCTTCGCGTACATACAGGGTACGCAGTGCGCCGTAGCCACCCTCCGCATAACGCGGCGAATGGGTGTTGATGTCGACGCCGAACGCGCGCAAGCCTGGCTGCAATTGATAGCGGGCCGTATCGATCCGGATTCCATCCACGTATCGCAGCAGGGCGTCTTCCTCGGCCACACGCCAACTGCTGGCCACGACCTTGGCATGTGCACGGTCAAGCAGGGCAACGAGCAGCCGCTTTCCGTCTTGCGTCCCGCCTTCGTAGACGACAAAACCGATGGTGTACGGCTCCTTTCCAGGCCATGGTTTGCAAGCGCTTGCAATGGCTGCCGGCTCATCTTCACTACCCTTGCGTTTTCCGCTCTCCGTCAGGAAAGTGGCAACCATATCCAGTTCCTGCTCGCTGCAAGCCTGGGATTCCGCCAGGGCCGGCAGCGCAATCATGGCCAGTATGGCCGTGATTGCCGCGCGCTTCAGGTTCATGTCCATCCTCTTAAACAAAGTACATGCAAGGATAAGCAATACGCTGCCGGCTGTCACTAGGTAGCCCGGCGCGATGCTGCCAGCCAGCGCTCCAGTTGGGGGAAGCGGTCGTAGCCCCAGAACGGCTCGCCGTCCGCCAGCACGAAGGGCACGCCGAACACGCCCAGCGCCAGCGCATCCTCATTGCCCTGCTTGAACTGCGCCTTGATCGCCGGGTCTTCCATGCCCGCCAGGAAGGCAGAGCCGTCGATGCCCTGGCTCTCGGCAATCCCCAGCAGCACCGCCTTGTCCGCGATGTCCACGCCGTCGGCGTAATAGGCCTGGAAGCAGGTGCGCGCAAACGACACCGCCGCATCGTCGCCATGGTTGGCACGCACCCAGAGCATGGCACGGCCCGGCGCCATCAGCATTTGCGGGAAGGCGCTGGAGGGATTGAAAGGGATCGCCTCATCCTGCGCCGTGCGCTGCATGTCGCGCGTGACGTACTTCCATTTGACCGGCACCACCGGCGACGGCAGGACGCCGGTTACCTGGGTCAGCGCCGGCAGCAGCACCGGATGCCAGCGCACGGTGGCGCCGTTGGCCGCCGCCAGCCATTCGATGCGGCGGGCGGCAAAGTAGGAATAGCCCGAGGCAAAATCAAAGTAGAAGTCGAGGACCATGGCCGCTCCTTAGTAGTTTTCGCCAAAATCGTTATTGCTCTTCGGCAGTCCGCGCAGGATGCCCCACAGGCTGCTGTGGCTCATGAAGTAGATGCCGACCGGCACCAGCAAAAGCAGGAATCGCATGTTCTTTCTCCAATTTCGCACGCCCGTGCGAAGTTCGGTTAAAAAAAGGCCGCAGGCGAACCCGCGGCAACCCAAAATCATAAATCGTTGAAACTCTTGTACGTCGAAATCAGGCGGTTGAAAGCACGCTGCGCATGGCGCGGCGACTGCTCGTCACGCAGGAAGCGGGCATCGTGCAGCAGGCCCACTACCAGGCTGTAAATCTCGAACACCAGTTGCTCGGGCTCGGTGTCCGGCCGCAGCTGGCCGGCTTCCATCGCCTGCAGGATGGTCTTGCGCAGCGATGCGCGCCAAGCCAGCGCACCTTGTGCCAGGCGGTCGCGCACTGCACTGCCTTCGTAGTCGTCAAACTCGAAAGCACCCGCCGTATACAGGCAGGAGGTGCGCAGCGCCTCGTCGGCCGCGCGCTGGAACCACGCCGCGACCTGGGCCTGCAAGCGCGGCAGGCCGCGCGGCAGGGACAGCGACGGCATGAAGACTTCAGCCGCAAAGCGGCGGTCATACTCGTCCAGCACCGCGCATTGCAACTGCTCGAGCGAACCGACGCGCGAAAACACCCCGCTCTTGCTGATGCCGGTACGCTTGGCGATCTCGCCCAGCGACAGCTTGCCGATGCCTTCCGCCGCGGCCATTTCCATGGCGGCGTCGAGGATGGTGGCGAAGGTCGCTTCGCTTTTTGAGGTCAAGGTGTCCATGCACCCAACTTTAGCACACATGTGCGAAATATCAAACCTGAATATTTCCTTATTTTTTTTGATTGACTATTTCGCAAATATGAATAGAGTTGTGCCCGGGAAATATCTGAGGAGAAAGCTTTGTACCCAACCCCACTGCGCCAACTCGCAGCAGCCGCACTGCTGGCCTGCGCCACCCTGTCCGCCCAAGCCCAGGTTTCGACCGGCAGCATGACCGTGCCGCGCATGCTGCACCAGGCAAGCGCCCTGCCCGACGGCCGCATCCTGCTGACTGGCGGCGTATCCACGCCCGGCGCCCCGATTTACGCCAGCACCGAAATCTATGATCCTGTCACCGGCCAGTTCACGCCCGCCGCGCCAATGCTGACTGCCCGCCGCGAGCATGCCTCGGTCACGCTGCAGGATGGCCGCATCCTGGTTGCCGGCGGCATGACGCCGGCGGGTGCCTACACCAACACCGCCGAAATCTACGACCCTGCGACCGGCCAATGGACCGCCGCCGGCAACATGAACTCCATGCGCTTTCGCACCATCGCGCGCCTGCTGCCTGATGGCCGGGTGATGGTGATGGGCAAAGACGGCTATTCCACCGGCGGATATGCCGATATTTTCAATCCAGCGACCGGCACTTTCAGCAAAACCGGCAACTTTGTCGAGAACTCGGGCTGGCATGGCCTGGTGGTGCTGGCCGACGGCCGCGTAATGAAGGTTGGCGGCGAAGCCAGTACGGCGCCCGCGCCTTATGCTCCGTACAGCACCCGGGCCGAAATCTGGGATCCCGCCACCAATCTGTGGAGCGCCACGGGCCCGATGTCGATCGGGCGCTCAACCATCGAACCGGTGCTGCTGGCGGACGGCAAGGTCCTGGTGGCTGGCGGTCGCAATACGATGTCCCAGCGCAGCACTGAAATCTACGATCCGGCCACCGGCGTCTTCACTCCGGGCGCCGAGATGCCGGCTGATTTCGAGCCGCAGACTGCCACCGTGCTGCCGAACGCGGATATCGTCTACACCGCAGGCTATAACCGTCAACTCATGCGCTACAACGCCGCCAGCGGTAGCTGGAACCTGAGCGGCCCGCAACGCATCCGCAAGCGCGACCTGAGCGTGTCGCGCCTGCCCGACGGCAACGTGCTGCTTGCCGGCGGAGCCGAACAAAACGACTCCACGGCGTATGCCGCAATCTGGGACCAGGCCTGCTCCAGCCAGTTGACGACCGTGCCGGTGCGCACGCAGAACGTCGGCGGCGATGCTGGAACGGTCAGCTTTACCGTCAATGCAGCACCCGGCTGCCGTTTCGAGGCGGCCAACCTGCCAGATTGGCTCTCCGTTGACGGCGCCAATCCACAGCAAATGCCGTCCGGCGGCTCGTTTGCCATGACGTTCAAGTCCACCACCAACTTGAGCGGCACATCGCGCACCGCATCGTTCTTGCTGGGGAATGAAACCGTCACCGTCACGCAGGTGGCATCGGCCAGTTGCCCATCGGCGCCAGTCGTCTCGCCGACCACCACGACTGTCAGCGGTTCCGGCGGCACCGGCTCGCTCAGCGTCTTCGCCGCCGCCAGCTGCCCGTGGAACGTGGCCTCCATGCCGAGCTTTGTCACCGCCACCGGAGCGACCAGTGGCAGCGGCAACGGCAGCATCGCCTACTCGGTGGCCGCCAATCCGGATACCACGGCCTCGCGCAGCGGATCGGGACAGGTGACTTCGATGGGGTATGCGACGACGTTCACCTTCACCCAGGACGCCCGCAAGCTGTGCCCGACGCCACCGGTCATCAGCTTGAGCAATGCATCATTTGCGGCCGCCGGCGGCAGCACGACGGGCACCATCACTGCCGCCGCAACCTGCAAATGGGCCCTGGCCGTACCGGTCACCTGGGTCAGCGTAACGTCCGGTTCTTCGGGTACCGGCAACGGCAGCTTCAGCCTCAATATCGCGCCCAATACCGGCGCCGCGCGCAGCGACTACATGTCGGCGTCCACTCCCGACGGCGTCGGCATCGCAAAACTGAGCCAGGCCGGTTCTGCTTGCGCCACCTGGAGCGTGACCCCTGCCAACACCAGCTTCCCGGCAACGGGCACCAGCGGCAACTTTACGGTGGCAGCGCCGGCAAGCTGCAACTGGAGCTTGTCCGGCGTGCCTAGCTGGATGAGCATCACCAGCGCCATCAGCGGCAGCGGGAACGGCAGCATCGCCTACTCGGTCAGCGCCAATGCCGGCGCGGCCCGCAGCGCCACCGCAACCCTCAGCGGCGGCGGCCTGACACTGCCACTGAGCCTGAACCAGCAGGCCTCGACCCAGCCCACCGTCTGCAGCAAAGGGATCGTCAGCGGCGAACCGGCTTATGGCAACCTGCAGTCATCGACCTGTCCGGCCGGCGCACGCGGCACCGGTTACTACACTGACCGCTACACCTTCGGCGTCTTGCCAGGCCGGGTAGTGACGATCACCCTGAGCTCGTCGAGCTTCGATACCTACCTCTACCTGCGTGACGGCGCCGGCAATATCATCAGCTCCGACGACGATAGCGGTGGCGGCACCAATTCGCGCATCAGCTACACGCTGCCGGCGGGTGCATGGGGCAACTACACCATCGAGGCAACCAGCTACTACTCCGGCCGGTCCGGCGCCTACACCCTGAACTTCACTCAGTAAGGATCGGGACACCAGACGGCGTACATCTCGCCGTCTTCCTCTACGCCGGCCTCGATGAAGCTGCAGGCGGCGTAGAGATCCTTCGCCACGGCGTTGTCCGGACGGTAGCTGGTCCAGATGCGCTGCACGTCGCCGTGCTTCTGGATCTCGGCCAGCGCCAGCTCGACCGCGCGGCGGCCGTGGCCCCTGCCCTGGAAGCGGCGGTCCACCATCAGGTGGTAGATCGCGTAATCGCCCGCTTCATCTTCGGCGCCGGGGGCGGCGTACATCAGGAAGCCCACCACGCCGTCCTTGTCGGCGATGGCGCGGCAGTGATAGTTGGGGTGGAAGCTGGCTTCGGCAATCGCATACATGGTGGCTGCCGCGTGGTCCTGCTGGTATTCATGCAGTTCCAGCTCGGCGATGTCGGCGAAATTTTCCTTGGTGACCACGTGCAGGTTGGTCGTAATCCATTTCCTCAGGAAGCGTTGATATGGTCTCATTCATGACTCCTTCTTCTTCGTTACAGCTCTAATACTGCGTTCATTTCGCCATCCTCGTCGATGTCGGTTTCGACGAAGCCCATGCTGGCGTAAAGATCTTTGGCCCGGATATTGTCGGGCTGGTAGCTGATCCAGACCTTGCGCACGCCGCCGCGTGCCCGGATCTCTGCCAGCGCCACCTGCAGCGCCTTGCGGCCGTAGCCCTTGCCCTGGTGGAGGATGTCCACCATCAGGCGCCACACGCCGAATTCGCCGGGCTGGCCTTCCAGTTCCAGGTCGACGTACATCAGGAAGCCGACCAGCTCGTCCTCGGCATAAATGGCGCGCGCCTGCATCTGCGGGTAGAAGCTGGCCTGCGCAATCGAGTAGGCGTTGCTGGCAATGTAGTCGCGCTGGTGGTCCAGCAGCCGCAAGTCGGTGATGTCGTCGAAGTTCTGCCGGGTGACAGCTTTGAGTTGGATCTCCATGATTCCTTTCCTCCTTGCGCCGGGGGCGAAAAAACAAAAACCCCGGCAAGTTTCCTCGCCGGGGTTTGTCGTCGGACGTCCGGCTCGGGGTGGCATTTGCCAGTGCCCCGAGCGCACGCGCATCAGGGCTATCTGGTGTGCTTAATGCAGGTGATAGCGAAATTGCGCATGACTGTCCTTTCTTGATCTGGGTTATACAACTAACGAGCGCTGATTCTGCGCTCTACGCGAATGTGGTGTCAAGAAAAACTTTGTATAAATATTCACCCAGCGTTCTTGTTCAGGACATAGCCGCAACCATCCGTGCTCCCATGTTCCCGCAGGTTTGCTACCGTAAGTCCATGATGAGCGTCCTCAAGCTTGCGCTACCTCTGCTGCTGGCCTGCCATGGGTTTGCCGCGGCGGCTGAGCCAAGCCGCATCAGCGTACAGACACTGGCGGCGGGCAAGGAGGTTGCACGCATCATGCTGCCCATCGGCCAGCAACACACGGTGCAGGTGGAAGCGAACCAGGTCGAGCAGGACAACCGCGGCACCGCGCATGCCCGCGGCAATGTGCGGGTGACCATTCGCACTGGCGGTGCGGCCACCACAATCGTCGGCGAAGAAATCATCATCAGGCGCAAGGTGCTCGACACCCGCGAGCTGGCCGCCATCCGCGCGCTGGAAAGCATGGGCGCTCCAGGCAAGCGCGACGCGGCACGCGACCGCAAGGAACTGGCGCGCCTGAAGACTATCGTCGCCTCCCACGGCTGGCCCGGCACGCGCTTCGCCGGGCCCGAATTGTCGCAGAATGCGTTCACAGTCCTGATGCGTGTGCCCCAGAAGGAACTGGAAGCCCTGCTGCCAGCCTTGCGCGAGGCCCAGGCGGAGAATGACGTGCCGGGCTCGCAACTGGCGCAAGCCGAGGACAGGCTGCGTGTCGCCAAGGGACTGCCGCAACGCTACGGCACCCAGCTCGCCAGCGGCAAGCCGGTCGTGATCGAAGACGAAAGCGGACTCGACATCCGCCGCAAGATGATGGGGCTGCCGCCAATGCCCGCCTCTTCCGGCCAGTAGCTATTCGGTCATGTAGAAGACTTCCCCGCGCGGGATAAACGGCAAGCGGCGCCCGTCGGCCAGCAGGTAGGCGTGGTCCATGCGCGTCTCGAGCTTGTCCTCGCACCAGCCGTCCGTCACTACCAGCACCGGGCCATGCGCCGGCAGCTCCCCTCTATGCGCCAGGTCGCGCAGGCGGTCGAAGCCCGGCTGCAGCACGGTTCCGCCGCGTCCGCGCAAGGTGAAGCGGTCCAGCAGGTTCGCCGATTCGTCGAGGATCAGCGAATAGAACGCTTTCTGGATCGTGTGACGACGCGTTGAGTTCGTCCAGGAACAGCACGAACGGCTCATCGCGCAGCTGGCTGCCGAGCAGGGAAACGCGCTCCATGCCGACTGCTTCCGCAAAGCGGCGCACCAGGGCGCTCTTGCCGATTCCCGGCGGGCCCCACATGAATACAGGACGGGTAATCGCAACGTGCAGCAGGAAACCGATCGCCTGCTGCTGGTTCAACATGATCGCCGATTGCATGCGCTCACTCCTCCCGTTCCAACTGGCGGCGCAGTTGCTGCTTCAGCGCGCGCCGCGATTGTTCGACGCGCTGGTGGCCGCCGGCCTTGCGCTGGCGCGCCAGCACGGCCAGCGGGTTGCGCGGCTTCGGTAGTTTGATGGTTACCTTCATGATTTATCCTTTCACGCACACGACTTGCTTCAGCGTGTGCACGATCTCGACGAGGTCGGACTGGTGTGCCATGACCTGGTCAATGTCTTTGTAGGCTGCGGGGATTTCATCCACCACGCCGCCATCCTTGCGGCACTCAATGCCCTGCGTCTGTTCGGCCAGGTCGAAACGGTTGAACTTGCGTTTCGCCTCGCTGCGGCTCATGCGTCGTCCGGCGCCGTGCGAGCAGGAGCAGAACGATTGTTCGCTGCCCTTGCCGCGCACAATGTAGCTGCGGGCACCCATGCTGCCTGGGATGATCCCCAGCTCGCCGTCGCGCGCCGAGATGGCGCCCTTGCGGGTGACGTACAGCTTGTGGCCGAAGTGCGATTCCTGCGCCACGTAGTTGTGGTGGCAGTTGATCGCCTCGCCATCGAGCTTGAACGGCGGTACGTGCGGCTCCAGTGCAGCCACCACGCGGCGCATCATTTCGCGCCGGTTCAGCATGGCGTAGTCCTGGGCCCAGTCCACTGCTTCCACATAATCCTCGAACAGTTCCGAACCTTCGCTGAAGTAGGACAGGTCGCGGTCCGGCAAGTTCACCTTATGCCGCATCATTTCCTTGCGCGCGGCAGAAATGAAGTAGCGGCCGATGACATTGCCGATGCCGCGCGAGCCCGAATGCAGCATGATCCAGATGCGCTGCTCTTCATCGATGCACAACTCGATGAAATGGTTGCCGCCGCCCAGGGTGCCAAGCTGGCAGATCCAGGTCTGCGCGAACTTGTGCTGCATCTTCATGATGCCCTTGTGGCGCGCCACGATGCGGTCCAGGCGGTCGTTCAGCGGGCGTCCGACGCGGGCGTGGGCGGAGCCGCGCACCTTGTCGAAGGCGTGCTGCTCGAAGCCGACCGGCACCAGCGTTTCGATCGTGCTGCGCACGCGCGCCAGGTTGTCGGGCAACTGGCTCGCGGTCAGCGTCGTACGCACGGCATTCATGCCGCAGCCGATGTCGACGCCGACAGCGGCGGGGATGATGGCGCCGCGCGTCGGGATCACGCTGCCGACGGTTGCGCCGATGCCGGCGTGAACGTCGGGCATGGCCGCCACGTGCGGATGCACGATCGGCAGGTTCGAAATATTCAGCAGTTGCTGGATGGCCGAATGATCAATGTCATCCGTATAGATGTGCACAGGCACCAGGCCTTTGTGCAGGCTTTGCTTAATTGGCATAACGACTTTCGTTATGCCGGGGCTGTAGAAACAAAAACCCCGGCGAGTTTCCTGGCCGGGGTTCGTGTTGGAAGAACGACCGGCTCGGGTGGCTTGATTGCCTGCCCCGAGCGCTCGCGCTGCGGGGCTATCTCATTTGCAGATTGTTGATAGCCGTACGTGGCATGGTCGTCCTTTCGAAAATGGGGTTATTAAAAAATCAGTGGACGGGATTCTGCGCCTATTGCAAATCACGTGTCAAGAAAAACTTTCAGCGCTTCAATCGAGGCTGATGTTTTTCTCGGCTGCCACCTTGGCAAGCTTGGCGATCAGCAGCTCCCATGCGGCACTCGCGGCCCCGTGGACAGCTTCCGCCTTCCTCATATTTACATTGCAGTTTCAACAAATTTCACGGAAGCTTATTGGGAATAGGTACCTGGTTAATTATTGGGGATGTTGAATGAAATTTCGCGGTATTGTGTCTACTGGCGCGCTTTTCATCGCTTGTTCAACTGCCAGCGCGGGAAGCCTGGTCAAGGCTTATGCCGACAAGGCGAGGAATGTGCACGTCGTGACTGCATCCGGCAAGGACATCAGGCTGACGACGGACCGAAGGGCAGATGATGTCCGGCTCGCTCCCGACGGCGAGTCTGCAGCCTGGCTCGTGCTTTCGTATTTCGCCGCGGATGGACGGAAGTGGCCCACCGACGTGCACGTCTATCACGGTGGCCGCACGCGCTCCAGCAAGTGCGGGCAGATTATTCGCGACTATTGGTACTGGAAGGACGGCACGCATGTCGCCACCGATTGCGGCGGCCTGCATTTCGCCGGAATCGAGACGCTGTACGACGTGCGGACGATGAAAGAGGTCGACAGCTTCGACCAGGCGGAGGTGCCGGTCGAAAAGCGTCCGGAATGGTCGACTGCGGACAGGGAATAAAAAAACGCGTCCCGTGGGACGCGTTCTTGGTGGAAGCGGTAAAGCTTAGCCGTTCAGGCGCTGCTCCAGCTTGGCCATATTGTCCTTCAGCTCTTGCGGCAGGTGGTATGCCAGCTTCTCGAACAATTCAGCGTGCAGCTTCAGCTCCGCCCGCCATGCGTCCTTGTCGATCGAGGTGATGGTCTCGAACTCCTCGGCGGTGAATGGCAGGCCGTCCCACGAAATGTCGCCGTAGCGTGGGGTGGTGCCGAAGATGTTTTCGACGCCGCCGCCGGTGCCTTCAACGCGTTCCAGCATCCACTTCAGCACGCGCATATTGTCGCCGAAGCCAGGCCATACGAAGTGGCCGTTTTCGTCGGTGCGGAACCAGTTGACGCAGAAGATCTTAGGCAGGGTGGCGCCCTTGCCTTCCAGGCGCTTGCCCATGTCCAGCCAGTGCTGGAAGTAGTCGCTCATGTTGTAGCCCATGAACGGCAGCATGGCGAACGGGTCGCGGCGCACCACGCCCTGCTGGCCAGCGGCGGCAGCGGTGGTTTCGGAGCCCATGGTCGCAGCCATGTACACGCCTTCGATCCAGTCGCGCGCTTCGGTCACCAGCGGCACGGTGGTGGAGCGGCGGCCACCGAAGATGAAGGCGGAGATCGGCACGCCGGCTGGATCATCCCATGCAGGGTCGATCACAGGGTTCTGGGTTGCGGCCACGGTGAAGCGCGCGTTCGGGTGCGATGCCTTGGTGCCGGACGCCGGGGTCCAGTCCTTGCCTTGCCAGTCGACCAGGTGCGCAGGCGCCTCCTTGGTCAGGCCTTCCCACCAGATGTCGCCATCGTCGGTCAGCGCGACGTTGGTGAAGATGGTGTTTTCGTTCAGGCAGGACATGCAGTTCGAGTTGGTCTTGGTGTTGGTGCCAGGAGCCACGCCGAAGTAGCCTGCTTCAGGGTTGATCGCGTACAGGCGGCCATCCTTGCCCGGCTTGATCCAGGCGATGTCGTCGCCGATGGTGGTGACTTTCCAGCCGTCGAAAGTCTTCGGCGGGATCAGCATGGCGAAGTTGGTCTTGCCGCAAGCCGAAGGGAAGGCGGCAGCAACGTAGTGCTTCTTGCCTTCCGGGGATTCAACGCCCAGGATCAGCATGTGTTCTGCCAGCCAGCCCTCGCCGCCGTTCTTGGCGTCGTTGTAGCCCATGGTGGAAGCGATACGCAGTGCGAAGCACTTCTTGCCCAGCAGCGCGTTGCCGCCGTAGCCGGAACCGTAGGACCAGATCTCGCGGGTCTCAGGGAAGTGCACGATGTACTTGGTGGCGTTGCATGGCCATGGCACATCTTTTTCACCGGCGGCCAGCGGCTTGCCGACGGTGTGAATCGCAGGCACGAACTCGCCATCGGTACCCAGCACGTCGTACACGGCCTTGCCCATGCGGGTCATGGTGCGCATGTTGACGGCGACGTATGGGGAGTCGGACAGTTCCACGCCGATGTGGGCGATCGGCGAGCCCAATGGACCCATCGAGAACGGCACCACGTACATGGTGCGGCCGGCCATGCAGCCGTCGAACAGGCCGTTCAGGGTGCCGCGCATTTCCTGCGGGTCCATCCAGTTGTTGGTCGGGCCGGCCGCTTCCTTGGTCTGCGAGCAGATGAAGGTGCGGTCTTCAACGCGGGCGACGTCGGTTGGGTCGGAGCAAGCCAGGTAGGAGTTTGGGCGCTTTGCTTCGTTCAGCTTTTTCATGGTGCCGGCGGCAACCATTTCAGCGCACAGGCGGTCATACTCTTCCTGCGAGCCGTCGCACCAGTAGATGCGAGCCGGCTTGGTCAATGCGGCGACTTCCGCCACCCAATTGATCAGCTTTTGCTGTTTGATGTAAGCTGGTGCGTTCATGGTTACAACGCCTCCCATAACGGGCTGATTCATAGTACCTCCAATGCCAATAAAGAATTCTGTCTTGTCCCGGCACGGCAGGAATCGTCGTCAGCTGATAGCTTGCGCGGAAGAATTGATACTTCGGCGAAATACGGCGGTTCTGTCGATGCGCCCGATTACTCGAGGGCGCGAGCGCCAGGCGGGGATGTGCCCGGTCGCTGGAACATATGCTGCTGAAGCCTGCCGGGCTTACCCGGTCGGGCTCCTTGAATTTGGCCGATTGTACACCTGCGATCCCGCGCTTCCGACAAAAATGTAGGAATATTGCCCGACTAATGTAGTAGGCTATTCAAGATATTCACAAACCTGTTATTTCCCTACCATTTTCATCACAAAATCTGCTAACTGACATGAAAATTGCGATTCTCGATGATTACCAGGATGCAACTCGTAGCCTGGAATGCTTCAAACTCCTGGATGGCCACGAGGTCAAGGTTTTCAATAATTCCGTGAAGGGCATGGGCCAGTTGGTGGCGCGCCTGGCGCCGTTTGAGGCGCTGGTGTTGATCCGCGAGCGCACGGCATTCAACCGCGCCTTGCTGTCCAAGCTGCCTAACCTGAAAGTGATTTCGCAGACTGGCAAGGTGAGCGGGCATGTCGACATGGAAGCCTGCCGCGAACTTGGCATCACAGTCCTGGAAGGCGTAGGTTCGCCGACCGCGCCCGCGGAACTGACGTGGGCGCTGGTGATGGCAGCGCGGCGCAAGCTGTTCCAGTACGCCGGCAAGCTGCGCGACGGACAATGGCAGCAGGTGTCGATCAGCCATGAGCACAACACGCTGGGCCTGGTGCTGGCGGGCAGCACGATGGCGATCTGGGGTTACGGCAAGATTGGCAAGCTGGTAGCGGGTTATGCCAAGGCGTTTGGCATGCGCGTGATTGTCTGGGGCAGCGAGGCTAGCCGCGCCGCAGCCGCGGCCGACGGCTACGAAGCCGCCGCATCGCGTGAAGCCTTCTTTGGCGAAGCGGATGTATTGTCGCTGCACCTGCGCCTGGCCGAAGGCACGCGCGGCATCGTCACGGCCGAAGACCTGGCGCGCATGAAGCGCGACGCGCTGTTCGTCAACGTGAGCCGCGCCGAGCTGGTTGCGGCTGGCGCGCTGGAAGAAGCACTCAAGGCCGGCCATCCCGGCTATGCAGCGCTGGACGTGTTCGAAACCGAACCGCTGCCGGAAAATTCACCGCTGCTGCGCATGCCAAACGTGCTGTGCACACCGCACCTCGGCTACGTCGAAAAAGCCAGCTACGAACTCTACTTCCGCCACGCCTTCCAGAACCTGGTCAACCACATCAGCGGCTGAGCCCGTGTCCCACCATGGGTCACACCCGAAACGAGACACGAACTGTGCCGCTACACAGCCGGGTCCGTGTCCCATTTCGGGTGTGACCCCATGGTGGGACACGGGCTGGGCTGTGGGGGCATGGCGTGGACTTTGCTCCAGAGGCCGGCCCAGCCGGGAGGCCAGGTGATCGGGGCGCCGCAGTAGGGCGGGAGGTTGGCGCGGACGGGGACTACCGGTACCGCGGGCATGTCTGTCAGCAGGCCGCCGTTCGGGCGCTGCATGTCGAGGCTGTACATGTAGCCGGGGAGCAGGGCGTCACACACGCGCGCGAACCATTCGGTGTGGTCTTCGTCGCGGCCGAGCGCTTGCGCCAGTCCTTGCGGGTCGAATTTGGCCAGGGCGTGTACCAGTTCTTCCGTCGTGGCGCCGGGCTGGTCGCCCCAGCCCATCACGGGGTTGAAAATGTATTCGGCGCCGGAGCCGTACCAGCCTTCGCGCCAGGAACGCTGCATCCAGTCGCGCGGCCCGGTGAACAAATGCCAGCGCCAATGCAGGCCGGATGGCTTGGGCCAGGAGTACAGGTATAACTTCTGGTAGCCGGCCTTGTGCAACTCGCGCACTACCGCCATCAGTCGCGCGTGCGGCATGCGGTCGGGCGGGGCGCGGCGGAACAGGATTGCTTCGCCGTCGGCAAACTGCACTTCGTCGGTGGAGAGGTTCAGGTCGAGCGTGCGCGACTCGTTGCCAAACCGGGCGGAAATCCAGCCGGTCAGCAAATTGACAGCCGTGATGACGCCATAGCCGCGGTAGCGGTGGAAAATCACGGTTCCTGGTGCGAGCGCTTTCATGGTCTGGCCGGGCAAAAAACCCAGTGTAGTCAACTGTTCGGCGGAATGCCAGCCGGAAGTGGCAAACTTTTTCGGCTATCATGCACGCCATTCATCGATTTCATTTTAATTCATCATGACCCTGCGCATCATCGCTACCGGCGGCACTTTCGACAAGCACTACAACGAACTGAATGGCACCCTGGCTTTCACCGAAAGTCACCTGCCTGCCGCGATCAAGCGCGCCCGTATCACCACTCCTTGCGAGCTGGAAGTCGTGTCGCTGCTCGATTCGCTGGACATGGTCGATGCCGATCGCCAGCGCGTGCTGGCAGCCTGCCAGGCCGCTTCGGAAAAAGCCATCGTGATCGTGCACGGCACCGATACCATGCCGCAGACCGCGGCCGTCCTGGGCCCGGCCATCAAGGACAAGACAATCGTCTTCACCGGCGCCATGATTCCTTACGAGATCGATAATTCCGACGCCTTCTTCAACATGGGCTTTGCCTGCGGCGTGGCGCAGGTGCTGCCGCCTGGCGTGTACGTGGCGATGAACGGCCAGATCTTCGCCTGGGATAACGTGCAGAAGAACAAGGCGGCTGGCGTATTCCAGCCGCTCTGAATCACCTGAGTTTTGCCAGCGTTTGCTGAAAGCGCGCGGCATCCTGGTAGCCGATGACCCGCGCCCTCTCTCTGCCCTCGCCATCGAACAGGATGATGGCGGGCGGTCCAAACAGGCCGTAGCGTTTCAGCAGGGCCTTGTCCTGCTCGCTGTTGGCCGTCACGTCGGCTTGCAGCAGCGCGACGCCTTCCAGCGCGGCCTTCACCGGTGCGGCGCTGAAGGTGAGCTTCTCCATTTCCTTGCATGACACGCACCAGTCGGCGTAAAAATCGAGCATGACGGGGCGGCCTTTCGCAAGCTCCGCTTCAAATTCCTGCACATTGGCGACTTGCTTGAATGGCAGCACGGAGGCGTGGCGGTTCGGCAGCAGCGGCAAGGCCATCCACGCGGCCAGCGCCAGCAGCATGATGCCGAAGCCGCGCTTGACCCATACCATCCATGATCCTGCTCGCGGCAGCAGGCTTCCTGCGGAGATGCCAACCAGCACCAGCGGTACGCTCATGCCTGCCGCCATCGCAAACAGCGCGCAGCCGCCGACCAGCACGTCGCGCGTCTGGCTGATGTAGACCAGCGCGCCGGCCAGCGGCGCAGCGACGCAGGGGCCGACCATCAAGGCGGAAATGGCGCCCATGCCGAACACGCCTGCCAGCTTGCCGGCGGTGCGGCGGTTGGCGCTGTCGGCCAGGCGTGACTGCAGGACTGCCGGCAGCTGCAGCTCGTACAAGCCGAACATCGATAACGCCAGGGTGGACAGCAGCACGGCAAACGCGCCGATCACCCACGGTTGCTGCAGCGATGCGGCAAGGCCTTCGCCGGCCAATCCCGCTGCGATGCCGAAGGCCGTGTACACCAGCGCCATGCCAAGCGAATACGCGCCCGACAGCAGCAGGCCGCGCTTGCGGCTCGGCCTTGCCTTGTCGCCGACGATGATCGATGACAGGATCGGGACCATCGGCAGCACGCAGGGCGTGAAGGCCAGGCCCAGGCCGAGCAGCAGGAACAGGGGCACGATCTTCAGCAGCCGGCCGCCTTGCAGTACTTGCGCCAGCGGCGCTGCCGCTTCCAGCGTGGCGCCGGAATCCATCGGCGAGTAGCACAGGCCCGCGTCGGCGCATCCCTGGCTCGTCACGCGCAGCACAAAGGGGCCTTCGCCCTGGACCGGCACGCGCACGGTGACGCGGTGGCGGTAGGTTTCCACTTCCTTGCCGAAGGTCTGGTCGAATTTCACTTTGCCCGGCGGCAGTTCGGGGGCGCCCAGTTCGGCGCCGTCGGCGCTGAAGCGGAAGCGCTCGCGGTACATGTAGTAGCCGTCGGCGATGTCGAAACTGACTTCCGCAGTGCCGCCATCGGCCATGCGCGCCGAGAAGCGGAAGGCGGCTTGCGGCTCAAGGAAGTCTTGCGCCACCGCCCGCGCCAGCCCGAGCATCGTGAGCAGCAACGCCAGCAAAACGCGCCGCATCATTGCACCTGCAGGGCGTGTACGGCCTGCGCCAGGCCGCGTTCCTCGGGCCCCATCATGCGCGCCACGCGGCCATCGCGGTCGAGCAATACGATGCTGGGAATCTGGCGCACGCTGAAGGCATTGAACAGCGCGCCGTCCTTGTCCAGCCGCATGGCCATGCGCGACTTTTTGCTGCGTGCGAACTCGGCGACCTCCTTCTCGGACGACCAGACCGGCGACGCCACGGCAAGCCACTCAACGCCGGGAGTTGCCGCCAGCGCTTCGGCTTCTTCGCGCACGCGCTGGCAAGCTTGCGCCGTCGCCGGGCGGCTTTCGCGCAGGTAGGACTCGCACCACGGCGAGAAGAACATCAGTGCGCGCGGCTTGCCCTGGGCGGCAGGCAGCGGCAGCCCTTGTGCGACATCGCCGACCTTGAACGCGGCACGGGCCGGCGTTGCCTGCGGCGCCAGCGCCACGGGACTGGCGGACGCACGTTCGTCGACCGCGCGCTGCAACGCGTTCTCGAGTTCCTTGTCATGCAAATGGCCGATGTGCTGGATGCGGCCATCGCGGCCAATCACGATGTGCTGCGGCGTGACGCGCAGGTTGAGGCTGGCCGCCAGCGAACCGTCATCAATGACGATTGGCATGTGCAAGCCACGTTGGGCGCGGTAGCTCTTCACTTCCGTCTCGGTGTCGCTGTAGCCCGCATTGACGGCGACCATGGCGAGCTTGTCGCCGTACTGCTGGAAGGCCTTCTCGAAGGCGGGCATCTGCTCGCGGCAAGGCACGCACCAGGTGGCCCAGAACTTGAGGTAGACCGGCTTCTTGCCGTAGTACGAGGCGAGGTCGATGCGCTGGCCGTCAATGGTTTGCAGTACCGCGGCGGGACCCGGCTGCCCGATCAGGGCCTTGCCGGCCAGCTTGGCGCGGCTGGCGCCGCTGCCGGCTTCGTCGGCATGCGCAGGGACGGTGGAAAGGCTCACCAGGAGGACGGTGATCAAGGACTTGAACATGATGGCTTTCGTGGATTGGGATAAACCATGGTACCTTTGCCTTGGGCCATCAAAAAGACGCAAGATTGCACTGAATTTATGTACCATCAACTGAACCTTGCCATTGACCGCAAAGCCGCCGCCACCTTGGCGGACCAGATTTTTCTCGGCCTGCGCGGCGCGATCAGCGATGGGCGGCTGGCGCCGCAAGCCCGCCTGCCTTCCTGGCATGACCTGGCTGCGCAATTGGGCGTCGCACGCGGCACGGTGCGGCAGGCTTATGAACGGCTGCGCGATGAACAACTGGTCTGCACCGCCGGCGCGGCCGGCACTTTCGTCTGCGCCGGCGGCACCGTGGCAGGTGTACGCCGGACAGGCAGCGAGGCGCCGCGCGCTGCGCCCGGTGCGGCAGCGCTGGAAGTGGTGCAGGCTTTCCCCGGCCGGGCAGTCAGCACCAGTCCTTTCCAGGTCGGCGTGCCGGCCCAGGACGCCTTCCCCTTCAAGACGTGGTCACGGGTGATGGGCAGGGCGGCGCGCACGGCCGCTGCGATGCCCCTCGCTTATCCCGATCCGCGTGGCGAACATGCACTGCGCGCCGAGATCGCGGCCTACCTTTGCGTGGCGCGCGGCCTCGATTGCACGCCCGGGCAGGTACTGGTCTGCAATGGCTATGCCGGTGCGCTTGGACTGCTCCTGCGCGCACTGGAGTTGAAAGGCGAGCAGGCATGGATCGAGCAACCGGGCTATATGGCCACCCGCGATGCACTCGCTGCGGCGGGGCTGAAGCTGGTGCCGGTCCCCGTCGATCCCGAGGGAATGGACGTTGCGGCAGGCGTGGAACTGGCGCCGCACGCCAGGCTGGCCGTGGTGACGCCGGGCCAGCAGGCGCCGCTTGGCGTCACCCTGTCCCTGCGCCGGCGCCAGGCCTTGCTGGAGTGGGCGGCGCAGGCGGGCGCCTGGATTGTCGAGGACGATTACCTGGGCGAGCTCCAGCCGCAAGGGCGTGCCGCGCCGGCGCTGGCTTCGCAGGACCGCAATGGCCGCGTGCTGCATCTTGGCACCTTCAGCAAGACCCTGACGCCATCGCTGCGCGTGGGCTTCCTGGTGGCGCCGCCGGAACTGGCGGACTTGCTGGCGCAAACGGCGTCGACCTGCGGCAGCGCGCCGCCGCCCGTGGTGCAACTGGCCGTGGCGGAATTCCTGCATGGCGGCGCCTACCTGCGCCACCTGCGGCATATGAAACGGCTGTACCAGGAACGCAGGGCGGCAATGGGTGCGGCATTCGATCGCCTGGGCGCCATCCATGCACCGGCAGCACTGGGCGTGCTGCTGCAATTGCCGCCGGGTGTCAACGATGTGGAAGTCGCTGCGCGGGCGCGCAGCCTTGGCATGACGCCATCCGCCTTGTCGGGATGGTATGCCGGGGCAGCGCCCGCCGCCGGCGGGCTGCTGCTTGGCGTGACCAACGTGCCCGAGGACAAAGCCGCGGGCTATTGCGAGCGCCTGCTGGCGCTCACGCGGGCGTAGGGGGAACTCAGGCTTTCGCTTCGCCGCCCAGGGCGTCGACCACGTCCTGCAGCAGCTTGGACAGCTCGCCGGTCATCAGCATGAAGTCGCCGTCGAAGCGTTCCTCGTCGTTGCGGGTAACGGCATCGTTTTCCTTCATCACGTCCAGCGGCTTGACGCCCTTGATAGCCAGCGCTTCGGTCAGCACGAAGCTGATCTTGCTGTCCCAGGTCATGGCCAGGCGGGTGCACTGCTTGCCGGCGGCGATGTGGCGGCGGACTTCTTCCGGCTCCAGGGTGTGGCGCACGTAACGCACCGCTGCCTTGCTCTCGCCGGTGGCGCGCAGCTCGGTGTCCATGTCGACGGTGAAGCCGGCTGGCGCTTCGTCATCCTGCAGCCATGCAGTCATCACGCCGACCGGGGAACGCTGCACGCGCAGGCTTTCGATCGGCATGCGGTCGACTGCTTTCAGCAGATGCTTGATGACGTCGTCGGCCTTGGCCGGGCTGGCGGCATCGACCACCAGCCAGCCATTGACCGGGTCGATCCAGCACCAGGTGTTGCTGCGGATGGTGAAGGCGCGCGGCAGCAGTTCGTCGTGCACGCGTTCCTTGAGCTCTTTCATGGCTTTCTTGCCAGGGGCAAAGCCTTGCTGCTCTTCCATTTCGGCGGCACGCGCCTTGGCAACCTGGTTGACCACGGTCGACGGCAGCAGCTTTTTCTCGGTGCCCAGCACCATCAGCATCTGCTTGTTGACGACGTGCACCAAGCCACCGTTTGGACGCGGCTTGTCCCAGCCCTGGCGCATCAGCTCATTGCTGCTGGCAGGAGAGAAGGACTGTGCCTGGAGAGCTTCTTCGAGTTGTTCTGGAGTAAATGCCCATGGGGCGGGCAGACGGTAAACCTGGAGATTCTTAAACCACATACTTGTTTGCAGCCTAGCTGAGCATTTCAAAGGAACGACATTTTAGCAGGTGCTATTTAGGGCAGCTGACAATTAATGTCTTGCCCGCGTTGTCGATGGCATTCAGCCCCGCGCCGCTGCGGTTGCCGCGCTTGAGAATGCAGTAGCTGGTGAAGGGCGTGGTGACCCTTGCCAAGGTGTCGCCATTGGGCAACACCGTTTCAGCCATCGCAAATGCGCCGGAACCCTTGTAGGCGAGGGCGATGTCCTGCGCCAGTTTCGGTTCGTGCGCCAGCACGCGATCGTTGTCATTTTTGCTTTCCTTGCGCAGTTCACGGTCCACGCCGATGGCGGCACGGCGCGAGCGTTCCAGCACGCTTTCCACCACGGGCGCCGGTTGCGCAAAAGGATCGGGCGCCGTTGTCCCGGGCGCAGGCGCGGCTGGCGGTACCGTCAACACTGCCGCCGGTTTGGTCGATGCCACGGCGCTGCGCCGCGGCTGTGTCACCGCGGCAGGCATGCGCGGCCGCTCCGTCCTGGCGGGCATGCCAGGCATGGCGGGCGCCTGAGTCAGGAACACAATCTCGCCCTCGCGCTGCGGCAGCCGTGGCACCGTAAGCCGCGCGCTGAAACGCCAGCACGCGAACAGGGCCAGGTGGAGGACCGCGACCAGCGCCAGCCAGCCGTACCTGGGCCGAGCGATTGTCAGGGGCATGTCTTTACTTGTACCTTGTTGCCGTCGCGGAAAGGGTCCTGCCCCGCTGCGCCCACCAGGTTCACCACTTCGCACCATTCCTTGCCCCCGGCGCGGAAGCGTTTCATGGTGCGGCCGTCGCCCAGGTCGGACACCTGTTCCAGCACCACTTGCCCGTTGTAGGCACGTGCCAGCTGCCGGGCCAGCGGACTCTCTTCCCTTACGATAGTGGCGAACTTGTTCAGGCTCTCCTTGCGCAATTGGCGGTCCACGCCGGCGGCCAATTTGCGGTTTTTCTCCAGCAGGCTCTCCGCCGGCGGTACTGGCTTGGCAAACGGGTCCTCACTGGTGGTAGCGGGCACCGTTACCGCTTCCGCCACAGGCGGAGCGGTATCGGAAGCTGCCGGCGCCGTCGCGGTATTGACCATCGGCGGCGGCGGTGCGCTACGCCGGGAAGCCGGGGATACGGCAGGCACGGATGGCGCGGCGACGGCTGGCGGGCGTTTTGCCGGCCGGGTGGGCGCTTGCAGGTAGACCAGCTCGGATTCGCGCTGCACGTTGGCCTGGCGCACGTAGGGCATGCCGCGCCAGCAGAGGAAGAGCGCAGCGTGCGCCAGGACGATCGCTGCCAGCCAGGCCTTGCCACGGCGCGGCCCGAAGGGAAGGCTCATTTGGGGCATCTCACCAAGCGGGCTTTCGAGCCGTTGCGGAACGGATCGTGGCCACCGATCCCGATGTGGTCCACCTCCTCACAAACCATCTTCCCGCGCAGCATATAGCGTTTGTGAACCATGCCGTTGGTGCCGGCGAAGCTCTCCGGCTCGAATGGCCTTGGCGGCAGGCCGCCGGTGATGGACAAGCCAGCTGCCTTGTCCTCGTCCACCATGGTGGCAAATTTGTTCAGGCTTTCCTTGCGCAACTGGCGGTCGACGCTGGCGGCGGATTTACGCACCTTCTCAAGCAAGTTTTCAGCGGGCGCCAAGGGCCTGGCAAACGGGTCGGCCGGTTCGCTGGCTGGCGACGGCAGGGTGATCGATTGCGGCATTGCCTCGGTAGCGGCGGGCGGCGCGTCCGGGCGAGCTGCTTCGCTGGCAACCGGGGGTGGTGCAGGACGGGCCGGGGCTTGCGGCGCGGCAGCCTGCAGGGGCGGCAACTTCAGCAAGATCAGCTCACCTTCCGGCTGCCCGGCCATTTGCTGCGCCTGGCGTGCGGCTGGGCGCCAGGCCGTCAGCACTGCCAGGTGGCCCAGGGCGATCAGCACCAGCCAGGCGCGCCGAAGCGGGCGATGAACAGCATTGGCTTGCATAGGTAATCCGGGTTTGCAGCCGGACTCAGCTTGCCAGCTCGCGCGGGAAAGGTATCATAGATTAGCAAAAAGATCACCCTGCGCCGGCTGGGCCTTGGCGGCTTCTTCCAGGGTGCACAGGGCCGACATGCGCACGCCGAGCAGGCGCAGGCGGTCGTCCAGCGGCACGCGGCGCAGGCATTCGCCGGCGGCGCGGCGGATGGCGGCGGCATCGGCCGTAGGGGATGGCAGGGTCAGGTCGCGCGTCACCGTGCGGAAGTCGGCGTAGCGCAGCTTGATGCCCACGGTGCGGCCGGCGTAGCGCTTGCGCGCCAGGTCTTCCGCCACTTTCTGGCACAGGCGGGTGAAGATTTCCGACAGCTCGGCGCGGTCGCGCTTGACGTGCAGGTCGCGCGAGAAGGTGGTTTCGCGGCTCACGCCTTTCGGCTCGCTGCGCGTGGCGACGGCGCGCTCGTCGCGGCCATGGGAAATGCGCTGCAGCCATTCCGCGTAGTTGAGGCCGAAGTGTTCCTGCAACAGGGCTGGGTCGGCCGCAGCCAGCTGGCCGACGGTGTCGATGCCAAGCGCGACCAGCTTTTTCTCGGCCTTGGGGCCGATGCCGTTCACCTTGCGCACCGGCAGCGGCCAGATGCGGGCCGGCACGTCGTCGTAGCCGACCACGGTCAGGCCGTTGGGCTTTTCCAGGTCGGAGCAGATCTTGGCCAGCAGCTTGTTGGGCGCGACGCCGATCGAGCACGACAGCCCGGTGGCGGCACGCACCGCATCCTTGATGCGCTGCGCCAGCTCGCGCGTTTCGCCCTCGACATCAGTCAGGTCAATATAGATTTCGTCGATGCCGCGGTCTTCGATCTGCGGCGCGATGCTGGCCACGGCCGCCTTGAACAGGCGCGAATACTTCCGGTATGAATCGAAATCCACCGGCAGCAGGATGGCGTCCGGCGCCAGGGCGGCCGCCTTCATGGTGCCCATGGCGGAAAACACGCCCAGCGCGCGCGCCTCATAAGTCGACGTGGTGATCACACCGCGTCCCACGTAATCGCGCAGGCGGGAGAACTCACGGCTGCCATCCGGCAGCTCGCGCGGCTGGTGGCGCCCGCCGCCGCCGATCACCACCGGCAGGCCGCGCAATTCCGGATAGCGCAACAGCTCCACGGACGCGTAAAAGGCGTCCATGTCGAGGTGGGCAATGCGGCGGGGCCAGTCCATAACAAATAGTCGAGTTCGCTTGTGGTACTGTAATTATATACAGCATTTTTAGCAAGGTGCCCGGCGGATATACTGCTGGGCATGTACATCCCGCCCCTGCTGTTCGCCCTTGCCACCGCCCCGGCAATTGCCGCCCCCACCTGCCCGGCGCCATTGCATGCCGGCGCCAGCGATCTTGGCCTGGCGTCTTTCCGGGAGGACGACAGGGTCGGCGGGGCCGCCATCGACGTGCTACGGGAGCTGGCGCGCCGCACCAACTGCCCCCTCGATATCAGCTGGTACCCGCGGGCACGCTTGTGGGCCGAGTATGCCGGTGGCCGCATCAACCTGACCGCCAGCTCGGCGCGCAGCGCCGAGCGCGACCGCCTTGGCCAGTTCGTGCCCTTTGTCACGACGCACTTCGAACTGGTGCTGTCGCGCCGCGTGACCGGCAGTTACAAATCGCTGGCCGAATTCGTCGCACATGGCAGCGCGCGCCTGAACCTGGTGCGCGGCATCCTGTACACGCCCGAAGTCGAGGCCGAGGTCGCGCGGTTGCGCCAGCAAGGCCGGGTCGAAGTGGTCAACGACTTCGATATCGCCTTCCGCAAAATGGCGTCGAAACGCGCCGAGGCGACGCTGGCGCCGATGACCATCTATTCGCGCTACCTGCAAAGCGCCGGCCTGCAGGAACAGGTCAGCGTCATGCCCGTGACCGAATCGGCGCCCGTCCTGGCAGGCGCCTATCTTTCGCGCAACGGCTTCACGCCTGCCGCGCGCAAGGTGTTCGCCGAATCCCTGCTCGCCATGGTGACCGATGGCACGGTGGCGCGCATCTACGGCAAATACGTGGGCGAAGCAAACGGCCGCGCCCTGGTGTCCGATCACGCTCGCGCCATCATTTCAGCCTACCAGCCACTGCCCTGACGTTGCGGTAGCGCTGATCGTCGCGCCGCGTTACCATGCCTGTGCGATCATCGAATAAAAACCACTTTCTGGCGAGGCTTGGCATGAGCTTTTCGAACATGAATATCGGGATGAGGCTGGCGATCGGTTTTGCGCTGGCAATTGCGATTCAACTGGCCATGTCGCTGACGGGGATCAGCCGGCTTAGCCACAACGCGAGCCTGACCGATCGCCTGATCAGCGATCGTTACCTGAAGGTGCAGCTGACCAACGACATGCGCAGCTACTCGAATCGTTCGGCGCAGGCCCTGCGCAATGCCATGCTGGCGCCGGACAAGATCAGCAGCGACGGCTTCCTGGCCAGCATGGCGGAGGCGGACAAGGCCGGCGCGGCCGCTGCGGAAAAGCTGCAGAAGATCCTTGAAACTGACGAAGCCAAAAAACTGTTTGCCGAGGAGACCCAGGCCTTTGAAGCCTTCCGCGCCAAACGCGACAACGTGCTCAAGCTGTTCAAGGAGGGCGACCAGGACAGTGCGGTGCAAACCCTGTTCAAGCAGGCCATTCCCCTGCAGAACGCCTATTTCGGCAAGCTCGACGCCATTCTTGAGCAGCAGAACAAGCTGATGACGCAGGACGGCGATGAGGCGACCAGATCAGCCTCCCATGCGACGATGCTGATGATTGGCCTGCTGGTGCTGGCGACCGTGCTGTCGATTGTGGCGGGCTACCTGATTACCCGCTCGGTGACCGGACCTTTGCTGCAGGCGGTGGAAGTGGCGGAAACCGTGGCGCAAGGCGACCTGACCGCCAACATCGACGCCAGCCGCAAGGATGAAACCGGGCGCTTGCTGCATGCACTGCAGGATATGGTGGCGTCGCTCAAGCGCACCGTCGGCTCGGTGCGCACGTCCACCGATACGATCAATACCGCGGCGGCGGAAATCGCGGCGGGCAATCTCGACCTGTCGCGCCGCACCGAGCAGCAGGCTGCCAGCCTGGAGGAAACCGCTTCCTCGATGGAGGAATTGACGTCGACAGTCCGGCAGAATGCAGACAATGCGCGCCAGGCCAACCAGCTTGTCGTCTCGGCAGCCAGCCATGCCAGCGAAGGCGGCCAGGTGGTGGGCGAGGTGGTCGATACCATGGGGGCGATCAAGGCCAGTTCGGCGCGCATGGCGGATATCATCAGCGTGATCGACGGCATTGCGTTCCAGACCAACATCCTGGCGCTGAATGCCGCTGTCGAAGCAGCGCGCGCCGGTGAGCAGGGCCGTGGTTTCGCCGTCGTGGCATCCGAGGTACGCAACCTCGCGCAACGCAGCGCTGCGGCGGCCAAGGAAATCAAGGAGCTGATCGACGACTCGATTTCCAAGGTCGATGCGGGCGGGGCGCTGGTGGATCGCGCCGGGGCAACCATGCAGCAGATCGTGGCGTCCGTGCAGCAGGTGGCGGACATCATGAATGAGATTAGCTCGGCCAGCCAGGAACAGTCTTCCGGCATCGAACAGGTGAACACGGCCATCGCTGAGATGGATAACGCGACGCAGCAGAATGCGGCGCTGGTGGAACAGGCGGCTGCCGCCGCACGCAGCATGCAAGAGCAATCGGAGCAGCTGGTGGAGGCGGTCGCGGTGTTCAGGATGGAGGGTTCGGCAGGCGCCGCACCAGCCGCGCGCATGTCCACGGCGGTGCGGGCCACGGTGCCTGCGCTGCGGCCTGCCCGGGGCCCAGCGGCCGGCGCGATGGGCGGGCGCGCGTCGGGCGGCCGGACTCCTGCGGGCAGCGCCGGAAGGCGGCCGGCGCCGGCACCCGTAGCAAGCGACGGCGACCTGCCCGAGGCAGCGGACGACGCGGTGGAGGCGGAATCGGCCAGCGCTCCAGCCGCGCCGGCAGGCGCCACGCGGACCGGCTCAGCGCGCCCAGGCGGACGCGCGAGCGCTGCACGCGGCGCTTCGGCAAAGCAGGCAGCGGCACCGGCACGCGCAACACCGCCAGGCGACGACTGGGAAGAGTTCTAAGCCGGCAGCTTGCGGAACCAATCCGCCGTCGCCTCGTCGGCGGGAAAGAAGGCCTCCATGCGCAGCTCATGCACCGTCACATCATGCGGCGTGCCAAGCGTGGTAATGGTGGTGAACAGGTTAAGCTCCACGCCATCCTTGCGCAACGTGAACGGCAGGAAGGGCAGCGCGCGGCGGTCGAGGTTGGCCGTCTTCGACGCGGCCCGGACGCCCGGGATCGCCAGCAAGTCCTCCAGCAGCATCGTCGCTTCGCTGCCCGGCCCATCGCTCATGGCCTCGCGTTGAATCCACTGCAGCAGGTCGGCGCTGACATCCGCCCAGTTGGCGATGTACTTGCGCAGGCCGTTCGGCTCCAGCGTCAGCTTGATGACGTTGGAAGTGGCCGGCGGGCCGTCAAGCAGCCATGCGATCATCTTGGCTGCCGGGCCATTGCTCATGACCAGGTTCCACAAGCGGTCCACCACCAGCGCAGGATAGGGCGCCTGCTGCCGCAGCATGAAATCCAGCGCCTGCTTTACCGCCTTCATTTCCGGATCGGACAAATTGCGCTCCTGGTAAGCCGGCGCATAGCCGGCCGCCAGCAGCATCACATTGCGCTCGCGCAGCGGGATATCAAGCACGATGCCAAGCTTCAGGATCATTTCGCGGCTGGGCTGCGAGCGTCCGCTTTCCAGGAAGCTGATGTGCCGCTGCGAGATGCCGCTCTCGGTCGATAGCCGCAACTGGCTGAAACCGCGCTTGCCGCGCCAATAGCGCATCGCCGCTGCGTAATCGCTGAAATACTGCCCCGGTGCTGCCGCTCCCATAACGCTCCCCTCAAGACTGGATGAAGTCCAGCAAGTCGCTGTTCACTCTTGCCATATGCGTGAGGAACATACCATGCGGCGCGCCGTCATACACTTGAAGTTTCGCATTGGGCAGCAGGGCGGCGCTCGGCCTGGCAGTCAGCTCGAACGGCGCACTGGCGTCATTGGTGCCGGCAATCAGCAGGACCGGCAGCGTAATGTCCGGCAGCTCGGCGCGGAAGTCTTCGCGCTGCAGCGAGCGGTTGCATTCGTACAGCGCCTGCAGCGAGGCTTGCAGCGGCATGGCGCGCAGCCAGTCGCGCATGCCTTGCGGCGTATCTTCGGCAACGAACGGCGGCAGGTTTTCGTCGATCCATTTTGGCAAGTCTTTCATCAACTGCTCTGTGCGGAAGTATTCGAGCAGCGCTGGGTCTATGCCGTTCGGGTTGCCGGCGGACCTGGCAATGCAGGGCGTCATCGTTCCCAGCAGCGCGACGCGCCTGATGCGGCGCTGGCCATGGCGGCTCAGGTAGCGCACCGCTTCGTTGCAGCCCATCGAGTGCGCCACCAGGGTGACGTCATGCAGGTCAAGCGCTTCCAGCACGGCGGCCAGGTCGTCGGCCAGGGTGTTGAAGTCGTAGCCGCGGCCAGGATCGCTGGAGCGGCCGTGGCCGCGCCGGTCGAAGGCAATCACGCGCATGCCCTGCTGCGCCAGCGCCAGCATCTGGTAGCACCAGGAATCGGCGCCCAGCGACCAGCCTCCCACGAACAGCACCGGCTCGCCATCGCCCCAGTCGCGATAGAACAGGTTGACGCCGTCGGCAGTACGCACGGTGCTCGGTTCGATCACGCGGGCGCCCGAGATCTTGTATGCGGTCATGATTGCCTCCCTTCCTTACTGTGCGAAGTAGTCGATAAAGCCGGTCACGCTGGCCAGGCGGCCGTCTGCCGCGAGAACTGCGAAGTCGGTGCCCTTGGCAACCGGATCGCTGCCAGGCGCGCCCAGCGTCCACGAGAAGCGCAGCACGTCGCCATGGCTGTCCGGGGTGCCGGCCAGTTCAAAACGGTGGCCGGGGAAGTGGCCCTGCGCGCCGGCGATCATCGCGTCGATCCCACCATGACCGGCGCCCTGCATCAGGGGGTCCTTGTAGTTGGCTTCCGGAGTGAAAGCCGCTCCTACACGGGCACGGCGTTCATCGGCGTTGCGCTCGTTCCAGGCTGCCAGGTATTTTTCGACGATCTGCATGGTGTTTCTCCTTTCGTTGGTTGGTGAAGCCATTGTCAACAAATCCATGTCATGCGACGATTACCTCCCAGGTAATCAAACAGGAATCCATGTGACACTCCATCACCGATTTGCCCTCATCTCCCTGCTGGCTGCCTGCGCCGTTGCGCAAGCAGGCTGCCCCACGACACTGCCGCTGAAAGGCGTGCTCAATATCGATAACTGCTATCCCATGCGCGAGGACTGCGTGCCCGCATCGGATGCCTTGTATCAGTACGCCGAGGCCGTACCGGACGGCGGGGATGAGGGGATGACCATCGCCCTCCATGGCAGCCCCTGGCACTTGTATGGGCCCGACTCCCGCATCATGACGATCGACAAACTGGCGGAGGTCCTTCGGCAGGAAAGCAAAAAGAAGAAGAAGCTCAGCCATGTCGTGCTGATGTCTTCGTGGAGCGGCACAGCGCCCGACAAGCATCACCTTCCGCTGGCGCGGCAACTGTCCAACAAGCTGGGCGACGTCAAGGTAAGCGGTGCCGACGGCTTCCTGTGGTACAGCAAGGACGGCAAGCTCACCACCACGCAGCAAGCTTTTACAGCTTTCGTTACTGGCCCGTATGCCGTCAAAAAAGGAGAGCCGGTCATGGCATCGCTGGTGACAGGCTGGCCAGCGCAGTTTGAAGAGACGTTTGCCAGGCAAGGCGACGCCGATGGCTTGCTGCGCGCCGGCGTCGGTCATGAAACGTTCAGCCTCTGCCCCGAGCGCGCCTGGAAGGCGTTTGATGCCGCAGCGGCCCTGGGCAATCCAGTCGCAGCCTACAACGCTGCCGTACTGAGGCTGGAGCGCGGTGCTCGTGGCGACCGGGAAGCAGCGCAGGATCTGCTCAGGAAGGCCATGGCGGCCGGCGACCAGCCAGCCGCTGCCCTGCTTGAACAAACATCATTGCAACGCAAAGGGAAGCCGTGAGAGGATTAGCCTTCCCCGAAAGCAGAGATGAAAAACAGGAGTTTCAGTTGAAATCGATTTTATTCGTGGCCAGCCTGGCCATCAGCACCACGGCTGCAGTGGCGAATGCCGCACCGACGGCATCGGCATCGGCGAAGGCGTCCAAGCCTGCGGCTTCTGCTGCGGCCCCGGCGCCAGTGGCTGTGCAGACGCGCGACGTTCCCGTCAATGACTTCATGCAGGGCCGCCTGCCGTTCCAGATCGCCCTGAACGTGCCGGTACCGGCGGAATTCCAGCAGTCCAAGGTCAAGAAAATCGGCTATTCGTACTGGATGCGCCCGGAAGATGCCGCGACGGCGACCGCCGCCAGCCTGCCGACTCGCAATGGTTATATGTACGGTTCGACCGCCACCAACGTCACTTACGACGCGGCCCACCATGTGTTCTACGGGATCAGTGATCCCGGTTCGCTGAACAAACTGCGCGGTGCAGCCACCAATATCCAGGTCCAGGAATTCAAAGATGCCAGGCACCCGGCCGTGATGGTTTCCATGATCAGCGGCACTACTGGACAGCCGGCCTACTTCATGTACATGGCAACCGGCAAAAAAAACGAGACGTTCTTCCTGTCCTACCGCGCGCCGGACGGCCGCAAGGACATTGGCGATGCGGTGTGGGCCAAGCTGGCCGCCGCCATCAAATAAGCAGGATTGCGCGAAAATCGTTGACGTTGGTGCGGGTGGGTCCGGTGACCACCAGGTCGCCCAGCGCAGCAAAGAAGCTGTAGCCGTCGTTGTTGTCGAGCAGGGCGCGGGCGTCCAGGCCCTGGGCGGCGGCGCGCTGCAGCGTGTCCGGCCCCAGCACGGCGCCGGCATTGTCCTCGGTGCCGTCGATGCCGTCTGTGTCACAGGCGATGGCATGCACGCCGGGCGCTCCCTGCAGCGCGACAGCCAGCGCCAGCAAGTATTCCGCATTGCGCCCGCCGCGGCCCGTGCCGCGCACCGTGACGCTGGTTTCCCCGCCTGACAGGATGACGCAGGGCGGCCGCAATGGACTGCCATGCTCGATCACGCCTTGAGCCAGTGCGGCGTGCGACACGGCCACGGTGCGCGACTCGCCTTCCAGCCTGTCGCTCAATATCAGCGGGCGCAGACCCTCGGCACGGGCCACGTCGGCCGCTGCCTGCAATGCTTGCCTGGCGGAGGCAATCACGGCCACGCTGTTGTGCGCCAGGTGCGTGTCGCCGGGCTTGGGCGTTTCCTGCGCCGGGTCTTCCAGCACGGCGAGCACGGACGGCGGTATGTCGATACTGTATTGCTGCAGGATGCGCAGGGCATCCTGCGCGGTCGATGGATCGGCCAAAGTGGGGCCGCTGGCCACCACGGCCGGATCGTCGCCTGGCACGTCCGACAGCACCAGCGTGACCACGCGGGCCTGGCCGCAAGCCAGCGCCAGGCGGCCACCCTTGACCGCCGACAGATGCTTGCGCACGATATTGATGTCGCCAATTGGCGCGCCGCTGCGCAGCAGAGCCTTGTTGATGTCGCGCTTCTGCTCCAGCGTGATGCCTGGCGCCGGCAGCGACATCAGCGCCGAGCCGCCGCCGGATATCAGGCACAGCACCATATCGTCCGGTCCCAGGCCCCGCACTGCCGCCAGCATGCGGTGCGCTGCGGCCTGGCTGGCGTCGTCCGGCACCGGGTGGCCGGCCTCGATCACTTCCACTTGCCGCGTGGGCGCGCCATGCCCGTAGCGCGTCACCACCACGCCGCTCAGGGGGCCTTGCCAGCGCCGCTCCACGCCCTGCGCCATGCGCGCGGACGCCTTGCCGGCGCCGATGATGACGGTGCGGCCTTTCGGCGGCGGCGGCAGGTGGGCCGCAATGGTTTCCAGCGGATCGGCCGCGCGCAGGGCGGCGTTGAACAGTTCGGACAGCAGTTCGCGGCCAGTCTTCACAGCATTTCTCCTTTGCTGCCAACGCATAGCAGCACCAGGGCGCCACCCGCCGCCAGGCAGGCCGCCACCAGCAATATGCCGTTGGCTGTACTGTGCGTGGCGTCCTTGATCGCGCCTACCAGGTAGGGGCTGACAAAACCGGCCAGGTTGCCGAGCGAATTGATCATGGCGATGCCTGCCGCAGCCGCAGAGCCGCCCAGCATGGCGGTCGGAATGCTCCAGAACACCGGCAAGGTGCTGAGGATGCCGGCCGTCGCCACGCTCAAGGCCGCCAGCGCCTGCACCGGGTTGTTCGCATAATGCGTCGATGCCAGCAAGGCTGCTGCGCCAATGAAGGCAGACAGCGCAACGTGCCAGCGCCGTTCGCCGCTGCTGTCGGAATGGCGCGCAATCAGGATCATTGCCACTGCTGCGATGCCATACGGGATGGCGGTCAGCAGCCCGATGTCGAGCACGTCCCGCACGCCGCTGTTGCGTATCAGTTGCGGCAGCCAGAAGCCGACGCCGTACAGCCCCATCACCAGCAGGAAGTACACCAGCGCCAGGATCCACACCCGGCTGCTGCCAAACACGTGGCGCAGGCCCCATTGTGCGCGTGGTGCGCCGTCGCGTGCCAGCTCGTGTTTCAGCAGCGCCTTTTCCTCGTCGTTAAGCCAGTTGGCATCGTCGATGCCATCGTCCAGCAGCGCCAGCGTCAGCACACCCAGCGCCACTGCCGGCAAGCCCTCCAGCAGGAACAGCCACTGCCAGCCGGCCAGCCCGCCGCTGCCGGCAAAGTGCGACATGATCCAGCCCGACAGCGGGCCGCCCACCACGCCCGCCACCGCGACGCCGCTCATGAAAACGGCGACGATACGTGCGCGCCGCTGCGCCGGATACCAGTAGGTGAGATACAGGATCACGCCGGGGAAGAAGCCCGCTTCCGCCACCCCAAGCAGGAAGCGCATCACGTAGAAGCTCACCGGGCTGCTGGTGAACAGCATGGCTGCCGACAGCAGGCCCCAGCTGGCCATGATGCGCGCGATCCAGCGCCGCGCGCCGACGCGCAGCATCAGCAGGTTGGAAGGCACCTCGCACAGGAAGTAGCCCACGAAGAAGATCCCGGCGCCCAGCCCATACACGGTGTCGGAAAACTGCAGGTCCGCCTGCATCTGCAGCTTGGCAAAACCGACGTTCACCCGGTCCAGGTATGCCACCACATAGCACAGGAAGAGGAAGGGCAGCAGGCGCCAGCTGACGCGCGCATACAGCTTTTCGGTAGTGATCATTCTTGTTGTATTTCTAAGTATCGCACCCTAGAATCATTGCACATTTTTCCCCCTTGGAGCTGAAGAAGTGAGCAAACGACTGATCACCAGCCTGTTGCTGCCCCTGCTGGCTGCACAAGCCCTTGCAGCGGACCTGCCGCAGCCGCCTGTCGCCGAAAAAACGCAGTGGATGGAAACCCGCCATGGCGAGCAGGTCACCGACGATTACCGCTGGCTGCAGGACAAGACCAATCCGGCCGTCATCGAATACCTGAACGCGGAAAACAGCTACACCGCCGCCATGACCGAGGGGATCAAGCCGTTCGCCGACACGCTGTACAAGGAGTTCAAGGACCGCACCCAACCGGTCGACCTGTCGGTGCCGGCGCGCCGCGGCGATTACTACTATTACACCCGCATCGAAGCGGGCAAGCAGTACCAGCTCAATTGCCGCCGCAAGGCTGCGTCAGACGGCAGCTACGACGCCGCCGCGCCGGAAGAAATCATGCTGGACCAGAATGCCATGGCCGAAGGCCTGAAATACTTCGCCCTCGGCATGGTGCTGCCCAGCCCGGACGGCAAGCTGCTGGCCTACACCACCGACAACAACGGCTTCCGTCAGTACGAGCTGCATGTGAAAGACCTTGGCACCGGCAAGGTGCTCTCGACCACCATGCCGCGTACGACCACGATCGCGTGGGCCGCCGACAACAAGACCCTATTCGTGGTGCAGGAAGACCCGACCACCAAGCGTTCCGACCGCTTGTTCCGCCTTGCGCTGGACGGCCAGCCGGAACAGGTATTCCACGAGCCGGTCGAGCAATTCGGCCTGCAGGTTTTCGCCGGTTCGGATAACAAGCATGTTTTCCTGCTGTCGGGGGCGACCGATACCACCGAAGTTTTCATGCTGCCGGCCGACCAGCCAAAGGGTAGTTTCAAGACTGTGCTGGGGCGCAGCAAGGGCCATCGCTATTACGTCATGGGCCATCGCGAAGGCAAGCTATACATTCGCACCAACAAGTCGGCCAAGAACTTCCGCCTGGTGGCGGCGCCCGTGTCCAATCCGAAGCAGTGGACCGAGGTCGTCCCGCACGACACGGACACACTGCTGCAGAACGCCATGCTGTTCAAGGGCTTCCTGGCGCTGCAGGAGAAATCGCGGGCCCTGAACCACACCCGCATCTACGACTTCGCGACGAAGAAGTGGCTGACCGTGAAATTCGACGACGAGGTGTATGTCTCGCTGCCGGGCGGCCAGATGGACTTCAACGTCACCAAATTCCGCATCAACTACCAGTCGCCGTTGTCGCCACCCGCCATCATCGACGTCGACATGAAGACCGGCGAGCGCACCGTGCTGAAAAAGCAGGAAGTAGCGGGCGGCTTCGATTTCAGCCAATACGAGACCAGGCGCCTGTGGGCGCCCGCGCGCGACGGCGTGAAGGTGCCGCTGTGGGTGGCATACAAGAAGGGCGTGAAGCTTGATGGCTCGGCGCCGCTGGTGCTGTACTCCTACGGTTCCTATGGCGTTCCGCAGGAAGCGACGTTCTCGCTGACCCGCCTCAGCATGCTGGAACGCGGCGTGATCTACGCGGCGGCGCATATCCGCGGCGGCAACGACATGGGTGAGAAATGGCATGACGACGGCATGCTGATGAAGAAGATGAACACCTTCACCGACTTCATCGACAGCGCGGAATACCTGATCAAGGAGAAATGGACCTCGCGCGACCGCCTGGCGATCCAGGGCGGCAGCGCCGGCGGCCTGCTGATGGGGGCCGTGGTGAATATGCGTCCGGACCTGTTCAAGGCGGTGCATGCGGCGGTGCCGTTTGTGGACGTAATGAACACCATGATGGACGCCAGCCTGCCGCTGACCACTGGCGAGTACCTGGAGTGGGGCAATCCGAACGAGAAGGCGGCCTACGACTACATGCGCAGCTATTCCCCGTATGACAACATCTTGCTGAAAGATTATCCGGCCATGCTGGTTACCACCAGCCTGAACGACAGCCAGGTGATGTACTGGGAGCCAGCCAAGTACGTGGCCAAGCTGCGCCGCAACAAGACCGACAGCAACCCGCTGCTGCTGAAGGTGAACATGGGCGCCGGCCATGGCGGTTCGTCCGGGCGCTATAACGCGCTGGGCGAGAGGGCATTCGAGATGGCCTGGCTGCTGTCGCAGATCGGGGTTTCCAAATAATTTTGAGGTTTTTTGGAAAAAGGCTTGCGCGGCTTTCAAAAACCATCCTATAATGCGGCCTCTTCTGAACGTTGTGACAAACGTTCGACAGTGAAGGCAGGGGCGTTTAGCTCAGTTGGTAGAGCGGATCCCTTACAAGGATTAGGTCGGGAGTTCGACCCTCTCAACGCCCACCAGTCACACTGATGAAGAATTGGAGCGGTAGTTCAGTTGGTTAGAATACCGGCCTGTCACGCCGGGGGTCGCGGGTTCGAGCCCCGTCCGCTCCGCCAATATTCAGAGAAAGGCCCCATCAGCCAGAACGCGCTCTAGATCGCGCTCTGTGCAGACGGGGCTTTTTTCATTTCTGAAACCGGTAAACCTGTGTCTGACCCACAGGGTCAGACACAGTCAGATCATCTGACTCGGGTTAGGTTGTGCGCTGTTGATCTTCGTCGAATGTCAAAGGCCTGGGACCAGCACCAACAGCTGTTGCGCAGAATGGGTCAGACCCTTGGGTCTGACCCGGACTTACCGGTTTTAGGCTGCAATAGCCGCCGGCTCATCATCCGCCGAAGAGCGAATCAGGTAATCGAAGGACCCCAGCGCCGCCTTCGCACCTTCGCCCACAGCAATCACGATCTGCTTGTACGGCACGGTGGTCACGTCGCCCGCGGCAAACACGCCGGTCTCCGAAGTCTGCCCCTTGGCATCCACCTCGATCTCGCCATGCTTGGACAGCTCGATGGTGCCCTTCAGCCATTCGGTGTTAGGCACCAGGCCGATCTGGACGAACACACCTTCCAGGTCGACACGATGCGACTGCCCGGTCTCACGGTCGGTGTAGCTCAAGCCGTTCACCTTCTTGCCATCGCCATGGATCTCGGAAGTCTGGGCCGACTTGATCACCTTCACATTGCGCAGCGTGGCCAGCTTGCGCTGCAACACCGCATCCGCGCGCAGTTCGGCGCCGAATTCGATCAGGGTCACATGTTCCACGATGCCGGCCAGGTCGATCGCCGCTTCCACGCCGGAATTGCCGCCACCGATCACCGCCACGCGCTTGCCCTTGAACAGCGGGCCATCGCAGTGCGGGCAGTAGGCCACGCCGTGGTTACGGTATTCCTTCTCGCCCGGTACGTTGATTTCGCGCCAGCGGGCGCCGGTCGAAATGATCACGGACCTGGCTTTCAGCACAGCGCCGCTCTCGGTATGGACTTCCTTGATCTTGCCCGGCACGATCTTCGATGCGCGCTGGGTGTTCATGATGTCCACGTCGTATTCCTTGACGTGCTGTTCCAGGGCGACCGCGAACTTCTGGCCGTCGGTTTCCTTCACCGAGATGAAGTTCTCGATCGACAGCGTATCCAGCACCTGGCCGCCGAAGCGGTCGGCGATCACGCCGGTGCGGATGCCTTTGCGCGCCGTGTAGATGGCCGCAGCAGCGCCTGCAGGGCCGCCGCCGACGATCAGCACGTCGAACACGTCTTTCTTGCTCAGTTCAGCCGCAGCGCGGGCCGAGGCGCCGGTATCCAGCTTGGCGAGGATTTCCTCGACGTTGGTGCGGCCCTGGCCGAAGTGCTGGCCATTCAGGTACATCATCGGCACGGCCATCACCTGGCGTTCCTCGACTTCTTTCGGGAACACGCCGCCGTCCACCGCCACCACCTTGATGCGCGGGTTGATCACGGACATGGCGTTGAGCGCCTGCACCACTTCCGGGCAGTTGTGGCAGCTCAGGGAGATGAAGGTCTCGAAGACGTAATCGCCGTCCAGGTTGCGGATCTGCTCGACGACTTTCTCGTCCAGCTTGATCGGGTGGCCGCCCACTTGCAGCAGCGCCAGCACCAGGGAGGTGAATTCGTGGCCCATCGGGATGCCGGCGAAGCTCACGCCGATATCGGTGCCTTTGCGGTTGATGTCGAAGGAAGGCTTGCGGGCCTTGTCGTCGCTGCCTGCGACAACGATAATCTTGCCGTGGCCGGCCGATACGATGTCCTGCAGCAGGGCCGACATTTCCTGCGATTTGGCGGAGGCGTCGGTGTGCGCCACGATCTCGATCGGGTGGACAACGCGCTCCAGGTAGGAGGAGAGTTGGGCTTTCAGGTCTGCGTCCAGCATGGCTATTCCTTTCTTGATTAGTCGCTTGCGGTAGGTACCGCCTCAACGCCCCAAGGCGACCCCGTGGGGTCGCCTGTTCAAGCCATTAGCAGACTAGAAGCTTAGATCTTGCCGACCAGGTCCAGCGATGGCTTCAGGGTTGCTGCGCCTTCGGTCCACTTGGCTGGGCACACTTCGCCTGGGTGGGAAGCAACGTACTGGGCTGCCTTCACTTTGCGCAGCAGTTCGGCAGCGTCGCGGCCGATGCCGTTGTCGTGCACTTCCATCACTTTGATGAAGCCTTCCGGGTTGATCACGAAGGTGCCGCGCAGTGCCAGGCCTTCTTCTTCGATCATCACTTCGAAGTTACGGGACAGGGTGCCGGTTGGGTCGCCGATCAGGGCGTATTGCACTTTCTTGATGGCGTCGGAGGTGTCGTGCCATGCCTTGTGGGCGAAGTGGGTGTCGGTCGAAATGCCGTACACGTCCACGCCCAGCTTGGCGAATTCTGCGTGGTGGTCTGCCAGGTCTTCCAGCTCGGTTGGGCACACGAAGGTGAAGTCGGCTGGGTAGAACACGAATACGGACCACTTGCCTTTCAGGGATTCTTCGCTCAGGTCAACGAACTTGCCGTTGTGGTATGCGGTGGCCTTGAATGGTTTTACTTGGGTGTTGATCAGGGACATTGTGGTTTCCTCGTGGGTTGTTGAATCAATGAGACGCCAGTGTAAGGCCTTCCCGAAGATTTGGAAATTTGATTGTTCAAATAGACTCAATAGTCTTTGCCTATTAGAACCGCGAAACGCGATCGTTATTATCACCTTTTGGCACAGTTTCGGTTGTCACTTCGCAAAGCGGCCGGCCGACCTCAAATAAGTGCGACCGTTATTTTAATTTCGAGCCAAAGTTAAAATAGCAGGGAGACTAATTTTAGGACTGGTCGGTGTTCTTCAAGAAACACAGGCAGACTTACTATGGCCTCTTGCAAAGGGTCCGGACTGAAGGCGATTGGAAAGCATGGCTGCTGTTCTTTATGGACGCCATCACCAGCACCGCCAGCCAAGCTGTTTCGACGGCGCAAAGATTGACTGCCTTGTTAGCCAAAGACAAAGCGAATTCAGATCCTGAACGAGGAAGTCGATTAACCTCACTTCAGCAGACTGGCCGCATGGCCGGACAGGTAGCCGACATCCGCAGGATCGAAGTCGGTGTGCATTTTCTTGCGCACGCCTAGTTCATTGAGGAGGAGGTGGTGGTCGGGGACGATGCCCTGCTTCGCGAGGCATTCGCGGGCGCAGGCCAAGGGACAGCCATCGATGGCGATGATGGTGCGGCCGGATTGGGCCAGCTTGACCAGCGGGGCGACGCCGCCTCCCACCCCGGCGATACAGGACATCTCCGCGGTGCCGTCGCGGTCAAGCTTGAGTGCGACGGCGTTGGCCAGTTGGGCCGCGCTGCTGCAGCCGGAGCATGAATACACCAGCGGCAGCATCTCGTCAGCCATGGCGGGCGCCGGGCGGAGTCGGGATTTTCGGCAGTAGCTTGCGCCAGTCGAAGGCGCTGGCGTCCAGGCCATCCAGCGTGTTCTTGAACAGCAGGCCCAGTTCCGTGTCGCCTTCCAGGATCAGGCGGCGGCTGAAGAACAGGGTGTCGGGGTCTTCCTGGCGGCGCGCCATCAGCACCAGGTCGTGCGCGCATGCGCCGATGGTCAGGTCAGGCTGGTCGCCGTGGCGGGCTGTTTCGAAAGCCCTGCCCTGCCAACTGAAATCGATGGCAAGGCCGGCGTCTTCCACCCTCAGGCGGAGGCGGCGGGCAAATAGGGCCTGGCGCACGTCTTCAGGCAATTGCGGCGCCAGGATTCGGTTGAGACCTTGTACGAACAGCCAGGCGGGGGGCTGCGGCGGCAGTCTGCCCAGCAGGCGGCCAATCGCGGGCGGAATGCGGAATGGTGCGGCCGTCATGCTACACGCTCCATGCCGGGCTGGCCGTACCAGAAGCCGTCGCAACTACCGCCGGGAGCCAGCGGCTCCAGCATGACAGCGGCATGCGGCGCCTGCCACTCGCCACGGCGCACCTTGTCGAAGGCCGCCACCACTTCCAGCGTATCGCGCGACTGGGGCGAGATGCGCAGCACGTTGATGCCCATGTCTGCCATCTCGGGCATGACGCGCACCAGGTTGCAGCACAGGGCTGATTGGGTCTGGATGCCGTTCAGGACCAGGAAGGCCTTCTGCTCGCGCGTGTCCATGATCAGCCCATCCGGGTAATCGATGCAGCTGAACTGGCAATCGTCCTTTGGCAGGTTGCGGTTGCGCGCCGTCATGCAGCGTGCGGAGAAGGCCAGCGGCATGCGGCCCCACGCAAAGACTTCACTTTCCATCCCTGCCGGCTGCGTCTTGAGCAGGGTCGCAATGGCGGTTCGGTCCATTTCCAGCGGCGCCACCCAACGGCGCGCGCCCTGACGGGCCAGCACGGCCAGCGTCGGCTCGCTGTAGATGTTCAGGTGCGGGCCGGCGATGAAGCCGGCGCCTTCCAGGTTGCGCACGGCGCCGAAATCATTGGCTTCCACCAGGAAGTCGCGGTGTTCGCACAGCTTGCGCATGGTGGTCAGCTCGGCGCCCGACTCAATCAGGGCCTGCGTGGACAGCACCACTTCCTTGCCTGCGTCGCTCAGCAAGGCTGCAATATCAAGCCAGTCCGGCAGGCGCAGTTCATGGCGGCGCGAACATACGACTTCGCCGAGGTAGACGATATCGACCGGGCTTTCCGCTACCTGCTGGTAGAACTCGAACATGGTCAGGCGCGGCCAGTAATACAGCACCGGGCCGAGGGCTAGTTTCAACATACTCATTTCCATTTGCGGTGATAGGCGCCCAGGGTGTGCTGCTGGCCTTCCGCCACGCGGTCCAGCGCGGCGCTCCAGCTCGGGTGGATGGCGAAGCGGCGCTTGCCGTCGCCGCAGGCATCGATCGCCGAGCGCCAGGCTTGCGTCACTTGCGCCACGTAGGCGGGACTGCGCTGGCGGCCTTCGATCTTGATCGCCTTGATACCCATCTGCACCAGTTGCGGCAGCAGTTCCATGGTATTCAGGCTGGCCGGCTCCTCGATCGCGTAATAGGTTTCGCCTTCCACTTCGAAGCGCCCCTTGCACAGCGTGGGATAGCTGGCGTTTTCGTCCGGCTGGTAGCGGTCGATCAGGACGCCGTTCAGGCGCGACTCCAGGCCTTTCGGCGTTTGCTGCCAGCGCACCGCCTTGGCGGGCGAACAGACCCCGGCCGTGTTGGGCGACTCGCCGGTAGCGTAGGAGGACAGCGCGCAACGGCCCTCCACCATCACGCACAGGCTGCCGAAACCGAAGACCTCGATCTCGGTTTTTACGTGGCGGATCAGGTGCTCGACCTGCTGCATCGACAGTACGCGCGGCAGCACGGCGCGCGAAATGCCGAACTGTTCGTGATAGAAGTTGATCGCCTCATAGTTGGTCGCAGAGCCCTGCACAGACAGGTGCAGGCGCAATCCAGGGTGTTTGTTGCGGGCATATTCCATCAGGCCGGGATCGGCCAGGATGATGGCGTCGATCCCGGCGCCGGCAGCGCGGTCGACTGCTTCGCGCCACAGCTGCCAGTTGGCCGCCTGCGGATATGTGTTCAGCGCCAGCAGGACTTTGCGGCCGCGCTGGTGCGCATAACGGATGCCTTCAGCAATCGCGGCTTCATCGAAATTCAGGCCGGCGAAATTGCGGGCGTTGGTGGCGTCGCGGAAGCCAAGGTAGACGCTGTCGGCGCCGTTATCGACAGCAGCTTTCAATGCCGGCAGGCTGCCGGCGGGACAAACGAGTTCAATCATGCTTTGTTTCCCTGCAGGCGGCGTACGCCGTTGACGAAGCGGGCCAGGGTGTCGGATTGGCCGCCGCGCGGCAACATCACTTCCACCAGCTGGAAGCGTCCGCGCTGCTGCACGGCGTTTTCCAGTGCCGCCGCCAGTTCGGCGCGCGTGGTGACGCGATAGCCATCGCCGCCCAGCCCTTGCGCCATGTCGGCGAAGCGCCAGTCACTCAAGTCGCAGAAGCCGGATTGCGGCTGGAAGGCGCGCAGCATCTCCCAGCTGCAGTTGTTGAAGATGACCACGATCGGGTCCAGGCCGTAGCGCTGGCAGTTGCCCAGCTCCCAGCCGGTCATCTGGAATGCACCGTCGCCGACCAGCACCAGCGGACGTTCGCCGCCGGCAGCCTGCAGGCCAAAGGCGGCCGGTACGCCGTAACCCATGGTGGCGTAATAGCCGGGCGCCAGCAGGTCGGTGTTCTCGATGTCGAGGGCCGTGAACAGGCAATCGCCGATGTCGGAGGCGATCGTCATGCGGCCGTGCTTGCGCATCATGTCGTTGATCGCGCTTGCCACATCGCGCGGCGCCAGCGGCTTGTCATCTGCTGGAAGGTCGCAGGGATAGGCTGTACGCTCGCCGCGCAGGGCAGCGTCGGCGCGCAGCGGCTTGGCGCTGGCCAGCAGGCCGTCCACCAGCGCTTCCAGCGGGATGTCGTGATAGGTGTGGTAGCCCAGCGTGACGTCGCCGTCCAGCGCCAGCATGCATTTGCGCAGGTCGATGCGTTCGCGCTGCACGCCGAAGTTGGTGTCGGACAGGATCACGCCCAGCATCAGCAGGGCGTCCGAGCCTTCGACGGCTTCGGTGACTTCCGGTGCGCCCGCGACGCCGAGGTAGGTGCCGAGCAGCGGCGCATCAGGCTCGCTGGCCAGCAGGCCGCGGCCCATGAAGCAGGTCACGACCGGCACCTGCAGCTTGGTCGCCAGCTGCGCAACTTTTCCCTCCAGGCCGAAGCGGCGGATTTCGATGTCGACCATCAGCACCGGGCGCACGGCGTGCTGCAGGCGCGACAGCACTTCCTCCACGCACGCGGCAAGCGCATCCTCGTCGTGCCTGGGTTCCGGCAAGGCATGCACCCGGCCGCACGGCGCATACACCATATCGCGCGGCAGCTCGATGTAGACCGGCCGCGAATGCGTGATCGCACTGCGCAGCACTCGGGCTATGTCTTCCGGCGCGCGTTGCGGGTCGTCCAGCACGCACTGGTCGCAGGTGATCTCGCGGAAGATCGCCATTTGCGAGTCCAGGTGCTTGACCTGGTGGTGCAGCAGGAAGCCGTTGCGGCGTTCATTGGTGCCCGGCGCGCCGGAGACCACCACCATCGGTACTTTTTCAGCGTAAGCGCCCGCGACGGCGTTGACCATGTTGAGTGCCCCCGCACCATAGGTCACCGCCGCCACGCTTATGCGCCCGTGATAGCGTGCCGCCCCATCGGCTGCAAAGCCTACACCCGGCTCGTGGCTCAGCGTGTAAAGGGGCAGGACGCCAGATTTCTCAATTTGTTCGAAAAAGGCAAGGACGAAGTCTCCGGGGATACCAAAGACTTCACGCGCGCCGTGATCAGCCAGCGCGTGCAAGAGTGAGTTTGCGAGATTCATAGCCGGCATCTTGCGCGTGCGCGCCTGAAAAATCCTTGAGCCAGGTCAAGGATTCCCCAAGCGGCCTGGTGCTTCCTTCGTCAGGCAGCCTTGACCAGTGCGGCCAACATCACTTCCAGCGTCTTGTCGTGGCGCTTGATGGGCGGGATTTCGCGCCCGATGCCGAGAAGCTGGTACACCGCCATCTGCGCCGCACGAACGGAATATTCGACCGTGAACACCACGTCATCGGGCACTTCGACGAACTGGCTCACCAGCGCCAGGTTGCGCGAACCGGCCGGCACCGGCAATGGGCGGTCGCTGTAGTGACGCGGCATGAACATGCTGGTGATGTACGGCATGCGGCACGGGATGCAGTTGGCCTTTGCGAACACCTCCGGTTCGAAATTCAGGTGCCCCGCCAGTTCGCGCAAAATCTCTTCGCCGGTGCAATCGGCCATCGGTTTGGCGACGAAGTTGCCGACACGGTCCGGGTGCAGTGCATAACCCCAGAATACTTTCACCCCGGCCGGCTGGTTGGCGAAGTGCGGCTGATGCGCCAGGACGACGGACATCAGCCAGTTGGAATCCTTGAAGGTCACCAGCCCGCCGGTTCCGGCGACGTTGCCGCTGAACGCTTCCATCTGGTCGAAGAATGCCGTATCGTGCAGCGTCACCGTGAACGATTCCCACCATGATTGCTGGATATTGCGATTGAACGCGGCAGGGTTGCCAAGTTCGGGACGTCCCTCCGCCAAACGTTCCCACAGCTTCCACCCGCCGCTCTGGTGGCGATCAAGCCGCGGCGGCGCCGACTTCATGCTGCCGAAACTGGAAGCATCGGTCATCGAACCGTTCTGGAAGAACACCAGGTCATCGGGCGTAATCGGCAGCAGTTCGCGCTCGCCACCGCGTTCAAGCTCGATCGCGTGCACCAGCAGCTCGTCGCGGGCATCTGCCAGCTTGATGTCGGTCACGGTACAGCCAGTCTCGATGTGCACGCCCTGCTGCGCCAGCCATGCCTGCAATGGGCGGACCAGCGAATCGAACTGGTTGTACACAGTGCGCTTGACGCCCGCCAGCGTTTCTATGCGCGAAAACTCCTTCATGAATCGATGCAGGTAGCGCTTGAATTCAACTGCGCTATGCCACGGCTGGAAGGCGAAGGTCGTAGCCCACATGTACCAGAACGGCGTTTCGAAAAATTCCGGCGACAGGTGATCGGTGATGGGCGAGTTGCCCAGCGCGGCTTCATCGGCCTCGTGCAGCTTGAGGAGTTCCATCCTGTCGCGCAGGCTGAAACCCATCGAGGTCACGTCCACTTTATGGCGATTGCGGTCGACCAGGCGCGCTTGCGAGTGCGATTTATGCAGTTCATTGAAGGCCAGCGTCTCATCCAGCACCGTCCGGCCAGGATGGACCAGGGACGGGATCGAAGCGAACAAGTCCCAGGTACATTCGTAGTTGTCGGTCGTTAGCATGCGGCCTCCCCGCAGGCGGTAACCGTCCTCCGCGTTACCCGTCCCATCCAGGCTGCCGCCCGCCACGCCCAGCGATTCGTAAATGTGAATCTGGTCACCGCGCATTTTTCCATCGCGGATCATGAAAGCCGCCGCCGCGAGGTTACCGATGCCGGCACCGGCCATATACACCTGTTTTTCTTGTCCCATTTCCTTACTCCTTGGTTGATTCGGGAGTAACTATAGGTTTTCGCGATACGGTTTGGCTTTGACTTGAGTCAAGTGAGGTGCAATCAGGCGGCAGTGGCGTGCGGGGTTGCGGCGGTGGGGATCGATTGCTGGTGCAGCATGGCGTCGAAGTCTGCGGCAGGAAGGGGACGGGCGAACAGGTAGCCCTGGCCGTAGTCGCAACCGGCGCCGGCTAGCAGGTCGCGCTGCTCCGTGGTCTCCACGCCTTCGGCGATCACGTTCAGACCAAGCTTGTGGGCCATCACGATGATCGCGTCGGACAAAGCCATATCGCTCGAATCCGGTGCAAGGTTGCGGGTAAAACTACGGTCGATCTTGAGATAGTCGATGTCGAACTTCTTCAGGTAGGACAGCGAGGAGTAGCCGGTGCCGAAATCGTCCAGCGCAACCTGGATGCCGGCGTCGCGCAGTTGCAGCAGCTTGTCCGTGACGCTGGTGTTGGCGTCCAGCAGCAGGCCTTCCGTGATTTCCACCACGATGCTTTCGCCCGGCACGCCGAGCTGTTGCAGGTAGGCCAGCCAATCGGCGTAGGTGGCGCGTTCGCGCTGGAATTCCAGCGGCGACTGGTTCAGGCTGACCTGGAAGCCGGGGTGCACTTCCTCGCGCCAGCGCTTGACCCATTGCGCCGACTCGCGGAACACCCATTCACCGATGTCGACAATCAGGCCGCTTGATTCGGCCAGCGGGATGAATTCCAGTGGACTGACCATGCCGCGCTGCGGATGCTCCCAGCGGATCAGCGCTTCGGCCTTGTGGATCTTGCCGGTCGGGAGATGCACGATAGGCTGGAAGTACAGCTTGAGCTGGTTGCCTTTCAGCGCGCCGCGCAAGTCGTTGGTCAGGCGCATGCGGTTCAGCGCAGCCACCTGCAAGGCCGGCGTGAAGTAGCTGAAGCGGTTGCGGCCGGCGCCCTTGGCGGCGTACATGGCCTGGTCGGCATGCTTCAGCAAGTCGTCCATATTGCCGGCATCGTCCGGATAAATGGTGATGCCGATCGACGCCGAGACGAAGGCTTGCTCCTGCCCGAGCTGGAACGGCATGCGCAGGCTGTCGATGATGTGCTGGGCAATGTCTTCCACCCGGTCGACTTCCGACAACTCCGGCAGGATCACGGTGAACTCGTCGCCGCCCAGGCGCGATACGGTGTCGGACTGGCGCACGCAGGCGCCGATGCGGCGCGCCGCTTCCACCAGCAGCACGTCGCCCTGGTGGTGGCCGAGGGTGTCGTTGACTTCCTTGAAGTGGTCAAGGTCGATGAACAGGATCGCGATGCGGGTACCGTCGCGGCGCGATTTCAGAATATCGTGCTGTAGGCGATCCAGGAACATGCGCCGGTTCGGCAACTGCGTGAGCGTGTCGAAGTTGGCCTGCTGCCAGATCAGGGCCTCGGTTTCCTTTTTGTCGGTGATGTCCTCGATCATGCACAGATGGTGTGGCTGGCTCTCCGTGCCTACCGCGTTGATCGAGGCTTCCACCCACACGATGCGGCCGTCGGGACGCACCAGGCGCGTCTCCAACTTGAAGCCGGCAATCTGCTGCGCGGCCAGCTGCGTCATCTTTTCCTGTTCCGGGGCCACATCGTCCGGATGGCAGATTTCCAGCCAGCGGCTATTACGCATCTCTTGCGCCGAGCGTCCCGCAATCTCGGCAAAACGCGGATTCACGTCGCGGAACTGGCCGCCGCTCGAATCGATCAGTGCAATGCCCATCGGCGCCGCCTCGAACATGGTGCGGAAACGCTGCTCGCCCTTGCGGATGGTTTCCTCGGCACGCGTGCGCTCGCGCGCCAGCAGCGAGAAGTGAATCATGGCGCCCAGCACCAGCAGGCCCGCAGCCACGCCCAGCACGCGGTACAGCCAGTTCAGGTCCGAACCGGGGTCGGCGTTGTACATGAAGCCGGCCCAGGTGGCACCTTGGGGCAGCATGCCCAGTTCCGTATAGACGTCGGCAATGTGCTGCCAGCGGTCCGGGTTCATGTAGCCGATTTCCACCAGCACAGGCTGCACCAGCGGCACCATCTGGCGCGCTTCGTACAGCAAGTGCATGCGGTCGTGCTGGCGCGAATACTTGTTGAGGATCAGGTCGACGATTTCTTCCTGGTGGCTCATGGCGTACTGCCAGCCGCGCATGCTGGCGGCGCGGAAGGCGCGCACGCGGTCAGGATGGTTCTTGATTTCCTCTTCACTGGTGAACAGGTTGTCGCCGTAGAAATCAATGCCGGCTGCGCGCGGGCTGTAGATGTCGTATGGGAAGCCGAGGCGGTCAAGATAGTCCGGCTCGTTGGTCACGTAGATCGACATGGCGTCGACCCTGCCCTTCACCAGGTCGTCCGGATTGAAGCTGTGCTCCACCCGCACGATCTGGTTGTTGGAGATGCCCTCCTTGCGCAGGTAGGCCATGACTTCGTCAGCCTGGGTCAATTCATCGGTCAGGGAGCCGATCATCGCACGCTTGCCGATGATGCTGCGGATATCCGGCGCCGGTCCCGTCTGGCGCATCGCCAGCGCATAGGGAGAATGCTGGAAAACTACCGCCAGCACCACCAGCGGCTTGCCGGACAGCCGCGCCAGCAACAGGCTGCTGCTGGCTACGCCGTACTGGGCACGGCCATCGAGCACGGCGCGTTCGGGTTCATTGCCGTCGCTGCCTTCCAGCAATTGCACATCGAGGCCGGCATCACGGTAATAGCCTTTTTCCAGCGCAGCGTAATAGCCGGCAAACTGGAACTGGTGGCTGTGCTTGAGTTGCAGCGTGACGCGCTCCTGCGCCTGCACCCAGGGTGCAGGTGTCGACAGCAACAGAAATATGAACAGGCCAGCCAGGAATTGGGGCACGTTTTCTTCCGGATACAGAGTTGGCAGAGTCTACCAGCCGATTGTATCCGCTTCGCCGCACACGGCGCGCCGAAGTGTGGCATTCCTGCTGCAAAATCCTATGGAATTGCAGCAGGTGATAGCACGTTAGCGGTTTACTTACGGCCCGGGCGGCCGCCAGCCTTGGCCGGGGCGGCCTTCGGCTTGACTTTGATCGTGTCAAGGATGGATGGACGGGCCTTGGTTTCCACCGTGGCACGGGCCGTCATGGAACCGGTCAGCGCATTCGGCTTGCCGCTGCGGCCCGCATGGGCCGGTGGAGGCAGGCCGGCGCCGCGCTTGTGCTGGCCTGGAGCCAGGGTCGGCATGGCGCGCTTGCCTTGCGCGGGCTTGAAGTGCTCTTCGCCGACGCGGTACGGCGGAATCAGGTGGCGTTCGCCATCGCCGATCAGGTCGCCACGGCCCATGCGGCGCAGGGTCTCGCGCAGGATCGGCCAGTTCTTCGGATCGTAGTAGCGCAGGAAAGCCTTGTGCGCCTGGCGCTGCTTCAGCGTGCGCGGGGTTTCCACGTTTTCCGAATTCTCGGTGACCTTGTGCAGCGGGTTCTTGCGCGAGTGGTACATGGCCGATGCCATTGCCATCGGGGTCGGCATGAAGGTCTGCACCTGGTCGAGGCGGAAGTTGTTCTTCTTCAGCCACAGGGCCAGGTTCAGCATGTCCTCGTCCGTCGTGCCCGGGTGGGCGGCGATGAAGTAAGGGATCAGGTATTGCTTCTTGCCCGCTTCCAGCGAGTACTTCTCGAACATCGCCTTGAATTCGTCGTAGGCGCCGATGCCCGGCTTCATCATCTTGCTCAGCACATTGGTTTCGGTGTGCTCGGGCGCGATCTTCAGCAGGCCGCCGACGTGGTGGGTCACCAGCTCTTTCACGTATTCAGGCGAACGCACGGCCAGGTCGTAGCGCAGGCCGGACTGGATCAGGATCTTCTTCACGCCCTTGATCTCGCGCGCCTTGCGGTACAGCTGGATCAGCTTGCTGTGGTCGGTGCCCAGGTTGACGCAGATCGACGGGTAGACGCAGGACAGGCGGCGGCAGGTTTCTTCGATCGACTTGTCCTTGCACGACAGGCGGTACATGTTCGCGGTCGGGCCGCCCAGGTCGGAAATGATGCCGGTAAAGCCCTTGGTCTTGTCGCGGATATGTTCGATCTCGCGCAGGATGGACGGCTCGGAGCGGCTCTGGATGATGCGGCCTTCGTGCTCGGTGATCGAGCAGAAGGTGCAGCCGCCGAAGCAGCCGCGCATGATGTTGACCGAGAAACGGATCATCTCCCATGCCGGGATATTGGCGTTGCCGTAGCTCGGGTGCGGGGCGCGCGAGTACTCCATGTCGTACACGCCGTCCATTTCGTCCATGGCCAGCGGCAGCGGCGGAGGGTTCATCCACACGTCGCGGTCGCCGTGCTGCTGCACCAGCGCGCGCGCATTACCCGGATTGGATTCGAGGTGGAACACGCGCGAGGCGTGGGCGTACATGACCGGGTCTTCCTTCACCACCTCGTAGGATGGCAGGCGCACCACAGTCTTGTTGTGCTTTTCCTTAGCGGCGGCCAGGCGCTCTTCGCGGGTCATGATGATGACCGGCTTGACGACAGGCTCCGGCGCGGCGTTCTCGGTGGCGCATTCCTTCTTGTCTTCCTTCGCCATGGCGTAAGGATCGGGATGCGGGTCGACGCGGCCCGGCACGTCGACGCGGTTCGAGTTGTGCACCGCCCATTCGTCGGACGGCAGCCAGCCGTGCGGCACCAGGAAGGCGGTGCCGCGCAGATCCTTGATCTCCTTGATCTTTTCGCCCATGTCCAGGCGGCGGGTCAGGTCGACCAGGGCGCGTTCGGCGTTACCGAAGATCAGCAGGTCGGCCTTGGACTCGGTCAGCACCGACTTGCGCACCTTGTCCGACCAGTAGTCGTAGTGAGCGATGCGCCGCAGCGAGGCTTCGATGGAACCGATGACGATAGGAGTGCCGGGGAAGGCTTCGCGGGACTTCTGGGCGTACACGGTCACGGCGCGATCGGGACGCTTGTTCGGCTCGGCGTTCGGGGTGTAGGCGTCGTCGGAGCGGATCTTGCGGTCGGCCGTGTAGCGGTTGACCATGGAATCCATATTGCCGGCGGTGATGCCGAAGTACAGGCGCGGCTTGCCCAGCGCGCGGAACGATTCCACGTTATGCCAGTCCGGCTGGGCGATGATGCCCACGCGGTAGCCTTGCGATTCCAGCAGGCGGCCGACCAGGGCCATGCCGAAGCTCGGGTGGTCGATATAGGCGTCGCCGGTTACCAGGATGACGTCGCACTGGTCCCAGCCCAGGGCGTCCATTTCGGCGCGGGACATGGGAAGGAAAGGCGCAGCAGAAGCACGCGCAGACCGCTTGGCGACGGCCGCGAAAAGATTGGTTGGGGGATTCATCCCGGCATTGTACCGGAAATCACCGGCCAGCGCCCGCTTCGCGGCGCAAAAAACCTTTAAGTTTCAGTAACTTGTGACGTTCCAGCAAGGCGATTCAGGTAATACACATTGAACATCGTGACATTTTTGCTATAACGGGTATACAACGTCTTCCATGGAGCGACATCATGCGACGCAGACTGTACTACATGCTTCCCAATGTAAAAGCCGCCCGCGCAGAACTGGACGAACTGCTGCTGGCACGCATCGAAGAACGGCATATCCACTTCATGGCAAAAGAGGGCACCCTGCCCGACGACATGCCAGATTGCAATTTCCTGCTGCGAACGGACCTGATCCACGGCGCCAAGCTGGGGATCGGCATCGGCGGGATCGTGGGGCTGTGTGCCGGCATCTTCCTGGTCGTTTTCCCACCCGAAGGGCTGACCCTGCGCACCATGACCATCTTGCTGGTCACGCTGGGCGGTGCACTGTTCGGCGGCTGGGCGAGCGGCATGAATGCAGCGGCCGTCCCCAACAAGAAGCTGGAGCAGTATTCAGAGCGTATTGAACAAGGTCAGGTTTTGATGATGGTAGACGTGCCAGTGCGGCGCATGAAGGAGATCGAGGAAATGATCGCCAAACGTCATCCTGACTTCAACTTTGGCGGTGAAGAGCCGCCCATGCTGGCCTTCCCATAAGGCTAGCCTCCCGGGGGCCGGCCAGACAGCCGGTAAAACCCCGGGTTCCATACCAAAGGCGGGCTGCGGCCCGCCTTTATTTTTAGTCAGTGGCGCGTCAGGGCCGAACACGCAACACGCTGTGCGTGTCGCATATCCGGACCTGACCCCATTGATTTTATATTCCCATATTTCCCAGGATGCGCGTCAGTTCGCGCAAAGTAGGCTCCAATGCCGGGTGTTTAGCGGCAAATTTGGCGGTAATTTCCTGGGTACGTTCGGCCAGGCCGTAGGTGGCGGTGCCGCCTTCGGGCTCCGGCGGCTGGTCGAGGATCAGCTTGATGTCGCCATCGAGCTGGCGCAACAGGCTTTGCAATTCCTCATCGACCGGGCCGTGGTGGGCCAGCGAGGCGTGCAATTGGCGCAGAGTCTCCTTCAGCTTGGTGTCCATGATCCCTTTCCCCGGTGAAGTGGCTATCCCTCTTTATACACCCATCCGCCGTGACCAGCTATGGATGTGCTCAATTTCGGGCGCAGCGAGCCCGCACATGGCCGGCGTGATTGAAATGCTCCATGGCACTGGCTTAAAGCTGTCTACCATGGACGGAGTCCGCGGTGTCAGGGCCCAACACGCAACACGCTGCGCGTGTCGCATGTCAGGCCTGACCCCGGAAAGTTAGTTCCTTAGTTGGCCTTCAAGCCGCGACGTTCCAGCAGCGGATCGATCTTGGCATCGCGGCCGCGGAACTCGCGGTACATCTGCATCGCATCCATCGTGCCGCCCTTGGACAGCAGGGCCTTGCGGAAGTGATCGCCGTTCTTGCGCTGCATGCCGCCGTTCTCGGTGAACCATTCAACCGTATCGGCGTCCAGCTTCTCCGACCACAGGTAGCCATAGTAGCCCGCCGAGTAGCCGCCCGCGAACACGTGCGAGAAGTAGGTGGTGCGGTAGCGCGGCGGCACCGGTGCGAAGTCAACACCCGCGTCCTTCAGTACCGACGATTCGAAGCCCAGCACGTCGGTCGGGATCTTGTCTGCCGGCAGCTGGTGCCAGCGCTGGTCCAGGATCGAAGCCGCCAGGTATTCGGTGGTGCGGAAGCCCTCGTTGAACTTGGCGGACGCCTGCACCTTGTCCAGCAGTTCCTTCGGCATTGGCGCGCCGGTCTGGTAATGCTTGGCGTAGTTATTCAGGATTTCCGGCCAGGTCATCCACATTTCGTTGACCTGCGATGGGAATTCCACGAAGTCGCGCGGCACGCGGGTGCCGGCGAAGCGCGGGTACTTTACATCCGAGAACATGCCGTGCAGCGCGTGGCCGAACTCGTGGAACAGGGTGCGCGCTTCGTCATAGGTCAGCAAGGTCGGCTCGCCGGCCGCTGGCTTGGGAATGTTCAGGTGGTTGGCCACTACCGGCTTCGTGCCCAACAGCTTGGACTGCGATACGTAGGCATTCATCCAGGCGCCGCCGCGCTTGTTGCTGCGCGCGTAGAAGTCGCCCAGGAAGATCGCCAGTTGCTTGCCGTCGGCATCGAACACGTCGAACACGCGCACGTCAGGCTGGTACACCGGCAGGTCCTTGCGCTCCTTGAAGGTGATGCCGTACACCTTGGTCGCTGCGTAAAACACGCCGTTCTGCAGCACGTTATCCAGTTCGAAGTATGGCTTGAGCTGGTTCTGGTCGAACGCGTAGCGCGCCTGGCGCACCTTGTCGGTGTAGAAGGCCCAGTCCTGCGCCGCGTTGGCAAAGCCGCCTTTTTCCGCATCGATCACGGCCTGGATGTCGGCCGATTCCTTGCGGGCGTTGTTCACGGCCGGCTTGGACAGTTCGCCCAGCAGCTTGTTGACGGCGTCGGTGTCGTGCGCGGTCTGGTCTTCCAGCTGGTAGGCAGCGTGCGAGGAATAGCCCAACAGCGCAGCGCGTTCGGCGCGCAGCTTGGCGATCTTCAGCACGACTTCGCGGTTGTCGAACTCACCTCCATGGCTGCCGCGCGCCAGCGAGGTAGCCAAGAGGCGCTCTCGCGTGGAGCGGTTGGTCAGCACTTCCAGCGGCGCCTGGCCGGTGGTATTGGCGATGGCGATCAGGAATTTGCCGTCCATGCCTTTGGCCTTGGCGGCTGCAGCAGCGGCGTCGATGGCCTTGTCGGACATGCCGGCCAGCTCTTCGCGGGTGTCGACCGCCAAGGCGGAAGCGTTGGCTTCCTTCAGCACGTTCTGGCTGAAAGTGGTGGACAGGGCAGCCAGTTGCGAGTTGTAGGCCTTCAGTTTTTCCTTGTCGGCGGCGGTCAGCTTGGCGCCGGCGCGCACGAAATCGGTGTGATAGCGTTCCAGCAGGCGCTTCGATTCAGGATCGAGCTTCAGCTTGTCGCGCTTGTCGTACAGGGTCTTGATGCGGGCATACAGTTTTTCGTTCAGGCGAATTGCGTCACTGTGCGCCGACAGCTTCGGCGCCAGTTCGCGATTCAGCGCTTCGAAGGCGTCATTGGTATTGGCGCCGGACAGGTTGCCGAAAACGGAGCTCACGCGGTCCAGCAGGCGGCCGGAACGTTCCATCGCCACGATCGTGTTGTCAAAAGTCGGCGCGGCCTTGTTGTTGGCAATCTTGGCAATTTCCGCGGCCTGCTGCTTCATGCCTTCTTCGTAGGCAGGACCATAGTCTTCATTCTTGATCTTGTCGAAGGCGGGGTAGTTCAGCGGCAGCCTGGATTCAGCAGCGAAAGGATTCGACGCTGGCAGGGCGGCATTGGCAGGACCGGCAACAGCCAGGCTGGCAGCGATCACCAGCAATTTCGGACGGAACATTCTCTCTCCTGTTTTGTAATGTTTCGAAGCGCACGATAATAGCAACCCGGCAGTGCAAAGTCATGCTGCACTGCGTATCGTAAAGTGTCAGAAATCAGTAGTGCGGTGGCGGTTCGTTGATCGGCGTCTGGTTGGATTGCGAGGTCGTGCGCACACGCTCAGCCAACGCCACCAGCATCGCTTCGAGCTGGTCGATCTGCTTCTGCTGCTCGTAGACGCGCTGGTTCAGCGACTCAACCAGGTCTTCCTGGTGCGCCAGTTTGATTTCAATGTCGATGAATCGGTCTTCGGTGCTCACGGCCTGCTCCTGCCTAAGAAAAAACAGGTATTTTACTGGAGCGACATCAGCCCATCCATCGCATCGCCATCACGATGGCCGCGCCTTGCAAGGTACCGACGGAGACGGCAATGCCGAACATGCAGCGTACTCACGACCATTGCGATTTCTGGATCTCCGCCATCGCCCAACCCATCATCGATCTTGGTTCAGCGCTACTTCAGGTAGACACCGCCGCAGAGAATCAAATCTTCTTCCGGAACACAGTACATGGTTTTGGGTTCGATCTTGCCGCTGACGGGATTGTTGAACTTGTAATCCTGCCAGAACGGCACTTTTTTCTTCGCCATTTCAACGCGCTCCTTCACGAACGCCTTGCCATCGACGTCCTTCAGGTCCATCAAGTTCTTGCCGATCATTTTGGCGTTGGCGCCGTGCGCGCGAACCACGCCGTCGGTCCCGTAAACGGTCAGGTACAGGTCGCGGTCCACAAACTGGCCGTCCTTCCTGTCGATTTCGGCAAAGGTCTTTTCCCGGCCGTTAGCTTTGAGGTAGGCGATGGCCTTTTTGACCATCGCCTCGGCTTCAGGTTTGGTCACCACATCGGCTGCCAACGCGATGGGAGCAGTACCCGCCAGGGCGGCGAGCAGGCAAATGCGTGAAAACATGGGAAGCCTCCTGTCAAAAGGAAGAGTACCCATGCTAGCACCAATCAAGCCGGATTGATGTCGCGCGGAGCCGACAGCAATTCCTTCATGCGCGCCAGGCGTTCGCGCGGCGACAGGACTTCCGATTCCGTCGGCGGGGCGGTGCCGACATCCAGCGCCATCTCCGCGATGAAGCGCGATATGTCGCATTGCACATGTTCGCCGCCGCGCTTGCGCTTCTTGCACCAGGTGAGTTGCAAGGTTCGCTGCGCGCGCGTGATCCCCACGTACATCAGGCGCCGTTCTTCCTCGATACGCTGGGCCAGCAATTCCACTGGCGCATCCGGGTCGCCCTTGTGCGGCAGGATGCCTTCTTCGACGCCGACCAGGAACACGTGCGGGTACTCCAGGCCTTTCGACGCGTGCAGCGTCGACATGCGGATCGCGTCCGGCTCTTCGTCCTTGCCGTCCAGCATGGACATCAGCGCCACCATCTGGGTCAACTCCAGCACGTTCTTCTCTTCGCCATCACGGTCCTTGCCGCCGCGGCCGCGATCCTTCAGCCAATTGACGAAGTCCGTCACATTGTCCCACTTGCCTTGCGCCGCGCGCTCCTCGAAGCTGTCATACAGGTAGTGCTCGTAATGCATGCCTTCCATCAGGTCGTCCAGCACTTGCGCCGCGTTGTCGCCACTGCCCGATGGGCCGGGACGCGTGGCGCGCGATTCCAGTTCCAGGATGAAGTTGCAGAAGTCCTGCAACGGACGCAATTGGCGCTCGTTCAGCACTGCCTCGATGCCGCCCTTGAACACGGCCTCGAACAGCGAGCATTGCCACTTGCCCGAGAAGGAGCCCAGGGCTTCCAGTGTGGACTGGCCGATGCCGCGGCGCGGCGTGGTCGCCGCGCGAATGAAGGCAGGATCGTCGTCCGGATTCGCCATCAGGCGCAGGTAGGCCATGATGTCCTTGATTTCCGCCTTGTCGAAGAAACTCTGGCCGCCGGAAATCGTGTACGGAATACGCTGCGTGCGCAACGCCTGTTCGATCACGCGCGCCTGGTGGTTGCCGCGATACAGGATCGCGTAATCGGCCCACTTGTTCTTGCGTTCGAAGTGGTCGGCCGAAATAATGATCGCCACCTGCTCCGCTTCCTGCTCCTCGTTCGGCATCGAATGCACCTTGATCGGCTCACCGATACCCAGTTCCGACCACAGCGATTTCTCGAACAGCTTGGGATTGTTCTGGATCACCGCATTGGCCGCCTGCAGGATGCGCGTGGTGGAGCGGTAGTTCTGTTCCAGCTTGATCAGGCGCAGGTCGGGGAAATCGACCTGCAGCAGCGCCAGGTTTTCCATGGTCGCGCCGCGCCAGCCGTAGATCGCCTGGTCGTCATCGCCCACTGCGGTGAACATGGGCTTCTTGCCCAGGCCTGTAACCATCAGTTTCACCAGCTCGTACTGGCAGGTATTGGTGTCCTGGTATTCGTCGATCATCAGGTAGCGCAGGCGGCGCTGCCATTTGTCGCGCACCGTGTCGTGGTTGCGGAACAGCTCCACCGGCAGGCGGATCAGGTCATCGAAGTCCACTGCCTGGTAGGCAGCCAGCGTGGCGATGTAGCTGCCGTAGATGCGCGCCGACTGCGCCTCATCCTCGGTCTGCGCCTGCTTCAGTGCTTCCTCGGGCGTCACCAGGCCGTTCTTCCACAGCGAGATGTCGTTCTGGATGCCGCGGATCAGGTTCTTGTCGGTCGTGATGGCCAAGTCCTGGACCAGCGAGTAGCAATCGTCGCTGTCCATGATTGAAAAACGGTCTTTCAGCCCCAGATGGTTGCATTCCTGGCGCAGGATGCGCACACCGAGGGAGTGAAAGGTACAGACGGTCAGCAGCTTGGCCTGGCGCGGCTGCTTGAGCATCTTGCCGACGCGCTCCTGCATTTCCAGCGCCGCCTTGTTGGTAAAGGTAAGCGCTGCGATCGTGCGCGGGTCATAGCCGCGATCCTCGATCATATGGGTAATTTTTTGCGTAATGACGCGCGTCTTGCCCGAGCCGGCCCCCGCCAGTACGAGGGCAGGGCCGTCGAGATAGAGCACGGCTTCGCTCTGTGGGCCGTTAAGGCCGAACTGGGGTGCATTGGACATCCCGGCATTGTACAGAATATAGTGGTATCAATCCCCGAAATAAGCAGGCAGAAGTGTTATGAAATTTGAACATTTGATAGAAGTGAACGACCTCCTCAACCCGCTGATGGACACCATCACCCACCAGCAGCTGTGGCGCGGCCTGGTGCTGCGCGCGGAGTCGCCCAAGCTGTTCGTTCCGCACCTGGACGAAGCGGAAATCTCGGATCGCACCGCGGCAGGATTCAGCCGCCGCCTGCGCTATGGCGATGTGGTCATCGAAGACAACGTGGTACTGCACGAGCCTTATGTGGTGCGCTATGACGTGCCGGCGCAGAAGGACATCAGCGCCTCCAGCCTGACGATGACGATCGAGATGCCGCAACCGGAGCGGCTGTACGTGCGCTTCCAGTACGACGACGGCCACGACGCGGCGACCGACGCCGCCAACGCCATGTACGACGATTTCCGCCGCTCCGCCTACCAGGAGTCGGACCTGGACACCATCCGCGTGCTGCGCGAACTGGCCAGCCAGGGCCGCCTGGACTCAAGCCTGAATTGACCTAGCAGCCGGGCGTGCAATCGTCCGGCATCGGCTTGGGCGGGGGCGGCGGTTTTTGCAGCTCCAACGCCAGGTCGCGCAAGGCGGTACGCAGGCCTTCTTCCACTACCGGGTGGTAGAAAGGCATGTCCAGCATCTGCGATACCGTCAGCCTGGCCTGATGGGCCCAGGCCAGCAGGTGGCCAATGTGCTCCGCACGCGGCCCCACCATCTCGGCGCCGAGGAAACGCCCGCTCCCGTACTCCGCATACACCCGCAGCATGCCTTTATTCTGGCGCATGACGCGGCTGCGTCCCTGGTCGTCGAAACTGACGGCGCCAATGGCGAAGTGCTCGCGGCCGTTCGACAACTCCTTGTAGCCTTGACCCACGGTGGCAATCTGCGGTTCGCTGAACGTGATCGCAAGCGGCGTGCGGCGCAGGCCCGGCTTCACCTCGGGATAGCTGGCAGCATTGGCGCCGGCGATCTTGCCCTGGTCGGCCGCCTCGGGCAGCAAGGGGATTTCGGCGCTGGCATCGCCTGCGATGAAGATGCAGCTGTCGCCGCACTGCATGGTGCTGCGGTCGAATTTAGGTACGCCGTTCTTGTCCAGCGCCAGCCCGGTGTGGTCGAGGCCGAGACCGGAAACGTTTGGTGTGCGGCCGGTGGTCACCAGCACGTAGTCGAAATGCTCGCTGCGTTCTTTGCCTTCGGTATTGCGCGTGCGCAGTTCCAGCCCGTCGCCGGCGCGCGCGATGCCTGCCACTTCGGTGCGGAAACGAAGGTCCATTTCTTCGCCCAGCGCTTGCGAGGCGGCTGCCAGCACCTGCGGGTCCTTCAATTGCGCCACGCTGCTGCCGCGCGCGATGATCGCCACGCGCACGCCGAGCCGGTGCAGGGCCTGGCCCAGCTCCAGGCCAATCACGCCGGCGCCGATCACCGCCACGGAACGCGGCAAGTCGGTCCATTCGAATACCGCATCGCTGTTGATCACGCGCGGTCCGGCTGCGGCCCATTCCGACGGAATGTCGGGCCGCGAGCCGGTGGCGATGACGACCGCCTGGGCGGCGACCTCCAGGTTGGCGCCGATCTGCAGGCGATTTGGCGCAGTGAATCGTGCACGCCCATGCAGCTTGTCACCGGCCGGCATGGCCGCCACATTCTCCAGCACGAAGCCGACAAAGCGGTCACGCTCACTGCGTACGCGCTGCATGACGGCCTTGCCGTCGACTTTCAGGCCGCCGGGCTGGACGCCGAAGCCCGGCGCCTCGCGCACCGCATGCGCCGCCTCGGCCGCAGCGATCAGCAGCTTGCTCGGCATGCAGCCGACACGGGCGCAGGTGGTGCCATGCGGGCCGTCCTCGATCAATACCGCATGCTTGCCGGCGTTACGCGCCGCCCGGTAGGCGCTCAGCCCAGCCGTACCGGCGCCGATCACCGCCACATCGCACTGGATGGTTTCCATCTTGCCTCCGTCATTGGTAATGCATTAGTATGACTTATCTTTTCGCGCTTCGATTAAGCACATCTTATGGAAAATCTGGACTACCGCGCGCTGGCGGTACTGGATGCCGTTGCCAGCCATGGCAGCTTTGACAAGGCGGCCAATGCGCTCGGCATCAGCCAGCCGGCCGTATCCCAGCGTATCAAAGCGCTCGAGGATGCGGTAGGCAGGCTGTTGATCGTGCGCGGCTCGCCCGCCGAAGCGACTGGCCTGGGCCAACGCCTCATCTCGCATTACCGCAACGTCAAGCTGATGGAAGCGGCACTCGACATCGACCTTGGCCACGAGACCAGCATGCCTGAAATTGCGATGGCCGTCGATGCCGCGAGCCTGGCGACCTGGCTGCCCCTGGCCCTGCGCCCGCTGCTGTCGCCGCCGCGCTGCCAGCTTGACGTGGAATGCGCCGAGCGCGAGGTGGCGCTGCATCTGATGCGCGAGGGGGCAGTGTTCGGCTGCGTGGCTGCGCGGGCCGAGGTACCGTCTCCTGCTGCTGCCGGTTCTTCTTCGACACTGCTGGGCGCCATGCGGTATGTGTGCGTGGCTGCGCCTTCTTTTGCGGCGCATTGGTTCGGCGACGGAATCAGCGTTGAGGCTCTGGCGCTGGCGCCGGCCGTGGTGCATGACCGCGACCTGATGGCGCGCTTCCTGGCGCGCGAGGCCGGGTATGGGCGGCCGTTCCCGCATCACACCTTGCCGCTGTCGACGGCCTTGAACGATACCGTGTTCGGCGGCCTGGCTTATGGCCTGCTGCCTTACCTGCAAGCGGCGCAGGGCTTGTCGCAGGGCGCGCTGGTGGACCTGCTCCCAGGACGCTGCATCGATGTCGAACTGGACTGGCATGCGTGGGAGCTGGACACGCCGTTCACACGGGCACTCACTGAGCAGATTATTGGCACTGCACGGCGCTATCTCGTGCAGCCTTAAATGTCGACCGGGTCGACCTCGAGCGACCATTTGACGCGAGCCTTCTGTTCGCGCAGCGCCTGCATCCACTCTTTCAGGAAGGCCTGCAGCGCAGGGCGCGACGGCGACTCCACCAGCAACTGCGCGCGCTCCATATTGTGCACGCGCGCCATACTCATCGGAATCGGGTCGTTAATCGTGATTCCCCCATGCTGCACCAGGTCGCGCGCACCCCGCAGGAATTCCAGCGCCAGCTCAAGCTCACGCGCCTCCGCCCGCAAGATGGCCTGGTACAGGTATGGCGGCAAACCGGCCACTTCACGCTCGCCAAGCAGCGAGTTGGCGAAGTAGTCGTAGTCATGCGCCACCAGCGCCGAGAATAGCGGGTGCTCCGGATAGCTGGTCTGCACCAGCACCTCGCTCTCGCTGCCGCCCTGGCGTCCCGCTCGCCCCGCCACCTGCATCAGTTGCGCAAACAACCGCTCGCTGGCGCGATAGTCCTGCGAAAACAGCGAGCTGTCGGGATTCATGATTCCTACCAGCGTCAGGTTCTTGAAGTCATGCCCCTTGGCGACCATTTGCGTGCCGACGAGGATATCCACCTCCTGCCGGTGCACGCTGTCGAAAGCTTCCTGCGCACTGCCCTTGCGGCGCGTACTGTCGGCATCGATGCGCAGCACCCGCGCCTGCGGGAACAGCTGCTGCAGGCTCTCCTCGATGCGCTGCGTGCCGCGTCCCATCGGCTGCAAGTCGATATTGCCGCAGGTCGGGCAATGGCGCGGGATGCGCATCTCCAGGCTGCAGTGATGGCAGCGCAGGCGGTAATCCGATTTGTGCAGCACCATCGACGCCGTGCAGCGTTTGCATTCGCTGACCCAGCCGCACGACTCGCAGGTAATCACCGGCGAATATCCGCGCCGGTTCAGGAACAGCAAGGACTGTTCGCCGCGCTCCATGCGCAGCGTGATCGCTTCGACCAGCTGCTCGGTCAACCCTTCCTGCCCGCGCCGGCGCGAGGTGTCGATCAGTCTCACGGAAGGCAGCACCGCCTGCTGCACCGCGCGCTCGCGCAATTCCAGCTTGCGGTAGCGGCCCTTCAGGGCATGGTGCCAGCTCTCCAGCGACGGCGTCGCAGAACCCATCACGACGGGAATCTGCAACTGGTGCGCGCGCCATACGGCAAGGTCGCGCGCCGAATAGCGCAGGCCTTCCTGCTGCTTGTACGAAGGATCGTGCTCCTCGTCGATCACGATCATCTTCAGGTTCGGCATCGAAGCGAGGATGGACAGGCGCGTGCCCAGCACGATGCGTGCCTTGCCTTCGTGCGCCGCCAGCCAGTGCAGCATGCGCTCGCCCTCCGACAGGCGGCTGTGCAGGGTGGACAGCATCACGCCCGGGAAACGGTTGCGGATATTGGTTTCCAGTTGCGGCGTCAGGTTGATCTCGGGAACCAGCACCAGCACCTGCCCCTGCGGCTCGCGCGCCAGCACTTGTGCACAGGCTTGCAGGTAGACCTCGGTCTTGCCGCTGCCTGTCACGCCATACAGCAGGAAGGGCGCAAAACCTTGCGCGCCGACGATGGCAGCAGCCGCCGCCTGCTGGGCTGCATTCAGCGCTGGCACGTTGGCCGGCGCCGGATCGTGCGCTTCTTCCAGCTTGGCCAGTTTCTTGATGGCGCGATCCAGCGCGACAGTGCTGCTCACGCGCAGGTTCTTGGGCAGGCCGGGCAAGGCCACTTCGCCGAGCGGGCGCTGGTAATACTCAGCGGCAAAGCCGGCCAGCGCCAGCCATTGCGGGGACAGGGGCGCCAACTGCGTGCGCACGGCCAGCGCAGCTTTCAGCTTTTCCTCGGGGACATCCGTTTCTTCAAGGATATCCACAATGAGGCCGACGACCTCGCGCGGGCCGAATGGCACCATTGCCAATTGTCCTACACGCGGCCGCTCTGATATTTCGCAATCCCAGCGGTAATCAAAGACCGCGTTCAGCGGCGTATCCAGGGCAATTCGAAGAATGCAGTGCGCCATCCAGGGGCTATCGATCGAGGGTTTTTAACTATCCACAGAATCTGGGGATAACTTTGTGAACAAAGGGGCTGGAATCCTGAGCAAGCACTAACCTCCAGCTTGCAATCCGGGGAAACCCAGCAAATGACGCCGATTTTTTCCCTTCTATTTCAACTACTTACAACAGGCGCCCTAGGAGAGCCAGAAAGCGCATATTTTTCCGCGCTCTGTGCATAAGTGCACCATTTAAGGAGCAGCTTTTCCCCGAAATCAAGCAGTTTTTACAGCTTTTTTAGTGGAAAACGTGCCTGGTGCGCCACAACATCAAGCCAAGCATTGTACACAGGCAGGCGGCGCAAGGTTTGTGTTTCCGCAAGCGTTTTCCCCACCGAAAGTCTTGGCGAAATATCATGCAATGCAACATGACGCTAAGACAATTCCTACAAATTCCTACTAAGTGCCGGTTTACAAAGTACTTTTGACTTTTTTCCACAGTTTTTGTGGATAACTTTGTGGAGAATGACCCGAAAAGCTCGCTTTCACCTTGGGATAAGGTTTACAAAACCCAAAACATTGACTAAAGCAGTAAAAATTTAACTCTTAAAAATCAATAACTTGCAAATACCCTGAGAGGAGGGCATTCGCTGCTGCCTCTTATTTCCGCAGTAAAAATTTTTGTGCATAAGTCGCTTCTGCAGGAAATAAAAAAGGGCGCCGCAGCGCCCTTTGAACCGGGACTACTTTATCAGCCGCCGCGCAGCTTGCGGTTATGGCTATGGACAGTTTCCACCAGCACCGTCACCGACTCTGGCGGGGTGAACTGGGAAATGCCGTGGCCCAGGTTGAAGACGTGGCCGCTGTCATGCGGTCCATAGGAATCGAGCACGCGGCGCACTTCGGCCGCGATCTGCTCCGGATTGGCGAACAGGATGGCCGGATCGATATTGCCCTGCAGGGCCATCTTATGACCGACCAGCTCACGAACCTTGCCGATGTTGGCGGTCCAGTCCAGCCCCATGGCGTCGGCGCCGATAGCGGCGATCTCCTCGGCCCAGTGGCCGCCACCCTTGGTGAACACGATGGCGGGGATCTTCACGCCATCTTTTTCGCGCTTCAGCAGGCTCACGACCTGCTGCATGTATTGCAGGGAGAACTGCTGGTAGGCGCCATCGGCCAGCGCACCACCCCACGAGTCGAAGATCATCACGGCCTGGGCGCCGGCGTCGATCTGGGCGTTCAGGTATTCGGCGACCGCGCGGGCGTTGAGGTCCAGGATGCGGTGCATCAGGTCCGGGCGCGAGTACATCATCTTTTTGATGGTGTGGAATTCGCGCGAGCCCTGGCCTTCCACCATATAGCAGGCCAGTGTCCATGGGCTGCCCGAGAAGCCGATCAGCGGCACGCGGCCATTCAACTCGGTGCGGATCTGGGTGACTGCCTTGAATACATAGTCCAGCGAGCCCGCTGGCGGCAGTTGCAGCGCCTTGACGTCTTCCTCGGTCTTCAGCGGACGCTCGAACTTCGGACCCTCGCCTTCCACGAAGTACAGGCCCAGGCCCATGGCGTCCGGCACCGTCAGGATGTCGGAGAACAGGATTGCCGCGTCCAGCGGATAACGATCGATCGGCTGCAAGGTGACTTCGGTCGCCAGGTCCGGATTGGTCGCCAGGCCCATGAAGGAGCCCGCCTTCTGGCGCGTAGCGCGGTATTCAGGCAGGTAGCGGCCCGCCTGGCGCATCAGCCACACCGGGGTGTACTCGGTCGGCTGGCGCAGCAGCGCACGCAGGAAGGTGTCGTTCTTCAGCGGGGCAAATTGTGGCATGAAAGACAATCTAAAGCGGATAGAAAGGGGGTATTATCGCATCCCTGCCCTGTTTTTACGCGTTTGGAGCGCCCATGACTTCCACTTCCACCGCGCCTTTTGGCACCTGGCCATCGCCGATCAGCGCCGAAATGGTCGCTGCGGGCGCTACGCCGCTGTCTTCGGTCGTCCTGGACGGGAAGGACATCTATTGGCTGGCTGGCCGCGCGTCCGAGGCGGGGCGCACCACCATGATGCGCCGCCAGGGCGCTGCCGACGCGGCCGAAATCACCCCAATGCCGTTCAACGTGCGCAATCGCGTTCATGAATATGGCGGCGGCGCCTATGCCGTGGCGGGCGGCGTGGTGGTGTTCTCGCACCATGCCGACAACCGGCTGTACCGGCTCGCGCCAGGCGGCGCCGCGGAAGCGTTCACCTCGCCCGGCCGCCAGCGCTTTGCCGATTTCGTGTTTGACCACGCGCACGCGCGCCTGATCGCAGTGCGCGAGCAACATCCTGAGGATGATGGCTCGCATGCACAACCGGTGAATACTATCTGCGCAGTTGGCTTTGATGGCGGCGAGCGCGTACTCGTGATGGGCAATGACTTCTATTCTTCGCCCAGGCTGTCGCCGGATGGCCGTCGCCTGGCGTGGCTGTCTTGGGACCATCCGCGCATGCCGTGGCAGGGCACCGAGCTTTGGGTAGCGGATGTCGAGGCCGATGGTCGTCTCGGCACGCCTTCGCGCGTGGCCGGCGGGTCCCAGGAATCGGTCTGCCAGCCGGAATGGTCGCCTGCCGGCGTGCTGCACTTCGTCTCGGACCGCAGCGGTTGGTGGAACCTGTACTGCCTGCGCGAAGGTGCGGGCGGTGCGGCCAGCGCGGTCGAAGCCCTGTGCCCGATGGCGGCGGAGTTTGCGACGCCGCACTGGACCTTCGGCAATTCGCTGTACGGCTTCGGCGCGAACGGCGACATCGTGTGCAGCTATATCGAGCAAGGCGTCAGCAAGCTGGCATGCCTGCACGCTGGCAGCACGGTGCTGGCCCCGATCGCCACGCCGTACCAGGAGATCCGCGAACTGCGCGTGGGCGACGGCTATGTGGTCGCCCTGGCAGGCAGCCCGACCATCGCCAGCGAGATTGCCTGCATCGACCTGGCGAGCGGCGCGTGCGAAGTGCTGGAGCGCTCGATCGCCGAACTGCCGGCGCTGGGCTACCTGTCCGTCCCCGAAAGCATCAGCTACCCGAGCGCCGGCGCCCGCACCGCTTACGCCTTCTTCTATCCGCCGGCCAACCAGGACGTGCACGCCCCGCAAGGCGAGAAGCCGCCGGTCATCGTCGTCAGCCACGGCGGCCCGACCGGCATGGCAGCCAGCACCCTGAGCCTGAAAACGCAATTCTGGACCAGCCGCGGTTTCGGCGTTCTGGACGTTAACTACGGCGGCAGCACCGGCTTTGGCCGCGCCTTCCGCGATGCGCTGAAGGGGCAGTGGGGCATTGTCGATGTGGAGGACTGCATCGCCGGCGCACGCCACCTGGTGGCGCAGGGCTTGGCGGATGGCGAACGCCTGATCATCCGCGGCAGCAGCGCGGGCGGCCTGACGACCCTGTGTGCGCTGACCTTCCACGATGTATTCAAGCTGGGCGCCAGCTACTACGGCGTATCCGACCTGAAAGGGCTGGATGACGATTCGCACAAATTCGAATCGCACTACAACGAATACCTGATCGCGCCAAAAGCGCAGGCCGAGGCGGTGTACGCCGAGCGCTCCCCGATCAACCATACAGGCCGCCTGTCGCGCCCGATGATCTTCTTCCAGGGGCTGGACGACAAGGTGGTGCCGCCGCAGCAGTCGGAAGCCATGGTCAACGCGCTGCGCCAGCGCGGCATTCCAGTCGAATATGTGGAACTGGAAGGCGAGGGCCACGGCTTCCGCAAAGCCGACACCATCGTGCGCACGCTGCAGGCGGAGCTGGACTTCTACCAACGCATGTTTGGCTTGACCGGATGAGCGACACCCTGCTGGCGGAATTCGAGGCCCTCGAACAGCCTGAAAAAGCCATTCTCGCCTTGCTGGCACTGGTGGGCGACCCGATCGGCCGCACCGCCATCCTGGACCTCATGGTGGCTGCCGGCATCCGCGATACGAGCGACCAGCCCTTCACCACCCTGACACTGGACGATCCGCTGCTCAAGCTGGAACGCCTGGCCTTCACCACTGCGGTGATGGGGCGCGGCTATGTCTGCAACGCCCGCCTGCGCTGGCCGGCCATTCGCGCCGCCATCGGCGCCCACCTGCTGGACGATATCTGCAAGGCTTACGAGACGCTCAATCCCATGCGCCAGAACTGGAATGGCGCCTACGAGCCGCGCAGTTACCGCCACGGCGTGGCGCGCCTGCGCATGGCGATGCTGCGCGGACGCCCGCCGCAGGATGTGCTGTCGCTGCTGTCCGCTTGCATGGTGTGCTACGAGGCGGCGCAACTGCATCCGATTGTCGACATCTTTTCGCGCCCCTTCGAAGCCGGGATGCTGTTGCTGGTGCATCCGGCCCTGCAGGACGATGTGCTGATGCTGCTGGTCCAGCACACCCAGCGCGAACCCGCTCTGGCGCCGCTGGTACGCGGCTATGCGGAACGCCACCTGCAGCGCCGCCGGGCCGCCGGACAGGAGGCCAGCCCCGCGTTGCGGCTGGCGATGGCGGAACACGCCATCCTGTGCGGCAAGCTGGCCGACGCCATGCGCTTCCTGGAAGGGATGGACGGCGCACTGGCGCAGTGCTTCTCGAGCGCTGTGATGCTGCTGCGCGGCGATGTGGCCGGGGCGATCAACGGCTTTGAAGCCGCGCTGAAATCGATCCGCCGTGAATCCGGCAAGCGCAAGCACCTGTTCCATGGCATCGCCGGCCACCTGTACGTGCTGGCCCTGCTACGCAGCGGCGACGCCAAACACCTGAAAGCGGCGGAGAGCTACCTCGACGTCGCCGTGCACGCCCAGCATAACGCCGACAGCGCCGTCTATCAGCAACTGAGCATGCTGCGCCAGATCCGCGCCGGCACCATGCAGGCCGACCTGGTCACCCAGCGTGCCTGGGAAGCGCCGCTGCAGGCGCAGATGTTCCAATGCATGCTGTATTACTGGCTTGCGCTGCCACAACTGAGGCAGCGCCGCGCCGAGTTGCAGGACCTGTCGCAAGCTGCCGAGGCGGCGGGCTTCATGCTGCTGGCAGCAGGCGCAGAGAGCTTGCTTGGCCACCTGGGCGACGAGGCGGCGGCGGGACGCGCAGCAGCCTTGCGCGAGCAGCTTGGCTTTGGCGACATGGCCACCTGGTTCGAACGCCAGGAAGCGTGGCAACGCCAGCTGGCGGCCCTGATCAACCTGCAGCAAGGCGGCACCGAGACCGGCGGCGAAATGCGCCTGGTCTGGGCAATCAGCTACAGCGAGCGCCAGGGCATCGTGGAAATTGAACCACGCGAGCAGAAGCGCGACGTGCGCGGCGCCTGGGGCAAGGCGCGTCCGGTAGCGCTCAAGCGCCTGCGCGACGACGCTGCGCAGATGGAATTCCTGACGCCGCAGGACATGCATGTCGGCAGCGCCATCATGCCATCGCGACAAGCCTATTCGTCCGGCCTGCGCTACGACATCGATATTGACCAGGCGGTATTGGCACTGGTCGGCCACCCGCTGGTGTTCTGGACGGACGCGCCGGACACCCGCGTCGAACTGCTGGCCGGCGCACCCGAATTGCTGATCCGTACTCAGAAAAGCCAGCTGCACCTCGCACTGCACCCTGCCATTGAAAACCTGAACGCCAATGTGATCGTGCTGCGCGAGGCGCCGAATCGCTTGCGCGTGGTCAGCGTGCAGGACGAGCATCGCCGCATCGCCGCCATTGTCGGTGACGGCCTGACCGTTCCTGAGCATGCCAAGGACCAGGTGCTGAAGGCCATCGGCGCCGTGTCGTCGATGGTGACCGTACAATCCGATATCAGCGGCGGTGCGGCCAGTGTCGAGCAGTGCGATGCCGACCCGCGCCTGCACATCCACCTGCTGCCTTACCAGCAAGGCCTGAAGATGCAGATCCAGGTGCGTCCACTGCGCGATGCGGGGCCGTATTACGCGCCGGGCGCCGGCGCCGAAAACGTGATCGCCGACGTCAATGGCCGCTCGATGCAGGCACGCCGCAGCCTGGCCGGCGAGCGCGATGCGGAGCGCCAGCTGGTGCTCAAGTGCGAAGTGCTGGAACAGGCCACCGAGGAGCATGGCGAATGGCTGCTGGGAGAGCCCTCGCTCTGCCTGCAACTGCTGGCCGAGTTGCAGGAGCAAGGCGCCGACAAGGTGGTGCTGGCGTGGCCGGAGGGCGAAGCCTTCCGCCTCACCAAGCCCGTATACGCCAAGCAGCTGCGCCTGAACATCAAGAGCAAGAAGGACTGGTTCGCCGCCAGCGGCCAGTTGGTGGTCGACGAAGACCGCGTGCTGGACCTGCGCTCGCTGCTGGACATGATCAGGGCCAGCAAGAGCCGTTTCATCGCGCTGGGCGACAAGGAGTTCCTCGCTCTTTCGGAAGAACTGCACCGCCGCCTGTCCGAACTGGCCACCTATGGCGAAGACGACGACGCCGGCATGAAAGTGCACCGCCTGGCCGCCTTCGTGCTGGAAGAACTTGCCAACGATGTCGGCATGGTGGAAGCAGATGCGATGTGGCGCGAACACCTGCAGCGCATCGAGGCCAGTGCCAGCTACACGCCGCAACTGCCAAGTACCCTGCAGGCGGAGTTGCGCGACTACCAGCTGGCCGGCTTCGAATGGCTGGCGCGCCTTGCGCATTGGGGCGTCGGCGCCTGCCTGGCCGACGATATGGGCCTGGGCAAGACCTTGCAGTCGCTGGCCCTGGTGCTGCTGCGCGCGCCGCAGGGACCGACGCTGGTGGTGGCCCCGACTTCGGTCTGCCTGAACTGGGCGAGCGAGGCGGCACGCTTTGCGCCGACCCTGAATGTGAAGATGTATGCGACCGGCGACCGCGACGATATCGTCACCAATGCCGGGCCGTTCGACCTGGTGATCACAAGCTACGGCTTGCTGCAGCTGGAGTCGGAACGCTTCACCAAGCCGAAGTGGCACACCATCGTGCTGGACGAGGCGCAGAACATCAAGAATGCCGCCACCAAGCGTTCGCAGGCCGTCATGGCGCTGAAAAGCGACTTCAGGATGGTGGCTACCGGCACCCCGCTGGAAAACCACCTGGGCGAGCTGTGGAACCTGTTCCGCTTCATCAATCCTGGCCTGCTGGGCAGCCATGAGCAGTTCAACCTGCGCTTTGCCGGCCCGATCGAGCGTCAGCAGGACCACCGGGCGGAAGTCGGCGCGCGCAATCGCCTGCGCCGCCTGATCGGTCCTTTCGTGCTGCGCCGGACCAAGGCGCAGGTGTTGACAGAATTGCCGGCCCGCACCGAGATCGTGCTGGAAGTCGACCTGTCGCCGGAGGAAACCGCGCTGTACGAGTCGCTGCGGCGCGAAGCGCTGGAAAACCTCTCCTCCATCGAGGGACCAGCGGACCGGAAGTCGATGCAGATCCTGGCGGAGATCATGAAGCTGCGCCGCGCCTGCTGCAACCCAAACCTGGTGGCGCCTTCGCTGCGCCTTGAGTCAAGCAAGCTGGCAACCTTCGCGCGCCTGCTGGAAGGCTTGCTGGAAAACCGCCACAAGGTGCTGGTGTTCAGCCAGTTCGTCGACCACCTGTCCCTGATCCGCGCCCACCTGGACCGCAATGGCATCCAGTACCAGTACCTCGACGGCAGCACGCCGATGGCCGCCCGCAAGCAGTCGGTAGACGCCTTCCAGGCGGGCGAAGGCGACGTGTTCCTGATCAGCCTCAAGGCCGGTGGCGTCGGCATCAACCTGACGGCTGCCGACTACGTGATCCACATGGACCCGTGGTGGAATCCAGCCGTCGAAGACCAGGCTTCCGACCGCGCCCACCGCATGGGGCAACTGCGACCGGTCACTATCTACCGCCTGGTGGCACGCAATACGATCGAGGAAGGCATCGTCGAACTGCATGGCCACAAGCGCGAACTGGCCGACAGCCTGCTCGACGGCAGCGACACCGCTGCCCGCATGACGGCGGAGGACATGCTTGCGATGTTGCACGAGGGCTTGCGCCGCTTCTGACAGGAGATGCTATGCAACTGACTTCACGACTCGCCCGCTCTGCTTCGGCTGTTGTCCTGACTGCGGTTTGCCTGGCCGTTATCCCGGCGCGCTGCACAGGATTCCGCCGCCGCCGCATGCCCCATCGCTCCCCTGCGCGATGCCAAAGCCTCGAAATGGCGGATCGACGATCACGCCCGGCGCCAGGCGCTGGCACTGCAAGCGATCTCCTGCTTGTCGTCACCCGATCCCGTCGAGCGCGATGAACTGGCCTTTGAAGCCCTGCAAGCCTGGATGCGCGCCGGCGAGCTCGATACCGCCACAATGCAGGAGCTGCGTACCCGCCTGACCTCGCAATTGCAGGCTCCGGACCCGCAAGGTTTCGCCCGCCCCTTTGCTGCCCTGGTGCTGGCCGACGTGGCGCGGGTGGACCGCATCACGCCTTACCTCTCCGACGAACAGCGCGCGCAACTGGTTGGCGCCGCAACGGATTACCTGCGCGGTGTGTCCGACTATCGGGGCTTCGACGAAAAGCAAGGCTGGCGCCACGGCGTCGCCCACGCCGCCGATCTCATGCTGCAGCTCTCGCTCAATCCTGCTTTGACCCGCGCCGAACATGAGCAAATCCTGGCAGCCATCGCCAACCAGGTTGCGCCGCCAGGCGAGCATTTCTATCACTATGGCGAAGGCGAACGCCTGATGGCACCCATCTTCTACCTGTCACGCGCCAAATCGCTGCAATGCAGCGACTGGGACGCCTGGTTTGCGCGCCTGGCCGCAGCACCGGCATCCAGCGGCACGCAGCAGGGCAGGCTGGCCCGCAAGCACAACCTGAACGGCTTGCTGCAGCCGCTGTACATCAACATCAGCGAAAGCAAGGACGAAGCACAGCGCAACTGCCTGAAGCCATTGCTTCTGCGCGCATTGAAGCAGGCCTCCGAATGAACGTGCAACAAGCGATCGCCTTTGTCGAACAGCACGGTGTCGTGCTGGCCTCGGCACAATCGCTCCCGCGCGATGCAGCCGCGCAAGCCGCGCAAGCCGCAAGCATGGCCCCCGACAGGGCGCGAACGGCACTCAGCTTGTGATAATCTCCCACGCTGCACTAGCAAGAGGTTGAATTATGATGAAAACCAAAATCGCCCTCGCCGCGATGATGTTGAGCCTGGCCCTGTCGCCAGCCGACGCTTCGACGAAGGCCAAGAAATCCAATGCACCGGCGAAAACCGCCGTCAGCAAGAAGTCCAGTAGCAGCAAGGGCAAAACGAGCAAATCGTCGTCCAAGGCGGGCAAGGGCAGCAACTCCGGCGGCAAGTCCGCCAGCAAATCCAGGGCGGATAAGGCCAAACCGGCCGTCGCCAGCAAGCCGCTGCCGGCTGAACGCCGCCAGGACAAGGCTTTCGACAGCCAGGCCAACCAGTTCCTGGGCGCGCTGTGGCGCATCGATCCGGAGACCGCGATCTCGGTCGGCAAGTACGACACTGCCGCGCAGCTAAGCGTTCCCGACCAGGCTTTCCGCGACCAGCAACTCGCCTTCATCGACGAATGGCTGGATAAATTCGGCAAGATCGACGCCAGACAGCTCTCGCCGAAACAGCGCAGCGACCTTGGCCTGCTGCAGAACAAACTGAATTCAGACCGCTGGTACCTGACGACTTTCCGCGAGTGGGAATGGAACCCGGCGCTCTACAACATCGCCAGCCCGATCGACTTCGTGCTGAACACCGAATATGCTGCACGCCCGCAGCGCCTGCGCACCCTGCTGCGCCGCATCGCCAGCGTACCGGCGTATTACGAAGCCGCACGCAACAACATCAAGAACCCGACGCGCGAGCACGTGAAGCTGGCCATCGACCAGGCGCCTGGCGTGCTGGCCGTGCTGGCCGACCTGGACAAGCAGGCACAGGATTCGATCCTGAATGTCAACGAAAAGAACCTGTACGCCCAGCGTATCGCAGCAGCCAAGGTAGCCGTGGAGGCTTATGCAGCCTGGCTCGGTGAACTGGACAAGTCGCTGGCCGTCAGCGGCGCGCGCTCGTTCCGCATCGGCAAGGAGATGTATGAAGCGAAGTTCGGCTACGACATCCAGTCCGGCAGCAACGCCGAACAGACTTACCAGAAGGCGCTGGCCGCCCGCGAACAACTGCTGTCGAACATGGACCGCATTTCGGACGACCTGTGGCCGAAATACCTGGCGGACAAGGCCAAGCCGTCCGACCGCTTCGCGAAGATCGGCATGATGATCGACACGCTGTCCTCCAGGCACGTGGCGCGCGAAGAGTTCTTCCCGGAGATCCGCCGTCAGATTCCTGTGCTGCAGGACTGGGTGGTCAAGAACGACCTGCTGACGCTCGATCCGAACAAGCCGCTGGTGGTGCGCGAGACGCCGGCCTACCAGCGCGGCGTGGCCGGCGCCAGCATCGAAGCTCCAGGCCCTTACCGCCCGCAGGACCGCACCTACTACAACGTGACGCCTCTGGATGACGCCACGCCGGAACAGGCCGAGTCCACGCTGCGCGAATACAACCACTGGATCTTGCAGATCCTGAACATGCACGAGGCGATCCCTGGTCACTATGCGCAGCTGGTGTATGCCAACAAATCGCCGTCGATCGTGAAGTCGATCTTCGGCAACGGCGCCATGGTGGAAGGCTGGGCGGTTTACAGCGAACGCATGATGCTGGAATCAGGCTACGGCAACAACGAGCCGGAAATGTGGCTGATGTACTCGAAGTGGAACCTGCGCAGCGTGACCAACACCATTCTCGATTACAGCGTGCACGTGCAGGGCATGACGGAGCCGGAGGCGATCGACCTGCTGACCCGCCAGGCCTTCCAGACTGCCGCCGAAGCGAAAGAGAAATGGCGCCGCGCGCAGCTTACCTCGGTGCAGCTCACCAGCTATTTCTCGGGCTACTCGGAAATCATGGAGTTGCGCGAGCAGCGCCGCGCCGCCCTGGGCAGCAAGTTTTCGCTGAAAGACTTCCATGAGGACTTCCTGAGCTACGGCAGCGCACCTGTGCGCGTAATCAAAGAACTGATGCAATAAACGGCTTAGGCTGCTCCCATGCCCCGCGTGCGCCGCGGGGCGATTCTGCTAACATGAATCCAGGGAGTGGCCATGACCATGCCGATCCAGTTTGATACAGCTCAATTCGTTAGAACGCTGGTCGATGCGGGCGTGCTGCGTGAGCACGCTGAGGCCCATGCCGATGCCTTGAAACTTGCGCTGAGTCAACCTGTGGCAAATGATGCCGACCTAGCCATCTCACGCGCAGAAATGCGCGCTCTCCTGGCTGAGTTTGAAATCCGCATCACCAATAAGCTGAAACCACTTTGGATGATGAGCACCATCAACCTGATGCTCGTCAGTGCAATCGCGGTGAAGCTGTTCTTCTAAGACTTAGTCAGCTTTTTCTTCCGGCGCCGTGGTTGCCTTGACGAACATCGGCGACAGGATCACGCCAATTTCGAACAGGAGCCACATCGGGATAGCCAGCGAGAACTGGCTGACGATATCCGGCGGGGTCACGATCGCGGCGATCACGAAAGCCGCCACGATCACATAGCCGCGCCATTCCCTCAGCTTGGCGACGGACACCAGGCCCATGCGCACCAGCACCACCACCACCACCGGCACTTCGAAAGCGCAGCCGAAAGCCAGGCACATTGACATCACGAAGTCGAGGTAGTTCTCGATATCCGGCATCACTGCAATCGAAGTCGGCGAAACCTGGTTGATGAAGGCGAACACCTTGCCGAACACCAGGAAATAACAGAACGCCACCCCCGCCATGAACAGGGCGGAGGAGGCAATCACGAGCGGCGCGACCAGCTTCTTTTCATGCGCGTACAGGCCAGGGGCAACGAAAGCCCACATCTGGTACAGCACCCACGGCAACGACAGGATGAAGCCGAACAGCAGCGTTACCTTCATCGGCACCAGGAAGGGCGAGATCACGCTGGTGGCGATCATTTTCGAGCCCGCCGGCATGGCGGCAATCATCGGCGCGGCGATCAAGTCATAGATCTTGGAGGGGCCGATACCGAAGCCGATCAGCGCCGTCATCACCACGATGCCGATGCTGGCCTTGACCAGGCGATCGCGCAGCTCAACCAGATGGCTGATGAAGGTCTCTTCGACGGGTTCTTGTTGACTCATTTAGAAAAACGATGCGTTCTTGCGGCTGCCGGGGCGGTGGCGTTTCATGCGCGCCGCGCCGGAGATGACGTGGGTGCGGACGCCGGCCTGCTGCTTGTACCACAGCGGCACGGCCGAACTGCGCACCACGCGCTTGCGGCGGAAATCCTTGGCCTTGCGCGCCATGTCTTCGCTGGTCGGGGTGTACAGGTCCAGCGAAGGCGTCGTGACCGGGTCTTCATTGCGAAACGCCGCCTCCACCTCCCGCATGTCCTTGCCGATGGAGTTTTCCATCTCATCCTTGAAAGTGCTGGCGGCTTCCTCGGCCTGCTTGCGCAGGTTCTTCAGCTCGTCCAGCTCCATTTCACGGGAGACTTCGGATTTGACGTCGTTCAGGTAACGCTGGGCGCGGCCGTACAGCGTCCCGGCCATGCGCGCCACCTTGGGCAGCTTTTCAGGACCGATGACGACCAGGGCCACTACCCCGATGACGGCGATTTTGGTAAGACCGAGGTCGATCATTGCTGATTACTGCTTATTCTTTTCCTTGGCTTCGACTTCGATGGTGCCCTTGTCGGTCACCTGCGCTGCCGGAGGAGCTGGCTGTGCCGGCTTCTCTTCTTCCGCGCCCTTGACGCCATCCTTGAAGCCCTTGACGGCCTTGCCCAGGTCGGAGCCGATATTGCCCAGTTTCTTGGTGCCGAAGACCAGCATGACAATCACCAGAACGATCAGCCAGTGCCAAATGCTAAAAGAACCCATTACAAAACCCCTAAAAAAATCATTCGTTGGAACAGTATACGCGAAGCGCACCCTGTCATGTGCTTGTCATCATTTCAAGTCCGCATGCCGCGCCATGGACGCGGGCCGCCGTACAGGTGCATATGCAGGTGGTACACCTCCTGGCCGCCATCGGGACCGCTGTTGATCAGGGTCTTGTAGCCGCGCGTTGGCGTGCCATCCGCGTCGTAGGCGACGGCAATCTCGTGCTGCTCAGCCAGTTGCGGCACCAGCGCCAGCATTTTGCCCAGCAGGGCGGTGTGCTCCGGCTTGCAGTCAGACAAGGTCGACAGGTGCTGTTTCGGGATGATGAGCAAGTGTACCGGCGCGGCCGGGTGAATGTCCTTAAACACCATCAAGTCATCGTCTTCGTGTACCACGGTCGACGGAATCTGTTTTGCTGCAATCTTGCAGAACAAGCAATTTTCCACTGTTATTCCTTACGGGACGCTTTTTCTTCCAGGCCGGACAGGCCTTCACGGCGCGCCAGCTCATCTAGTACCTGCTGCGGCGACAAATCGAATTGCGCCAGCAGCACCAGCGAATGGAACCACAGGTCGGCGCATTCGTACAGCACTTTCGAAGCATCGCCGCTGACGCGGGCGTCTTTGGCCGCCATCACGGTCTCGGTGGCTTCCTCGCCGAGCTTTTTCAGGATCGCATCGTCGCCTTTGGAAAACAGCTTGGCCACGTACGAGGACGACGGGTCGCCGCCCTTGCGCGATTCGATGGTGGCCGCCACGCGGTCCAGTACATTGCTCATTTCTTAGCTTCCGCGTAAATCTCTTCAGGATCTTTCAAGACCGGCTCGGTGTTCTGCCAGTCGCCATTCTCGAACTTGTTGAAGAAGCAGGAGTGGCGGCCGGTGTGGCAGGCGATATCGCCTTCCTGTTCGATCTTCAACAGCACCACGTCTTCGTCGCAATCGAGGCGGATTTCCAGCACTTTTTGCACGTGGCCGGACTCTTCGCCCTTGTGCCACAGCTTCTTGCGCGAGCGGCTCCAGTAGACGGCCTCGCCCAGCTCCACGGTCTTGTAGAGTGCATCCCGGTTCATCCACGCGAACATCAGCACATCGTTGCTGCCGGCTTCCTGTGCGATGACAGGCACCAGGCCATGCTCGTCCCACTTCACCTTGTTCAGCCATTTGGCTTTGGCGACATTAGCTGCAATTGCGGTAGCCATTGTGTGTTCCCCGAAGTTTAAGAAAGGCGCATGGGAATGCCCTGCGCCGCCATGAATTGCTTGGCTTCCTGTACGGTGTGCTGGCCGTAGTGGAAGATGCTGGCTGCCAGCACCGCGTCGGCATGGCCCAGTTTGACACCATCGGCCAGGTCTTGCAGGCCGCCTACGCCGCCGGAGGCGATCACCGGGATGCTGACCGCATCGCTCACCGCGCGCGTCAGGCCCAGGTCGAATCCGGACTTGGTGCCGTCGCGGTCCATGCTGGTCAGCAGCAGTTCACCGGCGCCCAGCTCGGCCATCTTGCGCGCCCATTCCACAGCATCGAGGCCGGTCGCGTTGCGGCCGCCGTGGGTGAACACTTCCCACTTGCCGGGAGCGACGTTCTTGGCGTCGATTGCCACCACGATGCACTGGCTGCCGTGCTTTTGCGAAGCTTCATACACCAGCTGCGGGTTGGTCACGGCGGAGGTGTTCATGCTCACCTTGTCGGCCCCGGCGTTCAGCAGGCGACGCACGTCTTCGACCTTGCGCACGCCGCCGCCCACCGTCAGCGGGATGAACACTTGCGACGCCACGGCCTCAATGATGTGCAGGATCAGGTCGCGGTTGTCGCTCGACGCGGTGATGTCGAGGAAGGTCAGTTCATCCGCGCCCTGTTCGTCGTAACGGCGTGCGATTTCCACCGGATCGCCAGCGTCGCGCAGTTCGGTGAAGTTAACCCCTTTCACGACGCGGCCATCGGTCACGTCGAGGCAGGGGATGATGCGTTTAGCCAGCATATTCTTTACTCTGAAAGTTCGTCGGCACGGTCCTGCGCCGAAGCCAGGTCCAGCGTGCCTTCATAGATCGAACGGCCGCAGATCACGCCTTCGATGCCTTCGTCCTGCACTGCGCACAGGGCTTCCACGTCGCTCAGGTTGTGCAGACCGCCCGAAGCAATGATCGGGATCTTTACCGCTTGCGCCAGGCGCACGGTGGCTTCGATGTTCACGCCGCCCATCATGCCGTCGCGGCCGATGTCGGTGTAGATGATCGATTCAACCCCGTAGCCTTCGAACTTCTGCGCCAGGTCGATCACCTCGTGGCCGGACAGCTTGCTCCAGCCGTCGGTCGCGACCTTGCCGTCCTTGGCGTCCAGGCCAACGATGATGTGGCCGGGGAAGGCGCCGCAGGCATCCTGCAGGAAGCCCGGGCTCTTCACGGCAGCGGTGCCGATGATGATGTAGCTGATGCCGTCGTCGAGGTAGCGCTCGATGGTGTCGAGGTCGCGGATGCCGCCGCCCAGTTGCACCGGGATTTCAGGCAGGTCGAATTCCTCGGCATAGTCTTGCACGGCCTGGACGATCGACTTTACCGCGCTTTCGTTCTTGGGCTTGCCGGCAAAGGCGCCGTTCAGGTCCACCAGGTGCAGGCGCCGCGCGCCTTGCTCGAGCCAATGGCGGGCCATCTTGCCCGGATCGTCGGAAAAGACGGTTGCAAGTTCCATATCGCCCTGTTTCAGGCGAACGCAGTGACCATCCTTGAGGTCGATAGCAGGAATGAGCAGCATGATGTTGTTCTTGAGGTTAAGGATTCCAGTGGATGAAATTTTTGTACAGTTGCAGGCCGGTGGCGGCACTCTTTTCAGGGTGGAACTGTGTGGCAAAAATATTGTCGCGGGCGACGGCGCAGCAGAACGGCTGGCCGTACACGGTTTCCGCAGCGCTGTGCTGCGCCTGGGCCGGTTGCGCATAGTAGCTATGCACGAAGTAGAACCAGGCGTTATCGGGAATGCCGTTCCACATCGCATGCGGCGCCCGCTGGCGCACCTGGTTCCAGCCCATCTGCGGCACCTTGAAGCGCGAACCGTCTTCCTGCAGCATGCCGTCGAGCTGGAAGCGCACCACCTTGCCGGGCAAGAGCCCAAGGCCCGGCGTGTTGCCGCCTTCTTCGCTCATGTCAAACAGCATCTGCTCGCCCACGCACACGCCCATCATCGGCTTCGACGCGGCAGCCCGCAGCAGCGCATCTTTCACGCCCGATTCATTCAGGCTGCGCATGCAGTCGCGCATGGCGCCCTGGCCGGGCAACACGATGCGGTCGGCGGCATCAATGGCGGCGGGCTCACCGGAAATCAGTACTTCGGCCTCGGGTGCAACTGCGCGCAATGCCTGCGCTACGGAGCGCAGGTTGCCCATGCCGTAATCGACTACTACGATTTTTTTCATGTCAGTCAGCCGTAGTTGTCGTTACAGGCTTCCTTTGGTGGACGGGATGGCACCAGCAGCGCGCGGGTCAAGCTCGCTGGCCATGCGCAGGGCGCGGCCGAAAGCCTTGAACACGGTTTCGCACTGGTGGTGTGCATTGGTGCCGCGCAGGTTGTCGATGTGCAGCGTGACGCCCGCATGATTGACGAAGCCGCGGAAAAATTCCAGCGTCAGGTCGACGTCGAACGCGCCGATCATCGCGCGGGTGAAAGGGATGTGGTACTCGATGCCTGGGCGGCCGGAAAAGTCGATGACGACGCGCGACAGCGCTTCGTCCAGCGGCACATAGGCGTGGCCGTAGCGGCGGATGCCCTTCCTGTCGCCAATCGCCTTGGCAACTGCCATGCCGAGCGTGATGCCCACGTCTTCCACCGTATGGTGGTTATCGATATGGGTGTCGCCGGTGGCTTCGATATCGAGGTCGATCAGCCCGTGGCGGGCGATCTGGTCCAGCATATGGTCGAGGAAAGGCACGCCCGTGTTCAGCTTCTGGACGCCGGTGCCATCGAGGTTGATGGCAACGCGGACCTGGGTCTCGCTGGTGTTGCGAGTGATTTCTGCGGTGCGGTTCATGAAAAGCTCTTGGTTTTCGCTTCAGGATGCCAGGGCGGCTTTCAGGCCGTCCAGCATGATTGCGTTTTCCTCGGGCGTACTGACGGTGATGCGCAGGCAGTTGGCCAGTACATTATGCATTCTACCCACATTTTTGATCAAAACCTTGCGCTCGAGCAGTTTGGCATGCGCCTGGTCGGCATTCGGTACACGAATGAGGATAAAGTTTGCCGCCGAGGGGAAAACGTTGACACCCGGCAATTTCGCCAGTGCCGCCGACAGCTCGCCGCGCTGTTGGCGCAGCAGGGCAGCCTGCTCGTTCAGCACCTCGAGGTGGTCGAGGCAGAATTCGGCGGCGGCCTGGGTCAGGACGTTGACGTTGTAGGGTGGGCGGATCTTGTCGAATTGTTCCAGCAGGGCTGGCGCGCACGACATGTAGCCGAGACGGATGCCCGCCAGGCCAAGTTTCGACAGCGTGCGCATGACGATCAGGTTGGGGAATTCAGGCAGGCGGCCCATGAAGCTCTGTTGCGCAAAAGGCTCATACGCTTCATCGACCACGCACAGGCCCTTGTCGCCCAGCGCCTTGATGACTTGCTCGATATCGCCGGCATCAAACAGGTTGCCGGTCGGGTTGTTCGGGTAGGCCAGGAAGACCAGGGACGGCTGGTGCTGCGCGATCGCCGCCAGCATGGCCGGCAGGTCGAGCGTCAGGTCGGCCTTCAGCGGCACGCCGACAAAGTCCATGCCGGCTACCATGGCCGAGCGCTGGAACATCACGAAGGACGGCGTAGGCGCCATCATCACGGCGCGCCTGCCCTCGGCAGGCTGCAGCGCACAGGCCTGGGCCATGATGGCAATCAGCTCGTCCGAGCCATTGCCCAGCATGACGTCATACCCCTGCGGCACGCCCAGCCTGGCGCGGATGCGCTGCTTGATGGTTTCGTAGCTGGCGACCGGATAGCGGTTCAGCGCGACGCTGGCGATGCGGTTCGCCAGCTCATGATGCAGGTGGCTCGGCAGCGCATAAGGATTCTCCATCGCATCCAGCTTCACAAATCCGCTGGCATCCGGCACATGGTAGATGTGGTCGGAACGCACATCCTGGCGGATCGTATTGGCGATAAGGCTGTCGAGGGACATTCTGCATTACTCCTGTTCTAAAACCTCGCTAAGCGCCGGCGATTGCTTTGCCTTGCGCCTTCTGCGTGGCGGGGGTGTCTGACCCTGCGGGTCAGACATCGGTTTACCGGTTTCAGGCAGCGCAGCCAAGCGCGCCCGCGCTATGTCGCAATACTCGGGATTCAATTCAAAGCCAACGAAATCACGGCCGCAGCGACGCGCGGCAACAGCGGTAGTCCCGCTGCCCATGAACAAATCCATCACCACGCCATCCGGCGGGCAGCTGGCCTTGACCATGCGTTCGATAATTTCCAAAGGCTTTTGCGTCGGGTGATCGACCCGTTCCGCATGCTCCCGGTGCAAGCGCGATACGCTCCACAGGTCCTTGGGGTTGTAGCCCACTTCCAGCCATTTCGCACCGACGAAGATCGAGCGCGAACGGGCTTTCTTGGTTTCGGCGTCGTACGGGATACGCACGGCGTCGAGGTCAAAGTAATAATCCTTGCGGCGCACGAAAAACCCGATGGTGTCGTGCACCGACGAAAAACTGCGGGTACTGCCGCCCATGGAAGGCACGCGGCGGTCCCAGATAATTTCATTCATCATCGTCATGCGCTTTTTCAGCATGACGAAAATCTCCGGCGAATAACGCCAGGTCAGGAAGATGTACAGGCTGCCGTTCGGCTTCAGCTTGGGCAGGGCTGCGTCGATCCACGCCTCTGTCCAGGCCAGGTAGTCTTCCATCGACTGCTGGTCGGAAGTGTTGCCGTAGTCCTTGCCCAGGTTGTAGGGTGGATCGGTCAGGATCAGGTCGACGGAAGCATCCGGCACGCGGGCCAGTCCGGCCAACGCGTCCTCACAATAGACCTGGTTCTTCCAGTCGGTCATTTCAGGCGCAGCTCCGCGCTACGGGCGTGGGCCTGCAAGCCTTCGCCGTAAGCCAGTTCCGCTGCGATCTTGCCCAGCGTTTGCGCGCCCGCTGCGCTGACGTGAATCACCGAGGAACGCTTCTGGAAGTCGTAGACGCCGAGCGGCGACGAGAAGCGCGCGGTGCGCGAGGTCGGCAGCACGTGGTTCGGGCCGCAGCAATAGTCGCCCAGCGATTCGGACGAGAAGCGGCCCAGGAACATGGCGCCGGCGTGGCGGATCTGGTCGGCCCACTGCTGCGGGTTCTCGGCCGAGATCTCCAGGTGTTCAGCAGCGATGCTGTTGGCGATGGCGCAAGCTTCCGCCATGTCGCGTACTTTCACCAGCGCGCCGCGGTCGCGCAGCGAGGTTTCGATGACGGCCTTGCGCGGCATGGCTGGCAGCAGCTTGGCGATGCTGGCCTCGACCTTCGCGATGTACTCGGCGTCAGGGCACAGCAGGATCGCTTGCGCCAGCTCGTCGTGCTCGGCCTGCGAGAACAGGTCCATCGCGACCCAGTCAGGATCTGTGGTGCCGTCGCAGATCACCAGGATCTCGGACGGTCCGGCGATCATGTCGATGCCGACGGTGCCGAACACGCGGCGCTTGGCCGATGCCACGTAGGCGTTGCCCGGGCCGACGATCTTGTCGACCGGCTGGATGGTTTCCGTGCCGTGCGCCAGCGCAGCCACGGCTTGCGCGCCGCCGATGCCAATCACGCGGGTCACGCCGGCGATAGCTGCGGCAGCCAGCACCATCTGGTTCTTCACGCCATCCGGGGTCGGCACGACCATGATGATTTCTTCAACGCCAGCCACTTTCGCCGGCACGGCATTCATCAGCACCGACGACGGATAAGCAGCCTTCCCGCCCGGCACGTAGATGCCCACACGGTCCAGCGGCGTAATGCGCTGGCCGAGGATGGTGCCGTCGGCTTCAGTGTAGCTAAAGCCTTGCAACTCCTGCTTCTGGCGCTCGTGGAAGGCGCGGATGCGGTCGGCGGCGGTTTGCAGCGCGCTGCGTTGCGCGGCTGGCAGGCTTACCAGCGCGGCATCCAGTTCCCGCTGGCCGATGTCGAAATCTGCCATGCTGGCGGCGTGCATGCGGTCGAAGCGGTTGGTGTATTCCAGCACCGCTTCGTCGCCGCGCGCGCGCACGTCGGCGATGATCTTTGCTACCGCGCCTTCGATGGCGTCGTCGGTTTCAGCTTCAAAGGCCAGTAACGCGTCGAGCGTTTCCTGGAAGTCGTCTTGGGTGGAGTCGAGTTTGCGGATCATGACCATTACGCTTTCGCCAGCGAGGCGCGTTCAAAGGCTTCGATAATCGGTTGCAGGCGGGCGCGCTTCATCTTCAGCGCGGCCTGGTTCACAACCAGGCGCGAAGAGATCTCCATGATCTCTTCCACTTCGACCAGGTTGTTGGCACGCAGCGTGCTGCCGGTGGAGACCACGTCGACAATCGCGTCGGACAGGCCAACCAGCGGCGCCAGCTCCATCGAGCCATACAGCTTGATCAGGTCGACGTGCACGCCCTTCTTGCCGAAGTGCTCGCGCGCGATCGAGGTGAACTTGGTCGCCACGCGCAGGCGCGCACCCTGGCGCACCGCGGTCTCGTAATCGAAGCCGGCACGCGTCGCCACCGACATGCGGCACTTGGCGATGTGCAGGTCGACCGGCTGGTACAGGCCTTCGCCGCCATGTTCCAGCAAGACGTCCTTGCCCGCCACGCCGAAGTCCGCCGCGCCATGCTGCACATAGGTCGGGACGTCGGATGCGCGCACGATCAGTACGCGAATGCCAGGGTCCGAAGTGGGCAGGATCAGCTTGCGGGAGGTTTCCGGATTTTCGAGGACTTTGATGCCTGCTGCTTCCAGCAGCGGCATCGTGTCTTCAAAGATCCGGCCTTTCGACAGGGCGAGAATAAGGTCCATGATGATTATTTGATGCGGGTGATATTGGCGCCGACAGCGGACAGCTTCACTTCCATGCGGTCATAGCCGCGGTCCAGGTGGTAGATGCGGTCCACCAGGGTTTCGCCTTTGGCTGCCAGGCCGGCGATCACCAGCGAGGCCGATGCGCGCAAGTCAGTCGCCATCACGGGCGCGCCGATCAGCTGCTCGACGCCGTCGATGTAGGCGGTGTTGCCGTCGATGGAAATCTTCGAGCCGAGGCGGTTCATTTCCTGCACATGCATGAAGCGGTTCTCGAAAATCGTTTCGGTCACCTTGCTGCTGCCGCTGGCGATCAGGTTCACCGCCATGAACTGCGCCTGCATGTCGGTCGGGAAGCCCGGGTATTCGGTGGTACGGAAGGAGACCGGCTTCGGACGCTGGTCCATTTTCGCGCGGATCCAGTTGTCGCCCACGGTCAGCTCGACGCCCATCTCGCGCAGCTTGTCCAGCGCCACGTCGAAGATGTCGGTGCGCGTATTGCGGATAGTGATGTCGCCCCCCGCAGCCGCCACCGCACACAGGAAGGTCGCCGCTTCGATACGGTCGGAGATCACGTCATGCTTGGCGCCGTGCAGTTCCTGCACGCCCTGGATCACCAGGCGGTCGGTGCCGATGCCTTCGATCTTGGCGCCCATGGCCACCAGCAGGTGGGCCAGGTCGGTCACCTCAGGCTCGCGCGCGGCGTTTTCCAGCACGGTCTCGCCTTCGGCCAGGGTGGCCGCCATCAGCAGGTTCTCGGTACCAGTCACGGTGATCATGTCGGTCACGATGCGCGCGCCTTTCAGCTTCTTGCACTTGGCGTAGATATAGCCGCCGTCGATCGTGATCTCGGCGCCCATCGCCTGCAAGCCCTTGATGTGCTGGTCGACAGGGCGCGAACCGATCGCGCAGCCGCCCGGCAACGACACCTTGGCTTCGCCGAAGCGGGCCAGCAGCGGGCCCAGGACCAGGATCGATGCGCGCATCGTCTTCACCAGCTCATACGGCGCTTCGCATTTGTCGATCTTCGAACCGTTCAGCGTCACCTTCTCGCCGTCCTGCTCAACCGCCAGGCCGGTCTGGCGCAGCAGCTTGAGCATGGTCGCCACGTCGTGCAGCAGCGGCACATTGGTCAGTTCCAGGTCGCCCGCGGTCAGCAGGCCCGCACACAGGATAGGCAGGGCAGCGTTCTTGGCGCCGGAAATCTTGATGTCGCCGACCAGGCGCTTGCCGCCGGTGATGAGCAGTTTGTCCATATTGTTCTTATCCTTGGAATTCTTCTGGGGTCAGGGTTTTCATCGACAGGGCGTGGATCTCTTCGCGCATGCGGTCGCCCAGCGCGGCATACACCAGCTGGTGGCGCTGGATCAGCCGCTTGCCGGCGAAGGCAGGCGACACGATCACGGCCTGGAAGTGCTGGCCGTCGCCTTCCACTTGCAGGTGGGTGCATTCGAGGCCGGCAGCGATGTAGCTGTGGATTGCTTCTGGAGTTGTGGTCACTTTGAATTCCTCAATAAATCAGTGGCGCAAGCGGTAGCCGCTGCGCAGGAGTTTGATAGCGAGCAGCGCCAGCACCACCAGGAAGGCGGAGACGATGGCAACGCTGATCCATGGGTTCACGTCGGACTGCCCGAAGAAGCCGTAGCGGAAGCCGTCGATCATGTAGAAGAACGGGTTCGCGTGCGATACGGCCAGCCAGAATGGCGGCAGCGAATGGATCGAGTAGAACACGCCGGCCAGGAAGGTCAGCGGCACGATCAGGAAATTCTGGAAGGCGGCCAACTGGTCGAATTTCTCGGCCCAGATACCGGCGATCAAGCCCATGGTGCCGAGGATGGCCGCGCCGAGCAGGGCGAACACCAGGATCCACAGCGGCGCGGTGAAGCTCAGGTGCGCGAACCAGGCGGTAATCGCGAACACGCCAAAGCCCACGGTAATGCCGCGCACCATCGAGGCCAGCACGTAGGCGGAGAAGATCTCCCAGTGCGACAAAGGCGTGAGCAGCACGAACACCAGGTTGCCCGTGATCTTGGACTGGATCAGCGAAGACGAAGAATTCGCAAAGGAATTCTGCAATACGCTCATCATCACCAGGCCCGGGATCAGGAAGGCGGTATAGGTCACGCCCGGATACACCTCGACGCGGCCCGACAGCACGTGCCCGAAAATCAGCAGGTACAGCATGGCGGTCAGGATCGGCGCGGCGATCGTCTGCGTCGCGACCTTGTAGAAGCGCAGCGTCTCTTTATAGACCAGGGTGCGGAAACCGGTGGTGATCATACGATGTTCTCGTCCATGATTTGCAGGAAGATGTCTTCCAGGTCGGCCTGCTGCAGCTGCATCTCGTCGATGCTGATGCCGCCCTGGCGCAAGCGCGCGAGGATGCCTTCCACTTCCGCGTAATCGTTGATGCGCAGGCTGTACTTGTTGTCTTCCGGCGGATGGTTCAACAAGGGCTGCAGCTCTTCTGGCAGGGAGTTGTGCGGCAGGTGCAGCACCAGCTGCGAGCCGGAGATGCGGCGGATCAGCTGCGACATGGTGTCCAGCGCCACCACCTTGCCCAGCTTGAGCATGGCGACGCGCTTGCACATGGCCTGCGCTTCTTCCAGGTAGTGCGTGGTCAGCACGATGGTGTGGCCCTCGCGATTGAGGCGGGTGATGAACTGCCACAGGGTCTGGCGCAGTTCCACGTCGACGCCGGCGGTCGGTTCGTCCAGCACGATGACGGGCGGCTTGTGCACCAGCGCCTGGGCCACCAGCACGCGGCGCTTCATGCCGCCCGACAGGGCGCGCATATTGGTGTCGGCCTTGTTGGCCAGCCCCAGCTCCTCCATCACCTCGTCGATCCATTTGTCGTTGCTGCCCAGGCCGAAGTAGCCGGACTGCAGGCGCAGCGTTTCGCGCACGGTGAAGAAGGGATCGAATACCAGTTCCTGCGGCACCACGCCCAGTTTGCGCCGCGCTGCGCGGAAATCGGACACCACGTCATGGCCGTGGATCTTGACGCTGCCGGCATCGGCGCGGATCAGGCCGGCAATGATGGAGATCAGGGTCGTCTTGCCGGCCCCGTTCGGCCCCAGCAAGCCAAAGAACTCGCCTTCCTCGATTTTCAGGGACACGCCGCCAAGTGCCTGCAGCGCCTTGTAGCGCTTCTGGACGTTGCTGATTTCGATTGCTGTCATGCTTACTTGTATAGATAACTGGGACAACGATGACCGTTGTAAAGGCGCGCGCTCATCAGGCGCGGTAGACGGTCAATTATATTGGAATTTTGGTTCGGGCTCGCTGAACCCGTATTTACTTGCCGGTGTCAGGTGCAGACAGGCGCAGGACTAGATACGGCGGGGGAAGGCGGGGGTCAATGATGATGCAGGTCGGCGGGCGACACGAGCGTGCACACGCCGTAGAGCTTGGTCAAGCTCTGGAGCTGTCCTGGCAGGTTGCGCAGTTCCAGCTTTATGCCGCTTTGGGCGGCAGCGCGCTGCCATGCCAGCATGACTGACACGGCAGCGGAGTCCACGGCTTCCATCTGGCTCAAGTCGAACACGGTCTGGCCGGCGCGCAGCGCAGCCAAACCGTGCGCCAGTGCCTCCGTGGCGTTGGCCACGGTCAGCGACTTCAGCGACAGCTGATTGGAAACAGTGGTATCAGGCATTATTTATTTACCTGCAGTCTTCAGCGGCTTGGCAGCCAGCTTCTTGTTCTTTTCGGACAGGGTCTTGATCAGGCCGTCGACGCCGCCCTTCGAGATTTCCGAAGCGAAAGTGCCTTTGTAGGCTTCCACCAGCCAGGCGCCCAGCACATTGATGTCATAGATCTTCCAGCCGGCATCGGTCTTGGCGACGCGATAGTTCAGCTGGATCGGTTCGCCGCGCTGCTGGTTCACCTGGGAACGCACTTCCACTTCGGTGTCGCCTGGGGACGAACGCATAGGCTTGAAATCGACGGTCTGGTCTTTCACCTGGGACAGGGCGCCCGAGTAGGTGAAGATCAGCAGGGTGCGGAATTCAGCAGCCAGTTGCTTTTGCTGGTCCGGGGTAGCTTCACGCCAGTAGCGGCCGGCAGCCAGCGAGGTCATGCGCTGGAAGTCGACGTAAGGCAGGATCTTGGTTTCCACCAGGTCCATGACTTTCTTCTGGTTGCCGGCCTGGATGTCCTTGTCGGACTTGGCGGTTTCCAACACTTCGGAGCTGATGCGCTTGACCAGCGCGTCCGGCGCTTCATTGGCAGGAGCAGGAGCGGCAAATGCGCTGGTAGCGAAAGCTACGGTTGCGACCGCGATCAGTTGTTTGATCAATTTCATTGTTCTTTACCTATGTAGGGTTGTGTTCCGGATCACAGGCTGGGTTTGGTTTCAGCCGGTTCCGGCATTATAGCCTGAGGCTGCTTTGGAGCCTCGTCCTCCACTTCAGGCTGCTTCTGCTTGTCCTTCGGACCGTCTTCGCCATCGTAAACCTGGCTGTTACGGCGCTGCATCCAACCGTCGCGGATGAACTCGTAACGGTCGAGGGCGGCATCTTCCAGCAGCGTGGAGGCGTCCAGCAGAGCTGCACGCTGATCCACAACACGGGTAACGGTGCCGATGTTGCGCACGTTGACAGGATCTTTGTATTGCCATGGATCGGCGCTGATATCCACCGGCAGGGCGGCCGTATCGCGCACGGTGGACGGGCCCAGCAGCGGCAGCATCAGGTAAGGGCCGGACGGCACGCCCCAGGAGCCCAGCGTCTGGCCAAAGTCTTCTTTATGTTTTTGCAAACCTGCTTCGGAAGCAATATCGAGCACGCCCAGCAGGCCAAAGGTCGAGTTGAATGCCACGCGCATCAAGTCCGACATGCCATCGCCAACCTTGCCTTGCAGCAGGTTGTTGGCGGCGGTCCAGACGTCAGCCAGGTTGCCGAAGAAATTGCTCACGCCAGTCTGGAAGAAGCCCGGGGTGACGTTCTTGTAGACGGTGGCGGTCGGCTTCAGCGCGTACTCGTCCACCTTGTCGTTGAAGTTGAACACGGCACGGTTATAGCCTTCGAACGGATCGCGCGGGTTCGGGCCGGCGCAGCCGCCCAGCGTGCCGACGACGGCCAGGCTCAGGGCGAGTGTACGGAATTTGCTCATTGGGAGTCCTTTCCTTCGGCTGCCTTGCTATAGATGAACTGGTTGATCAGGTCTTCCAGCACGGTTGCGGACTGGGTGCGGGCGATACGGTCGCCGGCCACCAAGTTTTTCTCGTCGCCACCGGCTTCGATGCCGATGTACTGCTCGCCCAGCAGGCCGGCGGTCAGGATCTTGGCCGAGCTGTCTTTAGGAAACTTGAAGCCCTCTTCCATATCCAGCGTCACCACGGCTTTATACACCTTGTCGTCAAAACCGACCGACGCTACACGGCCAACCACCACGCCGGACGCCTTGACGGCAGCCTGCGGGCGCAGCGAGCCGATGTTGTCGAAACGGGCGGTCACCTGGTAGGTCTTGCCCATGGTCATCGAGCCAAGGTTGCCGGCCTTGAGTGCCAGGAACATGAGGGCGGCAGCGCCCATCACGATGAACAGACCAACCCAAACGTCGAGAGATTTACGTTGCATACATTTATTCCTTATTTACTGAACATCAGCGCCGTCAGCATGAAGTCGAGCCACCAGATCATCAGCGAAGAGATGACCACAGTGCGCGTCGTCGCACCGGAAACGTCTTCCGGGGTAGGCTGGGCTTCATAGCCCTGGTACAGCGCGATATAAGTGATGGCTACGCCGAACACCACACTTTTCACGAATCCATTGAACACATCTTTCCACACGTCCACGCCGCCCTGCATCTGCGACCAGAACGCCCCCTCGTCGACACCGATCAAGCCAACGCCGATCAGGTAACCGCCGAGGATACCGACCGCACTGAACATGCCTGTCAGCAGCGGAACTGAAATTACGCCAGCCCAGAAACGCGGCGCCAGCACGCGCTGGATCGGGTTCACGGCCATCATTTCCATGGCCGACAACTGTTCGCCCGCCTTCATCAGGCCGATTTCCGCGGTCAGCGAAGTGCCGGCGCGGCCGGCAAACAGCAGGGCCGTGATGACCGGTCCCAGTTCGCGGGTCAGGCCCAGCGCCACCAGCAAGCCCAGCGATTCGGAAGCGCCGTATTTGTTGAGGGTGTAATAGCCCTGCAGACCCAGCACCATGCCGACGAACAGGCCGGACAGAATAATGATCAGCAGCGAATAGTTACCGATCACGTGCAGCTGCTCGACCAGCAGGCGCGGACGGCGCAGCAGGCCAGGCGACAGCCCCAGCATCGTGAAGAAAGTACGTGCGGAAAGGCCGATGCTTTCCACATAGTCGCGTGCGCCACCACCCACGCTCAGCAGGAAACGGCGCATCATTTGCGTGCTCCCAGGCCCAGGTCTTCGGCCAGCGATTTGCCCGGATAGTGGAATGGCACCGGGCCATCCGCTTCCGCGTGCACGAATTGCTTCACGTAAGGATCAGTCGAAACCATCATGTCTGCCGGAGTGCCGTGGGCAACGATCTTGCCTTGCGACAGGAAATACACATAGTCAGCGATCATGAACGACTCTTTGACGTCGTGCGAAACCAGAATCGTGGTCGAACCGAGCGCATCGTTCAGGTTGCGGATGAGGTTGGCGGTCACGCCCATCGAGATCGGGTCGAGGCCGGCGAACGGCTCGTCGTACATGATCAACTGAGGGTCGAGCGCAATCGAGCGCGCCAGCGCCACACGGCGCGCCATGCCGCCGGAAATTTCGCCCGGTTTCAGCTTGGCGGCATTGCGCAGGCCGACCGAATGCAGCTTCATCAGCACCAGGTCGCGGATCAGTTCTTCCGGCAGGTCGGTATGTTCGCGCAGGGGGAAAGCCACGTTTTCATACACGGTCAGGTCGGTAAACAGCGCGCCGTGCTGGAACAGCATGCCCATTTTGCGGCGCAGCACGTACAGTTCCTTGGTCTTCAACTGGTGAACGACCTGGCCCTCCACGCTGACGGTACCTTTTTGCGGGCGGATCTGGCCGCCGACCAGGCGCAGGACAGTGGTTTTTCCGCTGCCGGAACCACCCATGACAGCGACGACCTTCCCTCGAGGAAAGTCCATATGGAGGCCGGACAGGATGGCCCGTTTTCCATAGCTGAAGTGTAAGTCCCGGATTTCGACTAAATTTGACACGGATGTCGCTCTTTGTTCTTGAGGCCACATTGTAATTCAGAAACGCTTATCTCTGCTTGGCGCGCCGTAGCGGCCCAGGTGGCACAGCTAAAGAGGCAAATTTTACAACACTAATAACCGGAAAGTCAGCAATTTACAAATTGAAACGCTTGTTGACTGGTGTCCAGTGCTGCGAAGCAGCAAATTCCTGCTATTTTAATAACTTTGGCTCATTCATAGGAAAAAAGGCATGAAAATTCGTCGGACGGTCCTTGCGTGCTCCCTGGCGGCTATCTCGGCCCAGGCCTGGGCGGATAGCAACAAGATCGAAGTTGTTACCGTGACTGCGCAAAAGCGCAAGGAAGACCCGAACAAGGTGGCAATGAGTATTTCCGCCATCAGCGGTTCGTCCCTGCTGTCGCAGCAGGTGGACGATTTCACCGACCTGACGCGGGCAGTGCCGAATATTTCCTTCACCGCCGCCACCGGCAATGGCGGCGCCGGTCCAGGAACTTCCAATATCGAAATTCGCGGCATCAGTTCCGCAGCCGGCCAGGCCACCGTCGGCATTTACCTCGGCGACGTGTCGCTCACCGTCGGCAACCTGTACACCATGGGGACGGTGGAGCCGAAGTTCTTCGACATTGACCGCGTCGAAGTGCTGCGCGGTCCGCAAGCCACGCTGTACGGCGCCAGTTCGATGGGCGGTACCATCAAGTTCGTGCCGAACGAACCGGACCTGAAGGAGCGCGAAGTCACGGCCTACGCCGAAGCCTCGTCCACCAAAGGCGGCAGCCCGGGCTACTCCACCAATGTGGTCGGCAACTTTCCGCTCATCGACAACGAACTGGCGCTGCGCATCGGCGCACAAGCCCAGCGCTCCGGTGGTTTCATCGACCAGGTCGATGGCGATGGCAAGGTACTGGCCAGCGATATCAACAAGATCAACGACCAGGAGCTTCGCGTTGCGCTGAAATGGGCGCCGACCCGCGACCTGACTGTCACGCCATCCATCTACTACCAGCGCGTGGATGCCAAGGATATCGCCGCCTTCAACCTGGACCGCCCGCCCTACCAAGCGCAAAAGCAGGTGCGCGAACCATCCATCGACAAGCTGTTGACGCCGAACCTGGCAGTCAACTGGGACCTGGGTGGGGCTGACCTGACTTCCAGCACCAGCTACTTCCAGCGCAAGTTCGACCGCACCCAGAACGGCTCCGCCTACAACAGCTACTCGCTGTCGACTTTCCTGACATCGACCGACGATGGCGGCAAGGCGCCGCCGGAACTGATCGAGGCGATTGCCGGCCTGCCGTCGGCGGTGTACCTGAATAACGCAGTGCGCCAGATTTCGCAAGAATTCCGCCTGGCCTCCAAGCCTTATGCGGCAGGCGGCTCGCCGGTAACATGGCTGGCTGGCTACTACTTCTCCAACCAGCACACCAACCTGAATGAGAACGACCCGATCTTCGGCGTCAACGACACCTTCACCAGGTTTGGCTTCTCCAGCGCCGATCCTGAGTTGCTGCCGGACTCATATCCCGGCGCCTTCCCGAACGATAATTCCTTCGCCGGCGAATTCCACTACCGCGAAAAACAGCACTCAATCTTCGGCGAAGTGAATTACTACTTCTCGCCGGCGCTGCACGCCACCATTGGCGCGCGCTACCTGAAGGGCAAGTCCGCACTTGCCCAGCGCAACAGCCTCTATCTGGCCGGAGCAGGCAACAACAGCACCACCAATCTATCTTCGCATGCCTTCACCCCGAAATACGCGGTGACCTGGGAAGCTTCGCCTGACCACACCATCTACGGCTCTGTCGCCAAAGGCTTCCGTCTCGGCGGCTCCAATGTATTCGTGCCGCCAACCACCTGCGGCCCGGACCTGGAAGAAAACGGCCTGACTGCAGGCCCGCCAACCTATGCCTCGGACAGCCTGTGGAGCTACGAGGTCGGCAGCAAATCGCGCTTCATGCAAGGTCGCGTCGCCGTCAACGCCGACGTGTTCTACGTGAAGTGGAAAAACATCCAGCAAGGCGTGTACCTGCCGACCTGCGCCTACTCGTACAACGCCAATGCCGGCAACGCCACCAGCAAGGGCTTCGAATTCGACGTCAAGGCCAAGCCGATGGCCGGCCTGACCCTGAGTGCGGCCGGCGGCTACGTAAAGGCTGAACTGTCGAACGACGACGGCATCGCAAACGGCGTAGTCGGCGCAGTCAAAGGCGCGCAAGTGCAGGGCGTGCCGAAGTACAACGGCACCGTCACCGCGCAGTACAACTTCTCGACCGCCGGCGGCCGTAGTGCATTTGTGATGGGCGGGGTGCAGTGGGTCGGTCCAAGCAAAGGCTCGCTCAACCCCGAGCAGACCGACTACGAGCGTCCTTCGTACCACACGGCTAACTTCAGCGCCGGCATTTCGATTGAACGCTACCAGTTGACCGCATTCGTGAAGAACGCCTTCGACGAAGACAAGGTGATCCAACACCCACAAGTCGCCTCGATCGTGCAAGGCTACCGCCTGGCGCCGCGCAGCATCGGCATGAGCATCGCTGCAAAGTTCTAAAGGAGAGATGGCGCTATGTACAAACGGATCTTGCTGTTATTTTTTCTAGCGGCCCATGCAGCACTTGCATCCGCTGCTAGCGATCGTGAACTGGAAGAGGGCCTGGCGAACGCGCTTCGCCTTAAACCCGGCACTACCGAACGTACCCGAGACTCCGGCAAAGCCATTCAAGCGTATATGCGTGAAGGAGTCGTGAACAAGCGGCCAAACGATCGCTGGGACTACACCGATTACTATCAGGTGATGAAACCGGCTTCTTTCATGGGACATGACCTCGTCGTCATCGAAGAGGAATACATGTCGAAGTTTATTGGCTGCTGTGTCAATCCGGGAGCTGGCGTCACGGTCAGGCTCAATGGTAGCTCACACAACCTGGAAAAATTCGCCAAAGCTAACATGTGCTCAATTGATGACAACGTAAGCGTCAAGGAAGGGTTGCGCGGCGTGCGAAACAAGACGGCGCTGCGCAAAGGACGATACGCAACTTTGAGCTGTCGCGATAACGACACCCGTCGCTAACCTGATAGGGAACCAAGGCAGTACATCATGGCCGAAAAAGACGACGACAATTCCCTCAGCATGCGCGTAGCGGTGGTGGTGGCGATTCTTGCCACCTTCATGGGCATCTGCAAGGTCAAGGACGACAACATCAACCAGGCCATGCAACAAGCCCAGGCCAATAAGGTGGATCACTGGTCCTTCTACCAGGCCCGCAACATCCGCGAAGAAGTCGCCAACTCGACCATCGTTCAGCTCAAGCTGGCCAAGGCCGGGCGACCGGCGAGCGAACAGGCCGCATATGACGAGGCCATTGCCGGCTATATCAATCTGGCAGAAGGCTGGCAATGTCCAACATTGTGCCCTTACTCAAATCTGCCGCGGTCCTCGTCATGTCGATCAGGCACGGCCTAGCTCCTGCTAATCGGCGAGTTTTCGAGATTTCTGCCAATGAAACTATCGAATTGGCAAAGTCGTTCGGCCTTGAGATGACGCTGATTGCCCGCATGCCGTCAATACAGCCACTAATTGCCAAGCAGGCGTCACCTGGTCCTGGTTAGCCGTCAAGCGAAGTTATGCGCCATAGACCTTAGCCAGGATTGCGACCACCCCCAGCACGACGGTATATAGCATGCCTGTGAGGATGCGAATTTCGACGCGAACACCGCGAATCTCCGCCCGAACATCGCGGAAATTCTCCCTTGCCTCCGCCCGAAAGTCGCGAAAGTTCTCTCGTGCATCGTCCCTGAGCTGGCTTAACATTTCTGACTGGTTTTCAGTGAAAACTTCGAGCCGCACCGCTCGGTTTTCAACGTCACCATTCGGCTTACGCGTGGGATCGCCATTCATCAGCTGCCTCGCTTTGAAATGCATGCACCGAGTTTACGCTCATGAGGCAGATCGTCAAGCGCACTGGGCTGTACGCTTGACGGGTGCGAAGATCAGTTCACCGTGATCTTGCCAGTGCCTGCATTACTTAAGACCGATGCCTTAACGGCCGACGCGGCCAATGGAGAGACCGAATACGGCACACTCCAGCCGACCTGGTTGCTGAAGCTGCATTTGGTCGAGAGGTTGAGTGCTGCGCCGTTCAACAGCGAACCGGCATCCGTGATCGCGCCAGTCTTGCTGGAGGAGCCAGGGTTGGTCACGACTTGCGGGCAGCTCGTGGCGCCGGCGATGTCAAACGCGTTGTTCTGCGAAATAATCTTGGCCTTGTAGGCGACACCGATGCTGTAGTGGTTCGGGTAGACCGGGTGCGAACGGGAGCCCTCGAAGTAATTGTTATACAGGTGTACCTTGCCGAACCGTACGCGAGGTCCACGTTCCGCAACATTCAGGAAGTGGTTATTGTGAAAGGTTACGGTCAAGTGGCCGTCGTCAGTGGTCTTGCTGTCAGAAGAACCGATCAAGTTGTTCTTCTGGTGCAGCTCGAAGCGGTTGTTCGACACGGTCACGTAGTCTGAGCCGTTCTTCACATCCAGCGCGCCGTCGTGACATTGCTTGACCTTGCCGTTTTCGACTGGCAGCTTGTCGTCCGTGATCGAGCCGTCGGTGAAGACGTTGTGGTCGACCCACACGTTGCGCGAGTTCGAGATGGTGATGCCATCGTATTCCGAGTTCCAGTTGCCGCTGCTGCCGTCGTTCGGATCCCAGACCGGGTAGAGCGAGCAGGGGTTCTGAATCGTGAGGTTGCGCACAATGACGTTCTGCACACCGTTCAGCACGATGTTGCCGTTCACCAGGCGAGCGTCATTGCCGACACCGATCAGGGTAGTGTTGCTGCCTGGTTTGATCTGCAGGCGCAGTCCTTCGTCGGTGGCGCTGGTGAATGGACCGCCATTGTCGGCCGCGGCCATGTTGATGGTGCCCTGCAGCTTGATGATCTTCGGATTGTTGCCTTGCGCTTTCAGGGCAGCGACCAGTTGCGACCCAGTATTGACCAGGTAGATGGCCGATGCCGGTGCCGCGGCGCCGCCGGTGGTGCCGCCACCTTGACCTGCCCAACCAGTGGAAGGTGCGGCTTCCTTGGTGGCGTTAGCTGCCGGCGCTGGTGCAGGGGTTGGGTCCGGGGTTGGCGTCGGGGTCGGCGTTGGCGTGGTGCTGGACAGTGGCCCCACGGCGCACTTCTTGGTCACGCCTGGATAAGGATCGCTGCCAAACGTGCTGGTAGCGCACAGGATGTCGCCAGCGAGCGTCTTGACGACCCATTTGTCCTTGATGCCATAGGAAACCTGTCGACTGCTGGTGCCGACCTTGCAGGTACCGTCCTGGTCAGCGCATTTGGAATAGCCACTGGGCCAGTCGGCCGCGAATGAGCCGGCGGAATAGATCAACATCAGGGCGCCGCAAATGAAGCTTTTCTTCATAGCCTAGATATCTCCGAAAAGTTGTTGAGGGAATTGACATGTGGGACAACCTTGTTCAAATAATCCATGTCATCAGACATCCTATAACATTACCACCAGTTACGCAAAAATATTTCCATTGGACAACTACGAAAGTGTGGCTCCAGCTATACTTTCGAAATGGACAGGCTGCCTTTGACTCTTGTCGCGTTGGCTTTCGCGATCCTTTTTCCGCTCCTCGGCTTTGTTGCCGGCGTGAAGCCGCTCTATGAACACGGAGAGAATTGGTGGCGTTCCCGCACTTCCGTGGCAGTACCGGCCCAGGTCGAATCATTGGAACGGGTCGAGCATCTCAGCAGGAAAAGAATCGCGACGTATCGGACCAAGGCCTCCTTCCGCTACACTTTCGAAGGCCGCCAATTCGTTGGCGGACAGGCCAGCTTCTATGACACCCCGGAACTTCACCGGGGCTCCCAGGACAAGTTGTACGATGAGTTAAAGAATTCTCAGCAGCGACAGTCCCTGGTCGACATCTGGGTAGATCCCAGCCGCCCCGAGCGCGCCGTTTTCAACCGTACGCTGGATTGGGAGACAACTGTCTGGAGCCTGCCATTTGCGCTGCTGTTCAACGGCTTCGGGCTGGCGGCCTGGGGCTACATCTTTAATCTGTGGCGCCCCGGGCGCAACAAGACGATGGCTGACCGGCTCCGGGAAGGGCGGCCAATGCTGATCAAAGGGGCAGACGGCACAGCGCTGCTTTTTGTCTTTGCGCTGGCCTGGAACTCCTTTAGCTGGCCTTTCGCCACAATCGCGCTGGGACACATTCGCGCAAACGGCCTTTCTCTGGCGGCGATAGCGTTTCTGTTCCCAATCGCTGGCCTGGGTCTCATCCTGCTCACCTGGATGCAGTTTCGGAATCGATGGTTAGCTGGACGGCCCGTTCTCGAAATTACCGGCCTTTCGCCGCTGCGTGGGTCCATCCATTTCAGCCCGGCGATCGGGCAGCGGTCGCCGCCACTTGAGCTGATGCATCATGTCAGCATCAGCCTTCGATTAGTGAAGAGCGCCAGAAGCAGCCAGAATAAGCCGATCAAGATTTGGGAACATTGCTTGCAGGACGGGCCGGTAGCCCGCGGCACCAAAGTCCTGGATTTCGTGGCCGGTCCACCACGCGAGCGCATGGGGGAACAGCTTGAACTCGTGCTTGAGCTGGCGGGCGCGAACTATTCGTTCCATTTGCCACGCAGCCGCTAGGTCCCGCCAAACACCTTCACAATCAATGCGTGGTGCCGGTCTACGCTCATGGAAAACATCGTCAAGCGCACAGGGCTGTGCGCTTGACGTGAGGCGGGATTAACGCGGCAGGACGGAACTGCCCATCAGGTACTCGTCGACAGCGCGGGCGCACTGACGGCCTTCGCGGATCGCCCATACCACCAGCGACTGGCCGCGGCGCATGTCGCCTGCTGCGAACACGCCGGGCTTGCTGGTCTTGTAGCTGTTGTCGCCTTCAGTTGCAGCGCGGGCGTTGCCGCGTGCGTCCTTGTCGACACCGAAAGCGTCCAGCACCTGCTGCACCGGCGAGACGAAGCCCATGGCCAGCAGCACCAGGTCGGCCTTCATTTCGAATTCCGAGTTCGGCACTTCGGTCATCTTGCCGTCTTTCCATTCGACGCGGCAGGCGATCAGCTTTTCAACCTTGCCGTTCTTCCCTTCAAGGCGCTTGGTGGCGACGGCCCAGTCACGTTCGCAGCCTTCTTCGTGCGAAGAGGAGGTGCGCAGCTTGGTCGGCCAGTACGGCCATACCAGCGGCTTGTTTTCCTGCTCCGGCGGCATCGGCATCAGTTCGAACTGGGTGACGCTGGCAGCGCCGTGGCGGTTCGAGGTGCCGACGCAGTCGGAACCGGTATCGCCGCCGCCGATCACGACCACGTGCTTGCCGGTGGCCTTGATCTGGTCCTTGACCTTGTCGCCGGCATTGACCTTGTTCTGCTGCGGCAGGAAGTCCATCGCGAAGTGGACGCCTTTCAGTTCGCGGCCTGGCACTGGCAAGTCGCGCGGGGCTTCGGCGCCGCCGGCCATCACCACGGCGTCGAAATCCTTTTCCAGGTCTTCAGGGAAGATGGTTTCCTTGGCGCTGTTGGCCACGGCGGCAGGGAAGTCCTTGCCGATCAGGACGGAGGTGCGGAACTTTACGCCTTCTGCTTCCATTTGCTCGACGCGGCGGTCGATGTGGTGCTTCTCCATCTTGAAGTCAGGGATGCCGTAGCGCAGCAGGCCGCCGATACGGTCGGCCTTCTCGAACACGGTCACGTCATGGCCGGCGCGCGCCAGCTGCTGCGCAGCAGCCAGGCCCGCAGGACCCGAGCCGACCACGGCAACCTTCTTGCCGGTCTTGACTTCGGCCGGCTGCGGCACGACCCAGCCGTGCTCCCAGCCTTCGTCGATGATCTTGTGCTCGATCGACTTGATGCCGACCGGCAGCTCGTGAATGCCCAGGGTACAGGCGCTCTCGCACGGCGCCGGACAGATACGGCCCGTGAACTCCGGGAAGTTGTTGGTCGAGTGCAGCGTGTTCAGCGCTTCGCGGTAGTGGCCGCGATAAACCAGGTCATTCCAGTCCGGGATGATGTTGTTGACCGGGCAGCCCGAGTTGCAGAACGGGATGCCGCAATCCATGCAGCGCGCGCCCTGCACCTTGGCCTGGTCGTTGGTCAGGTGGATGACGAATTCTTTGTAGTTCTTGAGGCGAGCCTCGGGTGCCAGGTAGCCTTCTTCCTGGCGCTGGAATTCCATGAAACCGGTGATCTTACCCATTTTTCTGATCCTCTCTTACGCTGCGATTGCTTGAGTTTCCGCTTCGATCGCGGCGTTGTCTGCCATTTCTACCAGGGCGCGTTTGTACTCGCTCGGGAACACTTTGACGAACTTGGAACGGCTCTCATTCCAGTTGTCGAGCAACAGGCGCGCGCGCGTGCTGCCGGTGTGTTTGAAGTGGCGCTCAATCAAGCGTTTGAGGATGGTTTCATCGGCCTCCGGTTCGCCATTGCGATGCTGGCTGTGCCAGGTGGCTTTGTCGACCAGCTGGTCGGCTGCCGCCTTCACTTCTTCCAGGCTCACCATCGACATATTACACTTGCTATGGAACTCGCCGTCCGGGTCGTACACGTAGGCGATACCGCCCGACATGCCCGCGGCGAAGTTGCGGCCGGTGGCGCCCAGCACGACCACGGTACCGCCGGTCATGTATTCGCAACCGTGGTCGCCCAGGCCTTCCACAATCGCGGTGGCGCCGGAGTTACGAACGGCGAAACGCTCGCCGGCTACGCCGTTGATGAAGGCTTCCCCGGCAACGGCGCCGTACATGACGGTGTTGCCAACAATAATGTTGTTCACAGCCCAGCCACGGAACTCGGTATTCGGACGCACGATAATGCGGCCGCCCGACAGGCCCTTGCCCACGTAATCGTTGCCTTCACCCACCAGGTCGATGGTGATGCCCGCTGCCAGGAAGGCCGCAGCCGACTGGCCTGCGGTGCCTTGCAGCTGGATGTGGATGGTGTCGTCCGGCAGGCCGGCGTGGCCGTATTTCAGGGCCACTTCGCCCGACAGCATGGTGCCGACGGTGCGGTTGACGTTTTTCACCGGCGAGATGAAGGACACGCGCTCGCCTTTTTCCAGTGCTGGCTTGGCTTGTGCGATCAGCTTCAGGTCCAGCGCCTTGTCCAGGCCGTGGTCCTGTTCTTCGCTGTGATAAATCGACATGCCGTCGTCCACCTTCGGCTGGTAGAACACGTTGCTGAAGTCAAGACCCTGCGCCTTCCAGTGGGTGATGGCTTTCGACTTGTCCAGCAAGTCGGCGCGGCCAATCAGTTCTTCGAAGGTGCGGATGCCCAGTTGCGCCATCAGCTGGCGCGCTTCCTCGGCGACGAAGAAGAAGTAGTTCACCACGTGCTCAGGCTTGCCCTGGAACTTCTTGCGCAGTTCCGGATCTTGCGTCGCAACGCCGACCGGGCAGGTGTTCAGGTGGCACTTGCGCATCATGATGCAGCCTTCCACCACCAGCGGCGCGGTGGCGAAACCGACTTCGTCGGCGCCCAGCAGGGCAGCGATCACCACGTCGCGGCCGGTACGCATCTGGCCGTCGGCCTGGACGCGCACGCGGCTGCGCAGGCCGTTCAGCACCAGCGTCTGCTGGGTTTCGGACAGGCCCAGCTCCCATGGCGTACCGGCATGCTTAACGGAGGACAGCGGCGATGCGCCGGTGCCGCCGTCATGGCCAGCCACCACGATGTGGTCAGCCTTGGCTTTCGACACGCCGGCTGCCACGGTGCCGATACCGACTTCCGACACCAGCTTGACCGAGATCGAAGCGCGTGGGTTGGCGTTCTTCAGGTCGTGGATCAGCTGCGCCAAATCCTCGATCGAGTAGATGTCGTGGTGCGGCGGCGGCGAGATCAGGCCCACGCCCGGTACCGAGAAGCGCAGCTGCGCAATGTATTCGGACACCTTGTGGCCCGGCAGTTGACCGCCTTCGCCCGGCTTGGCGCCCTGCGCCATCTTGATCTGGATCTGGTCTGCGGAGTTCAGGTACTCCGCGGTCACGCCGAAGCGGCCAGATGCCACCTGCTTGATGCGCGAACGCAGCGAGTCGCCTTCCTGCAGCGGGATATCCGCTTCAACCTGGTCCTTGCCCAGCTCGGAAGCCAGCGTCGCACCGACCTTGATCGGGATGCCTTTCAGCTCATTGCTGTAACGGCGTGGATCTTCGCCGCCTTCACCGGTGTTGGACTTGCCGCCGATGCGGTTCATGGCGATGGCCAGGGTGGCGTGGGCTTCGGTCGAGATCGAACCGAGCGACATGGCGCCGGTGGCGAAGCGCTTAACAATTTCCTTGGCCGGTTCCACTTCGTCCAGCGGAATCGCCTTGGCCGGGTCGATCTTGAATTCGAACAGGCCACGCAGGGTCAGGTGGCGCTTGGTCTGGTCGTTGATCAGTTGCGCGTACTCTTTATAGGTCGAGTAGTTGTTCGAGCGGGTCGAGTGCTGCAGTTTGGCGATGGCGTCCGGCGTCCACAGGTGGTCTTCGCCGCGCACGCGGTAGGCGTATTCGCCGCCGGCGTCCAGCGCGTCAGCCAGCACCGGGTCGTTGCCGAAGGCCAGTTTGTGCAGGCGCAGGCCTTCCTCGGCCACCTCGAACAGGCCAATGCCTTCCACGTTCGACTGGGTGCCGCGGAAGTACTTGTCGACCAGCTGGCGGTTCAGGCCAACGGCTTCGAAGATCTGCGCTCCGCAGTAGGACATGTAGGTGGAGATGCCCATCTTCGACATCACCTTCATCAAGCCTTTGCCGACAGCCTTGGTGTAGTTGTAGATGGCGGTTTCCGGTGTCAGGTCGCCCGGCAGCGAGTGGGCCAGTTCAGCCAGCGATTCCATCGCCAGGTAAGGGTGAACCGCTTCTGCGCCGTAGCCGGCCAGCAGGGCGAAGTGGTGGGTTTCGCGGGCCGAGCCGGTTTCCACCACCAGGCCGGTGGAGGCACGCAGGCCTTTGCTCACCAGGTGCAGGTGGATGGTGGAGGTGGCCAGCAGGGCTGGGATCGCCACTCGGTCAGGGCCGACGGAGCGGTCGGAAATGATCAGGATGTTGTGGCCGGACTTCACCGCGTCCACAGCTTCTGCGCACAGCGATGCCAGCGACGCTTCCACGCCTTCCTTGCCCCAGGCCAGCGGATAGCAGATGCTCAGCTCATAGGACTTGAATTTGCCGCCGGTGTGCTGGCTGATGGTGCGCAGGCGCGCGATGTCGTCGAAGCCCAGTACTGGCTGCGACACTTCAAGGCGCATTGGCGGGTTGACGTTGTTGGTATCGAGCAGGTTCGGTTTCGGGCCGATGAAGGACACCAGCGACATCACCATCGCCTCGCGGATCGGGTCGATCGGCGGGTTGGTCACTTGCGCGAACAGCTGCTTGAAGTAGTTGTACAGCGGCTTCAGCTTGTTGGACGTGACGGCCAGCGGGGAGTCGTTACCCATCGAGCCGACAGCTTCTTCGCCATTGATCGCCATTGGCGCCAGGATGAAGCGCATGTCTTCCTGGGTATAGCCGAACACCTGCTGACGGTCCAGCAGCGAGGCGGCCTGCTTTTCGCCGCCGGCCGGACCGTACTTGGCCACATTGGCCGCGGTCTGGCTCTCGCTCATTTTCAGCTCGCCCAGCTTGATGCGCACGGCGTTGATCCATGCCTTGTATGGCTTGGCGTTGGCGTAGGTATCTTTCAGTTCCTTGTCGTCGATGATCCGGCCGGCTTCCAGGTCGATCAGGAACATCTTGCCCGGCTGCAGGCGCCATTTCTGGATGATCTTCGATTCCGGGATTGGCAGCACGCCCGATTCGGACGCCATCACCACCAGGTCGTCGTCGGTCACGATGTAGCGGGCAGGACGCAGGCCATTGCGGTCCAGGGTGCCGCCGATGTAGCGGCCGTCGGTGAAGGCCATGGCGGCCGGGCCGTCCCATGGTTCCATCATCGATGCGTAATATTCGTAGAAGGCCTTGCGGTTGTCGTCCATCAGCGTGTGGTTTTCCCACGCTTCCGGAATCATCATCATCATCGCCTGCGCCAGCGGGTAGCCAGCCATCAGCAGCAGTTCCAGCGCGTTGTCGAAGCAGGCGGTGTCGGACTGGCCTTCGTAGATCAGCGGGAACAGCTTCTGCAGGTCGTCGCCCAGCACGGCGGACTTCATCACGCCTTCGCGGGCGCGCATCCAGTTGAAGTTACCCTTCACGGTGTTGATCTCGCCGTTGTGCGCAATCAGGCGGTATGGGTGGGCCAGCGGCCATTCAGGGAAGGTATTGGTCGAGAAACGCTGGTGCACCAGCGCCAGCGCGGAGATGCAGCGCGGATCCTGCAAGTCCTTGTAGTACACGCCCACCTGGTCGGCCAGCAGCAGGCCTTTGTACACGACGGTACGAGCCGACATGGACGGTACGAAGAATTCCTTGCCGTGGATCAGTTTCAGCGCCTGGATCGCGTGGCCGGACGATTTGCGGATCACGTACAGCTTGCGCTCGAGCGCGTCGGTCACCATCACGTCCTGGCCGCGGCCGATGAAGATCTGGCGGATGACCGGTTCCTTTTCGCGCACGCGCGGCGACATCGGCATTTCCGAGTCGATCGGCACGTTACGCCAGCCCAGCACGACCTGACCTTCGATACGCACAGCGCGTTCAATTTCCTGTTCGCAAGCGATGCGGGAAGCGTTTTCCTTCGGCAGGAACACCATGCCGACGCCGTATTCGCCTGGCGGCGGCAGTTCGACACCCTGCTTGGCCATTTCGTCGCGGTAGAACTGGTCCGGAATCTGGATCAGGATGCCGGCGCCGTCGCCCATCAGCTTGTCCGCTCCGACCGCGCCCCTGTGGTCCAGGTTCTTCAGGATCAGCAGACCCTGTTCGACGATCGAGTGGCTCTTGTTGCCTTTGATGTGGGCGACGAAACCGACGCCACAGGCGTCATGTTCGTTGGCTGGGTTGTACAAACCTTGCGCTTGCATGCGATTCTCCGCTGAATTTTTGGTCACGAAAATCCAGAGTAATGCAGTGCACAAAATCGCGCAAGAAAAACAAATAGGGTCGGAGTCGAATTAAATCAGCGGCAGTCGCTTGAAAATTAAATTAGGGACAGAGTGGCAGCCAAACCCGGGTGAACCGGTGTCTGCCGCGTCTTAAGGTGTCTGACCCTGTGGGTCAGGCATCGGTTTACCGGTTTTCGCTGGCCGCCCGCGCTTGGCCGGCAATACCTGCCGTTTCATGCGCCGCTCCAGCTCTGCCTTCCATTTGTCGCTCCCCAAAGGCCAGCCCTTCAGCGCAGCACCCTCGATTGCGCGCTGGTCCACCCCCGCCAGGCCCTGCGCCGTCAGCTCTATATAGGCGGCCTCGCGCTGGAACGGCGTATTGCCCAGAGCCCAGTAGATCGGATGATCGCTCACCGCCCCATCCTGGCGAATGCCGGCATGGTGCGGATAGCTCGACCACTGGTAATGCTCCGGCCCCTCGGCCAGGCGCGCCCGCACAGCAGCGAATTCGATATATTTAGAGCAAGAAAGGAAATAGCGCTCGGCCTCGATGACCGAGGTTTTATAGCGGCCCTGCCACAAAGTCCCGGCGCGAGAGTACTTCTGATTGAAATAAGGGACATAGTGCCGCCCGACCCATTGCATCATGCTGCCCAGACCTTCTTCGTCGGAAGGGGACGCTAGCAGATGCAATTCGCCCGGCAAAAGGGTGTAGGCATGCACCGCCACCTTGTATTGGCGGGCGGCGGCGCGCATCCACGCGATGAAACTGCTGAAATCTTCAGCATCCACGAATACTTCCTGGCCATTCAGGCCGCGCTGGATGATGTAATGAGGCTGGTTGGGAACGACGAGGCGAGGCAATCGGGCCATATAAAGCAAAAAGGGTAGGATCGGGAAACCCCGATTCTACCCAATTCGCTCGACTCTGTCCCTATTAAGACAAATTGAAGCTGGCGGACAGGCTATAACCCTCGCCATAGGCCGAACGCAGGGGCAAATCCTGGCCCAGGCCGCTGCGTGCCTTTTTGCGTAAACGATACACCAGCATGTCGACGCGGCGGCCGGCATCCGGATCGTCGCCGCCAATGCCGGCCACGATCACCTGGCGCGGCACCGGACGGGTGTTGATCGTCAACAAGTGCAGGAAATTGCACTCTTTCTCGGTCAGGGTAATAGCCTGGCCCTGCAGTTCGAGCTGGCGGGCCGAGACCTTCAAGGTCCACTTGCTCGGCACAGGAATCGCTTCCTGCGGGCCGACGCGGCGGTCCAGCGCCTCGATATGGGCGGCCAGTTCCGGGAACTTGATCGGCTTGGTCAGGTAATGGTCGGCGCCCAGGCGCAGTCCCATGATGCGGGAGTCGAAAGCCACGCGGCCGGTCAGCACGAGCAGGCCGATCTGCGGGTACAGCTGGCGCATGCGCGGGATGACATTGAAGCCATCCTCATCCGGCAAGCCCAGGTCGAGCACGACAACGCCCACGGTGCCCTGGCTGAGGGCGGACCACATTTCCTGGGCGTTATTGGTGGTGTGAACTACATGGCCAAGTTCAGCCAGGAAATCCGCCATCTCTTCGGCGTATTCCAGGTTGTCTTCCACGATGAGTATTTGCGTCATTGATGCGCCATTTTCCATTCAGTCGCGAGCCGGGGTTTAGGGCTTGCGTCGAAGAATTATCACGGTTGGTCACGGGCTGCGCAAGCCTTAAGCAGCGACCGGGAGCCAAATCCGAAATTTCTTGCCGCTTTCAGGCAAATTTTCCACAGACAGTGTGCCGCCGTGGACCTCAACAACATTCCTGGCCATATACAGGCCGAGGCCGGAACCGGCATGCCCTGCGGCAGCCTTGCCTCGGTAACCCTTGTCGAAGAGTTTGCCTAGCTCATCATCCGGAACGGGAGCGCCGTGGTCGATGACGAGGAGTTCAACCCCGCCTTCGCTGGCTTTCCTACCCTGCAATTCTATCGCAACGTTGTCATTAGTGTACTTGAGGGCGTTATCTAAAAGTATGTCGAGACACAAACGCATGCCCTGCGGATCGCAACGCATCCATTGCGGCAAGCCTTCTGCACGTACCGTGATGTCGCCGCGACGCTGGCGCGCGGCTTCGGCCGCCGTTTCCAGCAAGGCTTCCGGCGAGATTTCGTCGGCCTGGCGCTTGCGGCCAATGCTGGCCATGCGCTCAGGGCTCAGGTATTCGTTGATCAACTCTAACAGGCGGTCAACCGACGTCTGTATCTTGCGGTAGCGCTTCTTGGTGTTTTCATCAGCATTGGCCGAAGTCATTTCCAGGCGCTGGATCGCACCGTCGATGGTGGAGAGCGGCGTGCGGAATTCATGCGACACCATCGACGCGAATTTCTTTTGCTGCTTCTCACGCTCGATGCGATCACGGATATCGCGCACCGTGCCGACCAGGCGCAACACGCCGCTTTCGACGTCGGGCACCAGGGTCGATTCGATTTCGACCGGGATCTTCACGCCATCGCGGCCCGTCATTTCCGCATCGCGCACGGTATGGCGGCGTGTGGTATCGCCGGAGGTGTAGGCTTCCAGCCGTTCCGGCAGTTCGCCCATCAAGTCGGCCGCAACCTGCTGAGCGCGGTCCGGCATGTAGCCAAACAGCTTTTCCGCAGAAGGGCTGACGTACAGCAGCTGACCACTATCGCAGTCCAGCATCCAGTGTACGTCGCTGCTGTGGTCGAGGATCTGGCGATAGTGTTCAGCACTCAGCATGGGATCAATCCTGTAGCGGGGCGAAGATCTGTTGCAAGTCTTCCTGGGTCAAGGCCATCTTCTGCGATTCGCCTTCGGCCAGCACGGATTGCGCCAGGTCCGACTTCTTCTGCTGCAGCAGCTGGATCTTTTCTTCCAGCGTGCCCTTGGCAATCAGCTTATACACGAACACCGGCTTGTCCTGGCCGATACGCCAGGCGCGGTCGGTGGCCTGGTTTTCGGCGGCAGGATTCCACCATGGATCATAGTGGATCACGGTGTCGGCTGCAGTCAGGTTCAGTCCCACGCCGCCGGCCTTCAGAGAAATCAGGAAGATCGGCACCGCGCCTTGCTGGAAGGCCGCCACTTGGGCGCCGCGGTCGCGCGTTTCGCCGGTCAGGAGGGCGTATGGGATATCGCGCGCTTCCAGCTCTTCCTCGATCAGTTCCAGCATCGAGGTGAATTGCGAGAATACCAGGATCTTGCGCTTCTCTTCCAGCAGGTCTTCCACCATCTGCATCAGGTCGATCAGCTTGGCCGAACCGGCGGTGGCTGCTTTCTTGGTGGACTTCACCAGGCGCGGGTCGCAGCAGACCTGGCGCAGCTTGAGCAGCGCTTCCAGGATCACGATCTGCGAGCGCGCCACGCCCTTGCGATCGATCTCCTCGCGCACTTTCTGGTCCATGGCCAGGCGCACGGTTTCGTACAGGTCGCGCTGCGCACCGCTGAGCTCGACCTTGCGCACCATCTCGGTCTTCGGCGGCAGTTCCTTGGCCACGCCGTCCTTGGTACGGCGCAGCAGGAAAGGCTTGATGCGGCGATTCAGCAACTGGCGGCGCTGCGGGTCGTCCTGGCGCTCGATCGGGTGACGGAAATGGCTGTTGAAGGTCTTCTCGTCACCAAGCAGGCCCGGCAGCAGGAAGTGGAATTGCGACCACAGCTCGCCCAGATGGTTTTCCAGCGGCGTGCCCGACAGGCACAGGCGGTGGCGCGCACGCAGCAGGCCCGCGCTCTGGGCGGCCTTGGATCGGGTGTTCTTGATGTAGTGTGATTCGTCCAGGATCACCAGGTGGAAATCATGCTCGCGCAGCTTTTCTTCGTCGCGCGGCAGCAGGGCGTAGGTAGTCAGCACCAGGTCGACTTTCGGGATTTCGTCGAACAGCTCGGCGCGGTCCTTGCCCTGCAACAGCAGCACTTTCAGGCCAGGCGCAAAGCGGGCGGTTTCATCCTGCCAGTTGTTCATCAGGCTAGTTGGCGCGATGACCAGGGCCGGATGATCCAGGCGTCCAGCCTCCTTCTCCACCAAAATATGGGCGATGGTCTGCACCGTCTTGCCCAGGCCCATATCGTCGGCCAGGATGCCGCCGAAATTGTATTCGCGCAGGAACTGCATCCAGCTCAAGCCATCGGTCTGGTAATCGCGCAGGGTCGCTTGCAGGCCGGCTGGGGTCGGCACGCGCTTGACCGAGGAGAACTGGTTGAGCTTGCGGCCCATTTCACGCAACTCTTCGCCGCCGGTCCACTGGAAGTCGACATTGCGCGCCAGCTCGTCCAGGCGTGCCGCGTCCAGCGAAGACATGCGCACCGAATGGCGGATCTTTTCGCTGAAGTAGAGTTCGCCGATCGTCGCCAGGATCGGGCGCAAGCGATTCCATGGCAGGGCCACGCGTGTGCCGTCCGGCAGCGCAGCCAGCATCTGGTCCGAATCGCCATGCACGGCCAGCGCTTTCGGGCCGAAGTCGTTCGGGAAATTGCGGATCATCTGCACCAGCACCGGCAGCAGCGGCACACGTTCGCCGTTGACGGTGATGCCGAGTTCCAGGTCGAACCAGGCATTGCCATTCTCGGTGGTTTCTTCCTCAACCTCGGCGTACCAGTCGTCGACCGCCACCATGTCGTAGCGGTACTTCGGCGATTTCTCGACGCGCCAGCCGGCAGCCAGCAATTCATCGATGCCGGTCTCGGCGAAGCGGATCCAGTCGGCCTGGTTGGCCAGCAACAGGCCGCCGCGCACGCTGGACAGCGGCAGTGCGGTCGGTTTCTTGAAGCCCAGCTGGGTCAGGGTTTCCAGCGCGGCCGCCTCGGCAGCCTCGTCACGCTGGATGATTTCGGTCACTTCGCCGCGCTGGCGCACCACGCGCTGCGACGGGTCGAAGGAAACGCGTTCGCCATCGTAGTCATAGGACAGCACGGCATAGTCGTTCCAGCGCTGCAGGGTGCCGTCGGCCAGTTGCGCCGAATCGAGCACCAGGATAGGTCGCGGCTTGACGTCGGTACGCACGCGCTGGGGCAGCGGCTGTGGCAACGGCATCAATTGCTGCAATCCGTGCGCCAGCAACAGCTGCGATACCCGCATCTTATCGTTCGGCATCAGCAGCGGCGCCTGCGCCACCAAGGCCTGCAGGTCAGCCAGCGGAATGGTGGTGCCACCCTGGTTCAGTTGCAGCACGCCGGTCGACAGGTTGTCGATATACCACGGCGGTTCGGTCGGCAGCATGTAGTCGATCTGGTCGGCGCCATGGTGCCGGGCCCCTTCCTGCACGTCGACCTGCCAGCCAAGGCGCAGGCCCTTGCCTTCCTCGCGCCAGGCCAGGCTGGCATTGCGCTTGTCGCCGGCCTTCATCGGATACACCAGGCCGTTGCCGACGTCGGACCAGGAGTTCGCCCACAGCAGCTTGTCCTGCTCGGACAACATTTGCAGCAGGGCCGCGCCGATCTTGCCGCGCGGCTCGGTCGCGCTGCCGGTCTGGGAATTGGGCCCGCTGCGCATGGCCACGAAGAAGCGGACCAGGTCTTCATCGCCCGGCGCCAGGAAAGCCGGCGGAGCGGAGAGCAGGGAAAACACTTCGCTGACCGGGGTGGCCGCAGCCACGTCCCCGTTCGGTTTCAGGCGCGCCTTGTACAGGCAGAGCGCGACATGGCGCCCGCCGCTGGTCGGCGCCAGCACATAAATCAGTTTGTAGTTGGTCTGTTTTGGGTCGATTTCGACCGGGGCCAGTTTTGGCTTGGGATGCGCGGCTGCATCCACCCTCTGCAACCAGGTCGCCACAGCATAGGGAAGCTGGTTGGGCGGAGCAGCTGGTGCGGGAGCCGGTGCGACTGGAGTTTCGCGGGCTTCGTCGCGGGTAATATCCATTGGGCGCATTCTTTTAAATCAGCGGTTCAAAAACAGCAACATGCAATATTATCCGCCTTCCACGTTTTCGTGTTTGTGAAAATCCTAACTTAGTGCAACTACAAGTTAGACGGACAACATTGACTAATTAATAATAATCGATTCGCGGGCCGTGTTGTATGATTTCGGCCTTCACAGTTTGGAATACCGTCATGCTGCCTTCTATCGAACAACGCCTTGCCCTCGAACTGGCCGCCAAGCCGGCCCAGGTCGCCGCCGCCATCGCCCTGCTGGACGAAGGCGCCACCGTCCCGTTTATCGCCCGCTACCGCAAGGAAGCGACCGGCGGCCTGGACGACACCCAGCTGCGCAATCTCGAAGAGCGCCTGCGCTACCTGCGCGAGCTGGAAGAACGCCGTGAAGCGATCGTCAACTCGATTACCGAGCAAGGCAAGATGACGCCGGAGCTGCTAGATGCGGTCATGCACGCAGAGGACAAGACCCGGCTGGAAGACCTTTACCTCCCCTACAAGCAAAAACGCCGCACCAAGGCCCAGATCGCCATCGAAGCCGGCCTGGCCCCGCTGGCCGACGCCCTGCTGGCCGACCCGACCCTGAATCCTGAGGAACAGGCCGCCGGCTACCTGCGCGAAGCCTTCGAGACCACCGACGGCAAGAACCCCGGTGTCGCCGACGCCAAGGCCGCCCTGGATGGCGCCCGCCAGATCCTGATGGAACGCTTCGCGGAAGACGCCACGCTGCTGCAATCGCTGCGCGAATATGTCCAAGAGCATGGCGTAGTTGAATCGAAAGTTGTTGAGGGAAAGCAAGAAGAGGGCGAAAAGTTCGCCGATTACTTCGATTATTCCGAGCCGCTGGCCGCCGTACCGTCGCACCGCGCCCTGGCACTGTTGCGCGGACGCCGGGAAGGCATGCTGGACGTCACCCTGCGCCTGGATTCGGAAGAGGAAAAACCGAAGTGGGACGCGCCGCATAACCCCTGCGAAAGCCGCATTTCGGCCCGTTTCGGCATCAGGCAAGCCGGCCGCCCGGCCGACAAATGGCTGGCCGACACCGTGCGCTGGACCTGGCGCGTGAAATCCTTCATGCACCTGGAAACCGAACTGATGGGCGCCCTGCGCGAAAAGGCCGAACTGGACGCCATCAACGTTTTTGCTACCAATTTGAAAGCTTTATTGCTGGCAGCGCCGGCCGGCCCACGCGCCACCATGGGCCTGGACCCAGGCCTGCGCACCGGGGTAAAAGTCGCCGTGGTCGACGCCACCGGCAAGGTTGTGGATACTGCCACCATTTATCCACATCAGCCGCACAACGACTGGCACGGCTCGCTGCACGCCCTGTCGCAGCTGGCCGCCAAGCACGGCGTGCAATTGGTCTCGATTGGCAACGGCACCGCCTCGCGCGAAACCGACAAGCTGGCGCAAGACCTGATCAAGCAATGTCCTGAACTGAAGCTGACCAAGATCGTGGTCTCCGAAGCCGGCGCATCGGTGTACTCGGCCTCCGAATACGCCTCGCGCGAACTGCCGGAGCTGGACGTATCGCTGCGCGGCGCCGTCTCGATCGCACGCCGCCTGCAAGACCCGTTGGCCGAGCTGGTGAAGATCGACCCGAAATCGATCGGCGTGGGCCAGTACCAGCACGACGTATCGCAGAGCCAATTGGCGCGATCGCTGGACGCAGTTGTAGAGGACTGCGTGAATGCCGTGGGCGTCGACGTAAACACCGCCTCGGCGCCGCTGCTGGCACGCGTTTCCGGCCTGTCCGCCAGCGTAGCGCAGAGCATCGTCAGCTACCGCGACATGAAGGGCGCTTTCGCCTCCCGTGCAGCGCTAAAGAACGTGCCGCGCCTGGGCGACAAGACCTTCGAGCAGGCAGCCGGCTTCCTGCGCGTGATGGGCGGCGAGAACCCGCTGGACGCGTCGGCGGTGCACCCTGAGTCATACCCGGTGGTCGAGAAGATCCTGGCCGACATCCAGAAAGACGTGCGCGGCGTGATCGGCGAAAGCAAGTTGCTGAAAGCACTGTCCCCGGCCAAATACGCCGACGACAAGTTCGGCGTGCCGACCGTGACCGACATCATCAAGGAGCTGGAAAAGCCGGGCCGCGACCCGCGCCCTGAATTCACCACCGCCACTTTCAAGGAAGGCGTGGAAGAAATCAGCGACCTGCGTCCGGACATGATCCTGGAAGGCGTGGTGACCAACGTGGCCGCCTTCGGCGCCTTCGTCGATATCGGTGTGCACCAGGACGGCCTGGTTCACATTTCCGCCCTGTCGAACACCTTCGTCAAAGACCCCCACACGGTGGTGAAAGCCGGCCAGGTGGTGAAGGTCAAGGTGCTGGAGGTGGACGTGAAGCGCAAGCGCATCGCCCTGACCATGCGCCTGTCCGACAGCGCGCCCGTCGCCGGCTCCCGCCCAGAGCAGCGTAGCGACCGCAACGACCGCCGCGCCATGGGCCAGCAGCAAAAGCAGCAATCGCGCGAGCCAGCCCAGCAAAGCTCGATGGCCGCCGCCTTCGCCAAGCTGCGCAGCTAAACAAAAGTCGCAAAAGTCGGGGTCAGGTCTGTCTTTTGGACAGCTAACGCAATCATTTGATCTTGCTCAATACGCGATTTCGCTACCTTTCGCGTATTGATATTGATCAAAGGGTAGCGCTGTCTGTCCGAATGACAGACCTCGTATATTGAATCTGCACCTTTGGAAGAAGATATTAGGATTCTGAAGGCGGCGGGGCAAGGTCTCACCGAACAGAGTGGAAGCCATTGAGCTTGTGGGTCAGATAGGTGACCTTGCCCACTTGTTCATCTGGACGCCGGACGGTATCTTAGGTCGCCCCTTGGGTAAGCCTGCATACGAGAAAGGTGGACGAGATGAATACGCCGGTCGTAGGGATTGATGTCAGCAAGCGTAAGTTGGATGTAGCCTTGCTAGTTGATGGCAAAGTCAAGGCGAAAGCAGTTCCGAACTCCCAAGAAGGATTCGCAGAGCTGGAAGTCTGGCTGAACAAGCAGAAGATTTCTCTGCTGGAAACCCATATTTGCCTTGAGTCGACAGGCGTCTATAGCGAACCTATCGCCCTGTATTGGTTTGACAAAGGGATTAAAGTCAGCTTGGTCAATCCGAACTGCATCAAAAGTTTTGGCAGCAGCGAGAATATCCGCAACAAGAACGACCAAGTTGATGCTGGATTAATTGCTCGCTACTGTGCAGCGATGGCGCCGCCATCTTGGGATGCGCCATCACGTGAACAGCGCCAGTTACGGGCCTGGGGCAACAGGCTGACTGCACTTCAAGATATGCGCCAGCAGGAGTTGAATCGTTTAGAAGCGCATGAAACAGCCAAACAACAGGATGTTATCCCTCATGTCCAGGCTCATATCAAATGGCTGGATGCGCAAATTGCGCAAATAGCACGGGATATCGACGATCACATTGACCGCCATCCAGGGCTTAAACAGGATGCAGAGCTCATTGAAAGCATTCCCGGGCTAGGCCGTACGACAGCGGTAAAGGTCTTAGGCCACGTGGGGGATGTTCGGCGCTTCGGAAATGCGAAGGCGCTTGCAGCGTTCATCGGGGTCACACCCAGGCAACGACAATCCGGAACCTCAATACGAGGCCGGACAATGATGACTCGTATGGGGAACAAACACCTGCGAGCAGCTTTATTCCTGCCAAGCCTCGTTGCAAAACGTCACAACCCTATCCTGAAGCAGTTTGGCCAACGTTTAGAGGCCAACGGCCTCTCCAAAATGGCCGTCGCCGGCGCAATTATGCGCAAGTTAGTGCACTTGATTTACGGGGTAGTTAAGTCAGGCAAGCCCTTTGACCCGAAATACATGGAAAAAAGGCTTGCCGTCCAAGACGGTATCTGACCCCGAATTGTGACGCTGAATTGCGGCTGGATGGCGCCAGGACATGACCTGCGTCATCAGGTAAGGCGCCGTTTCGCGGTAAAATGGTCGGATTCCAATCCTTAGCAGTGAGAATGCAATGAGCGACGTACAAACCTGGATCAAAGAAACCGTGACCAACACCCCTGTCGTGCTGTTCATGAAGGGCACCGCCCAGTTCCCACAGTGCGGCTTCTCCGGCCGTGCCATCCAGATCCTGAAAGCCTGCGGCGTTGAAAACATCGCCACCGTGAACGTACTGGATGATCCGGAAGTGCGCCAGGGCATCAAGGAATACTCGAACTGGCCAACCATTCCGCAGCTGTATGTGCGCGGTGAGTTCATCGGCGGTTCCGACATCATGTCCGAGATGTATGAATCCGGCGAACTGAAGGCCCTGCTGGACAATAATGGCTGATCGCCCGCAGCGGCTGGTCATTGCCATCACCGGCGCCACCGGCGCCGTGTATGGCGTACGGTTGCTGCAGCATTTGAAACAAGCGGCCGGGCCGGATGGCCGTCCCGTCGAGACCCACCTGGTCATCTCCGACGCCGCGGTCCTCACCCTCCATCAGGAAACTGGCTTGCAGCGCAAGGAAGTCGAAGCGCTGGCCCATGTCGTCCATAAGCAGAACAATATCGGCGCTTCCATCGCCAGCGGCTCTTTCCAGGCCGACGGCATGGTGATCGCTCCCTGTTCGATGAAAACCCTGGCTTCCGTCGCGCATGGCCTGTCGGATAACTTGATCGCCCGTGCTGCCGATGTGATGCTGAAGGAGCGCCGCCGCCTGATACTGATGGTGCGCGAAACGCCTTTCAATCTTGCGCATCTGCGCAATATGACCGCCGTCACCGAAATGGGCGGCGTTATCTTTCCGCCATTGCCAAGTTTTTACCACCAGCCGAAATCCATCGATGAAATGGTGGACCACACCGTGGCCCGCGTGATCGACCTATTCGGCATATGTCACAATCTGGCCCCTCGCTGGAATGGCATGAACCCTTGAAAACATGCGCCTTTGCGGGCCAATGTATCAAGTCTGTTACAAGGTGGTCTGGTCGTTTGTGACATGGCAGGACACCATGTTGGCAGTATCAAAAACATCATTTTGACACTTGGGCGGGGCGCGCCGGGAGCCGGCGCGCTAAGTGAAACACGGACGTGCTTTTGAAAGCAATTTGCCCTGTTTTGCGCAGGACAAATGGTGTCGTTTTGTTACTTTTGGTAGTTGACCCGCACCAGCATGCGAATAAATTCGCGCGCAATTTGCTTGTGATGGTCGTCCAGCCGTTGCAAATCAGCGATCAATTTGACGTCAGCCGACTCGAAACGGTTCAGGTTGCTACCGTTCGAATCTCCATTATGGTGCTCGATTTCGGCACCGCCAAAGCGCAGCCATTCAGCAGGAACACCCAGCCACTGCGCAATCATGCGCAGCTTTTCCTGGGTCGGAATTGCCTCTCCAACCAGCCATTTTCGGGCGGCGTGGACCGTAATCGGTCTGCCCTCAAACCTGATGTTGAACTCTCTCGCCAGCCGGGTTGGGCTGTCCGGAGAGTAGTGGGCATTTTTCAAAGCCTGCTGGAGTCGCTGGCTAAAGCTTTCACGTTCGTTCGAAGAATTCATAGTTGCACTATTTCATGTCACAACATGAATGTCAGTCTCTAGAATCATCAGACCAATTGTGACAATTGTAGTTAACAACAATTAACAATTGGCGCTACAGACTGGACGATTTCCCGCTCTGCCACCCCGAATTTCTTTCGGTAAAATCGATAAAAGGCAGCAGAATCTACTTGTCAGGACGACAAATGATCGGTTGCAACTTTAGAACTAAAGTTGCTTGGCGACTACAAACCTAGGGACTGTCTTGGTTGTCGACCGGTCGGCTGGTATTAATGACCGACGGTAACTTTATGCGCCTTTATGAATTTCATGGTGCCGTTATTTCCGGTATCACGGCGCACGATACCATCCCGCCACAGCTTGTGAAGGTGGGCCAGCGCCTCGCCCAACGCGAAGCTGAGCTGGTGGGCATCCAGCGGGCGGCGGAACATGATTGGTACTATCTCCGCCGCGGAGCGCGGCTGCTCCGCACAGGCGGCCAGCACTTCGGCCAGGCGCGCCTCGTGGTGATCGCGCAACTGTTGGACGCGGGTATGCAGGCCGCGGAAGGGCCGGCCATGCGATGGCAGCACCAGCACGTCTTCGGGCAAGCAGGCGAAACGTTCGAGGGAATCGAGATATTGCTGCAAGGGGTTGGCTTCCGGTTCTACCGCGAAGACCGACATATTGGTTGAGATGCGCGGTAAGACCATATCGCCGGAAATCAGCACATTGAGCTGTTCGCAGTACAGGGCGGCGTGCTCCGGAGAATGGCCGAAACCGGTAATGACGCGCCAGGTGGCGTCGCCAGCCGCGATGACCTGGCCGTCCTGCAGGCGTACGTAGGAGGCCGGCACCGACGGCACCAGCGAGGGGTAGTAACTCTTCCGGGAACGCATTTTCTCCAGCATTTCCGGGTCAACCAGCCCATGTCGTTCAAAATGGGGGACGGCCGAAGGACCGTCAACGCCAGGCAGGCCGGCCGACATCATGCGCGCGAAGGCATATTCGCTTGCTGTCATCCATAGCGCCACACCAAAGCGTTGGCACAGCCAATCTGCCAGCCCGACGTGGTCAGGATGGCAGTGAGTGACCACTACGCGCTGCAGCGGCTGGCCAGCCAGCGGCCCGGCCAGCACGGCATTCCAGGCTTCCTTGCTGGCATCCAGCGCCACGCCGCAGTCCACCACGCTCCAGCCGCCGGCTTCGCGCAACAGCCACAGGTTGATGTGGTCGAGCGCGAACGGCAACGGCAGCCGCATCCACGCCACGCCAGGCGCGACTTCGAGCACCACGCCGCTGGCCGGCAGGGTGTCGCCAAATGGATAGTCAAGCTGGGATTCGAGCGGGTTCATGGCGTACAATAGATTGACGTTACGTAAACGGAAGATCCATTGTAAGCCATGCCGACCTACACCATCACCGAACTGGCCCGCGAGTTCGACATCACCCCGCGCGCCATCCGCTTCTATGAGGACCAGGGCCTGTTGAGTCCGTCGCGCGAGGGCGCCGGCGGCCGCAACCGCGTCTACACGCCACGCGACCGCACCCGCCTCAAGCTGACCCTGCGCGGCAAGCGCATCGGCCTGTCGCTGAGCGAAATCAAGAGCCTGGTGGATATGTACGAGTCGCCCAAGGACACCGAAGCCCAGATGAACCGCTTCCTGGGCGTGCTGTCGCAGCACCGCGAGACACTGGAACAACAGCGCGAAGACATCGAGATGTCCCTGCAAGAGATTGCCACCCACGAGGAAGAGTGCAAGCGCCTGCTGGCTGCACTTGCCGAAAAGCAAACTACGGCCGGCTGAGTTGACGTTTACGTTAACGTCACTCAGGCGTATCATTTGCGCTTCAATACCCAACACCAATAGAGGAAGACATGCTCCATCTGCCAGGCCTGACCTTTGATCACGGCGAAGACATCGCCGCCCTGCGCGAAGCGGTACAGCAGTTTGCCGCCGCCGAAATCGCCCCGCGCGCCGCTGAAATCGACCGTACCGACCAGTTCCCGATGGACCTGTGGCGCAAGATGGGTGAACTGGGCCTGCTGGGCATTACCGTCGGCGAAGAATACGGCGGCGCCAACATGGGCTACCTGGCCCACATCATCGCGATGGAAGAGATTTCGCGCGCTTCCGCCTCCGTCGGCCTGTCCTACGGCGCGCACTCCAACCTGTGCGTCAACCAGATCAAGCGCAACGGCACCGAAGAACAGAAGAAGAAATACTTGCCGAAGCTGATCTCCGGCGAGCACGTGGGTGCGCTGGCCATGTCCGAGCCGAACGCCGGTTCCGACGTGGTGTCGATGAAGCTGCGCGCCGACTTCAAGGGCGACCGCTGGGTGCTGAATGGCACCAAGATGTGGATCACCAACGGCCCGGACGCCGACACCCTGGTGGTGTACGCCAAGAATGACATCGAAGCCGGCCCGCGCGGCATGACCGCCTTCCTGATCGAGAAGGGCTTCAAGGGCTTCTCCATCGCCCAGAAGCTGGACAAGCTGGGCATGCGCGGCTCCCACACCGGCGAGCTGGTATTTGAAGACTGCGAAGTGCCGGCCGAGAACGTGCTGGGCGGCCTGGGCAAGGGCGTCAATGTGCTGATGTCCGGCCTGGACTTCGAGCGCACCGTGCTGTCCGGCGGCCCGCTGGGCATCATGTCGGCCTGTATGGACGCCGTGGTCCCTTACGTCCACGACCGCAAGCAGTTCGGCCAGCCGATCGGCGAGTTCCAGCTGATGCAGGGCAAGCTGGCGGACATGTACTCCACCATGATGGCTTGCCGCGCCTACGTCTACGCCGTGGGCCAGGCTTGCGACCGCGCCTCCTCGCCTGAGCAGGTGCGCGCACTGCGCAAGGATGCCGCCGGCGCCATCCTGTACTCGGCAGAGAAAGCAACCTGGATGGCTGGCGAAGCAATCCAGACCCTGGGCGGCAATGGCTACATCAACGAATACCCGGTCGGCCGCCTGTGGCGCGACGCCAAGCTGTACGAAATCGGCGCCGGCACCAGCGAGATCCGCCGCATGCTGATCGGCCGCGAACTGTTCGCCGAGACCAAGTAAGCAACGCCGTTCCCAGCCGGGGCCGCCATGATCCACGCCGCCTTCCCCAAGCTGCTGTCGTCGCAAATCGCTTTCGACATTGCGCGTACCATCCGCGAGGGGTTCGACAAGCACTACCGCCTGTTCCGGCAGGCGGCGCAGGCGGCCAAGCGGCATTTCGAGCAAGGCGACTGGGCTGTGGCCCAGGTCGCGGCGCGCGAACGGATCGACTTTTACGACAAGCGCGTGCAGGAATGCGTGCAGATGCTGGAGGACGAATACGATCCTTCCGAGCTGACCGATGAAGTGTGGCGCGAGCTCAAGCTGCACTACATCGGCATGCTGTCCGGCCACAAGCAGCCGGAGCTGGCGGAGACCTTCTTCAACTCCGTCTGCTGCAATATCCTGCACCGCTCCTACTTCCACAACGAATTCATTTTCGTGCGCCCGGTCGTATCGACCGAATACATCGACACGGAAGAAGTTGCGCCGACCTACCGCGTGTACTATCCGGGCAAGGATGGCCTGACCTTCACCCTCAAGCGCATCGTCACCAACTTCCAGCTCAATACAGCGTTCGCCAACCTGTCGCGCGACGTCGCGCTGGTGGAAGAACGGCTGTCCGACCTGTTCGGCGAGCTGGAACCGAATGCGCAGATCCAGATTCTTTCGAGCCTGTTCTTCCGCAACAAAGGCGCTTACATCGTCGGCCGCGCCATCAACGGCAGCCGCGAGCTGCCGTTCGTGGTGCCGATCCTGCATAACAAGAACAGGCAACTGGTGCTGGATGCGGTGCTGACCGAGCAGCAGGACATCGTGCTGCTGTTCTCCTTCACGCGCGCCTACTTCCTGGTCGACATGGAAGTGCCGTCGGCCTATGTGCAGTTCCTGCGCAACCTGCTGCCGCTCAAGCCGCGCAGCGAGATCTACACCATCCTTGGCCTGCAGAAGCAAGGCAAGAATGCCTTCTACCGCGACTACCTGCAGCACCTGAAGCATTCATCCGACCTGTTCGCGATCGCCCCCGGCATCCGCGGCCTGGTGATGCTGGTGTTCGCGCTGCCGTCCTTCCCATATGTGTTCAAGGTGATCAAGGACGTCTATCCGCCGCCGAAGGAAACCACGCGCGAGCAGATCAAGGCCAAGTACCTGCTGGTGAAGCACCACGACCGCGTAGGCCGCATGGCCGACACGCTGGAGTACTCCAACGTCGCCTTCCCGCGCAACCGTTTCAGCGATGAGCTGGTGGCGGAACTGAAGCATTTCGCGCCCTCGCTGGTGGAAGAGGAAGGCGACCAGATCGTGATCAGGCACCTGTACATCGAACGCCGCATGGTGCCGCTGAATATGTTCCTGTCGCATGCCGACGAAGTGGGCGACGATGCGGCGCTGGAACATGGCATTATCGAATACGGCAACGCCATCAAGGACCTGGTGGCGGCCAATATCTTCCCGGGTGACATGCTGTACAAGAATTTCGGCGTCACCCGTCACAAGCGTGTCGTTTTCTACGACTACGATGAAATTGAATACATCACGGACTGCAACTTCCGTGTAATTCCGGCGCCGCGCAACGAGGAGGACGAAATGTCCGCCGAGCCGTGGTACCCCATTGGAAAGCACGACGTGTTTCCCGAGCAGTTCGACAAGTTCTTGCTCGGGAACGCGAAAATCCGAAAATACTTTATGAAGCACCACGCCGAGCTGCTCTCGCCTCACTGGTGGGCCAGGAAAAAGGAGCTGATCGCCAGTGGCGTCATTGAGGACGTGTTCCCGTATCCCCAGCACGTCCGTTTCCGCAACCGAGATTCGCTGCCCGAGGCAGCGAAGCAAGCAACACCATCCCTTTTGGAGACCTTTGAAAATGAATGATCCTATCGTAATCGTCGGCGCAGCCCGCACCCCAATGGGTGCTTTCCAGAGCGACTTCGCCAGCCTGAGCGCCAATGACCTGGGCGCAGTGGCCATCAAGGCCGCCGTCGAACGCGCCGGCATCAAACCGGAAGCCGTCGAACACGTCTACTTCGGCAACTGCCTGATGGCAGGCCAGGGCCAGGCACCGGCACGCCAGGCATCGATCAAGGCCGGCTTGCCGGTATCCGCCGGCGCCGTGACGCTGTCCAAAATGTGCGGCTCCGCCATGCAGGCAGCGATCTTCGCCTATGACGCACTGGCAGCCGGCAGCGCCGAAGTGATCGTGGCCGGCGGCATGGAATCCATGACCAATGCGCCTTACCTGATTCCCAAGGCACGCGGCGGCTACCGCATCGGCCACGGCATGATGTTCGACCACATGATGTACGACGGCCTGGAAGACGCCTACACCCGCGACGCCAAGACGGGCGCCGGCCGCTCCATGGGCACCTTCGCCGAACAGTGCTCGGCTGCCTACAAGTTCACCCGCGAAGCGCAGGACAACTTCGCCATCGAATCCGTCAAGCGCGCGCAGGCTGCACAGGCTTCCGGCGCCTTCAGCTGGGAAATCGCCCCGGTGACCGTGTCCGGCCGCGCCGGCGACGTGGTGATCGACAAGGATGAAGGTCCGCTGAAGGCCAAGATCGAAAAGATCCCGGCCCTGAAGCCAGCTTTCGCCAAGGATGGCACCATCACCGCCGCGTCGTCCTCCTCGATCAACGACGGCGCTGCCGCCCTGGTCATGATGCGCGAATCCACCGCCAAGAAGCTGGGCGCCACCGTAATCGCCAAGGTCACCGGCCACGCCACCAACTCCCTGGTGCCGGAACAGTTCACCACCGCGCCAGTGGGCGCAATCCAGAAGCTGCTGGCCAAGACCGGCTGGAAAGTCAGCGACGTTGACCTGTTCGAGATCAACGAAGCCTTCGCCGCCGTGCCAATGGCAGCGATGCACGACCTGGACATCCCGCACAGCAAAGTGAACGTGCACGGCGGCGCTTGCGCCCTGGGCCACCCGATCGGCGCCACCGGCGCACGCATCATCACCACCCTGATCGGCGCACTGAAAGCCAAGGGCGGCAAGAAAGGCGTGGCGGCACTGTGCATCGGCGGCGGCGAAGCCACCGCCATGGGCATCGAGCTGGTGTAATCAGGATGGCGCTGGCACTCGTTATCGGCGCCTCGCGCGGCATCGGCCTGGAACTGGTGCGCCAGTACCTGGCCGACGGCTGGCGCGTGATCGCCACGGCACGCAGGAAAGAAGATGTCGCCATGCTGGCCGGAATGGGTGCCGAAGCCCATAAGCTGGATGTAACGAATGTGGAAGCCGTAGCAGGCCTGGGCTGGAAGCTGGATGGCGAAGAGCTCGACGTCGCCATCCTGAACGCCGGCGTGTACGGGCCGCGCACCGACGGCTTCCCGACGCAAAACGATTTCGACACCGTCATGCACATCAACGTGCTGTCGGCGATGCGCCTGCTGCCGATCATCGCGCCGCTGGTGTGCGCGGGACGCGGCAAACTGGCCGTGATGTCGTCGCGCATGGGTTCCCTCAGCGAGCGCAAAGGTTCGTCCGGCTCGCTGTACCGCGCCAGCAAGGCCGCGCTGAATTCCGTGCTGGTCGACACCGCGCACCAGTTCGGCCCGCAAGGCGCCACCTGCGTGGCCCTGCACCCGGGCTGGGTGCGCACCGACATGGGCGGCGCCGGCGCCGCGCTATCGGTCGAAGAAAGCGTGCGCGGACTGCGCAAGGTGCTGGCCGAACTGCCAGCGTCCGAACAAGCCGTCTACCGAGACTACGACGGTTCCCCCATAGGCTGGTAACAGCCGAGCCTGTGTCCCACCATGGGGTCACACCCGAAATGGGACACGAGCCCAGCCGTAGAGAAAGATAACAATGATCCTCAACGAACAACACGAAATGATCCGCGATGCGCTGCGCGCGTTTTCGCAGGAGCGCCTGGCGCCCAACGCAGCGCGCTGGGACAAGGAACATCACTTCCCGAAAGAAGAGCTGAAGGAGCTGGCGGCATTGGGCGCCTTCGGCGTCGCCGTGCCGGAAGAACTGGGCGGCGCGGGCCTCGATTACGTTTCGCTGGCACTGGTGCTGGAAGAAATCGCGGCCGGCGACGGCGGCACCTCCACCGTCATTTCTGTGAACAACTGCCCGGTATGCAGCATCGGCATGATGTATGCGAACGAACAGCAGAAGCAGCAATGGCTGCGCCCGCTGGCGCAAGGTGAGATGCTGGGCGCCTTCGCCCTGACCGAACCGCACACCGGCAGCGATGCCGCTGCCCTGCGCACCACCGCCACGCTGGATGGCGGCGACTACGTCATCAACGGCACCAAGCAGTTCATCACTTCCGGCAAGCATGCCGACGTGGCGATCGTATTTGCCGTGACCGACAAGGCAGCCGGCAAAAAAGGCATCAGCGCCTTCTGGGTGCCGACCAATGCGCCGGGCTACATCGTGGCAGGCATCGAGCACAAGATGGGCCAGCATTCGTCCGACACCGCGCAAATCCTGTTCGAGAATTGCCGCGTGCCGGCAGCGAACATGATCGGCGAACCAGGCCAAGGCTACAAGATTGCCCTGTCCGGCCTGGAAGGCGGCCGTATCGGCATCGCTTCGCAATCGGTCGGCATGGCGCGCTCCGCGTTTGAAGCGGCGCTGAAGTACGCACGCGAACGCGAATCGTTCGGCAAGCCGATCTTCGAGCACCAGTCGGTGCAGTTCAAGCTGTCCGAAATGGCGATGCAGCTGGAAGCCGCACGCCAGCTGATCTGGCACGCCGCCTCGCTGAAGGACGCCGGCCAGCCTTGCCTGAAAGAGGCAGCGATGGCCAAGCTGTTCGCCTCCGAGATGGCGGAGCGCGTCTGCTCCGACGCGATCCAGATTCACGGCGGCTATGGCTACACCGCCGACTTCCCGGTAGAACGCATCTACCGCGACGTACGCGTATGCCAGATCTATGAAGGCACGAGCGACATCCAGAAACTGCTGATTGCCCGCGCGTTGTGATGCAAGTGGGAGCTACGGCTCTCGCTTCGGCGATTGTTGCGGCTCCGCCGGGCAATCGCCGAGGCGTTCCAGGTTCTTTTTCGCCTGATCCATTCCGTTCTGGCTCGCCATCGTGAACCAGTACTTCGCCTCAGTACACTTATCCGGGTTCGAAGTGCCCAGCACGCGCACGCCTAGGTTATATTGGGATGTCACGTGGCCATTTAATGCCGACTTCCTGAACCAATAGTCGGCTGCACCACGGTTACGGGTCGTGAAATCATAAAAAAAGCCCAGGCGGACGGCCGCGCTGTTATCGCCGGCATTGGCTTTGTCAACCAATTCGTTCCTTTCAGCTTCAGTCAACAAGAATGCAGAATTCCCATAATGCGGCTCTGCTTTTCTGGCTTGCTTATCATGCGCGGTGACATCCGTTGAAAGCAGGCACGCTGCGAAAAGCACGGCAATAATAGCTGTTAATTTCGGCACAAAGGTTCCTTTTGAGTTCTGACAAGCATTACATGTTGCACGCCGAAAGGCCAGCCCTCTCCGAGTTTCGTCTGTTTGTAACACTTTGTCGGATTTCAAGTGCATATATGCTGGAAGGTTGTGGCTCTTATAAAATGTCCGCCACAAGGAGATAGTCATGGTTCATGTGATGTTGGTGGAAGACGATGAGCGCCTGGCCGAACTGGTCACGGAGTATCTGGCGGGGTACGAATTCAAGGTGGACGTAGTGCCGCGCGGCGACGAGGCGCTGGCGCGCTTCAAGGCGGCCAACCCCGACGTCGTGGTGCTGGACCTGATGTTGCCGGGCATGGATGGCATGAAGGTCAGCCAGCAGATCCGCGACATCAGCGACGTGCCGATCCTGATCATGACCGCCCGCGAGGATTCCTACGACGAGGTGTCTTTGCTGGAGCAGGGCGCGGACGATTTCATCAACAAGCCGGTGCAGCCGCGCGTGCTGCTGGCGCGCCTGCGCGCCCTGCTGCGTCGTCGCCAGGGCAAGCCGGAGCTGGACCACCTGAGCTTCGGCCAGCTGAGCATTGCGACCAGCGACCGCTCGGTCACCTGGCGCGGCCAGCCCTGTCCGTTGTCGAATACGGAGTACAAGCTGCTGCTGGTGCTGGCGGAAGCTGCGGGAACCGTGCTGTCGCGCGATGCGCTGCTGAAAACTATGCGAGGCATCGAGTTCGATGGGCTGGACCGTTCGATCGATAATTCGATTTCGAAACTGCGCCGCAAGTTCGACGATACCGATGGCGAGAAGATCAAGACGGTGTGGGGCGAGGGCTACCTGTTCTCGCCGTCGGCGTGGAATTAAGGCCGCTTATTCAAACAGCGGCGCAATGGCGAGCGGCGTATTCTGACTGACGACCTGGCCCTGCGCGGACCAGTCGGCGAAGCGGTAAGTAGCGGTGCGATAAGTGCCGAGCGTTTCGCCGTCGAAGGCTGGGCCATCAACTACTGGCAGGGGCGCTTCGCGCGGCCCGTATTTCGCTTGCACCAGCGCATCTGCGCGGTTCCCGAACACGAAACGTACACCGCCGCACTTCTTCGAGCCGTAGGAGGAATCAATATAGCGCTGGTAGGCCAGCGCCTGTTCGCACGCTGCCCGCAAGTCGGTCGACTCGTAAATGCCGTCGTTGCGCGTCAGGATTGTGACGCGCGGCGCAAAGCGGTAGCTGGCCATGCGGCGGTTCAGCGCCAGCACGGCGTTATCGTCGTAGGCTGCCTTCAGCAGCGGGAATACGGCGCGGCCGGTGGCGTCCAGCGGCAGGTTAAGCTGCGTGTTCTTGCCCGTCAGCGTCAGGTGCAAACCTTCCAGCGTTGCCATCGGATCGCGCGGGCTGACTTCGTAATGGATCTGCAGGAAGTTCTTCGGCTTGCCGTATTTGGCAAACACCACCATCTGCTTGTAGGCGTCGCGATAGCTGACCCACTCCTCCTGCGCCTGGACGGCGCAGCTCACCACTGCCAGGCATACAGCCGGCAGCGTGGTCCGGAGCAAGGTCAAAGTCTTCATCAGAATCGGTAGGCCAGGGCCGTGGAAACGGAATAGTTGGTAGCCCGCTCGACCAGCGGACTGCCTTTGGCATCGCCGACCAGGCGGTTGACCGTGGCACCGGAAGTCAGCATCCAGCTGGGACTCAACGCCCAGTTCCAGCGCAGGCCGGCGCGCACGTCCTGGATACCGCCGCCGGGGCGGTAAGCATTCTTGGTGCCCGAGCGGTCGGCTTCGTCCTGGGTCACACCGAACCAGGTTTCGCTATAGGCGCGGTTGACCAGCGAAACGCCGGCCGACAGCACCACGCTATGGTGCGGCGCCACGTCTGTCATCATGTACTGCAAGGAGGTATGCAGGCGCGCGCCATTGCGCTCCCTGCCGCTGCCATATGTCAGCGTGTTCGTCAGGCGCAGCTTGGGCGACAGGTAATAGTTGAAGAAGCCACCGGCCAGGACGCGGTGCTTGATCACATCCATATCGCGCAGCCGGTTGGAGTCAATTTCCTGGCGCTCACTGAACTCGCCTGGGCGAAGGCTGGTGTAAGCCATGCGAGCGCCGGATTCTTCCGACACGCCGCTGAAACTGAAGGAGACGCCATCCCGGTCCCGGCGCGGCGACAGTACCAGCATCGGCCCGAATTCCACCGATGGCGTCTGCGACAGGTGCCAGCCCAGGGCGGTGCCGGACACGAAAATCCCATTGCTCCACTGGACCTGGAGTACCGGCATGGCCAAGGTGCGATTGTCGCTCGATCCATCGTAGCGGGGAACCGACTGGACGCCAATTCCAATATACATATCACGGCTGCCATCCGGCATCGGGTTGGTGGCCGGGGTCTGCGCAGCTACGGTGCTGCAGGCGCTGGCAATGGCGAGGAATAGGTACTGTCGCATATCAAAGGTGTGCGGTTGGGAATGGCGGACATTGTAATTGCAATACCCTCCCAGGCCGCTAAAACGCTCAGCTCCCTATCCCAGATTCGTTGCGAATTCACCGAAACGGTAGCGTAATCCTATAAAAAATGTCTGCCGAAATCCGCTGTGAGCTGTACGCATTTTGTCGCAAATTTGTACGACAGATTCGCTGCAGGCCCTTGTTTCTTATACAATACCCCCTGATGAATCGCCTGTTCTTCCGTTTTTTCATACTGGTGATGCTGTCCATCAGTGCGGCGGCATTCATCGTCTATTTCGCCATCAACCGCCTGTTTGGCGACCCCCTCGACTCGATTGCGCGGCGCCAGGCTGCGGCCCAGATTTTCCTCCTGGAGCAGTACATCGACCAGGCCCCGGCCGACCAATGGCTGGACCGCCTGAACAAGGTGCGCGAGGTTTCCGGCGTGCGTTTCGAGCTGGTGCCGCTGGGCGACGTGCGACGGCAGCTGTCCGGCATCGACGCGGCGGGCTTCGAGCGCGGCGACGTGGTGCTCGATATCAGGCGCAAGGCGTTCTACCGGCGTGTGGACCTGGTCGGTGAACGCTATATCGGCAGCAACGAGGAAGCGCTGGTGGCGCAGGACCTGCCGATCGATATCGGCTTTGCGCTGTCGATGGAGGCGGTGCGCTACCTGATCGTGGCCCTGGTGCTGCTGATTCCGATCGCGGCCTGGTCGCGGGCGCACTGGCAGGGGCTGCAGCAGCTATCCGATGTGGCGGACCGCTTCGGCGGCGGCGAACTGGGGGCGCGGGCGCATATGGAGCCCAAGGACAGCATCTATCCGCTGGCGGAGCGCATCAATCACATGGCCGACCGCATCGAGCGCCTGCTTGATTCCCAGCGCAACCTGCTGCACTCGGTGGGACATGAGATCCGCACCCCGATCGCGCGGCTGGAATTCGCACTGGAGCTGCTGCGCGATGCGGCGGAAAACCCGGCGCTGGACAAGCGCATCAACGCCATGGAAGGCGACCTGCGCGAACTGAAGGAGCTGGTCAACGAGCTGCTTGGCATGACCCGCCTGGATGCCGAACCGCACCTGCAGCGCCGTCCGTTCGACCTGGGCTCGGCGCTGGCCCATTGCCGCGAGACCCTGCCGCCTTCCGAAGGCATGCTGCTGGAAATGGAATTGGGCGGCACGCTGGGCCAGTTCAGCGGCGACCAGCGCTTGCTGGAACGCGCGGTCGGCAACCTGCTGCGCAATGCGCTCAAATACGGCACGCGTTCGGTGCGCCTGGGCGCGGCGCGGACCGGCAGCGTAGTGCAGGTGGTGGTGGAGGACGACGGTCCCGGTATCCCGCATGCCGAGCGCGAACGCATTTTCGAACCCTTCTACCGGCTGGACCGCAGCCGCGACCGCAATACGGGCGGCTTCGGTCTGGGGCTATCGATTGCGCGCAAAGCGGTGCAACTGCATGGCGGCACCCTCGTTGCCGGCAGTTCCGCGCTGGGCGGGGCGCGCTTCACGATCACGCTGCCGGGCTAGCAGGCGGTCTTGGTCTGCAGGCGGTGCGGCGCCTTGTTCTGCTCCCCGCGCCCGACCCGTTCGAATTCCGAGATCACCTGCGCGCCGAACAGCAGCAGGGTGGCGCCAATTTCCAGGCTGAACATGACAACGATGGCCGTCGTCATCGAGCCGTACACCAGGTTCACCTGCGACAGTGTGGTGAAATACCAGACCAGCACATGGCGCGCGACTTCCCACAGCGCAGTGGCGGTGGCGCCGCCGATCAGGGCATGCGGCCAGGACAGGCGACCGACCGGCATGACCAGGTAGATTGAGCTCAACATCAGAACCTCCCCGGCCAGTCCCAGCAGGTAGAGCAGCACGCCGGACAGGCCGTGCAGCGACCATTCATAGCCGAACAGGTGCACGCTTTCCTCGCCGATCACCTGCAGGCTGCCCGCCACCAGGGTCATCACCAGCGCCCCAATGCCAAGGAACAGGATGTAGCAGTAGGGCAGGACAGCCGACACCAGGTAATGGCGCCGGCGCACCTTGGCGCGGTGCAGGAAGATGAAGCACATGGCGTTTTCCAGCACGGAGAAAGCCAGGGAGCTGAAGAACAGCATCACCAGCACCAGCGCCCAGCCGACCAGTTCACGATGCTCCAGGAAATGGCCGACTTCGGCCACCACGGCCTGCGACTGGCCGGGGATCAGCCACTCGAGATAGCGGCCGATAATCTGCAGCAGCTCCTGCTGCGGAATGATGTGGGACAGCGCCACCACCACCAGCATCAGCAGCGGAACGATGGACAGCAGCGAGTAATAGGCCACGGCGCCGGCCAGCAACAGCCCCTGGTTGGCCCGGAAACCCTTCAGGCACTGCAGGGCAAAATCCAGGGGATGTGCCAGCACAAAAGCCGCCGCCCTGTGCTTGAGTATTCGCATCGCCCCATTCTACGCCGAAGTCTCTTGACGAGCTGCAGCGCTAGGAGACGGCGGGTTCGAGCAGGGTGAGGGTTTGGCGTTCGGTGTCGAGGCGGGCGCGGACGCCCATCGGGAGAGTGAACTGGTCGCGGATATGGCCGAAGCTGTAGCCGCTGACGGCGGGCACCTTCAGAGGCTTGAGGTGCTGGTCGGTGGTTTCGTCCAGCGTCAGGGAAACGTCGCTGTCTTGCGGGCCGCAGTTTTCGCAAATGCCGAGCATGATGCCGGCGGCCTGGTCGAATTTGCGGTTGAGCTGGAGCTGCATCAGCATGCGGTCGATCCGGTACGGCGCTTCGTTCACCTCTTCCAGGAACAGGATGCCGCCCGTGTAATTGCTGGCGTATTCGGTGCCGACCAGGGCGCTGACCAAGCATAGGTTGCCGCCAGTCAGCGGACCTTCGCACTGGCCGGCCACCACCGTGCGCAGCGCGTAGTGCGGTGCTTCCTCTGCCTTGCGGCTGTTTTCCAGCGCCATCGGGATGGTGTATTCGTCCTCCGGTTGCATCAGCACGTGCCTCAGATGGGTCACCGAGTAGTCGGAGAAGGTGGAGGAGGCTACCGGGCCGTGGAATGTGACCAGCCCGACCTTCTTCTGGATCGCCAGGTGCAGCGCCGTGATGTCGGAGTAGCCGATCAGGATCTTCGGATTGCGGCGGATCAGCTCGTAGTCGAGGTGCTCGAGCAACTGGATGCAGCCGGAGCCGCCGCGAATTGCCCAGATCGCGCTAACTTCGGGGTCGGCAAACATGGCGTGCAAGTCTTCCAGCCGCTGCTCGGGGAAGCCTCCGTAGTTGCCATACACGGCTTCCAGATTACGGCCCAGCTTGACGTGCAAACCCAGCGATTCAATATTCTTGATGGCCTTGGCAATGGCCGGGGCGTCGGTGTGCCCGCCGGGGGCGATCAGGCCCACCGTATCGCCAGTTTTCAGGCGTGGCGGCTTGACCAGGGCGGTTTTCTTCATGGTTGGCTTTCGGGAAACTGAACGGCCGCCTGCCGCTGCCGACACTCCAGGCAGTGCGGCAGCGGCCAAGGCGGCCGTTACGATTCGGCCAAAACTGCGCCGGGTAATCACGTCAGTAGAACTTGTATTTCAGGTTGAGTGCAAAGGAGCGGCCACGGCCGTCGGCCACGCGCGGGTCCCAGCCGGCGCCCACCACCTCGTCCACATTATGGGCGGTGAATGGCGGGTCGGTGTCGAACAGGTTCTGGATGCCGGCCGTGATGGTGGTGTTCTTGAAGCCGGTATACGTGCCTGAAATGCCGAAGATGCTGTAGTGCTTGATCTTCGGGTCAAAGCCGGCGGGCGGCGTGCCTTTGCCGCCATTTGGCAACTGGTCGGCGTAGTGCGAGGCGAATTTGTTGTTGAACAGTACACTCCAGTCGCCGCGCGAGACGGTCAGGCCGGCATTGTGCTTCCAGCGCAGGTAGACGTCGCGGCTCGCGAACTTGCCGACTTGCTCGATGAATGGCTGGCCTTCGAACTCGGCGAACTTGAAGGACTGCATCCAGGTGCCATCCAGGGTGGCGGTGGTCTTGTACTCGCCGAACTTGCCGTCATGGCGCATGCCCAGGTCCAGGCCGCGGGTTTTCAGGCCGGCGGCATTGATCCAGCCTGCCTCCACGTGGTCGATCACACCGGTTTGCGGGTTACGGATGATGTAATCGTTCAGGTACTGCCAGTTCTTCAGCACTACTTGCGGCGTGCGGTTCAGGATGCGGTTCTGGATGTTGATCGCCCAGTAGTCCAGCGAGGCGGTGAAGCCGGTGAACGGCGCGATCACCATGCCGAGCGTGCCTTGCTTGGAGGTTTCGGGCTTCAGGCCCGGATTGCCGCCCGAGAAGTAGTTCAGGCGCGGAATGGCGCAGAAGGCCGGGTCGCCCGGATGCTGGGCGCAGCCCTCCTGGTCGATGGTGCCGTTTGGCAGTTCGCCCAGCAGGCGGCCCGAATAGAGCTGGGTAAAACTCGGCGCCAGGAAGCCCTTCGAGGCGGAGCCGCGGAACATCAGGTTCTGTGATGGCTGCCAGCGGAACGACACTTTCGGGTTGGTGGTGGCGCCGATCACCGAGTAATCATCGCGGCGCACCGCGAGTTGCACTTCCAGGTCCTTGATCACCGGGACGATCATTTCTGCGTAAACCGCCTTGATATTGCGGCTGACCCGGTCCTGGTTGGCGTTGCCGGGAGCGAGCAGGATCTTGGTCGCGTCGACATCCTGCGCGAACTCGTAAGTTTCCTTGCGCAGATCGAGGCCAACTGCCATCGATACGGCACCCGCCGGGAGCTGGAATACCTCGCCCGAGACCGAACCATCGAGCTGGGTCATGGTGGTCTTGCCATGCTGCAGGCGGCCGCGGAACTTGGTCGATTCGATCAGGTTCATGGCTTCATCGGTCTGGCCCTGGCCGGCTAACAGCCAGGGATTGATCTTGCCGGTGCCAAGGGCTGAGTAGATCTGGCTGGTCCAGCCATAGCCGTCGATCAGGTCGGTCTTGGTCGTGCTCTGGGCGCGCGACAGGCCGAACTTGTAGTCGTATTTACCCGCCAGCACGCCCTCCATGCCGATCAGTCCGCGCAGGTTTTCGGTCACGTTCTCCTGGGTGCGGTTGCCCCAAGGGGTCGAGCGCCATTTGTAGATGATCGGCTTGGTCTTGTCGTAAGTGGGGATGAACGGCGTCATGTCCAGGTAATACGGGCCGTTGACCGGATAGGCGGCGCCATTGGCCAGGCTGGTCGAGATCTGCACCGGCGTCAGTTCGGCAGTCGCCTTGGTACGCGAGCCCAGCAGCTCGGCGAACAGCTTGTGCTCAGGGCTCAGCTGGAAAGTCGCGCGCGAGATAGCGTTGGTGCGTTCGACCGGGAAGCTGATCACATAGTCCGCGCCATAATCATAGGCGCAGGAATACCTGGTGCGGGTCGGCGCGGTAACGTCTTTCCACAGGTCGGTCTGGTATTGCGACATGCCGGGAATGCTGTCGCACTTGCCCTGGAAGCTCAGCGGGCTGGCCTGCAGGTAGGTGGTGTTGTCTCCTGGGACCTTGAAGCCCGTCCCCAGTGCCGTGCCGGCGCCGGTCAGGAGGTTGGCGTAGGGCGTGCCGGTGGTGTCCGGCGACAGGCCGCGCTCCGGCTGGAAGCCATTGGCGAAGTCGCGCTGGCTGGACGACAGCTTGTCGTTGACGTCGTGCGTCACGCTGGCCATCACGTTCCAGCCCTGTTCGGCCAGGCTGCCCACGCCGCCCAGCAGGGAATAGCGGCGCTGCATGCCGCCACCGGCTTCAGTGGCGTTGTAGCTGGCTTCCGCTTCCAGGCCGGCGTAGTCCGTCCGCAAGATGAAGTTGACCACGCCGCCGATCGCGTCGGTACCGTAAATGGCAGAAGCGCCGTCTTTCAGGATTTCCACGCGCTGGATGGCGCCCAGCGGAATCGAATTCAGGTCGACCGCCTTGCCGGAGGCGCCGTGGTTGCCCACGCGGCGGCCATTCAGCAGCACCAGGGTGGCGTTCGGGCCCAGGCCGCGCAGAGAGGCGAAGGAGGCGCCGCCGGACACGCGGTCGGCGTCGGCGCCGAACACGTTGTTACCCGAAGTCATATTGTCGGCACCGGTCCCGTTGGCGGAAATCGTGCGCAGCAGGTCCTCAGTACTGGTGATGCCGGCCTTCTTGATGGCGTCGAAGGTGATGACCTGGACCGGGAGAGCGCCCTCGGAGGCAACTCGTTTGATGCTGGAACCGGTGATCTCGACGCGCTGCATGGGCTGCGCGGCTTCCTGTGCGATGGCAGGGCTTACTACTCCGATCAGCGCAATCAGTTGCGCCAGCTTTTTAACCTTCACGAGCCTCTCCCAAGATAAGGTGTTTTTTGCAGGTTAGCTCCGGAGAAATCTTGTCATCCAATGAAAATTACTCTTACGTCCATAACCTAATGTAATGCCGGCGTCACATTGCTTTTTGCTTCAATGTCGAGGTAGCGCCAGTTGGTGAGTTCGACTGGGTGTCGGTTGTAGTTTTTAAGCCACGGTTGCTGGATATCGGCCGAGATCGGGTGAATCAGCAATACCCAGGGGTTATAAGCGTGGATCAGCTGGTTCAGCTCGCGGTACAGGGCGTTGCGCTCCGCACCGTCGCTGAGCTGGCGGGCTTTCTCGTAACGGGTGTTGTAGTCAGGCAGGTTGAAGCGGGCGTAATTGGCGCGGCCGCTGTTTGGGCCCCACAGCAGCTGGAAGAAGTTGTCCCCGTCCGGGAAGTCGGCGATCCAGTTGGTTTCGAACATCTGCACCTTGCCGAGGCGGCTGGCCTTGATGATTTCGGTCTTCTTGTCGGTCTTGAAGCTGACCCGGATGCCCAGGGCATTCAGGTTCTTGCGCCACAGCTCGTCGCGCAGGCGGCCGACCATGGTCGGTTCGCTGTGCATGAGCAGCGCCAGCGGTTGCCCGTTGGGCAGGGTGCGGAAGCCGTCCTTGCCCACCTTGTAGCCGAAGCGGTCGAGCAGGGCTTTGGCGAGCTTGGGGTTGTAGCTGATCGGGCTGCGATAGGCCGGATCGTAGCCCAGCACATTCGGCGGCAGCGGGCTTTGCGCGGGGATGGCCAAGCCTTTCTTGAGCAGGGCGATGTCCTCGGGGCTGTTATAACCCAATGCTATGGCGCGGCGCAGGGCGACCTTTTCCTTGCTGTAGCCGCCGATCACCGGATCGTCCATGTTCATCCACATGTAATAGGTCTGCAGCACCGGGAATGGGGACAGCACCATGCCGCGTGCGGCCAGGTCCTCTTTCAGCACTGGCTTGGCCGACGACGGATCGAGCACCATGTCGCGCATCGACTCGGGCACCTGCTCGATATAGTCGAATTCGCCATTCAGGAAGCCCAGCACGCGCGACTGGTATTCCTCCATGATCTTGACTTCGACCTTGTCGACAATCGGCAGGTGCTTGCCTTGCCAGACCTGGTGGTAGCCCCTGTTGGCGGCCAGCGTGATCTTGTCGCTGCGCTTCCATTCTTCGATGACGAAGGGACCGCTGCCGACCGGATGGTTGCCGACCTGGCTGCCGTAAGCATCGGTCACCTCTTTCGCCACCGCGCCGGTGGCCGGCAGGGCAAGATAGAACAGCAGGCTCGGGTCTGGCTCCTTCAGCGTCAGGCGCAGCGTGTACTGATCAAGCGCCCGCAAGTCCGCCAGTTTGCCCTCGAACATGAAGGACCAGGGCGACTTTAGCGCCGGATCGAGCAGGCGCTCAATGGCGAATTTATAATCCGAGGCCGTAACTTCGCGCTTCTTTCCCCTAAATGCGGGATCATCGCTGAAGAACATGCCGGGCTTGAGGTGGAAGGTCCAGACCTTGCCGCTGGCATCGCTGGTCGGCATCGCGCGCAGGCTGCTGGGGGCCAGTTTGACCGGGCGCGCTTCGTAGTCGTAGCGCAGCATCGGCTCGAACAGGTTTTCCAGCAGGCTCAGGCTGGCCAGATCGGAGGCGACGGCAGGATCGAGGCCGGTTTCGCCCGTCGACAGGAAGGCGTGCAGGACCTTGTCGGCTGCCAGCGCTGCCGGAGCTGCGCCGGCCAAGGCAAGGGTCAGGGCGGCGGCGAGAACGCGAAGTCTTTTCATGCGTCGGAGCATAAGCCAGTGCGTGGCGATACGCCAGCTTATAACTTTTTTACATGAGCGAAGCGCATACTTTCATCCGCTGGCCCTATACTTTCGCTGCAAAATTGGTCATTCCACTACAAGAAGTTCATCCATGTCCCTCAATTACATCTGGTCCGGATTTTTCCTCGTCGGCTTCGCAGCCGCCATCATCCAATGGCTGTTCATGGGCGATACGGAGATCTTCAAGAAGATCATCGACGGGACTTTCGAATCCGCCAAGCTGGGTGTGATGGACATTGCACTGCCGCTGGCAGGCGTGATGACGCTGTGGCTGGGGATCATGAACGTAGGCGAAAAAGCCGGCGCAATCGGCTGGCTGGCGAAGATCATCTCGCCCTTCTTCTCGCGCATCTTTCCGGAGGTGCCGAAGGACCACCCGGCCACCGGCCACATGGTGATGAACTTCTCGGCCAACCTGCTGGGCCTCGACAACGCCGCCACTCCATTCGGCCTGAAGGCGATGGAAAGCCTGCAGTCGCTGAACCCGAACAAGGACACGGCCAGCAACGCCCAGATCATGTTCCTGGTGCTGCACACCTCCGGCCTGACGCTGATCCCGCTGGCGATCATGGCGCAACGCGCGATCCTCGGCGCGGCCGATCCATCCGACATTTTCATCCCGTGCATGATCGCGACTTACGCCGCGACCATCACCGGCATCATCGCGGTCGGCATCCGCCAGCGACTGAACCTGTTCGACCCTGTGCTGCTGGCCTGGATCGGCGGCATGACGGCGGCCATCGCGGGGCTGATCTGGTATTTCACCGCTTTCCTGACGCGCGAGCAGATCGAGGTGGTGTCCAAGGTAGCGTCCAACCTGATCCTGATTTCGATCATCGCGGCCTTCATCATCGGCGCCTTGCTCAAGAAGGTGAATGTGTACGAGGCGTTCATTGAGGGCGCGAAGGGCGGCGTCCAGACTTCGCTGACGGTGATTCCTTATCTGGTCGGCATGCTGGTGGCGATCAGCGTACTGCGCAACGCGGGCGTCTTCGGGCTGGTGATGGATGCCTTCAACTGGGTGTTCAGTGCGCTCGGCCTGCGCACGGACTTCGTGCCTTCGCTGCCGACCGCGCTGATGAAGCCTTTCAGCGGCTCCGGTTCGCGTGCCATGATGATCGATGCGATGAAGACCTACGGACCGGATTCCTTCGTCGGCCGCCTGGCTTGCATCTTCCAGGGCTCGGCCGATACCACCTTCTATATCGTGGCGCTGTATTTCGGCTCGGTCGGCATCCGCAAGACACGCTATGCAATTTCCGCCGGCCTGATTGCGGATCTCGCGGGGGTTTTGACCGCGATTGCGGTAGCCTACGTGTTTTTCGGTTGAGGACCCATTGATGCGCCGCCTGCTACTTGCCACATTGTTTGCCGCTATCGGCGCCACCGCCCACGCGGCGCTGCCAGAACCGATCGCCAGGCTGGCCGCCGAAAAAGGCATCCCGGAAAATGCCATCGGGGCGGTGGTGCTGCGCGGCGATGAGGTGCTGGTGTCGCACGAAGCGACGCGTACCTTTACGCCTGCCTCAATCATGAAGCTGTTCACCACGATGGTGGGCCTGGATGTACTCGGGCCCCAGTTCCGCGGCCGCACGGAGTTGCGCACAACAGGAGAAGTTGCGGGCGGCGCGCTGCATGGCGACCTGGTGCTGCGTGGCGGCGCCGACGGCGACTTCACGGCCGACGCCTTCACGCACATGTTGGAAAAGCTGCGCACCAAAGGCATCCGCAGGATCGAAGGCAACCTGATACTGGACCGCCAGCTCTGGCAGCCGGCGCGTGCCGATGCGGGCGCGCCGCCGTTCGATGAATCGCCTGAGGCGTATTACAACCTGATTCCCGATGCGCTGCTGCTGAACATGAACCTGCAGACGCTCGACATCACCTCCGATGCGAAGACGATCAAGGCCAGCGTGCTGCCCGAGCTGGACAATGTGCGCGTGCGTTCCGCGCTGACGCTGGTTGATCGCGATTGCGCGAAATGGGAGGACGGCTGGAAGATTCCCGAATATGTGCGCAACGGTCCCAACCTGACCGTGGTGCTGAAGGGGACATTCCCGCGCAACTGCAGCCGGACCAATGTGATCAATGTCCTGGACCGCACCGACTACGCCGAACGCCTGTTCCGCGCGACCTGGGAGCGGCTGGGAGGCCAATTCAACGGCCAGGCAGTCGAGGCTTCCGAGGCGCAGTCACGCGCCTTCAATAGTGGTTCATCGACGCTGTTGGCCGAGCATGTGAGCCGATCCCTGCCCGAGATGGTACGCGATACCAACAAGCTGTCCGACAATGGGCTGGCCCGTACCATTTTCCTGAGCCTGGGCAGTCTGCAAGCCGATCCCTTGCTTGGCAGCCGACCGCTGCCCGACCTCGCGGACGCTTCCCCCGCCCAACCCCAATGCTGCGCCATGATGGATGCGCCACCTCGCATGCCCACGCAGGTCCGTGCCGAACTTGAGATCCGCACCTGGCTGCGCGGGCAGGGCATCGACGATACCGGCATGGTGTTCGAAAACGGTTCCGGCCTGTCGCGCATCGAGCGCTTTACTCCCGAGCAGATGGCCGGCCTGCTGAGGGCCGCGCAAACGTCCCTGTGGGCGCCCGAGTTCCTCACTAGCCTGCCGATTGCGGCGATCGATGGCACCATGAGGCGCCGCCTGAAAGAAAGCCCTGCAGCGATGCGCGCCCGCATCAAAACCGGTTCCCTCAAAAACGTGGTCGCGATCGCCGGCTACGTCCCCGACGCCAGTGGCCGCCAGTGTATCGTGGTGGTCATGGTCAACCACGAACGCGCTGGCAACGGTAATGGCCGCGCGCTGGCAGACGGCGTGATCGATTGGGTCGCGCGCAGCGCGGCACCGCAAGCGGCAAACGAGCCGCCGAGCACACGATAAGGAGCATCCATGAGCGAAACGAAACGGTACTGGTTCCCCGCCAAAAGCCATGGCTGGGGATGGGGCGTGCCTGGCACCTGGCAGGGTTGGCTGGTGCTAGCCGCCTACGTGGTGGCCATGGCGGCCGGCGCAGTGATGCTGAATCCTGAGCGTTCGCCGCTTGGATTCCTGGCCCTGACCACGGCCGCCACGGCGATCTTTATCCTGGTTTGCTACTTCACGGGTGAACCTCCGCGCTGGCGTTGGGGGAACGATGGCAAGACGAAGTAAAGGGATTCCGAGCGCGCTGCTGGCGGTTGTCGTCGCGGTGACGGCGTATTGGTACTGGTCACCGCTGCTCGTTGTGCACCAGATGAAGGAAGCGGTGCGGGTGCATGATGTGGAGGCCTTCAATAGCCACGTCGATTTTCCGGCGCTACGCGAGAACATGAAGGACGATATCGCCGGCAAGCCGGGCGACGACGCGCTCAGCGGCTTGGGTCGCCTGCTCGGCGGCGTGGTGGTGGATGCACTGGTGCGGCCGGAAGCGGTGATGTTTGTGCTGGAGCATGGTGATTTTGCGAAGAAGCGCGACCGGCGGCACGAGGAGCGCGACGCACGTGAGCGGGAGCGGGAGCGGGAGCGGGACGAAGAGCCGGACTCCGGCGCAGCGAAACCGAAATGGGTGACCGAGCGCGATGGCGTCAACCGCTACGTCGTCCGCAACGACAAGATCGCGCTGGTCTTCGTCCGCAACGGCTTTGCGGACTGGAAGCTGTCCGAATTTCGCCTATGACGCGCGCAGCACCTTGCGCGTGGCCCAAACGATCGGAAGACTGAACAGGAAGATGTGCGACAGGATGTCCATGCCCCATGAGACGGCATTGAACGTCACCGGGCGCGGGAATGCCGATAGCGGCAGCACCACCAGCCGCATCGCGAAGAACACCAGCAAGCCATAGCCGACGGCCGCCAGCAGCGGTTTGCGCGCCAATGCCGGGACGCGGCGCGCCGCGAAGAAGAAGAGCGCCATCCACACAAAACTCAAGGCGAAGTGGCAGGCCAGGCCGAATGCAGCGGCGGGAGCGCCGCCGGTGAAGGCCGCTTTGCCCAACGCGCCGCTGGCCACCACTTGCAGCAGGCGGTCCGGCGGCATGCCGTTATAGCCGGCGAAGCTGATCGCGAACAGGATGTCCAGCAAGCCGCCCAGCGCGCCGCCGGTCAGGATTGCTCGTGTGGTAGACCAGGGCTGCTGCATAAGGGCTGTCTCCTTATAGGACTTTTGTGTAGTCGCGGCGCACCAGCACGCGGTCGCCGCAGTCGAAATGCCACCATTCGCTGTTGATGCCGGCGAAGCCAGCCTGGAACATGGCATCGCGCAGCAACTGGCGGTTGGCCACTTGTGCGGCAGTCAGTTCCCCGCTGGCGAGGTGCCGTGCCTCGAGCACCGGGTGCGACAATTCTGTCATGTCGTCGAAGCCCGTGCCCATGTCGAGCTCCTGGCCGGACGGATCGAGGATGGTGATGTCGACCGCCATGCCGAAGGAATGGATCGAGCCGCGTTCCGGCGGCGCCAGGTACATCTGCAGGCTGGTGCCGGCCAGCGCCTGCCACAGCTCTTCCTGCACGCGGTGCGGACGCAGGGCGTCGAGCAGCAGCGCCTTGTAGCCGGGGGCACGCCATGCCAGGTAGCCTACCACGCGCTCGATGGCAGCGGCGGCGTCGCGGTGCAGCCAGGCGCAATCCAGTGGCGAATACAGGTCGCGGCCGACGAAGTTATCCGGTCCGGCATAGCGCAGGTCGACCGCGACACCGGCGATGGTGGCCAGGTGGCGGAAGTCGGGGTTGCCGGGAACGTCTTCGCTGCGGGTGGTCTTGCTCATTGCTTTCCCTGTTCGAGGCAGGCGCGTGCCATGCTGGCGATGGAGTCGGCCAACTGGCGGGCACCGTGCGACAGCGGCGCGTGGCTGTTGGTCAGCAGGAAGAGCTGGATCGGAATGGCCGGCGCCCACTGGCGTTTCTGCACCTTGGCCGGATCGGCCGACGCCGCGGTGAAAGGATCGACCACAGCCAGGCCAGCGCCAGCTTCCACCAGCGACCGGGCGATCTGGTAAGTCTGTACCGTAGTGCGGAAGTTGGGCTGGATGCCCTGCGCCTCGCAGGACGCCACGATCATCTCGCCCAGCGGGTCGTTGTCGGCATGGCCTATCAGCTCGCCGCTCAGGCCTTGCGCCGTCAGCGGCATGTCCGCTTCATCGCCGCGCCAGCTGCCAGCCGGCGCGATCACCGTCATCACGCCTTGTGCAATCGGTTCGGCGATGATGCCGGGGTGGCGCGGGTCCTGCAGCGAGAGCGCCATGTCGGCTTCGCCCAGGCGCAAGGTGTTGACGATTTCGGAAGTGTGATGGGTAGCCAGTTCGCAGCGTGTGTCGGGGAATTCCTTGCGCCATTCGCTCATGGCTTGCGGCAGCACGCTGATGGCGATGGTCGGCGTCGACACCAGGCGCACTGTTTCGACGGCGCGGCCCTTCAGGCTGGCCGCCAGGCGGCGGATGCCTTGCAGGTCGCGGTGCAGTTTCTCGGTCTCCGCAAAGAGGCGGTGCGCTTCCGGCTTCGGGTACAGCTTGCCGCGCACGCGCTCGAACAGCGGCATGCCCAGTTGCAGCTCGGCGTGCTGCAACACCTTGGTCACGGCAGGCTGGGAAATATGCAGCACCTGCGCGGCGCCGCTGATGGTGCCGACCTGCATGATGGCGTGGAAAACTTCGATGTGGCGCAGCCGCATTGTCCTGGTTCCTCTTCCTCGGCGCCGCCGGTCGTCCCCGCGGCATGTTGGCAGGATAGGGGAAAGCCGGCGCCCGTGCAAACCGCCTTACTGTTTTGGCTTGGGCGCGGTCAGCACGTCGAGGATGGCGGCGGATTCGGCGTCGGGCACGCCATCCCATTTGCTGTTGCGGTACTTGGCCTGGAAGGTCGCCAGCACATTGTGGGTTTCCGGGTCGAGCACGCCGGTCTGCGGGGTGGCGTAGCCGTGCTGGGCCAGCTTTTGCTGGAACCAGGCGATGTCCGGCAGCTGGGCTTCGTATTGCGGACGCACCGCGGCCACGGCGGCGGCGTCGGGCCAGGTGATCAGGCCTGCGTCGGCCAGCCGCTTCCACGGGAACATCGGGCCGGGATCCTGCTTGCGTTGCGGTGCGATGTCGGCGTGGCCGAGGAAGTTTTCCGGCGCGATCTGGTGGCGTTCCTTGATCTGCTTGAGCAGGGCGACCAGTTGGTCCATCTGGCGCTCGGAAAAGCCGTACCAGTGGCGGCCATCGGGCAAGTCCTTGAAGCCGGGGTTGACGATCTCGATGCCGATCGAGCTGTGGTTCAGTGCCGTGTAGTTCTTCCAGCTACTCAACCCGGCGTGCCAGGCGGCGCGGTTTTCGTCGACCAGGGCGTAGACGCGCGGCTCATTCTCGTCGGTGATGAGGTAGTGGGCGCTCACATCCTTCTCGGTCAGCAGCTTGATCGACAGCGGCAAGTCGGTTACGGTGTAATGGAGCACGACGAAACGCACGCGGCTGCTCTGCCCTTTGGAGGTCAGCGAATGGTCGATGTTCGGCAGTTGGGTGGCACAACCCGTCAGCAGGGCGATCAGGGAAGCGAGCAGCAGTTTTTTCATGGTTTCCTTAGTTGCGTGGCCGGGCGGCCATCCTGGCAGCCGCATGATGCGGCCTGGCGCTGCGTTTTTGCAAATGGAATTCAGGCGGCAAGTCGGTGCGCATGGCTTCGAAAATCAGGGGATGCAGTTCGGCGGCGCGGCCGGAAAGGACAATCGGCCGCGCGCCGAAACGCGTCACCAGCGCCAGCGCCAGGCGCGCCAGTTCGCGGCCGGCCTGCAGCAGGATATGGCGGGCGGCGGGGTCGGCTCCGGCGCTCATGGCTACGGCCAGCGCCAGCTTGCCGACCTCGCCGCGCTCCTGGGTGTACATGAAGTTGCGCGAGAAAGACCAGTCGCTGCCGCCGACATGGTCGAACACCGCATGCGCCATCGGCGAATCCTCCCAGGCGCCGGGCTGTTCGTCCTCGCCGCGCCAGATGCGGCGCATCGCTTCGCGCGCAATCCAGAAGCCGCCGCCGGCATCGTCCAGCATGACGCCGCGGCCGCCGGCGCGGTGGAATTCGCCTTGCTCGTCGATGAAGGCGGCAATCGAACCGGTGCCGGCGTAGACCAGGTAACCCTGGCCGGGCTCGAAGGCGTCGAGATAGGCAACTTCGATATCGTTGCAGAGTGTGATGGCGTCCAGGCGCACGCCAAGCAGCGTGGAGAGCCAGTCCAGCAACACGGCGCCATCGCCGCCGAAACCGGTCAGCCCGGCGCAGATGCGCAACGGCTTGCCCGCTTCCAATACGTCTTGCGCCAGCTGGCTGAAGATGGTGTGGATCAGCTCGCGCCCGGCCGGCTTGGCCATCATCAGGGCGGACAGCCCGGGGACCGTTCCTTCGGCCACGATGTCGCCTGCCGGGTCGGCAAGCGCCCAGCGTGTTTCCGTGCCTCCAGCATCGATTCCCAGCCCTAAGGTACGATCGGTGTCAGGTTTGCCCATGATCTGTCGAGTGTACGTTGAAACGCCGACATCTTTGCATGAAAGCACGTGCGGCGCTCATTCCAAAAAGTTATAACGCAGCGGAAACTCTTGGACTTTCATTACCTAAGCGGTCGACCGCCGATACCACCACGCTGCGGGCCGGCACGCCATTATCGTCGGTCAGCACCACTTCGCTGCGGCCGGCAGGAACCACGTTGAAACGCCATTCTTCGCCGTAGTGCGCCCAGATCGCAAGGTGGGTGGCACGGCCGGCGTTGCCAAGGGTAAGCGACAGTCCGCTGGCGTGGCGCTTGACTGCCACCGTCGGTGGCGGCGGCGCTTCACTGCCCAGCCATGGCGACGCCGGCACCAGCGCCGGTCCCTGGTAGCTGGTGGCTTTCAGGTGGTCGCTCACGCCTTTGCGGTTCTGCATCAGGGCCGCCATGCTGAAATGGATATGGCCATTCGCGTTGCCGCGGCTGCGCATGACGCCGACCTGCTGCACGATTTCATCCGCGCTGAAGGACTTGCTGCTGTCGTCGATGCGACTAGTGTACAGGCCCGGCCAGATATGGCGGCCACGCTTGTTCTGCCCCAGCCAGTAATCGAGCAACACCGGGAACGCTTGCGGCTGCTGCGCGATTGGCCAGTACAGCTGCGGGGCCAGGTAGTCGAGCCATCCGTTTTGCAGCCACAATTCGGCATCGGCATACAGCTTGTCGTATTGGCTGAAGCCCTGGATGCCGGGCGGGCGACGGTCCGGGCGGCCAATGCCGAAGGGGCTGATGCCAAAGCGCACCCACGATTTTTCCTTGTGGATGCCGGTGTAGAGCGCTTCGATCAGCTGGTTGACGTTCTGGCGGCGCCAGTTGGCGCGGTCCAGGGTGCCGCCGCCTTGCAGGTAGCGCTGGTACGAGGCGCCGTCGGGGAAATCCAGCTCGGGCTTGTTGCCGTTCGACGGCGCGTCCAGCGCCGCCTCGCCGCCATTGGCGCCGGGCGCTTCGATCGGATAAGGGTAGAAGTAGTCGTCAATGTGGACGCCGTCGATGTCGTAACGGCGCACCACGTCCAGGATCACGTCCAGCGTTTGCTGGGCGGCGGCTTCCTCGCCGGGGTCCATCCACTGGAATTTGCCATATTGGCGCACCACTTGCGGCCTGGTGTTGGCTACATGCTCACGCGCATTCGGCGTGCGGGCGGCTGAATGGCGGGCACGGTAGGGATTGAACCATGCGTGCAGTTCGAGGCCGCGGGCATGGGCCTGCGCGATCCAGAAGGCCAGCGGGTCCCAGGCTGGCTCGGGGGCTTTGCCTTGCTGGCCGGTGAGGAATTCGGACCAGGGCTCGAGCCTGGACGGGTAAATGGCGTCGGCGCTCGGGCGCACCTGCAGCACGATGGCGTTCAGGTGCAGCGCCTTGGCGCGGTCGAGGATGGCAAGGGCTTCGGCCTGCTGGCGCGCCGGCGGCAGGTTGCTGCGGCTAGGCCAGTCGATGTTGGCGACCGTCGACACCCAGGCAGCGCGGAATTCGCGCGGCGCAGCAGGCGGCTGTTCGCCGGTAATGCGTTGCTGCACCGGCGCCGGGCTTGCAGCCGTGACCGGGGCCGGCGCATTGCCGCTCCCGCCACCGGAGGGTGGTGCCGCGGCTTCGCCGGCGGCTGGCACGGTCGGCGTCGACGAACACGCCCCCATTAATGCGGCCACGCCGGCCGCGGCGGCGGCTATGGTCAGCCGCCTTTTCGCATTAAAAGCCAAAACCAAATCCTCACATCAGCAGGAGCCGTATTCTACCTATTCCCGGCCAAAGTCCGGATCTATCTTGATCAGTGCCGTCATGATGAAGGCCGGCACGGTTGCCGTGCAGACATAAATGAAGAAGTGCTGGTAGCCGAGATACTCCTGGATGGCGCCGCTGGCCATCTGCGGAATCATCATCCCCAGCGCCATGAAGCCGGTGCAAATTGAATAATGCGCGGTCTTGTGTTCGCCCTGGCTGACCATGATCATGTACATCATGAACGACGTGAAGCCGAGCCCATAGCCGAACTGCTCTACTGCCAGGCAAGTCGCGATCCAGGCGAAGTTTTGCGGTTGCGCCTGCGACAGGTAGACGAAAATCAGGTCCGGAATATGGATCGCAATCGCGAAAGGCCACAGGCAGCGCTTAAGGCCAAAGCGCCCGATCAGCCAGCCGCCTGCCAGGCCGCCGAGGATCAGGCCGACGATGCCGATCGTGCCGTAGGCAATGCCCACAGCGGCGGTGTCCAGGCCAAGACCGCCCTTCTCCAGCGGGTCTTTCAGGAACGGCACCACCATCTTCAGCAACTGCGACTCGCCAAGGCGGAACAGCAGCAGGAACAGCAGGATCACGACAATGCCGTCCTTGCGGAAGAAAGCGGCGAACGTTGCGAAGAACTCTTGCATCGGCGCCGACGAATGCGCGGCCGGCTTGTCTTCCTCCGGCCTTGGCAGCACGAGGAAGTGATAGAGCGCCAGCGCCAGGAAGACCGCGCCCGTCACGCCGAAAGTGATGGCCCAGGCCATGTGCGGGTTGCCGTGATATTTGATGATTTCGCCCGCCAGGAACAGCAAGCCGCCGTTGCAGGCCACGTTGGCCGCGCGATAGAAAGTGCTGCGCACGCCAACGAATTCCGCCTGCTGCTTCTGCCGCAGGCCGAGCATGTAAAAGCCATCCGCCGCGATATCGTGAGTGGCGGAGCTGAAGGCCATCAGCCACATGACGCCGAGGCTAAGCTGGAAAAAGTTCGACAGCGGCAGCGTGAAGGCGACCGCCGCCAGCGACACGCCCAGCACCATCTGCAGGAGGGCGACCCAGGAGCGCTTGGTGCCGAACATTTCGATCAGGGGAGACCACAGCGGCTTGATGACCCAGGGCAGGTACAGCCAGCCGGTGTAGAACGCCATCTCCGTGTTGGAGATGCCAAGGTCCTTGTACATGGCGGTGGACAGCGCCATCACCACGAAATAGGGAATGCCCTGGTTGAAATACAGTGTCGGGACCCAGCCCCAGGGGCTGCGTTGCTGCGCTCGATCCATTACGTCCTTTCTGGTCGGCCGGACGCGCGCAGGGGCGGATCAGATGGTGAGTGCGCCGCGCACGCTGCCCCCGGCCTGGTCCAGCAAGCTTGCCGCCTGCTGCACCGTGGTTTTCTTTAACAGGGCGACCACCGCCACTTTGACGTGGAAGCCGCACTGTTCCAGCGCTGTGCGGGCTGCCGCTTCATCGGCGCCGGTGGCGTGCATGGTGAGCCGCACCGTACGCGCGTACAGCTTCGCATTGGTCGGCTTCAAGTCTACCATCAAGTTTCCATAAACCTTGTTCAGGCGCACCATGAGCGCGCTGGAAATCGTGTTCAGCACGATCTTCTGCGAGGTGCCCGCTTTCAGGCGCGTGCTGCCGGAGATGATTTCATGGCCGGTGTCGAGGGTGATGCCGATTTCAGCCTCCTGCGTGAGCGGCGAACCAGGGTTGTTGGCGATGCCGACGGTCAGCGCGCCGGTCTTGCGCGCGGCTTCGATGGCGCCCAGCACATAGGGCGTCGTGCCGGATGCGGCCAGCGCCAGCACGACGTCATCCGGGCGCGGGTCCAGGGCCTGAAGGTCGCGTGCGCCCTGTTCGCGGTCGTCTTCCGCACCTTCCACCGCCTTGAACATGGCTTCGGTGCCGCCGGCAAGGATGGCGACGGCACGTTCGTGCGGCCAGGAGAAGGTGGGATAGAGTTCAACGCTGTCGAGCACGCCGAGCCGGCCCGAGGTGCCGGCCCCGACGTAGAGCAGGCGCCCGCCCGCTTCGATGCGGGGCACGATTGCTTCGACTGCCTTGGCAATGGCGGGAATGGCGGCGCGCACGGCTTGCACCGCATTCAGCTGGTCATCGGCAAAGGCGGCGACCAGTTGCTCTATGGGATATTGGTCCAGCTCGCGATGTTGTGCACTGGGCGTTTCGGTCTTCAGCATGGAACGAGTGTAATGCCAAATTGCCGGGCCGGCCCATGACGGGACTTGCGAAGCTTATTCCCCCAGGTTATGCGGCGCGGCCTACGCGGCGCGGCGCATCTCCGCCACGAAGTCGTAATGATCGCTGCGGCAGTAGGAATGCGTCAGCTCGATCGCCTGGCCCGACTCAAGATAGGCGATACGGGTAATAAACAATACAGCCTGGCCTTCCGGCACTTCCAGCTGGCGCGCCAGTTCGGCCGAGGCATTCATGGCGCGGATATGCTGCAGCGCGCGCGCCGGACCCTTGCCGACAGAATCCAGGTATTGGTAAAGCGAATCGCCGATCAGTTCCGGATCAGGAACGATGGTTTGCGGCAGCACCGAAACCTCATACGCCATCACCACGTCATCGGCCAGGCGCAAGCGTTCCAGGCGCGCCACGCGGGTGTTCGGCGACAGGCCGAGGCTAAGCTGTTCGTCGGCGCTGGCGGCCACCAGCGCGCGCTTGAGCCAGCGCGATCCGGGCTTGTAGCCGCGCTGCGAAAGTTGTTCCGAGAAGCTGGTCAGGTTCGACAGCGGTTGTTCGATGCGCGGCGCAATGTAGTTGCCTGAACCGCGGCGGCGCACCACGAGGCCCTGGTCCACCAGCTGGTCGATGGCCTTGCGGGCGGTCACGCGCGAAACGTTCAGCAATTCCGAGAGGGTTCGTTCCGAAGGAAGCGCCTGGTCGACCTGGTAACGTCCGTTTCGAACATCGTCGCTCAACTTGCGGGCAATCTGCATGTACAGCGGCGAATTGTCTTGTTGATCTGGTTTGAATTCAACGCTGGTGAGGCTCATTACATTTCTCCTATAACTGCTAGTGTAATAGCGAAAGAGAAATCACGCTGCTCTTTTCATAGTTGCTTTCGCGCCCGATACAGCGGGGTTATAGGCAGATAATCAGTTTTCATTAGCAGTCCGAAAGGACAGCACCGTATGCTGCGTGCAAAAGGAGAATCCATGCAAAAAGCTTTGCGCGCCTTGGCCGGCGCAGTACTGCTGGGCAGTATCGGCAACGTTTCGGCCAGCAAGCTGGATGCGGAACTGGCAGCGATCGTCAACGATGCGCAGCGGCCGCTTTCGGGCTTGTCCGTACTAGCCATCCGCGATGGCAAGGTGGCTTACCAACAACAGTTCGGCCTGCGCCGGCTTGATACGACGGGCCGCGGCATCACCGCGCCCGTCACGCCACAGACCATGTTCCGTATTGCATCCATCTCCAAATTGATGACCACTTTAGGCCTGATGAAGCTGGCCGAAGAAGGCAAGCTCAAGCTCGACACCGACGTCGGCGAGTATCTTGGCTTTACGCTGCGCAATCCCAATTACCCGTCGCGCGCCATCACGCTGCGGCATTTGCTGAGCCACACGTCAACGCTGCGCGATGACGACGGTTATTCCTGGCCCGCTGGCGCCGCCTTGCGCGATGTGCTGGTGCCGGAAGGGAAGATGTGGGCGCACGATGGCGAGCCCGGCCAGTACTTCACGTATTCCAACCTGAACTGGGCTGTAATCGGGACCATCATGGAACGCGTGACCGGCGAGCGCTTCGACCGCCTGATGAAACGCTTGCTGCTGGCGCCGATGGGTCTGCGCGGTGGCTATAACCCTGCCGAATTCAGCTCCCAGGAAGTAGCGGATACCGCGACGCTGTACCGGCGCCGCACCCGCGATACAGAAATCTGGGACAGCAAGGGGCCGTGGATTGCGCAGGTCGACAACTTCGGCGTGTCCGCGCCGCAGGACCCGCCTGGCCTCGACAAGTATGTGATCGGCACCAATGCCACGCCCTTCAGCCCGACCGGCGGCCTGCGCATCTCGGCCAGCGACATGGGCAAGGTCATGCTCATGCTGATCAACAACGGCCGCCATGAAGGCAGGCAGCTTATCAAGCCGGCATCACTGGCCCTGATGTTTGGCGAGCAATGGCGCTTCAACGGCAGCAATGGCGATACGCTGAAAGGGCTCTACCATAGCTGGGGGCTGGGCGCGCAGCGCTTTGCCGACGTGCGGGGAAATATGGGCGGCATGCCGAGCGATGGCCGTTTCCATGCGCTTGGCCACTTGGGTGAAGCCTATGGCCTGGTGTCCACCTTCGCCGTAGACTTGAAGAAGAAGCAGGGGATCGTGTCCCTGATCGGAGGCTTTGCCAGCGACCCGGAGGCTGATCCGGGCCGGCAATCGGCGCACACGCGTGCCGAGGAACAGATCCTTGATGCGATTTACCAACGCGCCATCCTGCGCCGCCGCGACTGAACTACAATAGGCTAATTTTCCACAAGGCAACACAATTCGGGGATCGGATGGCGAGAGCACGGCAAGTGGTGGTGATTGGCGGCGGCGTAGTCGGCCTGGCGTCAGCGTGGTGGCTGCTGGAAGCAGGCTTCCGCGTGACCCTGCTCGAACGCGCCCCGACCGTTGCCAGTGCCGCCAGCTATCGCAATGGCGGCCAGCTCAGCTATCGCTACGTCTCCCCGCTGGCCGACGAAGGGGTGCCCAAAAAAGCCCTGCAGTGGCTGTTCGAGCGTGACGGCCCATTTCGCTTCCGCCCGGAAGCCGATTACCGCCAGTGGCGCTGGATGGCGCAATTCCTGGCCAACTGCAATGCGGAGGCGAACGCCCGCACGACCGCCAAGCTGCTGCAGCTCGGCGAATTGAGCCGCCTGTCGCTGTCCCTGCTGGAGTTGAAAATTCCGCTGTCGCAATTCAATTGGCGCAATGCCGGCAAGCTGGTGGTGTACCGCAGCGATGAAGCGTTCAAGGCAGCGCTGGACAAGCCCGATAACGATGAAAATCGCGCCGTGCTGTGGGGCCGCGATACGGCCCGCATCGAGCCGGCGCTGGCCGAGTTGGCGCCCAAGCTGGCGGGCGGCATCTTCAATCCCGGCGAAGCCGTGGCGGACTGCTATGCCTTCTGCCTGGCGCTGGAAAAGCGCATCTATGCCCACCCGCGCTTCGAGCGCTGCATGCACACGGCAGCGCGCACCATTTTCGTCGAAGCCGGCAAGGTGACGGCAATCGAGACCGACGCCGGCTGGCTGACCGCCGACCATTACGTGCTCGCCGCCGGCATCCAGAGCCGCGACCTGGCTGCCACGGCCAACCTCGACCTGCCCATGTATCCGCTGAAAGGCTACAGCCTGACGGCGCCGATCCGCAGCGAACACGTGGCGCCCAATATCAGCGTGACCGATTTCGAGCGCAAGACGCTGTATGCCCGCATCGGCAAGCAATTGCGGATCGCCGCGATGGTCGACATGGTGGGCGAAAGCACGCGCATCGACCGCCGCCGCATCGCCAGCCTGTCCCGCCTGGCGCGCGAATCGATGCCGCATGCCGCCGACTACGACAAGGCGGAAGCCTGGGCCGGCCTGCGTCCCGCCACGCCGAACAGCGCCCCCATCATCGGGCCCACGCCTTACCCCAACCTGTGGCTCAACGTCGGCCATGGCCCGCTGGGCTTCACCTTCGCCTGCGGCAGCGCCAGCCTGCTGGCGACACTGATGCAGGGCAAGGAGCCGCCGTTTGAGCTCGACTGCCTGGCCTACAAGGTCTAGTTCAGGTATTTCGCAGGCACGGCCTCGGTCAGCCAAACTCCGTTTTCCGAGATATAGAAGAAGTGGCCGTCGCGCGCCATCTGGCCGGCTTCCACGGTCAATACGACGGGCTTGCCATGCCGGCTGCCCACTTTTTCGGCAGTTGCGTGGTCGGACGAGAGGTGCACATGCTGGCGCGCGGCCGAATGCAGGCCGCTTTCGCGGATCGAACCAAGGAAACGCGTGGCGGTGCCATGGTACAGGCGTTCCGGCGGCGTCTGGGGTGGCAGTCCGAGCGCGATTTCAACGGAATGGCCCTGGTTGGCCCGGATTTTCGTGCCATCCGCGCTGATCGCGAATCGCTTCTTATCGCTGTTTTCAACGATGAATTCGATCTGGGAGCGGTTCAAATTCGTTCCGCGGGCGTTGGCAAGGGCAATCAATTCGTCGATCGATGCCCATCCATTCTGGTCCAGTACGAGCCCGATTTCTTCCGGTTTGTGACGCAAGACCAGGCTCAGGAACTTGCTTTGACTGACTTCGTTCATGACCGCCATATTAGCACCTGCCACTGTCGGCTTTCTTTACCCTGCAGCTGGACGGCCCCTTCTCTTGCGCAAAATGAGGAGGGCGAAGCCCAGGCCCAGCAAAGCGAAAGTGCCTGGCTCAGGCACAACCGCCACCACAGGCAACTGGACCGGCGGCTCAACAAGCGGCGGCGAGCCGGTGGCTGCAGGTGGAGTCAGCGGCAATGTCACGTCTGGCGCCCTGGCGGGCGGACCTGCTGCAGGCAAAGGCGGCGGCAGGCCATTGAACGCCGCTCTCTGGCCGAGTTCCGTCGGCGGCCTGCGATTGAAGTAGGAGGCAGGGGGCCTGCTGTAGTTCATGTAGCTGAAGTCGATGCTGTTGACGGTATAGGGGGACTGCGGCGATCCGCTTGGATCCGCTAGGGCCTGGCCGCCTGGCAGGATGGCGCAGGCCAGCAGGCAAGACTTGAACATGGCTTCAGCTTTCATTTTGCGCTCCATGACGAGTTGGCGAAACTTCAAGCTTGAAGAAGCATCAACCGTACCTGCACCTAAGTCGCTGATTATCCGGTCCGTTGCTGGTTGAACCGGACCATGCGTAAAATTTTGCGACGCGCGCAGCCACGCCACGCGGCACTCATTCCCAGGGATTGGGTTCGTCGATGCGCTTGAAGAAGTCCCGTACGCCGGCTTGCTCGTATCCCTGTATCAAAGGCACGGCCAGCAGAATTGCCCCCTGGTTCATCGCAAGGAGGTAAGGCCTGTCGTGCGTAACCCATACTTTGAAATCATCGCAAAAATGATTGAGCATGGCGCCAACCTCATTCTTTTCGAAAGAACCACGCAACAGCTTGATGGGCGCGACTTTTACGGTCACTCGCGTACCGGGTTCCGGGAACTGGCTGCCAGGGATTTCGGCGGTCGTCGCAATCACCAGTGTCGGAGCGCGAGCTATCACCCTTTTTTCCCACTGGGTCTGGGCTCGCTCCCAATAAGCGCGCGCCGCTTCCGGATCAACGGGCATGTCGCGTGGCGGCTGGCATGCAAGGGCCGGCGAAGTCATGGCGACCGCAAAGGTCAGCGCGAATAAGGATGCACGGATTTTCATTTTGGCAATTATAGCTTTCCAGTCCGGATGTCGGTGCCAACCCGTATGACCTCGGGAAGACACGCCAGCCGCTGTTATGGCGGATAATGGCGAGATGTCCAAATCCAAGACCCCTGTCGGCTGCCCATGCGGCGGTCCTTCTTTTGCGACTTGCTGCGGCCCTTTTATCGAAGGCAAAGCCCTGCCGGAGACGGCTGAGCAACTGATGCGCTCCCGTTATTGCGCCTATACACTGCAGAACGAGCCGTATTTGTTGTCGACCTGGCACGAAAGCACCCGTCCGACCGAGCCGATTATTAACCCGGACGAAAAGCTCCAATGGCTGGGACTTGAGGTAAAATCTGCTTTACGTTTACGTCAACGTAAAGCAGAAGCCCAGCCGAACGAGGATTTTGTCGAGTTCGTCGCCCGCCTGCGCGTGAATGGCCGTGGCCAGCGTCTGCATGAGCTGAGCCGCTTCCTGCGCGAACCGGGCGAAGGTGGCTTGCGCTGGTTTTACGTCGACGGCGAATTTCCAGAATAAGAGAAGAGGACGACAATGCCGCATATCGAAAGCAAACTCAATCCGCGCAGCGAGGACTTCAAAGCCAACGCCGACGCCATGCAAGCCCTGGTCGACGACCTGCGCGCCAAGGTCGCCAAAGCGGCGCAAGGCGGCGGCGAAGCGGCCTGCGCCAAGCATGTGGCACGCGGCAAGCTGCTGCCGCGCGACCGCGTACAGATGCTGCTCGATCCCGGCACGCCTTTCCTTGAGTTCTCGCAGCTGGCTGCCTTCGATATGTATGAAAACGCCGCTCCGGCAGCGGGCGTGATCACCGGCATCGGCCGCGTGAACGGCCAGGAATGCGTGATCGTCTGTAACGACGCCACCGTGAAGGGCGGCACTTACTACCCGATGACGGTGAAAAAACACTTGCGCGCGCAGGAGATCGCCGAGCAGAACAACCTGCCGTGCATCTACCTGGTGGACTCGGGCGGCGCCAACCTGCCGAACCAGGACGACGTGTTCCCGGACCGCGACCACTTCGGCCGCATCTTCTTCAACCAGGCCAATATGTCGGCCAAGGGCATCCCGCAGATCGCCGTGGTGATGGGTTCCTGCACCGCCGGCGGCGCTTACGTGCCGGCCATGTCGGACGAATCGATCATCGTGAAGGAACAGGGCACCATCTTCCTGGGCGGCCCTCCGCTGGTGAAGGCGGCAACCGGCGAGGTGGTCTCGGCCGAAGATTTGGGCGGCGGCGACGTGCACACCCGCCTGTCCGGCGTGGCCGACCACCTGGCCAAGGACGATATGCATGCGCTGTCGATGGCGCGCACCATCGTCTCCAACCTGAATCGCCAGAAGCCGCAACAGGGCGTGCTGCGCGAAGCGGTGGAGCCGAAATACGCGCCGGAAGAACTGTACGGCGTGATCCCGGTCGATACCCGCAAGCCTTTCGATATCCGCGAAGTGATCGCGCGTATCGTCGACGGTTCCGAATTCGATGAATTCAAGGCCCGCTACGGCACTACCCTGGTGTGCGGCTTCGCCCATATCTACGGCATGAAGGTCGGCATCATCGCCAACAACGGCATCCTGTTCTCCGAGTCCGCGCTGAAGGGCACGCACTTCATCGAACTGTGCTGCCAGCGCAAGATCCCGCTGGTCTTCCTGCAGAACATCACCGGCTTCATGGTCGGCCGCAAGTACGAAAACGAAGGCATCGCCCGTAACGGCGCCAAGATGGTGACCGCCGTCGCTACTGCGTCCGTGCCGAAGTTCACCGTGATCATCGGCGGCTCCTTCGGCGCCGGCAACTACGGCATGTGCGGCCGCGCCTATTCGCCGCGCATGTTGTGGATGTGGCCTAATGCGCGCATCTCCGTGATGGGCGGCGAACAGGCGGCAGGCGTGCTGGCCACCGTCAAGCGTGACGGCATCGAAGCCAAGGGCGGCCAGTGGAGCGCCGAGGAAGAAGCGGCCTTCAAGCAGCCGATCAAGGAACAGTACGAAGTGCAGGGCCACCCTTACTACGCCTCCGCGCGCCTGTGGGACGACGGCGTGATTGATCCGGCCGACACCCGCATGGTGCTGGGCCTGGGCCTGTCCGCCGCGCTCAACGCGCCAATCCCGGACACCAAGTTCGGCGTGTTCCGCATGTAAGGAGAGGGCGACCATGACCTACGAAACCCTGACCGTCGACATCGACGACAAGATCGCCACCGTCACCCTGAACCGTCCGGAGGTGCGCAATGCCTTCAACGAGCATTCGATCAACGACCTGGCGCGTGCCTTCTCGGAGCTGGGCCGCAACGAAAACGTTCGCGCCATCGTGCTGGCAGGGAACGGCCCGGCCTTCTGCGCCGGCGGCGACCTGAACTGGATGAAGAAGATGGCCCATTACACCCACGAGGAGAATGAGGCCGACGCCATGCAGCTGGCGCAAATGCTGCGCACTATCTACCTGTGCCCGAAACCGACCGTCGCGCGCGTGCATGGTGATTGCTATGCGGGCGGCATGGGTCTCGTTTCCGCATGCGACATCATCGTCGCCGTGCCGGAAGCGAATTTCTGCCTGAGCGAAGTGAAACTGGGTTTGATCCCCGCGACCATTTCGCCGTATGTGATCAAGGCGATGGGTGAGCAGGCTTCGCGCCGCTATTTCCTCACCGCCGAACGTTTCAGCGCCGCCGAAGCCCACCGCATCGGCATGGTGCACGAACTGGTTGCCGCCGACGCACTGGACGCCAGGATGGCGGAAGTGCTGAAGGCGCTGGTGACCAACAGCCCGAACGCGGTAAAGGAAGCCAAAGTGCTGGTACGCGACATCGCCGGCAAGCCGGTGAACGATGCGCTGCTGGCCGATACGGCCAAACGCATCGCCCACATCCGCGCTTCCGAGCAGGGCCGCGAAGGCGTGACTTCCTTCCTGGAGAAGCGCAAGCCGGGCTGGCTGAATTGAACGGAGCAGTTTTTGGAAGCAAACCAACAAAGCGATTGGGTAGCACGTAGCCTGAAGTCAGTCTGGCACCCGTGCACCCAGATGCAGCACCACGAAACGGTACCGCTGATTCCCGTCAGCCATGGCCGCGGCGTGTGGCTGTATGACCATCAAGGCAACCGCTACCTGGATGCGATCAGCTCCTGGTGGGTGAACCTGTTCGGCCATGCCAACCCGCGCATCAACGCGGCGCTGCGCGAACAGCTCGACATGCTGGAGCATGCGATGCTGGCCGGCTTCACCCACGAGCCGGTGATCCAGCTCAGCGAACGCCTGGCGGCGCTGACCCAGCATCAGCTGGGCCACGCCTTCTACGCCTCGGATGGCGCGTCGGCGGTCGAAATCGCCTTGAAAATGAGCTTCCACGCCTGGCGCAACATGGGCCAGGGCGACAAGCAGGAATTCGTTTGCCTGAAGGGCAGCTACCACGGCGAGACGATCGGCGCGCTGGCCGTGACCGACGTTGCGCTGTTCAAGGATGCTTACGGCCCGCTGCTGCGCGCCACGCAGACCGTGATGTCGCCGGATGCGCGCCAGGCCGGCGAAGGCGAAACGGCGGCCGACGTGGCGCGCCGCGCCGCTGCCGATGTCGAACGCTTGTTCACCGAACGCGCCGGCAAGATCGCCGCCATCATCATCGAGCCGCTGGTGCAGTGCGCCACCGGCATGGCGATGCACGACCCGCTCTACCTGAAACTGGTGCGCGAGCTGTGCGACAAGCACGGCGTGCACCTGATCCTGGACGAAATCGCGGTCGGCTGCGGCCGCACCGGCACTTTCTTCGCCTGCGAACAGGCAGGCATCTGGCCGGACTTCCTGTGCCTGTCGAAGGGCATCAGCGGCGGCTATCTCCCGCTGTCGATCGTTCTGTCACGCGACCAAATTTACCAAGCGTTCTACGATGCCGACGTGACGCGCGGCTTCCTGCACTCGCACTCGTACACCGGCAACCCGCTGGCCTGCCGTGCGGCCCTGGCCACGCTGGACATCTTCGCCGAAGACCATGTGCTGGAAGCGAACAAGGCGCGCTCGCGCAAGCTGACCGCGGCCCTGGCGCCGCTGGCCAACCACGAGCACACCAAGAACTTCCGCAACCGCGGCATGATCTGGGCCTTTGACGCCGTTGGCGCGACCCAGGGATTTTCGCGCCGCTTCTTCACCGAGGGCACGAAGCAGGAACTGCTGCTGCGCCCCATCGGCAATACCGTGTACCTGATGCCGCCGTACATCCTCAACGACGAGGAGATCGATGGACTGGCTGCGCGCACCTTGTCGGTGTTTGAGAAAACGCGGGTGGGCTGACCATGGAACTGCTCGCAAAACTCGACCAGCAACTGCAAGCGCTGGATGACAAAAGCCTGATCCGCAAGCGGCGCTCGGTCGAAACGGCCTGCGCGCCGCGCATGACGGTCGATGGCCGGGAACTGCTGGCCTTCTGCAGCAACGACTACCTCGGCCTGGCAGCGCATCCGCGCGTGGCTGAAGCGATGCACCAGGGGATTGAACTGTACGGCGCCGGCAGCGGCGCCGCGCACCTGGTCAGCGGCCATAGCCGCGCGCATACCCTGCTGGAGCAGCGCCTCGCAGAATTCATGTCACCGCACCTGGTGGAGGCGCAGGCGCTGTATTTCTGCACCGGCTACATGGCCAACCTGGCCGTGGTGACCGGCCTCGCCGTCGGCGACAAGGACACTGAAATCTTCAGTGAAGCGCTGAATCACGCATCGTTGATCGACGGCGCCCGCCTGGCACGCACCAAGGTTTCCGTCTACCCGCACGCCGATGTGGCTGCGCTGGGCGAGCTCCTGGCCGCCAGCACCGCCAGCAACAAGATCGTTGTGACGGACGCCGTGTTCAGCATGGATGGCGACCTGGCCGACCTGCCGGCGCTGCTGGCCCTTTGCGAACAACACAAGGCCTGGCTGGTGGTGGACGATGCCCATGGCTTCGGCACGCTGGGCGAAAACGGCCGCGGCGCGCTGGAGCACTACGCCCTGCGCTCGCCTTACCTGGTCTATGTCGGCACACTGGGCAAGGCCGCCGGCGTGGGCGGCGCGTTCGTGGCGGCGCACCGCACCGTGGTGGAAACGCTGATCCAGCGCGCCCGCCCGTATATCTTCACGACCGCTGCGCCGCCTGCATTGGCGCATGCCCTGCAAGCCAGCCTGGATATCATCTGCGGCGAAGAAGGCCGTGAGCGCCGCGCCCACCTGCAGGCGCTGGTGGCACAATTGCAGGACAGCCTGCACCTGGAACGCTGGCGATTGCTGCCGTCGCAGACGGCCATCCAGCCAATCATCATTGGCGAGAACGACCAGACCATGCGCATGTCCGCCGCGCTGTATGAACAAGGCATCTGGGTAGGCGGCATCCGCCCGCCGACCGTGCCAGCCGGTACTGCGCGCCTGCGCGTCACGCTGTCCGCCGGCCACACCGCTGACGACGTGCGCCGCTTGACAGACGCGATTAACGAATTAGAAAGGACCTGATATGGCGCTTGAAGACCCTGTCATCGCTCCTGAACCTCAAGCCGCGGCGGCCGCCGATGGCCTGCCGCCGCGCTTCGCCTGCTTCGTGGCGGGCACCGACACCGAAATCGGCAAGACCCTGACGTCTTCCGCGATGCTGTATTCCCTGGTGCGTAATGGAGTGCGCGCCTGCGGCATGAAACCCGTCGCCGCCGGTGCGGTGATGAAGAACGGCCAGTTGCACAACGACGACGCCGACCAGCTGATCGAAGCAAGCAACGTGCACTTGCCGCAAGCACTGACCACTCCCTTCATGCTGAAAGAGCCGGCTGCACCGCATATCGCCGCCGCCCTGGAAGGTGTTGAAATCGATCCGGTGCCGATCCTGGCCGCCTACGTGGAAGTCGCTGCCGCAACGGACGCCATCGTGGTGGAAGGCGTGGGCGGTTTCCGCGTGCCGTTGACCGACGACTTCGACACCGCCGACCTGGCCCAGCAGCTTGCGCTGCCGGTGGTGCTGGTGGTGGGCCTGCGCCTGGGCTGCATCAACCACGCGCTGCTGGCGGTGGAAGCGATCGAGTCGCGCGGCCTGAAGCTGGCCGGCTGGGTCGCCAACACCCTGGAATTTGAAATGAACTTCGCGGACGAGAATATCGCCGCACTGGCAGCGCGCATTCCGGCGCCGCTGCTCGGCCGCATCCCCCGACTGGCGAAACCCACCGCCGCCGCCGCCGCCGAATACCTGAACTTCACGTCCCTGCCGAACTGGCCGGGCCGCCGCACCAAGTAAGAGAGGAAGAACATGTCCCTGCAAGAACCTAAAGCCGTCCAACTGCACCGCCCAACCGCCGCGATCAAGCTGCCGGAAGCCGCCACCTGGCCCCTGGAAGACGTGATGGCCCTGTACGAACTGCCATTCAACGATTTGATGTTCCGCGCACAGGAAGCCCATCGCGCCCACTGGCCGGACGGCGACGTCGAACTGGCGACCCTGCTCTCGATCAAGACCGGTGGCTGCGAAGAGGACTGCGGCTACTGCCCGCAAGCTGCGCGCTACGATACCGGCGTGGAAGCCAAGAAGATCCTGGACCTGGACACCGTGCTGGACGCCGCCAAGCAGGCGAAAGACAACGGCGCCACCCGTTTCTGCATGGGAGCCGCATGGCGCAGCCCGAAAGAACGCGACATGGAAAAAGTCGAAACCATGGTGCGTGAAGTGAAGGCCATGGGCCTGGAGACCTGCGCCACCCTGGGCATGCTGGAAGCCGAACAGGCGCAGCGCCTGAAGGATGCGGGCCTGGACTACTACAACCACAATCTGGATACTTCGCCGGACTTCTACGACAATGTGATCTCCACCCGCCAGTACCAGGACCGCCTGGACACCCTGGGCCACGTGCGCAACGCCGGCCTGAAGGTCTGCTGCGGCGGCATCGTCGGCATGGGCGAAACGCGCGAACAGCGCGCCGGCCTGATCGCGCAGCTGGCCAACCTGAATCCATACCCAGAGTCGGTGCCGGTCAACCACCTGGTGCAGGTGGAAGGCACCCCGCTGCACGGCCTGGACAAGCTGGACCCGCTGGAATTCGTGCGCACCATCGCCGTCGCCCGCATCACCATGCCGAAAGCGCGCGTGCGCCTGTCCGCCGGTCGCCGCGAACTGGGCGAAGCCGTGCAGGCCATGTGCTTCATGGCCGGCGCCAACTCGATCTTCTACGGCGACAAGCTGCTGACCACCGACAATCCGGAAGCGAACGACGACCGCGCCCTGCTGGCGAAGCTGGGCCTGCCGACGCGCGGCGCCGTGCTGGACTCCGTACAAAAAGAAGCCTGCGGCTGCTAAGAAAAAATTCAAAAAAGAGTAGAGAGAGACATGTTCAAAAAAATCCTGATTGCCAACCGTGGCGAGATCGCTTGCCGCGTCGCTGCAACGGCACGCCGCCTGGGCATCAAGACCGTCGCCGTGTATTCGGACGCGGACGCCAATGCCAAGCACGTCGCCGTCTGCGACGAAGCGGTGAACATCGGCCCTGCCGCCGCCAAGGAATCTTACCTGTGCGGCGACAAGCTGATTGCCGTGGCGCTGGCCACCGGTGCGGAAGCGATCCACCCGGGCTATGGCTTCCTGTCCGAGAACGCCGAGTTCGCGGACGCCTGCGCCGAAGTTGGCCTGGCCTTCATTGGCCCGCCGGCTTCCGCCATGCGCGCCATGGGTTCGAAATCCGCTGCCAAGCAGCTGATGGAAAAAGCCAACGTGCCGCTGGTACCGGGCTATCACGGCGACAATCAGGATGCAGGCTTCCTGCAAGAACAAGCCGATCGCATCGGCTACCCTGTGCTGCTGAAGGCTTCGGCCGGCGGCGGCGGCAAGGGCATGCGCGTCGTCGAATCGTCGGAGGCGTTCAAGGATGCGCTGGCATCCTGCAAACGCGAAGCGATCAGCTCCTTCGGCGACGACAAGGTACTGGCGGAAAAGTACCTGCAGCGCCCGCGCCACATTGAAATCCAGGTGTTCGCCGATACCCACGGCAACTGCATCTACCTGTTCGAGCGTGACTGCTCAGTGCAGCGCCGCCACCAGAAAGTGTTGGAAGAAGCGCCGGCACCGGGCATGAGCGCAGAGCGCCGCGCGGCGATGGGTGAGGCAGCCGTTGCCGCTGCGCGCGCCGTGGGCTACGTCGGCGCCGGCACGGTGGAGTTCATCGCCAACCAGGACGGCAGCTTCTACTTCATGGAGATGAACACGCGCCTGCAGGTTGAGCATCCGGTAACCGAAATGATCACCGGCACCGACCTGGTGGAATGGCAGATCCGCGTCGCCGCCGGCGAAACCCTGCCGAAGAAGCAGGAAGAACTGACCATTAACGGCCACTCGATCGAAGCGCGCATCTATGCAGAGAATCCGGAGAAGGGCTTCCTGCCGTCGATCGGCACGCTGCGCCACCTGGAAACGCCAGCCGCGGCCAACTTCGAGCTGGGCGGCGTGCCCGGCCATCCGGCTGCCGTGCGCATCGATTCCGGCGTACGCGAGAACGACGCAATTTCGCCTTTCTACGATCCGATGATCGCGAAGCTGATCGTGTGGGGCGCAGACCGCAAGCAGGCGCTGGCCCGCATGGCACAAGCGCTGTCGCAATACCAGATCGTGGGCCTGGCGACCAATATCGCCTTCCTGAAACGCCTGGTGGAAGGCGACGCCTTCGCCAACGCCGACCTGGATACCGGCCTGATCGAACGAAATCACGACGCGCTGTTCCCTCCGGCCCGCTCGATTCCGGTTGCTGCCGTGGCGCTGGCCGCGGTATCGCTGATCGAAGAAGAGAAGGACAAATCTGCCGCGCAATCGGGTGCAAACAAGGGCGATCCATGGGGCCAGGCGCTCGGCTGGCGCATGAACTTCCATTACGCCCGCAAGCTGGCTTTCAGCGACGAACATGGCAAGCAGTACGCGCCGATGCTGACCTACCTGCCGCACGGCTGGCACTTCGAGATCAAAGGCCTGGAAGTCGACCTGTCGCTGTTCAGGCAGGACGGCGTGGACCTGAGCATCAAGCTGGGCGAAACCTCCGTGCATGGCACCGTGCGCCGCGATGGCGATGTGTTCCATGTGTTCACCGGCGGCGGCCATTATGTGCTGGACTATAACGACCCGATGGCGCATGCCGGCGAGTCCGAGGCCGAAGGCGGCCGCCTGACTGCGCCGATGCCGGGCAAGGTCGTCGCGGTGCTGGCCGAGAAGGGCAAGGAAGTGAGGAAGGGCGATGCGCTGGTCATCATGGAAGCGATGAAGATGGAGCACACCATCTCCGCCCCGCATGACGGCGTGGTCGAAGAGATCCTGTACGCAGTGGGCGACCAGGTGGCAGACGGCGCGCCGCTGCTGGCCTTCAAGACCGCCGCTTAAGGAGAGCCGCATGCGCATCCTGCTTTATCGCGCGGATGGCAATACCGCTCCCTGGATCAAGGATTTCGCCGAATTCATGCCGGAGGCCGAAGTCGTCGTCTGGCGCGAAGGCGTCGGCGAGCTCCCGGCCTGCGACTACGCAGTGCTGTGGACGCCGCCGCAATCCATGCTGGCCGACCTGGCGCGCGTGAAAGCGATCTTCCTGACCGGCGCCGGCGCCGACGCGATCATGAAGTACTCGCACGCGATTCCGCCGCATATCCCGATCGTGCGCTTGAATGACGCGGGCATGGGCATACAGATGGCGGAATACGTCACGCATGCCGTGCTGCGCTATTTCCGCCGGCTCGACGAATACGAGGCACAGGCCCGCGCCGGCGCCTGGCTGCAACTTGAAGCGCGTGACAAGGCCGATTTTTCGGTGGGCGTGATGGGCGTTGGCGCGCTCGGCTCACGCGTGATCGAGGCTTTGCGTCCATTCGAGTTTCCGTTGCGCGCCTGGAGCCGGTCGCCAAAATCGCTGGCTGGCGTTGAATCCTTCCATGGCGACGAGGGGCTGGACGCTTTCCTCGGCTCGTCGCGCGTGGTGGTGTGCATGCTGCCGCTGACGGAAGAGACCACCCACATCCTCAACCGCGCGAACTTGATGAAGCTGCCCCAGGGCGCTTACATCATCAACGTTGGGCGCGGTGCGCATATTTCCGAACCGGACCTGCTATCGCTGATCAAGTCCGGCCAAATCGCGGGCGCCATGCTGGACGTGTTCCGCAACGAGCCGCTGCCGGCGCAGCATCCGTTCTGGCAGGAGCCGCGCATTACGATCACGCCGCATATTTCCGCACTGACGTTGCGCCGCGAAAGTGTGGAGCAGATGGCCGGCAAGATGCGCCAGCACGCACGCGGCGAAGAGGTCGCCGATGTCATCAATCGCACAAAGGGATACTGAAATGAGTTTGCCAAAGAAGGTCAAGATTGTTGAAGTGGGCCCGCGCGACGGGCTGCAGAATGAAAAGGGCGACGTGCCGGCCGACGTGAAGATCGAGCTGGTGAACCGCCTGACGGAAGCGGGCTTCCCGAATATCGAAGCGGCATCCTTCGTGTCGCCGAAGTGGGTGCCGCAGATGGCGACTTCGAAAGAAGTCATGGCGGGCATCACCCGCAAGCCGGGCGTGATCTACTCCGCGCTGACGCCGAACATGCAGGGCTTTGAAGCCGCGCTGGCGGCGGGCGCCAATGAAGTGGTGATTTTCGGCGCAGCGTCTGAAGCATTCTCGCAGAAGAACATCAACTGCTCGATCGCAGAATCGATCGAACGCTTCGTACCGGTCGCCAAAGCGGCCAAGGATGCCGGCCTGCGCCTGCGCGCTTCGGTCAGCACGGCGTTTGGCTGCCCATACCAGGGCGAGGTATCGTTGGATTCCGTGGCCTATGTAGTGGGCCGCATGCGCGACCTGGGTTGCGACGAGATCGATATCGCCGACACTATCGGCGTGTCGACTCCGCGCAAGACCCAGGCGGTGATGGAGCGCGCAATCAAGGAATTCCGCGCCGAGTCGCTGGCGGGCCACTTCCACGATACCTACGGCCAGGCGCTGGCGAACATCTACGCCTCAATGGAACTGGGGATCGAGATCTTCCACTCCTCCGTATCAGGCCTGGGCGGCTGCCCTTATGCCAAGGGCGCTACCGGCAACGTCGCCACTGAAGACGTGATCTACATGATGAATGGTCTCGGCATTGAGACCGGCGTGGACCTGGACAAAGTGGTCGACGCCGGCCAGTTCATCTCCAGCTTCCTGGGCCGCAAGGCCGCCAGCCGCGCCGGCAATGCCATTGCCGCCAAGCGCGCAGGGTAAGGCGCATGGCCAGGTTCTTGAAGAATTGGGGTCTCTGCCTGGCGTTTGGCGCCGGCATTGCACCTGCGCATGCCGCAGTGTCCCCCGCAGGAAGCAAAGGACATGGTTCAGCAGCAGGGACTTCAAGCTGGTGGAGCGGATGTACGCGCCCAAACGGGATGGCGCGGATGCCAGGACTGCAGCCATGGGCACGGCCGTACGCTTTCACATGAGCGCCAATCAAAGCCGAAAAGTACTCGAGGCTGCTTGCGAGGGCAGCTGAGGCGAAATTGCCTGGAAGATAGGCAATCAGTCAGCTTTCCTCCGAACGGCCGCGTTGCAGGAACACTTCCCGCAGCGCGGCCGCTGCGCGCTGCAGCGCTTGCCAGTTGGGCGTTGCGAACAAGGCTTCAAGAGGTGGCAGGGGATGCGGCGCTCCAGCCGCGATATCACTCCAGGTGCGCGCGAACTGCGCGATGCCGTTGCGCTCCTCTGCCGAGAAGACCGGTTCAGTGAAATGCTGCTTCCAGTCTGGCGTTACCCAATCCTCCCATTGATTCAAGACTTCGTCCGCCGCCGACATGGCCGGCGCGGAAGCTTGCAGTTGGCGTTGTGCGTCAAAAGAGCTGGCCAGTTCCAGGTATTCAATGATGCGGTTGCGCACGCGGCGCAGGCCAACTGGTTGCTCCGGCACGGAAGCGCGCGGGGTGCGCAGCCAGTAGTACAAGTCATAAGTCGTAGCGCTTTCCGGCGCCCATCCATCCGGGATATCGGTCTTTTGCTGCCACAACGGGAACCAGTGCGGATCGCGAACATGTTCAGAGCCTGTGGCGGTGCCGCCGAACTGCACGTATCGCACTTGAGCTTCAGCCAGGCTGTGCACATTTGCGCCGCTGGCCAGGAAGGGGGAGTAGAGTTGCGGCAGGTCGTCGTGCCAGTCGCAGACTGGGCACGCTGCAAGTGAGCCGGGCGCGCCGGCGAAGGTGGCGTATCCGCAGCAAGGGCAGGTGTACATGGCTCTGATCCTAATGCAGAAAAAAAAAGACCTGCACGAATGCAGGTCTTTTTTCTGAAACTTGGTCGGAGTACAAGGATTCGAACCTTGGACCCTCTGCTCCCAAAGCAGATGCGCTACCGGGCTGCGCTACACTCCGAAGAAGCAAGATAATACAAGCTGGACAGGGGGCCGTCAACCCCCAATTTAAAAGTTGGAGAATTTTGATGCCTTATCGAACGCCGAGATGGCGTATAGCGGCCGGTATCGTTATGTCTTTGCTGCTGCACCTGGCAGCGGTGATCTTTGTGCGGCTGCCCGAACCGCGCAATGTGGCCGACTCCCGCACCTGGCTGACGAAAGTTGAAGTAAGGATAGTTGCGCCACCTGAGCCACCGGAACCGAGACCGAAGGCGCAGCGCAAACCGGAGCGCGTTGCAGCCGCCGAACCGCGCCGCCAGGCGCGTCGTGCAGAGCCTCGCAAGAACGCTGCCAAGGAAGAATCCGAGCTGGCAATGCAGCCAGCCCGCACATCCGCGCTGGTGCTGAGTCCCGCCGAGCCGGAGGCAGCGCCGCACTTCGACCGCGAAACCGCGAAAGCCGCCGCGCGCGACATTGCAGGCGAGCTGGAAAGTGCCCCGCTTAAAATGCGCGAAACCCGGGAAGAAAAGCTGGCCCGGCAAATCCAGAACGCCGCCCGTCCCCATTGCAAGGACGGCATCCCCGGCGGCCTGTTGGCCCCGCTCTACCTGCTGATGGATAAGAAAGACAGCGGCTGCAAATGGTAGAGCCGTAGTTATTGTTTCAGCTTGAGCGCGCGGTCGTAGAGGGCGTTCTTCTTTTTGCCGGTGATCTGGGCGGCGAGGGCGGCTGCTTGTTTAACCGGCAACTCGGCGAGCAGGATTGCCAGGATGCGGTCGGTTTCGGCGTCGTGGCCTTCTTCGGCTGGCGGCGCGCCTTCGACCAGGACCACGAATTCGCCTTTTTCATGGTTCGCGTCGGATTTCAACCAGCTGACCGCTTCGCCCAGCAGGCAGCGGTGGATCTGCTCGAACAGCTTGGTTACTTCGCGGGCGAAGACGACCTGGCGCTCGGCGCCGAAGGCGTCGGACAGCGCCTGGGCACACTCGACAATCCGGTGCGGGGCTTCGTAGAACACCAGCGTCGCCGGCGCGGACGCCAGCCCTTGCAGCACGGCTTCGCGTTGCTTGGCCTTCGATGGCAAAAAGCCAACAAAGTGGAACTGGTCGTTGACCAGGCCGCTGGCCGACAACGCGGCCACGGCGGCCGAGGCGCCCGGCAAAGGAATCACGCGCAGGCCGGCGGCGCGCACGGCATCCACAATGCGGGCGCCGGGATCGGATACCGCCGGGGTGCCGGCATCCGATACCAGGGCGATACGCTCTCCGGCCTGCAGGCGGGCGATCAGGCCTTGCGCCGCTTCGCGCTCGTTGTGCATATGGGCCGCGACCAGGGGCTTGTGCAGGCCGAAGCGGTTCATGAGCTGGGCGGTATTGCGCGTGTCTTCGCAAGCTACTGCGTCGACCAGCGACAGCACATGCAAGGCGCGCAGGCTAATGTCAGTAACATTGCCAATAGGCGTAGCCACCACGTATAAAGATGCCGTAGGATAGTTCTGGTGGACGGTCTCGCCGAGGATTGGTAAGCCGGCGAGAGGGCTGGAATCTTGTGCTGTCATTGGGGGAAGGATGCTGTTTAAAAATATCAATAAACTGATACTCTGCGTTGCCGCGGCCATGCTGGCCAGCGCTTGTAGCACGCCGTGCGACGCGCCCGGGGGATTGTGCGCGCCAATCACTTCGGTGACAAGTGCGCCGCCTGCCGTTGCCAAGGCGCCGCGGCCAAAACCGCCGGCGCCGCCGCCTGAACCGGAAGTCGTGGTCGAAACCTTCGCCGTGCCGTCGCCGGAAGATGCGGCGCGGCCGTCAAGTATCATGCAGGTCGTCCCTCAGCCGGCAGAAAATGCCGATGGCAAGCGCGCTTACCGCATTGCCCTGCTGCTGCCGCTGCGCTCGGAGGCCCTGGGCCGTGCTGCCGATGCCTTGCGCGCCGGTTTCATGGCGGCGCTGGAGCGCGACAGCCATGGCTTTGAAGTCAACGTTGTGGAAACCGGCGATGCGCCGCAGGAAGTGCTGTCCGCTTACGTCACGGCCCAGGAAAAGAACGATATGGTGGTCGGGCCGCTGGCCCGTTCCGCCGTCACCGCCATTGCTGCCAGCCCGCTGGTGCAAAAGCCGACCATCGCGCTGAACCACCCCGAGTTGCGCGGCGATCCCCAGGTTCCGCCGCAAATGCTGACGATCGGCCTGTCCATCGAGGATGAGGCGCGCCAGGTGGCCGAGTGGGGCGCGCGCGAAAATCCTTCCGCCACGGCGCTGGTCATTTCCGGCAATACGTCGTGGCAGAAGCGCATTGCCAGCGCCATGAGCGCGCAGTTGCAGCGCCTGGGCCTGCGCCCGCGCAACGTTGACCTGGCTCCGCTCAACGGCTACCTGCAAGACTCGGAGCTGGTGGCCTTGCGCGGCCGCCTGCAAAGCGAGCCGGCCGGCGTGCTCTTCGCGGCGCTGGATCCGGACCAGCTGCGCCAGCTCAAGATCGCACTGTCGGCCCCGCCGCTGGGCGAGCTCCCCGTGTATGGCACGTCTTCCCTGAACCCGGGCCGCACCATGTACCGCGCCGGTCCTGAACTGGACGGCGTTCGACTGCTCGACCTGCCATGGCTGGTGCAGCGCGACCATCCGGCGGTGATGAGCTATCCGCAGCCGGTGCCGCGCGACGAGGCGCGCATCAGCGCCGACATGGAGCGCGTGTATGCGCTGGGGATCGATGCCTTCCGCATCGCCCGCGAGATTGCCCTCCAGCCGCAGCGCCGCTTCCAGCTCGATGGCGTGACCGGCCAGTTGACCATCGATTTCGGCAACGGGCCGCCCTGGTTCGAGCGGATCGAAGTGCCGGCCGAGTACCGCAACGGCGTGCCGCTGCCGCTCGCCCAGTAAGGAAAACCATGCCCCGCACCGAACTCCAGGAGATCGGCCGGGGCGGCGAAGACCGCGCCTTGGCCTACCTGCAGCAGCAGGGGCTGACGCTGGTCGAGCGCAATTTCCTGTGCAAGACGGGGGAGCTGGACCTGGTCATGCGCGATGGCGAGCACCTGGTGTTCGTCGAGGTCCGGGAACGCAATAATCCCTGTTTTGGTGGCGCCGCCGCCAGTATTTCGCCTGCCAAGCAGCGCCGCGTCCTGCGGGCCGCCCAGTTTTACCTGCTCCGTTTTGCCAAAATGCCACCGTGCCGCATCGATGTGGTGGCCATCGACGGCGAGCGCATTCATTGGCTGCGCAACGCTATCATTGATCAAATGTAAGCATTTTTAACAGCGCTTGTGAGGCCCGCCAAGCCACTGCACTATAATTACGCACACTATGACCAATCAACGCATCCTCTCGCACTTCCACGAAAGTGCTGAACTCAAGATCCAGTCCGCAACCGTCCTGGCGCAGCCTATCGCGCAGGCGGTGGAACTGATGTTCTCTGCCCTATCGAACGGCAACAAGATCCTGGCCTGCGGCAATGGCGGCTCGGCGGCTGACGCCCAGCACTTCGCTGCGGAGCTGGTGGGCCGTTTCGAGCGTGAACGCTTCCCGCTGCCGGCAATTTCGCTGGCAACCGACACCTCGATCCTGACCGCCGTGGCCAACGACTACAGCTACCGCGAGATCTTCTCCAAGCAGGTGCAGGCGTATGGCCAGGCTGGCGACATCCTGCTGGCGATTTCCACTTCGGGCAATTCGGCCAACGTGATGGCGGCAATCGAAGCGGCGCTGGAGCGCGAGATGCGCGTAGTGGCACTGACCGGCAAGGGCGGCGGCGCGATTGGCAAGATGCTGACCGATGCCGACGTGCATATCTGCGTACCGGCCGATCGCACCGCCCGTATCCAGGAAATCCACCTGTTGACCATTCACTGCATGTGCGACGGCATCGACGTTGCACTGTTCGGAGGAGATGTAAATGAATAAAGCCCGTCCACTTTCGCTGGCCGTGATGGCTGCGGTCCTGGCGAGCACCACCCTGTCCGCTTGCGCCCCGATCCTGGTCGGCGGCGCGGTTGCCGGCACCCTGGCGGCGTCGGATCGCCGCACCCTGGGCGCGCAGACCGAGGACAAATCGATCGTGGTCAAGGCCGAGGTGAAGATGCCTAACATCGCCGGCAAGAGCGCCCACGTCAACGTGAACAGCTTTAACCGCCGCGTGCTGCTGACCGGCGAAGTGCCTGACGACGAGACCAAGGCCAAAGTGGAGCGCGAAGTGCGCGCCATCGACGGCGTGCAGAACGTGACCAATGAACTGGAAGTAGGCTTCTCCTCCAGCTACACCTCGCGTTCCAACGATGCGCTGATCACCTCCAAAGTCAAACTGAGCCTGGCCGATGCCAAGGATATCTCGGCCAATTCCTTCAAGGTCGTCACCGAGAAGGGCGCCGTGTTCCTGATGGGCCGTGTGACCCAGCGTGAAGGCGTGCAGGCGGCCGACATCGCGCGCGGCGTGGCCGGCGTGACCAAGGTCGTGAAAGTATTCGAATACATCACCGACGACGACGTCAAGCAGTACCAGCCGTCCCAGCAGGCTTCCCAAGGCTAAAGAAATATCATGAGTACGGGCTCCAGGGCGTGGGTTAAACCGGCAATTGCGCTTGCCGTCATTGCCGGCATCGGCTTCACGACATACCAGTCGCTGAACAAGCACCAATCCGCGCCTGCGGTCACCTTCCTCGGCATCAAAGGGGAAAAGATCACGCCCGAGAGCCTGAAAGGCAAAGTGGTGATGGTGAATTTCTGGGCCACCTCGTGCACCACCTGCGTGGCCGAGATGCCCGAAATGGTCGAAACGTACAACAAGTACAAGGGCCAGGGTCTGGAATTCGTCGCCGTGGCAATGAAGTACGATGCGCCCAACTACGTGGTCAACTTCACCGAAACCCGCCAGCTGCCTTTTAAAGTAGCGCTGGACGTGACCGGCGACGCCGCCAAGGCCTATGGCGACGTCTCCATGACGCCGACGACCTTCGTCATCGACAAGGACGGCAACATCATCAAGCGCTATGTGGGAAAGCCGGAATTCCCGGCCCTCCACGCGCTGCTCGAAAAAGCCCTGAAGGGCTGAATTACTCGCCCCAGCAGCTGGGGTCCATCGAGTTGTAGGCCCTGATCTCTTTCTTCCCGCCTTTCAGCTGGAAATAGTCCTTTTCATACAGGCGGAATGAGCAGAGGTCGATCGGCGTCACTTCCGATGCATTGATGGAGGAAATCGCGCCGGCCGCCTCCAGGCTGCCGGTGACCAGCTCGGAGCAGAAGAAGCGCGCAAAGTCTTCCTTGTTATGCGTGAGCTTTTCCGCAACCGGGATGCTGTCGAAGGCATCGAGGGCGGATTTGATCGCCTGTGGCATGTCGTATGGCTTGTGTTCCTGGTGGATGAGGAAGTCGTAGAAGGCCTTCTTGTTCATCTTGTCCCACAGGCCTTTTTCGATGGGAAGCCACCAGATCTCGCCGTCGTAGGTCTCGACCCGGTCGCTGAGCCGGCTGATGGAAACGCCGGAAAAGCCATTCAGCGTCGTGGATTCGATCACCTGGTTGAACATCCCGGGCTGTTCATCCTGGTCGATCAGCAGCTTGGTCTGCAGGATGACGCCCACATGCGAAACAGGCGCCCTTGTCGCCCACTTGATCACTTCCGAAAAATCGCCCTTGCCGGAAAACGCAATGACATCACCAGCTTTCATTTGCGCCCTGACATCGCTGTATTTGGCCGGAATCCATGCCATGACTGCCTCCCTGGGTTTTGGTCCGTGAGATTTCAGTTTAGGCAGCGCCAGCCGGGCCATTCTCTCGAATTGTCACATCACGCTTTGGGGTAGAGGATCATCTGCGTGCAGCGGAACAGGGCGATGGCTTTGCCGGTCGCCTTGTTGGTCACCGTTGCATCCCACACCTGCGTGGTGCGGCCGCCGTGCACCATGCGGGCGGAGACGGCGATCGTGCCTTCGCGCGCGGTGCCGAGGTGGTTCGACTTCAGTTCGATCGTGGTGAAATTCTGGGCGCCTTCCGGCAGGTTGGCGACGCAGCCGAAGCCGCAGGCTGTGTCGGCCAGGGTGACGACCGTGCCGGCATGCAGGTAGCCGTTCGGCGCAAGGTGGTGCTGGACGATGTCGATTTCCGCCTGCAATTCGCCTTCCGCGGCGCCGGTGACGCGCACGCCAAGGTGGCCGGTCAGGTTGTTGTGAGTGAGTTGGTTGAGTTTTTCGAGGTCGAACTTCATCAGGCTTGTCTCCGTTTACAGATAAAGGATCATAGCAGCCGGAAACAGGGTATGCTTACGCATGCGCGGCCTGCCCCACAAGGGCCCGGTCTGCAGGCAAGACCAGAAGCTCAAAAGGTGGATTCAACCGATTAACTTACGGAGAATGACCTATGAACGAACGAGAGCAACTGTCTGCCATCGTGCAGCGCATGGAAGTGAAGCTGACGCAGGGCCGCCAGGAAGATTGGGCCCGCCTGCTGCACCGCGCCCGCACGCTGAGCGCCTTCGATTGCTCGGCCGCCAAGGGCGAGATCCTGCATTATTTCGGCGGCGCCGGCTCGATCAGCGATCTCCAGCTTGGTGAAGAATTCAGCGACCTGCGCACCCAGCTCTACACCCTCTGCTACGGCAAGCGCACCACGCATTGACGCGCAGGACGGTAGCCCTGGCGCGCATGTCCGACGTCATGCGCAACACGGCTTTGCTGCCGCCGCAAGGCTATCGTCACGCAGGCCTTGCTCGCCGCGCTCAAGCCCAGTTGATCGGCGCTTTGCCCTGCTGCGCCAGGTAGGCATTGGCGCGGGAAAAAGGACGGCTGCCGAAGAAACCCTTATGCGCTGAGAAGGGCGACGGGTGGGGCGAGCTGATGACCAGGTGCTTGCGCGGGTCGATCAGAGCGCGCTTGGCGATGGCATAGCTGCCCCACAGGATGAAGACCAGGCCGTCGCGGCCGGCCGACAGGCGCTTGATGGCGCTGTCGGTGAAATTCTCCCAGCCCTTGCCGGCGTGCGAGCCCGCCTCGCGGGCGCGCACTGTCAGCACGCTGTTCAAGAGGAACACGCCTTGGCCAGCCCAGTCGGACAAATCGGTGCGCTGGCGCGCCACACCCAGGTCGGTCTGCAGTTCCTGGAAGATGTTCTGCAGGCTCGGTTGCGGGCGATTGCCGTCGGGGACGGAGAAGCAGAAGCCCATGGCGGCGCCGGGCGTGTGGTAAGGGTCCTGGCCCAGGATCACGACCTTCACATCGTCGAATGGCGTCAAGTCGAAGGCGCGGAAGATATTGCGGCCAGCGGGAAAGCACTGGCGTTCGGCGTACTCACCGCGCACAAAGCCGGTCAGCGCCTGCCAGTAAGGCTGCGCGAATTCTTCTTCCAGTTGGGCTTTCCAGCTTGGTTCGATGCGGACGGTCATATCGAAATCTTATCATCCTGCGGCAGGCCTATACTGGCGCAATGAAATCGCATCCGAACCTGTTTGCCCGTGCCGTGACTGCAGTACCGGTCAATATCCGTCGCACTGCGCGGTTTGGCGAGGCGTTTGAGGCAATTGCCCGGAATTGCCTGGCGCAGGTCCGTGGCAACTTGCCGGGCGTGCTGGCGGGGGACGTCGAAAGCCTGCACCAGATGCGGGTCGGCGTCCGGCGTTTGCGCGCGCTCCTGTCGGCGGCACAGTCCTGGGATCCGATGCCGGAGGGGACGGCTGGCAAACTGCGTTGGCTTGGCGTGGAGCTGGGCCGGGCGCGCAACTGGGACGTTTTCCTTGAGTCGACCTTGCCCAGCCTGGGCGGTTCATCCGAGCCGGTGGAGGCGATGGCGCGCGAGCTGGCTGCGAAGCAGCGTGCCCACATCCAGCATTTGCTGCATGGTGCACGCTGCAAGGCGCTCATGGACGAACTGGCACTATGGAGCGGGGAACGCCTGTGGCGTGATCCGGCTCGCATACAGCCTTGGGACAAAGATGCGCGCAAGGTGGCGCGGTCCTTGCTGCGGCAGGCGCGCGAGCGGGTCAGGAGGCGCGTCCGCCGACTTGACGCAGCGCAGCCTGGCAGCTTGCACCGGCTGCGCATCGCAGTGAAGAAGGAGCGCTATATGCGCGAGTTCTTCAACATGAATACACGCGCGCAGGTGCTGTCCGACGCGCAGGAATTGCTGGGCAAGCTGAACGACGGCCGTGTTGCACGCGACCTGCTGCGCAACCTGCAGGATCACTTGCCCAGGCATGCGGCCGAACTGTCGTTCCTGGAGGGCTTGCTGGCGGAGCGGCAGGAGCATGAGATGCCGAAGGCCTGGCGTTTCGCCCGCCGCAAACTCTAGTCGTCCAGGCCTTTGCCGGCCAGGATTTGCGGCATGCATTTCTCGACGCGCGACTGGCGGGTCTTGGACTGCTTGGCGGAGGAGAAGTGCAGCAGGTAGCCGCGCTGGCGGCCCGGTGTCAGGCCGTAGAAGGCTTCCGCCAGTGCCGGATGCTCGTCGAGCTTTTGCAGGAATTCGTCGGCCATCGGGAAGTCTTCGGTCTTGCGGAATTCGACCTTGACGCCCGACTTTTCAAGTTCGATCGCTTCTTCGACGTAGGCCTTGATGACTTTTGCCTGCCGCTTGATGTTAGTGAGGCCGGTGAATCGGAGCTGGCGCCCTGCTTGCACGTTTGCGGTTTGCTGCACCAGGATATTTTCCGGATCCTGCATCAGGGAGCCTTTGAAGAACAGAAGCGCGCAGTATTCCTTGAAACCGTGGATCAGGACCACGTTCTGGTCGTTATACGTGAAGCATGCGCAGCCCCACTTGGTCTCCTCGGTCAGGTGCGTGGAGAGAACGATCTTGCGCAGTGCTTCGAATTCCTCGTGCCATTTATGCTCAGCCATTCTTGCCTCCGGTTGTTATTAGGTCGGCAATATACTACTGCAGATTCGCAAAGAAAGCGCAGAAGCTTGCCCTGTTTGTCACCTGAGTCGTTGACGCAATTAGAATGGCGCCTGAGTCTCTCGCACTACATTGATAGTGGAAGCAAAGAAATACGAGAGCAAGCAACATACGCCTTAGGTAAGGCACGCGCGAGGAAATAAGTCCCGGCGCTTCGTTCGGGGAGTAGCTCAATCGCCAGGACCGGGAATGCGGCCCTGGCAAAGTGCGGATTACGCCTGCTCGAGGACGTTATGCGCCTGGACGTCGGCGTGGTACGAGGAACGTACCATGGCGCCAACCGCGGCGTGGGCGAAGCCCATTTCGTAGGCTTTTTCTTCGAACATCTTGAATACGTCAGGGTGTACGTAACGGCGCACCGGCAGGTGGCTGTTGGACGGCGCCAGGTACTGGCCGATGGTCAGCATGTCGATGTCGTGCGCGCGCATGTCGCGCATCACTTCCAAGATCTCTTCGTCGGTCTCGCCCAGGCCGACCATCAGGCCGGACTTGGTCTTGACGTGCGGGTAGCGTGCCTTGAAGTCTTTCAGCAGGGTCAGCGAGTGCTGGTAGTCGGCGCCCGGGCGGGCTTCCTTGTACAGGCGAGGCACGGTTTCCAGGTTGTGGTTCATCACGTCCGGCAGGCCGTCGGCGAAGATGTCCAGCGCCTTTTCCAAACGGCCGCGGAAGTCGGGCACCAGCACTTCAATCTGGGTCTTGGGCGACAGTTCCTTGGTCTTGGTGATGCACTCGACGAAGTGGCCGGCGCCGCCGTCGCGCAGGTCGTCGCGGTCCACCGAGGTGATTACCACGTAGGACAGGCGCAGCTTGGCGATGGTGTTGGCCAGGTTGATCGGCTCCTGGGTGTCCAGCGGGTCCGGACGGCCGTGGCCCACGTCGCAGAACGGGCAGCGGCGGGTGCACTTGTCACCCATGATCATGAAGGTAGCAGTACCCTTGCCGAAGCATTCGCCGATGTTCGGGCAGCTCGCTTCTTCGCACACGGTCACCAGCTTGTTCTCGCGCAGGATGTCCTTGATCTCGTAGAAGCGGGAAGAATGCGATGCCGCTTTGACGCGGATCCACTCCGGCTTCTTCAGGCGTTCGGCCTGTTCGATCGGGATGATCTTGATCGGGATGCGGGAGGTCTTGTCGGCGCCTTTTTGCTTGTCGCTTGGGTTGTAAGTCATAGCTGCTTGCTTTCAAGTTAATTCAGGTTCGGCCACCTGCAGCTGGTTCACCAGCTCATTGGCCAAGGCCTGCTGGACATCGGCCAGCGGGACATCCACGCCCATCGATCGCATATCGATGGTTTCCAGTCCTGCGTAACCGCAGGGATTGATCCAGGTGAAGGGGGCCAGGTCCATGCCCACGTTCAGCGATACGCCGTGGTAGGTGCAGCCGTTGCCGCGCACCTTCAGGCCGAGGGCGGCGATCTTGGCGCCTTTTTTCGGTCCGTTGGCGATGTAGATGCCGGGCGCGCCTTCAACGCGCTCGCCGGCGAGATTATACGCGGCCAGCACATTGATGATCGCTTCCTCGATCTTGTTGACGAACTGGCGGGCGTACAGCTTGCCGCCTTTCTTGTTGCGGCGCAGGTCCATCATCAGGTAGATCACGACCTGGCCGGGACCGTGGAAAGTCACCTCGCCGCCGCGGTCAGTCTGCACGGTTGGGATCGAGGTAGCGCCGGCGAGCAGGTGGCCACGGTCGGCGCCCAGGCCCAGCGTATAGACGGGCGGGTGCTCGACGATCCACAGTTCGTCGGGCGTATCTTCCTGGCGCGCGTCGGTGAAGGCGCGCATCGCTGCGAAAGTTGGCTCGTATTCGGCGTGGCCGAGATGGCGGATCACCGCCGGCTGGATTGGCATAAGGCTACAGGTCGGGGAAAAGCCCCGCCATTATACCGGCCCAGCCCTTTCGCTGCTTAATGACTAAGCAGGTTTATGCCGATTTCCTTAAGCTGGCATCAGGTTGATGTGCTTTAGCCAATCTTGCAAAGACGGGCGCTGGGACTGGAAGATGACGTAGTCCTTCAGCTTTTGCGGGACCGGGTCGCCATTCATGACCAGGCGGCTCAGCATGATGGCGAGGTCGGTATCGGCAATGCACCAGCTGCCGAACAGGTAATCGCCGTTGACCAGGCGGCCGGCCAGTTGCAGCAGCTTGTTCGCTGCCGCCTGGGCGGCCGGGGACAGCGGGGGTTCGGGCTGCTCGGCTCGTTTATAGAACACGGTATAGGTGCTGCGGTCTTCCCTCAGTGCCTGCAGGTCGCTGCGAATCCAGGCCTGGACCTGGCGCGCGATCGCGCGTTTCTCAGGACGGACCGGGTACAAGCTGGGGTAATGCGGCGCGGGATACATCTCTTCCAGGTATTCGGTAATGGCACTCGATTCGGTGAGCATGAAGTCATCGTGCACCAGACAGGGCACGCGGCCAGTCAGGGACTTGGCCGTGAATGACGGTTCCTTGTTCTGGCCGGCGTCCAGGTTCACAGTCTCCAGCTTGAAGTCGAGGCCTTTTTCGCGCAGGGCGACGTAGGCGGAAATGGCGTAAGGACTGACGAATTGACTGTCCACGTACAGTTTGAGGCTCATGGCGGCGTTCCAGCTTGGTCAAGTTATTTATTTACATAATATTTGCTTGCCTCGTGCTAGCCAAAACGATATATTTTCCACCGTCTTGCTAATTTTTTTCACATGCGAATTCCCAATCTTTCTGCCCTGCGCGCTTTTGAGGCGGCAGTACGCCACGGAAACTTCTCGCGGGCGGCGGCTGAGTTGTGCCTGACGCACGGCGCGATCAGCCATCAGATCCGGAGCTTGGAGCAGGAATTGGGGGTGCAGCTATTCGTGCGCCATGGGCGGCGCGTGGCAGCGACCGAGGAGGCACGGCAATACGCGGCCACCGTGACGCGCTGCCTGGCGGAGCTGGCCGGTGGCGCCGCCCAGCTGCGGCCGCAGCAAGGTTTGCAGCGCTTGAGCGTGACCTCCATCCCCTCCTTTGCCGCGCGCTGGCTGGCGCCTCGGCTGGGACGGTTTATTGAACAGCACCCGGAAATCGAAGTCGTGCTACAACTCGGCCAGCAGTTGCAAGACCTGGCGCGCGAGGGCATCGATATCGGCATCCGCTTCGGACGCGGCAAGTATCCGGGGCTCGAAACGGTCCACCTGAGCAGCGAAATCCTTTATCCAGTAGTAAGTCCTCGCTATCGCGGTGGCGACCTGCCGGCCTCCCTACAGGATTTGGCGCGCGCGACCCTGCTGCGTTCGGAGGATGCCTGGACGCCGTGGTTCCAGGCAGCCGGACTCAGCCTGCCGGAGCCGGCTGGCGGTGTCATGTTCGAGGACTTGTCGATGCAGCTCCGTTCCGCCGCCGACGGCGACGGGGTGGCGCTGGTGCGTCATCTCGTGGCAATGGAGGAGATTGCTGCGGGACGCCTGGTGCGGCTGTTCGATATCGCCACGCCTTGCGCGTATGAGTACTACCTGGCGAGTCCGCCGCACGCCCTGCAGAAACCGCAGGTGCTGGCGTTCCGCGAGTGGCTGAAGGCGGAAATCGCCCTTAGCCAGCTCCTTACAACACCATCTTGACCATGGGGTGGCCGGACAGCGCGCGGTAAATATTGTCCAACTGTTCGCGGCTGGTGGCGCGCACGGTGCAGGTCAGGCTGGTGTAGTTCCCTTTTGCCGACGGACGCGATTCCAGCTTCCCTTCGTGGAAAGTCGGGTCGTGCGCGACCACTACCTCGATGATCGTGGTGGCGAAGGCGTCGTGGGTGGCGCCCATCACCTTGATCGGGAAGTCGCTCGGATACTCAATGAGGGACTCTTCAGGCGAGATGGGTTTCATCATGATTTTTCCAATCTTGTAACAACAAAAAAAAGACCCGGCGCGGTGCGAGTGCGCCGGGTTCCATTTTACATCGTTACCTATATGGCCCCTGAGGCCCAGTTTTCAAGTTCAGGCGGCTTCTGGCGCCTTGTTTGACAGGCGCTGCAGGCGTTCCAGGGCCGACTCGCTGCCGCTAGCCGGGTTGGTCACCGATTTGCGGATCGCGTCGATTTCGGCGGCCTGGTCGTATGGGCGCTGGCCAATGTCGGAGACGATCTTCATGCCTTCGGCTTCGTTGGCGATCGACTGGGCTCGCTTGGTCAACGCGTTGAGCGCGCTGGTGTTACCACGCATGCCGGACAGGTTGGCCAGCTGGCTCTGGCGCTCGGCGCGCACTTGCTGCAGGTCGCGCTGAGCCTTGGCCTGGGCCAGGGCTTGCATCGCCTTCTTCGCGGCGGCGTCGAAATCGGCCAGCTGCTGCGACAGGGCGTCGACGATCTTCTGCAGTTCTTCCATATAGGCCTGGGCGTCGGCTTCTTCCTGGATTTCCTGAGGCAGGCGGCCCTTGTTGGCTTCCAGCTCGTCGCAGAACAGGTTGATCGTCGCTTCCGAAATCTGGCCGGCGGCCAGGCGTTCGGCCAGGGTGCCGGTGGCCTTTTCGTCGGTTTCGATCAGTTTGCGCAGGCGGACCACGTCGTCGCGCTCCTTGTTGAAGGCGGCACGCGCCTGGGCCAGCTTCTGGGCGGCGCTGCGCAGGGTGTCGGCCAGGCGGTCGCGGTCGGCCTCGGTCGCCGTTTCCGGGTCAAAACTGGCGATAGCTTCCGACACGCGGTCGCCCAGGGCGCCAAAGTGCTTGGAAATCAGTCGTGCAGTCAGGGCCCAGCCATTCGAGTTGCTCATTTTTTGCATCCTTTCAGTTAAGTTCAATTCACCAATGCGGCGGTCGTTATTGGATGACCAGCCGTTCCTGCTCCACCGGAATTCCCACTACGAAGTCGACGTGAATTCCGCGTTTCCTTGCATCGCCGTTCACGCTCTGGAGGATTTCCGTCGTGACCAGCAGGTATTCCTTGCTGCCGTCGCCCAGTTCCCGGGCGTAAGGCATGAAGTACAGCTCTTGTTTCAGGCCCTGCATGCCGCTGGCTTCGTCGATGCGCGTTTCGGTGCCCGTGAAGGGCGGAACGAAACCTGCATTCGGGTCGCCAACATCGCGCTCGAAGTCCAGCGCTTCCTGCTCGCCGAAGGCGGTGGCCAGCACTGCGCTGTCCGCGCCGCTTTCCTCCAGCTGGCTGCGCCACAGGCTGAATTGCAGGTCGCCAAGGCCGCAGCCATCTGCGCCGGTGAAGGCGTCCTGGTCTTCCGCCGTGGTGGGAATGAAGCGCACCAGCTGCGTGCAATACAGGATTTCCTTCACCTCGCAATGCTCGTCCACATACAGCTGGAGGAACTTTTCGCGGTCGTCCTCGTCTCCCTTCGCCAGGTAGTAGCGGTACAGGCAGCCGGCCATCGACAGCTTGAACTGCGAAATGGCGAGAATCCGGCCGTCTTCCGCTTCCGGCAAAGCGACCAGGGAGCCGTTGGCGTTGGCGCGCAGCAGGGGCGACGTTTGCAGGTTCACCACGCTGCCGATCCGGGCTGCCAGCGGCAGGCCGCGGTCTTCCGGCTGCGGCGCGTCGCTTTCGACACCGCGGCGCTTGGCGCCGCTGCGCAGGTAATCGATGGCGTCTTTCCAGCCCATTCCTTAGTTCCTTTCAAACGAGTAGTTAGCGTTCTTTTTCACTTCCTGCGCCGAAGCCATCATCCGGAAGGCTTTCCAGGCCAGCCACACCAGGGCGCCGATCAGCAACGCGACTGCCAGCTTGGCCAGCGTGCTCGACTCGTGGGCGGCTGGCTTGGCGGCCGGGGCTGGCACTTGCTGCTGGCGGGCGGTCTCGACAACAGCACCAGCAATGTCGCTCGCGCCGGCGGCATCGGCCATCGCACCGGTGTTGCCGCTAACGTCACCCTGGACGGTTGGCGCCGGGGCTGGCTGGGCAGCAGGAGCAGGGGCCGGAGCCGCATGGCCGCTGGCTGCGCGGCCCAGCATGAAGCCGCCGATGCCCCACAGCCAGCCGTTGCTGCTGTCGCGGACGATTACGGGAGCCGGCGCAGTGGTCGAACCGCTGCTCGGGGCGCCGTGCTGGGCATAGGCGCCGCTGCTGTAGCCGCCATTTCCGCCGCTGCGGCCACCGGGAACGACCGGATCAAGCGGAGGCAGCGGCGGCGTGGTCCCGGTGCGGGAGGCCGTGGAGCTGCCGAAACTGCCGGGCGCCGGCTGGCCGGTAGTGGCCGCACGCCCCGTGTCATAGGTGCGCATCGCCTGGTCCTGCGCGGCGCGGCGGTCGAGGTCACGGGACATCGCCGAGTCGCGTTGTTGCGTGCGTGCCGCAGCAGGCGGCTGCGACTGGCGCTGGCCAAAGGTGCCGAAACCTGGCTTGCTCGGGGTGCTGACGCTGCGCGAAACCGTGCTGCGGCCCGAGGAAAAGCCGCTGCGGTATGAGCCGCCTGGGCGGGCATCGGCCGTGTTGGCGACTACAATTGCCACCACGATTGCCATGATGGCCGCGAAGCGAGTGCGCTTGAACATGAAATTCACCGTTGTCAGGTAGTTAAACTTTCGATGAAAATCAGCATATCTTTCAAACAATCCGACTGCATCGGTAAAAAAAGGCCAGCTTCACCATGACTAAGAAATACCTGGACATGAACCAGCACGACGCGCTTTACAAGGTGGCGCGCACTTTCCCCGGCGGCATCGAGGCGCTTGCCCAGCAAATGGGCATTTCGGCCAACGTGCTGCGCAATAAGCTGGCGCCAACCATCGCTTCGCATTACCCCTCGTTCGAGGAGGTTTCGACCATCGTGGACCTGTGCCACAAGGCTGGCGTGCACGAAGCCATGCTGCCGCTGCATGCGCTGCTGACGCGGCATGGCATGGCGGCCTTCATCGTCCCTATCCCCGATGAGGTGAGCAATGACGACCTGTCGCAGACGGTGTGCAAGGTGATGGCCCAGGTGGGCGCGGTGGCGGAGGCGGTATCCGAGGCGCTGATCGATGGCAAGGTGACGGAGGCGGAGGCCGACCTGATCGAGCGAGAGTTCCACGGCGCGCTATCGGCCTTGGGCGAGTGGCGCGAGCGCATTCGCCAGCGCGCGAAAATCAGCAAATAAAAAAGCCAGCCTGGCCTGTTGGCCGGCTGGCTAAGACTTTTTCTTCCGAGGGGCGAAATAGTCGGGACTAGTTGCGCTAGCTTATCCCTGTTTCGCTACCCCTTCATGACATCGCGTTAACGGCGCTCTTCTTCGCGGCGATCCTCACCGCGACGTTCGCGCACTTCACGGCGCTGCTGCTGTTGCTGCTGTTGCTGCTGATGCGGCTGTTGTTGAAGTTGCTGCTGCGGCTGCATTTGCGGCTGTGGTTGCGGCTGGGCCTGCTGCGGCGGTGGCGACATCTGCGGCGGACGGGCCGGAGCCATCTGCATCTGCGGCGGTGCTTCGCGGCGGCCACGGTCTTCACGGGCCTCGCGGTCCCCTCCGCCGAAGCGCGGCTCATGGCGCGGTTGCTCCACGCGTTGCGGCTGCGGCATTTGCGGCGGAGCTGCTTGCAATTGCGGCGGCTGCTGGGTCGCCGTAATGATGCCTGGACGGCGCTGCTCCTCCCGCATATTGCGGCCGCGCCAATTGTCGCGCTCGTCATTATCGGTACGGGTCCAGTTCTGGCGCGGCTGCTGTGGCGGCGTGGTTAGCTGCTGCGGTTGTTGCGGTTGGGTTTGCAGCAACTGCTGGCGTTGCGGCTCCTGGCGCTCAGGACCACGCAAGTCCGGGCCGCGTTCGGTGCGACGCTCCACGTTACGGTCGCGATTGAAGCGATCGTCCCGATCACGGTTGAAGCGATCTTCACGGCTCGGCGGCGCTTCCTGGCGTTGCGGACGCTGCAAGCTCGACGCCAAGACCGGTGGCGCGGTCATGATCGGCACATTGCGCACGTCCTGCGGCGTGACGCGCGCTCCGTTGTTCACAGGAATATGGCGGCCACGCCCCCACTGGTCGCTCGGCAGGGCGGTCACGCCATCGCGGCGGCCATCATGGTCACGGTCCTGGTAGCGCTCGTGCCAGCGCTCGTTGGTGCGGTGATTCCACACGAGGCGGCGCTCGAAATCGGACGATACGCGGTAAGCCGGCACATAGCGGTCGCGCGGGCTCAGCGGGTACCAGCCAACGGCAGGACCCGTGCGGCCCGAGCCAAAACTGACGCTCCAGTTGTTGCCGCCAACCCAGCCCACCAGCGCGGGCGACCATACTGCGCGGCCAATGACGCGGCCCGGCGTCCAGCACCAGCGGCCGCTGACCACGACCCAGCGGCCATAGTGGAACGGTGCATAACCCCAGGGCGAGTTATCGACCCAGGTCCAGCCCCAAGGCGAGATCCAGACCCAGCGGCCGTCGCGGTAGGGCGCCCAGCCGACCGGCACCGCGCGCGGGAACCAGACGGTGCCGTATTCGCGGTCTTCGACCCAGTTACCGTAATTGTCCAGGTCTTCGTAGCCGGTCATGTCAGCCGGCACGTAGCGCGAAGCGACCATGCCTTCGTCGCGGCGGTCGCGGTTGGAGACCCAGTTGTCGAAATCATCACGCCGCGCCAGCGCCGTAAAGATGTCGCCGCCGCGTACTTCCACGCGTTTGCCGGACCGGGCGGTCAGCATGGTGCCGGCGCCTTCAACGCGGGCATTGCCGGCGAAGACATTGACCACGGTGGTGTCGGGGGCGCGTTCGGAGTCGACGCGGAAGGAGCCGGGTTCGGCCAGCGTAATGCGGGCTTGCGGCGTGAGGAATTCGAACTCATTGAGCACGGCCGGATCGCGCACGCGCACGGCAGCGGTGCCGTAGTTCAGGCGCAGCACCAGGCGCTCGTCATCCAGCTCCTGCACCTCGAGGTCGGTATCGCCGTCCAGGCGGATAGCGGTGGAGCCGACGCGGAATTCCGCACGGGCGCCGGGCGCCGTCGTCAGGTGGTTTTCGCTGGTGACCGGCCAGTTCATCAGGTTGCCGGATTCTTCTTCGCCGTTGACCAGCATGGTCACCCTGCCTTCGGTCACCGTCACCCGTCCCACCCGGGCGGGCGGATCGGCCATGGCAACCGAGGTCACTGCGACCAACGCTGCCAGCATCAGGAACTGCACTATCTTGCGGCTCATTTCTATCTCTCCAAGGGAACGTCTGCGGCGTTTTTGTTTTTATATAACGCCTGAGCCTCCTTGGCGAGGACGCAAGTTACAAATAATTTCAAATGGGAGTGAAACGCTGCACCTGTTTGCCATCCACCTCGATGATTTCGAAGAAAACTTCGCGCGGGCGGCACCAGATGGAGCCGTTCGGGGCCTTGTACACGATCATCGTGCTGAGGTCGGATTCCAGCGTGGCTTCGCACACCAGCTCGTAGATGCCGCCTTTGTAATGCCTGAACCGGGTGGTCATGCCTGGGCCGCGCCCCGTTTGACGAAGAACAGGGCACCGCCGATAAACATCAAAAGACCGCCAAATACGCGATTTTGTACCTTGATGGCTGAAGATTCGCGGAAGAAGCGCTGCATCGACGAAGCCAGGAAGGCGTAGCTGTGCATCACCACTAGGTCGATCACGCACATGGTTGCGGCCAGGATCGCCAGTTGCGGCAGCAGCGGCGCATGCTGGTTGATGAACTGTGGCAGCACGGCCACCATGAAGATGATGCCTTTCGGGTTGGTGGCATTGGTCAGGAAGCCGATCATCACGCGCTTGCGGAAGGTCGGCAGCGCCTGGCGGGTGGCATGTATCCCTTCGCCTGCGGCGACTTTGGCGCGCCACTGGCTGATGCCCAGCCAGATCAGGTACAGGGCGCCCACGGTCTTCACCACGCTGAAGGCAACTTCAGAGGCGAGCAGCAGCGAGCCGACACCCGCGCCGGCAATCGCCAGCACCAGCAGCAAGCCCAGTTGCAGGCCGAGGATAGTGGCGGAAGTACGCTTCACGCCATACGACAAACCATGCGACATTGACAACACTGCGCCCGAACCAGGCGACACGGCAATGATGCAGGCAGCGATGACAAAGGTGATCCAGGTGGTGAAAGTCATGACCGATTACCGACGAATAAAGAGTTCATTGTAGCGTTGAAGATGCCCGCTCGCTGCGGCGGCATGTTAGATTGTCGATCCTGTAATTTTTCTTTGGAGTTATACGAAATGGCCGGTTCCAGCCTGCTTGCACTGATCGACGATATTGCCACCATCCTGGATGACGTGGCCGCCATGAGCAAAGTGGCAGCCAAGAAGACCGCGGGTGTGCTGGGCGACGACCTGGCGCTGAATGCGCAGCAGGTCGCAGGCGTGCAAGCCGACCGTGAACTGCCTGTTGTCTGGGCAGTAGCCAAGGGTTCGATGATCAACAAGGCGATCCTGGTGCCTGCTGCGCTGGCAATCAGCTATTTCGCGCCGTGGGCGATTACGCCGCTGCTGATGCTGGGCGGCGCCTACCTGTGCTTTGAAGGTTTCGAGAAGATTGCCCACAAGCTGCTGCATTCGCCGGCGGAAGACGACCAGCACCACAAGGAACTGGTGGACGCGAACCAGAGTGTTGACCTGGTGGCAATGGAAAAGGAGAAGGTCAAGGGCGCCGTGCGCACCGACTTCATCCTGTCGGCCGAGATTATCGTGATCGCCCTGGGCACAGTGGCAGCGGCCAGCTTCCTGCAACAGTTGACGGTGCTGGTTGGCATCGCCATCGTGATGACCATCGGCGTGTATGGCCTGGTGGGCGCCATCGTGAAGATGGACGACGCCGGCCTTTACCTGACCCAGCGCGCCGGCGCCGGCGTGCAAGCGTTCGGCCGTTTCCTGCTGAATGCGGCGCCCAAGCTGATGAAGTTCCTGTCGGTGGCCGGTACGATCGCCATGTTCATGGTCGGTGGCGGCATCCTGACCCACGGCATCCCGGGCGCACATGAGGTGATCCACCATGCGGCCGAAGCTGCCGGCTCGGTGGGCGGCGTGGGTCCCCTGCTGGCCGCCGTGACCCCGTCCGCGCTGGACACCATCGGCGGCGTGATTGCCGGCGCCGTGGTGCTGGCAGCCGTCACCATGGGCAGCAAAATGTTGAGCGTGCTCAAGCGCTAAGCGCCAGGCCTGCCGCACACTGTCATTTTTAACAAGGAGACCCTATGTCGACCCATCACCGACCTTCCGGCGCCTTTGTGGGCGCTTCCTGGACCGCCCTGCTGCTGGGCGCGGGCGCCTTCCTCGCCGGCCTGTGGAATGCCCAGATGGCCCTGAACGAGAAGGGCTATTACCTGACCTTGCTGTTGTACGGCCTGTTCGCCGCCGTCTCGCTGCAAAAGTCGGTGCGCGACAAGGTGGAAGGCATCCGGGTGTCGAATATGTACTTCGGCCTGTGCTGGATTTCCACCGCGTCCGCCGCCCTGCTGCTGGGGGTCGGCCTGTGGAATGCCAACCTGGCGCTCAGCGAAAAAGGCTTTTACGGCATGGCTTTCGCCCTGAGCCTGTTCGCCGCCGTCGCAGTGCAAAAGAACGTTCGTGATAGCTCGGCAATCCAGGCAGAAGTGGCCTGACCGGCCAACCCTGCCAGATTTGATCTACATCATTAAAAAAGCGCGCCCAAGTCCCTAGACTGTTCCCTGTGATCTTGCGTTATGGCAAGAAGGTCAACAGGGAGCGCGCAATGCGTAAGAATTTACCGGTAAGCAATCAGGAAGTAGAACTGGACGAAGACCAGGCGATCGTCTCCAAGACTGACCTGGAAGGCAATATCGTCTACGTAAATCCTTACTTCGAGCACATCAGCGGCTTCTCCGCTGCGGAGCTGATTGGCCAGCCGCAAAACATCATCCGCCATCCGGACATGCCGCCGGAAGCGTTTGCCGACCTGTGGCAAACCATCCGCGCCGGCATTCCCTGGACCGGCCTGGTGAAAAACCGCTGCAAGAACGGCGATTTCTACTGGGTCAAAGCGAATATCACCCCGATCAAGGAAAACGGCCGCACCATCGGCTACATGTCGGTGCGCACCAAGGCCGAACGCGGCCAGATCGCGGCCGCGACCGAGGCCTACCGCAAGATCATTGCCGGTGCCCGCAATATCCGCATCAAGAATGGCCAGATCGTGCGCCTGGGCCTGTCGAACGTGGTGGCACGCCTGAGCCATGTGTCGCTGGCCATGCGCATCTGGCTGGCCACCAGCGTGGTCAACGTGCTGCAGATCGCGGTCTGCATCGCTGCACTGTTCGCCGACGGCACCAGCGACGTGACGCGCTGGGGCATCTTCGGCGCCACGGCCTTCGGCTTCCTGATCAACGTCTTCCTGTGGTACACGCTGCGCACCGGCATGCTGCAGCCGCTGGGCCGCGCGCTCGATGGCGCGCGCCTGATCGCGGCCGGCGACCTGACTGGCTCCTTCGACACCGACAGCACCGACGAAGTGGGCCAGCTGCTGCGCGCCCTGCAGCAGATGAATAACAACCTGATCGCCACCATTCGCGACGTGCGCTTCAATATCGATGCGATGGCCGTGGCGACCAAGCAGATTGCCGCCGGCAATGCCGACTTGGCCGGCCGCACCGAATCGCAGGCAGCGAGCCTGGAAAAGACCGCTTCCAGCATCGAAGAGTTCTCTTCGACCGTGAAGGCCAATGCCGAGAACTCGATGGAAGCGAACGCGCTGGCGGTCAGCGCTTCCGGCGTGGCGGTGCAAGGCGGCGAGATCGTGTCCGAAGTAATTGCGACCATGGACGAGATCAACTCCTCGTCCAGGCGCGTGGTCGACATCATTGGCCTGATCGAAGGCATCGCCTTCCAGACCAATATCCTGGCACTGAACGCCGCGGTCGAAGCGGCACGCGCCGGCGAGCAGGGCCGCGGCTTCGCCGTGGTGGCCGGCGAAGTGCGCAACCTGGCGCAGCGCTCTTCCGCCGCCGCCAAGGACATCAAGCAGCTGATCGAAATCTCGGTTGAGAAGGTCAGCACCGGCATGGAACGTGCGCAGCGCGCCGGCGCCACCATGGACCAGGTGGTCAACTCGGTCAAGCAAGTCACCACCATCATGCACGAAATCTCCACCGCCTCCCGCGAACAGAGCATCGGCGTCGACCAGGTCAACCAGGCCGTCAACCACATGGACCAGGTGACGCAGCAGAATGCCGGCCTGGTCGAAGAAGCCGCCGCAGCAGCCGTCAGCCTGGCCGACGAAGCCGGCCACCTGCGCGACGCCTTCAGCCTGTTCAAATTTGAACGCACCCGTCATGCGCGCCTGACGGCTGTCAATTCGGCACGCGGCGCGCAGCAAACCCGCCAGGCGCCCAAACGCCTGGCAGCCTGATACCGAACGAGAAAATCATGAATACCATTGCAGAACCAACCGTACAGTTTGATGCAGAGCTGATCAGCCGCATGAGCACTTCCGGCCCGCGCTACACCTCGTACCCGACAGCCGACCGCTTCAAGCCGGACTTCAGCTACTCCAGCTTCCTCGAAGCGCAAGCCAACCTGCGCCTGCGCGGGGCGCGTGCACCGCTGTCGCTGTACGTCCATATCCCGTTCTGCAACGTGGTCTGCTACTACTGCGCCTGCAACAAGGTGGTGACCAAGGACCGCAGCAAAGCCGTCACCTACCTTGGCTACCTGAAGCAGGAAATCGATATGCAGGGCAAGCTGTTCGCGGGCATGAATCGCGTGGAGCAGCTCCACTTCGGCGGCGGAACGCCGACCTACCTGGACGACGACCAGATGGGCGAGTTGCTGGCCCACCTGCGCAAGCACTTCGAGTTCGCACCGGATGAAGAAGGCGAGTACTCGATCGAGATCGATCCGCGCACCGTCGATGCCGAACGTATCCATACGCTGCGCAAGCAGGGCTTCAACCGTGTCAGCATGGGCGTGCAGGACTTCGATCCCGACGTGCAGAAGGCCGTCAACCGCATCCAGCCCGCCGAGGAAACCCTGGCCGTGATCCAGGCTGCCCGCGACGCCGGCTTCCGCTCCATCAGCGTGGACCTGATCTACGGCCTGCCAAAGCAAAGCATGACCACCATGCAGGCAACGATGGACAAGGTGATCGAAGCCAATCCGGACCGCATCGCGCTGTACAACTACGCGCACATGCCGCACCTGTTCAAGCCGCAGCGCCGTATTGCGGAAGACGAACTCCCAACGCCGGCCGTGAAGCTGGATATGCTGGCCCTGTGCATCGACCGCCTGACCAAGGCCGGCTACGTCTACATCGGCATGGACCATTTCGCCAAACCGGACGACGATCTCGCCGTGGCACAGCGCCAGGGCCGCCTGCACCGCAACTTCCAGGGCTATTCGACCCATGCCGAAACCGACCTGGTGGCGCTGGGCGTGTCGGCCATCAGCTCGGTGAACGGCACCTACAGCCAGAACGAGAAGACGCTGGACGAATACTATGCACGCCTGGACGAAGGGCGCCTGCCGATCGCACGTGGTTATGCCATGGACAACGACGACCTGCTGCGCCGCATGGTGATCCAGAACCTGATGTGCAATTTCGAGCTGTCGATCTCGGCGCTTGAACTGGGCTACCCGATCCGCTTCAACCAGTACTTCGCCAAGGAACTGCAAAAGCTGCGCGAGTTCGAGCGCGATGGCTTGCTCTCGATCGAGGACGACTGGATTTCCGTCACGCCGAAGGGCCGCCTGCTGATCCGCAATATCTGCATGGTGTTCGACCGCCACCTGGCCGTCGACCGTGCTGCGGGCACAGCGCCGGGGCAGGTCCATCCGCTGCGCTTCTCGCGCACGATTTGAGGAGTTCATGAACCTTCTGCCCATCCTGATTGCCGGCCTGGCCGGCAGTGTGCATTGCGCCGGCATGTGCGGTGGCATCGTCAGCGCGTTCAGCGTTGGCGGGCCGCCCGCCGCGCCGTCGCGTGCTCGCGTGATCCCGATTGCGCGCACGGGCACGGGTGGAAGTGCCGCCATGACTTGGGCCGGCGCCAATGCCGGCGCGCTCGGCCACGTGCTGGCCTATAACAGCGGGCGCATTGGCAGCTATATGCTGGCTGGTGCAATTGCGGGCGGGATCGCGGGCAGCATCGCCAGCCTGGCACACATGGCATCCGCGCAGTTGATCGCCTACTGGATGGCTAACCTGATGCTGGTCGCCATGGGCCTCTACCTGATGGACGCCTGGCGCGGCCTGGCCCGCGTGGAGGCTGTGGGCGGCATCCTGTGGCGCCGCGTGCAACCGATGGTCAAGCCCCTGGTTCCAATGGATACGCCGTGGAAGGCGCTGGCGCTCGGCGGCCTGTGGGGCTGGGTGCCTTGTGGCATGGTGTACAGCATGCTGCTGACAGCCATCCTGACCGGCTCCGCACTGGATGGCGCCCTGGTGATGGGCGCCTTCGGCCTGGGCACGCTGCCGATGCTGCTGGCGATGGGCATGGCGGGCGCAAAGCTGCGTGAATACCTGCAAAAACGCTCGGTGCGCGTGGCCTGCGGCCTGCTGGTGCTGGGCTTTGGCATTCTGGGCCTGGCACGCGCGGCCAGCGGTGGGCAGCATGCGTGGTTCGATGCGCTTTGCCTGACGGTGCAGCCATGATGATGAACGAAATTGCGGCATGCTTCCATTGCGGCCAGCCAGTCGCTGCAAGCGCCAACTGGCATGTGAACATCGAAGGCGTCGAGCGCGCGATGTGCTGCCCTGGTTGCGCGGCTGTTGCGCAGACCATCATCGATATCGGCCAGACCAGCTATTACCGCGAACGAAGCAGCTTCGCCGCGCCGGGCGAGGTGGGCAGCGCGGCGGCGCTGGTGCCAGCCGCGCTCGCACTGCCGGAAGACGATCCGAACATCATCGACGACGGCGATGCGCGCGAAACGACCTTGCTGGTGGAAGGTATCCGCTGCGCCGCCTGCGTGTGGCTGATCGAGCATCGGTTGCGCCAGGTCGATGGCGTGCAGCAGGCCAACCTGAACGTGGCCACGGAAAAGCTGTTCCTTCGCTGGCACAAGGATAAAACTGCCGCTGCGGCATTGCTGGAAGCGGTGCGCAGCATCGGCTACAACGCCTGGCCTTACGACACCACGCGGCACGATGCGCAACTGCAGAAAGCCAGCCGTACGCTGGGCCGCCAGCTTTTCGTGGCCGGCCTGTCAATGATGCAGGTGATGATGTACGTGGCGCCGGAATACATGGCCAGCGACGATGGCACGCTGGATGCCGGCATGGCAAGCTTGATGCGCTGGGCCAGCCTGCTCCTGACGCTGCCCGCCATTGCCTACTCCGCCCAGCCCTTCCTGAAAGGCGCCTGGGCCAGCCTGAAGGCGCGCGTGCTGGGCATGGATGTGCCGGTGGCGTTGGGCATCATGGCCGCCTTCGTCGGCAGCGTCGTATCGACCTTCCGTGGCCGCGGCGAGGTGTATTACGACTCGGTCACCATGTTCATTTTTCTTCTGCTGGCCAGCCGCTACCTGGAAATGGTGGCGCGCCGCAAAGCAGCCAGCGCCTTGTCGCGCCTGCGCCATGGCGTGCCGGAGATGGCGCAACGCCTCGCTGCATGGCCGGATTTGCGCGATGCCACCACCGTGCCCGCCAGCGCGCTTGCCGCCGGCGACCACATCATCGTCAAAGGCGGCGAGGCCGTGGCGGCAGATTGCGTGGTGGTGGAAGGCAGTACGGCTGTCGACCTGTCGCTGCTGACCGGCGAGAGCGCCCCGCAGCGCAAGACGGTCGGCGATACGATTCCCGGCGGCGCGGTCAACGCAGGCAGCCCGGTCGTACTGCGCGTTGAGAAGCCGGCGCGCGAAAGCACCCTGGCCGGCCTGCTCAAGCTGATCGAGCGCGCCGGCAGCGCCAAGCCGCAAATTGCACAGTGGGCGGACCGTACCGCCTCCTGGTTTGTCGCTGCGCTGCTGCTGTTCGCGGCGGCCAGCTTTGGCTTCTGGACTTGGCATGACGCAGCGCGTGCGTGGCCGGTCGCGATTGCGGTACTGGTGGTGTCCTGTCCGTGCGCCTTGTCGCTGGCGACTCCCTCGGCGCTGGCAGCGGCGACCGACCGCTTGCTGGGCAAAGGCGCCTTGGTCGTTCAGCCGCATGTCCTCGAGACTTTGCACCGCGCCACGCATATCGTGTTTGACAAGACCGGCACCCTGACTGAAGGCCGGCCGACAGTGCAGGGAGTCGACGCGATCGACGGGGCGCGGATCATCGGCATCCTGCGCGTGGCGGCGGCGCTCGAAACTGGCAGCGCGCACCCGATTGCGCGCGCCATCAGCGCTGCGGCCGACGCGCATGGCGCTGGCGCGGCTGGCGCCACCGGCCTGCAGGAACTGGCGGGGCAGGGCATGGAAGGCATGGTGAATGGCGTTCGCTATCGCCTCGGCAGCGCGGCATATGTCGCCGGCATCGCCGGCGGCCCGGTACCGCGATTGGGTCAGGCCTTAGCGGCTGGCGCTGCGGATGCCATCGACGGTTCGCCGATGACGACCGTGTGGCTGGGCATGCAGGGCCGTTGGCTGGGACGTTTCCGCATTTCCGACGCAGTGCGGGCCGACGCGCGGCGGACGGTTGAATTTTTCCAACAGCGCGGCAAGGAAGTGGTGCTGCTTAGCGGCGACCAGCAGGCGCTGGCAGAAAGCGTGGCGGGACAGTTGTGCATCACGGAGGCGATCGGCGACTGCCTGCCGGACGAAAAGCTGGCTTATGTGCAGTCGCTGCAAGCGCGCGGCGGCGTGGTGGCCATGGTCGGCGACGGCATCAATGACGCCGCCGTGCTGAGCGTGGCCGATGTCTCTTTCGCAATGGGCAGCGGGGCAACGTTGGCACAAGTGCATGCCGACTGCGTACTGCTCGACGCCCGCCTGCCGCTGCTGACGGAAACCGCCCGTAGCGCGGACAAGACCATGCGCGTGATCCGCCAGAACCTGGCCTGGGCCACGCTGTACAACATTGTTGCCATTCCGGCGGCGGCCTTCGGTGTGCTGAACCCCTGGCTGTCCGGCGTTGGCATGGCGGCCAGTTCCGCCATCGTCGTTCTCAATGCGCTCCGTTTGCGCAGAGGTTAAAAAAATGGAATCACTTTACCTGCTCATACCCATCAGCGTCGGCCTGGTTTTCGGCGCGCTGTGGTTGTTTTTCAAGGCCTCGGATGATGGCCAATTCGACGACATGGTTGGCCCGGCCATCCGCGTTTTGCAGGACAACGACCGGATTTGATCCACGTCATGTTTTTTTGAAGTGCTCCTCGGTAACCTTTGACATATCTCATCAAAGTGTCTGCCTGGAGAATTCAAAGTGGATCAATCACTGGACTACAACTACAAGGTCGTGAAGCAGTTCGCGATCGCCACCATACTGTGGGGCGTTGTGGGCATGCTGGTCGGCGTCATCATCGCCGCCCAACTTGCCTGGCCCGCCCTGAACCTGGACATTCCCTGGCTGACCTACGGTCGCCTGCGTCCCCTGCACACCAATGCAGTGATTTTCGCCTTCGGCATCAGCGGCCTGTTCGCCACTTCGTACTACGTGGTGCAGCGCACTTGCCAGGCCCGTTTGTTCTCCGACAAGCTGGCAGCCTTCACTTTCTGGGGCTGGCAAGCCGTGATCCTGGCCGCCGTGGTCACCCTGCCAATGGGTTTCACCCGCGGCAAGGAATACGCTGAACTGGAATGGCCCATCTCGATCCTGATCGCCCTGGTGTGGGTCAGCTACGCGGTGGTCTTCTTCGGCACCATCGTCAAGCGCAAGGTCAAGCACATCTACGTGGCCAACTGGTTCTTCGGCGGCTACATCCTGGCGGTGACCCTGCTGCACGTGGTGAACTCGATGTCGATGCCGGCTTCGCTGTTCAAGTCCTACTCCATGTACAGCGGCGTGCAGGACGCGATGATCCAGTGGTGGTACGGCCACAATGCGGTGGGCTTCATCCTGACCGCCGGCTACCTGGGCATGGTGTACTACTTCATTCCAAAGCAGGCCGAGCGTCCGGTGTACTCCTACAAGTTGTCGATCGTGCACTTCTGGGCGCTGATTTTCACCTACATGTGGGCGGGTCCGCACCACCTGCACTACACCGCGCTGCCTGACTGGGCGCAGTCGCTGGGCATGGTGTTCTCCCTGATCCTGCTGGCGCCAAGCTGGGGCGGCATGATCAACGGCATGATGACCCTCTCCGGCGCATGGCACAAGCTGCGCACCGACCCGATCCTGAAGCTGATGATCGTGTCCCTGTCCTTCTACGGCATGGCCACCTTCGAAGGCCCGATGATGTCGATCAAGACCGTCAACGCACTGTCGCACTACACCGACTGGGGCATCGCCCACGTTCACGGCGGCGCACTGGGCTGGGTGGGCTTCATCACCATGGGCTCGATCTACTACCTGATCCCACGCATGGCCGGCCAGACCAAGATGTACAGCACCAAGCTGATCGACCTGCACTTCTGGGTCGCCACCATCGGCGTCGTCCTGTACATCGCTGCGATGTGGATTGCCGGCGTGATGCAGGGCCTGATGTGGCGCGCAGTGAATGCCGACGGCACCCTGACCTACACCTTCGTGGAAAGCGTCAAGGCCACCTATCCGTACTACGTGGTGCGCTTCATCGGCGGAACCCTGTACCTGGCCGGCATGTGCATCATGGCCTACAACGCCTGGATGACCCTGAAGGGCCGCGAAACGACGCGTGCACGCATCCCTGAATTGAGCATGGCCGCCTGAGTGGCAACTGATCGGAGTAGAAGATGAAATTTTCCCATGAATGGATTGAGAAGAACCCCTGGCTGCTGATCGCACTGGTCACGTTGGTGGTGTCGGTTGGCGGCGCGGTGGAAATCATCCCGCTGTTCTTCCAGAAGTCGACCACGGAGCCGGTGGCGGGCCTGAAGCCTTACTCCGCGCTGCGCCTGACCGGCCGCGACATCTACGTGCGTGAAGGCTGCTACGTCTGCCACTCGCAGATGGTGCGTCCGTTCCGCGCCGAGACCGAGCGTTACGGCCACTACTCGGTGGCAGGCGAGTTTGTGTATGACCGCCCGTTCCAGTGGGGCTCGAAACGCACTGGTCCCGACCTGGCGCGCGTTGGCGGCCGCTACTCCGACGAGTGGCACCGCACCCACCTGAACAATCCGCGCGACGTGGTGCCGGAATCGAACATGCCTAACTATCCGTGGCTGGCGCAGAACAAGCTGAAGCCGGAGGACGTGGTGCCGAAGATGCGCGCGCTGAAGCGCATGGGCGACCCGTACACGGAAGAAGAAATCGCCGCCGCACCGGCCGAACTGGCCAACAAGACGGAAGAGGATGCGCTGGTGGCTTACCTGCAAGGCCTGGGCACCCTGATCAAGACGAGGAACTGAAATGGAAAACTTTTTTGGCAATGCGAGCAATGTGATGACGGTGATTTCCTTCCTCACTTTCCTCGGCATCGTATGGTGGGCCCAGCGCGGCAACTGGGAAGAAGCAGCCAAGCTGCCTTTCGCTGACGAGGAGAAGGACCATGGCTGATTTCACCAGCGAATTCTGGAACCTGTACGTCGTCGTCCTGACCGTCATCGGCATCGTCGGCTGCGGCGTGCTGCTGTGGTCTCAGTCCTCCGTCAAAGGTTCGGCCCTGAAGTCGGTGGACGGCAAAGTCGGCACCACCGGCCATATCTGGGACGAAGACCTGACCGAGCTGAATACGCCCATGCCGCGCTGGTGGATGTGGCTGTTCTACCTGACCATCGCCTTCGCCATCGGCTATCTGTGGCTGTATCCAGGCCTGGGCAGCTACAAGGGCTCGCTGGGCTGGACTTCCGCCAAGGAGCACAAGGAAGAACTGGCCAAGGCCGAGAAGGAGTACGGCCCGCTGTTCGACAAATACAAGGGCCAGGACCTGAAGGCTGTTGCGGCAGACCCGCAGGCGCACGCCATCGGTGAACGCCTGTTCCTGACCTACTGCGCACAGTGCCACGGTTCCGATGCGCGCGGCAACAAGGGCTTCCCGAACCTGGCCGACAAGGACTGGCTGCATGGCGGCGATCCCGACACCATCAAGCTGACCATCATGAAGGGCCGCCACGGCGTGATGCCTCCGATGGGTGCGGCAGTGGGTTCGGAAAAGGATATCGAGAACGTCGCGCAGTATGTCCTGAGCCTGTCGGACAGCACGCACGACCCGATCAAGTCCGTCATGGGCAAGTCGAAGTTCAGTGCCTGCATGGCCTGCCACAGTGCAGGCGGCAAGGGCAACCCGATGCTGGGTGCGCCCAACCTGAGCGACAAGACCTGGCTGTACGGCGGCAGCGCCGAGACCATCATGGAAACCATCCGCAAGGGCCGCAATAACACCATGCCTGCCTTCGAGGACTTCCTCGGCGAAGGCAAAGTGCATGTGCTGGCAGCCTACGTTTGGGGCCTGTCGAACCCTCCAGTCACCGCGATGAAGTAGCAAAAAAGGTAGTTGTATGAATGCCCCCGCACCACAAGTCATCAAGATGTACGCCAAGCGCGAGGATATCTTCCCGCGCGAGGTGAAAGGCCATTACCAGAACCTGCGCTGGATCTGCCTGATCCTGACACAGCTGGTTTTTTACGGAGCGCCCTGGCTGCAATGGAATGGCCGGCAGGCCATCCTGTTCGACCTGATGACGCGCAAGTTCTACATCTTTGGCCTGGTCTTGTGGCCGCAGGACTTCATCTACCTGGCGGCCATGCTGATCGCCTGTGCCTGGGGCCTGTTCCTGGTCACGGCGGTCGCCGGCCGCGTATGGTGTGGGTTCTCTTGCCCGCAGACGGTCTACACCGAAATGTTCCTGTGGATCGAACGCAAATTCGAGGGTTCGCGCAGCGCCCAGATGCGCCTTGCGAAAGAATCCTGGACCTTCAACAAGATCTGGCGCAAGGGCGGCAAGCACGCCGCCTGGTTGCTGCTGGCCTTGTGGACCGGCTTCACTTTCGTCGGCTATTTCTCGCCGATCGGCACCCTGGCGTTTGAAGCGCTGACCTTCAACTTCGGCCCATGGGAATGGTTCTGGGTCGGTTTCTACAGCCTGGCCACCTACGGCAATGCTGGCTGGCTGCGCGAGCAGGTGTGCAAGTACATGTGTCCATATGCCCGCTTCCAGAGCGCGATGTTCGACCGCGACACGCTGATCATCACCTACGACGAAAAGCGCGGCGAACCACGCGGCCCGAAATCGGAAGGCTCCTGCATCGACTGCTCGCTGTGCGTGCAGGTTTGCCCGACCGGCATCGATATCCGCAAAGGCCTGCAGTACGAGTGCATCGGCTGCGCCGCCTGCATCGACGCCTGCGACATCGTGATGGACAAGATCGAGCAGCCGCGCGGCCTGATCCGCTACAGCACCGATCGCGCCATGGCGCAGGGCTTGAGCGCGAAAGACATCCGCAAGCGCGTGATGCGTCCGCGCGTGATGTTGTACACCGGCGGACTGCTGCTCTTCATCGTCGCAGTGTTCACCACGCTGGCGTTGCGCACGCCGCTCAAGATGGACGTGATCCGCGACCGTGGCTCGATGGGCCGTGAGGTGGAGAACGGCATGATCGAGAACGTGTACCGCCTGCAGATCATGAACACCACGGAGCAGGGCCATACCTACCGCATTCGTGCCAGCGGCATCGATACGCTGCAGGTTGCCGTGCCGGACACCGTGGAAGTAGGCCCGACCGAAACCCGTGCCGTACCGATTCGCCTGCGCGCGGAGCACGGCAAAGGCACCACTGGCTCGAACAAGATTGCGATTGAGCTGACGGCGCTGGATGATCCATCGCTGGCCGTCAAGGAAAAAGCGGTATTCATCGTACCGCGCTAAGGAGATTGAAATGAATGCTACCGTCGCCCCCGCCGACGCTGCCCCCTGGTACACCCACCGTTGGCCGTGGCTGTTGATGCTCGGCCCAGCCGTTGTGGCGGTGGCTGGCATCGCCACCAGCTATGTCGCCTTCACCAGCCAGGACGCGCTGGTGGTGGGCGACTACTACAAGCAGGGCAAGGCGATCAACCAGGACTTGCGGCGTGACCGCGCGGCCGCATCCCTCGGTTTGTCGATCGGCCTGCGCTACGACGCAGCGGAAGGGCTGCTGCGCGGCCATGTCGGCAGCAGCAAGCCGCTCGCGGACGAGATACTGTCCGTGCGCCTACAGCACGCCACCCAGCCGAATCGCGACATGGTGCTGATGGCCCGCCCCGATGCAGCCGGCAACTTCAGCGTGGCGCTGCCGATGCTGGAGCGCTCGCGCTGGCAAGTGCTGGTCGAGGGCAAGCAGCGCGACTGGCGCCTGGAAGGCGTCTGGCAATGGCCAGTAGAACGCGAAGTGGCGATCCGCGCCGACGTTGGCACTACGCCCGGCACGGCGCGCTAGCCGACCAGGTATTCGCGCGCCAGTGCACGCGCCCGGTGCAGGCGGCTCTTGGTAGCCGCCGTCGTCAGGCCGAGTTCCTGCGCAATCTCCGCAATGCTCAGCTCCTCGAAGTCGCGCAGCAGCACAATCTGCAGGTAGTCGCGCGGCAGCGATTCCAGCGCCTGCACCAGTTCCGTCCGCAGGCCTGCATCATCCTGCGATGCCAGCCATTGCTCGGCGCGCTCCTCGTCATACGGGTCGTAGTTGATGGCGCGCCGCCCCAGCCGCCGGCACTCGCGCTGCACGACCTTGAACAGCCAGCCGGAAAACGCCGCCAGCACCTTCAGCGAAGACAGGCGGCGCGACATCACCAGCAGCACCTCCTGCACCGCATCATCGACGTCGCTGATCAGGCAATTGCGCTGCGCATAACGGCGGATGTCGGGCTGGCACACCGCCAGCAGCCTGGCCAGTGCCTGCGGATCGCCGCTGTGGGCTGCCTGCAGCACCGGCTGGTGCTGTTCAAGAAGTGCCATTACCGATTCGCCTTATCCAGTTTGCGGCCCACCATGGCGCAGGCCGGGCAGAAGCCAAACAGACCTGACAGCACGATCCCCGCCGCCGACAGCGCCACGACCGTGCCCCACAGGCCGCCGAGGGCCAGGACTGCCCAGGCCACCACGGCCAGGCCGACGATCACGCGCAGGGCGCGCTCCCAGGTTGGTACATTTTTAACATAGAACATTTTGCACTCCTTTCGCAATGGGAGGGAAATTCCTCACTTGCTAAGAGGGGGCGATTCCGGATTTGGATTCGCGGTTACCAAAATAAATTACACTAGCCAGCAGCCCCCTCGCCCAAAGGACGTCGATGAAGCCTCTCGGGATCAATGTGAAGGTCGCTCTTGCCACCAGCATCACGTCCATCGTGATGATCGCCGTGGTGACCGTATTGCAGGCGCAACGCCTGCGCGAGGACTTCACCAAGGTACTGTTTGCGCAGCAGGATGCCCTGATCACCCGCACGGCCGAAGACCTGGACGACAAGCTGACTACCCTGCTGGACGTCATCGCCCAGTCGGCGCGCAAGCAGCCTCGCAGCCTGATGAACGACCCCGCCGGCTTGCGCAACTGGTACGAGGAACGCGCCATGCTGTCGATGTTCGACGACGTCATCGTGATCGATGCCGCCGGCAGCGTGGTGGCAGATGTTCCCCATATTACCGGACGGGAAAAGGTCTCGGTCGCCGACCGCGAATACTTCAAGAAAGTGCTGGAGACCCGCAAGCCCATGATTGCGGGACCGATCAAGAGCCGCGTCAGCGGCCAGCCCATTGTGCAGATGGTGGCGCCCATCCTGGACGACCGCGGCAAGGTGGCCGGCGTACTGGCTGGCGTGCTGCGGCTGTACAAGGACAACATGCTGGGCCACCTGCGCACCGCCAAGGTAGGCAAGACCGGCTACTACTTCGCCGTGACGCTCGGCGAGCCGTCAATCTACGTGGTGCATCCCGAAGCCAGCCGCATCCTTCAGCCGCGGGCGCCGAATGCCAATCCGGCTACGACGCGCGCGATGAAAGGGGAGTTCGAGGGCACCGTCTTCAGCACCAGTGCCGCCGGGGTGCCGGGCGTCAGCAGCTACAGGCGGCTGAAATCCACCGACTGGCTGCTTGCCTCCATCCTGCCGGTGAATGAAGCTTTTGAGCCTTTCGAAGGCGTTCTGCTACATATGCTGGCATGGGGCGTAGCGGCGTCAGTGGTCGCCGCGCTGCTGATCGGCTGGATCACGCTCTACCTGCTGGCGCCAGTGGCGAAGCTGCGGAATGCGATCCAGGACCTGCGTGCCGCGCCTGGCGCGTTCACCCCGATTCCCGTCACCCGCAAAGATGAAGTTGGCGAACTGACGGAAGCATTCAACAGCCTGATGCAGGAGCGCCAGGCAGCGGAAGCCCACTCGCAGACCCTGATGGCGGAAGCCGGCCTGCGCGCGGAGGAGCTGGAGCAGGAGCGCGACCGTGCCGAGGCAGCCAATCGCGCCAAGAGCGACTTCGTGGCGAATATGAGCCATGAGATCCGCACGCCGATGAACGCCGTGCTGGGGATGGTGTATTTGCTCGGGAATACCTCGCTCAGCGCGCAACAGCGCAAATACCTGAACATGATCCGTACTTCCGGGCAGTCCTTGCTGGGCATCCTGAACGACGTGCTGGACTTTTCCAAGATCGAAGCCCGCCGCATGGAACTGGCGCCGATCGACTTCGACCTGGACGAGGCGATGGCGACCCTGGCCACCACCATGACCATGAACGCCGGAGACAAGGAGCTGGAACTGGCCATCGTGGTGGCGCCGGACGTGCCAACCCTGCTTCATGGCGATGCGCTGCGACTGCAGCAGATCCTGACCAACCTGGCCAGCAACGCCATCAAGTTCACCGAGCAGGGGGAAGTGGTGGTGTCGGTGAAAACGGCGGTGCGGGTGGCCGACCGTGCGCTGATTTGCTTCGAAGTCCGCGACACCGGCATCGGCATGACGGAACAGCAGACGGCCCAGTTGTTCCACGCCTTCTCGCAGGGCGACGAGAGCATCACCCGCCGCTTTGGCGGCACAGGCCTGGGCCTGGCTATCACACGCCGCCTAGTGGAACTGATGGGTGGGCAGGTGCAGCTTCAAACCGCACCGGGCGACGGCAGCACCTTCTCCTTCGAGCTCTGGTTCGGCGTGCTGCCGGAACGCGCCGCAGCGCGACGCCTGCCGACCATCGGGCCGCTGAACGTGCTGGTAGCGGACGATAACAGCACCAGCCGCACCATGATCGCCCAACTGTTGCGCGCCTGGGGCTGGGATGCGGACGAAGTCGATAATGGCGAGGCAGCCCTGCAGCGTTTTCAGGAACGGCTATGCGGGCCCCACCCTTACGACGTGGTGCTGACCGACTGGCACATGCCGGGATCGGACGGCTATGCCTCGGCACGCGAAATCAGGCGGGCGGCCGAGGGCCACCGCCAGCCTATCGTGGTCACCATCAATGCTTTCGCGCGCGCGCAGGTCGACGATATCGCCAGCACCCCGGAAGCGGATGCGGTACTGGTCAAGCCGATCACGGCATCGAGCCTGTTCGACGCCCTGCACCAGGCGCTGGCGGCGACCAGCGGAGCCGAAGATGCTTCTGCGTCGGCTTCCGCACTGGGCAACCGGCTGCGCGGCGCGCATTTCCTCCTGGTGGAGGACAACCTGCTGAACCAGGCCGTGGCACGCGGCATCCTGGAACTTGCCGGCGCAACGCTCGACGTGGCGGGCGACGGCCAGCAGGCGGTCGATATCCTGCAGGCCAGCGCCAGCCGCTATGACATCGTGCTGATGGATATGCAGATGCCGGTGCTTGATGGTTTCAGCGCCACGCGCATGATCCGCGACGAGCTGAAACTGGACCTGCCAGTGATAGCGATGACCGCAGGCGTGCTGGCTTCCGAACGCCACCGCTGCACCGAGGCCGGCATCACTGACTTCATCGCCAAGCCGGTAGTGATCGAGGAGATGATGGCGGTGATAGAGCGCTACCTGCGCAAGCCTGCGGGCAGCGCGCCCGCTGCGAACGATGCCGGCACGGCGCCCTCGGAGCAGGCGCCGTCCGAGCAGGTATTCAGCATGGACAGCCTGATGCGCGTGATGGGCAAGGATCAGAAGGGCCGGGCGGTCATGTTCAAGATGGTGCGCGGCGCGCTGGAAGGCGGCCTGCAGCCCATGGACGATGCGGATGCGGCAGTGCTCGCGGGCCGGCCCGGCGAGGCGGCACGCATCCTGCACAGCCTGCGCGGCGCGGTCGGCGTGCTGGGGGCGAAACGGTTGGTGAAGGCCACGCTGGACGCCGAATCGGCAATCCGGGTCGGCAATCCAGACAAGCTGCCCGACATGCTGGCTGCCGTGCGCTACGAACTGGAGCAGGTGCTGGCGCACGGGCGCCGCTGGCTGGAGCAGGAAGACCGCTAGCTGTCGCGCCGGTTCAGGTAGGCGCCGGCAGCCAGGCCCGCCCCGAAGGCCAGGTACACCATCAGCAGCGAGGGGCGCGACAGGCGCTCCTCGAATCCTGGGCGCAGCCGGTGCGGCGTCAGCTGGTAATCGGTGAAGCAGGCTACAGCGCTTGCCGCCGCTGCGACAGTGGCGGTGGTTGCTGCCTCCTTCTTGTCGAGTGTCTTGCAGCAGGACTTTTCGAATAGCGCGGCCCAGAACATTGACGCACCGTGGTGGATCAGGTATCCGACCACCGTGTACTTGAGCGTAGGCTTGTCGACGCGCATCGCCTTGTTGCCCCAGAGCCAGTGGCTGACGGCATTGACACCTGCAAACATGCTGCCGGCTTCGCGTTTGCCGCAGGCGGCCAGCACCAGCGTCGAGGCAAGGCTGGCCAGTGCGCCGGGCAATACGCTGTGCTTGAGCGCAGTGCTCCAAGTGTCCATGGCGACTCTCCTTTTTCGTGTAATGTCCGAGGACGGGGGGAGGAGCCAATGCGGGTGCTGCTGACCGGCGCTACAGGGTTTATCGGGTCGCGTGTTGCGGCGGCCTTGCTGGCGCGCGGTCATGAGGTTATTGCTGCCGGGCGGCATCCCAGCCGCGATCATCGCATGGGCTTTGTTCCTGCAGACTTCGTCCACGATACCGAAAAAGCTGTGTGGGCGGCGCGCCTCAAGGGCGTGGATACGGTGGTGAATGCGGTGGGTATTTTTCGTCCGCAAGGCGCAGCTTCTTTTACGACTGTGCATGAGGCGGCGCCGCGCGCGCTGTTCGCCGCCTGCGCCGAGGTGGGCGTACGTTATGTGGTGCAGGTGTCGGCGCTTGGTGCCGATGCCGGCGCGCGTTCGGCCTTCCATGCGAGCAAGAAGGCGGCCGACGATGCACTGGCTGCGTCGCAGCTGAACGGCTGCATCGTCCAGCCCTCGCTGGTCTATGGTGCGGAAGGTGCCAGCGCGCGCATGTTCCGCATGCTGGCCGCCATGCCGCTCGCGGTCCGGCTGGGCAGCGCGCCGCAGCTGGTGCAGCCGGTCCATATCGACGATGTCGTAGCCGCTATCGTTATCCTGGTCGAGCGGGGAGCCGGCGAGCGTCCTGCAACTGGCGCCGGCGTGGCGCGCCTGGCGCTGGTTGGCCCGGAGGCGCTGCCATTCGTAGATTATTTGCGCACGTTGAGGGAAGCGATGGGCCTGGGCCGGTGGCGTTTGCCCGTGCTGCGGCTGCCGGATTGGCTCGCGCGCTGCCTGTCGCGCGTTGCGGGCATGCTTCCAGGCAGTCCACTCGACCACGAAGCGCTTGCGATGCTGGCGCGCGGAAATACCGCTGACGCCGCCCCCCTGGCTGCATTGCTGGGCCGCCAGCCGCGCGCGGTACGCGACTTTATTTCCCAGCCGGAGGCTACGCGCAGCCAGGCCCAGTTCGACTGGCTGCTGCCCTTGCTGCGTGCGAGCATCGCCGCCGTGTGGATCTGGACTGCCATCGTATCGGCCGGCCTGTATCCGGTCGCCGACAGCTACACCCTGCTGGTCCGCACCGGCGTGCCGCAAATGCTGGCGCCGCTGATGCTTTACGGCGCATCCGCGTTCGACCTGGCCTTCGGCGTGGCTACGCTGGCATGGCCAGGCCGCAGCCGGCATTGGCTATGGCTTGCGCAGATCGCCCTGATCGCCTTCTACAGCATCGTCATCGCCTGGCGCCTGCCTGAATTCCTGCTCCACCCCTATGGCCCAATCAGCAAGAACCTGCCCATGCTGGCCGCGCTCTGGATGCTTTACGAAATGGAGAAACCGTCATGCAATACCTGACCGTAAAATGGCTGCACGTCCTCTCTTCAACGCTGCTGTTCGGCACAGGCATCGGCTCCGCGTGGTACCTGCTGTTCGCGGTGATCAGCAAAAATGTGCAGGCAATCGCCGTCGTCACCCGCATCCTGGTGATTGCAGACTGGCTGTTCACCGGCGTTACCATGATCGCCCAGCCGGCGACCGGCTTTTACCTGATCCACCTCGCCGGCTTTCCGATGCAGACGCCCTGGATCAAATGGTCCGTCGTGCTGTTCGTGATCGCCTTGCTGTGCTGGCTGCCTGTTGTCTGGCTGCAGATGAAAATGCGCGATATCGCGGCGGAAGCGATGCAGCAGGCGGCCCCGCTGCCGGCCCAGTTCTGGCGCTACTTCCGCGCCTGGGTCGTGCTTGGAATTCCGGCTTTCTTCGCCTTCATCGCCGTGTTCTACTTGATGGTCGTGAAGCCAGCCTGGGGATAGATCGCCTGGCCGCGCTCCAGCATGGCGACGAACTCGCCAATCCGTTTGGCCCGCGTTTCAGCGCGCTTGGCCTGGTGGGTGCGGAACAGGATCGAATAGCGGTTCTGCGAGCTAAGCTTCGAGAAGTTCGCGCGCGCCTTTGCGCTGGCATCCAGCGCTGCCTGCAAATCGGCCGGCACTTCCGCCGCACTCCATGAGTCATACGCTGCTTCCCAGCGGCCGTCCTGTTTGGCGCGCTCGACTTCCGCCAGCCCGGCAGGCTGCATCAGCCCTTTTTCGACCAATGCTGCAACCTTGTCGCGGTTAACCTTGGACCAGATGCTGCGCTTGGCGCGCGGCGTGAACTTTTGAAGCCAATATTGCTCATCGATGCTCTTCTTCTGGCCGTCGATCCAGCCGAAACACAGCGCCACATCCAGCGCTTCCGGGTACTGGACCGATGTTTCCGGCGCCTCTTTCTTGGCGATCTTCATCCACACGCCGGGCGAGGAGGAATGCTGCTTCTGCAGCCACGTCCACCATGCTTTTCCGGTGGCAAACAGGCGCTGCTCCAGTTCGACTTTGGTGCTCATAACTTGACCTTTCGTGCGACTTCGACAAATGCCTTGGCGGCCGGCGATGCCTGCGCAAGGTTACGCAATGCCAGTCCGACGCGGCGCCGCACTGGCGGCGAGAAGGGGCGCACTGCGATGTTCGGATGGCTGGCAGCCAGGTCGATCGGCAGCGCCAATTCTGCCATGCCCGACACGCCATCGCCGCGCCCCACCATGCCCAGCACGGTCAGCACCTGCGACATGCGGTAACGGACCTGCGGGCACAGGCCCTGTGCGGCAAACAGCGGTTCGATCAGGGTCGAGCAGCCTGCATCCGGCATGATGAAGGGTTCGTGCGCGAGGTCATGAGCGCTAACAGACTTCTTGGCCGCCAGGCGGTGGCCTGCCGGCAGCAGCGCCACCATCTGGTCCTCCACCAGGTCGACGGTGTCGAAACGGTCGTCAGGCTGCTGGATAAAGCCGATGTCGACGCGGCGATCGAGGATCCATTGCAGGGTGTCGTCGTCCGTGCCTTCGTCGATGCGCACTTCGATGCCGGGGTAGCGCTTCTGGAAGACGTCGAGAATGGCCGGGATCAGCTTGAGCGAAGAGGTCGGGCCGAAGGAGCCGATGCGCAGCAAGCCCTTATTCAGGCCGCTGGCTGCCGACACTTCCTGCCGCATCGATTCCGCCAAGCCGAGGATCTCACGGGCGCGCACCAGCAGGCGCTGGCCCAGTTCCGTCACGTCGGCCGTGGCGCCTTGCCGTTCGATGAGCTGGGCGCCCAGCTCCTGCTCCAGCGACTTGACGGCATGTGAGATAGCGGACTGGCTCACGCCAAGCCGCATGGCGGCGGCGGTGAACCCGCGCAATTCCGCCACCAGGGCGAAGATTTCCAGTTGGGTGAACGTCATGAGTATTTACTCATTTTTCTATGAGTCTGGATTAGCATTAATGTATAACCTCCTTCACTGACACGCAAGGCCCACTGCCATGATCTACCTGAAACTGATCGCCTGCACCCTGATCTGGGGCGGCACCTTCATCGCCGGCCATATTGTCTCGAATGCATTGCCCCCGCTGACGGCAGCCTCCATCCGCTTCTCGATTGCCGCTGCGCTGCTGCTGGTGCTTGCCTGGAAACGGGAAGGCGGCCTGCCTAAACTCTCGATGCAGCAATTGGGCGCGACCGCGGCCTTGGGCCTGACCGGTATCTTCCTGTACAACTTCTGCTTCTTCTCTGCGCTCGGAAAAATGGAAGCCAGCCGCTCGGCCCTCTTCATCGCGATGAATCCGATCGTGACCGCGCTGGCCGCTGCCGCGGTGCTGCGTGAGCGCCTGAACTGGCAGAAATGGGCGGGGATTGGCATCGCCTTTATCGGCGCTACCGTGCTGATTACGCGCGGCGAGCCGATGGCAGCCCTGCATGACATCAGCCAGTCGATCGGCATCGGTGAATTGATGATGCTGGGTGCGGCTTCGTGCTGGGCAGCCTACACCCTGGTCGGCCGCGCCGCGCTGAAAGGCTTGTCGCCGATCGCCGCCACCACTTACGCTTCGCTGTGGGGCCTGGGCTTCCTGCTGATCACTGCTTCGCGTGAATTGCCGAACGTGGCGTGGGCATCTCTGGGCTGGCAAGTGTGGGTGTCGGTTACCTACCTGGGCGCTTTTGGCACCGTGGTGGCCTTCGTGTGGTGGTACGAGGGCGTGAAAGCCCTTGGCCCGGCACGCACGGCGGTGTTCAACAACCTGGTGCCGGTATTCGGTGTGTCACTCGCGGCACTGATGCTGGGCGAGCAGGTGATGGCGTCGATGATTGCCGGCGGCCTGCTGGTGGCCACCGGTGTGACGATCACAAATCGATAATCCAGCGCTGATCAGGCGTAGCGCAGCACGTCACCCAGTGGGCGGCGCGGCTTTTGCGGCCAGTTGCCCTGGGCGGCGTGGCCGACGGCGACCAGCATGACCGGTACTTCGTTGCTATCCAGGCCAAAGGCGGCATGCACGGCCTGGGCGTCGAAGCCGGTCATGGCGCAGCTCGAGAGGCCCATGCCTTCTGCGGCCAGAATCATGGTCATCGCCGCCAGCGAGGCCGAACGCAAGGCCTCGTCGCGCTGGGCGCGTTCGTCGCCGTCCATCGAACCCTGCGCCATGCGGGTCCAGCTGTCGACAACGGGTTGGATAAGTATGCCTTTATCCACAGCCGGTTTCAGCGCTGCCGCCACCTGGTCGTGGGCCTTCAAGGTGCCGCTGATGATGAAGGTGACCGGCGCATCCACGACTTTCTGCTGGCCGAAGGACAGTTCGCGCAGCTTTTCCCGCGCCTCCTGCGAGCGCACGGCGATGAACTGCCAGTTCTGCACGTTGTAGGCGGAAGGCGCCAGCGTCGCCAGGCGCGCCAACTCCGCCACCTGCTCGTCGCTGACCGGTGCCGCTGGGTCGAAATAGTTGGCCGAGACGCGGGATTCGATCAGGTCCTTGATTGGGTTAGACATTACTTAGCCTCCTGCAGTTTGAGTTGAAGAGTGAGTACGCTGCCCAGCACCACGGCCAGGCCGACCATTGCGGTGCCGCCAAGCTTCTGCCCAAGCAGGATCCAGCCCAGGACTACGGCCGTCGCAGGGCTCAGCAGGCCGAGCGAGGACACAGCGACCGGCGACAGCTTGCTCAGGCCACGGAACCACAGCAGGTAAGCCACCAGGGCGCCGACGAAAGTCAGGTAGGCATAGCCAAGCACTTCACTGGTGGCCAACGATGCTGGCAGTGGTGGATCGGCCAGCAGCGCCAGCGGCGTGAGCATCAGGCCACCAAGCAGGAGCTGCCAACCGGCCAGTTCGACCACCGGCAAGCCGGTTTTCCAGCGACGCGCCAGCCAGGTGCCGACAGCCATGCTCAGGGCGCCGGCCAGGGCTGCGGCAACGCCGAGGGCATCCCAGCGGGCAGATGGCGACAGCAGCAGTGCGGCCATGCCGGCCACGCCCACTGCAGCGGCGCCGAGTGCGGCCCACTGCGGGCGGCGTCCATCCCAGCCCCAGGCCAAGCCCATGATGACGATTGGCTGGATCGCGCCCAGCACGGCTGCCAAGCCGCCCGGCAGGCGGTAGGCAGCGACAAACAGCAATGCCTGGAACGCGCCGATGTTCAGCGCCGCCAGCACGGCGACGCGCCACCAGAGATGGCGGGCCAGCATGCGGCCGGCGAACAGCACCAACAGCAGGCCGGCTGGCAGGGCGCGCACGGCGGCGGCGGTGAAGGGCCGCCCGGCGGGCAGGATTTCGGTGGCGACGATATAGGTTGAACCCCAGATGACGGGGGCCAGTGCGGTGATCGCGGTATCGGCTAAGGGGAATTTTTTCATGGCTGCAAAAGTATCTTGAAATCGAGATAAATCGGAGTATAGCAAATTTATCTTGAAGTCGAGATAAATTGTTATAATCGTCCCGATAGCTAACTGGAGACGGCTGTGGATAAAGTGGATTTAATCCTGGAGCAATGGGCACGCGAGATGCCCGCCCTGGACGTGGGACCGATGGGCGTGGTCGGACGCCTGAACCGCTGTGCAGCCCTGATGCGGCGCCGGCTCGACGCGACGTTCGAGCAATTTGGGCTCAGTAACTGGGAATTTGACGTGCTGGCGACCTTGCGCCGGTCTGGCGCACCTCACCAACTGGCGCCAACCGCCCTTTTTTCGCAGCTCATGGTGACATCCGGGACGATGACCCACCGCTTGCAAAGGCTGGAGGCGCAGGGCTGGGTGACCCGTGCGGCAAACCCGGCCGATGCGCGCAGCCTGTTGGTTCAGCTCAGCCCTGCCGGGCTGGAACTGATCGAACGCGCCGTGGCGGCGCACGTGGAAAATGAGAAGAACATCATGGCCCCGTTCGGGGTCGATGGCTCTGCCGCGCTGGACGCGCAGCTGCGCAAGCTGCTCGCTATGCTGGAGTCTTGAAGGCGCCGACCTGGGCGCCGATGCGCGCGCCCATGGCCTCGCCCAGCGCCTGCAAGCCGCTCAGCGGGCGCACCATCACCTCGAAATCGACGATCTTGCCCGAGTCGTTGAAACGAATGAAGTCGATGCCCTTGAGCTGCCTGTCACCGACGTTGGCGCTAAATTCCAGCACCACGCTCAGGCCATCGTCGGTCGCCAACTGACGGTGATAGGCGAAGTTCTCGAACACCTGGTAAGCCGTGTTCAATACCAGCACCACCGCCTCCCGGCTGGCGTAAGGCTTGTTTGCAATCGGCGAGCGGAACACCGCATCCGCATCGACGATGGAGGGCAGGGTGGACAAATCACCGCCGGCGATCATCTTGTGCCAGCGTTCGAGCGATTCCGTAACGGCCGGTTGCAGCAGCATGGGCTTACTCCTTAAATGGCGGCAGCCAGTCGGGTGCCTTGGTTGATGGCGCGTTTCGCATCCAGTTCGGCGGCCACGTCGGCGCCGCCGATCAGGTGTACTTTGCAGCCCGCGTCGAGCAGGCCTTGCTGCAGTTCGCGCAGCGGCTCCTGGCCGGCGCAAACAATCACATTATCCACCGGCAGAACGTGCTGCTGGCCTTCGACGGTCACGTGCAGGCCAGCGTCGTCGATGCGGTCATAGCTGACGCCCGACTGCATGTTCACGCGCTTGGCTTTCAGGCCAGTGCGGTGGATCCAGCCGGTAGTCTTGCCGAGGCCATCGCCAACCTTGCTGGTCTTGCGCTGCAGCAGGTGAACCTTGCGCGGCGAAGCTTCCACTTCCGGGGCGCGCAGGCCGCCGCGATCCTTGTAGCCATTGTCGATGCCCCACTCGGCGTAGAACTTTTCCGGCACCAGGCTGGCGCTCCTGCCTTCGTGGGTCAGGTATTCGGACACGTCGAAGCCGATGCCGCCGGCACCGATCACGGCCACGTTCTTGCCGACCGGGGCGCCATCGCGCAGCACTTGCAGGTAGCCCAGCGCCTTCGGATGGTCGATGCCGTCGATGGCCGGGGTGCGCGGGGTAACGCCGGTTGCCAGCACCACGTCATCGAAGCCGCCCGCAGCCAGGCCGGCCGCGTCGACACGGGTATTCAGATGCAGCTTGACGCCGGTCAGCTCGATCTGGCGGCCGAAGTAACGCAAGGTTTCATTGAATTCCTCCTTGCCAGGCACCTTCTTCGCCACGTTGAACTGGCCGCCGATTTCGCTGCCGGCGTCGAACAGGGTCACGTCATGGCCGCGAGAGGCTGCGGTGGTGGCGAAGCTCAGGCCCGCAGGACCGGCACCGACCACGGCGATGCGCTTGGCCTGCTGCACAGGAGCGATCACCAGCTCGGTTTCGTGGCAGGCGCGCGGGTTCACCAGGCAGGAAGTGATCTTGCCGGAGAAGGTGTGGTCCAGGCAGGCCTGGTTGCAGCCGATGCAGGTGTTGATCTCGTCGCCACGGTCTTCGCGCGCTTTCTGCATGAAGAAGGCGTCCGCCAGGAATGGGCGCGCCATCGACACCATGTTCGCCGCGCCGTCGGCCAGGATGCCCTCGGCCACTTCCGGCGTGTTGATGCGGTTGGTGGCAACCAGCGGGATGCCGACCTTGCCCATCAGGTTCTTGGTTACCCAGGCGAAGCCGGCACGCGGCACCTTGGTGGCGATGGTCGGGATGCGTGCTTCGTGCCAGCCGATGCCGGTGTTGAGGATGGTGGCGCCAGCTTGTTCCACCGCCTGCGCCAGCTGCACCACTTCGTCCAGGGTGGAGCCGCCTTCCACCAGGTCGAGCATGGACAGGCGATAGATGATGATGAAGTCCTTGCCCACGCATTCGCGCACGCGGCGCACGATTTCGACCGGGAAGCGCATGCGGTTTTCGTAGCTGCCGCCCCATTCGTCGGTACGCTGGTTGGTGCGGGCGGCGATGAATTCGTTGATCAGGTAGCCCTCGGAACCCATGATTTCCACGCCGTCGTAGCCGGCTTCGCGCGCCAGCACGGCGCACTGGGCGTAATCCTCGATGGTCGCGGCCACTTCTTCGGTGGTGAGTTCGTGCGGGGTGAACTGGTTGATCGGCGCCTTGATCGCGCTCGGGCCTACCAGTTTCGGGTGGTAGGCGTAGCGGCCAAAGTGCAGGATCTGCATGGCAATCTTGCCGCCTTCCGCATGCACCGCGGTGGTCACCTTGCGGTGCTGCGCCACTTCCTCGGTGGTGGTCAGCTTGGCGCCGGCCTTCCATGGACGTCCCGCTTCGTTCGGGGCAATGCCGCCGGTGACGATCAGGCCCACTTCGCCGCGTGCGCGCTCGGCGTAGAAGGCGGCCATGCGTTCAAAGCCGTCGACTTCCTCTTCCAGGCCGACGTGCATGGAGCCCATGATCACGCGGTTTTTCAGAGTGGTGAAGCCCAGGTCGAGCGGGGCGAGCAGGTGTGGGTAGCGGTTCATTGGCGTCCTCATTTATGCAACTGGTTGCATAAATATAGCCCGGTTGCCGCGTCTATGCAACTAGTTGCAGAGACAATGTGGCTTGTCCGCCTCGCGCTGCTGAGGCAAGATGGTGGCATCTTTTTCATTGTTTCCTGCCATGTCCTTGCCCCACGCGCTGTTGACCTCCCTGTCCGAGCGAGCCGGTTCCGGCTCGGAACTGGCCCGGCGCTTCGACAAATCGATCGGCTTTTTCTGGGCCGCCACCCACCAGCAGATTTATCGCGAGCTGGCACGCCTGGAGCAAGCCGGCTGGATCGAGTCACTGCCCGCCGAAACGGGCCGGGGCCGCAAACGCGCCTACCGCGTGCTGCCGGCCGGGACTGCAGAGCTTCGGCGCTGGGTTGCCGAGGCCGAAGATCCGCGCCCCCAACGCGACGCCCTCATGGTGCGGATCCGCGCCGAGGCGGCGATCGGCCCGGCAGGGCTGGCCGACGAAATGCGCCGCCACCTGGCACTGCATGAAGCGAAACTGGCCCTGTACAAAAGCTTCGAGCAGCGGGACTTTGCCAGTGAGTCCGATTCGCGCGAACGGAAGCTGCAATACGTGCTGCTGAAGGGCGGTATCGCGCAGGAGCAGCTGGCCATCAATATGGCGCGCGAGGCCTTGCGTATCCTGGAAAGCTGACCTGGATCATTTTCCCGGTGAGGCCAGGCGTCTAACATCCGGGCATGAACACCGAATACAAAGACCTCACCCAGGACATCTCTGCCAACCTGGCGCAACTACGCAAGACCCAGCCGGACGTCATGAAAGGCTTCAGCGACATGGGCAAGGCTGCCATGGCGGGCGGTGCGCTTGATCCCAAGACCAAGGAGCTGATCGCGTTGGCGGTTGGCGTAGCCGCACGCTGCGACGGCTGCATCGGCTTCCATACCAAGGCTCTGGCCCGCTTGGGCGCTACCGTCCAGGAGGTGCACGAAGCACTGGGCGTGGCGATCTATATGGGCGGCGGCCCGGTGGCCATGTATGCGGCAAATGCCGTAGCGGCCTACCAGGAGTTTTCGGAACTACAAAAAGTGTAGGCAGTGTTATGCTCCAGCTAAGGGATTGCCTGGAGATGAAATGCGTCGTCGCGCCGTGCTGGGTTTTGCGCTGTCTGGCCTGCTGCCGGCCTGGGTAGCTGCGCAAGCTTTTCCGGTGATGAACGTCTCCACCCTGGTGGGTGACGACCCTGCCGCCACCATTTCCGAACTGGTGCTGCGCGAAGCCTACCGGCGCATTGGCCGCACGCTGGTGGTGCACCAGTTGCCCGGCGAGCGCTCGCTGGTATACGCCAATGACGGCAAGATGGATGGCGAGCTTTATCGCAAGCTTGGCCTGGACCGCGATTATCCCAACCTCGTCATCGTTCCCGTTCCCCTGCTTACCTTCGAGCTCGTCATCTTTTCGCGCGGTACTTCATTCGTGGTCAACGGGTGGGAGAGCCTGCGCCCCTATACGCTCGGCTTTGTGCGCGGGAACAAGATCGCGCAAGAGAACACCAGGGGCATGAAGGTTGAGCCGGTGCCGACCATGCACCAGGCTTTCGAAAAGCTGATGATGGGGCGCACGGACCTGGTGCTGAGTCATCGCGCGTCGGGCATGGCTGTGGTGCGCAGCCAGAAACTGGAAGGCATTACCGTGCTGGAGCCGCCGCTGTCTTCCTTCCCGGTCTATCACTACGTGAACAGGAAGCACGCGGCGTTGGTACCGGAGCTGACGCGCGTGCTGAGGCAAATGCAGGGCGATCGGACCATCGAGCGCATCCAGAAGTCCATCCCGGGCAACTGAGCGGTAATACCACTCGGCGAATAGCCGAATGCTGGTATTCATCGGTTAACAGAATGTCTCATTTGAGACATCTTCCTTTTCATTCTCAAACAACCATTTTTCGCCCCCTTGGAGGGTACATGCATTTTTGCAACTGGTCTTATATTGGCAGCACTAATTAAAACCACTTGACTACCAATTATCCCAATCCCATCCTAGCCCGACAACCACAACCGAAGGAGGGGGAGCATGGAACAAAGGGTTTCAAGAAGTTTTCTGGTCGCCGGTTTGACGAGCAGCCTGCTGGCTGCTTGCGGTGGCGGTAGCGACACCGGCCAGACCCCACAACAGCCGCGCACACTCGCAACCTCCACTGTGGCGGAAACGTGTCCGGCGTGGAGCAGCAGCGCGGTCTACACCGCGGGCATGTGCGTTACCTACAACGGCACGGTGTACAAAGCCAAGTGGTGGACGCAAAACAATGTACCGGGCGCCGAACAGTACGGGCCTTGGGAAGCGCAGGCCACAACGCCGACGCCAACGCCTACTCCAACCCCGACACCAACGCCGGATTGTCCTGCGTGGAGCGCCAGCGCGGTCTATACCGGTGGCATGTGCGTCACTTATAACGGCTCGGTCTACAAGGCGAAGTGGTGGACGCAGAATAATGTGCCAGGCACCGATCCGAACGGACCTTGGGAGTTCCAGTCGACCACGCCAACGCCAACGCCAACGCCGACTCCGACCCCAACACCTACGCCGACGCCGACGCCGACACCAACACCAACACCAACTCCGACACCAACGCCTACGCCGACTCCAACCGGCCGCGAGATCGGTTCCTACTTCGCCCAGTGGGGCGTGTACGGCCGCGATTACGAAGTAGCGGACATCCACACCACGAAAACGCCCGTCAACGGCGTGCAGACCAGCGTGGCCGACCAGCTCACCTTCATCAACTACGCCTTCGGCAATGTGTACCAGAAGAACGGAGGCTACGAGTGCGATATGGTCACGAAGGCCGAAGTGGGCAACGACAACCCGACTTCGCCGGATGCCGGCACCGGCGGCGATTCCTACGCCGACTACCAGCGCCAGCCGAAACGCACCGTCAACGGCCAGTCCGTGCCGTGGGACGCACCGCTTTCCGGCAACTTCCTGCAACTGAAACTGCTCAAGCAGCAGCACCCGAACCTGAAAGTCTTCATCTCGCTGGGCGGATGGTCGTGGTCGAAGTTCTTCTCGGCCGCAGCCAAGACCGACGCACTGCGCAAGCAGCTCGCCAAGTCCTGCGTGAAGATGTTCATCGCCGGCGACCTGCCAATCCAGGATGGGCGCGGCGGACCGGGCGCGGCCAAGGGCGTGTTCGACGGCATCGACATCGACTGGGAATACCCGGGCGGCGGCGGCCAGCCGTACAACACCTACGACGCGATCAACGACAAGCACAACTTCACGTTGCTGATGGCGGAATTCCGTGCGCAGCTTGACGCGCAGGGCGCCACCGACGGCAAACGCTATGCGCTGACCGCAGCGATTGGGGCCGGCGTCGACAAGATCGCCAACACCGAACCTGGCCAATACGCGCAGTACATGGACTGGGTGAACGTGATGACCTACGACTTCCACGGCGCGTGGGAATCAAGCACCAACTTCCATTCGCCGCTGTACCACGACCCGGCCGATCCGGCGACCGGCAACCTGGCCAAGTACAACGCCAACGATGCCATCTCCACGCTGACCGCAGCCGGTATGCCGAAGAACAAGATCCTGCTCGGGATTCCGTTCTACGGGCGCGGCTGGAAAGGCGTCACGGCAGGGCCGAATGCCAATGGCCTGTACCAGGCTGCCAGCGGCGGTGCTGCCGGCACCTACGAGGGCGGCATCGATGACTACAAGGTCTTGCGCAACAAGACCGGCCAGCGCTGGTACCACCCGGTGACCAAGCAGTTATACCTGTACACCAGCACCGGCGAATGGTGGAGCTATGACGACCCAACCGTGATCGGCACCAAGATGCAATACGTCCGCGACCAAGGCCTGCGCGGGGCCTTCTCGTGGGAACTGGACGGCGATGCGAGCGGTGCGCTGACCGGCGAAGTCTGGAAGGGACGTTAATCGTCCATCCCTTGCCGGCGGTGCGCCCAGCGCCGCCGGCTTTTCCCTTTTTGGAGACGCTTATGAAACGTCGTGCGACGGTGCATTCCCTTGGCATCAGCGACGAATGGCGGCGCTGGATTGCCGAAAACCTGATGCTGGGCCATTCTCCTGCGACGCTGGCGGGCATCCTCGGCCAGTCCGGCATTCCTCCCCAACTCGCGCAAGCCGAAATCACGGCTGCGATGAACAGTCCGTACCTGCACGGTGTACAGCGCCTGCATAACCGGCTGGCGAAGCGCGACTGGCTGCTCGGCATCCAGGCACGCCTGAACCGCATGGCGCCGCAGGAAGTGCCACGCCGCGAACACCTGTCGACCGAGGCTTTCCTGCACGAGCACTACCTGTGCAACCGGCCTGTGATCATCACCGGCATGCTGGACGACTGGCCAGCGCGTGGCAAGTGGACGCTGGACTGGCTGGCCGCGCAGTTCGGCGAGCGCGAAGTAGAGGTGCAGTTCGGCCGCAATGCCGATGCCGATTATGAAATGAACAGCATCGCGCACAAGCGCCATATGCCGTTCGGTGAGTACGTGGAACGGGTGCGCAGCAGCGGCAGCACCAACGACTTCTACATGACTGCCAATAACGACGGCCGCAACCGGCAGGCGCTGGACGAGCTGTGGCAGGACATGCCGCTGCTGCCGGAATACCTGGATGGCGAACGCAAAGGATTCTTCTGGCTTGGACCGTCGGGCACCATCACGCCATTTCACCACGACCTCACCAACAATTTCATGATCCAGGTAATGGGTCGCAAGCGCGTGCGTCTGATCGCGCCTTGCGAAACGCCGAGGCTGCAGAATCAGCGCCATTGCTTTACTCCCGTCGATGGCCGCGACATCGACTTGCAGCGCTACCCATCGATGGCCGGCGTGCCAGTCCTTGATGTTGAACTGGCGCCTGGCGAAATCCTGTTCCTGCCGGTCGGCTGGTGGCATTTCGTCCAGGGGCTCGATATCTCACTCACGATCTCGGCGACGCACTTCCGCTGGGATAACGATTTCTACAGCAGTTATCCGCAAAACCACGATTTCTAATAACGGAGACAGCATGAATTTTCGACCGAATTACCTGATGCTGGCGCTGGTCGGCAGCGCGATTGCCGGTTGCGGCGGCGGAACCGACAGCGGCCAGGCCTCGCAGCCGGCCCGCACACTTGCGACGGCTGCGGTTTCTGAGTCCTGCCCAGCCTGGAGCGCCAGCGCGGTGTACACCGCAGGCATGTGCGTGACCTACAACGGCACCGTGTACAAGGCGAAGTGGTGGACACAGAATAATGTCCCTGGCGCCGAACAGTACGGGCCGTGGGAAGTGCAGGCGACTACGCCAACACCGACCCCGACTCCAACCCCTACGCCAACGCCGACTCCAACGCCGGATTGCCCTGCATGGAGCGCGAGCGCGGTCTATACCGCCGGCATGTGTGCGACTTATAACGGCGCCGTCTACAAGGCAAAGTGGTGGACGCAGAACAATGTACCGGGCACGGAAATGAACGGCCCGTGGGAGCTGCAGACGTCCACGCCAACGCCGACGCCTACCCCGACTCCAACCCCTACGCCAACGCCTACCCCGACTCCGACTCCGACGCCTACGCCCACTCCAACGCCAGTGGCATGCCGCCCTGACGGCTTGACCTCGCCGGTGCCGAACGTCCCATACTGCAGCGTTTACGACGCCAACGGCCGCGAAAAACTGGCAAACGGCCTGAATCGCCGCATCGTCGGCTACTTCACCAGCTGGCGCACCGGCGCCAACGGCCAGCCGTCCTACCTGGTCAACGACATCCCGTGGCAAAACATCACCCACGTGAACTACGCCTTCGCCAGCGTCGGAACGGACAACAGGGTGCAGATCGGCAGCGGTGCAAACAACCCCGAAACCGGCATCACCTGGCCGAACATCCCCGCTGCGGCGATGGACCCATCCCTCCCATACAAAGGCCACTTCAACCTGCTCGCGCAGTACAAGAAGAAATACCCCGGCGTGAAGATCATGCTGTCCGTCGGCGGCTGGGCAGGCAGCGGCGGCTTCTACACTGCCACCACCAACTCGGACGGCAGCATCAACACGGCAGGCATCAACACCCTGGCCGATTCGATGGTCGCCTTCTTGCGCCAGTACACCTTCTTCGACGGGATGGACATCGATTACGAGCACCCGACCACCAATAACGAAGCAGGCAACCCGCTCGACTTCCCAATCTCCAAGCCACGCCTGTCAGGCCTGATGAAGAGCTACAACGTGCTGCTGAAAACCGTGCGTGAGAAGCTCGATGCAGCAGCGGCGGCAGACAACAAATACTACATGCTGACGATTGCCGGTTCCGCATCCGGGTGGGTGCTGCGCGGCGAGGAAAACCTGTCCGGCCTGAAGTACCTGGATTACGCCAGCCTGATGAGCTACGACCTGCACGGCGGATGGAACCAGTATGTCGGTCCCAACGCTCCGCTGTTCGATGACGGCAACGACGGCGAACTGAGGGCCGGCAACGCTTACCAGTATGGCGGCATCGGCTACCTGAACGTCGACTGGGCGTACCGCTACTACCGCGGCGCATTGCAGGCGGGGCGCATCAACATCGGCGTGCCGTACTACACGCGCGGCTGGAAGGAAGTCAGCGGCGGCAACAACGGCCTGTGGGGTACCAGCCCGGTGGTCACCGACACCGTCGCCTGCGCCGGCGTGAAAACCTGCGGCAAAGGCGCAACCGGCATCGACAACGTCTGGTACGACCTGGACACCAACGGCAAGCCGGTTCCGGGCGGCGGCAACCCGCTATGGCATGCGCTCAATCTGCAAAACGCCATCGTGCCGTCCTACCTGGATGCCTACGGCGTAACCGAAAAGACGATCACCGGCACCTACAGCCAGCAATACAGCGCGACATTGGCTGCACCATGGCTGTGGAACGCAACACGCCAGGTCTTCATTTCCACCGAAACGGCGCAATCCATCGCTGCCAAGACCAGCTACGTGGTGAACAACGGCATTGGCGGCATCATGATCTGGGAGCTGGCCGGCGACTACGCATGGAACGCAGCGCGCAACGGGGGTGCAGGCGAATACTTCATGGGTTACACGCTCACGAACAACATCGCTGCGGCCTTCCGAACCGCCGCTCCATATGGCGCAACGCGCGCCGAAACGGCCATGCCGACCAGCAGCGCGAAGGTCAGCATCTCCCTTGGCGGCTGGAAGCTGGGCGACAGCAACTACCCGATCAATCCTGTGATGACGGTGACGAACAACACCGCCACCACGATTCCGGGCGGTTCGGTAGTGGAGTTCGATTATCCGGTATCGGCGCCGGCCAATATGAGCGACCAGTCAGGTTACGGACTGACCGTCATCAAGGCTGGCTACACCGGGCCGAATAATATCGGCGGCTTCAAGGCCAACTTCAACCGCGCCAAGTTCACGATACCTGCCTGGCAGTCGCTGGCGCCGGGCGCATCGGTCTCGCTGACGCTGAACTACACCTTGCCGATCAGCGGACCTTCCGCCTACACGATCACGGTGAACGGCGTGCGCTATGCGCTGAGCGAAGAGTATCCGGACCTGCCGGTGGCACTCCAATGAGCGAGGGAACCTGACATGAGAACTCTCACTTACGCGGCACTTGCCGTGGCGCTGTCGCTCTCAGCCTGCGGCGGGGGCGGCAGCGCCGACACTCCGGCCGCTGCGCGTACGCTGGCGCAGGGCGCAGTGGCCAGCGCCACCGCTTCCTGCCCGGCGTGGAGCGTCAGCCAGGTGTACACGGCGGGCATGTGCGCCATTTACCAAAGCAAGCAGTTCGAAGCGAAGTGGTGGACACAGGGGAATACGCCAAGCCAGGCCGACACCTGGGGTCCATGGAAATACATCGGGGAGGCGACCGATCCGCCCACCGACCCTGGCGACCCGCCGACGCAACCAGGCGGCGTACCGACCAAGGCGCAGGCCGAAGCGCGCGAGCAGGCGCTGACTGACAATGACTTCTTCCGCAGCGTCAAGGCGTCGATCCAGACACTCGACAACGTGGCGGTGGAAGCGGTGGCGCCTGGAGCGGCCAGCAACCCGGCCAATGTGAAGCGCGTTGAGCGTTTGCTGTCGTCGGCGAAGTGGGACTACTATTTCTCCTTGCGTGAGGCGAGCTATGAGTACCGGCGCTTCCTGCAGGCGGTGGCAAAGTTCCCGGCGGTGTGCGGCGACTATACCGACGGCCGCAATGCCGACAACATCTGCCGCCATTCGCTGGCGACCATGTTCGCCCACTTTGCGCAGGAGACCGGCGAACACAATGCCAGCCTGCCCCTGCCGCAGTGGCGGCAGGGCCTGAAATACTTGCGCGAGCTGGGCTGCACTGAGGATGGTCCAGGCTGTGGCTACAACACTGAATGTGCGGATCCGGTCTTCAACACGGTCTGGACTTGCGGGAAGAACGCCGATGGCAGCTACAAGAAGTACTTCGGACGCGGCGCCAAGCAGCTCTCGTACAACTACAACTACGGGCCGTTCTCGCAGGTGATGTTCAACGGCGACCAGTCGGTGCTGCTGAAGAATCCGGACCAGGTAGCGTCGACCTGGCTGAACCTGGCCTCTGCCACGTTCTTCTTCGTCTACCCGCAACCGCCCAAGCCGTCGATGCTGCATGTGATCGACGGAAGCTGGGTTCCCAACGCCAGCGACATTGCCGCCGGCGCGGGGAACAACTTCGCCACCACGATCATGATCATCAATGCGGAGTGCGGTACCGGCAGCGAAAAGCCAGCGGCGCAGAACCGCATCGATTATTACCGGCAGTTCGCGGCCGATCTTGGCTGGAATGTGGCGGGCGAGCAGTTATCGTGCGCGACGATGCAGCGCTTTGGCCCTTCCAGTTCCGCCGCCTACAACATCTACTGGGAGAAGAACTGGAACAGCGGCGGCGATTACCAGTGCCAGTTGGTGAACTACCAGACGCCTTACAACGCCCTTATCGCCGGCAATTACGTGAAGTGCGTTGAGCGCAACTGGAACGTCACGCTCAACTAAGGCGCATCAGCGTTGCGCAGCAGGGCCGACCGTGCCGAGGGCTTCCGCCATTCGTACCATTTTCACGAATTCGGCGCGATAGCCTTCACGGTCGGCGCCGCGTGCGCCTTCCGCCAGCCTGGCGATATCGCCGTAGCTGAAGTCGGCCACTTGCTGCTCCCCACGCAGGCGCTGGGCGAAAGCTGCAACGGCGACGGCAAAGCGCTGGTCGTCCGATGCTGCGTCGAGAGAATCGCGTGCGCTGCCGGCACGCACCGCATGCTCGACCTGCTTGCTGGCGGACTGGCCTGGCAGCTTGTAGCGCACCTTCACAAAGCACAGCTCATCGGATTTGCCCGATTCGGTGGCTTTCTTTTTGCCCGGCTGCTCGTAACGCAGCGGATCAACCAGCTTGCCTGCGTTGGCGGCTGGCGTGATTTCGTAGATGGCGGTGACGGTGTGGCCGGCGCCCATGTCGCCGGCGTCGACCTTGTCATCCTTGAAGTCCTGCCGGTTCAGCATGCGGGTTTCGTAGCCGACCAGGCGGTATGCCGCGACTTGCGACGGGTTGAATTCGACTTGCACCTTCACGTCGTTCGCGATCGGGAACATGGTCGAACCCAGCTCCTGTGCCAGCGCCTTGCGCGCTTCCAGCAGGGTGTCGATGTAGGCGGCATTGCCGTTGCCGGACTGTGTCAGGCGCTGGATCAGGGCGTCGTTCAGGTTACCCAGGCCAACACCGAATACCGACAGGTAGACGCCGGACTTGCGCTTGTCGACGATGAATTTCTCAAGCTGTTTGGGATCGGTGATGCCGATATTGAAGTCGCCATCAGTGGCCAGGATCACGCGGTTCACCGCCTTCGGATCAAAGTTGCGCTCGGCCTGGGCGTAGGCGCGCTGCAGGCCATCGCCACCGGCGGTGCCGCCCGATGCGTGCAGGTTGTTGATCACGTCGATGATCTTCTGCTTGTCCTTGCCGCTGGTTGGCTCAAGAGCGACAGCGGTGCCGTTGGCATAGGTGACGATGGAGACCATATCGTCATCGCGCAACTGCTCTGCGAACAGGCGGAAGCCTTGCTGCAACAGCGGCAGGCGGTCACGCGGCCCCATCGAGCCGGAAATGTCCACCAGCAGCACAACGTTGGCGCGCGGGCGGGCGGCGGCCTTGATGTCGTAACCTTTTAGCGCGATGTGGACAAGCTGGTTCCCCTGCTGCCATGGGCTCGGCATGACCTCCGTCGTTACGGCGAACGGTTGGCTCGCACTGACGGGAGTAGCGTAGTTGTACGGGAAGTAGTTGACCATTTCTTCCACGCGCACGGCTTGCTGTGGCGGCATGCGGCCATCGGACAGCATGCGGCGGACGAGGGCGTAAGAGGCAGTGTCGACGTCCACGCTGAAGGTGGAGACAGGCTGTTCGCTCACCAGCACGGACTTGTTGCCGTCCTTGTCGGGGAATTTGTCTGCCGATTGCGGCATGGGCGCGATGTGCGGCATCGGCGCTGGCAAGCCCGGCGAATAGCCCAGCACCGGGGCGGGCTTCACAGAGCCTCGCAGTTCGGCCCTTGCCGCCGGCGCAACGGGTGCCGGTGGCACGGCAGGCGGCGCAGGCATCGCCATTTCGGCGGCCTTTTGCGGGGCCTGGTCAGGCTGCGGGGTGCTGCAGGCTGCAAGCGTAATCATGCCAACTGCCACGACCGGGGCAAGTAGCTTGGTCTTTTTCATGGTGGACATCCTTTTGGAATTGTTGTCCTGCTAACATCCCAAAAAGGAGCGTCTTGCGCAACCAAGGTTACATTTTGTAGCCAACGCGGGCGTCACGCCAAGCCCAGCGATTTGCGCAGGCTGGCATCAACCGGGCCCGCCGGCATGAAGCGGCGCAATTTGCTCAACAGCGAGGCTTGTCCTGCTGGCGTGCGGCGCATACGCCACGTCCCGAGCGCCGCCTCGACTATCGTGTTTGCCACGCCGTCGGGCCCGGGAGCGCTGTTGATGCTGTTCGCCACCGAGCGGGCCGCGGTATTGCGGTCGTGGTCATAGTCGCCGATCCGCAGTGCGGCCTGCGGCGAGTTGGCGTCCAGGTTGGTCTTGGTGTACGACGGCTGGACCAGGGTGACGCGGATGCCGAACTGGCGCACTTCATGGTCAAGTGTTTCGGACAGGCCCTCGACCGCGTGCTTCGAGGCCGAGTACAGGCCCATGTACGGCGCCGGGAGGAAGCCAAGCACGGAGCTGACATTCACGATCCGCCCTCGGCGCTGCTTGCGCATATACGGAAGCACTGCACGTACCATGCGCAGCACGCCGAACACATTGGTGTCGAACAGGGCGGCGGCCTCGGTGACCGATGTTTCTTCCACCGCGCCGACCATATTCATGCCTGCGTTGTTGACCAGGATATCAATGCGGCCCGCGCGCTCGATTACCGCCTGGACGCCAAGTTCCACGGACGCGTCATCGCGGATATCGATTTCAAGCAATTCAACGCCCGACAGGGGCGACGTTTTGGCGATGCTGCGCACGGTGCCAAAGACGCGGCATCCCTGCGCGGCAAACTTCTCCGCTGCGGCGCGACCGATGCCGGACGAGACACCGGTAATCAATACAATCGGCGAATCCTTCATGTTTTTTTCTCCAGGGGGTCAGAAGCGATAAGCCAGCGAGACAGCGAAGATATCGCTCGCCAGCTTGTAGTTGCCATGCAAGGTGCTGCCGGTCGGCGAACGCATGGCGACAGCTGCATCGTCGAGGAACAGGTGGCTGTAGCCGGCGCTCCATTCGACGCTCTGGCTGGGACGCCAGGTGGCGCCGAGGGATAGCCACTTGCGATCGACGTCCGGCACGCGAACGTCGCGGGATGCGGCGCGGACCGGCGTCTGGTCGTAAGCCACGCCTGCGCGCAAGGTCAGGTCCGGATTGAGCGTGTATTCCGCGCCCAGCGCACCGAACAGGGTGTTGCGATAGTCGAAGGGAATCGCCTGCGTTGCCTGCGGCGAGTCGAAGTCCAGCACGACGTCCTTGAACCTGCTCCATTTGGTACGATGCACGTCGGCCATGACGGCCCAGCGTTCGTTGAGCTGGTGCGTCACGCTGATCGTCCACGAGGAAGGCATGCGCAGTTCTGTCGCGGCATTGGTGTCGGTGAACCAGCCGGGGCGCGTCGCCGCGAGAATTGCCTTCGGCCCTTGCGGCACGTCGAACGTGATCGATGCATCGTTCAGCTTGTGGTTGACGCCGGAGCGGTAGGCCGCGCCGATGTGGGTTTGCCTGGTCGGGCTATACAGCACGCCTAACGTGAAGCCGATGGCATTGTCGCTTCCGTCGAGTGCTATGCGCCCGTCGGCGCTAGTGGGCGCGTAGCCCGGCACGCGTGCGGCAGCCATGATCGCGCCGAAGTCGAGCGCGGACGTCAGCGTCGCTTGCGCGCGCTCGAAGAAGAGCGAACCGCCAAGCGACAACTGCTCATTCAGGTCATAAGACAGGGCGAGGCCGAGGTTGACCGCTTTCAGGTCGGTCTTCTGGCCCTGGTAGCGGCCCTTCCATTGCGCGTCATAGTCGGTGGTGAAACCGAACGGCGCGGTCAGCGACAGGCCGAGGTGGGCGCGCTCGCCCAATGGCGTGTGGAAGTACATGGCTGGAATCGGCTTGGTCGCGCCCGCGTCGCCGCCATTACCGCCCGATAAAGGCCGGCCGAGCGCGTCCTCGCCGTCGCCGTTGAACTTGACCGAGTAGTCGACCGTGGTCAGGTCGGCCTGGAAAACCCTGCCATCCAGGCCGCGCATCGTGGCGGGATTCTCTGCGATAGCCGATGCGTCCCCCGGGGCACTGATCGAACCTGCGGTTGCCCGGCCCTGTGCCTTGGCGCTTTTCTCCTTGAGTTCAAATGCGGCGCCGTGACTCTGGCCCGCCAGCAGCATGCCTGCTGCCGCAGCCAGCAGGGACTTCGAATACTTATGCCTCGACATCAACTTCTCCTCTTTTATGAACTCAACTACCGGTCATCAGTTGTGGTCCCGCCGCTTCGCCCGCGTGCACCGCTGGCTGTGTGTCGCCGGGCCGGATCTTGAACCAGATCGAGTACATCGCAGGCAAGAACACCAGGGTCAGGACAGTGCCGGCAAGGGTGCCGCCGATCAGCGTGTAAGCCAGCGTGCCCCAGAACACCGAATGGGTCAGCGGCATGAAGGCGAAGATCGCTGCCAGCGCTGTCAGGATGACCGGGCGCGCGCGTTGCACGGTCGCTTCGACCACCGCTTTGAACGGTTCCATGCCAGCTTCCTTGTTATGGTGGATCTGGCCGATCAGGATCAGGGTGTTGCGCATCAGGATGCCGGAAAGGGCGATCAGGCCGACCAGGGCATTGATGCCGAAGGGCTGCCGGAACAGGATCAGGGTCGGCACCACGCCGATCAGGCCCAGGGGACTGGTCAGGAACACCATCACCATTGCCGAAATCGAACGCACCTGGAAGATGATGATCAGCAGGGTGATCGCCAGCATGATCGGGAACAGCGGCAGCATGGCCTTGGTCGCCTTGCCCGATTCCTCGATGGAGCCTGCTTCCTCGATGGCATAACCAGTCGGCAGCTTGGCGATCATTGGCTGCAGTTGCTTGGTGATGGCTGCCGAAACGTCCGGCGGCTGCAGGTTATCGGCGATGTCGCCGCGCACGGTGATGGTCGGCATGCGGTCGCGGCGACGCTCGATGGGTTCTTCCATCCGCACTTCGAACTTGCCCACTTGCGACAGAGGGATGCGCTGCCCGTTGGCGCCGGCCAGCGTAAAGTCGCCGATCCGGGCTGGATCGAAGCGAATGTCGCCAGCAGCACGCGCCACCACTTGCACGGTGCGGATGTCTTCACGCACTGCCGTCACCGGTACGCCATTCAGCAGGAACTGCAGTTGCTGCGCCACCGCGTTGGAGGACAGGCCTACTGCCTGCAGCCGGTCTTGCTGCAAGGTGAAATGCATCGTAGGTGCACGGGTGCCCCAGTCGGCATTCACGGTCCGCATCATCGGGCTGTTCTCCATGAGCTGGCGTACGTCCGCCGCAATGCTGCGCAGCTTTTCCGGATCGGGACCGCTGACGCGGTAGGCCACCGGGAATGGCGAATACGGGCCGAATACCAGCTGGGTGACGCGTACGCGTGCTTCCGATGCCAGGCCGCCGCCGACTGCTTCGCGCAAGCGCTGTTTCAACGCATCCCGCTCTTCCTGGCTGTCGGTGCGGACCACGATCTTGGCAAACGACGGATCGGGCAATTCCGGTCCCATGGCCAGGTAGAAGCGCGGCGCGCCCTGGCCGATGTAGGCGGTGACGATCTTTGCCTCCTTTTGCCCGGCCAGCCAGGCTTCGACCTTCGCGGTGGCGGCGCTGGTCTGGTTGATCGACGTACCATAAGGCATTTGCACCTCGACCAGTACTTCCGGGCGGTCCGAGATCGGGAAGAACTGCTTCTTGACTACCGCCATGCCCAGTACTGACAGCACGAACAGGCCCACGACCGAGCCGGCCACCAGCCACTTGCGGGCGATGACGCGTCCCAGCAGGTCGCGGAAGCGGTTATAGCGCGGGGTGTCGTAGATGGCTTCGTGGCCACCATCGACCTTTTTGAAATCGGGCAGCAGCTTGACGCCCATATACGGGGTGAACACCACCGCCACCACCCAGGATGCGATCAGGGCAATGCCGACAATCCAGAACATATTGCTGGTGTATTCGCCGGCGCTCGATCGGGCAAAACCGTTTGGCATGAAGCCGACGGCCGTCACCAGGGTGCCGGACAGCATCGGCGCAGCCGTATGGCTCCACGCGTAGGCCGACGCGGCGATGCGGTCGTAGCCTTCTTCCATCTTCACCACCATCATTTCGATGGCGATAATGGCGTCGTCCACCAGCAGGCCCAATGCCAGGATCAGCGAGCCCAGGGTAATGCGGTCGAAGTTCTTGCCGGTTGCCGCCATCACGATAAAGACGATGGCCAGCGTCAGCGGAACGGCAGCGGCAACCACCACGCCGACGCGCCAGCCCATGCTGATAAAGCTCACCAGCATCACCACCACCAGGGCGGCGAAGAACTTGAGCATGAATTCGTCGACCGAGGAGCTGATGTTGACTGCCTGGTCGGTCACCTTTGCCAGGCTCATGCCCAGCGGCAGGCTGGCGTTGATGGCGCCCACTTCGCTGTCCAGCGACTTGCCCAGGTCCAGGCCGTTCCAGCCATCGCGCATAACAATGCCCAGCAGGAGCGCAGGCTCGCCGCCATTGCGGATCATGAAGGTGGATGGGTCTTCATAGCCGCGTTCAACCTTGGCGATGTCGGACAGCTTCAGCGCGCGGCCCTGGGCCACCACCGGTGTCTCGCGGATTTTCTGCAGCGTGTCGAAAGCGCCGTCCAGGCGGATGAACACTTGCGGGCCCTTGGTCTCCACGGAGCCAGCAGCGGCCAATGCGTTCTGGCTGTTCAGCGCGGCGAATACTTCCTGCGGGCCGATGCCGAGCGTCGCCAGGCGTTCATGGGAGAATTCGATAAAGATGCGTTCCTGCTGCTCGCCGACGATGTTGACCTTCTTCACGCCAGGCACGTGCAACAGGCGCTGGCGCAGAGATTCGGCGTCGCGCACCAGCAAGCGCTGTTGCTCGCCCTTGGCCTTCAGCGCATACAGGGCAAAGGTGACGTCGGCGTATTCGTCATTGACCATGGGTCCGATCACGCCAGGCGGCAGGTTGCCGACCTCGTCGCCGACCTTCTTGCGCGCCTGGTAAAACTCCTCTTTCACTTCCGACGGCGGAGTGCTGTCGAGCAGGGTCAGGGTGGTGAAGGCCAGGCCGGGCCGGGTATAAGTTTCGCTGCGGTCGTACCAGCGCAGTTCCTGCAAGCGCTTTTCAATCTTTTCCGCCACCTGGTCCTGCATTTCCTGCGCGGTGGCGCCGGGCCAGGCGGTGACGATGGTCATCACCTTGACCGTGAACGCCGGGTCTTCGGCGCGGCCCAGTTTGAAGAAGGAGATCACCCCTGCCAGCGAGATCAGGCAAATCAGGAACAGGGAGACGGAGCGCTCGCGTACCGCGAGGGCCGACAGGTTAAAGCGGCTCGGTTTCACGGACGGGCTCCTTCAGTTGCGGCGCCGGCACCCTGGGCATCCACCCGCACGTTGGCGCCTTCGCGCAGCAGGTGCGCGCCGAGCGCGACGATCCGGTCGCCCTGCTTGACCTGGCCGTCGATGCTAGCGCGGTCGTCTTCGAGTCGCTGCACCGAGACGGGGCGCCAGGAGACCTTGGCCGGATTGCCGTCGATGATCCAGACCCCTGGCCCCTTGCCTGCATCGAACAGGGCGCCGATCGGCACCTGCAACCCGCCCTGGGCGGCCGGCTGGCCGTCGGCCACCTGGATAGTTACCGTGCTGCCCAAGGGAGCGTTGGCCAGTTCGCCTTCCAGCACATAGCGTGCTTCGAAGGTACGGGTAAGCCGGTCCGCTGCATCCGACAACTGCCGCAGCTTGGCGGGAACGCGCACGCCATCCTTGCCAAACAGGGTTGCCTGGGCGGTGGAACCAACGGCAGGGCGCACCGTCTCCGGCAGCTGGATCACCGCTTCGCGGCGGCCGGCATGGGCCAGGCGGACTACGACCTGGCCGGCATTGACTACCTGGCCGGGTTCGGCCAGCGTTTCCATGACGACGCCGTCGCCATCCGCCACCAGCTCGGTATAGCGGCTGGCGTTCAGGGCGACGTCGGCCTGGGCTTCAGCTGCGCTGAGCTGGGCGCGGGCAGCATCGGCGGCGGCCTTGGCCTGGTCGTAGGCGGAAGCGGAGACAGCGCCGCTTGGGCGCAGGTCGCGGTAGCGGGCTTCGTCGTCGGACGCCTGTTTTGCCCTGGCGCGGGCGGCGGCGACGGCTTCCTGTTGCGCATGGGCTGCGAGTTTCAGGTCGACCGGATCAATGCGCATCAACGGCTGGCCACGCTTGACGCTTTGCCCGACGTCGACCAGGCGCTCCAGCACCTTGCCGGGAACGCGGAAGCCGAGGTCGCTCTGCACCCGTGCGGCGACAACGCCGGTGTAGGAGCGGGAAAGGGGGGCTACCCCCTGTACGACCGCGGCGCGCACCAGCGGCGCCTCGGTACGGGGATCGGCCGGATGTTTTTCGCCGCAAGCCACCACCGCAAACGGCAGTACGGCAGCGAAGACTGCAGACGGAGTTGAGCGAAGCAGGCGCATGAAAGTCCCATGGATAAAGTGATCGGGACTTTCATTATGGTTCTTGTGACTAATTTAGTCAATGGTCACAACAACTTTATGGCGACAGGCTCCGAAGCACCAGGCTGGACAGAAGCGCCGGGGCATCTTCCGTGTAATCAAAGCTATGTTGCAGCAGCAGTGGGTTGAGGTAAGGGCGCATCACCAGGTAGATCGCCATCACAGTCTCGTCCAGGGGTGTCTTGCGCTCGAAGTCGCCCGACTGGCGGCCCTCCTGCAGCACCTCGCGCAGCAGTTTCTGGATGCGCATCTCATAGGCGAGCACGACCTGCCAACGATCCGTTGCTGCTGTTGCTGCAATTTCGTAAAGCTTGCGCTCATTGAACAGCAGGCGAAGGCTGGCTTCAGTAAAGGCCTTGAACATGCGGCGCAGCTTTTCAGGCGAAGAACTGGCTTCGGCAATTGCCGCGCTGACATCGGTTTCGATCTGCTGCATGCAATTCGCGCAGATCACTTCACCGATGGCCTGCTTCGACTCGAAGAACTTGTAGATATACGCCTTGGAGAAACCGATGGACTTGGCGAGGTCTGACACGGTGGTCTTTTCATAGCCGTAGTGGCTGAAATGCTCAACGGCTGCGGCAACGATCTGATTGCGCACTTCATGATCGGCCGGGCCCCGGGCCGGGGCGGGAGAGGTGAGTGGATTTTTCATGCGTTCAAGTTTAAGCCAAACAGAAAGATTGGACAACTTGTGACCGTTTGGTATTATGGTCACCATGAACTCATGACGAAGGATGTCCGATGTTAAATAAACAAATCCTGGCGGCGCTGGTCGTTGCCACGCTGTCAACGGGCTGCGCCGTCGGGCCCGATTACGCCCGGCCAGAACCGGTTTTGGCGAAACAATTCCACGGCCAGGCAGCTGTCGAGCAGCGCCAGGCCGCCTCCAACCCCGACCTGACCCAGTGGTGGACCGGATTTGGCGATCCACAACTGAGCCACTTCGTAGCACTCGCGCTGGAACAGAACCTCGATCTCGCGCAGGCGGCAGCGCGCGTGGTGCAAGCGCGCGCCGGCCTGGGCGCTGCCAATGCTGCCCTGCTGCCTTCCGGGAACATCAGCGGGCAAGCCGCCCGGGCCTACCAGTCGGTAGAAACCCCGCAGGGGCAGATACTCAACTCGGCGCCCGGCTTTGACCGCCATGGCAGTTCCTATGAAGTCAATCTCGGCGCGAATTGGGAACTCGACCTGTTTGGCGGCTTGCGCCAGGGCCGCGAGGCGGCGCTGGCCGAATATCAGGCTTCGGAGGCCGGCGCGGCGGCGGCACGGCTGGCGGTGGCGGCTCAAACGGCCGACATCTACATTACCGTGCGCGGCTTGCAGGCGCGCCTTGATATCGCCCGCAAGCAAGTAAAGACGCAGCAGGATCTTGTGGCGACCATCAAGCTCTTATATGACAAGGGCCTGGCGGCGGAATTGCAAGTAAGGCAGGCCGAAGGCGCGCTGGCCCAGGTGAAGGCATCCATCCCGATGCTGGAGTCGGGCCTGGAAACTGCCCTGAATGCGCTGGACGTGATGCTTGCTACGCCACCCGGCACCCATCACGCCGAGCTGGCTGAAGCGAGCGCCATCCCGCTGGCTCCGCAGATTGCCGCCAGCGGCTCGCCGCGCGAACTGCTGCGCCGCCGTCCCGACCTGATCGTGGCAGAGCGCCGGCTAGCCGCTTCCAATGCCCGCATCGGTGTCGCCATTGCCGAGTATTACCCCAAGTTTTCCCTGAGCGGCCTGCTTGGCAGCGCCACCTCGGTTTCCGGCGGCAACCTGTTTACCAGCGGCGCCAACCAGGCCGCCGGCATCCTCGGCCTGCGCTGGCGCCTGTTCGATTTCGGCCGCGTCGATGCACAGATCGCGCAAGCCAAGGGGCAGGAGGCGGAAATGCTGGCCGCCTACCGGTTGGCGGCGCTGCATGCGAGCGAGGATGTCGAGAACGCGTTCTCGGCGCTGGTCAAACGCGAAGAGCAGGCGGCTGTGCTGGAGCAGGGCGTCAGCTCGCTCGGCCGGGCGCGCGAAGCATCGTTCGCAGCCTACCAGAAGGGTGTCGTCAGCCTGGTCGAAGTGCTGCAAGCGGACGAAAACCTGCTGCGCGCTTCCGATGCCCGGGTGCAGGCGCAAATGGAATCGGCACGCGCTGCAGTCGCTGCCTTCCGGGCACTCGGCGGCGGCTGGCAGGCTGCCGATGCCGCAGCAATGGCCATGCGCTAACCAGCGCCAGCCCCCTTGGCTGCCTTACAGGAAGCCAAGGTCGCGCGTGCTGTAGTTGGACAGGTTGGGTAGCAGGGAGAGCAGCTCGCTGTCGCTGGCGCCCAGCCATTTACCCATGGTGGCCGCATACTGGTCGACCGAGGTGCTTGGCAGCAGGCGGCCCTGGCCGACGTCGTCGGGGCCATTGTTGGCGACGACCGGCGCGGTGCCGTAGAAGCGCTTGCCCTTGACGGCGCCGCCCATCATGAAGTGCATGCTGCCCCAGCCGTGGTCGGAGCCGTCGTTGTTGGCGACCAGCGTGCGGCCGAAGTCGGAGGCGGTAAACGTCGTCACCTTGTCGGACACGCCCAGTTCAACCGTCGCCTGGTAGAAAGCAGCTATGGCATCGCCCAGCTTGGCCATCAGGCCCGGGTGGACAGTGGCCAGGTTGTCGTGGGTGTCGAAGCCGCCCATCGAGACGAAGAACACCTGGCGCTTGGCACCCAGGCTGCCGCTGGCGGAAATCATGCGCGCGACCATCTTCAACTGGTCGCCCAGGGAATTCGATGCCGGGAATACCGTCTGCAGTGCAGGCGCCGTGGCCAGGGCCGAGGTAAGCGCCGCGTTGGCATCCACCGAACGGCGAGTAACGCGGTTGTATTCGTTCTCCAGCGCGTGCGTGCGCGGCTGGGTGATCAGGGTGCGCAGGGCTTCGGTCGCGGTGGCCGAACCAAACAGCGGCGATTTCAGGCCGTTGAACTGCATCGAGCCGTTGGCCGACACCTGGTACTGCACGGCCGTCTTGCCGGCCATGTAGACTGCGTTCCCCGATACGTTGACGCAAGTGAAGGTGGCATTGCCGTTGCCCGACTCGAACAGGTCGCCCAGGCGGCCGCCCCAGCCGGTACGCGAGCCTTCGGGCGCGGACGACTGCCAGATCGATTGCTGGTCGTTATGCGAGAACAGTTTCGGCGGCAGCGGCACGGACCTGGCCTGGTATTGCAGTTTCGTGGTCGGCTGGACCAGCGGGCCGACATTCAGCATGACGCCAAGCTGGCCGTTGTTGAAAATCGGGACCAGCGGCGCGAGCGCCGGCGCCAATGCGAACTCGCGTGCTGCACCGGTCGAATCGAGCACCGGGACGGATGGCGCGAGGGCGGTCGCGGCCAGGGCGTCGCGGGCATAGGCGATGGTTGGGCGCAGTCCCTGGTACAGCGCGTAGTTGGTGCTGTCGTAGGGGATGACGGTGTTCGCATAGTCGTTGCCGCCATACAGGAAGACGCAGACCAGCGCCTTGTAGTCGCTGGCAGTGGCGGCCGCCGCCTCGGCGATCGACATCAGGTTGATGGCCCAGGGTGCCGCCACGCCTGCTACGCCGAGTGCCGATGCGCGCTTGAGGAAGGCGCGGCGCGAAGCTTGATTAGTCATGGTGGTGGCCTTTACTTCTGTACGATGAATTCAGGGGATGCCATGACCAGCGTGAGCGCCGCATAGACGCGGTTGGCGCGCGCGGCGTCGGTGCCGGTCGCCATGCTGGTGACAGCGTTGCGGATCAGGGTCGCGGTGTCTGCGCCCAGCTGGCCGGCCGCCAGTACCAGGTTGATCTCGTCGACCAGGGCCGGCACGTTGTCGGCCAGCGGCAGCAGGCTCGAATAATCAGCCTTGACGTCGCCAATGCCGCGGCTGATGGCAGTCTGCATGAAGTTGGCATAGCCGACCACGCTGGTTTCGTTCACGATCTGGAATTCAGGTGCAACCACGCCCAATGCCGGCGGAACGTAACCGGGGCGGAAGAAATTGAAGACGCTCGGCGAACGCAGCGGGCTTTGCCCCAGGCGGGACGAGGGCTCGCTGGTATTGCCGATGGCCCAAGCTTCGCTCGGCGAGGTGGCGTTATAGGCCCGTGCCCACGCGGTAAAGCGCAGGATCGGTTCACGCACCTTGCCGAAGCCGGCGTTCGTCAGGTTGGCCGCGGAACGGGCTTCCTGGTCCAGCAGGATGGCCTTGATGACCGCTTTCAGGTCGCCCTTGACGCCGGCGCCGTTGTTGTTGAAGACAGCGGCGACACGCGCTACGTATTCTTTCGCCGGATTGCTGGTGACCAGGCGCTGGATCAGCTGCTTCGATACGAATGGCGCCACGTTCGGATGCGCGAAAATCGTGTCGAGCGCCTTGTTCAGGGCCGTTGCGGCATCGACGCCGCTGGCGATCGTGGTGCCGAGGAAGATTTTTTCGCCAGGCTCGTATTTGGTTCCAACCTGGATCATCGGGCGCTTGCGGTAATCCGGCGTGTCGCTGGTCCCGCCGGCGAGGTCGGAATCCCAGCCGGTGAATACGCGGGCCAGGCCGGAAATGTCGGCCTGCGTATAGGTTTCCTGCTCGGTCGCCGTGCCGTCCGGGTTCAGCTTCAGCAAGCCGATGGTGAAGAGCTGCAGGATCTCGCGCGCATAGTTCTCGTCCGGCATGGAGCCGGTTTTCGGATTGGCCTTGGCGTTGCCGCGATAGGTCAGGTATTCGCCCATCGAAGTCGACAGCGTGACCTGCTGCAGCAAGGTGCGGTAGTTGCCGAAGGCATTGGCCTCCAGGATGTCCATGTAAGCGGCGCCGGTGAAGGCGCGCCAGGCACCGGTGAAGCCATCCAGGGAAGCGACGACGATTTCGGACAAGGCCAGCGTCACGCGCTGGCGCAAGGTATCGGGGGAAGTGATCAGCTTGACCCACAGTGCTGCATCGATGCCGGCCTGGTTGTTCTTGTTTTCGATGGCGTTGAAACCCTTCGCCATCAGCCAGTCCCAGCGCGATGGCGAAGCAGGCATTGCCATCTGCTCGTCCAGCCATTTGCTGTAGCCGAGCGACTGGACCCTGGTCATCTGTTCATGGGTTGCGCCCATCGAAGCCTGGGCAAGGAAACGTGCGGCCTGGGCACTTGCAATCGATTCGACCTGGGGCGACACCGGCGAGGTCGTACCTCCCTCGCTGCCGTTGCTCTCGCTCCCCCCGCCGCCGCATGCTGTCAACAGGGTTGCCGCGGCCAGGGTCGCGGAGAGCTTTAGCGAGCTCTCATTATTCTCAATTGTGTCGTCCATTGTTGCCCCTCGGAAATTTCGCTAAGGAGGCAGTATAGCTAGAAATGGATGAGCAAAGCCTATCGTGCGCAGGTTTTGTGGGTTTTATTCAACCCTTTTCCGAGTGTAGTCGGGAGCGACTTTTTTAACGAAAGCTTCTGTGCCAATGCGGAAGTTTTCTGTTGCCGCGACGAGTCCGAAATAGTCGGCGCCCAAGCCTGCGGATTCTTCCAGCGTCATGTTCATGCCGCGATGCAGGGCCTCCCATGTCAGGCGCACTGCGTCCGGGGACTGGTCGAGGATCTCGACCAGGATGGCGCGCGCTGCATCCATCAACGCGTCGGGACTGGCCACCTGCTGCACAAGGCCGATTCGCAGGGCTTCTTCAGCATCGATGATGCGTCCGCGCAGCAGCATTTCCGCTGCGCGGCCTTTCCCCACCAGGCGCGCAAGGCGGGTGGTGCCGCCAAAGCCTGCAACGGCGCCGATGCGCACCTCGGGATGTCCAAGTTTTGCGTGGCTGGCTGCGATACGGATCATGCATGCCTCGGCAAGTTCCAGCCCGCCGCCCAAGGCGTGTCCGTTCAGGGCAGCCACCACGATCTTGCCAAGATTCTCGATGCGGTGCGTGATGCGGACCGCAAGCCTTGCGAACTCGCGTACTTCCAATGGTGAAGCCTGGCTCAGGTACTTGATGTCGGCGCCGGCGGAGAAGGCTTTGGAGCCGGTGCCGGTGAGTACCACGGCGTCGGCTGCGCTGCTGGCGGCCGCCATGTCCAGCATTTCCTCCAGTCGCTGCAAGGTCGGCAGGTCGAGGGCGTTCAGCGCATCGGGGCGATTCAATGCAATTACCGCGATGCCGGCGGATTCTCCATACAGGACGGTCATGGCTTGGCTCCGGGAGTTGAGATTAAGGTTAGTATAGGTTTCCAGAATTGGACGCAGTTACGTGATTTCAGAAAACAGTTTTCCGAAAATGAAAAACCTTGCCTTCGACTGGAATGAGCTGAAGTTCTTTCTTGCGGTCGCACGAAGCGGCGGCCTTAGCGGCGCTGCTGCGGTACTGGGCACCAGCGCATCCACGGTCTCGCGCCACGTTGACGCGCTGGAGCGCCGCACCGGCCGAAAGCTGTTCTTGCGTCAGCAAAGCGGCTATGCGCTGACCGATGACGGCACTGAACTGCTGGCGCACGCCGGGCGGGTGGAGCAAGCCATGACTGTCGCTGCTGCGCCGGCCGATGCGCAGCACGCAGCTTCCGGCGTGGTGCGGCTGGCGACCACTGAAATGCTGGCGCAATACCTGGTCGCGCCCAGGCTGGCGGCATTGCGAACGCTGCATCCGGCGCTAAGGGTGGAGCTCGATGTCGCCATGGCTGCGGTCAACCTGTCGCGGCGCGAAGCCGACCTGGCGCTGCGCATGGCCGCTCCGGACGGTGGCGCCGGCGACTACATCGCAAGGCGCATCGGCAAGGTCGATTTCGGCCTTTACCGCGCAGCCGATGTTCCGCATGACAGCGATGATTACATAAGCTGGGACGGCGCCTGGGATGGCCTGCCGATGGCGGCCGCCCTGCGCGCGGCATTCGACGGCAAACCGCCAGTCCTGGCGTGCAATAGCCTGCCCACGCAAGTCGCCGCCGCCCGCTCCGGCGTGGGCGCCGCCATGCTGCCATGCTTCATCGGTGATGCAGAGCCGGCGCTCCAGCGCGCGGAGCGACTGGCCACGCCGGTATCGCGCGACCTGTGGCTGGTCTGTCACCGCGACCTGAAAGCGAGCCTGCGCGTACAAGCTATGGCAGCCTTCCTGACCGAGATCACAGGCGTTTGCCACGCAAGAGTCCTTTAATGTACTATTCGGCAATTGGGTGCGCGCGTCCTGTCCTGGATGCGCGTTAAACGGGAAACCGGTGACGCTGCCATGTGCGGCCACTCCGGTGCAGCCCCCGCTGCTGTAAGCCTGACGAATCCGGAAATACGCCACTGCGCAACGCGCGGGAAGGCCCGGAGGAGGATGAAGGCGAGCCAGAATACCGGCCCGATACTGCCAGCACTGTTCTCCGGGGTGAAGGGAAGCCGCTGTCGACCGGCTTCCTGCGTCTTGCCCGCCTGCCCCTGTCGACCGTCTCCTGATTCTCCCTTGAAAGTGCTCCCATAGACCATTCGACGGGAGGTTTCGAATGCACATCATGGAAGGTTTCCTGCCGCCCGCGCACGCGCTGGGCTGGGCAGCCGTCTCCGTTCCTTTCCTGGCCTGGGGCTTGCGCAGCATGGCGCGCGGCTTGCAGGCGCACCCCGAGCGGCGCATGCTGCTTGGCGTTGCTTCGGCCTTCGCTTTCCTCCTGTCTGCGCTGAAGCTGCCGTCCGTGACGGGAAGCTGTTCGCATCCGACCGGCGTCGGTCTCGGCGCGCTGCTGTTCGGTCCTGCGGCGATGGTGCCGGTCGGCTTTGTCGTGTTGCTGTTCCAGGCTTCGCTGCTGGCCCATGGCGGCTTGACCACGCTTGGTGCCAACGTGTTCTCCATGGCGATTGTCGGGCCCTTCGTTTCCTATGGCGTATTCCGCTCCGCGGCGGCCTTCGGGCTATCGCGCGCGGTCGCGGTGTTCGCGGCTGCCTGTATCGGCGACCTGGCAACTTACCTGACCACTTCTGCACAATTGGCCTGGGCCTTTCCTGATCCGGTCGGTGGCATCAGCGCTTCGTTCGGCAAGTTCGCCGGTATCTTCGCGTTGACACAACTGCCGATCGCCGTCAGCGAAGGCTTGCTGACCGTACTGGTGGTGAATGCGATGGCGCGCTTCAACGCGCACGAGCTGCGCCTGCTGCCGGTGATGGCGCATGTAAAGGAAAAGTCGGCATGAAGGCGCGAACTGGCTTGATCTGGATGGCCATCATCCTGTTGACCGTTTTGCCGCTGTGGTTTGCAGCCATGCCGCCGGCGGAGCCGGGCGGCGAGGCGCCAGCAGCATTCAGCGGAGCGGATTCGCGCGCGCAGCAGGCGATTGGCACCATTGCACCGAACTACAAACCCTGGTTTGCACCGCTGTTCGAACCGCCGAGCGGAGAGATTGCGTCGCTGCTGTTCGCGCTGCAAGCTGCGATCGGTGCGGGCGTGATCGGTTTCTGGCTCGGAACATCGGTAGCGCGCGAGCGCGAACGACGTTGCGCACCGGGGGCTTCGGTGCCGGAGCCGGATTCCCATGCGGATTGACGCCGCAGCCTACGCCTCGCGCTGGCGGGCCGTCGCTCCGGGCGCGAAGGGCCTGTTCGCGCTGGCCGGCATCGCTGCCGCCTGGCTCGCCTGCAACCTCGACACGCTGGCCGTGCTCGCGCTGCTTTCCATGATCGCCACGCTGGCCGGGGCACGCGTGCCGATACGGACCTATTTTGCCGTAGCTGTAGCGCCGCTCGGCTTCCTTTTGCTGTCCTGCCTGACAATGCTGGTCACGCCCGACAGCGGGGGTGGCTGGCGATGGGCGCCCGGCCTCTTGCCGGCAGTCGGGCACATTGCCCTGCGTTCGATCGCCGCGCTGGCCGCTGTGCTCGGGCTGGTACTGACCACGCCGATGCCGGACCTGCTGGTGTTGCTGCGCCGCCTGCACGTACCCGAACTGCTGCTGGACCTGATGGCGCTGTGCTACCGCATGCTGTTCGTGCTGCGCCAGGCATGGGACGAAGGCAGTACCGCCCAGGCTGCGCGCCTGGGACATGGAGGCTGGCGCCAGCACTGGCGGTCGATGGGCTTGCTGACGGGCCAGATGGCAGTGCAGGTATGGCAACGCGCGTCGGCACTGCAAATGGCGGCCGATGCGCGCGCCTTCCAGGGCAGCCTGCGCCAATTGCCGGCGTCCTTCCCGCATGCGCGACGCCAGCTTGCCCTATCCTTACTGGCGAGCGTGCTGCTGCTGGCATTTTCCCTGCGTGACCGGCTATGACGCCTTTGATCGAACTCGAAGCGGTGGAGCACGCGTTTGCCGACGGCAGCCCAGGCCTGCGCGGCTGCACCTTGTCGCTTGGCCGCGGACGCCGCCACGCGCTGCTCGGCGCCAACGGCGCCGGCAAGACCACGCTGCTGCTGCACCTGAACGCTTTGCTGCGCCCCAGCGCGGGCCGCTTGCGCTGGCACGGCAGCGAGTACGACTACAGCCGCAGCGGGCTGGCCTCGTTGCGCAGCCGGGTCGGCCTCGTGTTCCAGAATCCTGAGCGCCAGCTAATCTCGGCACTGGTCGAAGAAGACGTGGCGTTTGGGCCGCTGAACCTCGGCCTCGACGACGCCACGGTACGCACGCGCGCCGCGGCGGCGCTCGATGCAGTAGGCCTGGCCGGCTTCGCGCGCCGTCCCGTGCACCACCTGAGCTTTGGCCAGAAGAAGCGCGTCTGCATTGCCGGCGTGCTGGCCATGCAGCCCGAAGTCCTGCTGCTGGACGAACCGATGGCGGGCCTGGACGCAGCGATGCAAGCAGAACTCGAGGCGTTGCTGGGCCGCCTCGCCGCGCGCGGCGTGACGATCGTCCTATCCACCCACGACGTCGACTTTGCCTATCGCTGGGCCGACGACATCCACATGATGGCTGCCGGCCGCTGCATTGCATCGGTTCCCACCCAGGAGCTGGCCTCGCGCCAAGAGGCGCTGCGCGCTGCCGGCCAACGCTTGCCCCAGGCATTGGCATTACATGCCGAGCTGGCCAAACGCGGCTTGCTTCGCCCCGGTGCGGCACCGCGAAGCGTGGATGCCTTGCTGACCGCGCTGCGCGCGCAGCCTGTCGACGAACACCAAGGAGAAATACTGCTATGACAGCTGGCAAAGTCTGGTTTGTCGGCGCCGGTCCCGGCGACCCTGAACTGATCACCGTCAAGGGGCAAAAGCTGCTGGCACAAGCGGGCGCCGTGCTGTTTGCCGGCTCGCTGGTGGACCGCGCCGCCACGCTCTACGCGCCGCCTGGCTGCGTTATCCGCGATTCGAAAGACATGACGCTGGAAGAGATGACAGCTTGGCTGATCGAGCAAACTCGGACCCACAGCACCGTAGTAAGGCTGCAGACCGGCGATCCCGGCCTGTACGGCGCCCTGATTGAAATGGCGCGCCCGCTTGCCGCCGAAGGCATTGAATGGGCAGTGGTGCCAGGTGTTTCGTCCGCCATGGCTTCGATGGCAGCCGCCGGAGAATCAATGACCTTGCCCGAGGTGACGCAAAGCGTGATTTTCACTCGCGTCGAAGGCCGCACGCCAATGCCGGAGGGCGAAGACCTGGCCAGCCTGGCCGCACACCGCACCACGCTGTGCATCTTCCTGTCGATCACCCTGATGTACAAGGTCGAGGCGGCCCTGCGTGCGGCGGGGTGGCCAGAGGACGCGCCCATGCTCGTCGTGCACAAAGCCAGTTGGCCTGGCGAGGAGAAGATCCTGCGCGGGACGCTGGCCGACATCAAGCAGCGCTGCCGGGAAGCCGGCGTAGCCAGCCAGGCCATGATCGTGGCCAGCCCCACGCTGGGCGCCCTGCACTGGGAAACCCTGGTGCGCTCCAAATTGTACGACCCAACTTTTACCCACCGTTTCAGAAAGGCCAGCGCATGAACCAATCCATCATGATGCCAGCGATTGCAGCAGCGAGCGATACCATCCTCGTCGTCGGCCATGGCTCCCGCGAGGAGTCGGGCAACCAGGAAATCCGTGAATTCGTGGATATGTGGCGCGCACGCCGGCCGGGCTGGCGCATCGAATTGTGCTTCATCGAATTCGCTCCCCCCGAGCTGAACGCCAGCCTGCTGGATGTTGCCGCCAGTTCGCGCCGCGTACTGGTGGTGCCGCTGATCCTGAATGCCGCCGGCCACGTCAAGATGGAGATTCCCGAGGCTATCGAAGGCGCGCGCATCGCCTGTCCGCAGACGGAATTCCTGCTGGCGCCGCACCTGACCGCCTGCGACCCGGTGCTGGCCATCCTCAAGCGCCGCCTGCGCAAGGCCATGGCGACGCTCGACATGCCAGATCCGACCACCACCGGCGTCGTGCTGCTGGGACGCGGTTCCTCCGACCGCGGCGCCAACGGCGAGATGGCCAAGATGGCGCGCTGGCTGCTGGAAGAGGGCGACCACGAGCTGGTGGACCTGGCTTTCACCGGCATCACCTGGCCGCGCCTGGAAAAAGTCGTGCAGCGCCAGGTCGCGCTGGGCATGCGCCAGGTCGTGGTACTGCCGTACTACCTGTACACCGGCACGCTGATGCAGCGCATTCACCGCCAGGTTGAACACCTGCGCGGCCAGTATCCGCAAGTGCGCTTCGCCTGCACCGAACACTTTGGCTTCGAGGCCGAGATCTTCGAGCTGATGGACCAGCGCGTGGAAGATCTGCGCGCCGGTGTACCGGATAGCCGCCTGCCTTGCGACGGCTGCACCTACCGCGAGATCGCACATGATCATGGCCACGGCCACTCCCATGCGCACACACACGATCACGCCGAGGCGCAGCCAGCATGAGCACCGTCAACACCGTCACCGAACAACTGACGCGCGCCGGCCAGGCGATCGAGCATGACAGCTTCGCCATCATCGACGCTGAAGCCGGCTCACATACCTATACCGAATCGCAATGGCCAATCGTACGGCGCATGATCCACGCCAACGCGGACTTCGACTTCAACGGCCTGACCGACTTCCATCCGGCCGCGGTGCGGGCCGGCATCGCCGCCATGCTGGCCGGCTCGACACCTGTCGTTGCCGACGTTGAAATGATCTGCTCCGGCCTGTCGCAACCGCGCCTGGCGCACTTCGGCATGAAGACGCACCAGTTCATCAGCGATGCAGACGTTATCGAAACCGCCAAGGCCGAAGACACCACGCGTGCCGTGCAAGCCATGCGCAAGGCGCACCGGCTTGGCCTGCTGGAGGGCGCCATCGTCGGCATCGGCAATGCGCCGACCGCGCTGATCGAGCTGGTGCGCCTGATTCGCGAAGAGGGCGTGCGCCCCGCGCTCGTGGTTGGCATGCCGGTTGGTTTTGTCTCCGCCGCCGAGTCCAAGGACTTGATGGCGGAGGTGGCCGAGGTGCCGTGGATCGTCATTCGCGGCCGCAAGGGCGGCTCGACGCTGGTGGTCGCGGCCCTCCACGCGTTGCTGGCCCTGGCCGAGGCAAAGCAGAAGGCAGGGCAGGCATGAAGGAAAAGGCAGCGGCCGAACGCGGTACGCGCACCGGTTTCACGACCGGTGCCTGTGCTGCCGCAGCGGCGCGCGCAGCGGTGCTTGGCCTGGCAACGGGCCGGGTGCCGGAGGAAATTGAAAGCCTGCTGCCGAATGGCAGCCGGGTGCGCTTTGCCGTGCACGACGGCGGCTGCGACGCGCAGTCCGCGCACGCCATGGTGGTCAAGTTCGCAGGCGACGACCCCGATTGCACCGACGGCGCCCACCTGACGGTCGACCTGCGCCTGCTGCCCGGCCGCGCCGGCGACGTGCTGTACGTGGCCGGCGACGGCGTTGGCACGGTAACCATGCCCGGCCTCGGCCTGGAGGTAGGCGGACCGGCGATCAACCCGGTACCGCGCCGTAACATCGCCGATAACCTGCGCGAAGCCGCGCCCGCCCTGCTGCAGGAGCATGGCATCGAAGTCACCATCAGCGTCCCGGATGGACAGGTGATGGCCAAGAAGACCACCAACGCGCGCCTGGGCATCCTGGGCGGCATCAGCATCCTCGGCACCACGGGCATCGTCAGGCCGTATTCGACGGCGGCGTGGCGTGCCAGCGTGGTGCAGGGCGTGCAAGTGGCGGCGACCACCGGCCACGAAGTGGTTGCGCTGACCACCGGCGGCCGCACGGAGACCTTTGCCATCGCCACACTGCGCGCCGAACGTCCCGAGCTGCCTTCCGCATGCTTCGTCCAGATGGGCGATTTCCTGCGCTATGCGCTGGACGAAGCCGCCTCGCAGCGCATTGGTCTCGTGGTGCTCGCGGTCATGGTGGGCAAGCTGACCAAGATCGCGCAGGGCGAAACCATCACTCACGCCAACCGCAGCGAGGTCGATACCGACCTGGTGGCGGAGATCGCGCGCCGCATCGGCGCCACGCCCGAGGACTGCGCCGCCATTGCTGCGGCCGAAACTGCGCGCTTTGGAGCCGAATTGATGGTCGAACGCGGCCTGGGCGACGCCTTCCACCACGCGCTGGCCCAAGCCGCCATCGATACCCTGACCGCGCCCGAGCGCTATGGCCGTGCATTCCAGCTGCGCGTGCTGGTGTGCGATTTCAGCGGCAACCAGGTCGCCGACGTCTGGTCGGCGCCTGCGCTGCCACAAGAGAGTCCTGCCGACGCAAGGCGCATCGGCATTGACCACATCCTCGATATCGACCCTGAGCCAATTCCCGAATAGACCAATGGATACCTGTTTAACTGATCCCAATCCCTGCCGCGTGATCGGCGTGCTGGATGACGGTGCCGCAAGCCTGAATGCAACCGCGCTGGCATGGCTGCGCAATGCCGACGTGGTGATCGGCGGCGCCCGCACCCTCGCGCTGCTGAAGAATGAGTTCAAGCCAGGCGCCATCTGCCGCGACCTGACTGCACGCCTTAAAGAGGTGCCCGACTGGGTGCGCGCCGCGCGTGCCGACAACTTGTGCTGCGTGGTGCTGGCGACCGGCGATCCGCTATGCCACGGCATTGCGCCTTACCTGGCGCAGCACCTGTGCGTGCAGGCGCTGGAGATACTCCCCAACCTGTCGACGCTGCAGCTGGCATGCGCACGCATCGGGCTGGCCTGGCAGGATGCGCGCATCGTGTCGGTCCATGCGCGCGACGCCGGCGAATGGTCGCGCGGCAGCCCGCCTGGCCACGGCCTGTACGGACTGGCGCAGGCGCTGCGCCAGCATGCGCGCCTGCTGGTGCTGACCAGTCCTGACAACAGTCCGGATCGCATCGCCCGGCTGCTGCTGGCTGAAGGCGTGGGCGACGATTTCCACATGGCGGTCGCAGAGAACCTTCTGCAGGCCGAGGAACGCGTACTGGCAGAACTTAGCCCGCACCAAGCGGCTGGCATGCAGTTCGCCGGCCTGAACGTCGTGTTGCTGTGGCGCGTAACGCCGGTTCCAAGCCCTGTGCGATTCGGCCTGGCGGATGTGGAATTCGAACAACGCCAGCCGGAGAAGGGCCTGATCACCAAGCAGGAGGTGCGTGCCGTCAGCCTGGCGCGGCTTCAGCTTCGGGCCGACAGCGTGGTGTGGGATATCGGCGCCGGTTCCGGCTCGGTAGGCCTGGAGGCGGCCCGCTTGTGTCCACAGGGGCACGTGTTTGCCATCGAAAAGAACGTGGAAGATTGCGCCATCGCAGGCCGCAATCATGCTGCGTTCGGCGTGGCCAATTACAGCCTGTACCACGCCAAGGCACCCGAGGGCCTGGATGCCTGGCCCGATCCGGACGCGGTATTCATCGGCGGCTCGGGCGGCGAACTTTCCGGGCTGATTACCGGCGTGTTGCGGCGCTTGCGCCCGGGCGGCACGCTGGTGATGAATTTCGTCACGCTGGAAAACCTTGCCACCGCCACTGCCGCATTGCAGGCGCTGGAGGGCGAGGGCGTGAGCTGGGACGTGTTGCAATTGCAAGCCGCGCGCAGCAAGCCGATCCTGCACATGCACCGCATGGCGGCTGAAAATCCGGTGTGGATCGTTTGTGCACGCCGTGCGGGAGGACCGGCATGAGCGGTACCTTGTGGGGGATTTCCCTCGGCCCCGGCGACCCGGGCCTGATCACACGTGCCGCGTGGGAAGCGTTGCAGCGGCGCGATGCGATTTGGGTCTACCCGGCGCGTAGCGGCAAGACCCCAAGCTACGCGTTCGATATTGTGCAACGCGCCGGCCTTGCCCCGCCTGACAAGCACGAATTGCTGCTGTTTCCCATGACGCACGACGGCGAAAAGCTCGCTCGAGCCTGGATGAAGGCTGCCGAGACTGTGCTGCCCTGGCTTCGCGCGGGTCGCGACGTGCTTTTTCTCGTCGAAGGGGACGCCAGCACCTATGCCACCTTCGGCCACCTGGCGCGCACCGTACGGACTTTGGACGAGCAGGTGCCTGTACAGGTCATCGCCGGCGTCAACGCCTTCACCGCCGCTTGCGCCGAAGTGCCGGTGCCGTTCGCAGAACAGGATGACACGGTCGCAATCGTGCCAGCGGCATATGGTGTCAGCGCCATCGACCGCCTGTTGCCGGATTTCGATACCCTGGTCTTGATGAAGGTAAAGCCCCTGCTCGATGAACTGATCGACTGGCTGGAGCGCAAGGACTTGCTGGAAGGTGCGCACTTCATTGAACGTGTCGGCGCACCGGACGAGCGTCGCTTCAGCGGCGCCGAAATCCTGGTGCTGCGCGGCACCAAGGTCAGCTACCTGTCGCTGCTGATCGTCAAGCACGGACAGCGCATTCGCGGCGAACGCATCAAGGGCTGCCTCAAGAAGGCCGGCCCTCAACCATTAACCCTGGAGACTGCATGAGCAGCTTATCAATTGTCGACACCGCGGCGCCGCGCCTATGCCTGGTAGCCATCACGAAACACGGCGCAGCGCAGGCTGCACGCCTGGCCGCCGACCTGCCTGTGGCAGACATCTGTACTTCCGCCAAGTTTGCGGCGCAATTTGCCGGCCTGCCAAATACGGTACGCGCCTACGACGGCGCACTGCGCGACGAGATCGGCCCCCTGTTTGAAGGCTATGACCAGGTCGTGTTCTTCGTGTCGCTGGGCGCCGTGGTGCGCCTGATCGCCCCCCACCTGCGCAGCAAGGACGAAGACCCCGGCGTGATCGTGGTGGACGACGCCGGCCAGTATGTGATCCCGGTGCTGTCCGGCCACGTTGGCGGCGCCAACGAATGGAGCGAACGCGTAGCCGACTTGCTGGGCGCAGTGCCGGTGCTGACCACCGCGTCGGACGTGGGCCGCACCATTCCGGTCGATATCCTCGGCCGCCACCTTGGCTGGCGCGTGGAAGCGCCCAAGATCAACATCACGCGCGTTTCTGCGCACGTCGTGAACGGCGAACCGATCGCCTTCGTGCAGGAGGCCGGCAGTCCTGATTGGTGGACCAGGCCGACACCGCTGCCGGACAACATCCACTTCTTCAGCCACTTCGACGAAGTACTGCTGGAGCGCTACACCGCGCTGCTGTGGGTAACCCATGCCGAGGTGCCGGAAGAGCGCTGGAATGCCCTCCACGAACGACTGGTGGTGTATCGCCCGCCGCTGGACGGCGCAGCGTGAGCACATTCACTATCGGTCTTGGTTGCGACCGTGGCGCCATGCTGCAAACGGTGCGTGAGGCCGTGCATGCAGCGCTGCGCGAGGCCGGAGCCCAGCCCGCGCAGGTAAGCGCCGCCGCAAGCATCACGCTGAAACGCGATGAAGAGGCTTTGCTCGCCTTCGCGCAGGAATGCGGCTGGCCGCTGCACTTCTACGCACCGGAAGAACTGGCGGCCGTCCCGGTCCCTAATCCATCGGAAACCGTGCGCCGCTACACCGGCACGCCATCGGTAAGCGAGGCTGCCGCCCTGCTGGCCGCCGGCCCAGGCACGCCAATGACCGCCCTGGTGGTCGAAAAATTCAAACTCCGAGGCGTCGACAACCGCAACGTCACCGTCTCCATCGCAAGGAAGAATCCATGAATGCTCCATTCGAACAAACTGCCGCTGCCGGCAAGATCATGCTGGTCGGGATCGGTCCAGGCAGCGTGGACCACATGACGCAACGCGCCCGCGCCGCCATCGCCGAGGCGGACGTGGTGATCGGCTACGTCACCTACATCAAGCTGGTGGCCGATCTCATTGAAGGCAAGGAGATCATCCGCAAGTCGATGACAGAGGAACTGGACCGCGCCGTCAGCGCCCTGGAAGCGGCCCGCGCCGGCAAGAAAGTGGCACTGATCTCCTCCGGCGACGCCGGCGTGTACGGCATGGCCGGCCCCACCTACGAGGTGTTGTTCCAGTCCGGCTGGACGCCGGAAGATCCGGTGCAAGTGGAAATCATCCCCGGCGCATCGGCCCTGAACAGCTGCGCGGCCCTGGTCGGCGCTCCGCTGACGCATGATTTCTGCGCGATCTCGCTGTCCGACCTGCTGACGCCCTGGCCAACCATTGCCCGCCGCCTGGACGCGGTGGCGATGGCGGACTTCGTGGTGGCACTGTACAACCCGAAAAGCGGCCGGCGCACACGCCAGATTGTGGAGGCGCAGCGGCTGTTCCTGCGCCACCGCCGTGCCGACACTCCGGTCGCCATCGTCAAGAGCGCGTACCGCCGCCGCGAGAATATCGTGTTCACCACCCTCGACAGCATGGCCGACGCCGATATCGGCATGCTCAGCACTGTCCTGATTGGCAACAGCAACACCTTCGTGCGCAACGGCCTGATGGTGACTCCGCGCGGCTACGCCAACAAATACGATATGCAGGAGGGCGGCGCTCCCCGCGAAGGCGAGCGCGCAGGGCGTTCGCTGTCAACCGGCCTGCTTGGGTGGCTCGACACGCTGCGCAGCGAGCACGAAGCCGGCGCCAGCATCGAAGAACTGGCAGCACAGTACCGCCTGCCCGCCGACTACATCCGCGCCACGCTCCACGAGCCGTGGGAAGCCGAAACAAGCACAGAATCCGAAGGGAGCGAGGCATGAGCGACACTCCAGTAAAACCAAAGATCGGCAGCTACCACCGCCACCTGCTGATTTGCACCGGCCCGCGCTGCACTGCCGACGGCCAGTCGCAGGCCCTGTTCGACAGCCTGGGCGACAAGTTCAAGGCCGCTGGGCTGAATGAAGGCGAGTTGCGCGTGAAGCGCAGCCGGGTAAGCTGCTTTGCCGCCTGCAAGGGCGGCCCGATCGTCTGCGTCCAGCCGGACGGCACCTGGTACTACAATGTCACCCCCGAGAACATGGACCGCATCATCGACCAGCACCTGTGCAATGGACAGGCCGTTGAGGAGATCGTGTTCCATCAACAGTGAGAACAGAAGTGCAAAGTGGTTTTGACCAGGCAGGAATTGACGCCGTTTATCGTGTAATTGCCGAACGGCGCGACGTGCGCCACTTCGTCCCCGGTGCAGTCGACGAGGACCTCCTTATGCGCCTGTTGGCTGCCGCGCACCAGGCCCCCAGCGTTGGCCTGATGCAGCCGTGGCGCTTCATCCGCATTCAGGACGCCGCCCTGCGCGAGCAGATAGTCCGGCTGGTCGAGGAAGAACGCCAGGCCACCGGCGCTGCGCTGGGCGAGCGCAATGAGGAATTCATGCGCCTGAAGGTGGAAGGGATTCGCGAGTGCGGCGAAGTGCTGGTCGCGGCCCTCATGGACCAGCGCGAAAAGCACATCTTCGGCCGCCGCACCTTGCCTGAGATGGACCTGGCCTCCGTAGCCTGTGCCATCCAGAACATGTGGCTCGCCGCGCGCGCGGAGGGCCTGGGCATGGGCTGGGTATCGCTGTTCGACCCGGCCCGGCTGGCGGCCCTGCTGGGCATACCGGAAGGCGGCAAACCGGTCGCCATCATCTGCCTGGGCCACGTTGCCGGCTTTTACCCCAAGCCGATGCTGGAACTCGAAGGATGGGCCATGCGCGGCAAGCTGGCCGACCTGGTTTATACCGATCGGTGGCAGGATAACAACAGTGTATAGCGTATAATCGCCGCCGTTTGGTGCCTCGCGCGCGTTCAAGCGCGCAGTTAAACGGGAAACACATGGCCGTGCTGCTTCAGCCGGCAGGCCAGGGTGTGCTGCCCCCGCAACGGTAAGCAAGCGTCGTTCGTCAACGACAGGCCGTCTCTCAAGCCACTGTGCGCAAGCATGGGAAGGCAAGACGGTCCGCCTTGCCAGCCCGGATACCGGCCAGACAGGTGGTGCCCGCATCGGCGAACGATGCGCGCGCTGTTCGGTCGCGCTCACGGGGAGGTGGGCGGGATTGCCGATTCAAACATCCATAATGAAAAAGAAACTGATCCCCATGATCGCGGGGGCGTTGTGCGCTGTCGCGCAGGCACAAGAGCAAGAGACACCAGCCAGGGTGTACGTCGTGGGCCACCACTACGACAATGGCATTCGCACTTCCGACGCAGCAAGCGAAGGAACCATCACCTCAGCACTGATCGCCAACCGGCCTGCCTTGCGGCCTGGCGAGATCCTTGAATTCGTGCCGGGCATGATCGTCACCCAGCACAGCGGCGACGGCAAGGCGAACCAGTACTACCTGCGCGGCTTCAACCTGGACCACGGGACCGACTTCGCCACCTTCGTCGACGGCATGCCGGTCAATATGCGCACGCACGGCCACGGCCAGGGCTATACGGACCTGAATTTCCTGATTCCAGAACTGGTTGGCCGCATCCGCTACCGCAAAGGCCCCTATTACGCAGACGAAGGGGATTTTGCATCGGCTGGCGCCGCGCATATGGGCCTGGCCGACAAGCTGAACGAAGATTTTGCATCGCTGACCATCGGCGCGGATAACTATCGCCGCGGCGTAGTGGCGAATTCCACCGAGGTTGGCAACGGCAACCTGCTGTATGCACTCGATTTGGGCCACAACGACGGCCCTTGGCAGATGCCGGAAGCGTTCCACAAGTCGACGGGTGTGCTGCGATACAGTTCGGGCAGCAGCGCGGAACGCTTCAGCATCACCGGCATGGCTTACAAGGCCGGCTGGCACGCGACCAGCCAGATCCCGCTGCGCGCGGTACAGGACGGACGCCTGGACGAGTTCGGTGCAGCCGATCCGAGCGACGGCGGCCGCACCGCGCGCTACAGCCTTTCCGCCGAATGGCGCAAGCGCGCGGGCGACACGCTGACGGAGGCGCACGCCTACCTGGTACGCAACGATCTCTCGCTGTACAACGACGTCACCTACTTCCTCGACGATCCGGTCAACGGCGACCAGGTGCTACAGACGGAACGACGCAAGATGACGGGTTTCGACCTGACCCAAACCTGGTTCGGCCAACTCGGCCAACGCTCGATGGAGAACAGCGTCGGCGTGCAGGGGCGCTTCGACCGCATTGCGCCAGTAGGGCTGTACGCAACGACGCAGCAGCAGGTGCGGCATCCGATCGCCGAATCGCGCGTTACCGAAGCGAGCGTGGCCGCATGGTTCCAGAACACAGTACAGTGGACGGACTGGCTGCGCTCCATTGCCGGCGTGCGCTACGACAGCTACCGCTTCAATGTCGACAGCTCTATCTCGGAGAACAGCGGGAAGGTGAACGATCACATTGCATCACCCAAGATCTCGCTTGTGCTCGGGCCCTGGAGCAAGACGGAGTTCTTCCTGAATTGTGGCGAAGGCTTCCACAGCAACGATGCGCGCGGCACCACGGCACGCCTGTCGCCACGCGAGCGCGAGCCTGTCGATCCCGTCACGCCGCTGGTGAAGACGCGCGGCGCGGAAATCGGCGCCCGCAGCGAGTTCGTGACCGGCCTGCAAAGCTCGGTCGCGCTGTGGCGCCTGCGTTCCGGGTCCGAACTGGTATTTTCCGGCGATGCCGGCGACACGGCGCCAAGCCGCGCCAGCAAGCGTTCCGGCATCGAGTGGAACAACCACTATACCGCGTCCAAGCACCTGCTGCTGGACTTCGACCTGGCCTATTCGCGTGCACGCTATACGGAGTTTGACGCCGCCGGCGACCGTGTGCCGGGCGCAGTCGAAAAGGTGGCTTCGTTTGGCGCAACGCTGAACGACATCGGCCCATGGTCCGGCGCATTCCAGCTTCGCTACTTCGGCCCGCGGCCGCTGGTGGAAGACAACAGCATTCGCTCGTCCAGCACCGCGCTTGCCTACCTGCGCACCACGTATCGCTTCAACCGCCGCTGGCAGTTGACGGCCGATGTGTTCAACCTGTTTGACCGCAAGGCAAACGATGTCGATTACTACTACGCCTCACGCCTCGCGGGCGAGCCCGCAGAAGGCGTTTCCGACATCCACTTTCACCCCGGTGAACCACGCACGGTGCGTTTGATTTTGCGCGCAGTGTTCTGAGCTGCCAGCCCGGCCAGGTATGCGCACAGCATATCGGCCAGGCCGCCTGCGTAAGCCTTGATCTCCTTGTCAGTACGGGGCTCCTGTGAAAACTGCTGGCCGACAGCGCTGAGCGTATCCATCACCAGGGCGCTGGCCAAGGTGCGCTCCGCATTGGTGGCGTTGGGTAGCACCTGGTCGATGAAGGTCCGGAACATCCGGTCGCCGGAGGCTCTGGTTTCGATGGCTTCCGGCGCGTCGCGGTAAAGTGGCGCAGCATCGTTAAGGGCAGTGCGCACCGCCGCTTCTTCGCATTCCGAGCGCACGAAGGCATGCACCAGGTTACGCAAACGCTCCAGCGGGGGCTTTGCTGCATCCTGCAGGATCTCCGACAGCATGGACGACGTTTGCCGCCATTCGTCGCTTTGCAGGCGAAACAGGATCGATGCCTTGTTGGGGAAGTACTGGTAGATCGAGCCTACGCTCACGCCCGCACGCTCCGCCACGCGCGTTGTAGTGAAGCGGCGGGCGCCTTCTTTCGCCAAAACCTGAATAGCTGCCTGCAGAATTGCGCTGACGAGGTCATTTGAGCGGGCCTGTTTTGGCCTTCTTCGCGAGGAAACACGGGCGTTTTTGCTATCGGTCATGGCGGGTCCTGGGAACGCGAATATGAAATGTGAAGGATTATTCATATTATTCCTGCTCTTACACCAGAAAGGAATACCCCATGATTACCCTGACTTCCGCGCCTGTCGCGCCTCTGCTGAACCGCCTTTTTGACGACGCCAAAAGCACACGTGTGCCTGCCATCGCCGCCTTCGCCGCACTGCCGGACGAGGAACGCGTGCGCATCATGAGCAGCAAGACCGGCTATCGCGAAATCTACGCGGACCTGAAAGACGCCGCGATCCCGGTGTCGCGCGAGACGGGCCTGCTGCTGTACATGTTGGCACGCAACGCCAAGGCAAACGTGATCGTCGAATTCGGAACTTCGTTCGGCATTTCGACCCTCCACCTGGCCGCAGCACTGCGCGACAACGGCGGCGGCCTGCTGATCACCACGGAGTTCGAGCCATCCAAGGCACAACGGGCCCGCGAGAATCTTGAAGCAGGCGGCCTGCTTGACCTGGTTGAAATCCGCGAAGGCGACGCGCTGGAAACCCTGCGCGCGGGCTTGCCGGAACAGATTGACCTGCTGCTGCTGGATGGCGCGAAAGGACTGTACTTCGATATCCTGCGACTGGTAGAACACCGCCTGCGCCCCGGCGCGCTGATCATCGCTGACAACGCGGATTACTGCCCTGAGTACATGTCGAAGGTACGAGATCCAAACGGAGCCTACCTGTCTCTGCCACTGCCCGGCGACGTTGAGCTGAGCATGAAGCGCAGCTAAGACATGACGCGGCCGCCGGCAGACGCGATAGAGACGACGGCCGCAATTCGCGCGAGGATAAGCTGGTAGAGTAAGCAGTCGATGTGATCGAATTCTCGCGACATATCCAGTGGAGAATGCAATGAGCCGGGGTATTTTTGACTTCATGCTGAATCAGCCAGCATATACCGATGCAGAGAAACGGTGGCATGTCGAACTCGACCAATCCAGTTACTTCTGGTATGAGCTGCTGGTTCATCCGCCAGAAGGCTTTGACACGAAGCAGCATATCGCAAACTTCCTAAAGCGCTTGAAACAGACGGTCGAAACCCAGCTAGACAAGCGTTTCATCTATTTTCTAGGATCGAGAACCAAGCTCAGGTTCTGTACATCGAGGAAACCCCAGTATTCGTTGTTTGGCAAGGAACTCATCCTCCATGTCGAAGTCGGGGCGTCACGCAAGCTGGTGAAAACGACGACCATGATGCGAGATGATGCAAGCGGCGCACGCATCACGCCGCCGGTCGAGGTGTCCGACCGCTTCATCACGTTTGAACATCCGCCGGGCCACAGGGTCTCGTATTCGATTCACGATTATTTCGACATGGTCGGTATCAAATTTGGAATCGACACGGAAATCCATTATGTTGGCTATACCAAAAATCCCGATGATCGTCCGCTCAACCGCGCACACCGCGGTCTCGCGGACATGCTGTACAAGGTCCCCAGTGCTGAGCACGACTTCTTTATTTTCTATAATCTCTTCAAGGTCCTGGCGATTGCGGGAACGTCAAGCAGTGCATTCAACTTTGTCGTTGCCAATTCGATGATCGATGAAGTCCGGGTCGATGAAGAAGGACGCATCATAGAGAAGGTCCTGATCAAATACTTCAGCACCGAAATCCAAGAGCTTAACAAGAGCAGTGAAGGGGGCGAGCTCGAAAACACGCTGGCGCAACTCGGATCGAAGAACAAGATCGGATCGATCTCGTTTAACATCGAGGTAGAACGCCCATCCGAGATGTACCGATTCTATTCCAGAGCCGTTGCAGCCTCCGACCGGCACACCTTCACCTGCAAAATGGGTGACAACGGAGCCGAGATCGTGCCAGGCCTTACGACATCGATTTTCGGCGAAACCCTATAAATCCCCACTGTTCGGCTTATTTTGGCCCTATGCAGCACTGCTGCCTGTAGTGACCAGGGACGCTCGATTCTTGTTGGCACCTCCGCCTGCGATAGAGCAATCTGTCGAGCTCCATTACTTCTTGTCAGACTTTATTGGTTTTCTAGAACAGACAGGGTGCCTGAGGGACCGCTTATTCGACGGTCACCGACTTCGCCAGGTTACGCGGCTTGTCGACGTCGGTGCCGCGCGCAAGTGCTGTGTGGTACGCCAGAAGCTGCAGCGCGACCACGTGCAGGATCGGGGACAACTGGCCGTAGTGTTCCGGCAAACGGATCACGTGCAGGCCGTCGCCGGAGGTGATCCGCGAGTCAACGTCGGCGAAGACGTAGAGCTGGCCGCCGCGGGCGCGCACTTCCTGCATGTTCGACTTCAGTTTTTCCAGCAACGCGTCGTTCGGGGCGATGGTCACGACCGGCATTTCGTCGGTCACCAGCGCCAGCGGGCCGTGTTTCAGTTCACCGGCTGGATATGCTTCGGCGTGGATGTATGAAATCTCTTTCAGCTTCAGCGCGCCTTCCAGGGCGATCGGGTAGTGCATGCCGCGGCCCAGGAACAGGGCGTTCTCCTTGCGCGCGAATTCTTCGGCCCAGGCGATAATCTGAGGTTCCAGCGCCAGCACGGCGGCGATGGCGGAAGGCAGGTGGCGCATGGCTTTCAGGTGCGCGGATTCCTGTTCTTCGGTCAGCAGGCCATTCACTTGCGCCAGGCTGAGGGTCAGCAGGAACAGGGCGGCGAGCTGGGTGGTGAAGGCTTTGGTCGATGCCACGCCTACTTCAACACCGGCGCGGGTGATGTAGGCCAGTTTGCACTCGCGCACCATGGCGCTGGTGGCCACGTTGCAGATGGTCAGGGTGTGCTCCATGCCCAGGCTGCGCGCGTGCTTCAGCGCGGCGATGGTGTCGGCGGTTTCGCCGGACTGGGAGATGGTCACCACCAGGGTCTTAGGATTCGGCACGCTGTCGCGGTAACGGTATTCGGAGGCGATCTCCACGCTGACCGGTACTTTGGCGATCGATTCGATCCAGTACTTGGCGGTCGATCCGGCATAGTAGCTGGTGCCGCAGGCGAGGATCAGCACGCGGTCGATTTCCTTGAAGACCTTGTAGGCGCCGTCGCCGAACAGTTCCGGCATGATGCCGGTCACGCCTTCCAGCGTGTCGCCGACCACGCGTGGCTGCTCGAAGATTTCCTTCTGCATGAAGTGGCGGTATGGACCCAGTTCCGCCGCGCCGGTGTGGGCGTGCACAGTCTTTACTTCGCGCTGCACCAGTTTGCCGTCGACGTCGACGATCCAGACGCGGCCCAGTTGCAGGTCGACCACGTCGCCTTCTTCCAGGTAAATGATCTGGTCGGTGGTGCCGGCCAGCGCCATGGCGTCGGAGGCGACGAAGTTTTCACCCTGGCCGATGCCGACGATCAGCGGCGAGCCCTGGCGCGCGGCGACCACGCGGTGCGGCTCTTCGCGGCAGAACACGGCGATGGCGTAGGCGCCGTGCAGGCGCTTGACGGCGTGCTGCACGGTGTCGAACAGGTCGCCGTTATACATGTGGTCGACCAGGTGGGCGATCACTTCGGTGTCGGTCTGGCTGGTGAAGACATAGCCCAATGCCGTCAGTTCAGCGCGCAGTTCGTCATGGTTTTCGATGATGCCGTTGTGGACCAGGGCGATGCGGGCGGACGATTCGCTTGGCGAGAAGTGCGGGTGGGCGTTATGCGAGGCTGGGGCGCCGTGGGTGGCCCAACGGGTGTGGGCGATGCCGGTGAAGCCGTTCAGGCCACCTTCGTTGATCTGCTTTTCGAGGTCGGCCACGCGGGAGGTGCTGCGGGAGCGCTGCAGTTTGCCGTCCAGGTGCAGGGCGACGCCGCAGGAGTCATAGCCGCGGTATTCCAGGCGCTTCAGGCCTTCAACCAGGATCGGGGTGATATTGCGCTGGGCTACAGCGCCGACGATACCGCACATACGCGACCTCATTCTTTAAAAGTTAATGAATGCATGCTAGAGCAGACGCGGAGAAATTTGCTTTCTCATTTTCATATACTGTGAAAGAATATTTCTCATCACATCTCTTTAGAAATATTCTTTCAAATTATGGACTTTGATGAAATCGATCGTCGCATTCTTAACGCTTTGCAGAAGGATGCCTCTCAAACCAACGCTGAACTGGCAGCTGCCGTGCACGTGTCTGCGCCTACCTGCTTGCGCCGGGTCAAGCATTTGCGCGATTCCGGGGTAATAGAACGCGAGGTTGCTCTGGTTGCTGCGGATAAAGTCGGGGCGCACCTGACGGCGGTTGTGGAAATCTCCCTGGATATCCAGGCCGCTGAGCGGATGGCGGAATTCGAGGCGCTGGTGGCGCCGGAACCGGCGGTATTGCAGTGCTATCGCGTCTCTCCCGGGCCGGATTTCGTGCTGATCGTGCAGGTGTCGGACATGCCGGCCTACCATGCTTTGGCCCACCGTTTGTTCGCCGGGCAGGCGAATGTGCGCAATGTCAAAGCCTACTTTTCCACTTTCCGGAGCAAGTTCGAGACCAGCATTCCGGTCTGATCCAGTTATCCCGGCTTATACAGGGCTAAGCACAGGCTTATTCACATCTTTCCCCACACTACCGCGCTGCCTCGGCGCGGTTATCCAGCGATACGCACCGCATATCCTCTCGTTTTCCGCAGGGTTTCCCACATCCTTATCCACAGTTTTGAGTTATCCGTGGTTGTTAGCAGGTATTCCCCAGGTTTTTCCACAGATGCAGTGCAACGGCGCATCGTGTGGATAATCTGCATGTATCAACCACCTCTTATCCAGGGCCTGTCCCATGGTTTTCAGGCGGAATTGCACCAGCTTTTACACATCTTTATCCACAGCGCTAGAATGGGGCATGAACTACCTCGCACATATCTACCTGGCACGCCATAGCGAGGCGGCCATGGTCGGCGCCATGCTGGGCGATTTCGTCAAAGCGAACGGCGGGGATCACTATGCGCCGGAGATCGCGAATGAGATCGCGCTGCACCGGTTTATCGACTCTTTCACGGATAGCCACCCGGTAGTGACCGAGGCCAAGAGCTTGTTCACGGAAGGCCGGCGGCGTTATGCGGGCATCGTGCTGGACGTGTTCTACGACCATATCCTGAGCCAGCGCTGGGACGAATACTGCGAGGAGCCGCGCCAGGAGCTGATCGAGCGCTTCTACGGCGCCCTGGCGGCGCATGAAGAGCAGTTGCCGGAACGGCTGCGCGAAATCCTGCCCAAGCTGATCAAACAGGACTGGCTGGGTGCTTATGGGGAGTTCAGCGGGGTCGAGCTGGCGCTGACCCGCATGTCGGACAGGTTAAGCCGGAACGGCCACCTGCTGCGCGAGGGCATCGGCGAAGTGCAGCAGCACTACGAAGCGATCGCGGATGGCTTCGATCGCTTCTTCCCCGAGCTGGTGAAATTTACTTACCAGCGCCGCCGCCAGTTCTCGGTTGCTTAGGTCTTCTTTACCTTCACTGGGCGCTTCCAGCCTTCAACCGTCAACTGTTTAGGGCGCGAGATGGTCAGCTTGCCGGCTGGAGCATCCTTGGTCAGGGTCGTGCCGGCGCCGATGGTCGCACCTGCGCCCACGGTTACTGGCGCCACGAGCTGGCTGTCGCTGCCGATGAAGGCGTCGTCCTCAATCACGGTGCGGAACTTGTTCGCGCCATCGTAGTTGCAGGTGATGGTGCCGGCGCCGATGTTCACGCGCGAACCGACGGTTGCATCGCCCACGTAAGCCAGGTGGTTTGCCTTGCTGTGCGCGGCGACCTGGCTGTTCTTGATTTCGACGAAGTTACCCACATGGACGTCTTCACCCAGTTCGGTGCCAGGGCGCAGGCGGGCATAAGGTCCGATCTGGCCTTTGTCGCCGACCACCGCTTCTTCGATATGGGTAAAAGCCTTGATATTGGCGCCGGCGCCGATCTTCGCGTTAATCAGCACGCAGTTCGGGCCGATGGTTGCGCCTTCGCCGATTTCGACCTTGCCTTCGAAGACGCAGCCAACGTCGATGATCACGTCGCGGCCGCAAGTCAGCTCGCCGCGCACGTCGATACGCGCTGGGTCGGCCAGGGTCACGCCTTTGTCCAGCAGGCAGTTGGCGACATTGCGCTGGTAGATGCGTTCCAGTTCGGCCAGTTGGGACTTGCTGTTCACGCCCAGCACTTCCCACGCTGCGGCAGGGTGGGCCGAGACGACTTGCACGCCTTCTTCCACCGCCATGGCGACGATATCGGTCAGGTAGTACTCGCCTTGCGCGTTTTCATTTTTCAGCTTGCCCAGCCACTGCTTCAGCTTGGCGGTAGGGATCACCATGATGCCGGAATTGATTTCCTTGATCAGGCGCTCGGCTTCTGTGGCATCCTTCTCTTCAACGATGCGCTGGATGGCGCCGCCCACGCGAACGATGCGGCCCAGGCCGAACGGGTTGTCCTGCACCACGGTCAGGATACCCAGCTTGTCCTTGCCGGCAGCATCGGCCAGGCGTTTCAGGGAAGCAGCTGAAGTCAGCGGCACGTCGCCGTACAGCACCAGGGTTGGCTGGTCGTCGTCGAGGTGCTCCAAGCCTTGCTGGACAGCGTGACCGGTGCCGAGTTGCGGTTCCTGCAGGGCGGCCGAGATTTCGGTGCCGGGAACGGCCTTGTGCTTGTCCAGCGAAGCCAGCACCGCTGCGCCGCCGTGCCCGTAAATGACGCACAATTTAGCCGGAGACAGGCTGCGCGCGGTGTCGATGACGTGGGACAACAGAGGCTTGCCGGCTACGGGATGCAAAACTTTTGGCAGCGCCGACTGCATGCGCTTACCCATGCCGGCGGCGAGAATGACGACGTTCATAGTCCGTAGTTTTCTTGTGTGAGTTAAAAGATGAAAAAGTTTAACACGTGCATCGTGCTGGCTTTTGCCCTTCTGCTCGCAGCATGCAGCTCCCTGCGGCTGGCTTATAACAACGGCGACACCTTGCTGTACTGGTGGCTCGACGCCTATGTCGATTTCGACAGCGAACAGAAGGCGGAGGTCAAGCAGGATATCGACGAATTTTTCCGCTGGCACCGCAAGACCCAGCTTCAGGACTATGTTCAGTTCCTGCAAAAGGCCCAACGCCAGTTGCGCGGCAACCCGACGCAGGCCGACCTGATGGCCGACTATGTGGATATCCGCGACCGTACCGAGGCGCTGCTGCTGCGCTCTGCCCCCGATATCGCGGATCTGGCGCTGTCGCTCAAGCCCGAGCAACTCGCTGGCATGGAAAAGAAGTTCACCAAGAACAATGTCAAATTCCACAAGCAGAACATGAAAGGCGACGCCCAGGACCAGAACAAGTTCCGCTTCAAGAAGTCGATGGAACAGTTCGAACTATGGTTCGGTGGTTTCAGCAATGAGCAGGAGGCCATCATCCGCAAGGCCTCCGACGCGCGGCCGCTGGATAATGCGCTGTGGCTCGACGAGCGTATCCGGCGCCAGCAAAAGATCATGAACCTGGCGCGCAAGATCATGACCGAGCGGCCGAGCAAGCAAGTGGCCACGCAGTGGGTCGAAGAATTGATCCGCTCGGGCTTTGACCGCTTGGAAGTATCTGAACGCAAAGCCTTCTTCGACAACTATACTCAGTCGACCGTGGAACTTGTCCACACCGTCGTGCGCATCACTACGCCAGAGCAGAAGGCCCACGCGCAAAAGCGCATGGATGGCTGGATCAAGGATTTGAATACCCTTGCGGCGCAAGTGCATTAAGCCTTGGCGCCGGGCGGCATGAGATAATGCCGGCCATGCAAAAAAAGAAAGTCCCCAACCAGGTCCGCATCATTGGCGGCGACTGGAAGCGCACGCCATTGCCGGTACTGGAAGCACTGGGCCTGCGCCCAACGCCAGACCGCGTGCGCGAAACCGTCTTCAACTGGATCAACCACCTGCACGATGCCGCCTGGCGCGACACCCAGGTGCTGGACCTGTTTGCCGGCAGCGGCGCGCTCGGTTTCGAGGCCGCCAGCCGCGGCGCGGCCAAGGTCACCATGGTTGACGCCAACAGCGCCGTGGTGCGCCAGCTGGAAGCCAACCGCGAAAAGCTGAAAGCCACCAATATCGCCATCCAGCGCGGCGACGCCCTGGCGACGGCGCAATCGCTGGCCGGCCGCGGAGCCAGATTCGACCTGATTTTCCTCGACCCGCCTTACCAGCAAGGCCTGCTGGAGCGCGCGCTGCCGCTGTGCCGCGCGCTGCTCAACGACGGCGGCCTGGTTTATGCCGAGGCGGAAGCATCGCTGGCCTTCGACGGCTGGGAAGTGGTGCGCGCCGACAAGGCGGGCATGGTGTACTACCACCTGCTTCAGGCATTGCCTGAAAATGAGGCATAATCCTTCTTTGTCCTAAGCCAAACGCATGGAGTTGCAATGGTTGTAGCAGTTTATCCGGGTACTTTCGACCCGCTGACCCGGGGTCACGAAGACCTGGTGCGCCGCGCATCGGGCCTGTTCGACACACTGATCGTCGGCGTGGCCGATAGCCAGAACAAGCATCCGTTCTTCACGCTTGAAGAACGGTTGGAAATTGCCAACGAAGTGCTGGGCCATTATCCAAACGTCAAAGTCGAGAGCTTTTCCGGCCTGTTGAAGGACTTCGTGCGCGAGCACGATGCACGCGTGATCGTGCGCGGCCTGCGTGCCGTGTCGGACTTCGAGTTTGAATTCCAGATGGCGGGCATGAACCGCTACATGCTGCCGGATGTGGAAACGCTGTTCCTGACCCCATCCGACCAGTACCAGTTCATTTCGGGCACCATCGTGCGCGAGATCGCCGAGCTTGGCGGCGACGTATCCAAGTTTGTTTTCCCGTCCGTCGACCGCTGGCTGCGTAAAAAGATCGCAGCGCGCAAGGACGAATAAGAGAGTAATGCCATGGCTTTAATGATTACCGACGACTGCATCAATTGCGACGTGTGCGAGCCCGAGTGCCCGAACGACGCGATCTACATGGGTCCGGAGATCTACGAAATTGATCCCAACAAGTGCACCGAATGCGTCGGTCACTTCGATGAACCGCAGTGCCAGCAGGTCTGCCCGGTCTCTTGCATTCCATTTAATCCAGATTGGCGGGAAAGCAAGGAGCAACTGTTGGCAAAATTCGAGAAATTGCAGGCAGATAAGACCTGATGCCTCCCAAAAAGGGTAGCTCTGCGGTATATTGCTACTTGATACAAACGGAGACAAAATGAGTATTACTCGCCGTAAACTTTTACAAACTGCTGTCGCCGCCGCATTCCTGGCCGCCAGCAGCCTGCCCGCCTTTGCCGCCGAAGTGGCTGGCGTCAAATTCCCGGAAACGGTTTCTGTAGCCGGCCATGACCTCAAGCTGAACGGCGCCGGCGTGCGCACCAAGCTGGTGTTCAAGGTCTACGCGGTAGGCTTTTACCTGCAAGAAAAGAAAACCACCGTGCAGGACGTGCTGAACGTTGGCGGGCCACGCCGCATTCGCATCGTCGCCATGCGTGACCTGAGCTCGGACGACTTCGGCATGGCCTTCATGAAGGGCCTGAACGACAACGTCAGCCCGGAAGAACGCACCAAGCTACTGCCTCAGACCAAGGCTTTCGGGGAGATTTTTGCCCAGTTCCCTGGACTGAAGAAGGGCGACGAGCTGATCGTCGACTGGAACCCGTCGACCGGCTCCCAGCCGTTCCTGAACGGGAAGAAGGTCGGGGAAACGCTGCCGGACCAGGCGTTCTTCAACGCCATCATGCGCATCTGGATCGGCAACAAGCCGGTTGATTCTTCGCTAAAGCCGAAACTGCTGTCGGGCGCGGAAAAACCCGCCCCAGCACCGGAAACGAACTGATTGCTGCACTGCGGAAGGCTTACGCGCGGCAGGCCATTGCTCGCAGTTCTGCGACGTGGCTAGGCGAGTCTTCCATCGAATTCAGCATACGCTTGAACATCATGGTGTCGCGCATCAGGCGACGCTGCAAGCGTTCCTCTTTGCTCAACTTTGGCTTAACGACAAGCACGGCAGCGCGGGCGATACCACGCAGCAGCGGCTTGAACACGAATGCCAGCGCCAGCGCCAGGATCACCAGCGGCAGGTACTGGGCAAATTCGATGATGTTAATGTAAGTAGACATGGCCGTTTCTATACCTTTAGAATCTATTGGTACTATAGTGCGCCGCAACATATAACGCCAATTCCGTTTCTCCATAACAATCATTATTGGTGTGAATGACCGATGAGCTTTCTGACCCTGGACCTGAATCTGCTGCGCGTTTTCGACGCGGTAATGACTGAGCAGAACCTGACGCGCGCTGCCGGCCACCTGGCCATGACGCAGCCGGCGGTGTCGAACGCCATCAAGCGCCTGCGCGAAAGCCTGGGCGACGATTTGCTGATCCGCACGGCTTACGGCGTGAAGCCGACGCCCAGGGCGGAAGCGTTGTGGCCCCAAGTCCGCAGCGCGCTGGCATCGCTGGAAGCTGCGGTGACGCCGGGCACGTTTGACGTGTCCAAGACCCATGCCACGTTCCGCATGGCGATGGCCGATGCAACGGCCGCGTTCTGGCTGCCTTCCCTGATGCGCTCGATTGAACGCGAAGCGCCAGGCGTGAACATCCGCATGGTCCCTTTGACAACGCGCGAACCGCGGCCGATGCTGCTGCGCGGCGATATCGACCTGGCGGTCGGCTTCTTCCCCGGCGTCGCAGCGCAGTTAATGAGCGAACCGAGCTCACCGATTCGCCATGAACGCCTGTATTCCGGGATTTACGTTGCCGTGATGCGGCGCGGGCACCCGCTAGCCAAGCAGGACCTGACGCTGGATAACTACTGCGGGGCCAACCACCTGCTGGTCAGCTTCTCCGGCCGTGCGCATGGCCTGGTCGACGAAGCGCTGGCGCAGATTCAGCGTGAACGCCGCATCCTGCTGACGGTGAACCAGTTCTTCACCGCCGGCCGCGTGGTGGCCAATAGCGACCTGATCACGGTATTGCCGAAGCACCTGATCGCCTCCACCGGCATGACAGACGCGCTGATCTACAAAGAGCTGCCATTCCAGCTCCCAGCCGTGCACCTGGACATGCTCTGGCACGAACGCGACGCCCGAAGCCCAGCCCACAAATGGCTGCGCGGCCACCTGGAAGGCATGAACGCCGTCGCCCAGAAGACGGCCCCGGGCACCAATCCCAAAAACGACACCTACTAGGCCTACAGCCGGGCTCGTGTCCCACCATGGGGTCACACCCGTTTTGAGACACGTGCTCAGCCGCCTACCGGGGCGAAACTTTGGATTGCCCGGGAGACGGTCTTAATCGAAACGCCGAAATAATCGGCGATCTGGCGCCGTGTGTAGGCCTTCGATTGATGGGCTCGTGCCATGGCTTCGTCGCGATCCAAGTACAGCGCGGCATAGGCGATAAGTGGTTGAACTTGCGCTTCGGTTGAATTGGTGCGCTCCGTATGAAGGCTCAAGGGATTGGGCATGCCGATGCCAGCCGCGACGAATGCCTCATAGGCTGCGACTCTTTCTTTGAGATCAGCACTTCCGAATTGCGACAGCAGCCAGTTCGTTTCCAGCCATTGCGGCGCAAATTGCGGCTGCAGATAGTGGCGATGGCTACTCCATAGCCAGTCCTTGGGGTCGCTCACTAATTTCGCCCGAACTGGATTCAGGCTGATATAGCGCGCCACCGCGAGAAGCTGCCTTTCCTTTCCTACGCCAACAGCATGGAACCGGCCCTGAATGACGTGGCCAGTTAATCCGTGACGCTTGTTGAAATGCTGACAATAAGTTGCGTTCAACATGTGCATGCCTTCGGAAAGATTGGCATGTACCGTCTCGAGCAATAAATGGTAGTGATTTGGCATCTGGCAGTAGGCATGAACCAGGAACGCATGCGCCTCGACCGTATCAGCCAATTTTTCAAGCCAGATCCGATGATCGCGCTCGTCATGGTAGATGGCTGCGCGCCGATTGCCACGCGAGGTTACGTGGTAGATCGCACCAGGAAAGATGATTCGGGGAGGGCGGCTCATGCGAGAACGTTAGCATGGGCAGCAACTGCATTAGCTGATTCTCGTCAACTGCCGAGTTCGTGTCTCGTTTCGGGTGTGACCCCATGGTGGGACACGGACTCGGCTGTTGAACGCTCGCTTAGGCCTCGAGGGTCATCAGGCTGGCGTTGCCGCCGGCGGCGGTGGTGTTGACGCATAGGGCGCGTTCGGCAATCAGGCGCCACAGCGGGATGTCGCCTTCTTCCGTCGTGTCGATGATCGACACAATCGCTCCGTCGCGTGCGGCCAGTTCTGGGCGCAACTTGGCGCCGAGGCTGGATTCCACCAGGGCGATCTGGAAGTCGGCTTTTGACATGTCGGCCGCGGCTACTGTCTGGATCATGGCTTTTACGTCTACCGGCAGGTCTGCCGGCAACGAACCATCTACTATCAACGCGCGATTGCCGGTCGACAGGACGGCTGCAATCTGGTTCAGCAGCACGTCGGTGTGCGTGGCGAAGCAGGCGATATTGCCGCGTGGGACGTAGGCCAGCGTGTTGCGCTCACCGGTCGGTCCCGGCAGGGCCGTCAGGCTGCCCACTGGCGTGGTACGTGCGTAGCTTTCGATATGCGCTGCGAGGCGGCTCTTGCCTTGTGCCTTGGCCCATACTGCCAGCGAGTCGATTGCAGGCATACCTTGGCGCTCGTGGCGCTCTAGCGTGACAGCGCCGCGCTGTAGGCGCTTCAGGTACAGCGGGCCGCCGGCTTTCGGGCCGGTGCCGGATTTGCCTTCGCCGCCGAATGGCTGTACACCCACCACCGCGCCGACGATGTTGCGGTTGACGTAGATATTGCCTACGTGTGCGCTGGAGGTGATGTAGTCGATCGTTTCGTCGATGCGCGAGTGAACGCCCAGCGTCAGGCCAAAGCCGCTGTCATTGATTTGCTCGATCACTTTCGGGAGTTCGGAACGCTTGTAGCGGATCACGTGCATGACCGGGCCAAACACTTCCTTGGTCAGCTCGGACAGGGAGCTGATCTCCAGCACGGTAGGCGGCACAAACGTTCCGGCGTCGGCGCCTGGCACTTCCAACGAGAAGCTGGCCTTGGCGTAGGCGCGTACTTTTTCGATGTGCGATAGCAGGTTTTGCTGCGCTTCCTTGTCGATGACGGGGCCGATGTCGGTCACCAGTCGGTCTGGCGAACCGATACGCAGCTCCTTCATCGCGCCTTTGAGCATCTTGATGGTCTTGTCGGCGATGTCTTCTTGCAGGAACAACACGCGCAGCGCGGAGCAGCGCTGGCCGGCGCTGTCGAAGGCAGACGAAATCGCGTCGCCTACCACTTGTTCCGGAAGCGAGGAGGAGTCGACGATCATCGCATTCTGGCCGCCGGTTTCTGCGATCAGCGGGATGTCCACATTTTCAGCAACGGCGCGCTTGGCCAGAGTGCGGTTGATCAGCTGCGCCACTTCGGTGGAGCCGGTGAAGATCACGCCTTTTACGCGCGTGTCGTTGCACAGGCCTGCGCCAACCACTTCGCCGCGGCCTGGCAGGAATTGCAGCGCTGCGCGCGGTACGCCGGCTTCATGCAGCAGTTCTACTGCGCGTTGCGCGATCAGCGGCGTTTGTTCAGCCGGTTTCGCCAGCACCACGTTGCCGGCTGCCAGTGCTGCGGCGGCCTGGCCCGTGAAGATAGCCAGCGGGAAGTTCCATGGGCTGATGCAGGTCACAGGGCCGAGCGCCAGCGTGTTGGTGCTGCCGCGCACTTGCACGGCGTAGTAGCGCAGGAAGTCGACTGCTTCACGCACTTCGGCAATTGCGTTTGGCAGCGATTTACCGGCTTCGCGCACGGCCAGCGCCATCAGCTCCAGTTTGTGGGTTTCGAACAGGTCGGCGGCACGATCCAGGCATGCGGCGCGGTGCGATGGTTCGGTGGTTTGCCAATCCATGGCGAACTGGCTGGCTGCGTTCAGGGCGTTGTTGACGTCATCTGCAGTGGCTTCGGTCACCGAGCCTACGACGTCGTCCTTGCGGGCCGGGTTGATGACGGGTTGCGCAACCTGGCCGGCACTGGCTTCAACTGCGAGCAGCGGGCCGGCAGTCCAGCTACGCGGTTGTGCCAGCGCCAGCGAAACTTCGCGCAGCACGTCTTCGTTCGACAGGTCGATACCGGCGGAGTTCTTGCGTTCTGCACCGAACATGTCCAGCGGGAGGGCGATGCCGTTGTGCGGAACGCCATTCAGTTTGCGTGCGGCTTCGATCGGATTGGTGATCAGGGAGTCAACCGGAATGCTTTCGTCGACGATCTGGTTCACGAACGAGGAATTGGCGCCGTTTTCCAGCAGGCGGCGTACCAGATAGGCGAGCAAGGTTTCGTGCGAGCCGACCGGTGCGTAAATGCGGCAAGCCTTGTCGAGGTTTTCTGCGCCGACCACCTGGTCGTACAGGGTTTCGCCCATGCCGTGCAGGCATTGGAATTCGTAGCCGTTGATGCCGTCGCGCTTAGCCCAGGTGTAGATCGTGGACAGCGTTTGCGCATTGTGGGTGGCAAATTGCGGGTAAATCACGTCGGTTGCTGCCAGCAGTCGTTGTGCGCAAGCCAGGTACGATACGTCGGTGTAAACCTTGCGCGTATAGACCGGGTAGCCAGGCATGCCATCGACCTGGGCGCGCTTGATCTCAGCATCCCAGTAGGCGCCTTTGACCAGGCGTACCATGAATTTGCGGCCGCTTCGCTTTGCCAGGTCGACCAGGTAGTCGATCACGAATGGGCAGCGCTTCTGGTAGGCCTGCACCACAAAGCCGATGCCGTCGAAGCCTTCCAGTTCAGCATTGAAGGCCATTGCTTCCATCAGGTCCAGGGACAGCTCCAGTCGGTCGGCTTCTTCGGCATCGATATTCAGGCCTATGTTGTAGCCCTTGGCCAGCTTTACCAGGGCGGTCAGGCGCGGCAGCAATTCGGACATCACGCGTTCGCGCTGGGCGCGGCTGTAGCGTGGATGCAGTGCGGACAGCTTGACGGAGATTCCTGGGCCGTTGCGGATGCCGCGGCCATTCGATGCCTTGCCAATGGCGTGAATCGCCTTTTCGTAGGCGGCGTAATAATAGGCCGCGTCGACTTCGGTCAGCGCTGCCTCGCCCAGCATGTCGTAGGAATAGCGATAGCCGCGCGCTTCGTTGTCCTTGCCGTTCTTGATCGCTTCATCGATGGTCTGGCCTGTCACGAACTGGTTGCCCAGCATGCGCATCGCCAGGTCGACGCCTTTGCGGATCAACGGTTCGCCACCTTTGGCGATCAGGCTGGCAATCGCCGAGCCGAGGCCTTCTTCGCTGGAGGAACTGACCAGCTTGCCAGTAATCAGCAAGCCCCAGGTCGCTGCATTCACGAACAGGGAGGGCGATTCGCCCAGGTGCTTGCGCCAATCGCCTTTGGAAATCTTGTCCGCGATCAGGCGGTCGGCGGTGGCGGAGTCAGGAATTCGTAACAGTGCTTCGGCCAGACACATCAAGGCGATGCCTTCTTCAGACGATAGCGAGAATTGATGCATCAGCGCATCCACGCCGGAGGAACGGGTGCGTTTTTCACGAACAGCGGTGACCAGGCGCTTGGCCAGGGATTGTGCATCTTGCGTAGTTTCCGGAGATCCGACGTTAATTTGCGACAGCAGCCATTGCACGGCAGTTTGTTCGTCGCGGCGGTACGCAGCAGTGATGGCGCTGCGCAGCGGAGTCGGATCTCGCAGGATCTCTGCTTGAAGTGCGGCGAACGGAGTGGTGTTCAGATGCATGAATGTCTCTATTGGCTAGTATGTAAAAAAGCTGGGAGTTGACACAAAAACACGCCCGGCAAACCCTGTTTGCGCGGGCGTGTTGTGCAGTGCAACTAATGATTCGATTGTACGGCGGAATCGCTCGGATTAATTCTGGTAATACTTATTACTAGCAATAGATAGTTTTTGGTGAGAGAATTTGACCGAATAAAATTAATAGTGGGGATGTAATGCTGGACAAGATCAGTAAGAAGATTCTGGCCGAGTTGCAGAACGATGGCCGGATCAGCAATGTGGAACTGGCTGCGCGAGTGAACCTGTCGCCTGCCGCTTGCCTCGAGCGGGTGCGAAAGCTGCACGAGGCCGGCTACATCATGGGGTATACGGCGCAGTTGAACCCGCAGCTACTGGATGTTTCGCTGCTGGTGTTCATCGAAGTTGTGCTGGATCGCACTACACCGGAGGTCTTTGATGCCTTCAAACATAGTGTCCAGCTCATTCCCGAAGTCCTGGAATGCCATATGGTTGCAGGCGGTTTTGACTACCTGGTCAAGGCTCGTGTGAAAGATATGGCGGCTTACCGCGAGTTCCTCGGCAAAACTTTGCTGCAGAAGGGGGTGCGGGAGACCCACACTTATGCGGTCATGGAAGAAGTGAAAAACACCACCAAACTGCCGATCAAGTAAGCGATTTGCAGAAATTCTGGATGACGCCATAGGCGTAGCGAGCGGCGACGGTTTGCACGAAGTGCATGAAATCCGTCGCCGCTTCTTCGTTTGCGTTGTCCGATATCGTCCGCATGATGGCAAAGGGCACTCCCAGTTCGTGACAAACCTGAGCAACTGCTGCGCCTTCCATTTCCACTGCCAGTAGATCAGGCAGTGCGTCTTTCAGGGCTCCCAGATGGGCTCTGTCCTTGATGAATTGATCACCGCTGCCGATCAGGCCGCGGTGAACTTGTGCGTTGTTCTGCAGGAATTCGCGCGTAGCCAGGCTGAGTTTCAGGCTCAATTCGCGGTCTGTAGGCATGCGTGAAAGCCCGGTCAGCGGTATTTCGAAGCGCGGGAACAGTGGGCTGGCATCAAAGTCGTGTTGAGCCAGGGAATCTGCGACGACGACATCCCCTACCTGAACCCCCAGGTCGGCAGAACCGGCCACGCCGGTAAAGATGATGTGGGTAACGTTGAACTTCTCCACAAGGGTTGCAGCTGTCACAGCAGCAGCTACCTTGCCAATTCGCGATAAAACAGCCACAGAATCGATTTTCCAGAGTTTTCCGGCCGTGTACTCACGCTTGCCGTGGATGAGCTTGTAGGGGCTCTCCATGGCTTCCAGTAGGCCTTGCTGTTCTTCTGCCAAGGCTGAAATGATTCCGAGTCGCATGCGCGAGTTGTCCTCTATTTATTTAAAGTTGTATACGAATAGATAGTAGTAGATAGTAAACGCGGCTCTATCTGTGGATAAACCTGTTAACATCCACAGAATCAGAAGTTTACGGATTGTAGAACTGGCTGGACAAGAACTGGGTGTAAACCGGATGAGTTCTGAACAAATTTTGTGCGTGAACTCAAAAACGGTGTTTACGCACATTCGCTCCTGTGGATATTCATTGGCTTATCAACAGGTGATGCAGTTTTTCAGCTGAAATTGGCGCTCCGAACAGGTATCCCTGGCCAAAATCGCAACCTGCTGCCATCAAAACTTCCAGTTGGGCTTTGTTTTCGACCTTTTCGGCGATCACTTTGATGTCGAGCTTGTGCGCCATCGTGACAATTGCTTCGCACAGGACCTGGTTGTCGCTGAAGCTGGTGTCCAGCTTGAGGAAATCGATCTTGAAACGCTTCAGGAAGTTCAGAGAGGAGTAGCCATGCCCGAAATCATCCAGGGATACCTGCAGGCCTGCATCCCTGAGCGTTTGTACCCGCTGTACCACTTCCCGGTTTGCCTCCAATAACAGCCCTTCCGTAACTTCGATGACCATCGAACACGGCGATAGCGCCTGTTCACGGAGTAATTCCAGCCAATGATCGACGCCTACCGCTTCGTGGCGAAACTGCCATGCCGACTTGTTCACGCATACTTTGAAGTCGTTGCCAAATCCTGCTGTCAGGGCTGCAGCTTCCTGGAATACCCATTCGCCTATAGCTGCGATGACGCCGGTATTTTCAGCAACCCCTATGAATTCGGCTGGCTTGAGCAGGCCTCGCTGCGGATGTTCCCAGCGAATCAAGGCTTCTGCCATTTCGACCTTGCCAGTCGCCAGCTTGCGGATTGGCTGGAATAGCAGGCGTAATTCCTTGTTTTTCAAGGCGTTACGCAGCTCGTTTGCAAGTTCGATGCGCATCTGGCTGGCTTCCTGCATGAAGGGCGCGAAGTAGTTGAAGCGGTTGCGGCCCTGCTGTTTGGCGGTGTACATGGCCTGGTCCGCGTTTTTGATCAGCACTTCGGCATCATCGCCGTCGTCCGGGAACAGAGAAATGCCAACGCTGCCCGATATATTGGCAATTTCGTGCTTGAGCTGGAACGGCCTGGCCAGGCTATGCAGGATTTCCTGGACGATCCTGACCACGTCGCCGGGTTCCTTAAGCTCGCTCAGGATTACGGTGAATTCATCGCCTCCCAGACGGGCGACCGTATCGGTGTTGCGCAAGCATTGCAGCAGGCGTTCGGCCACTTGTTTCAGCAGGATGTCGCCAAAATCGTGGCCGAGCGTGTCGTTGACAGCTTTGAAGCCATCGAGGTCGATGAAGACCAGCGCCATTGGCAGCTGGTCGCGCGCTGCTTTTTTGATCTCCAGGCGCAGGCGGTCGTTGAACATGCGCCGGTTGGGCAAGCCTGTGAGGGTGTCGAAGTTGGCCTGCTTCCAGATTGCTTCTTCGGTGGCTTTTTTCTTCGTAATGTCGGTGAACAGGGCGACGTGGCGCAGCGGAGTGCCCTTGTCATCGAAAACAGTATTGAAGCGCAGCGAGACGAGGTAATGGTCGCCATTCTTGTGCTGGTGCCAGATTTCGCCTTCCCAGTAACCCGTGTGGGTGATGGTCTGGCGCATCCGGCTATAGAACTTGATGTCCTGGTGGCTAGAGGTAAGTTCGTAGGCCAGGTGGCCGATGACTTCTTCCGACGCGTAGCCGCTGATCTGAGAGAAAGCAGGATTCACGGAGAGGATGCGGCCCTCGGCATCGGTCACCATCATGCCTTCGCTGGCGTTTTCGTACATGAGGGTCGCCAGTTTGCTCGATTCCTCGTGGCGCTTTCGATCGGTGATGTCTTCGGCCATGACGAACAGGCCGACTATTTTTCCACTCTCGTCTCGATCAGGCACGTAGGTGATGGCGTCGCAGCGGTCCTGGCCTTTTCGATGCATGCCGCGTTCGAAGTGGACCGTTTCGCCGGCAAAGGCGCGCTGCAGGTGAGGCTTCGTTTCCGCATACAGCCCTGGAGGCAGGACTTGCTGCAGGTTTTCCCCGCCGCCGTAAATTTCAGCAAAGCGGCGATTTTTGAAGGAGTAGTGCTCGTCGCGTTCCATGTAGGCGATCACGATAGGCAGGTTGTCGGCTATCAAACGCAGACGCTGCTCGCTGCTGGCCAGCTTCTTTTCGGTTTCGACCGATGTCGCGTAGAGGGTGCGGTAGCGGTTTTCGCGGTCTTCGGCTGCGGCAAAGGAACGCAGGGCATAAATGATTGCGGCGAGGATCAGGGTAAAGATCAGGAACAGGGCTACGCCGGCAATCAGGAGTTGCCGTTGTGAGATCAGCGCCAGGCCAACATTTGAGCTGCCTACGGTAACGACCAGCGGCAGGTTTGGCAGCTTGCGGTAACTGGCGATCCGGGATTTTTTATCTATCGGACTGATGGTTTCGATTGTGCCGATTGGGTTGTGGCCGAAGGCCTTGAAGACGTTTGAGTCGCGAATATCGCGATTGAAGGTTTGGTCAAAGAGCGGAGCGCGGGCGACGATGTGGCCGTTGGTATGGAACAAGGTGACGGTGACATCTTCGCTGAGGCGTGAATTTTCAAAAGTATCAGCCAGGCGGCTGGCATCAATCGGCGCCACGATCACACCGAGGAATTTGCCGTCAGCATCTTCAACTCGGCGGCTAAGGAAAAGAAGTCGCGAATTTGTGATTCGGCCACGGGTCGGTTCACCGACAAAAAGCTGGCTTCCAGGTCGGAGGTGAGCCTGGAAGTAGTCGCGGTCCGCAAAATTGATGCCTTTGATGGCGATATCGCGAGAACTGGCGACTGCAAAGCCATCCGGATCGATGAAGGTTATCCAGAAGCTGTTACCGAATGACGCTCCACGGGAAGAAATCAATCCATCGATCGTCTTTGGCGTGTAGGGGGCAACCTTGATGGCATTGGCAAAACCAAGCAAAGCAATGTCTGAAAGCTGGATAGTGCTCAAAACCTGGGCTTCGATAGCCCGTGCATAGTGTCGGGTTTGCTGACGGATAGCCTGTTCGCGATCGCGTGCAGAGGAAGCCAGCTGCCAGGCGACGACTGCGGTGGCGAGCAAGGCGAGCATCGTCATGGTGACGAGCAATCGCCTGCGAAAGCGTCGATAGGCGGCGGTGGTCGACAAGAGCCCCTCCAGGCGGATTGCATGGAACAACTTGCTTGTTCAGTATAGGTGGAGAGTTTTGTTTACGTTAGATTAGTGTGTATACAAAGTAGTAATGGTTGTTAACAACCACGACTTTCTGTGGATAAGTGCACCTTGCGGAGAAAAATCAGGGGTTTACGAGCTGTATAAGCAGGCGCGTAAACCTTGCGTGAGTTGCGAACTGTTTTTGGACAATTTTGGGCGGTTTTCGGGAAGTCTTGTTTACTCACAAACGATGCCTGTGGATATTCATAGCGTTATCCACAGCTCCGGACCAGGAGAAAGCTTGGAATCAGCGGGCCAGTTTGACTACATCATCGTGGGGGGAGGGACTGCGGGCTGTGTTCTCGCGAATCGCCTCACGCAAAATCCAAAAAGCCAGGTGTTATTGATCGAAGCGGGAGGAAAGGACGATTACGTCTGGATTCACATCCCGGTCGGTTACCTTCATTGCATCAATAATCCGCGTACGGACTGGCTGTTTCGCACCGAACCGGATGTGGGCCTGGGCGGCCGAAGCTTGATTTATCCTCGCGGAAAGGTTCTTGGCGGGAGTTCTTCGATCAACGGCATGATCTATATGCGAGGCCAGGCTAACGATTACGACCAGTGGGCTGAGCTATGCGGCGATCCAAGCTGGCGCTGGCCCGAAGTCCTGCAGCTGTTCCGCAAGAGTGAAGACCATCACGGCGGCGTATCGGATTTCCACGGCGCCGGCGGCGAATGGCGCGTTGAAAAGCAGCGTCTGCGTTGGGACATTCTTGACGCGTTCCGCGATGCTGCGGAACAGACAGGCATCCCGAAGGTCGACGATTTCAACCGCGGTGATAATTTCGGCTGTTCATATTTCGAGGTGAACCAGAAGCGCGGGATCCGCTGGAATACGGCGAAAGCTTTTTTGCGAGCCGCGACCGGGCGCCCCAACCTGACGTTGATGACGGGCTGCCACGTTGAAAAACTGGTGCTGGAGGAGGGCGTCTGCAAAGGCGTCGTATTCACAGGCGGCGGTACTCGCTGGAAAGCGGAGGCGGGTGAAACCGTGTTGGCGGCTGGGGCGATCGGCACGCCGCAGATTCTTCAGTTGTCTGGCATCGGCCCTGCAGACATGCTGGCGCAAGCCGGCGTGCAGCCGGTGCATGATTTGCCCGGTGTTGGAGCCAACCTGCAGGATCACCTGCAGCTGCGCATGGTATTCAAAGTCCAGGGTGCGCGGACCTTGAACACCCTGGCTTCAAGCTGGTTGGGCAAGGCACGCATTGGGCTGGAATATGCGCTGTTCCAGAGCGGGCCGATGTCGATGGCGCCTTCGCAGATGGGCGCTTTTGCACGTTCGGGTCCTGAGCAAGCCACGCCTAACCTGGAGTATCACGTGCAGCCGCTGTCGCTGGAGCGATTTGGCGAACCGCTGCACGACTTCCCTGCTTTCACGGCCAGTGTTTGCAACCTGCGCCCAACTTCGCGCGGCCATGTGCGGATTGCTTCGTCCGATTCATACGCGCCGCCAAAAATTACGCCGATGTACCTGAGTACTGACGAAGACCGGCGCGTGGCCGCGGCTGCGCTGAACCTGACGCGCAAGATCGTTTCGGCGCCGGCGCTGGCGAAATACAGGCCGGAAGAATGCAAACCCGGTGTGCATTTTCGCACTGACGAGGAGTTGGCCGAGGCTGCGGGGTCCATCGGGACCACGATTTTCCACCCGGTCGGCACCTGCAAAATGGGCCGCGCTGACGACGTTTCGGCCGTGGTTGACAGCGAATTGCGGGTGCTAGGTGTGCGCGGCTTGCGCGTTGCCGACGCTTCGGTGATGCCCACCATTACTTCCGGTAACACGAATTCCCCGGTAATCATGATTGCGGAAAAGGCAGCGCTTTTGTGTATGATCTAGCAAAACCGGGGAGACGCAATGTCCGACTTCATCTTGGAAACAAAGAGTTTGACCAAGGAGTTCAAGGGATTCACCGCTGTCGCCAACGTGGACCTGCAAGTCCAGCGTGGGCATATCCACGCCTTGATCGGTCCGAACGGCGCCGGCAAGACGACATGCTTCAACCTGCTGACCAAGTTCCTGGTGCCCACCTCGGGCCAGATTCTCTTTAACGGCAAGGACATCACCTCACACAAGCCGGCGCAGATTGCGCGCATGGGCGTGATCCGTTCCTTCCAGATTTCCGCAGTTTTCCCTCACCTGACCGTGCTCGAGAATGTGCGCATCGGCTTGCAGCGCAAGCTGGGTACTACCTTCCATTTCTGGCGCAGCGAACGCACGCTGGAGCGGTTGAATGGTCGCGCGATGGAATTGCTGGCCGAGGTCGACCTGGCTTCGTTCGCCGATACGCTGACGGTCGACATGCCGTATGGCCGCAAGCGCGCCTTGGAGATCGCCACGACGCTGGCCATGGAACCCGAACTGATGCTGCTCGACGAACCAACCCAGGGCATGGGCCACGAGGATGTGCACCGCGTTACCGAGTTGATCAAGAAGGTTTCCACCGGGCGCACGATCCTGATGGTTGAACACAATATGAGCGTGGTCTCAGGCATCTGCCACCGCATCTCCGTGCTGCAGCGCGGGGCGGTGCTGGCGGAAGGGGCGTATGAAGAAGTGTCGAAGAACCCGCAAGTGATGGAAGCCTATATGGGGACCGAAGCATGACGGCCGCGCTGGAGATCAGCCAGCTCCAGGCCTGGTATGGCGAGTCGCACATCCTGCATGACGTGAACCTGAACGTGAACCACGGCGAAGTGGTGACGCTGCTTGGCCGTAACGGCGCCGGCCGCACCACGACGCTGCGGGCCATCATGGGCTTGACCGGAACGCGTAAGGGTTCGATCCGCATCAATGGCCAGGAAGCGATCGGTCTGTCGACGCACAAGATTGCCCACTTGGGAGTCGGCTATTGTCCTGAAGAGCGTGGTATTTTCTCTTCGCTTACCACCGAGGAAAACTTGCTGCTTCCGCCGGCGTTGAAGACTGGGCAGGGCATGCCGGTCGAAGAAATCTACGGGATGTTCCCCAACCTGAAGGAGCGCCGAACGAGCCAGGGCACGCGCCTGTCCGGCGGCGAACAGCAGATGCTGGCGGTGGCGCGCATCCTGCGTACCGGTGCGCGCCTGCTGCTGCTGGATGAAATCTCGGAAGGGCTGGCGCCCGTTATCGTGCAAGGGCTGGCGCGCATGATCCGCACGCTGAAAGCCAAGGGTTACACGATTGTGATGGTCGAACAGAATTTCCGGTTCGCCGCGCCGTTGGCGGATCGGTTTTATGTCATGGAACACGGTCGGATTGTTGAGAGTTTTGCGTCATCGGAATTGGACGCCGGCATGCCGGTATTGACCGAGCTGCTGGGCGTTTGAATATCAAAACTGAAAACGGAGACACTATGAAACGCAACGCCATTGCCTTTGCAGCAGCCCTTTGCGCCTTTGGTAGCGCGCACGCCCAGATTTCCGGCGACACCATCAAGATCGGTTTCATTACCGATATGTCAGGCGTCTACTCAGACATCGACGGGCAGGGTGGCGCCGAAGCGATCAAGATGGCGATTGCCGATGCGGGAGGCGCGATCAACGGCAAGAAGATCGAATTTGTTTTTGCCGACCACCAGAACAAGGCCGATATCGCAGCCTCCAAGGCACGCGAGTGGTTCGACCAGCAGGGCGTTGACATGCTGGTTGGCGGCACAAATTCCGGCGCCAACCTGGCGATGGCGAAAGTGGCCGCAGACAAGAAGAAGGTCTTCATGGTGGTTGGCGCCGGTTCCTCGCGCCTGACCAATGAAGAATGCACGCCCTACACCGTGCACTACGCCTACGACACGGTGGCGCTGGCGCGTGGTACCGGCAGCACCATGGTCAAGCAGGGCGGCAAGAACTGGTACTTCCTGACCGCCGATTACGCCTTCGGCCACTCGCTGGAGAAGGATACGAGCGAGGTGGTCAACAAGTCGGGCGGCAAGGTGATTGGCAATGTGCGCCACCCCTTCCCTGGGACTGATTTTTCGTCCTTCCTGATGCAGGCTTCATCTTCGGGGGCGCAAGTGCTTGGCTTGGCGAATGCCGGCGGCGACTTTATCAATTCGGTGAAGGCAGCCAATGAATTCGGCGTGTCGAAGAAGATGAAGATGGCCGGCCTGCTGGTGTTCATCAACGACATCCACTCGCTTGGCTTGAATGCCACCGCCGGCATGTACCTGACCGACGGCTGGTATTGGGACATGAACGACACCACGCGCGCCTGGTCAAAACGCTACTTCACGAAGATGAAGAAGGAACCGTCGATGCTGCAGGCAGGCGATTATTCTGCCGCATCGCAATACCTGGCTGCGGTGAAGGCCGTGGGCACGGACGATTCGGACAAGGTGATGGCGAAACTGAAATCGACCACCATCAAGGATGTCTTCACCACCCATGGCGTGATCCGGCCGGACGGCCGCATGGTGCACGATATGTACCTGATGGAAGTGAAAAAGCAGTCGGAGTCCAAGTATCCCTGGGATTATTACAAGGTCGCCGCGACGATTCCTGGCGACCAGGCCTATATGTCGAAGGCCGAATCCAAGTGTGCCCTGTGGAAGTGAGCTAGATGGAAATCTTCGGCCGCCCGCTTCCGATGATGATGTCCCAGCTTTTGCTGGGACTCGTCAACGGCTCTTTTTACGCCATGCTGTCCCTCGGCCTTGCCGTGATTTTCGGTCTGCTGAATGTGATCAATTTCGCGCACGGCGCCATGTACATGATGGGCGCCTTCCTCGCGTGGATCGGCATGACCTACTTCGGCATGAGCTATTGGAGCGTGCTGTTGCTGGCGCCGTTGGTCGTGGGTGTCTTGGGTGTTGTGATCGAAAGGACAATGCTGCGTCGTCTGTACAAGCTTGATCATCTCTATGGGCTGCTGTTGACGTTCGGGCTGACCCTGCTGATCGAAGGCGGATTCCGCTCGTTTTACGGGGTCTCGGGGCAGCCGTTTGAAACGCCCGAGGCCTTGCAGGGGGCGACCGACCTCGGATTCATGGTGATGCCGAATTACCGCGCGTGGGTCGTGCTGGCCTCCCTGGTGGTTTGCCTGGCGACCTGGTTCGTGATCGAGAAGACGAAACTGGGCGCTTACCTGCGCGCCGGCACCGAGAACCCGAAGCTGGTGGAAGCGTTCGGCATCAACGTTCCCTTGATGGTGACCCTGACCTACGGCTTCGGCGTCGCTTTGGCGGGCTTTGCAGGCGTCCTGGCGGCTCCGATCCAGCAGGTGACACCCTTGATGGGGTCGAACCTGATTATCGTCGTATTCGCGGTTGTGGTGATCGGGGGCATGGGATCGATCCTGGGTTCGATCGTGACCGGCCTGGCGCTCGGCGTGATCGAGGGACTGACGAAAGTGTTTTATCCCGAATTCGCCAACACGGTCGTATTTTTGGTGATGGTCATCATTTTATTGCTGCGCCCCGCTGGCCTGTTTGGCAAGGAACGATAAATGAACAAGAAGCTGGGCTATTCCATCGCATTCGTGCTGGCGCTGGGCGCGCCGTTTGTCGGCTATCCCGTGCTGCTGATGAAGCTCTTGTGCTTCGCATTGTTTGCCTGCGCGTTCAACCTGCTGATTGGCTTTACGGGATTGCTGTCGTTTGGCCATGCAGCCTTCTTCGGGGCGGCGGGTTACTTTGCGGGAAACGCTCTGAAGAATTGGGGGCTGTCGTTTGAACTGAGCTTGCTGGTTGGCGTGGCGGTCGGTGCGGTGATCGGGTTGGTCATGGGCGGCCTGGCGATTCGGCGCCAGGGGATTTATTTCTCGATGATCACGCTGGCGTTGGCGCAGATGGTGTATTTCGCGGCGCTGCGCTTTACCGATTTCACCGGCGGCGAAGACGGCTTGCAGGGTATCCCGCGCGGCAAGCTGCTCGGGGTGCTGGACCTGGGCAGCGACCTGACGATGTATTACGCGGTCCTGGGGATTTTCATCGCTGGCTTTGCCCTGATCATGCGCACGGTGCATTCGCCCTTCGGCCAGGTGCTGAAGGCGATCAAGGAGAACGAGCCGCGAGCGATCTCACTGGGCTATGACGTGGACAAGTACAAGCTCGCGGCGTTCGTGCTTTCCGGTTCGCTGGCCGCGCTGGCCGGTGCGACCAAGTCGATTGTGTTGGGCTTTGAAACTCTGACCGATGTGCACTGGGCGATGTCCGGCCTGGTGATTTTGATGACCCTTGTCGGCGGCATGGGCACGTTGGTCGGCCCGATCATTGGCGCGATTGTGATCATCTCTTTGGAGAACAAGCTCGGCGACTTCGGCACCATGATCGCCGGTGCCACTGGTATTGAGTGGTTCTCCACACTTGGCGAAGCGGTCAGCCTGGTAATCGGCTTTATCTTCGTTGCCTGCGTCCTGTTGTTCCGTAAAGGGATCGTTGGCGAGTTCCTTTACCTGCAAGCGAAGAAGCGCAAGGCTTAGTTGGCTGGCTTGAGGCGGGAGCTATCGACCCAGCCGACGGCGACCCTCGCAGCTTTCGGATGCTGATAGAAGACTAGCGTATAGCGGCCGTGAACGCGGGATGCCTCGAGCCGGTCGCCCGGCACTACGAAAGTGCCGGCGATTTCGCAGCGCTCGTCCGGCGCCGAATGGAATTGCAGTCTCCCGTCGCCTGCCGCGATAAGGGCAGCAAGCTGCCGGCTGCTCTTTTCGTTCGCTTGTTCGTGCTTCGCGAAACACGCTTGGCTTACCGCTGCCAGCTCGTACATCTTCCCATCCTTCCACGTGATCTGCTCAATTTTCCCCACGCCGGGTTGGCGCAAATGGACGACAGGAGATTGGCCAGCGAAGCTGATTCCTGCGATTTCGGTGCAGGCACCGAAAGGGGGAGAGACCTGGAGCGGCGCTTTGGGTTGAATGCTGAGTAAGTGAAACGCTGCAGGACATTTGAGGGCTGGCTGCCAGGAGCGGACGAGGACGAAGTCCTTCGTGGCTTCCGGAATAAGGCGGAGGATTGCTGCGTCATCGGCATCGTCGATGGCGAAGGCCTTTTGTCCGTTGTGGAAAACCACCGGCTTGGTGGCGACATAACGAACTTCAGTGCGGCCAAAGCGCCCGTCAATTCCATCGCCTGCTGCGGCGGACCCGGCCATTAGCGAAATCAGAAGTGGAAGGGGTGACCGACCGGCCATGTGAAGTGTCCGCGTGTTAAGGAACGCGGATTATATCGTTGAGGGCCGTGATGTTTCAGAGCGCCAATTTGTAAAGTGCGTAGGCGTCGTCGCGTGTGACCGGACGCGGATTGTTGCCGAGCAGGCGGGTTTGCTTCATGGCCTCATCGGCCAGCAGGTCGAGGTCGCTGGCGGTGATGCCGACTTGCTGCAGCGTGCGAGGTAAGCCCGTGATGATGGCGAATTGTTGCATTGCAACAGCGAGTGCCTCGGCGCGCGCTGCGACGCTGCCTTCGGTGTGGGGAACGACAATTCTCGCTAGCTCGGCATATTGCTCGGCGCATGTCTCTGCGTTGAAGCGCAGCACATGGGGCAACACCAGCGAGTTCGATAGTCCGTGCGGGACATGGAAGACGCCGCCGATCGGATAGGCTAGGGCGTGGACTGCTGCGACGGGCGCGTTGGCGAAGGCTTGACCAGCCAGCATCGCGCCGAGCAGCATGGCCTGACGTGCGGCCAGGTCGTGTCCGCTCTCACAGGCGCGGATCAGGTGGCGCGACAGCAGGCTCAAGGCCTGGCGGGCCAAGCCATCGGAGAGGGGATTCTTCTTGTGTTTGCTGGTGTAGGCTTCAATGGCGTGAACCATTGCGTCGATGCCGGTTGCTGCGGTCACGGCCGAGGGCAAGCCAAAAGTAAGCTCGGCATCAAGGATCGCCATGTCGGCATAGAGCTGCGGCGCGACGATGCCCATCTTGCTGGTGGCGCCGGTTGTGACTATGGATATGTTGGTGACTTCGGAGCCGGTGCCTGCGGTCGTCGGGATTTGGACCAGGGGCAGGCGCGTTCCGCGGACATTGCCAATGCCGTAGATTTCTGCGAGTGATTGCGGGCTGTCGGTGAGCACGGCGACTAGTTTGGCGACATCCATTGAGCTTCCTCCGCCCAGACCAATGACGAGTTCGGTCTGGTTCTGGCGGGCGAGCGCGAGCGCCTCTTCGATTACGTGTTCGGGCGGATCAGCTAATACGTCCGCAAATTGTTCCACGTGAAACATTGCCGAGCGCAAGCTGGCGGTGGGCGCGTCGGCCAGTCCTGTGCGCAGGAAGCCTTGGTCGGTAACGAGCAACACGCGGCGGAGGGATGGGAACCGGGCGCGAAGTTCCTTGCCCAAGTCCTTTGTTGCGCCGGGGGCAGATAGAATTACGGGAACCGTCGCGAAGCTGAATGAGGTGATCTGGTTCATCAGAGGAGCTTACACCAGCCTCGGGCACCCTGCTGAGTTCCGGCTTACAATATTACGTTTCCGATTCAGTTGGGGCGGGGTGATGGTCGAGTATGGATTGTTGGCTGGGGCTGCGTTCGCGGCAGGTTTTGTGGATGCGGTCGTTGGAGGCGGCGGACTGATCCAGATTCCGGCTCTCTTCTCGGCCATGAGCGGCACTCCGCCGGCGACGCTGTTGGGAACCAATAAAGTTGCCAGCGTGTTCGGGACCAGCGCCGCCGCGGTGAACTATGCCCGCCGCACCCAAATTGCCTGGACGACCGTGGCGCCGGCGGCGGTCGCGGCTTTCCTGTTTGCTTTCCTCGGAGCCTATACCGTCACCAGGATTCCGCCTGACTTCTTGCGTGGACTGCTGCCATTTGTGCTGTTGGCGGTGGCCGTTTATACCTTCTATCGCAAGGACCTGGGCAGTGTTCACGCTCCGCTGCACACCGGTACGAAGGAGAAGGTGTTAGCAGTTCTGGTCGGCGCAGGGATCGGATTCTATGACGGATTCTTTGGCCCAGGCACTGGCAGCTTCCTGGTCTTCCTGTTCGTGCGCAGTTTTGGCTTCGATTTCCTCGGTGCGTCGGCGGCTGCCAAGGTGGTGAACGTGGCATGTAATGTGGCGGCAATCCTGCTGTTCGGATTCACTGGCCACATCATCTGGCAACTTGGTTTGATGATGGCGGTGTGCCAGGTGGTCGGCTCGGTGCTCGGCACCAAGCTGGCTTTGAAGCACGGCAGCGAGTTCGTGCGCCGCCTGTTCCTGGCCGTGGTGGTACTGCTCATTGTCAAAACGGGCTATGACGCATGGTTGAAGTGATAGTGTTTCACGTGAAACAATGAGAGAAAGAAATAGGGACGTACCCTTCAAAGGGGTACGTCCCCATTTCTTTTTCTCCGTCCTTTTGTTTCACGTGAAACATTGCGATCAAAAAAATCCTGCCCAAAAAATTCGCACGGTCGAAAAAACTTTATAATTCAGTTCGATCCCCAGCTTTCCCCCATTTTTACCATGTTATTTCCTACTGAATTCGACGTAATCGTTGTCGGCGGTGGTCACGCCGGTACCGAGGCGGCCCTCGCTTCCGCCCGCATGGGCCAGAAGACTCTCCTGTTGACCCACAACATTGAGACGCTGGGGCAAATGTCGTGCAACCCATCCATTGGCGGCATTGGCAAAGGCCACCTCGTGAAAGAGGTTGATGCAATGGGTGGCGCCATGGCCATCGCAACCGATGAGTCGGGGATTCAGTTCCGTATCCTGAATTCGTCCAAAGGCCCTGCCGTGCGCGCGACCCGCGCCCAGGCCGACCGCATCCTGTACAAGGCCGCCATCCGTCATCGCCTGGAAAACCAGCCGAACCTGTGGCTGTTCCAGCAGGCAGTAGACGACCTGATGGTGGAGGGCGACCGCGTCGTTGGCGCCGTCACCCAGATCGGCTTGAAGTTCCTGGGCCGTGCTGTCGTGCTGACCGCCGGCACCTTCCTGGACGGTAAGATCCACGTCGGCCTACAGAATTTCTCGGCTGGCCGTGCCGGTGATCCGCCGGCGATTTCGCTGTCTGCGCGCCTGAAAGAATTGAAGCTGCCGCAGGGCCGCCTGAAGACCGGTACGCCGCCACGCATTGACGGCCGGAGTATCGACTTCTCGCAAATGACCGAACAGCCGGGCGACCTGGACCCAGTGCCAGTGTTTTCGGTGATGGGCAATACCTCCATGCACCCGCAGCAGTTGCCGTGCTGGGTTACCCATACCAACCAGAAAACCCACGACATTATCCGAGGCGGCCTGGACCGTAGCCCGATGTACACCGGCGTGATCGAGGGCGTTGGCCCGCGCTATTGCCCGTCGATTGAAGACAAGATCCACCGCTTCTCGGCCAAGGAATCGCACCAGATTTTCCTGGAACCGGAAGGCCTGACGACCCACGAGTTCTACCCGAACGGTATCTCGACCAGCCTGCCATTCGATGTGCAGATCGAGCTGGTGCGTTCGATGAAGGGCCTGGAAAACGCGCACATCCTGCGTCCGGGCTACGCCATCGAGTACGACTATTTCGACCCGCGCGGCCTGAAAGCCTCGCTGGAAACCAAGGCGATCAACGGCTTGTTCTTCGCCGGCCAGATCAACGGCACCACCGGTTACGAGGAGGCGGCAGCGCAGGGCATGCTGGCAGGTATCAATGCGGCCTTGCAAACCAAGGGTGAAGAAGCCTGGACGCCAGCCCGTTCGGAAGCCTACCTCGGCGTGCTGGTCGACGATCTGGTGACCCAGGGTGTGCAAGAGCCATACCGCATGTTCACCAGCCGCGCTGAATACCGCCTGAGCCTGCGTGAAGACAATGCTGACATGCGCCTGACAGAAATCGGGCGTAAGCTGGGTGTCGTTGGTGATGCGCAGTGGGAAGCATTCGATCGCAAACGCGAGGCCGTTGCGCAGGAACTCGAGCGCCTCAAATCGACTTGGGTCAACCCGCGCATCCTGGCGGCAGCCGAGTCCGAGCGTGTGATCGGCCAAGCCATTGAGCGTGAATATTCGCTGGCCGACCTGCTGCGCCGTCCGGGTGTCGGCTATGAAAAGCTGATGACCATGACCGGCAATGAAGGCCAGTCATTGGCGGGGCCTGGTGTTACAGACGAGGCAGTGATGGAGCAGATCGAGATCACCCTGAAGTATTCGGGCTACATCGATCGCCAGTTGCGCGAAGTGGAACGCCATGAGCATTACGAAAACCTGAAGCTGCCTGAGGGCTTCAACTACGCCGAGATCACGGCGTTGTCGATGGAAGTGCGTCAGAAACTGCAGAAGCATCGTCCGGAAACACTGGGCCAGGCTTCGCGCATTTCGGGTGTGACCCCGGCCGCAATTTCGCTGCTGCTAGTACACCTGAAGAAAGCCGGCTACGGTGGTTTCGTTACGCTGAAAGATGAGGCAGCTTAATGGCGGTGTTTGATCGCGCCGCGCTGGCGCACGTACTGAAGAACGGAGTCGAAGAGCTGGAACTGGGCCTGAGCGAAGCACAGCAGGAAAAACTGCTGGACTACCTGGCCCTGCTGAACAAGTGGAACAAGGTGTACAACCTGACGGCCGTGCGCGACCCGATGGAAATGATGACCCTGCATGTACTGGATTCGCTGGCAGCAGTGCCCGCCTTCAAGGATGCGCAGAATGTGCTGGATGTTGGGGCAGGGGGCGGATTGCCAGGTGTGGTGCTGGCCATCGCGCGGCCGGACATGAAAGTGTCGATGATTGACATCGTGCACAAGAAGACAGCCTTCCTGAACCAGGTGAAAGCGGAGCTTGAACTGGGCAACGTAACGGTGTACACGAAGAAGGTGCAGGAACTGCAAGCCAAGACACCTTACGACGTCATCACCTCGCGCGCGTTCGCGGACCTGAGCGACTTTGTGAACTGGTCCGGGCACCTGCTGGCAGAGGGCGGGCGATTCATCGCCCTGAAAGGCACGGCGCCGGCAGAGGAGCGCGAACGGCTGCCAGAACCATGGAAAGTGAACGAGCTACAGCCTTTGGAAGTACCAGGACTCGACGCACAGCGCCACCTGGTTTTCATCGGCAGGACGCAACTGGCTAAACAGTATAAATAATTTTAATCGTTTATACGAAGTAAATAGTATAAACGATTTATACCGAATAAACGATTTAGACCATATAAGAAGACTCGATGGCCAAAATTTTCTGTGTAGCAAATCAAAAAGGCGGCGTCGGTAAGACTACCACGACTGTGAACCTGGCCGCCGGCCTGGCCAAACTAAATCAACGAGTGTTGCTTGTAGACCTCGACCCCCAGGGTAACGCGACAATGGGCGCGGGGATCAATAAGGCGACGCTCCAAGCTTCCACCTATGAAGTCTTGCTCGGCAGTGCCGACGTGGTGACGGCACGCGTGCGTTCGGAAGCGGGCGGCTTTGACGTGCTGCCTGCCAACCGTGAACTGGCCGGCGCCGAAGTCGAGATGGTGCAGCTCGAGAATCGCGAGCGCCGCCTGCGCGACGCACTGGGCCTGGCTGCCAAAGACTATGACTTCATGCTGATCGATTGCCCTCCTGCGCTGTCGATGCTGACTCTGAATGGTTTGTGCGCGGCGCATGGCGTGATCATTCCTATGCAGTGCGAGTACTATGCGCTGGAAGGGTTGTCCGACCTGGTCAACACCATCAAGAAGGTGCACGCCAACCTGAATCCGGACCTGAAGATCATTGGCCTGCTGCGCGTGATGTTTGATCCGCGCATGACGCTGTCGCAGCAAGTCTCGGCCCAGCTCGAGCAGCACTTCGGCGACAAAGTATTCAAAACCATCATCCCGCGCAATGTGCGATTAGCCGAGGCGCCGTCCTACGGCATGCCGGGCGTGACCTTCGACCCGACGTCGAAAGGTGCGCAGGCCTACATCGCCTTCGGCGCCGAGATGGTCAAACGTATCAAGAAAATGTAATCAACGATGGCAACCAAAAAAATGAAAGGCCTCGGCCGGGGCCTCGACGCGCTGCTCGGCGGCGACGAAGATCCGTCCAATCCAACTTCGCATCCGACCCCGTCGGAAATGGCGGTTGAATTCCTGCAAGCCGGTAAGTACCAGCCACGTACCCAGATGGATGAAGGGAGCCTGGCGGAACTGGCTTCCTCGATCAAGACCCAGGGGATCATCCAGCCTCTGCTGGTTCGGCCGGTGGGCATCGACAAGGCGAGCGGTCATGTCAAATATGAAATCATCGCCGGCGAGCGCCGTTTCCGTGCGGCACAACTTGCTGGCTTGGAAACTGTCCCGGTCCTGGTGAAGGATGTGGACGATACGACCGCGGCCGCAATGGCCCTGATCGAGAACATCCAGCGCGAGGACCTGAACCCGCTCGAAGAGGCGCAGGGTATCCATCGCCTGATCACCGATTTCAGTTTCACCCATGAACAGGCAGCGCAGGCAGTCGGCCGCTCCCGTTCGGCGGTGTCGAACCTACTGCGCCTGTTGAACCTGGCGGAGCCGGTGCAGACCATGCTGATGGCTGGTGACATCGACATGGGCCATGCGCGTGCCCTGCTGGCTGTCGACGCGGCATCACAAATTGCCTTGGCGAATGTTGTTGTAGCGAAACGACTATCGGTACGCGAGACTGAAAAACTTGTCCACAACCACATGGAAGAGGCCAAGTCCAAACCGGCGCCGCGCGCGAAGGAAAAGTCGGGCGACATCAAGCGGCTGGAAGAAGAGTTGTCCGATACCTTGGCAACCTCGGTCGTCTTCAAGATGGGGGCTAAAGGCCGTGGCCAGATGATCATCGATTTCGCGGATCTCGATATTCTGGATGGGGTAATTGCCCGTTTGCGCAGCTAAAACCCGGTAAATCTGGGTCAGACCCGAGGGTCTGGCCCGACCGACGGCTGCCGCAGACCCGGGTCCGACCCTTGGGGCGCCCCCGCCTTTCCGGGTTTTTATTACCCCGCAAGTAATCGCCAAATGCCTACCTTTTCAGCAGAATAAGTTGTTGTTAGAGCGACTTTTTGCGATGCACCACGTTTGACCTTGGGAACGTAAACAAACTATAATCCCGTGTCTTTGGGTCTAAAGGAATGGTGGCAAGTGAGTGATTCTTCGAGAAGTATCGCCTGGCCAGTTTTCCGAGTAGTTGCCCTACAGTTCACAATCGCCGTCCTCTTTTCCGCTACCGTGGCGCTTTTCGCCGGGGTGGAAAAAGGCTGGTCCGCAGCCATGGGCGGCGGTATGGCGGTGATCGGTAGCCTGGTCTACGCGTTGATGGTGGCGCGCGGCACCGATCATGCAAAGAAGGCATTTCGGGCGCACTTCCGTGCCGAGATGCTCAAAGTATTTGTAACGGCAGTGCTGTTTGTTTGCGCACTGGTGCTGTTTAAGTCAGCCGCCTGGTTATGGCTGATTCTAGGATTCGTAGTGGCATCCCTGGCTTACTGGCTGTCGCTGCTCAAGATTTAATCATTAAAAATTCGGACCTATGACTACTGAACACGCTTCGGGCGGCCACGCGGCCCCGGCTAACGCCACAGAGTACATCCAGCACCACTTGACCCACAACAGCCTGACTCCGGGCGACGTCGCTGCTGGCACCTTCAACCTGGATACCTTCTGGATCTCCCTGATCCTGGGCTTCGTTTTCCTGGGCATGTTCTACATGGCTTCCCGCCGCGCCACCGCCGGCGTGCCAGGCAAGCTGCAGAACTTCGTGGAATGGGTCATGGAACTGGTGAACGACACCGTCAATTCCGCGTTCCACGCCAAATCCAAAGTCATCGCTCCATTGGCCATCACCATCTTCGTCTGGGTCTGGCTGATGAACGCAATGGACTTCCTGCCGGTCGACCTGCTGCCTAAGCTGCTGAGCTACGCTGGCATCAACTACCTGCGCGTTGTTCCTACCGCCGACGTGAACCATACCTTCGGCATGTCGTTCGGCGTGCTGATCTGCATCGTCGGCTTCTCGATCTCGGCCAAGGGCCTGGGCGGCTGGGGCAAGGAACTGTTCACCGCGCCATTCCACGCACACGGCACCGTCGGCACCATCCTGCTGGCACCAGTGAACTTCATCTTCCAGATGCTGGAACTGTTCGCCAAGCCTATCTCCCTGTCGCTGCGACTGTTCGGCAATATGTACGCCGGCGAACTGATCTTCATCCTGATCGCGTTGCTGCCATGGTGGGCACAGTGGCTGCTGGGCGGTCCATGGGCAATCTTCCACATTCTGGTTGTGACTCTGCAAGCGTTTGTGTTTATGGCGTTGACGGTTGTGTACCTGGCCCTCGCGGTTGAAAAGCACTAATCAGCAACTTATTCGTAGTATTTGGTTTTAGTTTTTTGGTATTTTCGTTTTTTTTAAATTAGGAGAAATCTAATGCAAGCTCTGATCGCACAAGTACAAAGCATGACCGTTCTGGCCGTAGCAATCATCGTTGGCCTGGGCGCCATCGGCACCGCACTCGGCTTCGCTATCCTGGGCGGCAAGTTCCTGGAAGCTTCGGCTCGCCAGCCTGAACTGATGCCACAACTGCAAACCAAACTGTTCGTTATCGCTGGTCTGCTGGACGCGATCTCGATGATCGGCGTTGGTGTTGCTCTGCTGTTCACCTTCAACAACCCATTCGTCACCGCTCTGCTGGCCCACGCTCAGTAATCTTTCTCCCTTTTGGAGAAAATTTTTAGGAGCAAGGTATGAACATCAATATGTCGCTTCTCGGTCAGATGCTCACCTTCGCGGTGCTCGTCTGGGTATCGATGAAGTTCGTATTCCCGGCGCTGAACTCTGCGCTGGATGAGCGTGCCAAGCGAATTGCAGATGGTCTGGCTGCCGCCGACCAAGGTCAGGCTTCCATGCAAAAGGCTGAAAAAGCCGCTGCAGAAGCTATGACCGCTGCCCGTAACGATGCCTCGTCGCTCGTTGCGGACGCTGAAAAGCGTGCTCAAATGGTCGCAGAAGAAATCAAAGCAAACGCACAAGCCGAAGCAGCCCGTATCGTGGCACAAGCTAAAGCTGAAGCCGAGCAGCAAGTAACCCAGGCCCGCGAAGCGCTGCGTGGTCAAGTGGCTGACCTGGCTGTGAAGGGCGCCGAGCAAATCCTGAAGCGCGAAGTCAACGCGTCGGCTCACGCTGACCTGCTGTCTCGCCTGGCTACCGAGCTCTGATTATGGCAGAGCTCGCAACCGTCGCCCGTCCTTACGCGGAAGCCCTCTTCCGCGTAGCCCAGGCTGGCAACCTCGCGCAGTGGTCCGATCTGGTGTCCGAAATGGCCCAGATCGGTTCGCATGAAGAGGTGCTGGCATATGCCCGCAATCCAAAAGTTCTGGATAGCGATGTCATCGCAGCCATCAAGGCCTTGCTGAAATCGCCGCTCAACGCGGAAGCGAACAACTTCCTCTCGATGCTGATCGAAAACGGTCGTATCGCACTGCTGCCGGAAATCGGTGCCCAATTCGCGCTGCTGAAGAACGCGGCCGAAGGTGCGGCAGACGCCGAAATCACGAGCGCATTCGACATGAGCGAAGCCCAAGTGGCCGAGCTGATCAAGACGCTGGAAAAGAAATTCAGCCGCAAGCTCAAACCTGCCGTGACCGTCGATCCTTCGCTGATCGGTGGCGTTCGCGTCGTGGTTGGCGACGAAGTGCTGGACACTTCGGTCAACGCCAAGCTGCAGCAGCTGCGTTCCGCGCTGGTCGCCTAATCAGGCCGCCTTTCGCGACAGCTAGAGAGAAAACATTTAGGAGTTAGTATGCAACTCAACCCATCCGAAATCAGCGAGCTGATCAAGAGCCGGATCCAAGGCATTGATGGCGGCGCTGAAGTGCGCAATCAAGGCACCGTAATTTCCGTAGCAGACGGTATCTGCCGCATCCACGGCCTGTCGGACGTGATGCAAGGTGAGATGCTGGAATTCCCAGGCAACACCTTTGGCCTGGCAATGAACCTGGAGCGTGACTCCGTTGGTGCCGTGATTCTGGGCGCCTACGAGCACATCTCCGAAGGCGACACCGTCAAGTGCACCGGCCGTATTCTGGAAGTTCCAATCGGCCCTGAACTGCGTGGCCGCGTGGTTAACGCCCTGGGCCAGCCGATCGACGGCAAAGGTCCTGTTAACACCACCCTGACCTCCCCAATCGAAAAGATCGCTCCAGGCGTTATCGCCCGTGAGTCCGTCGGCCAGCCTATGCAGACCGGCCTGAAGTCGATCGACGCGATGGTGCCAATCGGCCGCGGCCAGCGTGAGCTGATCATTGGCGACCGTCAGACCGGTAAGTCCGCCGTTGCAGTTGATGCCATCATCAACCAAAAAGGCCAGGGCGTTACCTGTATCTACGTTGCTATCGGCCAGAAAGCATCGACCATCAAGAACATCGTGCGTTCCCTGGAACAGCACGGCGCGATGGAGTACACCATTGTTGTCGCCGCTTCCGCTTCGGAATCCGCAGCAATGCAGTACATCTCGGCTTACTCCGGTTGCACCATGGGCGAATACTTCCGCGACCGCGGTGAAGATGCCCTGATCGTGTACGATGACCTGTCCAAGCAAGCAGTTGCCTACCGTCAGATCTCCCTGCTGCTGCGCCGCCCACCTGGCCGCGAAGCATACCCAGGCGACGTGTTCTACCTGCACTCCCGTCTGCTGGAACGCGCTGCCCGTGTGAACGCCGACTACGTCGAAGCCTTCACCAAGGGTGAAGTCAAGGGCAAGACCGGTTCCCTGACCGCTCTGCCGATCATCGAAACCCAGGCTGGCGACGTTTCCGCGTTCGTTCCAACCAACGTGATTTCGATTACCGACGGCCAGATCTTCCTGGAAACCTCGCTGTTCAACTCCGGTATCCGTCCTGCGATTAACGCAGGTATCTCGGTGTCCCGCGTTGGTGGCGCTGCCCAGACCAAGGTCATCAAGAACCTGTCCGGCGGTATCCGTACCGACTTGGCACAGTACCGTGAATTGGCTGCGTTCGCGCAGTTCGCTTCCGACCTGGACGAATCGACCCGTAAGCAGCTGGACCGCGGTGCCCGCGTGACCGAACTGCTGAAGCAGGCTCAGTACTCGCCACTGTCGATTTCCCTGATGGGCGCTTCCCTGTTCGCAGTGAACAAGGGCTTCCTGGACGACGTCGCTGTCAAGCGCGTGCTGGCTTTCGAAGCCGAACTGCACTCGTTCCTGAAGACCAAGCACTCCGCTCTGCTGGCCAAGATCGAAGAAACCAAGCAACTGGACAAAGACGGCGAAGCTGCGCTGTCGGCCGCCATTGCCGAGTTCAAGAAATCCTTCGCAAACTAATACACGGTGGCCCGGCAACGGGCCACCACGCAAAGGAGAAGGATCATGGCAGTAGGTAAAGAGATACGTGGCAAGATCAAGAGCGTAGAGAATACGAAGAAGATCACCAAGGCGATGGAAATGGTCGCTGCATCGAAAATGCGCAAAGCGCAGGACCGTATGCGCGCCGCCCGTCCCTACAGTGACAAGATTCGTAATATCGCTGCGAACTTGGCTAACGCCAATCCAGAGTACACGCACCCGTTCCTGGCTGAAGCCGGTACGGAAGCCAAGGCTGTGGGCTTTATCATCGTGACGACCGACAAAGGTCTGTGCGGTGGTATGAACACCAACGTTCTGCGTATGGTGACCAACAAGACCCGCGAGCTGGAAGCTGCAGGCAACAAGATTGAAGCAGTCGCAATTGGTAACAAAGGTTTGGGCTTCCTGAACCGCATCGGTGTACCCGTGGTCGCACAAGCTACCCAGATCGGCGATACGCCGCATCTGGAAAAGCTGATCGGCCCGGTGCAAGTGATGCTGGAGAAATTCCAGGAAGGCAAACTGGACGCCGTTTACCTGTGCTACACCAAGTTCATCAACACGATGAAGCAAGAGCCGATGGTCGAGCAGCTGCTGCCGCTGACCGCGGACAAGATGAAGGCCGATGACAAGTCCCACAACTGGGATTACATCTACGAGCCAGACGCAGCTTCCGTGATCGACGAACTGCTCGAGCGCTACATTGAAGCGCTGGTGTACCAGGCCGTTGCTGAAAACCTGGCATCCGAGCAATCGGCGCGTATGGTGGCGATGAAGTCCGCATCGGACAACGCCGGCAACGTGATTGGTGAGCTGAAGCTGGTCTACAACAAGACCCGCCAGGCTGCAATTACCAAAGAACTGTCTGAAATCGTCGCCGGTGCGGCAGCGGTTTAAACGAATTTAACTATATTTGAAGGAACGAACATGGCTGATGGCAAAATCGTTCAGTGTATCGGCGCTGTGGTGGACGTTGAGTTCCCACGCAACGCGATGCCTAAGGTTTTTGACGCGCTGAAGATGGAAGGCTCCGAGCTGACCCTGGAAGTGCAACAGCAGTTGGGTGACGGCATTGTCCGTACCATTGCTCTGGGCTCCTCCGACGGTCTGCGTCGCGGCATGATGATTCAGAACACCGGCAAACCAATCATGGTTCCAGTGGGTAAAGCTACCCTGGGCCGTATTATGGACGTGCTGGGCAACCCGATCGACGAATGCGGTCCTGTCTCCCACGAGCAGACTGCTTCGATCCACCGCGTAGCGCCTGCTTACGACGAACTGTCCCCATCCCAAGACCTGCTGGAAACCGGCATCAAGGTGATTGACCTGGTCTGCCCATTCGCTAAGGGTGGTAAGGTTGGTCTGTTCGGCGGTGCAGGTGTGGGCAAGACCGTGAACATGATGGAACTGATCAACAACATCGCTAAAGCGCACTCGGGTCTGTCCGTGTTCGCCGGTGTTGGTGAGCGTACCCGTGAAGGTAACGACTTCTACCACGAAATGGCTGACGCCAAAGTGGTTGACCTGGAAAACCCAGCCAACTCCAAAGTGGCCATGGTTTACGGTCAGATGAACGAACCACCTGGCAACCGCCTGCGCGTGGCGCTGACCGGCCTGACCATCGCTGAGTCCTTCCGTGACGAAGGCCGTGACGTTCTGTTCTTCGTGGACAACATCTACCGCTTCACCCTGGCCGGTACCGAAGTTTCCGCTCTGCTGGGCCGTATGCCTTCCGCAGTGGGTTACCAGCCTACCCTGGCTGAAGAGATGGGCCGTCTGCAGGAGCGTATCACCTCCACCAAGACCGGTTCGATCACCTCGATCCAGGCCGTGTACGTTCCAGCGGATGACTTGACCGACCCGTCGCCAGCGACCACCTTCGGTCACCTGGACTCCACCGTCGTTCTGTCCCGTGACATCGCTGCACTGGGTATCTACCCTGCGGTTGACCCACTGGATTCGACTTCCCGCCAGCTGGACCCGCTGGTCGTGGGCGAAGAGCACTACGCTACCGCACGCGCCGTACAGGGCACCCTGCAGCGCTACAAAGAACTGCGCGACATTATCGCGATTCTGGGTATGGACGAACTGGCTCCGGAAGACAAGCTGGTCGTGGCACGCGCTCGTAAGATGCAGCGTTTCCTGTCCCAGCCGTTCCACGTTGCTGAAGTGTTTACCGGTTCCCCAGGCAAGTACGTTTCGCTGAAAGACACGATCAAGGGCTTCAAGATGATCGCTTCCGGCGAACTGGACCACCTGCCAGAACAGGCCTTCTACATGGTTGGTACCATCGAAGAAGCCATCGAAAAAGCCAAGAAACTGGGCTAATTCGATTGTCGTAGCGGCCTCCTCATCGGGGCCGCTATAGCTACAGAGGATAAACATGGCAAACACTATTCACGTTGATGTGGTTTCGGCCGAAGAGCAGATCTTCTCGGGCGAAGCGACTTTCGTGGCGTTGCCGGGTGAGCAGGGCGAGCTGGGTATCTACCCTAAGCACACCCCGCTGATCACCCGTATCCGTCCGGGCGCGGTGCGCATCCAGATCCCAGGCCAGGCTGAAGAAGAGTTCGTCTTCGTCGCCGGCGGCCTGCTGGAAGTGCAGCCAAACGCCGTGACGGTCCTGGCTGACACCGCGATCCGTGGTCACGACCTGGATGAAGCCAAAGCTGAAGCTGCCAAGAAACTGGCGGAAGAAAGCCTGGCGAACAAGCAGACCGGCATCGACTACGCGAAAGCACAAGCGGAACTGGCGGCGGCTATCGGCCAGCTGGCAGCGATCGCAAAACTGCGCAAGATCAAGGGCTGATCCCTTCTTCTCGTCGCAATGAAAAGGCAGCCTCGGCTGCCTTTTTGTTTTCTACAGACTGCCTGGAATCGGCCAACCAGATCGGCTCCGCGCGCCAGGGCCAGATTATGAGGTTCGCTGCATCGGACTCTGTATAATCCCTGTCTCAAGCAAAGCCTAACACTGGCGCCTTTTGTGGACGCCCCAATACCGTAAATGATTAGTACAAAGACATCCCAGCTGCACCGTCTTCTCAGCGTACTCCTAGTGTCTTTCCCCACCGTGTTGTTGATCTTGCCCGTCGGCCGGCGTTTCAACTTCTACGTGCTGCTATTGTGTTCTGTTGGCGGCCTTGCGCTTGGGATAAAGCCGGGCGGGAAGTCATTTCGTGACATCTTAAAGAAATATTGGTGTATTCATCTTGCAATGGCGGGCATGCTCATCGCAGTCCTGCTTAATCAAGCTGCACATGGCGCATTCGTGTTCAAGCCTTTTGAAAAAGGGCTGCAACTTGCCGTATTTCCGCTTTTGCTCTGGGTGTTCTTACTACTATCGAGCGATAAGCTCCGTATTCTTCAGTGGTCTTGGGTAATTGGGGCTGTGCTCTGCTCGATCGCGTTGATCTGGACGACCTATGGAGTGAGCGAACGCCCTGGCGGCATCATCGCAAACCCGTTCATTCTGTTCTCGAACCTGACGCTGCTGATGGGATGCATGGCTTTGCTTTCCATTGGATGGAATACGCGAGACGAAATCGCACCGTTGGCGATCAAAGTAGGGGCGTGCGTATTGAGTGTCGTTGCCTCCTATATGTCGGGCACTCGTGGTAGCTGGATCGCAGTTCCCGTCTTCATTCTGATTGCCGTGTCGCTTAAGCAGGGCATGCACAATCGCCGTAAGATCGTTATATCGGTTGTTTCGATGTTGCTGCTTGCCGCGGCGATGGTTTCTTTGCCTTACACGAAAACGCGGATCGAACTCGCCTATTCCGAAACCGTACATTATGCCGAACAGCCGAAAGCTGAAACGTCGATCGGCATCCGCCTGCAGCTCTGGCAAGCTTCCTGGAACATATTCCGGGAGAATCCAGTTTTCGGCGTTGGCACTGCGCCATATGAGGAAACGCTGAGAAGATTGGCAAGGGACAGGGTAATTACACCGCAAGCGGGAATGCAACTCCATTCTCACAATGACTTTTTGCACTTCATGGCGACGCTGGGAACACCTGGTGCCATTGCCTTACTGGCACTCTATCTTGTACCTGGCCTGTGGTTTAAAAAGTTCTTGCGGAGCGCAGACTCGCAGCAACGCATAGCAGCCGGCATGGGGCTGGCCACCAGCATGGCGTTCTTAGCCTTTGGCCTGACCGAGACTATGTTCTATTCGAACCTGTGCAGCGACTTCTACATCATCAGCGTGGCGGCCCTGTCGGCATTAGTCATCAACAGGCAAGAGGAACTGGAGAAAAGTATCAAGTCTCCGCTGCCATCGGAGTTAATTTATGAGAAATGAAGTTGGATGTTTCGTTATCAATCTCGAGAAGGATGTCGAGAGGCGGGAGTACATCTCACGGCAACTTGAAAAAGCCGGCATCCCCTACACGATCTTCAGTGCCGTCTACGGCAAGTTTTTAACGCCGGAAGAACTGGCGCAGCACTACGATAAGCGCCGTGCCATTGAGCTGTCGCATGACCTGACGCCTTCCGAGATTGGCTGCGCGCTTAGCCATGTGTTCACTTATCGGAAAATGCTTGAAGAAGGCATGCAGTATGCGCTGGTGCTGGAAGATGACGCGCTACTAAGCCAGGATCTGCCCGCTGTTTTATCAGGGCTGCAACGCGAATATGCCAGTACCGAACCGGTCGTTTTCTTGTTGAATCATGTGCGGAAATACAAGAATAGAAAGACCCGGCGCCTCGATGAAAAATACATGGTAGCCGACATTTACGGCACGCCGATTCGCGCAAATGGCTATTTCGTTACGCGCGCCGCCGCGAAGCAGCTACTCGACAATCTCTACCCGGTATGGGCAGTGGCCGATGACTGGGCTGTATTTAACCGGGACTTTGTGACAATCAAAGCGGTTGTGCCTTATTGCGTGGGCCTCTCCGAGCACGCACAGTTCTCCAATCTCGAGTCCGAAAGACAAGGTGTACAGTTGAAACGGAGCATCGGTTACCACTTACATCAACTCTTCTACCATAAATTTATCAACCAGCTCCTTATCAGACCTTTCCAGCGTGTATCCAAACAGGATGAAACCTGGTGAATTATTAAGGCAGCTTGGCTGCCTTTTGTCTCTTTCAGGCCAGGTTGAACGCCCACTTTAGACACGTGCGCACCTGCGTACGCAACATAGAGGAGATGCCATGACCACGATCTTGATCACCGGCGCAGCGGGCGCCCTCGGCAGCGCTGTTGCGCGGGCATTCGATGATGCAGGAACCAACACTGTCTTGATCGGACGCGAAACAGCGCGCCTGGAAAGCGCTTGTGGTCCTGCCAGCGCACGGCGCATGCTGGCGGTGGCCGACCTGCGCGATGCCGCGTCTGTCGCTGCCGCCGCAAATGCCGCTGTCCAACGCTTCGGCCGTATCGATGTGCTGTGCAATATTGCGGGCGGGTTTGCGATGGGTACGCCCGTGCATGCGACGACGGATGCGCAATGGGACGAGCTGTTCGATTTCAATGTGCGCAGCCTGCGCAATACGGTCGCGGCGGTGGTGCCCGGCATGCTGGACGGGCTGGGCGGCAAGGTCGTGAACATCGCTTCCGGCTCTGCGCGGCAGGGCATGGCGAATATGGGTGCTTACTGTGCCAGCAAGGACGTTGTAATTCGGCTGACCGAGTCAATGTCGGCCGAGCTGCGTGGTCACGGCATCAACGTCAATTGCGTCCTGCCCGGCACCATCGATACGCCGGACAACCGTGCTGCCATGCCGAATGCCGACCGCAGCAAATGGGTTCCGCCAGAAGCACTGGCCGACGTGATCCTGTACCTGTGCAGCCCGGCTGCGCGCGCTATCCACGGCGCTGCGATCCCATGTACCTGAACCTGGTTCAGCCACAGAACGCATTGGTGTCAGGAGATTGAAATCCGGTGCGCGCAGACGGGGTCAATGGCACATGCCGTAGGCTTGCTTGTCCTCGAACCAGCGGTAGGTGAAGGTGCGGGACACGTAGCGCTTGCCGCCAATGAGCACGTCCGGCGGGGTCAGGTCGAAGCGCTTTGGCATCTTGCCCTTGATGATCAGCCGGTAGCGGAACTGGGTGTCGTCGCTGGTGCCGACGGCGAACAGCACCAGCGGCACGCCGTTGACGATTTCCACCATCTCGGGCTTGCCGTTGGTCGGGCGCTGGTAGACGCTCAGCACGGTCGCGTTTTCAATCAGCGGGCCTTTCGGCTGGCTGACCTGGAAGTGGGCAGTGGCAAAGTGGACCTGGGTGGTGCGGGGCAGCATGTAGTTGACCCCGATTTCCATGCCGCCTTCGGCAGGTTGCGGCAAGACGGTGGTGGCCGCCACCGTGATACCACGCGGCAGTTCAAAGGTATCGGCGTCTACCGGCGTGCTGCAATCAGGGGACGTGGCCTGGTACAGCGACGCGGGCGTATAGCTATCGCCACAGCCGGCGAGGGCGAGTAGCAGGGCGAGTGGCGCGGCTTTGCGCATGGTGTGAAACCTCTTGTGTTTAGTCATGACAGTTTACCCGACCGGCTGGCTGAGTGGTGCGCCACCCGCCCAGTCGCGGTGCTAGTCTTAAACTAAAAGTAGCGATGGGAGGCAGCCATGATCCACCATCTCGGTATCGTCGTTTCGGATTTCGTACGCAGCGCGGCGCTCTATGACGCTTGCCTGGCGCCCCTCGGGATTCGGCGTGCGGTGACCGACCTGGACTGGGCCATTTATGCTTCTGCTACCGGCCATCCTTTCTTGTGGGTCGGCGCGGAGATTCCCAGCTATTGGGAGAACGGGCATGAGCCTTCGCGTAGTCCCATTCATTTGGCGTTTTCCGCGCCGAACCAGGATGCCGTGAACGCCTTCTACCATGCGGCGATGGACCTGGGAGCCGAAGACAACGGCCCACCGGGTCCACGCGTCAGCGATGCAAATTTCTACAGCGCCTTCATTATCGACCTCGATGGCAACAATATCGAGGCCACCGTACAGCTAAGCTAGCTGCGCTTTTGCCGGCTGCGTGCAGCGGCCGACTTCATCAGCGACTTCCATTTCTGCCGTTCAGCAATCCGTTCCAGCGCGGTTTGCTGGTTGCGGCGCACCTCGCGCTGCAGCTTGTGGAAATTGTGCAGGCGGTCGGGGTCCACCTGTCCCAGCAATGCGCAGCCCGGTTCGCCTTCGTGCCGGCAATCGCGGAATTGGCAGGCGGCAGCCAGCGATTCGATATCGTCGAAAGCCGACGACAAGGATTCCGGGCTCAGGCTGCGCAAGCCCGGCGTATCGATGATGCAGGCGCCGGAAGCGCAGAAATGCATCGACCGGGCGGTTGTCGTATGCCGGCCGCGATGGTCCGTGCGCCGAACGCCGCCGGTTTCCTGCGTTGCTCCAGCCAGGGCATTGGTCAGGGTTGATTTGCCGGCGCCGGAAGAACCGAGCAGGCAGATTGTTTGTCCGGGCCCCAGCCACGGATCCAGCTGCTGCACGGATTCAGCATTCGTGCCGTTCACCAACAGGAATTGCGTGCGCGGCGGCAGACGTTCCGTCAGCGCAGCCACGCGGCTCTCCGTTTCGGTACAGAGATCGAGCTTGCTGAGGATGATCAGCGGCGTGACTTCGGCAGCCGCAGCCAGCGCCAGGTAGCGTTCGATGCGGCGCAAATTGAAATCGCCGTCCAGGCCCATGACCAGCAAGGCGGTGTCGATATTGCTCGCTATGGGCGGCGAGTCGGCGCGGGTGAACTGGTTCATTGGGGATAAGCGATGATTTATCCACACCTCGTTCAAGGAGTTTGCTTGCGCGATCACCCAGTCGCCAACGCAAAGCGGCGTTTCGGCGAGCAGGCGGGGCAGGGCGCGAGCATGAATTTCGGCCGCGCCGTCGTGCAGGCTGATGCGGTCGCGTTGAAATTCGGTGATGCGGTACAGGCGGCCGGCAGGTGCCTCGGCCAGGCGAGAAATGATGGTGTTGTTAAGTCCGATGCTGCGTAAAGCTTCGTAGTCGAAGTCGATCATGATGAGCGTTTTCCATGGGTGAACACGGCCAGCCACGCGCGGCGCGGCAAGCAGGATTAGTCTGGAAATGTCGGCGCCCGGCCGGGCGCTCTAGCTCAAACGCTGAAGGTCAGGCAGCCGACAGGAGGGCAAGATCAAACGAACGCATGGCAAATCTCCTGTCAGGTTGGTGGGAAAGCCGCCAGTGTCGCACCAGCGGCAGGGCAAGTCAATGTGGTGGCTCGCGATCGACGGTACGGACTTCGGAGCATTCGGGCTGCAGCGCTTCCTCGATCACTTCCAGCGCCAGGTGTGGCTGGGCAGCGCCGCACATGAAGATGTCGGCGGCCGCAAAGCCGTTTTCCGGCCAAGTGTGGATCGAGATATGGGACTCGGCCAGCAGCACCACGCCGGTCACACCCAGGCCACTGCCGAAGCTGTGGAAGTGGCTGTGCAGCACTTGTGCGCCGGCTGCCGTCGCCGCGCCACGTAGCAATTGCTCAATCTTCGCGCAGTCCGCCAGCAAGCCCGGCTCGATGCCGGACATGTCGGCCAGCAGGTGCGTGCCGCTGGGTTGGTGAATGCTCACTTATGGCCTCCGCCGCCACCGCCCCAGCTCCCTGAGCTGGAAGACCAGCTGCTGCCGCGGCCGCCGCTGCTTGATGAAGGCTCTTTGATAAAGTTAATCCAGCTGGTGCCGACACTGAACATGCTCACCACCAGGGCGTAGCCGAAGAATTTATTCATTTTTTTGTTTGGTCGTCGATTGCGTCCAGCACCAGCGCCGGCAGGTAGAGCGAAAGGCAGGCCAGAATGGTGACGCCAATGGTGCCGCCGAAATTGAACAGCAACGGAATGGCATTCAGCGCCAGGATGCCAATCATCCAGTTCTTGGCTGAGCGCTTGTAGCGGCCTTTGCTGAAATCCTGTGCAACCTCGCCACTGGTCTTGTCCTCTCCTTTGACGGCGTCGCCGAACCAGGCTTTGAGCTGGTCCCACGCCACCGGGGCTGAGCGCGACCAGCCAAGTTCAGTGGTCGTCAGTTCGGCCGCCAGCGTTACCTGCTGGCGCTTGTATTCGTAGACGTGGGTGTGGTCGCCCACTTGCACGCGCCAATTGAAGGCGCCTGCCGCGTAGGTGACGACAGAGTTGTAGTCATACAGTTTGCTGTAGTCGGCTTTGTCGAAGGTGACCGTTTGCGAATCCAATTCCTTGGCGTCCGGCCACTGATCCATGACGTTGGCGCGCGACCAGCCATCTGCCGTTTCGACCAGCCAGGTGAAGCCGTTCCGGCTACCGTACAACAGGTATTCGGTCCAGCCGCTGCCTTCGTCGTCGGCCCGGCGCATCACGCCGATGACGGTAAAGTCCTGGTTGCCCAGTTTGCCGGAAGCGCCCAGTGGGAGCGTGAAGTACTCCTTCTCCTGCCGCTGGCCGATAGCGATGACTTCGGCCTTCGGGCTCGCGGCATCGATCTCGGTCTGGCATGCCTGGCAAACCAGGTTTGCCGTCAGGCCGGGCAGGTATTTGATCTGGGAGCCGCAGTTTGGGCAGTCCAGCGCATCGAGCTTGCCGCGGTAACGGCCGCTGGTGCGCTTGATTTCCTCCACATCGCGAAGCAACTGGGCCTGCATGGCTTCCAGCGTGACCGAAACGCCGGTAAACATTTGCGGCGGGCCCTCGTCGGAATAATCGAGGGTGATGAAATGATCGGCGCGCCGGAAGTCGGCGACTTTCGCCTCCCAGCCGTCGCCTACCTTGAACGGCAGTTCACCCTGGCCGCCGATGCACTGCGCAGTCCTGACGTCGGCCGACATATAGCGAGCGCCCACCAACTGGTAGGGCTTGCCCGGCTGGATATCCCCGAAGGCCGGCAACTGCGCATCGGGCTTGCGCAGCGTGGTCACTGTGTACTGGCCGGACGCATCGCCCAGCCAGCCGCTGGTGGCGTCATCGAAGACGATGAACCACTCGTTCCACATGCCCGCGTCGTAACGCAGCTGGATGCGGCCCACGACATTGAAATTGCGGCCGCCCAGCACGCCGCTGGTGCCGACCTGGATCGGGGAATAGTCCTCCAGCACGGAGGAAATCTTGCCCAGGTCTTTGACCGCGCCGGCTTCTTTCAGTACGCGCGTGTTGCAATACTCGCACACCGCCATGACGGAGGCGTGCGAGCGGAAGTTGACCTCTGCGCCGCAGCTAGGGCAGGAAACTGTTTGCATGCGGCCTGGCTTATCCGATCAGTTTCTTGAGCAGTTCAGCCTTGGTGGCGTCGTAATCGGCCGGCGAGATCAGGCCCTTGTCCAGCAGGGCTTTCAGCTTGCCGAGGCGGTCTTCGATCGATTCCTGCACTGGCGCGGCGGTAGCCGCTGGCGCTGCAGCCGGAGCCTGCGTGGCCCCCGGATTCAGCGCCTGGCCCATGGCTTGGCCCATCACCTGGCCGACGGTCAGCCCGGCGCCCAGGCCCGCGCCGATGCCAGCCAGGCCGCCTTCGTTGCCGGCAGCCAGCGGGATCGATTGCGCTACCTGGTACTTGGTGAAGCCAGTCATCTTGGCGTCGCTCATGCCGCCCTTCATGCCGGCGGAAATACGTTCGTCCAGCGCGGCTTGCAGTTCTTCCGGCAGGCTGACGCTGGCGACGTTGAATTCATCCAGGCCGATGCCGTAGCGTGCAAACGCGTCGGCCAGGCCGCCTTTGACTTCCTGCGCCATCAGGGCTTGGTTGGCCGCCATGTCGAGGAAGGCGATCTGCGAGGCGCCCAGCGAGTTGGCCATGGAGGCCAGCAGGATGCCGCGCAGCTGGTCTTCCACGTCGTCGCGGGTGTAGATGTTGCGGGTGCCGCTCAATTCAGTGAAGAATTTGCGCGGATCGGCCACGCGGTAGGAGTACATGCCGAAGGCGCGCACGCGGATCATGTCGAAATCCTTGTCGCGGATCGTGATCGGCTGCGGGGTGCCCCACTTGCGGCCGGTCTGCACGCGGGTGCTGAAGAAATACACATCCGATTTGAACGGGGAGTCAAACAGCTTGTCCCAGTTCTTCAGGTTGGTCAGCAGCGGCAGGTTTTGCGTGGTGAGCTTGTGGGTGCCGGGGCCGAACACGTCGGCAATCTGGCCTTCGTTGACGAATACTGCAACCTGCGATTCACGCACGATCAGCACGCCGCCGTTCTGGATCTCGAAATCCTGCATCGGGTAGCGCCAGGACAGCACGCCCTCCGTGTCCTCGTTCCACTGCAGTACGTCGATAAACTGCTTCTTGATAAAGCTGCCGATACCCATGATGTGACCTCTTAGGAAATGCAGGCGGCATTGATGCCGCCAATGGAAAGCGAAATAGTGCCGAGCAGGCCGCCGAAGGCGCTGTTGTCGGCCTCAATTTGGTCCTGCGCCATTTTCAGGCAGCGTGTCGTGATGGCGTAGCCGAGCGCTTGCACGATCATCGCGCCAAAGGCCCAGGCCAGGAACTGCTGCCAATTGTAGGTATGCAGGATGCTCGATGCGATGGTCATCGAAAAACCCAGCATGGCGCCGCCCAGCGACAGCGCCGCGGCATGGTTGCCCTGCCGGATCAGTTTGACTTCGTCATACGGCGTCATCCATGTATAGGCTTTGAAGAAGACTACCAACAACAAGGCGGCCAGCGCCAGGTGGACCAGATAATTTAGGATGGCGTTCACGTCGATCCCCGGTTAAAGTGACATGCTTGTAGCAAAAGAAACATATTAGAACAAAAGCATCCAAATGACCAAAAAGATTCTCATTGTTTCAGTCTTCGTCGTCGCGTCCTGCGGACTTGCCTATGAATTGATCGCCGGCGCACTTTCCAGCTACCTGCTGGGTGATTCCGTGCTGCAGTTCTCCACCATTATCGGCTGTTACCTGTTCGCGATGGGTGTCGGGGCGCATTTTTCCAAGTATGTGAAAGACGAAGACGTGCTGGCCCGCTTCGTCGACATTGAACTGGCGGTGGGCCTGATCGGCGGCCTGTCCGCTGCCGTGCTGTTCATGACGTTTGCCTGGGCGTCGGCGCCGTTCCGCACCCTGCTATACACCATGGTATTCCTGGTGGGGGCCATGGTGGGCATGGAGATTCCTCTGGTGATGCGCGCCTTGAACTCGCGCCAGACCGAATTCAGCGAACTGGTGAGCCGCGTGCTGACTTTCGATTACCTCGGCGCGCTGGCTGTGTCGCTGTTGTTTCCGCTGGTGCTGGCACCGCAGCTTGGCCTGGTGCGCACCGGTTTCCTGTTCGGGATGCTGAATATCGCAGTGGCCCTGTGGACAATTGTCGTTTTTCGCACAGAGCTGGCGAACGTGACGGGACGTTTGCTGCGCGCCAGTGCCGTGATGCTGGCGCTGGTGGTCGGTTTCAGCGGCGCCGACCGGCTGACCGGCTGGGGTGAACATGGGCTGTTTGGCGACGAAATCGTGTACTCGACCAGCACGCCGTACCAGCGCCTGGTGATCACCAAGTGGAAGGATGACCTGCGCCTGTACATCAACGGCAACCTGCAGTTTTCCTCGCGCGACGAGTACCGCTACCACGAAGCGCTGGTGCATCCGGTGATGGGGGCGCTGCCTTGGGCCAAGCGCGTGCTGATCCTGGGCGGCGGGGATGGGCTGGCATTGCGCGAGGTCTTGCGTTATCCACAGGTGGAGCACGTGACGCTGGTGGACCTGGACCCGGCCATGACGGCTGCCTTTACCACGCGCGATGAGCTGGTGGCGCTGAACGAGGGCTCTTTCCGCGACAAACGCGTCACCGTGGTAAATGCCGATGCGGCGATCTGGTTGCAACAGGGCCAGGAGATGTTCGATGCGGCGATCGTCGATTTCCCCGACCCTTCCAGTTTCGCGTTGGGCAAGCTGTACTCGGTGCCGTTCTACGGCATGCTGAAGAAGCATGTTGCAGCCAACGGATTGGTGGTGGTGCAGGCGACTTCGCCGTACTTTGCACCGCATGCCTACTGGACGGTGGATGCGACGCTGCGCGATGTCGGAATGCGCACCTGGCCATATCACCTGTATGTGCCGTCCTTTGGCGAGTGGGGCTTCATCATGGCTTCGCCACAGCTCGACTACCGGCCGCCTGAATCGTACAAGCTGCCCATGCGATTCCTGAACGCGGATACCACGCGAGCCATGTTCGACTTCCCGCCGGATATGAAACCGCTGCCGATGGCGCCAAATCGGCTTAACACGCAATCGCTGGTGCACGAATTCGAGCAGGACTGGCGCAGGGTGATTCGCTGATGCTGCGTCGTTCTTTCCTGGCCTGGGCCGCTGCCAGCGGCGCCACTGCTGCGGCCAGTGTTGCAGGATACCTGCGCTGGCAGGAGATTACGCCGACAGTGAATGCACCCGGCCGAGAGGAGGGGCACTTCCTGCGCGACCGCAAACTCCTGCCCGCGCCGTCGCAGTCGCTGACGACCGATGTGCTGATACTCGGCTCTGGTGTGGCGGCGCTGACAGCGGCCTGGCAATTGCGCAAGCGGGAACAAGATGACTTCCTGATGCTCGATGGTCCGGAGCCTTATGGCAACGCGGCCGGCGGGCGCTTTGGTTCGCTGGCTTATCCAACGGGCGCGCATTACCTGCCGCTTCCCACGGAAGAATGCTCCCATGTGCGCGAATTGCTGGCGGACCTGGGGATAATCCAGCGTGGCGCAACAGCGCGCAAGCCTTACTACGATGAGCGATTTGTGTTGCACGCACCGGAAGACCGGTTGCTGTTCAATGGCGTCTGGCAAGAAGGCGTTTTGCCGCATGAGGGGGTGCCGGATGCCGAACTGGCCGAGCATAAGCGTTTCTTTGCGCAGGTGGAGGTGTTGCGCAGCGCGGTCGGCGAGGATGGAAGGCGCAGGTTCACTTTCCCCAGCGAGCATTCGTCGGCGGATGCGGAAGCGGCGCAGCTCGATGCCATGAGCTTTGGCGCCTGGCTTGCGCAGCATGGCTATCGGGCGCCTTCCTTGCTGTGGTACATGGATTACTGCTGTCGCGATGATTACGGCGCGGGACTTGATGCGGTCTCCGCCTGGGCGGGGTTGCACTATTTCTGCGGCCGCGGCGGCGAAGCGGAGAACGCGGAGCAGGGCGCCTGGCTGACCTGGCCGGAGGGGCTGCAGGCGCTGGCCAGTGGAATGGAACGGCTCGCGCGGCCCAAGCGGCTCGCAGGCAGCGCGGTGCGTGTGCGGGTGGACAACGCCAGCGGCGGCACGGGCCAGGGGCGGGGCGTGGAAGTGCTTTGCTTTGCGCTCGAACGCGGTGTGCCGCGCACGTTCACGATCCGTGCGCGCCGCGTCATCTCCGCGATGCCGCTGCATGTCGCGGCAAGGGTTGTGGAAAACATGCCGGATGTCCACAAGCAAATTCACGCGCCATGGATGGTGGCGAATTTCCTGATGAAGCGTTTTCCACAGGAGCTGCCGGCGGTGCCGTTATCCTGGGATAACGTGGTGCACGGGACCATGGGCCTGGGCTATGTGGTCTCGACGCACCAGGACATCCGCGTGGCGCCACCGGAGAAGACGGTCTTTACCAGCTACGTGGCGCTGGCCGACCGCGATCCGCGTGATGCACGCAAATGGATGACGGCGGCGAACGGTGAAGAGTTGCTGGCGCTGGCGAGCATCGACCTGAAGGCAGCCTATGGCGCGCATTTCGAACGCTGCGTGGAGCGCGTGGATATCACCTTGCGCGGCCATGCAATGGCGGTACCGGTGCCCGGCTTCCGCAGTGATGCGGGCTTGAAGTCGCTACGGGAGATGGACGGCCCGGTGCTGTTTGCACATTCGGACTTAAGCGGGTTTTCCGTATTTGAAGAGGCGTCGTGGTGGGGATACCGCGCCGCGCAGCGGGCGCTGCGCGGCTAGCCGCTCGCTCAGGCGGCCGGTGGCAAAGTGTTGGAGTAGACCGAAACGCCTTCGAGGTCGCGGAGGTCGATGGTGAATGCCTTCGTCTGCGGGTCAATATTCACTTCGCCGAAGAACTGGAAGCCGGCAAACGTTGAGAGATTGGCTTGCCCTGCGGGCGGCGCTTTCTGGAATTTGACCTGCGGACCGAAGGTTGCGTCCAGGAGATTGGGGCCGAAAGTACCGGCGTTCAGTGGGCCAGCAACGAATTCCCAGAATGGCGAGAAGTCGGTGAATTGGGCCAGCGCCGGATCGTAGTAGTGTGCGGCGCAGTAGTGCACGTCGGCAGTTATCCACACCACGTTCTTGATCGACCTGATGTCGCACAGCAGGCCGGCCATTTCGATCTCGCGCCCTAGCGGCACGCCATCGTTTCCGTTGGCGATGGCTTCCCAGCGTGGAGTGCCGCTGGCATCCTTGCCGTCGGGGACCTGCAGGCCAATCGGCATGTCGGCGGCAATCACCTTCCACGTTGCGGTTGATTGAGCGAGCGAGTCCTTGAGCCATGTGACTTGAGCAGGACCGAGGAAGGCGCTTGCATCGCTCTCGATTGCCTGCAGGTTGGCGCTGTTCGGGCCGCGATACGAACGCATGTCGAGGACGAACACGTCGAGCAGCGGGCCATAGGGAATGCGGCGATAGACGCGCTGCGATTCGGGCTGGTCGCCCCAGCGCATTGGCGCGTATTCCAGGAAGGCCTGCTTGCCGCGGGCGATCAGCGTCTGGATATTCTTTTCCGTGTAGCGGGTATCGGCGCTCAGGTCTTTCGATGCCGACCAGTTGTTGGTGACTTCGTGGTCGTCCCATTGCCAGATCTGCGGGACTTCGGCGTTGAAGCGGCGGATGTTCTCGTCCATCATGTTATAGCGATAGCGGCCGCGGAATTCGTTGAGCGTTTCGGCGACTTTCGAGACTTCCGGGATCACGAGATTCTTCCAGGTGCGGTCGTTCTCAGCCTTTACCTCAGCGCTGATTGGCCCGTCGGCGTAGATGTTGTCGCCGCTATGCACAAAGAAGTCAGGCTGGCGCTTACGCATGGCCTCGTAGATTTTCATGCCGCCGAATTCGGGATTGATGCCCCAGCCCTGGCCAGCGGTGTCGCCGCTCCATACAAAACGCACCGGGCGTTTGCCGTCCGGCGCTGGTAGCGTGCGGAAGCTGCCGGTCGCCAGTTCGCTGCCGATTTTCAGGTCGGTGGCGCTGTCGTAGGAGACGCGGAGGAAGATCTTTTCGCCGGAGGGCAGGCCTGTCAACTCAATACGGCTGGTGAAATCGCTCGCCTCCGTCGCCGTCGGACCAAGGATTTGGCGGGGATTGAGGAAGCTTTCGGTGGTGTCGAAGTCGACCCGCATGCGGGCAAGGCGGTCGGAGCGCGACCAAACGACTGCTCGGCCATCAGCGATGTCGCCAATCTGAAATCCGTACGGCAGCTTGGGGCGCTCGGATTCGGCAGCAATGATGTTCGGTGCTGCAGGAGAGCTGCCGGAGCCGCAAGCGGAAAGCCCAAATGCTGCGGTGCCTACCGTGAACGCTCCGGTGTGGGTCAGGAAGCGCCGGCGGGTGTAACCAGGATTCGTCATATTGAAGCCTCATTGATGTTAAACGGCACATCAATGTATTTTCGAAATATGACGGGCAATTGACGGGAGGCCTCTTCGCGGTCGAAGAGGCCTCTCGGGGGAAACGGGATTACTTGGCGACGGCTAGAGCTGCAGCCGGTGCAGGCGCCGCGGCCGTGGCTTGGGCCGGGCTCGCCTTCACTTCGGACTTGGTTTCAGCAGGCTTCTCGGCCTTCTTGTGGGTGCCCTTGTGCGCAGACTTCTTTTCGACTTTCGCGTCGGTCTTGGCTTCCACTTTCGCTTCTACCTTGGCTTCGGCAACTGGAGCGGCTGCAGGTGCCGGAGCGGCCGGCGCAACCGGGGTAGTAGCGAAAGCAGCAGTAGCGAACAGGCCGGCGATCAGGGTAGCGATGGTCTTTTTCATGGTATGAATCCTTTAAGTCGAATTTGGGGGCTGAGTATTTGGCGGAGATTACTTGGCTGCTGGAGTTGCGGCAGGAGCAGGTGCTGCAGCCGGTGCAGCAGCCGGTGCAGGCGCCGCGGCCGTGGTCGCAGCCGGGCTCGCCTTCACTTCAGACTTGGTTTCAACGGGCTTTTCTGCCTTCTGGTGCGCGGTTTTGTGCACGGATTTCTTTTCGACCTTTGCTCCGGTTTTGGCTTCGGCTTTCGCTTCTGCCTTGGCTTCAGCCGCAGGTGCCGCTGCCGGCGCTGGAGTGGTTGGAGCAACCGGGGTGGTAGCAAAAGCAGCGGTAGCGAACAGGCCGGCGATCAGGGTAGCGATAGTCTTTTTCATGGTGTGTGTCCTTTGGAAGAGTAGTCTTTAAGTTCGGTAGCGTGGATTACTTGGCTGCTGGAGCTGCGGCAGGCGCTGGCGCCGCGGCGGTGGTGGCTTTGTGCGTGCCTTTGTGTTCGGTTTTCTTCTCGACTTTCGCGTCGGTCTTGGCTTCCACTTTTGCTTCTACCTTGGCCTCAGCCTTGGCGCTGGTGGCTGCGACGGCTGCCGCAGGAGCCGCTGCAGGCGCTGGAGTGGTTGGAGCGGCTGGAGTGGTAGCGAAAGCAGCGGTAGCAAACAGGCCGGCGATCAGGGTAGCGATGGGCTTTTTCATGGTGCGTGTCCTTTGGAAGAAATTATGTAAATCGTTTAGCTAATTAGTTGATTACTTCTTGTCAGCGGCAGGTTTCTGAACTTCCTGCTTCACTTCCTGTTTGACTTCGGCTTTGACTTCAGCCTTCACTTCAGCCTTTACTTCCGGGACCGCTGGGGTTGCTGGGGCAGGAGTTTGTTGTGCGAATGCGGCGCTTGCGAACAGACCGGCGATCATGGTTGCGATGACTTTTTTCATTTTTAAATCCTCACTATTAGTTGATCTTGTGTAGCGCACTGTTTCCTGTGTCACTGAGCTGAAAACGGGCTCACTCAGCAGTGTGTTGACGGTCATTACAAACCCTTACATTTGTCGCAGATTTACAAAACTTTACGCAGGACTCATCGAAGCGACATGCGTGCCCCCTAAAGTGGCCATACCCACCAACCCTTATTAGGAGATGTCATGAACAAGAAGTCCTGGATCGCAATCGCCGCAGTTGTCGCCGCCCTGGGCGGTACCGCCGCCTATGCCGGCGCAGACCATGGAAGCGGCCATGGTCACGGTCGTGCACACAGTCCATGGACGATGGATGCCGCCCAGGCGGATAAGCACATCGAAACCATGGTGGCGCACATCCTGCCCGACGCTACCGAGGCACAGAAATCGCGCCTGACTGAAATTGCCAGGGCCTGCTTCAATGACGTAAAGCCGATCCACCTGCAGTTACAGGAGGGGCACGAGGCGATGCACAAGCAATTGGCGCAGCCAGCCATCGACCGCGCCGCGCTGGAGACCCTGCGGGCCGACCACATGAAAAAAATGGACCTGATGTCGCGCCGCGTGCTGGCTGCTGCGATGGATGCCGCCGAAGTCCTCACGCCCGAACAGCGCGCTAAATTCAACGGCGCCCTGCATATGATGGCGACGAGCCACATGGGGAGCCATTAAGCTATAGTCTCAACCATGTCCCAACCCCTTGTCCTCATCATCGACGACGACCAGCGCCTGGCGGCCATGGTTGAAACCTACCTGGCCCAGAATGGCCTGCACGTTGAGCATGCCGAAACCGCGCAGGCCGGCCTGGACCGGCTGACGCAGGCCGCGGCAGGCAGCTTTTCCGCACTGATCCTGGACCTGATGCTGCCCGACGTCGATGGGCTGGAGGTTTGCCGCCGCCTGCGCAACATGCCGCAGCCGATGCGCAGCCTGCCGGTGCTGATGCTGACGGCCAAGGGGGAGCCGCTTGATCGCGTCATCGGCCTGGAGCTTGGTGCCGATGACTACTTGCCGAAGCCTTTTGAGCCGCGTGAGCTGTTGGCGCGACTGCGAGCCTTGTTGCGCCGCCCGGCACTGGCTGACGCCGGCCTGGTGGCCGGGCTGGCCGGTTCTGCGGCGCAGGCGGCCGAACCGCTCCTGCGCTTCGGTAGGCTAGAAATCGACCCCGGTGCGCGTGTCGTGCGTGTCGACGGCGCAGAGCGGCCGCTGACTGCGTACCAGTTCGACTTGTTGATGGCCTTCGCCCAGCGCGCCGGCCGAGTGCTGTCGCGCGAACAGTTGATCGACGCGCTGAAGGGGGGAGCGCTGGAGCCTTTCGACCGTTCCATCGATGTGCACGTGGGCCGGGTGCGCGCCGCAATTGAGGATGATCCGAAGGCGCCGCGCCGCATCATCACCGTGCGTGGCGCGGGATATGTCTTCGCCAAGGTGCAGGATGCGTAACTTCGGCTCGCGCATGTATGTGCGCATCTATGCGACGCTGCTGGCCTGCATTGTGCTGGCCGTGCTGATGTTCGGCTACATCCACTTCTGGTTCGCGCCGCCGCGGCATATGCCGCGCAATGCCACCGTGGCGGTGACGATGCTGCTGTTGATGATCGCGATCGTGATTGCAGCGGGCGCCTATCCCGTCGTGCGCCGCATTACGCGCCGGCTGGAGCAGCTGCAGGGCAGCGTGCAGGCCTGGGGCAGGGGAGACCTGGGCGCGCGCGTGGATGTGCATGGGGCGGACGAGGTGGCCCAGCTGGCCTCCAGTTTCAACGATTCGGCGGCGCGCATCGAGGCGCTGGTGGGGGCGCAGAAGTCCCTGTTGGCCAACGCATCGCATGAGCTGCGGTCGCCGCTGGCCCGCATTCGCATGGCGGTGGAGCTGCTGCAGGATTCCGCCAGTCCGGCGATACGCCAGGAATTGGCACGCAGTATCTCCGAACTGGATCAACTGATCGACGAGGTCTTGCTGGCGAGCCGGCTGGATGCGGTTCCGCAAGACCATGCAGCGATTGAAGAAGTGGACTTTACCGGCATCGTCGCGGAAGAATGCGCGCGGGTAGGGGCGGTACTGGATGGCGTTGCCGGAGCAGTGTGTGGCGACGCTACGCTACTGCGTCGGATGGTGCGCAACCTTCTGGAGAACGCGCGCCGGCATGGCGGCGAGGCAGAGATGAGCGTGATGCTGGCCAGCGCTGGCGGCGGCACCATGCTGGAAATATGCGACCGCGGGCCGGGCGTGCCGGCGGCTGAGCGCGAGCGGATTTTCGAACCTTTCTACCGGCTGCCTGGCGCTTCGGAAAAGGCGGGCGGCGTGGGCCTCGGCCTCTCGCTAGTGCGCCAGATCGCCCGCCGCCACGGCGGCGAGGTCGAGTGCCTGCCGAACGGCGAGCATGGCGCCTGCTTCCGGGTCACGCTCCCGTCAGGCGGTCAGCCATCCGCTTGATGGCGCGCAACTGGCGGCCGCCCTGCACCGAATAGTCCGGATCGTCGTAGCCCCACCAGTCCCAGCATGCCTTCGGATTCGGCATCGGGCTGATTGCCGCCGTTTGCGGGTAGAGCACCACGATGCGGTTGGTGTCGGCCCAGGCGTTGTAGCCCGCGTGGCGCGCGTAAGTATCCTTGAGCGTGCCAATGTCCTGCATGCAGCCGTGCAGGGCTATGTGCAGCTTGCAGCCGGTGCCGCCGGCTTCGCAGCCTGGCGGAATGTAGACATAGCCGGTGTTGGCCATGCCGTGCGTGGTCGGCGCCGGGAGGAATTCGGACTGGTCGAACTCCTGCAGCTTACCCGCCGGGGCGGCAATGTCACCGCGTGCTTTCAGCGGGCCGTAAATCCATTGCAGCAGGTTGCCGGCCGCGTCGAAGCCGCAGTTGCTGATGAATGGCGCGGCCAGGGCGTCGCACTTGTTGCCGTAGCTGTCGGTCGGCATGGCGTGGCTGGCCGCCAGGTCATTCTTGAACTGGATTTGCGCCGCGGGGATGAACGCCGCGTAATACTTTGCCAGGTCGGCCATCGAGGCGGAAGGGACAAGCTTGTCGAGGGTGCCGGAGAACATCCACACGCGGTGTGCTGCGAGCTTCGTCACCGGATCCACCTGGCCCGCTTCTGCGCGCTTGCGGGTCACTGCCGCCAGTTCGGCCACGTCGGCGCCTTTGCAGCTGCCGATGGCATTCATCATGCTGCCTTGCGCGCAGTAATAGCTGCCGCCCGCGATGATGCCCGCGCCAATCACGCTGCCGGAATAGGCAACCTGGTATTGCACCGCCATGAAGGCGCCCGACGACAAGCCTGAAATCGATACCTGCTGCGTCTTCATGGCCGGCAGCGGCGCCGGCGCTGCGGTGGCTGCCAGCGCCAACGTGCAACCGGCAATTGTCATACAATCGGAAATTCGAACGAACCGGAAGAGACTACCCATGCCATCTATCCTCACCAAGTTTGCAGCGCTGTCTGCGCTGAGCCTGAGCGCCGCTGCCGCCTTCGCACAGGCGCCTGCTTCGCAACCAGCAGCCGCAACTGCCGCCAATGCGCCGGTCGCAAGCTGCCCCGCCATCCTGAAACAGTCCTTTAACCGCCTGCAGGACGATGCGCCGCAGGACTTGTGCCAGTACGCCGGCAAGGTGATCCTGGTCGTCAATACGGCCAGCTATTGCGGCTTTACCCCGCAGTACAAAGGACTGGAAGAAGTGTATGCGAAATACGCGGGAAAAGGTCTGGTCGTGCTGGGCTTCCCGTCGAATGATTTCGGCAAGCAGGAACCGGGCAGCAGCAAGGAAATCGCTGACCTCTGCTACAACACCTATGGCGTGAAGTTCCCGATGTTCGCCAAGTCAGTGGTGTCGGGCGACGCGCCGAACCCGTTCTACGCGAAGCTGATCAAGGCGACCGGCAAGGCGCCGGCCTGGAACTTCCATAAATACCTGATCGACCGCAAGGGCAATGTGGTCGAGAGCTTCCCGAGCAAGGTCAAGCCGGACGACAAGGCCCTGGTTGAAGCGCTCGAGAAAGCCCTCGCAGGCTGATTACGCGGCGGCGGCTACCGGCGACGTGGCGAGGGCAAAGCCTTCGTCCAACCAGCCGGTGATCCCGCCCGTCATGATTTTCACCGGGCGGCCCAGCTTGGCCAGCCGGATTGCCGCGCGTGCTGCGCCGTTGCAGTGCGGGCCGGCGCAGTAGGTCACGAAAACGGTCTCCGGCGGGTACTCGGCCAGCTTGGAGCCGATGATCTTGCGGTGTGCCAGATCCACCGCGCCAGGCACGTGGCCGGCCGCATACTTTTCCGTTCCCCGCACGTCCAGCAGCACGAAATCCTGCTGGGCGGTGCCCATCACGCTGTGCACATCCCAGCAATCCGTTTCAAAACGCAGCGAATCTTCAAAGTGGACGAGGGCCTCGGCGCCAGGGGCGGCAGCGACTTCGGTAACGATGGATGGCATCTGGTTTCTCCTGTGGCGTTGAAAGTGACTCCATTGTCGGCCGCAGCGACTTCGCGCGGCAGTGGCGCGAATGCCATATTGCGTTAAGATTGCGCCATGAGCGCGAAAAAACACCTGGTCGTCGCACTGGCCTACGACGGCCTGTGCACCTTTGAATTCGGCTGCACGGTCGAACTGTTCGCCCTGGACCGCCCGGAGCTGGGCGTGGATTGGTACGACTTTGCCGTCTGCGCGGTCGAGCCGGGCCCGATCCGCGCAGCGGGCGGCATCGTGGTGCAGGCGCCTTACGATCCATCGCTGCTGGAACGGGCCGATACCATTGTGATCCCCGGTTGGCGCGACGCCGATGAGGCGCCGCCGGAAGCCCTGCTGGCGCAGATCCGTGCCGCCCATGCGCGCGGCGCGCGCCTGTGCACCATCTGCTCGGGCGTTTTCATTCTCGCAGCGGCGGGCCTGCTGGACGGCTGCCGTGCTACGACGCACTGGCGCTACGTCGAGCGTCTGGGGCGCCGCTATCCGCGCGTGCACGTGCTGGCGGACGACCTGTATGTCGACGAGGGACAGATCATTACCTCGGCCGGATCGGCTGCGGGACTGGACATGCTGCTGCACCTGGTGCGGCGCGATTATGGCGCGCGGGTCGGCAATATGGTAGCGCAGCGGCTGGTGGTGGCCCCGCATCGCGAGGGCGGGCAGGCGCAGTTCCTGCCGCGGCCCATGGCGCATGATGAGCAGGGCCGTTTGTCGCGCCTGATGGACTGGCTGCGCAGCCATCCCGCCGAACCGCATACGGTGGCCAGCATGGCCGAGCGCGCAGCCATGAGCCCGCGCACCTTGCAGCGCCAGTTCCAGGAGGCTACCGGCATGGGGCCGGTCGAATGGCTGGCGCGCGAGCGGGTAGCGATTGCGAAGGACTTGCTGGAGTCGCCGGATATCGCCTTGGCCCAGGTGGCCGAGCGGGCGGGCTTCGGTTCGGAAGAGTCGCTGCGCCACCATTTCCGCCGCATTGCCTCAACCACGCCTGGCGCATACCGGCGTGCTTTCCTTGTCATGGCCAATCGTGCGGCATAAGCTGAGGGCTCACTTCACAAGGAGATTCAAATGGCTTATGTCGATGGATTCATTGTGCCGGTCCCCAGCAAGAACATGGATGCGTACCTGGAGATGTCGCGCCAGTGCGCCAAGGTGTGGCGTGAATATGGCGCGATCGAGTATCGCGAGACCGTCGCCGACGATGTCAAAGTGGGCGTTCACACTTCCTTCCCGCAAGCAGTAAAGCTGGAGGACGGCGAGGTGGTGGTGTTCTCGTGGATTATCTATCCCTCGCGCGAAGTACGCGACTCCTGCAACGAGAAGGTCATGTCGGACCCGCGTATGAAGGAAATGATGGATCCCGCCAAGATGCCGTTTGACGGCAAACGGCTGATCTATGGCGGCTTCGAAATGCTAATCGACCTGTAAGCTTGCGCGCATCGCGCCGCGCAGGGAATTGCACACCACGACTTCCTCAGCGGCGAACAGCATGTCCCGCGTGACGATGCGCTCCTGTGCGCCCCAGGCATCGATGATCACGGCACGCATCACGCCCGGCAGCATGCCACTGGATAAAGGCGGGGTTATCCACAGGCCGTCCTTGAGGATGAAGACGTTGCTGCGTCCTCCTTCCGTCAACTCGCCGTGCTCGTTAAAGAACAGCTTGTCGAAGGCGCCTTGGGCGTCGGCGGCCTTCCATGCCGCGTCGTAGCGCTCGCGGATCGTGGACTTATGGCGCAGGAACAGGTCGCTGCTGTCTGTGGCTTCGTCTGCCAGCAGTACGCGCACGGGCTCCTGCAGCGGCGACAGCGCGCCGGTCTGCACGGCGAAGGCGCCGGTGCTGTTCATCGCAAGACGCAGCCGGTGCGCCTGGCCTGAGGGCAGGGTCTGGCAAGCCAGGGTGAGGTAGGCTCGGGCGGCTGCCTCATCCCAGGCGAAGCCGAAATAGCGTGCCGATGCCGCCAGGCGTTGCAGGTGGCGCTCCAGATGGCGCGGGCCGGCTTCGCGCGTCGCATGCATGGTTTCGAACAGTTCGAAATCGTTCGACAAGCCGGTCAGGAAGCGGGCCTTCAACTGGCATTCGGCAAATTCGTCGTGCGGCTCGCTGTCGTAGACGATGCCTGCGCCGACACCCATCACGCCTTTGCGGATGCCGTTTTGCTCCGCCTGCAGCGTGAGCGTGCGGATCGGGACGTTCAAGCAGAAGTCGCCATCCGGGGCGAACCAGCCGATGGCGCCGGTGTAGATGCCGCGCGGTTCGGGTTCCAGCTCGGCGATGATTTCCATGGTGCGCTTCTTGGGCGCGCCGGTAATGGAGCCGCAAGGGTAGAGCGCGTTGAAGATCTCTCCCAGCGTGACGTCGTCGCGCAGGCGGGCCTGCACGGTGGAGGTCATCTGCAACACGCTGCTGAAACGGGTGACTTCGAAAAGTTTCGGGACTTCGACGCTGCCGGTAGCGGCCACGCGGCCGATATCGTTGCGCAGCAGGTCGACGATCATCAGGTTTTCAGCGCGATTCTTCGGGTCGGCCGCGAGGGCAGCGGCGCGGCGCGCGTTTTCCGTTTCGTCGGCTGCAGCAGGGGCGGTGCCCTTCATCGGGCGCGCCGTCAGCGTGCTGCCTCCCTTGCGCACGAACAGTTCCGGCGACAGCGAAAGCACGGCGCGGCCATCGTCAAAGCCGATCAGCGCTCCGTAAGGCACCGGCTGGCGGGCACGCAGGCGCTGGTACAACGCAAACAGCGAACCGAAGGCGTCGAAATGCAGGCGGTAGGTGTAGTTGACCTGGTAGGTGTCGCCGGCGGCGATGTAATCGCGGATGCGCTCGATGGCGTCGACGAACTGCGTTTCGCTCACGTTGGCGCGAATGGCGGCCACGCCGGCCGGTGTGCTATCGGCTGCGGCCTGGGCTGCGAGCCAGTCTGCGACCTCCGACTGCGACAGCTCGTCGCAGCGCTCGAACAGCAATACCTGCGCCAGTGGTGGCGCGTCGTGTGCGGCAGCGCGCGGCTCGACGCCCACGATATGGTGGCCCAATTCGTAGCTGAGCACCGGCACCGCGTGCAAGCCGCGTGCGAGCGCCTGCTCCATGCCGGCCAACACGCCCGGCCAGCCGGAGAAGTCGCTGCAGGCGAGGGTAGCGTGATGTCCGGTGTAGAGGCGGGATAACCGGCCAGCGCCGGTGGCTGGATCGACGCTAGCGTCGTCCAGCAAAGCGAAGGTCAAGCAGTTCAATTCAGCAGCAATGCAATCTGTACGGCAGCGTCCTGCGAAGGATTCGACTTGAAGCCGCTCTTGGCATATCGGTGCCAGCGGCCCAGCACGAAGCTGACCAGCAGCCCGGCGCGGGCAGCGACGTCAGCCTCATGGGCCTGGCCTTCGGCCGCTGCAGCACGCAGCGCCTGTTTCAGTGCCAGTTCCACGCGGTCGTAGAACTGATTCATGCGCTGCTGCAGGCGCTCGTCTTCATTGACCAGCGCGTCGCCGATCAGCACCCGTGTCATGCCAGGGTTGCTGCTGGCGAAATGCAGCAGCATGCCCAGGATGTCGCGCGCCTGGGCCAGCCCGTCCGCCTGCTTGTCGGCGATCTGGTTGATCAGGCCGAACACGGTGGACTCGATGAACTCGATCAGGCCTTCGAACATCTGGGCCTTGCTGGCGAAATGGCGGTACAGCGCCGCCTCGGAGACATCCAGCTTGCGCGCCAGCGCAGCGGTGGTGATCTTTTCTCCTTTTGGATGCTCCAGCATTTCAGCCAGTGCCTGGAGGATTTGCAGCTTGCGCTGTCCGGGCTGTGTACTTGCCATAGGTTTTGGACCAGTTATTTTAAGTTTCTGACAGATTTTACTTTGACATCAAGCCATGCCGGTTTTTTCCCCGGCTTCAGCAAGTATTGCGTCACCCACACCGTGCGCATGCCCAGCGCATGTGCCGAACGCAGGTTATCCAGCGTGTCTTCGACAAGGATACACCGGCGCGGGTTCAGGCCCTTCCGGCGCATCAGCCGCCGCAGCATGACGCGCGATGGCTTGGGACGCAACTGGCGATGCACGTGCATTGATTCGATGGTGATCTGGTCGCTGAAATGCCGGCCGATGCCCATATGCCCGACCACCTTGCGCGCGTAATCGCGCGGCGCATTGGTCAGCAGGATCTTGCGGCCGGGCAGGCGGCGCAGCAGCTGGCCCAGGCCGCGCTCATAGCGGATCATCGACTCGATTTCCGGCAGGTCGTGCGTCTCGCGCAGGAAGTGGGAAGCATCCACGCCGTGATGGCGCACCAGTCCAAGCAGGGTGGCGCCGTAGCGCTGCCAGTAAAGGGCGCGGGTGGCGCTGATTTCCTCCGCACTGGCCGGCGTGTCGCCGTCGCCCAGCACGCGCGCCATGTACGCGTTCATCTTCTCCACCATGGCGGGGAAGATGGCATGCGAAGCGTTGTGCAGCGTGTTGTCCAGGTCGAACAACCAGACCGGTGCCAAAGGTTTAATATTCACGTTCTACTTGGAGAGACTATGCGACGCACGATTATAGTGATGTTTTGCCTGCTGCTTGGATTGAGCTTTTCGGCGGCTGCCGCCCCGCCGGCGCGCGGCGCGCTCTACAAGCTGGAATACGCGGGCCATACCTCCTGGCTGTTCGGCACCATCCACGTTGGCCTGCCCGACTTCTACCCGCTGGAGCCGCGCGTCACGCAAGCCATGGAACGCGCCACGGCCGTGGCGCTGGAAATCGACCCCGCCGCCGACCCGGCCAAGTCGATGGCGGTAATGCGCGAGTACGTCCTGTATGCGCCAGGTACCGGCAGTGCCATGACCGAGATCCGCCCCGAATACCGGCCACGCCTGGAAAGCATGTTGAAGAAGCACGGCATCGCGCCGGAAATGGTGGCGTCGATGAAACCATGGCTGATCGTCATGATGATCACCATCGGCGAATACCGTGCGCTGGGCTATCGTCCGGAGCTGGGCGTCGACCTGCAGCTGGCGCGCACCGCCCATGGCCGCAGCCAGCGCGTGGTGGAACTGGAATCGGTCGGCGGCCAGGCCGCGCTGTTCGGCCGCCTGACGCAGCAGGAACAGGCGCGCTTCCTGGAAGACAGCCTGGATACCTTTGAAGACAGCAAACAGGGCGTGCAGCCGCGCGACCTGGTCGATGCCTGGGCTTCCGCCGATGCCGCCAAATTCGACGCCCTGGCACGCGAAGTGGAGGAGGACAAGACCTTCTCCGGCAAATTCATGAAAAAGGTGTTGCTGGAAGAGCGCAATCCCGTGCTGGCCGACGGCATCGTGGAAATGATGAAAAAAGAACTGCACAGTTTTGCCGCTATCGGCACTCTGCATCTGGTCGGATCGGGGAATGTTGCGGAACTGCTGCGCCAGCGTGGCGTGAAAGTAGAGCGGATCTACTGAGAGAATGGTGCCCTTGACGTGGATTGAACACGTGGCCTCTCCCTTACCAAGGGAGTGCTCTACCACTGAGCTACAAGGGCATTCACGTTTTTGGCAGTTGTAGAAAACCGCCAAAAATTTTAGTGAGACCGGATCATAGTGCCAAAAGCCTGTTCGGTCAAGACTTCCAGCAGCAGGCTGTGTTCAATTCGCCCGTCGATGATGTGCACGGTGTTCACGCCGGACTTGGCGGCGTCCAGTGCGGAAGAGATTTTTGGCAGCATGCCGCCCGAAATCGTACCGTCTGCGAACATTTCGTCGATTTCGCGCGCCGACAGGTCGGTCACCAGGTTGCCGTTCTTGTCCTGCACGCCGGCGATGTTGGTCATCATGATCAGCTTTTCAGCTTTCAGGATTTCGGCGATCTTGCCGGCGACAACGTCAGCGTTGATGTTGTAAGCCTGGCCATCTTTACCGAAGCCGATCGGGGAAATAATTGGAATAAAGGCATCATCCTGCAGGGCTTTCACCACGGCCGGGTTGATCGCCTCGATCTCGCCGACGAAGCCGATGTCCAGGAATTCCCCTGGTTTCTCCTTGTCCGGCATGGCCATCTTGCGGGCGCGGATCAGGCCACCGTCCTTGCCGGTCAGGCCCACTGCCTGGCCGCCGTAGTGGTTGATCAGCATGACGATGTCCTGCTGCACTTCACCGCCCAGCACCCACTCCACCACTTCCATGGTTTCTTCGTCGGTGATGCGCATGCCCTGCACGAAGGTGCCCTGCTTGCCGATCTTCTTCAGCGCATTGTCGATCTGCGGACCGCCGCCGTGCACCACGACCGGGTTCATGCCCACCAGTTTCAGCAGGATCAGGTCGCGCGCGAAGCCGTGCTTCAGGCGCTCTTCGGTCATGGCATTGCCACCGTATTTGATAACGATGGTTTTGCCGTGGTAGTTGCGGATATACGGCAGCGCCTCGGCCAGGATCTGAGCCTTGACTTGGGGCGTAACGCCGCTCAGGTCAGTGGACATATCCGGGTCGCGGGCAGGCAGGTTGGTCATGGCGGGGGTTCCAGAAAATTAGATTTAAGGTCAATGGTGCGCATTATAGGGCCAATCGAGTTGTAATTTACGGTTTGATCCGCTAGTCTGGCCTTCTCCCTTACGCATGATTGCACTGATGATATGAGCACCTGTGAGCGTTGCGGCGTCGAGTTCCACTGCGCCATGGCCGATGCGCCAGCCGGGCAGAAGCCGACCGGGGCGCCGGGCGAGACGCCGTGCTGGTGCACTTTCCTGCCGCCTGCGATTCCTGTTCCCGGGGCCGATGCCGTCGGCTGCTGGTGTCCTGCCTGCCTGCGTGCCCATATCGCCTCCTTGGAAACCCAACCTGATGTTGCTTCAACCTGACCTGCTCGGCTTTATCGCCGCCTTCTGCACTACTTTCGCTTTTGTACCCCAAGTCCTGCTGGTCTGGCGCCAGCGTCATGCCGACGGCATTTCCACCGGCATGTACCTGATCTTCAGTCTTGGCGTGTTGCTCTGGCTGATGTATGGTCTTCAGACCAATGCCTGGCCAGTGATTATCGCCAATAGCATCACCCTGGTGCTGGCCCTGTGCGTGCTGGCGATGAAACTGCACTTTTCGCGGCGCTGAAGAAGCGCATCATCTCCCGGCTGGCATCCGGCCCGCGCGGGTCGGTGTAGCTGCCTTCCGCGCTGCCGCCGGACCAGGCATGGCCGGCGCCGTGGATCACCCAATGTTCTCCCAGCGGCGAGCCGTCTTCCAGCCAGTGCGCTTTCAGCGTGAAGGCGTGGCCGTCGGGTACCTGTCCTGCCAGCGTGGCCGGACTGGCCTGTTCGCCCAGCGGGTGGCTGCGCAAGCCCTGCGCCAGCACTTCCTCGCCATTGGCAGGGTGCACGGTGCGGTCCTGGTCCCCGTGGAACACGATCACCGGCTGGCCCGCTGTCAGGGCAGCCTGCGCGCGGGCCGCGCCGCGCCGCATGGCCAGCAAGGCCGAGGGCAGGTCGCGCGCGGCGGCGAAGGGCAGGCCCGAATGCACGCCGACGGCGGCAAACAGGTCGGGGTACAGGGTGCCGGCGATGACTGCCATGGCGCCGCCAGCCGACAGCCCGGCGATGTAAACCTCGCTTTGCAGTACTGGATAGCGCGCCATGATGTCGCGCGTCATGGCGGCGATGATGGCGGGTTCGCCCTGGCCACGCTCCTGGTCGAGGGCACTGAACCAGTTCCAACATCGGGTATGGTTGGCGTCCGGCGTTTGCGCCGGATAGAGCACCAGGCAGCCGCGTTCTTCGGCCACCGCATTCATTTGCGTGCCAGCGGCAAAGTCGTCGGGATCCTGCAGGCAGCCGTGCAGCATCACCAGCAACGGCATGGGCTGGCCTTGGTAACTCGATGGCACGTACAGCTTGTAACTGCGGTTGCCGGCGCGGCAATGGAAATCGCCGCCGATGAATTGCGGCTGGCCCGGGGCGGTCCGCCCCGGGCGGTGGCGCGCAAGCTGGCCCAGCGCGCGGGAAAACCAATGGCGATCGAGCTTCATAAGCACCTCGCAGGCTGGTTGGTCGGTTTGTCTCCTCGCCACTCCTTTTTGTTCTGGTGCCCCATCAGTATATGGCCTTTCCGGGCACTTTTGCCGCACTGCGGTAAAATGTCGGCCATGAGTACTGAACTGCCGCCAGGCGCGCCGGAACTGGCCACGCCCGTGCCATCACCCTGCATCAGCCTGTGCAAGATGAACCAGGACACTGGTTTTTGCGAAGGTTGCCTGCGCACCATCGACGAAATCGTCGCCTGGTCGCGTGCCGACGACGCATACAAGCGCGCCGTGTGGGCTGAGCTGCGCCGCCGTGAGCAACTGATCGACTTTGACTGACGCAATGAAGCTACACCCATCCATCCACGTTTTCGAACGCGGCTGGCTCTCGTCCAATAATGTCCTGCTGTTGGGCCGCCACGACGCTGCCATGATCGACAGCGGCTATGTCGCGCACAAACAGCAGACGCTCGACCTGGTGCGGCACACCTTGCACGGCCGCCGCCTGGACCGGCTGTACACGACGCACCTGCATTCCGACCACTGCGGCGGCAATGCAGCGCTGCAGGCGCATTTCGGCTGCAACACCTATATCCCCGAGCCGGAAGCTGAAAAAGTACGTCACTGGGATGAAGACGCGCTCAGTTTCAAGGCCACCGGCCAGCAGTGCGAACGATTTTCCATCGACGGCGTGATTGCCGCCGGCGAAACACTGACCCTGGGCGACCTGGAATGGCAGGTGCTGGGTGCACCGGGCCATCACGCCCACTCCGTGATCTTCTATTGCCCTTCCGAAAAGGTGCTGATTTCGGCCGACGCACTGTGGCAAAACGGCTTTGGCGTGATCTTCCCCGAACTCGAAGGCGAAGAAGGATTTGCGGAGGCCTCGGCCACGCTGGAGGTGATCGCCGGCCTGGATGTGAAAGCCGTTATCCCGGGCCACGGTGCGGTGTTCGAGGACGTGGAAGCCGCACTGGCGCGCGCCCGCCGCCGCCTGGACTTCCTGTCGGCAGACCCCAAACGCAATGCGGAATACGCGGTCAAGGTTCTGCTCAAATTCCTGTTGCTGGAGCGCCAGAGCATGCCAGTGGCCGACGTGGTGCCGCTGTTCGCCTCGATCCCGTTGATGCAGGCGATCGCCAGCCGCCACCTTGACATGAGCACCGAGCAACTGGCCGCGTGGGCCGTCAAACAACTGGTGCGCGCCTGCAGCGCACGCGTCGAGAACGACATCCTCCTCAACGACGGCTAAGCTATACTGGGCCGCATGAGCGCCCAATCCCCGCGTGTCCAGCATGTCAGGCAGGTTCTGTTATGGCCATTGCGGTTGATGCCGCCCGATGGGGCCGAGCGCGCGCATGCGCGGCCCTGGGAACTCCTTGGTGCTGGCTCGCCGTGGCGCGAAGTCACTTCGGCGCAGGACGCCTGCGCGGCCTTCCAGGAGCGCTACTACACCGAATTCGTCAGCTTCCTCCCCTATGTGCAGCGCTTCCTCTTTGGCGCCGGCCAGCGCCGCATCTTCCGCCGCAAGGATATCGCCAGGGTACGCGTAAACACCCAGCCCGGCGCCGAGCCGCGGGTGCTCGATGTGCACAATCTCTGCCTGCATTTTTTCTTCGACGTCGACATCGTGCTGCTGGTGATGGAGGTCGGCGCCAACGACCTGCCGTTCGACGATGCACAGGATTTGCTGTACCGCTTCGGCCGCGCCTATCCTGCCGGCTGGGATGACGCGGGCAACGCGTTGCACTGCATGCATGGCGTCGAATGGCTTGATGCCGACGGCCGTCTGCTGGTGCGATCCGATGCGCAGGAGCGGCAAGCCTTCATCGACCAGGTAGTTCGCCACCAAGCGCCGCGTATTGCTTCGCACTGGCGCTACCTGCTGGAACCGATGGAGCCCGATGCGCCCGGAGCCACGGCGGCGTTGCGCTACCGCCAGGTGGAGTACTACCGCATGCCGATGATGGCCTACCTCGCCGTCGACCGGCCGAGCGAGCTTTCGCCGTCGGACTTTGCGGCCCTGGGCACGATGGCTGGTACTTCGTCCGCTCCTGCCGATGCTCAGCGCACGCAGTCGGACGGGGTCGACCGCCGCTATTTCTATGATCGTTTCTGGTGCAATGGCGGCGCCGCGCCTTACACGCGGTATATCTGCAGCGGATATGCCCTGGTTGTGGTAGGCGACGCGGCTTCCCAGTTCTTCTGCTGCAAGGAGCGCGGCGTGTTGTCCCAGTTCCGCCACCAGCACTTCCTGCTGTTCATGATCGCGCACCTGCAGAAGGCATCCCTGCTGATGTTTTCCGACCGCCTGGCGGAGGCGCTGACGCAATTGCAGGTGACGGATGCCGACAGTGTGCGTTCTTTCAAGCGACGCATCCGTTACGCCTTCGAGAGCTTCTTGCGCTTCACGCACCGCTACTGGTTCACGGAAATCTCGGACCAGCAGCAGATACGCGCGCTGTTCCGCATGTGCGGCCAGCATCTCGACATCGAGCGTGCTTACGCTGAAGTCAAAACCCGTGTGGCCGACATGAACGGCTACCTGGAGGCCGACAGCCTGCGGCGCCAGGCCAATGCGCTATCCGACGAGCGCCTGTCGGTGTGGATCAAGGTAAAGGCCTTGGTCGGGGTGTGGCGTTCATAAATTGACAATATTTCATGCGCGCTGCAAGATCAGGTTTTACATCGCCTGTGAACCTTCATGAAGCCAAGCCGCATCGCCACCGCCGTAGCCCTTTGTTTCTCCCTGCAGGGATTTGCCAGTGCCAGCAACGCGCCGATTACGCGCGTGACCCTGTATTCCGGGACCGCCACCGTGGAGCGCCAAGCCCAGGTTGCCCCTGGCATGAAGGAACTGGAGATCACCGGTTTGCCCGCCAATTTCGACGCGCAGACGCTGCGCATCCAGGCTTCGCCCGGCGTGCAGGTCGGCCAGGTCGTGACGCGTGACGTAGGGCAGGCGGAAGCGGTCAGTCCTCGCGAAGCCGAGCTGGAGGGGAAACTGCAAGCGCTGGAAGACAGCCGGGACCTGCTGAACGTGGAAATTGAGTCGTCCGTATTGGTGAAGAACTACCTGTCCAAGCTGAATGGTGGCGAGAATACCTCGACCCCGGTCGACGGCAAGTCGCTCGGCGCCGCGGTCGACACGATCAAGCGCGGCGGCCGTGAGGCCTTGGCGCAGATCCAGCGCAGCCAGGTCCAGCTGCGCGAGATTGACAAGAAAATAAAGACGGTGCAGCGCGAGCTGGAAAAGGTGCGTAGCGGAGCGCGCGACCAGCGCAGCATTACCATTGCTGTCGCGGCGCAGCAGGCTGGCAGTGTCCAGCTTTCCTATCAGGTCAATCGTGCGGGGTGGAAGCCGGCTTACCGTGCATCCCTGAACTCTACGACCTCCACCATCGAACTGGAACGCATGGCGGTCGTGGCGCAGAAGTCCGGCGAAGACTGGAGCGGCGTCGAGATGCGGCTGTCTACCGGCCAGCCGCGCCTGTCGCCGCAGGCCCCCGAACCTGTGCCGCATCGGCTGACCTATTACCCGCCACGGCCGCCGCAGGACGCGCGCGCCTTGGCCGCGCCGGAGTACGCGCCGGCGCCGGCGCCGGCGGCGCGGGCCGTGGCCCCAGTGGCACTTACCGGCTCACGCATTGCGACCGACACCTTCATCCCGCCTGTGCTGGAGACGCAAGGCGCCTTTGATACGGAATTCGCTGTACCCAACCGCGTCACCCTGGCATCCGACGGCCGGGAAATCACGCTGGCCCTGTCGACCCTGAAGGTCGCCGCCAAGCAGCGCGTGCGTGTCGTCCCCCGCCAGGAGAAATTCGCCGTTATCACGGCGGAAGCCGAACGTCCTTCCGGCGTCTGGCTGAACGGGAATATCCAGTTATTCCGCGATGGCGGCTATGTCGGCGCTACCCATTGGAACACTCAAGCATCGGACAAGCTGGCGCTGTCCTTCGGCCGCGATGACCTGGTGCGCGTCACGGTGGATCGCGCCGACCAGCAGTCTGGCAACCGCGGATTCCTGTCGCAGCGCGGCGAACAGCAGGTGGCAGACGTGTTCACGATCAGCAGCTTCCACAAGACGCCGGTCGACTTGCTGGTGCTGGAATCGACGCCTGTCAGCGCGTCGGAAGAGATCAAGGTGAAGCAGGTATTCTCGCCGCAGCCTGGCATTGCGGCGTGGGAGCAGCGCCAGGGCGTGGTGGGTTGGGAAAGAACCATGGCGCCAAATGAGACCATGAAGATCAATGTCGGCTACAGCATCACGTATCCGAAAGAGGGTACAGTAGGCGGCATGCAAAATTTCTGAGGCCAACGCCATGACATTACCAGCCGCATTGCAGAACCTGACCCTGCCAGTCATCGCTTCCCCCATGTTCATCGCCAGCGGCCCTGCGCTGGTGGCAGCCCAGTGCAAGGCGGGTATCGTTGGCTCCTTCCCAGCGCTGAACGCGCGGCCGAAGGAACTGCTTGATACCTGGTTGACGGACCTGCAGAAGGAACTGGCTGACTACCAGGCCGCGAATCCCGGCGTGCGCGTGGGCCCGATCGCGGTCAACCAGATCGTCCACCATTCCAACGAACGCCTGGAGCACGATGTGGAAGTATGCGTGCGCCACAAGGTGCCGATCATCATTTCTTCGCTGCGCGCGCCGCCTGTGGAAATGTTGGATGCTATCCACAGCTACGGCGGCATCGTGCTGCATGACGTGATCAATATCCGCCACGCGCAGAAGGCGCTGGAGGCGGGCGTGGATGGCCTGATCCTGGTCGCCAGCGGTGCGGGCGGCCATGCCGGGACGCTGTCGCCGTTTGCGCTGGTGGGCGAAGTGCGGCGCTTCTTCGACGGCCCGCTGGCGCTGTCCGGATCGATCGCGACCGGCGACGCGGTGCTGGCCGCGCAAGCGATGGGGGCGGACTTTGCCTACGTCGGTTCGCGTTTCCTGGCCACCCAGGAATCCAATGTCACCGAGGACTACCGCGAAGCCATTATCGAATCGTCGGCGGCGGACGTGGTCTACACCAACCTGTTCACCGGCGTGCATGGCAACTACCTGAAAAAGTCCATCGTTGCGGCGGGGCTTGATCCAGAAAACCTGCCGGAATCGGACAAGTCGAAAATGAGCTTCAACAGCGGCACAGCCAAGGCATGGCGCGATATCTGGGGCGCTGGACAGGGCGTCGGCTTGATGCACGATGTGCCGACTACCGCCGAACTGGTGGAACGAATGACGGCGGAATACAACGCTGCGCGCGCTCGCCTGCAGCTCCGCACGTAATAATTGCGCGCGTTTCGTAATGTTTTGTAAGCGCGCATGACAAGACGTGAACGCAAACATCGGGCTGCGGCGGCTGCTCTGTAAAGTTTTGTAAGCGCTGCCGCAGTCATTCTGCAAAATCCTCATAAGAATCAACGTTTTACGAATGGCGCCTGCACGCGATGGCGTCGCTGGTGTCACATTTTTCACGGTGTTAGCATGAATTTACTGATCGACAACACCCCGTGGAGAAGCCGCCGTGCCAACCAGCCGTATCCTGCGAGCCGCACTAGTCCTGGCGCTGATTTGCACCAGCTCCGCACGCGCCGGCGCCCTGGTGCTGGAGAGCTGGCGGGTTGACGACAAGGCCCTGTGGGAAACCGTGCTGCTTCCCGCGTTCGAACGCAAGCACCCGGGCATCTCGGTAAAGTTCTCGCCCACCGCTCCCACCGAATACGACACCAGCCTGGCCGCCCGCCTCGGCAACGGCACCGCAGGCGATATGCTGGCCTGCCGCCCCTTCGACACCTCGCTGCTGCTGTATCGCCGTGGCTACCTTGATAAGCTGAACGGCAAGGCAGGGATGGAGAACTTTGCACCAGGTTCGCTGGTGGCGTGGCAGACGGACGACGGCAAGGATATCTTCTGCATGCCGGTCGCCTCCGTGATCCACGGCTTCCTGTACAACAAAAAAATCTTCAGGAAGCTGGGCCTGCAGCCACCGGCAACGGAAGCGGAATTCTTCAACGTGCTCGATGCGGTTCGCAAAAGCCAGTACGCGCCGCTGGCGCTGGGCACGGCCGACGAATGGCTGTCCAGCCAGACCGTGTTCACCAATATCGGCCCGAATTACTGGGGCGGCGAGCAAGGCAGGCGTGCCCTGATCGCCGGCAAGGCCAAATTCACCGATGCGCCCTTCGTTGCGGCCTTCGAGTTCGAGGCGCGCCTGGCTGCTTACATGCCCAAATCGGCCTTCGTGCAGACTTACCGCGATGCCCAACTGCTGTTCGCCCAGGGCGACGCGGCAATCTATCCTGCGGGCTCGTGGGACATCTCCTATTTCAACCAGTTCCCCGATCTTGAGCTGGGCGTATTCGCGCCGCCGGTGCGGCAGGCGGGCGACCGCTGCCAGATTTCCGACCACATGGACATCGGCATCGGCATCAACCGCAAGTCGCGCAACAAGGCCGACGCATACAAGTTCCTGGCCTGGCTCGGCTCTCAAGAGTTTGCTGACCTGTACACCAACCGCGTGATCGGCTTTTTCACGCTATCGAATCACCTGATCGCAGTCCGCGACCCGCTGGCCAAGCAGATGGCCGCCTGGCGCACGACATGCGATTCGAACTTCCGCCTGAACGCGCTGATCATGAACCGCGGCCTGCCAAATATGGAAAGCGAGCTTTGGTCGGTGAATGCGCAAGTCCTGAACGGAAAGCTGGGCGCGCGGGAAGCGGCGGCACGCATCCAGAACGGTTTTGCGAAGTGGTATCTGCCACAGCAGGAATGATCACACTCCCCCAAGCAGTGTGTTGGCCCCGGCATGGGGAGTATGCCGGGGAATTTTTTGCAGCGCTTTAGAGACGATAAGGAAAAAGAAATGAACGGAGCACCGCTAGGAAGGAAGAAACTACCGCAGTTGATCGCGCTGATGTTCGGCACGCTGGCACTGCATAACGTGCAGGCACAGTCTGCGGAGGGCACCGACACCCTGCAGTCTGTGGAAGTTCGCGGCATTCGCGAAACGCTGAAGCGCAACCTGGCCGAGAAGCGTGATGCGCTGAATGTGGTGGATTCCGTCACGGCGGAGGACCTGGGCAAATTCCCGGACAAGAACGTGGCCGATTCCCTTCAACGTATCCCTGGCATTTCGGTCGACCGTACCTGGGGCGAAGGCCGCGACATCTTTGTGCGCGGCACCGACAAGAACCTGAACATGACGCAGTTGAACGGCCAATCGGTCGCTTCCGCCTACTGGTGGAAAAATGATGCGCAAAGCCGCGGTTTCAACTACGACATCCTGCCGTCCGAACTGGTGGGTAGCCTCGATGTCTTCAAGAGCCCTTCGGCCGATCTTGATGAAGGCAGCATTGGCGGTTTGGTGATCGTTCGCACGCGTAAGCCGTTGCAGTTCAAGAAGCCCTTCACCGCGCAAGCCTCGGCGGAGGCGACCTACAGTGAGCTTCCGAAGAAAACCGACCCGCAGTTTTCCGGCTTGGTGAACTGGGTTAACGAAGCCAAGACCTTCGGTGTGCTGGTTGCCCTGAGCCGCCAGGAGCGCACGATGCGCCGCGACGGCCTGGAAAACTTCACCGATGCGACCAAGTACAACATCGTCGACCAGAATGGCGTGGTTACCCCGAACGCATATGCTTCCTGGGGCGGCGGCACGCCGATCTTCCGCCAGGATCGCGAGCGCACCACCGGCAACATCACCCTGCAACTGCGCCCGACCCCGCAATCCGACATATCGCTGAATTACCTCAATTCCGATATGAAGATGGATAACAGCAACCAGAACTACTTGTGGCAGATTGGCGGCCTGGCTGATGCGAACAACAATATTCGTGTGGATAACCCGCGCTTTATCAACAACTCGGACGGCGGCAAGTCCGTGGTAGGGGGGACTGTGGGGCCGGTGAACGGCGTGTCGTTTGAGCCGATCTACCGCGAAGCCTATGTGAAATCGAAAGTGCTGGACCTTGAGGGCAGTTACGACGGCGACAACTGGAGGCTGCATGCACAGGCCGGCACGACTTCCGGTTCCGGCGGCAGCAAGCATGACCGCAACTTCTGGTTCACCGGGAACACCCGCGCTACGATCAATATCGCGCCGGACACCTATGAGGTGAAATACCTCGACATGAGCCCGCTCGACCCCACCAAGCTGACGTTGCAGAGCGCGCGCGACTGGATTCGCCGCATGGAGAGCAAGGAGAGCTACGGCCAGGCCGACCTGACCTTCGACCTGGAAAACCCCTACATCAAGTCGGTAAAGGTAGGCCTGAAGTACCGCGACAACAAGGTGCAGAACCGCCGCACCATCGGTACCGTCGGCCCGGGCAGCGTGGGCTGGATTCCTTACACCCTGGCCGATCTCTCCACCGGTGCTTCGCCGATGATCAGCCAGGAAGCCGCAACGGCGGGCTCGCTGACCCAGTTCGCCTGGGTGGACGACGCCTTGGCCGCAAGCAAAGGCTTCGCCATGTACGACAAAGGCATGGTCTACAAGGAAGCCAAGGGCGAGTACTACCGCATCCAGGAAAAGATTTCGGCCGCATACGTGCGCGCCGACTATGCCTTCGATAAATGGCGCGGCGACTTCGGCGTGCGCCTGGTGCGCACCAAGCAGACTTCAGACGCTTACCAAGACCTGGATGGCGCCGGCAACTATGTGCTGGGCAGCGTAGGCCGCAGCTACACTGACGCACTGCCGAACATCAACGTGGTGTACGACTTCCGCAAGGATCTGCTGCTACGCGCCGCCGCTTCGCGCGTCATGGCCCGCAACACCTTCAGCGACCTGAGTGCCAGCACGGAGGTCAGTGGCACCACCAATGCCGCCACCGCCGGAAATCCGCTGCTCAAGCCTTACCACGCCAACCAGTTCGAGATTGGTGCGGAGTGGTATTTCGCCGATGCGTCGCTGCTGTCGGCAACTGCCTTCGCCAAGCAACTCGATACCTTCATTTACACTTCGACGGCGATGGAGAACGTGGCAGGCGTACAGCGTCCGGTAACCCGTCCGCACAATGCCGACAACGGCGCAAAGGTCAACGGCCTGGAGGTCCAGTGGCAGCAGGCGTTTGGCAGCAGCGGCTTCGGCACTGTGGTCAACTTCACCTACACCGACGCCAAGACCGGCGCGGTTGCGGGCGGGCGCAAGCTGAATGTCATCGGCAATTCGAAGAACCAGATGAATGCCAGCGTGTTCTACGAGAAGAACAGCTACAGCGTGCGCCTGTCGTACAACTACCGCTCCAAGTCCTACGGTGGCCTGGACCAGGGCGGCCAGGACGTGACCAGCGCCTACGGCCAATGGGATGCCACCGCCAACTGGGATATCACCCCGCAGTTGAGCATCTTCGCCAGCGCCGTCAATATCGGCAATGAGCTGATTCGAACCAACACCACCGACGGCTTGCCGGTCGGTGTGTACGAAAACGGCGCGCGCTATAGCGTCGGCCTGCGCGGCAAGTTCTGATTTGACGCAACGCCCCCTCCCGGCCGGGAGGGGGCCTCTTCATCTTCGCCCTTCGGATTCACATGCACAAAGAACAGACCCTCGAGATGGCCGGCGCACAAGCCGTCCCCGGCGCCAGCGTGGCGGTGGCCATGACTTTCATTGGCCTGATGTTTTTCATTCTTGGCTGCGCTACATGGCTGAACGGATCGCTGATCCCCTTCCTCAAGATCGCCTGCGACCTTAACAACTTCCAGTCGCTGTGGGTCACCTTTGCGTTTTACATTGCCTACACCTTGATGGCGCTACCTTCTGCCGCGGTATTGCGCCGTACTGGCTACCGTGCCGGCATGTCGATCGGTCTCGCGGTCATGGCCTTCGGCGCGGTGTTGTTCATCCCGGCCGCGCGCGCGGCATCTTATCCGCTGTTTCTGCTGGCACTGTTTACGCTGGCCAGCGGCATGACACTGATGCAGACGGCGATCAACCCTTACATCGTCTGTATCGGTGCACGCGAGAGTGCTGCGACCCGCATCAGCATCATGGGCTTGTTCAACAAGACGGCGGGCGTGCTGGTACCGCTGGCATTCAGTGGAATGATGCTGTCCGATTTCGGCAGCTATTCGGACGCGACGCTGGCCGCCATGAGTGCGCCGGATGCGGCGCTGCTGCGCAGCCAGCTCGCGCAACGGCTTGTGCTGCCATATGGCTTGATGGCTGTGGGGCTGCTGGTGATGGCTGTTATCGTGCGCCTTGCGCCACTGCGTGAAATTCCTGGGCAGCGGGCCAGTGGCGATGAAGGCACTTCCCGCTGGGGCGTGCTGCAGTTCCCGCAACTGGTTCTGGGCGCGCTGGCGCTGTTCGTCTACGTCGGTGTGGAAGTGATCGCGGGCGACACCATTGGCCTGTACGGGCATAGCCTGCATGTGGAGAAATTCGGCATTCTCACTTCCTACACCATGGGCTTCATGGTGGCTGGCTATATCGTCGGCATTGTGGCGATTCCCCGCTGGCTGTCGCAGAAACAGGCGCTTTTGCTGTCCGCGGTGAGCGGGATCGCGTTTTCCTTCGGCGTTATCCAAGGTTCGGCCACTGGCAGCGGCTTGTCGCAAGCCATGTTGGGCCTATTCGGTGTGCCGGCGGTGCCGGACACGGTGATGTTCCTCGCCATGCTGGGCTTCGCCAATGCCCTGGTATGGCCGGCAATCTGGCCGCTGGCACTGGAAGGCCTGGGGCGCTATACCGCCAGCGGCTCGGCCCTGCTGATCATGGGGATCGCGGGTGGTGCTCTGTTGCCGATGCTGTATGGGCACCTGTCCGACGTCTCCGGTTCGCAGGCAGCATACTGGCTGCTGCTGCCATGCTACGCCCTGATCCTGTTCTATGCCGTAAAAGGACACAAAATGACTTCATGGAGATAGAATTGCCGGATCGTTATCTGCTGGAGTAGTAGGTGCACAAGTCCCACCGGCGTTTGCAGATCGCGCGCCTGGCGCGCCTGCTCTCACTTCCCCTGATGCTGATGTCAATGCCCGCCGAGGCGGCGGCGCCTTCCTTGCAGGTGCTGCATTGGTGGACTTCGGCCGGGGAACGTCACGCCGCCAACGTATTGGCGGCGCGCCTGGGGGATGAAGGCGTCGCCTGGCAGGATGCCGCAATTCCCGGCGGCGCGGGCCTTGGGGCGGGCAAGGTCCTGCGCAGCAGGGTCCTGGCTGGCAATGCACCGGATGCGACGCAGATCATCGGCGTCTCGATCGGCGAGTGGGCGGAACTGGGCCTGCTGCTTGAACTGGATAGCGTCGCCAACTCCGGCAGCTGGAACAAGGCGCTTTTCCCCACTGTGCGCGAGCTGGTTCGTCATCGCGGCCATGTGGTTGCGGCGCCGCTGGGCATTCATCGCATCAATACACTTTTCTACAATCGCAGGCTGTTCGAACGCCTCAACATGGCTCCGCCAACGTCCTGGCCTGAACTCGAGAAGGCAGTGCACCGGCTGCGCGCCGCCGGTATCGCCCCGTTGGTGCAGAGCAGCGAGCCGTGGCAGGTGGCGACCCTGTTCGAAAACCTGTTGCTGTTGGCCGGCGGTCCCGAGTATTACCGCGAGCTGTTCGTGCGCCAAAGTCCGCAGGCGGCCGTCGACCCGCGCCTGGCGCAGGCTTTGCAGCGCCTGCGCAGCATGAAGAGCTGGATGCTTAGTCCGGCCGAAGAGCAGCCCTGGACCGAGGCTGTCAAGCGCTTCTCGCGCGGCGAGGCGGCAATGTTCGTGATGGGCGACTGGGCCAAGGCCGAACTGACTGAATTGGGCCAGGAGATCGACACCGATTTTTCCTGCAGCCCGCTGCCCGGCACGGACAACTATCACCTCTACAGCGTGGACACGCTGGCGATGTTCGTCAACGATTACACCCACCAGGCGGCACAGGAAAAGCTGGCGAAGGCCGTGATGTCGCCGCTCGCACAACAGCAATACAGCGCTGCCAAGGGCTCGGTGCCGGTACGGCGCGACGCCAACCCGGCAGCGATGGACAGCTGCGCGCGCTCGTCGTGGCGCAGTTTCGCGCGAGGCACGGCTGCACAGGCGCCAAGCCTGGTGCACCGCATGGCGGCCGACGAAGAGAGCCGCGACGCCATCATCGCCGAGGTACATCGCTTCTACATGGATGACGCCGTGGCGCCGGCGGAAACGCAGCGCCGCCTGGCCGGTCTCCTGCGGACTTTGAATCTCCGTTCCCACAAACAGCAAGGAAGCCAACATGCCACGCAAGATACTGATCGTCGATGACGACCAAAAAACCCGGCTGCTGCTCAAGACCTACCTGGAGAAAAACCAGTATGAGGTGATCCTTGCCCACAACGGCGAGAGCTTCCTGGCTGAACTGCATGCGCACGCCGAGCAATTGTCGCTGGTGATCCTCGATGTGATGCTACCGGATACCGACGGCTTCGCGCTGTGCCGCATCGTGCGCCAGCGGTCCAACCTGCCGATCATCATGCTGACCGCCAGTTCGGACGAAACGGACCGCGTGGTGGGACTCGAACTCGGCGCCGACGATTACATTGCCAAGCCATACAGCCCGCGCGAGCTGCTGGCGCGCATCAAGGCGATCCTGCGCAGGGCTGGCGCCGACCCGGCGCCCACCGTGCGTGCATACCACTTCAACGGCTTTACGCTGGACCTGGCGGAACGCACGGTGGTCGATAGCGAAGGCGCCCCGCTCGCGCTGACGGGACTCGACTTCCAGCTCCTCAAATATTTCGTAGAACACCCCGGCACGGTGCTGGACCGCAGCGTGCTGTGCGAGGAAACGCGCGGGCGAGATTCCGGGCCGCTCGATCGTTCGCTGGACGTGCAAATCAGCCGCCTGCGCCTGCGTCTCAACGACGATGGCAAGCAACCGATGCTGATCAAGACGGTGCGCGGCGCAGGCTATGTGTTTTCCGCCACGGTGGCCGTGACCCATGCGTAGGCTTTGGCCGCAGTCGCTGCTGGCGCGGCTGTCGCTGGTGATGGTGGCAGGCTTGTTGTTGACGCAAGTGGCAGTGAGCTCGCTGTGGACCATGCAGCTGCGCGACAAGACGCGAGCGGACGTGAAATCGGCCGCGCAATACCTTGGGCAGGGCGCGGCCAGCTCGATCCGCTTTTTCCGCAGCTTGCCGCCAAGCTACCGCAGCCTGCTGATCCAGCAATTCCGCGAAATGGGCGGCACGCGCTTCTACGTCGCACTGAACCGCGGCGAGGTCGAGGTGCAGCCGATCGCGCCCAATGCAATGGCGCAGGCGGCGCTCAGCGCGCTGGAAACCACGCTGCGCAAGGACCTGGCCGGGGAAAACCGCCTGCGGCTCGACTTCGCCTGGCCCGAGCAACTGACCGTGTCGCCTGACGGCGTGCGCGTCGGCGAGCTGCCGGAAGCGTGGGTGCGCCACATCCTGCTGCTCAAGCCCGATCCTGCGCCAATCCTGGTAATCCAGACGGAGCTTGAGCCGGGCAACTGGCTGTACCTCGCTACCTTGATGCCCAATCCCTATTTCCTGGACAGTAATGACCCCCTGTCCTTGGACAAGCTGGTAGTGCAGGGCGTGTCGCTGGCCGTGCTGCTGCTGCTGTCCTTCCTCGTCGTTCGCTCGATCACGCGCCCGCTGGCTGCGCTGTCCGATGCAGCCGAAGCATTCGGCAAGGACGAACATGCTCCGGCCCTGCCGGAATCCGGCAGCCGGGAATTCGTCAACACAGCGCGCGCCTTTGGCGCCATGCGCGAGCGCATTGCCAAATACATCAGGGACCGCGAACGCCTGTTCATCTCCATCTCGCACGACTTGCGCACGCCGATCACGCGCTTGAAGCTGCGCGCCGAGCTGCTCGATGACGATGCCCTGCGCAACGAATTCGAAGAAGACCTGGATGAACTGGACATGATGGTCAAAGGCGCGCTGCAATGCGTGAAAGACAGCGATATCCACGAAAACCCGACCGAAGTGAAGCTGGACCCCCTGATCCGCCGCCTGGTGCGCAGCGCGCAACTGGCCGGTCACGATGTGGCATACGACGAGAGCGGCATCGCCGTGCGCGGCAAACCGCTGGCGCTCAAGCGCGCGATTGGCAACTTGCTCGATAACGCCTTGTTTTACGGCGAGCGCGCGCAAATCAGCGTGCATTCTTTGGAAGGCTGGACGGAAATCGCGGTGCGCGACCACGGCCCCGGCGTGCCGGAAGAAGCGATACCTAGCTTGCTGGAGCCTTATGTGCGGCTGTCCCATGGCCGCGAACGCAATGATACGGGCATGGGACTGGGCCTCGGCATCGCCAAGGGAATTGTGGATAGCCATGGCGGCCAGCTAGTGCTGGCCAATCACCCGGGCGGCGGCTTGAATGCGGTAATCCGGCTGCCGGCCTGAATTCAGCCTTTGCTCAGGTCTGCCGGATTGAGCGCCCACAGCCCCGGCAAGTTGCGCCAGTAGCCATAGGCATCCATGCCAAAGCCGACCACGAAACGGTTCGGGATCGTGATGCCGATCAGGTCGGCCTTCACCGGCTTGGACTTGCCGATATCCTTGTCGCAGAAGACGGCGATGATGACTTCCTTGGCGCCCATTTCCAGCAAGCGTTCCTTGACGTGCGCCAGGGTCTCGCCTTCGTCGAGGATATCGTCCAGCACGATCACCGTGCGGCCGGATACGGTCGGGCGAGGGACTACTTTCCACACCACTTTGCCGCCCTGGTCCTCGTCGCCGTAACGGCTGACGTGGATGTAGTCGAATTCAAGCGGAAAAGTCAGCTGCGGCAGGATGTTGCCGGTGAAGACAACAGCACCGCCCATCACCCCCAGCACCAGGGGAAACTCCTGCTTGGACGGATCGCCGAAACGGTCGTTCAGCGAGTCGGCCATGCGGCTGACTGCCGCTTGTACCGATTCCTTGTCGAACAGTTCTTCGGCGTTATTGAGGAGGGCGCGTGCGCGGTCGTGGTGAAAGTCTTGCATGATGTTTCTGAGGCAGGTCAAGAATGGCTCAATTATCCCGCCATTCCGCCGCCTGCCCTAGGCACAGTTGGATTTACGCCACACGCTGCGGCATCTCAACTGTAATCGCGCACATCGTCGATGATCTTGCCGTCATTTGGCAAACTGCCGCGCGGCGCGAAACGCACTTCGCCGCGCAGTTTGGTGATGTCGCGGATCGTGGCGACGATGTCGCTGGCCTGGGCCTCCAACGCGGGATCGTCGGCCTCGCAATGCAGCGTCATGACTTCGTCGGCGATCTTTCCCGAAACGACCAGGCGTGCCTTGCCCATGCCGGGATGGCGGCGTGCGATCTCGTGTACCTGCGAGGGGTGGACAAACATGGCGCGCACCTTGGTCGTCTGGTCGGCGCGGCCCAGCCAGCCTTTGATGCGGGTGTTGGTGCGGCCGCAAGGCGATGGTGCGCTATCCACCAGCACGGCCGACAAGTCGCCGGTGGCGAAGCGGATCAGCGGGTAGTCGGGGTTGAACAAGGTGACGACCACCTCGCCTACTTCGCCCGGCGCGACTGGATCGCCGGAGCCGGGACGGACGATTTCCAGCAGCACATCCTCGTCCAGCACCATGCCAGGATTGAGCTTGCCGTTGCTGCGCGTTTCGTAAGCGATGCTGCCGATGTCGGCGGAGGCATAGGTGGAAATCACTTCGGGCACGCCATGTTCGGCGAACCACTTGCGCAGCGATTCAGGCAGGGCTTCCGCGCCCATCATGGCGCGCTTCACGCTGCTGATGTCTGCGCCCATTTCGGCGGCCTTCTCGATGATGATCTTCAGGAAGGAGGGCGTGCCGATATAGGTATCCGGCTGCAGTTCCGCCATGGCCTGGACCTGCAACTCAGTCTGGCCTGCGCCGGCGGGGATCACCGTGCAGCCGATGCGGGCAGCGCCGCCTTCCACCATGAAGGCGGCAGGGGTGAAATGATAGGAGAAGCAGTTCTGCACCAGGCAGCCGGGGCGTACGCCGGTGGCGAACATGGGGCGCGAGAAGCGCCACCAGTCGATTGAGCGGCCTTCGGGATCGAAAATAGGACCGGGAGACATGAAAATGCGTCCCAGCTTGCCGGCCGGGGTGCTGTTCAGGCCACCGAAGGGGCGTTCCTGTGCCTGCAGCCCCTTGAGGTCGGACTTGCGCGTCACAGGCAGTTGGGCCAGCGCTTCGCGGCTGTTGATGCGCGACGCATCAACGCCGGAGAGGATGCGCGCCCAGCCAGGCGCCGACTGTGCTTGCGCTACCAGCAGCGGCAGGCGTTCCATCAAATCGCGTTCGCGCTCGGCGCGCGGGCGCGTCTCGAGGCTGTCCAGGGTTTCGGCCATCATGCCGCTCCTTCAATCTCGCGTTGCAGTTTCTTGGTCAATTTTGCGAACACCAGCTCATGCGAGCGCTTGAGCAGCGCCTTCGCTTCCGCGTCCGGTAGCTTGGAAAGGTCCTGCACCATCACCCACCTGGCACGCGCCAGGTAGGGTGCCGGGATGATGCCTTCGCGGTCCGTCAGTTCCAGGAAGCGGTCATCGTCCACCTTGAAGCTGATTGACTTGTCCTTATCCTTCGCGTCCATCACAGCGAACATCTTTTCGCCAACCGAGAACACCCGATTACACTCCCATTTGATGTCTTCAGTGGTACCAGGCAGGGTGCGGCAGAATTCTTTTGCTTTGTTCAGGTTCATCGTTAAGCTAACCAGCGTTTGCGGCGTCGGTAGAATTTCATGTCGCGGAAGCTCTTGCGGCCGGCACCGGACATGCCGAGGTAGAACTCTTTAACGTCTTCGTTGCTGGCCAGTTCGCTGGCCTCGCCTTCCATCACCACCCGGCCGTTCTCGAGGATGTAGCCAAAGTCGGCATAGCGCAGCGCCACATTGGTGTTCTGCTCCGCCAGCAGGAAAGACACGTTCTCTTTCGCGTTCAGGTCCTTCACGATGCCGAAGATCTCTTCCACGATCTGAGGCGCGATGCCCATCGAGGGCTCGTCCAGCAGAATCATGGACGGCTTCGCCATCAGTGCGCGGCCAATGGCGCACATCTGCTGCTCGCCGCCGGAGGTATAGCCCGCCTGGCTGTTGCGGCGTTCGCGCAGGCGGGGGAAGTAGTGATAGACCTTTTCCAGCGATTCCTTCATTTCGCCGCGCGATGCACTGCGCGTATAAGCCCCGGTCAGCAAATTCTCCTCGATGGTCAGGTGACCGAAACAGTGGCGCCCCTCCATCACTTGCGACAGCCCGCGCTTGACCAGCTCATTGGGCGTGAGCTGGTCGATGCGTTCACCCTTGAATTGCACCTCGCCCTTGGTTACGTCGCCGCGTTCGCCGCGAAGCAGGGTCGAGATGGTCTTCAGCGTGGTGGACTTGCCGGCGCCGTTGGCGCCCAGCAGGGCAACGATCTTGCCCTGCGGGACCTGCAGCGACACGCCTTTCAGCACCAGGATCACATGGTCGTAAATGACCTCGATGTTATTTACCGACAGGTAGCTCATAAGCCTCTCACTTCATGCAGGCAGGCGTGATTTTCTTTTCAGCGGCGTATTTGCCGGACGATTCGTCCACCAGCTTGCGCAGCAGGACTTTGTCGCCCACCACCCAGTTTGGCGTCACAGCCTTCCAGGCCTTGCCGTCCCATTGCTGGACTTTCACAGCGCCCGAGCCCTCGTGATCGTCGCAGGAAGTCTTCACGGTCGGGAACATGTTGAACACGCCCAGTGTCTTTTGGCGGGCTTCGTCGATGTTCAGGTTTTCGAAGCCCCAGCGCAGTTGTTCGCCAGTGACCGCTTTTCCCTTGCCGAACTTTTCCTGGGCCGCACGCATCGCTTCCACATACATCACGCCTGCCGTCAGGCCGCGCATGTGGTAGACCGAACCGATGCGGCCCTGGTCGGCCAGGTTGCCCTTGCCGCTGGCATACACTTTCTTGCGCAGTTCATCCAGCAGAGGGTAGTTGCCGGGGGTGTTGAAGGTCATCGAGGTATAGCCCTTCGCCGCATCGCCCGATGGCACGGTATCTTCTTCAGAGCCTGCCCACCACACGCCCAGCATCTTCTCGCGCGGGAAACCGTTGCGTTGTGCGGTCTTGATGGCAACGGAATTCATCACGCCCCAGCCCCACAGAATCACGTAATCCGGTTTGGCCTGGCGGATCTGCAGCCATTGCGACTGCTGCTCGCTGCCTGGCGGCGCGACCGGGATTTTGATCAGTTCAAAGCCGTATTGTGCGGACATCGCTTCCAGCACCGGCAACGGTTCCTTGCCGAAGGCGGAGTCATGGTACAGGTGGACGATCTTCTTGCCTTTCAGTTTGTCCATGCCGCCGCTCTTTTCGCCCAGGTATTTCACCATGGCGGCGGCCTGGCTCCAATAGTTGGAAATCAATGGGAAAACATACGGGAAGACCTTGCCGTTGGCCGCGTCGGAGCGGCCATAGCCCAGGGTCGTCATCGGGATCTTGTCCTGCGGGATGCGGTCCAGGATGCCGTAGGCAATGCCGGTGGACAGCGGTTCCACAACGGTGGCGCCGCCGTTCTTGGTTTTCAGGCGCTCATAACATTCCACCCCGCGCGAAGGATTGTATTCGGTCTCGCATTCTTCCCAACTGATTTTCACGCCATTGACGCCGCCGTTGGCATTGACCAGGTTGAAGTAGTCGATGATGCCGCCATAAAAGCCGGAGCCGCCTGCCGCATAAGGACCGACGCGATAGGAGGGCAGGGCGACGAATTGCTCGGCTGGTTGCGCCCATGCGCTGCTGGCGACGATGCTGCTTGCTACGGCAATGCCAAGTACGAACGATTTCATGTGTTGTCTCCAGTTTTATAGTTGCCGCTCAGTGCGGGAAAGGCCACAGGCGGAGCTTCTCTTTACCGATTTGCCACAAACGCGCCAGACCGTGGGGTTCCACGATCAGGAAGAAAATGATCAGGGCGCCGAACACCATCAATTCCAGGTTCGATGCCACGGTAGTAGGCAGCGCCAGGCCGTGCGCCACGATATTCAGGAATACCGGCAGCAGGACGATGAAGGCGGAGCCAAGGAAGGAGCCGAGCACGGAACCGACGCCGCCAATGATGATCATGAACAGGATGCGGAAAGACAGGTCCAGGTTGTAGGCTTCCGGCTCCACGGTTCCGAGGTAGGCAAACGCGTACAGTGCGCCAGCCACGCCGCAGTAGAACGAGCTAACCGCGAATGCCAGCAGCTTGGTGCGCATCAGGCGAATGCCGATCACCTCTGCCGCCACGTCCATGTCGCGCACCGCCATCCAGGAGCGGCCTACGTTGGAGCGAATCATGTTCTTCGCCAGCAGGGCCATGATCGCCACCACCCCCAGCACGAGCAGGTACTTGCGTTCCGGCGTGTCGAAGGCATAGCCGAAGATTTCCATTTTTTGCGCGGTGATCACGCCGGAGGAGCTGTAATTCGTCAGCCAACCGATCTTGGTCAGGCACCACACCACGAAGAATTGCGTCGCCAGGGTGGATGCAGCCAGGTAAAAGCCGCGGATGCGCAGTGAAGGCAGTCCGAAGGCCATGCCGACCATAGCGGCGCACAGGCCGCCCAGCACAAAGGCCAGCAGTACCGGGATGCCTGGAACGCGCAGCATGAAGTTATAGGCGGCGAACGCGCCCACAGCCATGAAAGCCGCGGTGCCGAGCGAGAGCTGGCCTGCATAACCGGTCAGGATATTCAGTCCCAGCGCGGCCAGAGCGAAAATCAGGAAGGGAATGAAAATGGCCGACAGCATGTAAGGCGACGATATCAGCGGCAGCACCAGCAGCGCGATCGCCAGTGTGGTGAACAGCGCAATACGGTCCTGGCGGATCGGCAGGATCTGGCCGTCCGCCTCGTAGCTGGTCTTGAATTGTCCTGCTTCGCGGTAGAACATCGCTCAAATCCTCCGGATGATTTTTTCGCCGAACAGCCCTTCCGGGCGCACCAACAGGAACAGCAGGGCCAGCACATAAGGAAACCAGCCTTCGATGCCGCCGCCCACATGCGGGCCGATATACACTTCGGCCAATTTTTCGGAAGCACCGATAATCAGGCCGCCGACAATTGCGCCTGGCACCGATGTGAAGCCGCCCAGGATCAGCACCGGCAGCGCCTTCAGCGCGATGAAGGTCAGCGCGAACTGCACGCCATTGCGCGCGCCCCACAGCATGCCCGCGACCAGGGCAACCATGCCCGCCACCGCCCACAGGATGCCCCAGATGCGCTGCAGCGGAATGCCGACTGCCTGTGCAGCCTGGTGATCGTCGGCCACAGCGCGCAGCGCGCGACCAACCTTGGTTTTGGCGAACATGAGCGCCAGCGCCGCAACCATCACACCGCAAATGGCGGCAGCGGTCAGGTCGAACTTGGAAACGATGATATTGAATTTCTCCATCAGGATTTCACTTGGCACATCCTCGATCGGGATGTCCAGCTTGTGCACCTGGGAGCCCCAGATCAGTTGCGCCAGTCCTTCGATGAAGAAGGCCAGCCCGATAGTGGCCATGAACAGCGTAATCTCCGGCTGGTTCACCAGGGGCCGTAGGACCACTCGTTCGATCGCCAGGCCGAGGATGATCATCGCCAGCACGGTGGCGGGAATGGCGAGCCACAGCGACAGTCCGAACTTGTCCATGAAGCCGACGCAGGTCAGCGCCGCGAAGAACACCATGGCGCCCTGGGCAAAATTGAATACGCCGGAGGCTTTATAGATCAGCACAAAGCCGATGGCTACCAGCGCGTACATGACGCCCGACAGCAGGCCGCCGATCAGCACTTCGGCAAAGAAGTTGATATCCATTTAGTGGGCCACTCCGAGGTAAGCATCGATCACATCCTGATTGGTGCGGACTTCATCCGGCGTGCCGTCGCCGATCTTCTTGCCGTAGTCCAGCACCACCACGCGGTCCGAGATATCCATCACCACGCCCATATCGTGTTCGATCAGCACGATGGTGGTGCCGAACTGTTCGTTCACGTCAAGTATGAAGCGGCACATGTCCTGCTTTTCTTCCACGTTCATGCCGGCCATCGGTTCGTCCAGGAGCAGGATCTGCGGTTCGGCGGCCAGCGCCCGGCCCAGTTCAACGCGTTTTTGCAGGCCATAGGGCAGGCGTCCGACCGGCGTCTTGCGGATATGCTGGATCTCGAGGAAGTCGATCACCTCCTCGCATTTGCGCCGATGTTCGATCTCTTCGCGGCGCGCCGGCCCCCAATACAGGGCTTGCAGCAGGAAGTTCGACTTCATCTTCAGGTTGCGGCCGGTCATGATGTTGTCCAGCACAGTCATGCCCTTGAACAGCGCGATATTCTGGAAAGTGCGTGCGATACCCGATTTGGCGGCGGCATAGCAATCCATATTCTTGCGATGCTGGCCGCGGTAGATGATCTCGCCTTGCTGCGGGCGGTACACGCCGTTGATCACGTTCAGCATCGAGCTTTTGCCCGCGCCGTTGGGGCCAATGATGGCCCGGATTTCGTGCTCACGCACATCAAAGGAGATATTGGTCAGCGCCTTCACGCCGCCGAACGACAGCGAGATATTGCGCAGGTCCAGGATCACGTCGCCGATCTTGCGGCCAGCCGTGATGGCTTCCGGTTCGTTCATTTGCATGGTGGCTTCCCCGCTTATGCTGCCTTGAGGTCCATGATCCGAAGGTCGGCTGCCACCGTGCCGGTGCGCCCGTCTTCGAACTTGACCTGGGTTTCGATGTATTGTGAAGCCTTGCCGCCGTACAGTGCCTCGATCAGCACCGCATATTTCTCGGCGATGAACTTGCGGCGCACTTTGCGGGTACGAGTCAGTTCATCATCGTCAGGGTCGAGCTCCTTGTGCAGCACCAGGAACCGGTGGACCTGGGTGTCCGCCATCAGCGCTTCCTGTGCCAGGTCGGCGTTGACCTTTTCCACGCATTCCTTGACCAGCGCGTAGGTTTGTTCATGCGCGGCCAGGTCGGTGTAACCGGAGTAGGCAATGCCGCGCCGTTCGGCCCAGTTGCCAACAGCCTCCATGTCGATGTTGATGAAGGCGGTCACCTTATCGCGCTCATTGCCGAATGCCACGGCTTCCTTGATGAAGGGGAAGAACTTCAGCTTGTTTTCGATGTAGTTGGGCGCGAAGATGGCGCCGTTGTTCATCTTGCCCACGTCCGCTGCGCGGTCGATGATGCGCAGGTGGCCGTCGTTGTCGAAGATGCCTGCGTCGCCAGTGTGGAAATAGCCTTCGCCGTCTATGGCCTCGGCCGTCGCATCAGGGCGCTTGTAATAGCAATGCATCAAGGTCGGCGACTTGACCAGCACTTCACCGTTCGGCGCCAGCTTCACTTCCACGCCAGGCGCCGGCTTTCCGACGGAATCGAACTTGATCTCGCCATCCGGCTGGAGGCAGATGTAGGCGCAGGTCTCGGTGGAGCCGTAGAACTGCTTCAGGTTGACGCCAATCGAGCGATAGAAGCGGAACAGGTCCGGACCGATTGCAGCACCAGCTGTGTAGGCGACACGGATGCGCGACATACCCAGCACATTGCGCAGCGGGCCATACACCAGCACATTGCCGATGGAATAGCTGATACGGTCGCCCAGCGGCACCTGTTTGCCGTCCAGGATGTCTGAGCCCACGCGGCGCGCGACGTCCATGAAGTGATGGAACATTTTGCGCTTGATCGTGCCCGCGTCCTCCATGCGGATCATCACTTGCGTCAGCATGTTCTCGAAAATACGCGGCGGCGCGAAATAGTAGGACGGCCCGATTTCGCGCAGGTCGGTGGTCACGGTGTCCGACGATTCGGGGCAGTTGACGGTAAAGCCGGCAGTCAGTGCTTGCGCGAACGAGAAAAGGCAGTCGCCCACCCACGCCATCGGCAGGTAAGACAGCACGTTTTCTTCGTCGGTCAGCTTGTCGAAGCTGATGCCGCCAACGGCAGCCGACAGCAGGGCCTTGTGCGTCTGGCACACGCCTTTAGGCTTGCCCGTGGTTCCGGAGGTGTACAGGATGATGGCGTTATCGGTCTCCTTGCCTTCGGCAATGGAGGCTTCGTAAAAACCCGGGTGCGCCTTGTCGTACTCGCGCCCCAGTTCTTGCAGGCGGGCATAGGACATCAGCTGCTGGTGCGTGTAATTGCGCATCCCCCGCTCATCTTCGTAGGCAATGTGCTTGATGTTCGGGCACTGTTCGCACAGGTCGAGCAGCTTGTCGACCTGCTCCTGGTCTTCCACGATGGCGTAGGCGATTTCGGCGTTTTCCAGCACGAAGGACATGTCGGCTGCAGGCGCGTCTTGGTACATCGGTACCGGCACGCCGCCCAAGCATTGCGCCGCCAGCATCGACCAGTACAGGCGCGGCCGGTTGTCGCCGATAATGGCCAGGTTCATCCCACGCTGGAAGCCGATCGCGGCCAGCCCGCAGGCCAGGGCGCGTACTTCGGCGTTCACCTGCTGCCAGTCCCAGGTCTGCCAGATGCCCAGGTCCTTTTCGCGGAACGCAGGCTTGTGCGGCCGCTCCTTGCCATGCTGAAGCAGCCTGCGAGGGAAGGTCGTCAGATTATCCTGCACGGTGTCTCCTTGGGTTTTTAGGTGCGCATTTTTAGTTGTGATGCGCTTTTTGTGTGATGATATTAGCCTGTGCTATGTCGCAAAGTTGTCATTTCAAAGACAATTCGTCGACTTTTGATGGTGCGACGCAACAATGAAAACAGAACCCAGCCTGATCGAAGCCATACGCAGTTCCACCTGGGCGCCCGTGCTTACAGAGGAGCAGCTGGCGCGCGTAGAGGCCACCTGCTACGAAGAATTCATCCCCAAAGGCGGCTTCGTTTGCCATAAAGGCGAGATTGTCGATAATTGGATCGGCATTATTTCAGGCATGGTGAAAATGAATAATTTTTCGCCCAGCGGAAAAAGCGTCACATTTACTGGCGTGCCGCCTGGCGGCTGGTTTGGCGAAGGTTCATTACTCAAAGATGAACGCCGCCGATATGACGCCATGACACTGCGTGACAGCCGCATCGCACGCATGCCGGCCGCCACCTTTCACTACCTGCTCGAGAATAGCCTACCGTTCACCCGGTTCCTCTTGATGCAGCTCAACGAACGTTTGGGTCAGTTCATCGGCATGGTGGAAAACGAACGCCTCCTGGACCCGGACACACGCGTTGCACGCTGCCTTGCGTCACTATTTAATTCCCACCTGTATCCAGGCATCGAGCGGCTGGTGCAGATTTCGCAGGAAGAAGTTGGGCTCCTGTCAGGCTCCTCGCGCCAACGCGCCAACCAAGCCCTGCAAGTGCTCGAAAAACAGGGTTTGTTGCGCGTCGACTACGGCGGCATCCGCATCCTCGACCTGGATGGTTTGCGTCGCTTCGAGGCATGAATAATGTGCAGCATGCGCTTTCACTGATGAGTAAAATGAATTTTCATATTCATCACTTCAGTGGAGTTTGCCATGCGTTCCCTGCCTGCCCTCTTGCTGTTGGTATTGTCCCTGTGCGTCTCGGCTTCAGCGCAATCTGCAAAGCAATATGAGTTCTATGTGGTGGGCGACCCCGCCAACGTGACAAGGCCTCAGCCAGCCCAGCCATCGCTGGTATTGATGGGAGGGGGAACGGATGTGGACGACGCATTCCGTTGGATGATCCAGAAGGCAGGGGGCGGCAATTTCGTGGTGATCCGCGCCACGGGCACGGATGCCTATAACCCCTACATCTACGCTTTTGGTGGCGGCGTCACGTCGGTGGAAACGCTGATCATCCCTAACCGCGCGGCGGCAAATGATCCGTTTGTGCTTGAGCGCGTGCGTAATGCCGAAGCCTTGTGGATCGCCGGCGGCGACCAGGCCAATTACTGGGAGGACTGGAAAGACACACCGCTGCAGGCCGCGATCCAGGGGCTGGCCAACAAGAATGTCCCCATCGGCGGCACCAGTGCCGGCCTGGCCGTGATGAGCCAGTATGTTTTCAACGCCCTGAATGGCTCGATCACCTCGCCCCAGGCGCTATCCAATCCCTATGACAAATCGGTCTCGCTCGGACGTGACTTCCTGGCTTTGCCTGGCATGGGCAATATGATCACCGACATGCACCTCGATTCGCGTGACCGCATGGGGCGCCTGGTGACCTTCATGGCGCGCATCGTGAACGATGGCTGGACGCCTATGACGCACGGCGTTGGCGTCGATGTGGAAACCGCGCTGCTGGTGGAAAATGGAATCGCCACGCGTGTGGGCAACGGCTCCGCTTACTTCCTCAACACCGTCGGGGTGCCAGAAGTCTGCAAGCCCAAGACCCCGCTCACCTATCGCAACGTTGGCGTGCAGCGCCTGTCCGGCGGCGGCAGCTTCAGCCTGACTAACTGGGCCAGCTACAGTAACTCTACTGTGAACTACAACATCTCAGCCATCAAAGGCGTGCTGAGCTCCACCCAGCCAGGAGGTTCCGTTTACTAAGTAACGAGTGTTCCCGAACAGACCAGCCCAGGATGCCGCGGCATGCTTGGCGCACCTGATCTGTATCGGAGGACATCATGAACTTTCCAATCAGAACTGCGCTGGCGACGCTAATCACCCTCGTCAGCGCGCACGCCTTGGCACAAATTACACTTTATCCGCGCGAAGGCTGGCGTGGCCGCCCGGTTAGCATCACACGTTCCATCAGCGACCTGCGCACTACCGGGTTTGATAACCGTGCTTCCTCTGTTGTGGTTGAGCGCGGGCGCTGGGAGGTTTGCCCGTTGCCCAACTTCGAAGGGGAATGCAGGATTTTGCGGCGCGGCAGCTACGAATCGCTGGAAGGCATGGGCCTGAACGACAACATCTCGTCGATCCGCGCCGTGCCACCGCGCCGGCGTGTTGATGAAATGGCTTACGCACCGGAGCCGGTGCCCCAGCCAAATTATGAATACCGCATGCGGCCGAGCGAGCGTGTGTACGAAGCTCCGATTACTTCCGCGCGCGCTGTGGTTGGCCCGCCCGAGCAACGCTGCTGGGTTGAGCGGCAGCAGGTTGAAGCCTCGGGCGGCAGCGGCACGGCAGGCGCCATCGCCGGTGCCCTGATTGGCGGCGTGCTGGGTCACCAGGTGGGCGGCGGCTCCGGCCGAGACATCGCCACCGTAGGCGGCGCGATTGCTGGTGCGGCAGTCGGCTCCAACGTTGGCCGCAATGCCGGCAACCAGTACGCGCAGAATGTCCAGCGCTGCGAAGCGATTCCGAGCCGAACCCCGCAATACTGGGATGTGACCTACGAGTTCCGCGGCACTGAACACCGCGCCCAGCTCTCGTCGGAACCTGGCCGTACCATCACCGTCAATCGTGATGGCGTCCCGCGCATGTAGGCTGCAAGTTTCCGGCGATTGTTTGGCGGGAGGGGGATTACGCCGCACTACCGCGCTCGAGCGCGATGGTGTGGCGTGGGGACGGGGATTAGCGCTGTTCGGCCAGGACGGCGTGGAATAGCTGGTTCAGGTCGGCGTTGACGTCTGTGCTTCGGAAGCGGACCATATCCGGGCGTTCAAGCCGCTCGAGTTCCGCCTCAATGAAGCGGTTCAAGCATGGGACTGGTTCAGACAGCCCCATTTCCGGCGCGGCTTTCTTCTTCTCCAGCAGTGCAGCGATAGCCTCCAGCAGTTCGGTCTGGCCTTCGAGCAAATGCAGCAGCTTGTCGAATTCAATCGGCGCGGGCGTGCCATAGCGCTCGAGCCAGCGCACGGCCAGCAAAGGGCGCAGCACGTAGAAGTACTTCTTCAACGGTACCATGTCGGCGCGCAAATAGCCGCGATAGTTGGTCTTCGCCATGCTCCGGTAGTGGTAGATGCCGTTCTCGCAGGAATACACTTTCGGTAGCAGGTCCCGCGCGCCATCCGCGAAACCGCCGTGTGAACGGTACAGGATCGGCGACTGTATCCACTCCACGAAGGCGGGATTCGAGCGGCGGAACAGGCGCAGTGCCTTGCGGATATCCCAGCCATTGATATCGATCTCATCGACAATCTTGTACTCGATGACGTCGCGCTTCTCTTCCAGGTCGACCGCGATGTACCAGTCGCGCGGGTGCGCGTAAATGAAGCGCACATCGTAATCGCTGTTGGGGGAGGCAAAGCCCCAGGCGCGGCTGCCGGACTCTACAGCCAGCAGGACGCGCACATTATGTTCGGCTTCCGCAGCCGCGAGCCGTCGCATGATTTCGGCCCGCACATCGTCAGGTATCAATTCTCTCTCCATTGCCGCCTGAAAGCGGCGGCAGCCAGGCATTATGGCGCAATCGGGGTATGATTGCGCTATGAAAGAATCAATCCGCACCAGACTTGAATCCATGCGCGCGGCGATGCGCCGCCATCAGGTTGACGCCTGCATGATCCCTTCTTCCGATCCCCATTTGTCCGAGTATTTGCCAGCGCGCTGGCAGGGGCGGGAATGGCTGTCGAACTTTACCGGCTCGGTCGGTACCTTCATCATCACCCAGGATTTTGCGGGCGTCTGGACCGATGGCCGGTATTGGACACAGGCGGAAGCGGAGCTGGCGGACACCGGCGTAAAGCTGATGAAAATTGCGTCAGGCGCCAGCGTGCAGTATGTGGACTGGCTGGCCGAAACTCTGAAGCCAGGCCAGGTCCTGGGGGTGGATGGCGCGGTACTTGGCCTGTCGGTTGCCCGGCTGCTGCAGTCGCGTGGAATTGCCATGCGCACGGACCTCGACCTGCTGGATGAAGTGTGGACCGGCCGCCCAGCCTTGCCGGCTGCCGAGGTCTACGAACACCAGCGCCCTTATGCCGACAAATCCCGCGCGGCCAAGCTGGCGGCGCTGCGCTCAGAAATGGCGCGCCGGGGCGCTACACACCACATCATCTCGACGCTGGACGATATCGCCTACCTGTTCAACCTGCGCGGTTCGGACGTCAATTACAACCCGATCTTCCTGTCGCATGCCTTGGTCGACCAGGAGCGCGCCATGTTGTTTGTCGGCGCCGGCAAGATCGAACCGGGCCTGGCCGGCTTGCTGGCGGCCGACAATGTCTTTGTCGAGCCGTACGAAGAAGCCGGGCAGGCGCTGGCCACGATCCCAGCCGGCAGCACGCTGCTGCTGGACCCACGCCGCATCACTTTCGGTACGCGCCAGTCCGTGCCGGACAGCGTGAAGGTGATCGAAGCGGTCAACCCGACCACTTTCGCCAAGTCCCGCAAGACTGCGCATGAAGCCGACCATGTGCGCGCAACGATGGAGCAGGATGGCGCCGCCTTGTGCGAGTTCTTCAGCTGGCTTGAGCATACCCTGGCCGATCCCAAGCGCGAAGCGCTGACCGAATACGCCATCGGCCAGCACCTGCTGGAAGCGCGCCGCCGCCGTCCGGGCTTTGTCAGCCCAAGCTTTGGCACCATCGCAGGCTTCAATGCCAACGGGGCGATCATGCATTACCGCGCGCCAGCTGAAGGCAGTGCCGTGGTGGAAGGCAATGGTTTGCTGCTGCTCGATTCCGGCGGCCAATATCTCGGCGGCACCACCGACATCACCCGCGTGGTACCGGTCGGCGTCATCACGCAGGAGCACAGGCGCGACTTCACCCTGGTCCTGAAAGGCATGATGGCGTTGTCCGTCGCCCGGTTCCCGCGCGGCGTGAAATCGCCGATGCTGGATGCGATCGCGCGTGCGCCGCTGTGGGCTGCCGGCATCGATTTCGGCCACGGTACCGGCCATGGTGTCGGTTATTTCCTCAATGTCCACGAAGGCCCGCAGTCGATTTCGCCCTCGACGCCGCCGGATGCGCATACGGCCATGGAGCCAGGCATGATCACCTCCAACGAGCCGGGCATCTACCGTCCTGGCAAGTGGGGTATCCGCATTGAAAACCTGGTGCTGAACGTGCCTGCGGCAGAATCGGAATTTGGCGAATTCCTGGGATTTGAGACCCTGACCCTGTGCCCGATCGACACGCGCTGCATCGACAAATCCCTGCTGCGCGAGGATGAGGTGCGCTGGCTGAACGAATATCACGCCACCGTGCGCCAACGACTGTCCCGGCATGTCAGCGGCGATGCGTTGCGCTGGCTGAATGAAAGGACGGAGGCAATATGAGCCGCTCCACCAAGGCATCCAACGCGCTGGCGCGCCTGAAAGAGCGCTCCGGCAACCAGTCCTATTCGATGACCATGACCGGCAGCGGCCATTTCTTCCTGACGGAAGGGCCGGGCCAGCCGCCGCTTTGCGCGCCGATGGAGCTGGCCGATTTCGTGGCCTTCGTCAATGCGCAGGGCCCGCAAAAAGTAAAACGCGTCAGCAAACTCGATGTAGCATTCGAAAAGCAGCTCGCAGCCAAGAAAACACCAAAACCATAAGTGAGGCAGCTATGCCCAGCATAGATTTCCTGCGTGCTTACTGGTCGTCCGGCGAACTGGCGACCAATCTCGTGATCCTGATGAACCTGATCGGCGCGCTGCTGCTTGGCCTGCTGGTGGGCTATGAGCGCTCCTACCACGGGCGAGCGGCGGGCATGCGCACCTATGGGCTGGTATGCATGGCGTCGGCGGCGCTGACCGTGGTGTGCGGCTACCCCTCGCTCTGGTTTGGCGGCCATATGTCCGAGCTGGTCGGCACCGACCCGACCCGTGTGGTACAAGGCATCGTGACTGGTATCGGCTTTCTTGGCGCGGGTGTCATCATGCGCGAAGGCTTCAATATTTCCGGCCTGACGACTGCGGCGTCGATCTGGGCCTCGTCGGTGATAGGTGTGGCGGTCGGATTGGGCTTCTACCTGGGAGCCATGGGCCTGGCCTTCCTGTGCGCGATGTCCATGATCTTCCTGTCCAAGGTCGAAGCGTGGCTGCCGTCGCGCCATGCAATCGCGATCACCATGCGCTTCAAGCCAGGCTTCGAGCCGAAGGAAGACCAGCTGCGCGCCATGGCGCTGGAACGCGGCTACCAGATCGCCGGCGGTTCATTGACCATCGGCATGGACCAGGGCAAGCTTGAATGGCGCTTCGTCGCGCTGGCACTGAGCAAGCGCAGCGGATCGCCGCTGTCGCGCATCGCGGAAGAGATGACCCATTACGAAGGCATCGACAGCTTCCAGGTTACCCACGCACGCAACTAGGAGGCAGGTTTGGTCATCCATTCACAAGACGTTCTCGATTTCTGGTTCCTGCCTATCGGCGCCAAAGGGCACAATATGCAGCGCCCCGAGTGGTGGCGCAAGGACGATGCATTCGACCGCGCGATCTTCCAGCAGTTCGGCGACGTGATTGAACAGGGGCTGCTGGGCGGCCTGCGGCAGTGGGACGACGAGGGCACGCAAGGTACCCTGGCGCGCATCATCGTGCTGGACCAGTTCACGCGCAATGTCTATCGCGGCACGCCGAAGGCCTTTGCCGGCGATGAGCTGGCGCTGGAGGCGGCCAAGGCGCTGGACGACTCCGGCGCCAACCAGACCTTGCCGCCGGCGCAGCGGGCATTTTCCTATATGCCGCTCGAGCACTCGGAAAACCTGTCGATGCAAATGCGCTGCGTGGACCTGTTCGAGATGCTTGCTGCGGATGCGCCGGGCTATGCAGGCATGCTGGATTACGCCAAAAAGCACTATGACGTGATACGCCGCTTCGGGCGCTTCCCGCATCGCAACGCCATCCTCGGCCGCGAGTCGACGCCGGAAGAAGTAGAGTTCCTCAAGCAGCCGGGGTCGAGTTTCTGATGCGTGGATTGACTGTCATTGGCGGCGGCCACGTCGGCAGCGTCCTGGGTCGCCTGTTTTCGGCGGCCGGCGCGTTCACGGTGCAGGATGTGCTGTCCCGCTCGGCCGATAGCGCGGCGCGGGCGGCCGCTTTCATCGGCAGCGGACGTGCCGTGGCCTCATATGCCGGGCTGCGTCCGGCCGACGTGTTCATGCTCTCCGTGACTGACGACCAGATCGCTCCTGCCTGCGAAGCGCTGGCGGTTGCCGTGCCGCTGCAGGAGGCCGTGGTATTTCACTGCAGCGGTGCGCTGGCATCCGACCGCCTGCACGCGGCACGCGCAGCAGGCGCCTATGTCGCCAGCGTGCATCCGATCCGCAGCTTTGCCGATGCCGATGCGGTGGCAGTGGGTTTCGCTGGCACCTTCTGCGGCGTCGAAGGCGACCAGCAGGCGCTTGATGTGTTACTGCCTGCGTTGACCGCGATCGGCGCCAGGGCGGTGCAAATCGACCCGGCAGCGAAGACCGTGTACCACGCAGCCGCCGTTTTTGCGAGCAATTACCTGGTCACCGTGATTGACGCGGCCCTGCGCGCCTACCAGGCGGCTGGCATCCCGGAGTCGGTGGCGCGCGAACTGGCGCGGCCGCTGGCGCTGGAGTCGATGGAAAATGCTTTCCGCCTCGGCGCAGCGCCAGCGCTTACGGGACCGGTAGCGCGCGGCGACATGGCGACGGTGCTGCGCCAGCAGGATGCCGTGATGGCATGGGACGCTGAGACGGGCCAGCTATACCGTGCGCTGGTGCCCGCAACCAGCGCACTGGCCGAGCGCAAACGGGCCGGCAAGCCCTGAGCTGGCGGTGCGTTCCGGCGCGCCAGCGGAGGATCGGGGCCGCGTCTGCCCCTGCTACCCGCGTCGTGCGCAGCCGTTGGCATCGCAGGCCGCGCCGTCGCTAGGCTGCGCACCGCAAGCGCCGGCACCATCTTTCGCCAAGCTTCCTGGCGGTTCGGCTAGCAGGCGTCCGATCACCCCTCCCAGCACCATGTCGTCGATGCTGCCGAAATGGTTCAGCCGCAAACGCCCTCCACGGTCGAACAGCAGCAGGCTGGGCGTGCCGCGCAGCGCGTAGTGCTGCATGGTGGCCGGCACTGGCGAACCGGGAACCAGCCTGTCGACCGCCACCGGAAACGGCAAGCGGTATTCATGGATGAACACTTCCAGCGCCTGCGGGGTCATCACATCGTGATGCTCAAAGACGCTGTGCAGGCCAGTCACCACCAGTTCAGGGAACACCTGCTGCATCTTCATGGCTTGTGGAATGCCATGCGCCACACAGCCCGGGCACAGCATCTGGAAGGCATGCACCGCGACCACTTTGCCGTCGGTGGCAGGCGCAGCCCCGTTGAGCCACGCCGAGGCATCTAGCCGCATCATTTTGCGCGCAGCTTCACGCCAGGGAAATCGACCGGCACCTTGAACGCGACGTTCACATAATTGGTGAACAGGTTCAGCGCCACATGGGCCATGATCTCCACGATTTCCTCATCGTTGAAGCCGACCGCTCGCAGTTCTTCCACCTGTTCATCATCGATCCTGGCGCGGTTGCTGACCACTGCTATCGCGAAGCGCAATGCTGCGCCCGTCTTCGGATCGCTCGATTGGCCAGCTTGTGCCGCGCTCATTTCGTCGGCGGAGGCTCCGGCTTTGCGGCCCAGTGCCGTATGCGCCGCCAGGCAGTATTCGCAATCGTTGCGGTCGGCGATCGCCACGGCAATCTGCTCGCCCAGTTTGGCGTCGAGCTTGCCGCTGCCAAGGGCACCGAAGCTACCCCACATACTCTTCAGGGCCGCGGGTGAGTTGGACACTGCCTTGAACATATTGGGCGTGGCGCCGAAAGCCTGGTGAATCTGGGCCAGCAGGCCGGTGGAGTCATTGGTGTTCAGTGGAATGCGCGACATGGTAAAGCTCCTTTCATTAAAATAGGAGTCCTAATTAAATAGGACAAAAAAAGGCCGACCTCAAGCCAGGGCCTGCCAATTCTTCAGCTGCTGCGCTGGATCGGCCGGCTGGTGGTCCGGGCAATCAATGCGCAGCATCGCCACCGACAATGGAGCGTCGACCAGCCCGCAATGGTGCGGGGCGGCGTCATCCTGGTGCCGGTCAGGCTGGAAATATTTACAAGAGAGGCAAGCGCGGAGCTCCGGGAAGCGTTGCGTCTTCTGCAACTGTCCAATCAGCTGCAGCAAGCCGCCCAGCAATTGTTCTTGCGCCTGCGGCGACAGCTTGCCGACTGCCTCGTCGGCAAAGCCGGTGGCACCCGCAATGCGTTGCGCCATTTGCCGGCCATCCTCGGTAAGATGCAGGTCGGTGGCACGGCCATCGTCCTGCGCGCGGGCTTTGCGGACCAGCCCTTTCGCCACCAGGGCCGCAACCGAATCGCTGGCGCTGGCTGCGGAAATCGAGAGTTGCCGCGCAACCCAGGACAAGCGCACGCCCTGTGCCCGGCTATGCAGCAATTGCAGGATCTCAGCCTGTGCCGGGTTCAGGTTTTCGCTGGTTGCAAATTCCCACATGCCCGAGCGCAGCACGCTGCCGATGCGGGAAATGGCGGAAATGATGCGGGTCGAAGTCGTGTCCATGCGCCAAGTATATGGGGAAAACACAATATGTCAAGGACTCCTAACTAATCTTCCGTCTTGTAAATCAGCAGTGCAAAAGTATAGTTGAAGAGCAGGTAATGCTTTTTGCTCTAGCTTCTGTTGTGGTCGAGCAAAAAGATAGTTCCGGCGAGTGACAAAATTGGTCGTTAGCAATAAGCTTGTCCACCTAAGCCACACACAGTTCTAGGGGAACGCTATGTTATTTTTGAAATCCACGTCTGTCACCAAGGCGCCTGGCATTTACGAAGTCGATATTGCCGCCAAACCGCCTGGCAAGACCTTTGGCGTGTACATGGCAACTGACCCGGACAACCCGCCGACTTCCGTGCTCGAGGCACTGGCTGCAGGTGGCTTCAAGCAGGTGCACAGCTCCGGCTATACCCACAAAGATCGCGGCAAGGTGCTGGACCTGCACTTCCAGAAAGATGGCACCGACCTGTTCAACGGCTGGAAGGCGGAAGAAGCCGAAGCCAATATGGCCATCATCAACAAGATTTTTGGCGATATCGGGGTGGCGATCACCCCGCGCGTGATGTCGCTGGCCGAAGCTTACGCCTGAACCTCGATGTGATACAGGGCCCAGGGGCAGGTAGTGAAGCGCTCGCCCACGGGCCTGCTCGCCATTTCCGGCACCCGGTCCGCATCGTAAATCGCCCATAGCGGGCCGAGGCCGCCCAGCGCCATCGGGGCGCTATCCATGTGGGTGGCAACGATAAAGCGCTGCGTCCGGGCGCGCGCCACGGACACCGCCACCGCATAGCCATCGACCGCACGCAGGATCAGCTTGCTGTTGTCGCTGGTTTGCGCACCGGCAGCTTTCAACACATCGACCAGCAGCGGGCCGGACAGGGTATGCGGCTTGTTATCGTATTCCAGCGTTGGCTTGATCGCGACGGCGGGCAGCGCAGCCAATGCGGCAAAATCGAAAGCGAAGGCTTTGTCGAATGCCAGGTGCTGGCGGTGCATCATCTGGTCGGCAACACGGTCGAAGCTGCCGCGATTCGGCTTGGCAATCGCACCGGTTACGGTCAGCAACGCCGGGCCGCGCTCAGCTTTGGGAGCAGCGGCGCTGAATGAGGGGAGGGCGCCGGCCGCTGCCACGGCACCGAGGAATTGACGTTTGTTCATCGTTATATGATAACGCCTATGGACCTGTTTTCTGCTGAAGCCGAGTTACTACCTATCCCGATCGAGGAGGGAGAGCTGTATTTCATGCGGCAGCTTCCGCTCGCTGTGGATAACGCAGAAGTTATGCAAAGGCTGCTCGACGAAACGGCATGGAAGGCGGAAACCATTTTCCTGTTCGGTCGCGAAGTGGCGCAGCCCAGGCTCAGCGCCTGGTATGGCGAGCAGCGCTATACCTATTCTGGCCGCACTTTCGAGCCGCTGCCCTTCACGCCCCTGCAGCTTGAAATCAAGCGCGCCATCGAAGCCGCCAGCGGCAAGCGCTTCAACAACGTTCTGCTCAACTATTACCGAAACGAGCAGGACAGCATGGGCTTCCATAGTGACGATGAGCCGGAACTCGGCCCCCAGCCCGCGATCGCCTCGGTCAGCTTCGGCGCCACCCGCACCTTTATCCTGAAGCACAAGAAGCAGCCAAAAACCCTCAAGATCGACCTGACCGACGGCAGCCTGTTGCTCATGGCGGGAGAACTCCAGCATTGCTGGCGGCATGGCATCAATAAGGTGCGCACACCCTGTGGCCCGCGTATCAATCTGACATTTCGACTTATCTGAAGCCAAGTTCGCTCATTTTGGGCTGAACATTGGTAATTCAAGGCCGCTTACAAAATCACACAATTCTTACCAGTTCGTCTCCCCCTTGAACTTTTGGCAGTGTTATCGTGCTTTCCATCGCACTTCCACAGACGAAGCGCGATCCCAAGCAAGTCCGACTTACCTTTGCTGAAAGATCACGAACATGAAAAAAATCGCATTCGCACTCATCACTTCCGCCGTTGCCCTCGGCGCGGCCTCCGTCCAGGCGCAAGAGCTGAAGCCGTACATCGGTGCAGGCGTCGTGGCCAACTCGAACAAATACACCTTGCCGAATGACACCACTGACGGCGACAAGAAATCCACAGAGTATGGTGGCAAGATCTTCGGTGGCGTGCAGATCGACAAGACCTGGGGCGTGGAAGCCGGCTATGTAGATTTCGGCAAGCAGTCGTACAACTACACCACCGGCGCCGGCACCGGCAGCATTGAAGGCAAAGCCAAGTCCTTCTACCTGGCTGGAAAGGGCACTTTCCCGATCAACCAGCAGGTAGCCCTGACCGGCAAGCTGGGTATCGCCCACAACAAGAATGACGTGAATGCCACCGGCCTGGCTTCCGCGTACAACGGCGATAGCAGCCGTAACGCGCTGTACGCTTCGGTTGGCGCTGAATACGCCTTCACCGAGAAAGTCTCGGGCGTGCTGGAGTACGAGCACTTCGGCAAGAACGATATCGACCAGGGCCGCCGCAAAGGCGCGGTCAACCTGGGCGTGAAGGCTAGCTTCTGAGTCGAGGGGGAGGGCAGTTCAGCTGCTTCCCCCCGCAAAGTCCCGATCGAGGCCGGGTGCGACAACGGCAGCCTTGCGCTGCCAATGTCCTTGTGCCCGCCTCACCCTCCATTCGGACACTGCGTCCGCTGCATAGGGTAATCAAAGGCTTTTTCCTTGCCTTTCGAGACACCTTCGATGCGCGCCTTGATGCCATCGGCCCCATCGCGCTTGTAAATGATCCGCTGTGGGAAGTCATGCTGCGGGTTTTCAAAGATCACCTCGCCATCGCCGATCGACTTGATCGGGAAGGCTGCTTCGAGTTGACGGCTTGGCTTGGCCACATAGGCCCAGATGCCCGGCTCGGTTTCGCGGATCATGGTATGTTCCCACTCGACTGTCTTGCCGTTTTTTACCGTGCGGGCGACGCCCAGCATGGTGCCGCCGGCTGGCAGGGTCCACATTTCCACGGAGCCTTTTTCGGCGCCGGTGTGCGACCAGCAGCCGGCTAGCCAGGACAGCTTGTCGATGGGGGCCTCGTGCGCAATCGCGCCGGCGCTGGCCAGGACCAGGCCACAAAGGAATTGTTTGCGCATCGTCGACTCCTCTAAAACCGGTAAACCGGGGTCAGACCCAAGGGTCTGACCCCGGATGATCTTGCGGCCCGTGGCTTCGGAATTGACCGGGTCTGACCCTTGGGTCAGACCCAGGTTTACCGGTTTTAGCCGTGCAGCGGCTTGTAACGAATACGCTTCGGCTTCGCGCCTTCCTCGCCCAAACGCTTCTTCTTGTCGGCTTCGTACTCCTGGTAGTTACCCGCAAAGAAGGTCACCTGGGAATCGCCTTCAAAGGCCAGGATGTGGGTGGCGATACGGTCCAGGAACCAGCGGTCGTGGGAAATCACCATCACGGAACCGGCGAATTCCAGCAGCGCATCTTCCAGCGCACGCAGGGTTTCCACGTCCAGGTCGTTGGACGGTTCGTCCAGCAGCAGCACGTTGCCGCCCATCAGCAGGGTCTTGGCCAGGTGCAGACGGCCACGCTCACCGCCGGACAGGTTGCCGACGATCTTCTGCTGGTCCGAACCCTTGAAGTTGAAGCGGCCCACATACGCGCGCGACGGCATTTCGAAACGGCCTACGCTGAGGATGTCGGCGCCGCCGGACACAGCCTCGAACACAGTCTTGTCGTTGTCCAGCTTGTCGCGGCTCTGGTCCACCAGCGAAATCCTGGCGGTCTTGCCGATCGCCACTTCGCCGCTGTCCGGTTGCTCGATACCGGCAATCATCTTGAACAGGGTCGACTTACCGGCGCCGTTCGGGCCGATGATGCCGACGATCGCGCCTGGCGGGATGATGAACGACAGGTTGTCGATCAGCAGGCGGTCGCCAAACGATTTGCTGACGTTCTTGAATTCGATCACATCGTTGCCAAGGCGCTCGGCCACAGGAATGAAGATCTCCTGCGTCTCATTACGCTTCTGGTATTCGAATTCGCTCAGTTCATTGAAGCGCGCCATGCGGGCCTTGGACTTGGCCTGGCGTGCCTTCGGGTTCTGGCGCGACCATTCCAGTTCTTTCTGCAGCGCCTTCTGGCGCGCGGATTCGGTCGCTTCTTCCTGCTTCAGGCGGGCCTGTTTCTGGTCCAGCCAGGAAGAGTAGTTGCCCTTCCACGGGATGCCGTGGCCGCGGTCCAGTTCCAGGATCCATTCAGCTGCATTGTCCAGGAAGTAGCGATCGTGGGTGATGCCGACCACAGTGCCAGGGAAGCGCACCAGGAATTGTTCCAGCCATTCCACGGATTCGGCATCCAGGTGGTTGGTCGGTTCGTCGAGCAGCAGCATGTCCGGCTTGGACAGCAGCAGCTTGCACAGCGCCACGCGGCGCTTTTCACCGCCGGACAGCACGCCGATCTTCTGGTCCCATGGCGGCAGGCGCAGCGCGTCGGCGGCCATTTCCAGTTGCAGGTTCAGGTTGCCGCCGTCGGCAGCCGCGATGATCGATTCCAGGCGTTCCTGTTCCTTGGCCAGCGCGTCGAAGTCCGCATCCGGTTCGGCATAGGCGGCGTACACCGCTTCCAGCAAGGCTTGCGCGTTGAAGGCTTCGCCCAGGCCGGATTCCACTTCTTGGCGCACGGTTTTTTCAGGATCGAGTTGCGGTTCCTGTGGCAGGTAGCCGATGTTCAGGCCAGGCATCGGGCGTGCTTCGCCCTGGATGTCGGTGTCGATGCCCGCCATGATTTTCAGCAGGGACGATTTGCCGGAGCCGTTCAGGCCCAGCACGCCAATCTTGGCGCCTGGGAAGAAGGACAGCGAAATGTCCTTCAGAATCTGACGTTTCGGTGGGACGATTTTGCCCACGCGGTTCATGGTATAGACGTAATTGGCCACGGTATGAGTTCTTGTCGGTTCGTAAAGGCGCTAGTTTAGCGCATTGTGATGGCGCATAAAAAAAGACCCGGCGAGTGCCGGGTCCTTTTGGGCAACTGCTTGCTTATGCTTTGCGCCGGCGTACCGTTGCCAGCGCGGCCAGGCCCAGGCCGGCCAGCAGCAGGCTGGTTGGCACGGGCACTTGCGCAGGCGGCACAGCGTCCTGCGCCACGAAGTCCAGGCGCACATCGGTCAGGTTGAATTGTCCGAGCACGGAATTCACGGAAAGGTTGAGGATGCCGTCTGCCGCCAGGTCGTTCAGGGCCAGGGAGTCCAGGCTCAGTTGCACCACCAGGTCCCCGCTCAGCGAATCGTAATGGCTGATGAACTGGTTGTACCAGCGGTTGTAGCCGCCATTTTCGCTGCCGGTCTGCTTCTTGGTGTCTTCGATCTTGCCGCTGTCGGTGTCGAAAGCGTTGTGATCGTTGGCGGAGCCGGTCGCGGATGCGCCACCGGCCGTGACCGTCATCTGGTCAGCGATGGAGTCGCTATAGTTGGTGTTGAATTGCTTGATGTGGAAGTTGTCGGTAACGACCTTGCAATTACCCTTGCTACAGTCGGTGGTCACGCGATTCTCCGAGTAATTCACGTTCGTCACGGACGAACCGACGATATCGAAGTCGGCGGAGGAAAAACCGGACACGGTCAACACGCCGGAGCCGATCGAAGCGCTGGACAGGCCCTTGCCAGCCAACAGGCCATTGACGTTGATTTGCAGATTCTGGCTCTGGCCAGTCGTCAGGTATTGGTCCAGCGACAAAGCGGACGACAGTGGCATTGCCGCAGCCTCGACAGATGCTGCGCAGAACAGGGCGGTGATACCCGCCAGAAATTTTTTGCTGAACATTATTGCTCCCCCGAAGTATTGCTGGGGATTAAGCAATTGTCGTGCCTGCGTGCAACCGACTTTCCATAGGTCATTGATTCAATTACGGAAAAGTCAATTGAGTGACAGTAATTATGATTTCCATAGCACCAACGCTGTAAAATTTTCCGACACTCAATTCGCTTTTCTGTTGATCAACCAGCTCTCCAGCATATACATCGCCAGCGCACTCCAGATGAACAGGAAACCGACCAGTTTGGTCGAGGAAAACGCTTCGTGGAAGACCCAGACGCCCAGCAGCATTTGCAGCGATGGCGACATGTATTGGAGCATGCCGAGCACCGACATCGGAATGCGCCGCGCACCGGCGGCAAACAGCAGCAGCGGGATCGCCGTAGTCGGGCCCGCTGCTGCCAGCAGCCAGCGCGTGCTGTTCGATTCAGCATTCAGGAAGACGCTCTGGCCGTGGTACACCAGCCAACCCAGGTAAGCCACTGCCAGCGGGAACAGGATCAGGGTTTCGAAAGAGAGTCCTTCCAGCGCCGCCAGCGCCGCAGTCTTGCGCAGCAGCCCATAGGCGCCAAAGCTCAGGGCCAGCACCAGTGCAATATATGGCACCTGGCCTGCCTGCCAGGTCAGCCAGACTACGCCGGTGGCGGCAACTCCGATGGCAATCCACTGGCCACGACGCAGTTTTTCCTTCAGCACCAGCATGCCCAGCAGCACATTTACCAGCGGGTTGATGAAGTAGCCCAGGCTGGCATCGACCACATGGCCATTGTTCACCGCCCAGATATACATGAACCAGTTTGCGCTCAGCAGGAAAGCGCTGGCCAGGAAACTGCCCACGACTCTGGGCTGGCGCAACACTTGCGGCAGCCATTGCCATTGCCGCCGTACCGCCAGTACCAGCATCAGGAACAGCAGCGACCAAGCCATGCGATGCGCCAGGATTTCGGACGCCGGCACATTCTTAATTGCGTGAAAATATAGCGGGAACAGGCCCCAGGACAGGAAAGCACCTGCGGCGTACAGCATGCCGGTATTCATGAGAGCGATGATTTTCTATGCGTAAAGATGGAAAATAGCATATCCGCCAAGTTTTCACCGGCGGCGTAAAAAACTTGCAAAAGGCCCCTAACTGGCCTATTGTGCGATGCACCAAAACCAATTTTGGGTGAAATCTTGTCACAACATAAGAAAAGCAGCGTAGCTGCATTGACACTGGCCGCCATTGGCATTGTCTACGGCGATATCGGTACCAGCCCCCTCTATACCCTCAAAACAGTCTTCGACCCCACCCACGGATTGGCACTCAACCAGGCCAACTTGCTGGGCATTATTTCCCTGATCTTCTGGAGCCTGACGCTGATCGTGTCGTTGAAGTACGTCAGCCTGGTGCTGCGTGCCGACAACCGCGGCGAGGGCGGGATCATGGCCCTGATGGCGCTGGCGCTGAACTCCGTGCACAAGGCCGCCCCGAAAGCGCATTTTCCTCTGCTGCTGATCGGCACCTTCGGCGCCACCATGTTCTATGGCGACTCCGTGATTACCCCGGCCATTTCCGTGCTGGGTGCGATCGAGGGTCTGGAAGTTGCTGCGCCCGGCCTAGCGCAATATGTGGTGCCGCTGACCATCGTCGTGCTGGTCACCTTGTATTCCGTGCAGCGCCACGGCACGGCTGGCATTGGCCGCTTCTTTGGGCCGATCATGACGATCTGGTTCGGCGTGCTGGCCGCAATGGGCGTCGCGAATATCGCCGAAACGCCGGCCATCCTCTCCGCGCTGAATCCTTACCATGCCGCCATTTTCATGCGTGACAACGGCTTCATCGCTTTCGTCGCGCTGGGTGCTGTGGTCCTGGCGATTACCGGTGCCGAAGCGCTGTACGCAGACATGGGCCACTTCGGCAAGAAGCCGATCCGCATGGCCTGGTTCTGGGTCTGCTTCCCTTCGCTGATTTTGAACTATCTGGGGCAGGGCGCGCTGCTGATCCGCAATCCGGACGCTATTGCCAACCCGTTCTTCAACCAGCTTGGCGCATGGAGCGTGTACCCGCTGGTTGTGCTGTCGACGGCTGCTGCGGTGATTGCTTCGCAGGCTACGATTTCCGGCTCGTTCTCGATGACCAAGCAGGCGATTGCGCTCGGCATGCTGCCGCGCATGCGCGTGCAGCATACTTCGGCCAGCGAGATCGGCCAGATTTATATTCCTGTCGTGAACTGGCTGCAGCTGATCGTGGTGTTGATCGCCGTGATCAGCTTCAAGAGCTCGGACAACCTGGCAAGCGCCTATGGTATCGCGGTGACGGCGACCATGTTCGCCACCACCATCCTGACTTTCTTCGTGATCCGCTACCGCTGGCACTTGCCGCTGGTGCTGTGCTTCGCCGCAACCGGCTTCTTTATCGTGATGGATGTGATGCTGTTCTCGTCCTCCGCGCTGAAGCTGTTCCACGGCGGCTGGTTCCCGCTGCTGCTCGGTACCGCGCTGTTCACCACCATGCTGACCTGGCGCACCGGCCGCGAGCTGGTGTTCAAGAACCTGGAAAAGCACGCGATCCCGCTGGAAGAGTTCCTGAATTCCCTGTTCATGGCGCCGCCGACCCGCGTGCCGGGTACCGCGGTGTTCCTGCGCGGCGAGAGCGATGGGGTGCCGCATGCACTGCTGCACAACCTGTCGCACAACAAGGTGCTGCATGAACGCGTGGTGTTCTTCACCGTGCATATCGTGGAGGAGCCTTATGTGCCGCCTTCGGAACAGGTCCGCGTGACAGCCCTGGGCCATGAGTGCTACCAGCTGAATATCAATTACGGCTTCAAGGACGAGCCGGACGTTCCGGCCATCATGGCCCTGTGCGAAGAGAAAGGGCTGAAGTTCGAAATGATGGAGACTTCCTTCTTCATCGCGCGCCAGACCGTGATTTCTGCGCCGGGCGACGGCATGGCGCCATGGCGCGAGCACCTGTTCGTGGCGATGTCGCGCAACGCACGCGCTGCGGCGGACTATTACCAGATCCCGCCGAACCGCGTCATCGAACTTGGCACACAAGTGGAGATTTAATTTGTAACGGATCTTGCCTCTTGTAGAGGGGGGATTAACGGTCTGCTAAACTGCTGCTCCGTTACCCTCCTTTAACGAATAGGCAAGATTGAAATGAAGAACTCGATGTTCAAGGCAATCGCCACCCTGGCTTGCGCCGCGGCCCTGACAGCATGCGGTGGTGGTGCCAAAAATAACGACACCACTCCGCTGCCGCCGCAGCCTGCTTATGCGGTAGTTGTGGACAGCGAGCCTGGTGGCAGTGCTCCGGTAGTAGCCGCCGGCGATCTGGTCACCTTCAGCTACACCGGCTGGCTGTACAACGAAGCCAAGACCGATAAAAAAGGGGATGAGTTCGAGAGTTCCGTTACCAGCGGCGTCGATAAGCCGATGACCATGACGGTCGGCGTCGGCACCCGCATTGCGGGCTTGGACAAGGCCTTGACCGGAATGCAAGTGGGCGGCTCGCGCCTTGTGATCATCCCGTCGAATATGGCTTTTGGCCCGGTGGATGTCAAAGACTCGACTGGCAAGGTGATCGTCCCTGCCAATACCTCGGTCGTGTATCAACTGAACGTGCATAGCTTCAGCACGCTGCCATCGCCGATTCCGCCGCAGCCGGTATTTACCAAGCAAGAGCTTCAAGTCGGCTCGGGCGCAGCGGCCGCTGCCAAGAACCTGGTGACCATCCAGTACCGCGGCTGGCTGTACGACAACACCAAGCCAGACAACAAGGGTACGGAATTCTTGGACAAATACAGTGGCCAGCCTTTCAGCTTCCTGCTGGGCGTGGACAGCCGCATTGCAGGCTGGGACCAGGGCATCGTGGGCATGCAAGTGGGAGGCAAGCGCAGGCTGCTGATCCCGGCCAACATGGCTTGGGCCCAGTATGGCCGCAAGGACGATGCCGGTAACTACATCGTGCCGCCAAGCACCGCCGTCGTGTACGAAATCGAGATGACTGCCCTCAACGCTACGCCTCCGGCGCAAACCGCGCAGCCTGCTTTCGATAAAATCATCGTCGCTGAAGGCGCAGGAGATGCATCAGTCACAGGCAACACGCTGACCGTGAGCTACTCCGGCTACCTGTACGACGACAGCGTCACGGACAAACGCGGCCTGCGTTTCGACACTTCCCTGACCAAAGGGGTACCGATGACCGTCAAGTTGGGTGCCAACGTAGTGATCAAAGGATGGGAGGACGGCCTGCTCGGGATGAAAGCGGGCGGCAAGCGCACCTTGATCATCCCGGCAAGCATGGGCTACGGCGCGACCGGCCAGGGCAGCATTCCGGCGAACGCGCCGCTGATCTTCGATGTTGAAGTAACTTCCATTACCAAGTAATTGGCGGAAGTCCAAAAAGAAACGGCCTTCGGGCCGTTTCTTTTTGCCTAGCGCAGCATCTCCAGGTGTGGAATGCCATCCTCGTCATATGGCTCGCCGACAGCCTTGAAGCCGAAGCTGCCATAGAATTTTTCCAGGTGGGCCTGGGCGCCGATGCGGATGCGGTGGCCGGGATGCAGCGCCTCCGCGTTGCGGATGCCCTCCGCGATCAACTGCCGGCCAGCACCGCTGCCGCGTGCCGCCTGCGTCGTCAGCACGCGGCCCAGCGACATTTCAGGATACTTGATGCCCGGCGCGATGCAGCGCAGGTAAGCGGCCAGGGTTCGCTTGCCCTCTATCGTTTGCCAGCCGAGCAGGTGGTGGGCGGCTTCATCGTAGCCGTCCATATCGGAGTAAAAACACTGCTGTTCGATCACGAAGACCTCCTGCCGCTGCCGCAGCAATTCATACAGGTCTGCGTTGGGAATGCTGTTGAAGTCCAGCCACTGCCATTCAATCATTGGTCGCCCCGCTTGATAGGAGGCGACCATTTTATGCCAGCTTAATATTCGACGCGAAGCTCGCCGTTACGGATGGCAGAGGCCAGTTCTGCCTTCACTTCGGCGCGGGTCTTGCCGCGGGTGGGGGAGGCAAAGTCCAGCGGATACAGTTCGCCGTTCAGGATTTCGCCACGGCGCAGGGCGGCGATGGTCTCCCCCTTCACTTCCGCGCGCGTTTTGGTCGATACGAAAGAGTTGTCGGCCTGGTAGCCTTCGCCGCTGTTGGTGTCGGGCGGCGCTGCCTGGGCGGCAGTGGAGAGGGCCAGGGCGGCGGAAGCGATGATGGTTGCAAATGCTTTCATGATATTTCTCCTGTTGGGTGGGCCCGGCTTGCCTTTGCTGCCGGGCCCTTGTTGCTTATACGATGGTCAGGGTGACGTCGATATTGCCGCGAGTCGCATTCGAGTACGGGCACACGATATGGGCGGCGTTCACCAGTTTTTCTGCGGTGGCGCGATCCACCCCTGGCAGGGAAATCTTCAACTCCACTTCGATGCCGAAGCCGGTTTCGATCGGGCCGATGCCGACAGTGGCGTTGATCGAAGCGTCAGCCGGTACGGCGATCTTGTCGCGGCCGCCAACGAACTTCAGGGCGCCGATGAAGCAGGCTGAGTAGCCGGCGGCGAACAGTTGCTCCGGATTGGTGCCGAACGCGCCATTGCCGCCCAGTTCTTTTGGAGTGGTCAGCTTGACGTCCAGTGCGCCGTCGCTGGAGGCGGATTTGCCTTCGCGGCCGCCGGTGGAAGTTGCGTTTGCGCGGTACAGGATGTTGGAGATCTTTGCCATGGTATGGTTTCCTTTTCGTGAGTAGTGAGCGATTAATTAGCGTGCTATTTATTTCCAGTTTCCGGGGCCTTGTTTGCTGCCCATGTGCACACTATAGATAGTGTGCGATTTAATTGCAAGCTATTTTTGAAGAATTTTTCGCTCATCATGAACTCACTCGGTTTGAGCCAGCAGTTGCTGGATCCGCGCTTCGGTTTGCTCGTACTGGCCTTCGCCGAAGTGGGTATACACCACCTGGCCTTTTTTGTTGACTAAATAGAAGGCTGGCCAGTAGCGGTTGTTGTACGCGTTCCAGGTGGCGTAGCGGTTGTCCTGCGCGACTGGATAACGTATGTCAAAACGCTTTAAAGCGGTGCGCACGTTCTCGGTCTTGCGCTCGAAAGCGTACTCCGGCGTATGTACGCCGATCACGACCAATCCCTTGTCTTTGTACTTGTCGTGCCACTGCACGACGTGCGACAGGGTGTTGATACAGTTTATGCAGTCATAGGTCCAGAAATCAACCAGTATCACCTTGCCATGCAGTTGTTTCATCGTCAGCGGCTCGCTGTTCAGCCATTGGGTAATGCCGCTGAATTCGGGCGCTTCGAACGGGGCCGTTGCTGCACCGGCGCCGGCGCTGGCGCCCGCCAGCGTTGCCGCGGCAGCCAGGAATTTCAGGGTGGTCTTCATATTCACAGTCCTTTCAGGGTAGGGAGGTGTTGGGCGGCCCAGGAGTAGGCCAGGGTGTCGTACTGCAGGTAGATCGCGATGGCGGTGGCGACCACCAGCACGCCGAACACTTGCTGCAGGCGCTCGGCGTGGCGGGCCACGGAACGCACGCGCTGGGTGGCGTACTGGCCGCCGTAAATAATCCCGAGCATGGGCACAGCCGCGCCGACGGCGTACAGGGTCAGCAGCAGGGCTGACCAGGCCGGATCTTGCGCTTTCACCACCAGCACCAGGATCGAAGCCAGAACCGGACCGGCGCAAGGCGTCCAGACCGCACCCAGCGATATGCCGAGCAGGAAGGCGCCGCCATTGCTGCCGTCGTCCTCGCGCGGGGCGGCGTCGGCGCTGCGGCCCGGCAGGCGCGCGACCAGCCATTCATAAGGGGCCGGCCACAGGCGGAACAGGCCGGACAGGGCCAGCAAGGCAAGGGCGGTATTGCGCAGCACGTCCTGGGCCACTTCGATCGTGGCCGAGACCACGCCCAGCAGCATGGCGAAGCTGGCAAAGCTCAGGATGAAGCCGGCCACGATGAACAGCGGACGGCGGCGGTTGCGCTGGTTGACGCCGGAGCCCAGCAGGATGGGCAGCATCGGCAGCACGCAGGGTGAAGCGATGGTGAGCAGGCCGGCCAGGAAGGCCAGTGGAGTGTCGAGCGGGTTGGTCATGGTCAGCTCCTGTCTTGGAATGACTCCATTGAACCGCCCCCGGGTATCCGGCATATTTCGCCACACCCCCTTGCGTGCAATGTTTTGTGTACCTGGCCGGGCTGTACACACTGGGATACAAATCCCTGTCCCGCATTGGGTATCATGGCTTCATGGAAAACCCAGACCACATCCTGATCGTTGACGATGACCGTGATATCCGCGAGTTGATCGGCGCCTATCTGCAGAAAAACGGCTTGCGCACATCGCTGGCGGCCAACGGCCGCCAGATGCGCGCCGTGATCGAGGAAGACACGCCCGATCTCATCGTGCTGGACCTGATGCTGCCCGGCGAAGACGGCCTGGCCTTGTGCCGCGACCTGCGCGCTGGCAAGCACAAGGCCATCCCGGTGCTGATGCTGACCGCGCGCAACGACGAAACCGACCGCATCATCGGCCTTGAAATGGGAGCAGACGATTACCTGCCCAAGCCTTTCGCCGTGCGCGAACTGCTGGCGCGCATCAACGCCGTGCTGCGCCGCACGCGCATGCTGCCGCCGAACATGCAGGTCAACGAATCGGTGCCGATGCTGGCCTTCGGCGACTGGCGTCTCGACACGGTGGCGCGCCACCTGCTTGACGCCGACGGCACGCAGGTGGCGTTGAGCGGCGCCGAATACCGTCTCCTGCGCGTCTTCCTCGACCACCCGCAGCGCGTGCTGACGCGCGACCAGTTGCTGAACCTTACCCAGGGCCGCAACGCCGACCAGTTCGACCGCTCGATCGACTTGCTGGTGAGCCGCGTGCGCCAGCGCCTGCGCGACACGGCGCGTGAGCCGCGCTACATCAAGACGCTGCGCAGTGAAGGCTATGTGTTTTCGGCCGCCGTCACGTTGGCGGCAGGCGAGCCATGATGCGCTTGCACTGGCCGCGCTCCCTGTTCGCCCGCCTGGCCCTGCTGCTGTGCCTTGGCGTGGCGGTGGCGCAGGGCTTGTCGTTCTGGCTCACCATGCGCGAGCGAAATGAGGCGACTACCAATATGATGATGGGCTATATCGAGCGCGAGGTCACCACCTCGGTGGCCCTGCTCGACGCCTTGCCTGCGGCCCAACGCGCGGACTGGTTGCCACGCCTGGCACGCCGCAGCTACGAATTCAGGCTGGAGGAATGCGACGAATCGCTGCCGCACCTGGAAGTGCTGGAGGCGAATGCCGTGCGCTCGTTCGAGGAGGGCGTCGGCAAGCAATACAAGCTGACCGTGCACCAGATTATCGGCGAACACGAACGCTATCAGGTGCATCTGCGATTGAGCGATGGCATGCCGCTGACGATCGACTTCCGTCCCATGCGCAGCGTGCCGATGTCGCCCTGGTTTGGTGCCCTGATGGTAGCGCAGCTTGCGGTGTTTGCCCTATGCTGCTGGCTGGCCGTGCGCCTGGCGACGCGGCCGCTGGAGCAGCTTGCGCTGGCGGCCGACGCGCTTGGCCCCGACATGCAGGGCGCTCACCTGCCCGAGAGCGGGCCATCGGAAGTGGCGCGTGCCGCGCGCGCCTTCAACGCCATGCAGCAGCGTATTGCCGGCTACATGGCCGAGCGCATCCAGATCCTGGCCTCGATCTCGCATGACTTGCAGACGCCGATTACCCGTATGCGTTTGCGCGTCGACATGATGGATGATGAGGCGCAGCAATCCAAACTGCGGCAGGACTTGCAGGCGATGGAACAACTGGTAAAGGAAGGCGTGGCCTACGCGCGCACCTTGCACGGCACCTCGGAAGCGGCGACGCGCATCGATCCGGACGCGCTGCTCGACAGCATGGTGCATGACTACACCGACGCAGGTCAGGACGTCACGCTGCATGGTGCAGTTGGCCGCGCGATGGAGCTGCGCCCGCAAGCACTGCGGCGCGTGCTGGGCAACCTGATCGACAATGCGCTGAAGTTTGGCGGAAGCGCAGAAGTATGCGTGACGTCGGATGCGTCACATGCTGGCGGCATCGTGATCCAGGTACTGGATCGCGGCCCGGGCATCCCGGCGGAATCGCTGCAAGCGGTCTTCGAGCCTTTCGTGCGGCTGGAGTCTTCACGCAGCCGCGAGACCGGCGGCACCGGCCTTGGCCTGGCGATTGCACGCCAACTGGCCACCGCGATGGGCGGTGCTCTGACACTGCGCCAGCGCGACGGGGGCGGACTGGAAGCGCGGCTGGCGCTGCCAGGTTAAGCTCAGACCATGGCGCAGTCGAAGCCTTCCAGCACGTTGACGATATTGATGCCCAGCTCGCGCCGGATCGTCCCGCCTTCAAGCTGGAAGCTGGTGGGAAAGCCAAGCCAGGCCAGGCGCTCGCCAAGGCGCAGGAAATCGGCTGATGCGAGCCCGAAGCCGCCGTGCTCTTCGCCTTGGAAGATGTTTCCGCCCAGGGCCACGATCAGCGCCTCCGGCCGGTACATCGACAGGCGCACGCAAGCCGTTTCCAGTGCAGCGAACCAGGCCTGCGAATTGGCGCCCGGCACCAGCGGGATGTTGACGTTGTAGCCAAGCCCGGCGCCCGCGCCAGTTTCGTCGGCATGGCCGCAAAAGTACGGAAAGGCATGGCGCGGGTCGGCATGGATCGACAGGCAAAGCACGTCGGAACGTTCGTAGAAAATGCCTTGTGCCCCATTGCCGTGCTGGTAATCGAGGTCGAGGATGGCAACCTTGGCCATCCCGTCATCCAGCAAGTGCTGGGCGGCCAGGGCCGCATTGTTCAGGTAGCTGTAGCCGCCACAGAAATCGGCGCCGGCGTGGTGGCCTTGCGGCTGCGTCAGTACAAAGGTTCCGCGCTCACCGGCCCGCAGGGCATGCGCCGCATTGACCGCGCAGTCGGCGCCACCTTTGGCCGCGCTCCAGGTGCCGGCGCCGATCCCGGTGAAGGTATCCATCGAATACAGGCCGAGACGGGCCCCGAAATCCTCCGGCTCGATATCGGTGCGCATGGTGCGTATCGCATGCTGATTGGCGGTGACAACCGGCCAGCCCGCAAATTCCGGATGCGATAGCGATTCGCTCCACGCGTTGCGCAGGAAAGCGAGGTAGCGCGGGCTGTGTGTGCGTTCAAGCGCGGTCAGCGGCACGCTGTGCGGGGTCACGATCTGGCCCAGCCCGCGCCGCTCCAGTTCTGCCTGTACGGACCCGACCAGATGGTCCGTGCCGCCGAACTGTTGCGCGTGCTGTTCGTTAAAGAAGGTGAGCAAGGGTCAGGTGCAGTGGTTCGGGCACAGGTTGCTGGCCCGATAGGCCTTGACGTAATCGTCGAAACTGCCGGTCTGGGTACGTTCCAGTTGCTCCTGCTCCGCGATGGAGACACGCGCCATTTCGCTGAAGCGCGCCACGTCCTCCCCGCTTGGCGGATGGCTGCGGAAGTAAGCCGCATGCTTCTCGCTCTGGTGCAGGCCGAAAGCCGTGAACGACTTGCCGTTCTCGCGCAGCGCCTGCAGCACGCGTGCGGAAGGGGTGAGTTCGGGATCGTGCAGCTTGGCCGCTTGTGCTTCCAGCGCCGCCATGTGTTCGCGGCCGCCGTGCTCGCGGTCCAGCAACTCCGCCACAGGCTTGAAGCGCTCCAGCATGTCCAGGCCCCACTGCTTCAGCGTGACCTCTTCGCCATCGCGGGTCAGGATCAGGCCCGGACGGCGGCCTTCCTTCACCGTGCGCGCGAAATTACGCGCCAGCAGTGCGCCATGTTCCGGCGTGATCAGCGGGCTTTCTTCCAGCGCGGCGAACAGCAGGAACACGTCGAGGAAACGGCCCGTCTGCACGTTGATGCCGACCGGTTCAAACGGATCGACGTCCATGCAGCGTACTTCGATGTACTGCACGCCCCGGTTGCACAGCGCCTGGATCGGACGCTCGCCGGTGTTGATCACGCGCTTCGGACGGATGGTCGAGTAGTACTCGTTCTCGATTTGGATCACGTTGGTCGACAGCTGGACCCATTCGCCGTCCACCTTGGTGCCGATCTTCGCATACGGCTCGTAAGGCTGGTTGACCGCCTTGGTCAGCGTGGCTACATAGGAATCGAGGCTGTTCTCGTGAGGGTGCAGGCCCGATTGCGCCTCGTTCTGGTAGCCCAGGTCGCTCATGCGCAGGCTGGTCGCATACGGCAGGTACAGCGTGTCGCCGGACAGCTTTTCCAGCTTGTGCGGGCGGCCGCGCAGGAAGCCCTCGGCCAGCGCCGGGGAAGCGCCGAACAGGTACATCAGCAGCCAGCTGTAGCGGCGGAAGTTGCGGATGGTCGCCAGGTAGGCTTCCGACTGGTAAGCCTTGGGCGAAACGTGGGTCGCGCCCTCGTTCTCGGCCAGGATGCGCCACAGGCGCTCGTCCAGCGAATAGTTGTAATGGATGCCGGCGATGCACTGCATTGCCTTGCCATAGCGCAGGGCCAGGCCGCGCCGGTACACGTGCTTCAGCATGCCCAGGTTGGATTTGCCGTACCAGGCGATCTCGATATCTTCCTCGGCCGGCAACTCGCAGGGCATCGACTGGCTCCAGATCAGTTCATCGCCCAACTTGGTGTAGCTGAAACGGTGGATCGCATCCAGTCTTTCCAGCGTGCTCGCGATGTCATGCTCCGCCGGGGTGATGAACTCCAGCAGTGTCTCCGCGTAGTCGGTGGTGATGTGCGGGTGCGTCAGGGCCGAGCCCAGGGGCAGGGGATGGGGCGTACGCGCCAGGTGGCCATCCGGCTGGACCCGCAAGGTTTCTCGCTCAATGCCGCGCAGGCCGCCGCCCAGTACTGCACGGTGCTGATCGTCGGCCAATAAGGCCAGGCGGCGAGTCAATAGATTGGACAATTTGCTTCCTTTCCGATGCAGCAAATCAAATTGGTGCGAGATTAACCGAAAACCGAAAAGCGCGTACGATGGCCCCCAAAAACGGCCCGGAAGCCGCATGTTGCCGTATTTTACCCGGGGCGGCGGCCGCCGCTGACCCGTTCGATGCCGGCCAGGTCTTGCCAGCTTTGCACATCAGTGTAACCGGATGACAACAGCAGCGTGCGCACGGCGGCAGACTGGTCGTAGCCATGTTCCATCAACAGCCAGCTGCCCGTCGCCAGCCTGGCCGGAGCGCCGGCAATGATGGTGCGCAGCGCGCTCAGGCCATCGGCGAAATCGGTCAGCGCGCCGCTAGGTTCGAAACGCAGGTCGCCTTCCGACAGGTGGCGGTCGCCATCCGCGATATAGGGCGGGTTGGAGACGATCAGGTCGAACTGTTCGCCCTGCACCGCGCCATACCAGTCGCTGTGCAGGAAACGCACCGTCGCGTGATTGCGCTGCGCATTGCGCGCAGCCACGGCCAAGGCTTCCTGGCTGAGGTCCAGCGCAGTAACGCTGGCATCCGGCCGGCTATGGGCGATGGCGACCGCAATGGCGCCGCTGCCGGTGCCCATGTCCAGCACCTTGCCGCGCGGCGGCAGGCGCACCAGCGCCAGTTCCACCAGCAGTTCCGTGTCGGGACGCGGGATCAATACCGCCGGCGTGGTCTCGAAATCAAGGCCGAAGAACTCACGCTGACCGATGATATAGGCCACGGGCTCGCCATCATGGCGGCGCTGCAGCAGGGCGGCCACGCGCCCCGCCTCCTCCGCGCTCAGCACGCGGTCGGCCTGTGTAATCAGTGCCGTGCGGCTGATGCCAAGCGCATGGCAGACCAGGATGCGCTGGTCGACCGGATCGAGCAAAGCCTTGCGCTGCAAAGCCCCCAGCGTGATCCCGGCCGTGACCTGGTCTTTCATGCGCGCTTACGCAGCAGCAGCCACGCAGTGACGACGGCCAGGATGCCGAACCAGATGCAAGACCACATCGGGATCACCAGGCCAAAGAATTTCTCGTTCGCGTCCTGGCACAGTCCTTCAGCGTAAAACAGCCAAGGCAGGTATTCCGAGGTAGGGATCTTGTTCAGCATCGTTTCCATAGGATCGATGCCGCAGGACAGGCCAGGGTGGGCCAGGATCCACAGCTGCTTGATCGCCACGCCCATGCCGCCCAAAGCGCCCAGCAGGCCAACACCCGCCGCAATTTTCGGCTTGGAAGTAAAGGCCCCGATCAAGGCCGCGAAGCCGATCGCGATGAACAGGTAGCGCTGGATCACGCACAGCGGGCAAGGCATCAGGTACATCACATGCTGCAGATACATTGCCGCGCCAATCATGCCAAAGCTCACAAAGGCGATCGCCAGCAGAACGTTACGGTTGCTCATCGTCATCAAGTTATCAGGGTTGAAAATCCGCCCAATTCTCGCACAAAGCGTAAATTAAATGGGGACGTACCCCATTTGTCTAGAACCAGATAAATGGGGTGCGTCCCCATTTAATTTAGTCGCCGAGGGCGGCCAGTTGTTCGGCCTGGTGTTCGGTGGTCAGGGCGGTGGTCAGTTCGTTCAGGTCACCGTCCATAATCATGTCCAGCTTGTACAGCGTGAGGTTGATGCGGTGGTCGGTCATGCGCCCTTGCGGGAAGTTGTAAGTGCGGATGCGCTCGCTGCGGTCGCCCGAGCCGATCAGGCTCTTGCGGGTGGCGGCTTCCTTCGATTGCTGTTCCCGCAACTGCACGTCCTTGATGCGCGCTGCCAGCACCTTCATCGCGGAGGCCTTGTTCTTGTGCTGTGAGCGGTCGTCCTGGCATTCCACCACGATGCCCGAGGGCAGGTGGGTGATGCGTACCGCCGAATCGGTCTTGTTGATGTGCTGCCCGCCGGCGCCGGACGCGCGGTAGGTGTCGATGCGCAGGTCAGCCGGGTTGATGTGGACGTCTTCCACTTCATCGGCTTCCGGCATGACGGCCACGGTGCAGGCCGAGGTGTGAATGCGGCCCTGGGTCTCGGTGGCCGGCACGCGCTGCACGCGGTGGCCGCCCGACTCGAACTTCAGTTTCGAATAGGCGCCATTGCCGATGATGCGCGCGATTACCTCGCGGTAGCCGCCAAGGTCGCTTTCGGATGCCGACACAATCTCTACCTGCCAGCGCGAGCGCTCGGCAAAGCGGGTGTACATGCGCAGCAGGTCGCCGGCAAACAAGGCCGACTCGTCGCCGCCGGTGCCGGCGCGGATCTCGAGGAAGATATTGCGCTCGTCGTTTTCATCCTTCGGCAGCAGCATCTTCTGCAGGTCCAGCTCCAGCCCGCCCCGTCGCGCCTTGCCGGCTTCGATTTCTTCCTGCGCGAATTCCTTCATGTCCGGATCGGACAGCATCGCTTGCGCATCGTCGATATCGCCCAGCACCTGCTGGTAATCCTTATACAGCGCCACCAGCGGTTGCAGCTCGCTGTGCTCGCGCGTCATCTTGCGGTAGCTGTCCATATTCGACGTGGCGCCTTCGGACATCAGCAGTTCGTCCAGTTCGACCAGGCGGTTTGCCAGTTGGTCCAGCTTGGCCAGCATTGATGGTTTCATTCGGGTCCTATGCGGAAGGAAGCGCCAGGCGGCGCGGAAAAACGGGAGGGGTGCCGCTTGTGCGGCAGGCTGCGGGGAGGCGCCGCTAACGGCGGCCGCGGAACAACTGTGGCAACAGCTCGGCCAGTTGGGCGCGCTCGTCGCCCTGGGCGCGGTGCAGCGCTTGCTGCGGACCGTGCATGAATTTGGCGGTCAGGCCTTTGGACAGCGCTTCAAGTACCGCATCGACTGGTTCACCCTTGGCCAGCAGCTTGCGTGCGCGTTCCAGTTCCAGCAGGCGAATCACTTCGCCATTTTCCTGCAGTCCCTGGATCACCGGCACCACGGCGCGGTCGTCGATCCAGTGCATGAATGATTGCACGCGGGTCTCGATAATTGCCTCGGCCTGCGCAACCGCCGCCTGGCGGTTCTCCATGCCGGTCTGCACCACCTTGCCCAGATCGTCCACGGTGTACAGGAAGACGTCGTTCAGGCGGCCCACTTCCGGCTCAATATCGCGCGGCACGGCCAGGTCGACCATGAACATCGGCTTGTGGCGGCGGGCCTTGATGGCGCGTTCCACCATGCCCAGCCCGATCAGCGGCAGCGACGACGCCGTGCAGGAAATGACGATATCGTACTGGTGCAGCTGGTTGCCCAGTTCGGCCAGGCGCATGGCCTTGCCGTTGAAGCGGTGCGCCAGTGCTTCGCCGCGTTCCATCGTGCGGTTGGCGACGGTGATCGACTTGGGATTCTGCGCCGCGAAGTGGGTGGCGCACAGCTCGATCATTTCACCGGCGCCGATGAACAGCACGTTCTGCTCGGAGATCTTGTCGAAGATGCGCTGCGACAGGCGCACAGCCGCCGCCGCCATCGACACGCTGTGCGCGCCGATCTCGGTCGTGCTGCGCACTTCCTTGGCCACCGAGAAGCTGCGCTGGAACAGTTGGTGCAGGTAAGTGCCCAGTCCGCCCGCCTCATCGGCAGTGCGGATCGCGTCTTTGATCTGGCCCAGGATCTGGGTTTCGCCCAGCACCATCGAATCGAGGCCGGAAGCGACGCGGAAGGTATGGCGCACGGCATCGTGCTGCGGCAGCATGTACAGGTGCGGGCGCAGCTCGGAGTAATTCAGCTTGTGGAAATCGGCCAGGAACTGGGCGCCGGCGTCGAGCGGGTTGGCAGCATTGCTGGCAGCATACAGTTCGGTGCGATTGCAGGTGGACAGGATGGCTGCCTCGTCGCCGCCTTTCGAATCCGCGCAGGCAAACCAGTTGCGCGCGGCCGCCACCGCCGTGCCCAGCTGCTCAGGCGCGAACGCCAGCCGTTCGCGCAGCGCGACGGGTGCAGTGGTGTGGTTGAGGCCGACGGCGAGCAGTTGCATCATGGTCCAGACGGGAGATTCCAGACGCCATTATACCTTGAGCAGGTTTCGCTCTCAGGAACCCAGCTTTTCCAGCCGGTAGCCGTAGCTGTACACCGGCACCAGGCGGAAGCCGTTTTCCGGCTTCAGCTGCAATTTATTGCGGACGCGGGAAACGTGGGTGTCCATCGTGCGCGACGGGACTTCGGTTTCGCGGATCCAGACCGCTTCGTGGATATAAGCGCGCGACAATGGACGGCCGATGTTGCGGAAAAACAGCAGAGCCAGGTAGAACTCTTTGTGGGTCACGTCCAGTACTTGCCCGTCCATCAACAAGCGGCCAGGGCGCGTCTCGAAGACATATTGGCCGAATTGCAATTGTTCGGCCCCGTTCTGGCTCGGGTAGGCCAGGCGCAGCTGGGCCTGCACGCGCGCTACCAATTCGGCGCGGCGCAGCGGTTTCACCAGGAAGTCTTCGGCCCCGACCGACAGGCCGGTCACGATATCGTCTTCGCCGGAACTGGTGGTCAGGAACATCACAGGGCCGTTTTCAGGCAGTTTTTCGCGGGCCTTGCGAATGACCTCGGCAGGATCCATATCGGTAACCTGCCAGTCGAGAATCAGCATGTCGACGCTGTCCTTGCGCATATTGGCCAGCAAGTCCTTCCCGGTCTGGTAGCCATGGCAGGCATGACCAGCAGAAGTCAGGACCTGGCAGATCAGGTCCGCCTGGCTTCGGTCAGCATCAAGGACAACGATTCTCATGGTTCTTTACAGCAAAATGTTAAGAAGCAGTCACACGAATATAACAGAGTTTTACAAGAAATAGTTACCAATTTGATCAAATATTGCCGCGTGGTACTACTCTGCTCGGTGCCGTGCGAGGCTGTCCCTCTATCACACGGTACACTGCTTGGGCGGCTAGCACAATGGATCAGGTCTTATTTTGCAAGTCGATTGGGGAGCGAAAACATGAAAAATGACTGGACTGTGCTGCCCTCCACCGAGGCGGATATCGATCAAGTGCGTGAGCGCTGCCGGCGCCTGGTGCGGCGTCGCGCGGCGGTTTCGGCGGGCGTGGCGGCGGTGCCGATTCCCGGTATCGACGTGGTGTCGGACCTGCGCCTGTTCACCCAGTTGATCGACGACGTGAACCACGAATTTGGCCTGTCGCCGGCCCAGATCGACCGCATGCAGCCGAAATTGAAGCTGATCGCTTACGAGGCTGTCATCAGCCTGGGCGGGATGCTCGTGGGGAAAGTTGTTACGCGCGAGCTGGTTGCCACAGTGTTGAAACGCAGCGCGGGCAAGATGGCGGCGAAGCAGGCGGGCAAGCTGGTGCCTATTGCTGGTCAAATTGCGTCAGCTACTATTGGTTTCTTTGCTTTCCGGCAGATCGGCTACCAGCATGTGGATGCTTGCGCCAAGGTGGCCAGGCAGGTGCTGGCAGGGGGAGAAAACCGGTAAAGCTGCGGCGGCCGCCGGTCGGGTCAGACCCCTGGGTCTGACCCAGATCTACCGGTTTAGGCGTCTGGCAGCACCACATTCACATCAAGCACTTCCAGGTTGCCCTGGCGATCCAGCGAGATCTTGATATCGTCCGCCGACACCTTGGTGTACTTCGAAATCACATCAACCAGCTCTTTGTGCAGCGCCGGCATGAAATCCGGCCCGGCGCGGCCGTTGCGCTCACGAGCAATAATGATCTGCAAGCGCTCCTTTGCCGCAACCGCCGTCTTGGGCTTGTTCTGGAACAGGAAAGAAAGCAGGGCCATTATTTAGCTCCAAAGATACGCTTCAGGAAACCAGGCTTTTCATAGTCGGTAAACTTCAGCTCAACTTCTTCGCCCAGGAAGCGCGCCACCACGTCGGTGTAGGCTTCGGCCACATCGGTTCCCTTGAAGTGGATTGCCGGGTTACCCTGGTTGGAAGCATGCAGCACTTGCTCCGACTCGGGGATGATGCCGATCAAAGGAATACGCAGGATTTCTTGCACGTCTTCAAATGACAGCATCTCGCCCGCTTCTACACGCTTCGGCGAGTAACGGGTGATCAACAGGTGTTCCTTGACCGGTTCGCCGCCGGACAGCGCGCGGCGCGACTTGGCCTGGATGATGCCCAGGATGCGGTCGGAGTCACGCACCGACGACACTTCCGGGTTGGTCACGATCAGGGCTTCGTCGGCGAAGGTCAGCGCCATCAGCGCGCCGTGTTCGATACCGGCCGGCGAGTCGCAGACGATGAACTCGAAGTCCATCTTGATCAGCTCGGCCAGCACCCCTTCCACGCCGTCTTCGGTCAAGGCATCCTTGTCGCGGGTCTGGGACGCCGGCAGGATGTACAGGTTCTCGCAGTGCTTGTCCTTGATCAGGGCCTGGTTCAGGGTGGCTTCCTTGTGCACCACGTTGATCAGGTCATACACAACGCGTCGTTCGCAACCCATGATCAGGTCCAGGTTGCGCAGGCCGACGTCAAAATCGATGACGACGGTTTTGTGGCCACGCATGGCGAGGCCGGTGGAGAAGCTGGCGCTGGAAGTCGTTTTGCCGACACCGCCCTTGCCGGACGTAACTACAATAATTCGTGCCACAAAGAATCCTTTACTGAACTGTTATTTTGCGGAATTGACAGATTGTATATCCAGACTCTCGCCGTTCAGCCGGATTTGTACCGGCTTGCGTGCGTTTTCGGTCGGGAAACCATCTTCAAAAGTACGATAAACACCTGCGATCGAGACCAGTTCCGGGCTCATCGACATAGCGAAAATACGGGCCGAAGCGTCGCCGGAGGCGCCAGCCAGGGCACGGCCGTTCAAAGTGTTGTAAACGTGAATACTGCCATCCGCGATGATCTCGGCGCCGTTGTTGACGACGGCCATCACGATCAGGTCGCCTCCGCGCGCGTAAATGCGCTGGCCGGCCCGGACCGGGGTGTCGATGATCATGGTACCGCTGAATGCTGGTGCCGCCGGCGCGGGAGCCGGGGCCGGCGCTGGGGCCGGAGCTGGCGCTGGTTTCGGGGTGGCGACCGGCGCTTCTTCGCGCTTGCCGCTGTCCAGTTGCAGGCCGTGTTGCTGGATTTCTTCCACCATGTCCGGCTTGGCGTTGCGCACAGCCACCGGATTCAGGCGGTATTTTTTCAGGAGGGCGATGGTTGCCGCCCAGTCGATGCGTTCGCAGCCTGGCGCCAGGTCGCCGACGTCGATGACGGCCAGGTCACCTTCGAAGAAGTCGGAAACGCCGCCAGTCATCTCGTGCATGGCAGCGTCGAGGGCGGCGAGATCGCTCGTGTACATGATGGCGGACACGGCGACGACGGTGGAAATCTTGATTTCGATAGGCTTCTGGAACGTACTCTTAGGCATAACAATCGCAAAGTAACGGGCTGGGCCCAGGCTGGGTGCATTGTACTTTGCTTAAGCTTGCTTGGGGAGGCTTGTCCAGGGTTTATGCGGGCTGGCGGGCTGCTAACGCTGGAATTTTGGAAAGGGCACTGCGTGTTACGATGCCAAAACCCGCCCGCTGCTAAACGGTTAATTTTGCCAATTGAACAATGAGAGGCTGGCTATGGATACCCGCGCATGCTTTGCCGCGTTGGCCGAAAATTTTGCCGGCGAACCAGGCGTCGACTTGAGACAAGGCGCGAAAAACGCTTTCGGTTCGTCGGCTTTGAAGGTTAACGGAAAGATCTTCGCCATGGTGACGTCGGCCGACGAATTTGTCGTTAAGTTGCCGCGCACGCGGGTGGAAGAGCTGGAGGCTTCAGGTATCGGCCAAAAGTTCGACCCCGGCCATGGCCGTTTGATGAAGGAGTGGCTGGCGGTTCGCGCGAATGCGGCAAGCTGGCCCGCGCTGGCGCGCGAGGCGCTGCATTTTGTGGGGAGCGCCAAATAGTGTTTGAAATCGAACTGCGTCAGCTTACGTGCGTAGAACTGCTCGACTTGGCGAGCGGCATTGCGAGTGCTGCAGTGGCTCAGCTTTTGAAGTTGGCCGTGAGGCATCGCTCGGTGCAAAGGGTCGTTGCAGAGATTCTTCCGTCAAACATCGGTTCGTCGAAAGTCGTATCGCGCCTGGGTTTCACGGCGCGCGAGAGTTTCGTCGACACGGATGGGGAAACAGTTGTGCGCTGGATCTATCCTGTCTGCTAATACAGTCCAAATAGCCGCCCGAACACGCCGGCCATCATTATTGTCAGCCCGCTCAACCAGCGAGTGGTAATTGCATGTTCCTTGCGCAGCGTCTCGAAACCACTGTCCATATGCTCGCGCAGGGTTTCGATCGCACCATATAGCCTGTCGATATCTTTTTGCATGCTAGCCACCTCTGCCTCTACTTTGGTAATCCGCTCGTGGTCATCCATATCGCCTCCTTCGAATGGCTCAACTTTGAACCGATCCGAGAGAGGAGACTTTGAGCTTGGACAGGGGTGGGTCAGGAAGGTTCCATCTCTGCGCGAAGCTTTTGGGCGGCGGCGACCATGTTCTGCAGGGCTGCGGCAGTTTCCGGCCAGGCGCGAGTTTTCAGGCCGCAGTCGGGATTGACCCAGAGCTGCGCAGGCGGCACTACCTTCGCCGCCTTGCGCAGCAGCGCGGCCATCTCATCGCTGCCGGGCACGCGCGGCGAGTGGATGTCGTACACGCCGGGGCCGATCTCGTTCGGGTAGCGGAAGCTGGCGAAGCCGCCCAGCAGCTCCATCGCGGAGCGGCTTGACTCGATCGTGATCACGTCGGCATCCAGCGCGGCAATCGCTGGCAGGATGTCGTTGAACTCGGCATAGCACATGTGCGTGTGGATCTGCGTGGCATCGCCTGCCACTGCCGCACTGATGCGGAATGCCTTGGTCGCCCATGCGAGATAGACATCCCAGCGGTTGCGGCGCAGCGGCAGGCCTTCGCGCAAGGCTGGCTCGTCGATCTGGATGATGGCGATGCCAGCGTTCTCCAGGTCGCGTACTTCGTCGCGGATGGCAGCCGCAATTTGCTGCGCGGTGTCTTCGCGCGGCTGGTCGTCGCGCACGAAAGACCACTGCAGGATTGTTACCGGCCCGGTGAGCATGCCTTTCATCGGCTTGCCGGTCAGGCTTTGCGCGTACTCCGTCCAGCCAACCGTCATCGCTTGCGGGCGCTGCACATCGCCGTAAATGACTGGCGGCTTCACGCAGCGCGAGCCGTAGGATTGCACCCAGCCGTTCGCGGTGAACGCAAATCCGTCGAGCTGTTCGCCGAAGTATTCGACCATGTCGTTGCGCTCGGCTTCACCATGCACCAGCACGTCGAGGCCAAGCTCTTCCTGCGTACGGACCGCATGCGCGATCTCGGCGCGCATCGCCTGCCGGTAGTCCGGCGCGGATAATTCGCCGCGCTTGAAGGCTGCGCGGGCAATACGGATTTCCGGTGTCTGCGGGAAGGAACCGATGGTCGTGGTCGGAAATGCCGGCAACTGCAGGCGCTCGCGTTGCAAATACTGGCGCTGTGCGAATGGCGAGTTGCGGCGCGCAGCGGCATCGTCCGACGCCAGGCCGGCCATGCGTGCTGACACATCGGTGTTGTGCACACGGGTGCTGGCGCGGCGGCCTTTCAGTGTTGCGCGCGCTTCGGCAAATCCCCGTGCAACCTGCCCCGACACTCGCTCATCGGCAGACAATGCCGCTTTAAGCAGCGCAAGCTCCGCCAGCTTTTCTTCGGCGAAGGCGAGCCACGAGCGCAACTCGTCGTCCAGCGCCGGTTCCGCCGCCAGGCTGTAGGGCACATGCAGCAGCGAGCACGAGGTCGACAGCCAGACCGGACCACTGCGTTTTGCCAGCACGGGCATCAGCGTGGCCATGGCCGCATCGAGATCGGTGCGCCAGATGTTGCGGCCATCGATGATGCCGATCGACAGCACCTTGTGCGCCGGAAGCCAGTCGGCCACGCTGGTCAGCTCGCTGGCGGCGCGCACCGCATCCACGTGCAAGCCAGCGACGGGCAGGCGGCAGGCCAGGCTGACGTTTTCTTCCAGCGGCGAGAAGTAGCTGGCGACGATCAATTGCGCTCCGGCCTGATTGAGCAGCCAATATGCCGGTTCAAAGGCATTGCGCCAGGCGTTCGGCAAGTCGAGGCCAAGGATAGGCTCGTCCAGTTGCACCCACTCGGCGCCGGCAGCACGCAACTGAATCAGCAGCCGGCTGTATACAGGCAAAAGACGGTCGAGCAGGTCGAGGCGGCTGAAGTCCGCCGCAGCATTGCGCTCCTTGCCGAGCCAGAGGAAAGTCAGAGGGCCGAGTAATACTGCCTTGACCGGATGGCCGGCGGCGCGGGCTTCGGCAACTTCATCCAGCAGCCGTTTGGCGTGCAATTCGAAATCAGTGGACTCGCTGAATTCCGGCACCAGGTAATGGTAATTCGTGTCGAACCATTTGGTCATTTCCAGCGCTGCACCATTGTGGCCGCAGCCGCACGATGCGTGTGCACTGTCGCCGCGCGCCATGGCGAAATAGCGCGCCAGTGGCGTCTCGTCGCCAGTGAAACCAAAGCGCGCCGGCTCGCAGCCGAATAGCTGGATATGGTTGGCCACATGGTCGTACAGGGCGAAATCGCCCACCGTGACAAAGTCCAGGCCATGTTGGCGCTGGGTCTCCCAATGGCGGGCACGGAGATTGCTCGCAGTTTCCTGGAGCGCAGCCTCGGACGATTCGCCGCGCCAGAAGCGCTCCAGGGCGAATTTCAATTCACGCGCGGCGCCGATGCGTGGGAAACCAGGAATATGAGTTTGTACGAGTTTCATTTTTGTCATGCTTAAGAAATATTGGTGAAGTACAGTTTGCGGCATGACGGCATATAATAAAAACGAAACTTTTTATGCATTAACTTGAAAACTTTTCATACATGCTCGAGATTCGTCACCTGCGCACGCTGTCTGCGCTCCGCTCCTCCGGAAGCCTGGTCAAGGCGGCCCAACTGCTGAACCTGACGCAGTCGGCTTTGTCGCATCAGATTAAATTGCTGGAAGATCGATACGGAACGCCGCTGTTTGAGCGTAAATCGATACCCATTGGTTTCACCGCAACCGGAGAGCGGCTGCTGAGACTGGCAGATACGCTGCTGCCGGAAGTCGAAAAGGCCGAGCGGGACGTGCTGCGCCTGTCGCAAGGCGACACCGGACAGTTGCGCGTGGCGCTTGAATGCCATACGTGCTTCGACTGGTTGATGCCGGTAATGGATGCCTTCCGCACCCGCTGGCCGGAAGTGGAAATCGACCTGGTGTCCGGCTTCCACAGCGAGCCGGCCGATCTGCTGCGCAATGGCGCCGCAGACCTGGTAATCGGTTCCGACTACAGCGCCGAGTACTCGACGTTCCCGCTGTTCCGCTTCGAAATCCTGGCCGTGATGGCGCAGAAGCACCGCCTCGCCACGCAACGCCGCCTTTCGGCGCCAGACTTTGCAGGCGAAACCCTGATCACCTACCCGGTGCCCGAAACGCGCATCGACCTGATCCGTGAAGTGCTGCGCCCGGCCGGCATTGAGTTCCAGCGCCGTACCGCCGAACTCACGGTCATGATTCTGCAACTGGTTGCAAGCCGGCGCGGTGTGGCGGCATTGCCGAACTGGGCGATCAAGAATTATGTCGACTACGACTACGTCATCGCTCGTCCGATCGGCGAGACCGGCTTGTGGAGCGACCTGTTCGTCTCGGTGCCTCCGGCCTTGCAGCACAAGGCTTACGTGGCCGACTTCGTTAACGTGATACGCGAGCAATGCGCGGCCACCTTGGACGGTATCAAGTTATTGTCGTGACATCGCGTAAGGTTTTATGCAAAATGAAAGCGGCCTTGATGTTTATCAAACAATTGTCTGGAATCGCGTACTAACATGAGAAGTCTTGCGGTATCTCAGCCACCGATCAACTGAAGGAGCATGGGCATGTACGCGTTCAACGACGAATTTTCCCGCGCCGCACAAGCGGCTTTTGACGCGCAACTCGCCAGCTTCGCCAGCATCTGTGACTGGCATCGTGATACCACATTGGCTTCGCTTGCTGCCATGACCGCAGCCTCAAACGAATTCCTGGCCATCCAGCATCCACAAGACTTGCTGCAAATGGCAACCGACCAGGGCAAGCACGCCATCGACCGTGCGCAGGCTTATGGACGCGAGGCAACGGAAGTGGCCTTGAATAAGCCACTGTTCCGGTAGGCCTTAGCTGGCCGCACGCATGGCACTTAGCTAGAATGCATTGAATGATTTTCATACCACCCCCGGAGAAGCAGAATGGATGACGTAGTAATTGTTGCAGCAGGCCGTACCGCCGTAGGCAAGTTTGGTGGTTCCTTGGCCAAGACCCCGGCATCAGATCTGGGCGCCCATGTCATCAAGGGCCTGTTGGCCCAGACCGGCATCGACCCGAACCTGGTCAGCGAAGTGATCATGGGCCAGGTGTTGACTGCTGGCGTTGGCCAGAATCCGGCTCGCCAGGCCGTGATCAAGTCCGGCCTGCCAAGCTTTGTTCCGGGCTACACCATCAACAAGGTGTGCGGCAGCGGCCTGAAGGCCACCCACCTGGCGGCACAAGCCATCAAGTGCGGCGACGCCAACATCATCATCGCCGGTGGCCAGGAAAACATGAGCGCCTCGCCACACGTGCTGCACGGCTCGCGTGACGGCTTCCGCATGGGAGATGCCAAGATGGTCGACACCATGATCGTGGACGGCCTGTGGGACGTGTACAACCAGTACCACATGGGCATCACCGCCGAGAACGTCGCCAAGAAGTACGATATCTCGCGCAGCCAGCAGGATGAATTCGCGTTGCAGTCGCAACTGAAAGCGGAAGCCGCGCAAAAGGCCGGCAAATTCAAGGACGAGATCCTGCCGCTGGAAATCGTGCAGAAGAAAGGCAGCATCTTCTTCGACCAGGACGAATACGTGAAGCCGGGCTCCACGCTGGAAACCCTGTCCGGCCTGCGTCCAGCCTTCGACAAGGCAGGCACTGTTACCGCCGGCAATGCCTCCGGCATCAACGACGGCGCCGCTGCAGTGGTCATGATGTCCGCCAAACAAGCCAAGGAACTGGGCCTGACTCCGCTGGCCCGCATCAAGGCTTACGCCTCGTCCGGCCTGGACCCGGCTTATATGGGCATGGGCCCGGTCACCGCTTCTCAACTGTGCCTGAAGAAGGCCGGCTGGTCGCCGCAGGACCTGGACCTGATGGAAATCAATGAAGCGTTCGCCGCGCAAGCCTGCGCCGTGAACAAGGAAATGGGCTGGGACACCAGCAAGATCAACGTCAACGGCGGCGCGATTGCGATCGGCCACCCGATCGGCGCATCCGGCGCCCGCATCCTGGTGACCCTGCTGCATGAAATGGTTCGCCGTGACGCCAAGAAGGGCCTGGCCTCGCTGTGCATCGGCGGCGGCATGGGCGTAGCACTGGCAGTTGAGAGGGAATGAGCTTTCGTTCAAAATAAATAGGGGAACATTAAATGGCACGAGTTGCATTAGTAACAGGCGGCATGGGTGGTCTGGGCGAAGCGATCTGCATCAAGATGGTCGCACTGGGCTACAAAGTGGTAACCACGTATTCCCCGAGCAATAAGACGCACGAGTCGTGGCTGGCCACGATGAAGGACCAGGGCTATAACTTCACGGCCTACCCTTGCGATGTGTCGGACTACGATTCGGCGCAAACCTGCATTGCAGCAGTCGAGCGCGACATCGGCCCAGTTGATGTGCTGGTGAATAACGCCGGTATCACCCGCGACATGACCTTCAAGAAGATGGACAAGGTCAATTGGGATGCCGTGATGAAGACCAACCTGGACTCCGTGTTCAACATGACCAAGCCGGTGGCGGATGGCATGGTGGACCGTGGCTGGGGCCGCATCATCAACATCTCCTCGGTGAACGGCCAGAAGGGTGCTTTCGGCCAGACCAACTACTCGGCGGCCAAGGCCGGCGTGCACGGCTTCACCAAGGCGCTGGCGCTGGAAGTGGCACGCAAGGGCGTGACCGTCAACACCATCTCGCCCGGCTACATCGGCACCAAGATGGTGATGGAGATCCCGAAAGACGTGCTGGATTCGAAGATCATCCCGCAGATCCCGATGGCCCGCCTGGGCAAGCCGGAGGAAGTGGCTGGCCTGGTGGCCTACCTGGCATCGGAAGAAGCGGCCTTCGTCACCGGCGCTAATATCGCGATCAACGGCGGCCAGCACATGTCCTGATCGAAGCAAAGAGCAACGCAACACCCAAACGCCGTCTGGCCTCCGCGCCGGTCGGCGTTTGTTCTTTTGGAGGCGCCATGAAAAAATTGCTGCCCGTGCTGCTGCTTGTGGCCTGCAGCCGCGACATCCCGCAAGACAAGCTGCTCGACATCCTGAACCAGCGCGCGCCGCTAGTAGCGCATATCGGTCCCGTCATCAAGGTCGACGTGCTGAGCACCGCCAAGGCCGCTGCCACCGGCCGCAGTTGTGAAGTCCGCCTGATGCACGTCACCGGCAAGAAAGGCTCCACCTACGTCAGCTTCCTGCGCCGCGAAGAACCCGGCGGCACCGAATCCGCCCTGACCTGGGCCGACGACCGCCAGGCCGCCAGCGGCAAGATGGGAGAAATGCTTTCGGCGCATTGCGACAACAAATGATTGACGTGCGCCGCCCGCCTCACATATCGTTTCTCAACAATAATTCGCTGGGGGACGACGATGCAAATGATGGGGATGAATATTTTCGCCGTGCTGCTGGCAGCAGTTTCCAGCTTCATGCTGGGTGGCCTGTGGTATTCGCCGGCCGTGTTCGGCAAGATATGGAATGACGAAAACGGCAGCGTCGAGCAAGCTGGTCATCCCGCCAGGGTCTTCGGCGTGGCCTTCATCTTCTCGCTGCTGGCGGCCTTCGCCTTCGCTCGCTGGGTCGGCCCGGCGCCGACGATGGACTACGCGATCAAGCATGCCTTGCTGGCCGGGTTCGGCATGGTGGCTGCCTGCTTCGGCATCAATTACCAGTTCGCCAACCGCAGCCTCAAGCTGCTGCTGATCGACGGCGGCTACCACACCGCTCAGTTCCTGCTCTTCGGCCTCATTCTTGGCCTTTGGCACTGATGAGGCAGAAAAGCTGGAAGGCTATTATGGAGTCGACGCAGGTCTGGTGCAGATCGATGGCGGGGTACCGGATATTCTGCCTCGTTACGCACTCTCCTTGTTTTCGCAAAACGTTCCTGAAACGCACCGGAACGAAGGATAGGACCTGTCGATTTTGTCATTAGTCGCTCGTCGTTATTCCTGAACGGGCACTTTTTTCTCAATCACCAGGAGACTCCGATGACTAAGATCATTACTGCATTTGAACGCTCGCCAGATGGCGGCATGGGCCTTGCACGCGATACGCGCGTGCGCTGGGCGTTTGAAGAAGTGGGGCAACTTTACGAAGTGCGTCCGGTTTCGTTTGCCGCAATGAAGGAGCCCGCGCACCTTGCCCTGCATCCGTTCGGCCAGATTCCGACCTATGAAGAAGGCGACCTGACGCTCTTCGAGTCGGGCGCGATCATTTTCCATATCGCTTCGCACTATCCTGGCCTGTTGCCGGAAGATGCCAATGCCCGGGCGCGTGCCATCACCTGGATGTTTGCCGCTCTCAATACGGTTGAGCCGCCTATCCTGGAAATCGTCATCGCCAAATTCCAGGAAGGCGACAAGCCCTGGAGCAAAGAGCGCTTGCCCTTGATCATGGATCGGATACGCACTCGGCTGGGCCAACTCTCCGCGCGCTTGGGCGATGCAGAATGGCTGGATGGCGATTTCAGCGCGGGCGACCTGTTGATGGTGTCGGTGCTGCTGCGGGCGAGGCCATCGGGTATCCTGAATGAATTCCCGCGCCTTGCCGCCTACGTGGCCCGTGGCGAAGCGCGTCCGGCATACAAGCGGGCCTTTGCCGCACAGCTGGCATTTAATACTGCCGAGCCAGCGGCCGGCTGAACACTGATTGGATGACTTATGTACGCGCTGCCCGAACTCGATGAACAAATCCTGCAGCCTGGCGTGAAGGGCCTGCCTATCGTGGAGCCGCTGCGCCAGCACATGATCGGCGCCCAGCACTGGAACGTGCTGGCGGCGGATACAAGCCTGCCGGTGGCGGTGCTGAAGGCTTCGGCCCTGCAGTACAACCTGGCCTGGATGCGCGGCTTCTGCGAGCGTCACGGTGTGCTGCTGGCGCCGCACGGCAAGACCACCATGAGCCCGCAGCTGTTCGCGGCGCAAATCGAGAACGGCGCCTGGGGCGTCACGCTGGCCACTATCCCGCAGGTGCAGATCGCGGCGCGTTTTGGGGTGCGGCGTGTGATCCTTGCAAATGAACTGGTGGCGCCGGCCGATATCCGCGCGGTACTGCACCTGATGCAGGAGGACCATTTCTTCGAGTTCTTCGCGCTGGTCGATTCGCAGCAAGGCGTCGAGCGCCTATCGCGTGCCGTGCAGGACTTTGGGCTCGCGCGGCCCTTGCCGTTGCTGGTTGAACTGGGCATGAGGGGCAAGCGCGCTGGTTGCCGCGATCCGCAGGAAGTGATGGCCGTGGCGCGTGCCATCGCCGCCGCGCCAGGACTGCAGTTGGCTGGCATCGAAGGCTACGAAGGCCTGGTGGTCACCGAAAACCGCGCGGCGGATGTGGAGGTCGTCAACGGCTTCCTGCAGCGCATGGCGGAAATGCTGAAGGCAGCGGCAGCGGAAGGCTTGTTCGGTGGCGAGCAGGTGATCATTTCCGCCGGTGGCTCGGCCTATTTTGACCGCGTGGCGCGCGAGTTTGCCGGGCTGGCGGTGCAGGGCAAGAAAGTCCTGCCGATCCTGCGCAGCGGATGCTACCTGACCAATGACCATGGCTACTACGGTGGTTTGACCAGTGAACTGGCCAGCCGCGAGGGCAAGGCGGCAGGGGAGGGCCTGCGGCCGGCGCTGGAAGTCTGGACCACGGTACTGTCGCTCCCCGAGCCGAACCTGGCCATCCTGTCCATGGGCAAGCGCGATGCCTCGCACGACCTGGGCCTGCCGCGGCCAATCGCCGCGCATCGGCCGGGGGGGGGCGCGCTGGCGCTGCCGGAGGGCGCGGTGATCGACAAGATGAACGACCAGCACGCCTACCTGCGCTGGCCGGAAGGCGCGCAGGCCGACATGCAGGTGGGCGACCTGGTGGGCTGCGGCATCTCCCACCCCTGCACCACCTTCGACAAATGGCCGCTGATGCTGCTTGTGGATGACACGTACAACGTCCTGCAGGCCATCAATACCTTCTTCTGAGCGGTTACAATCTTGGCTTCACGCACAGAGGATAGACATGCCCGACGCCTTGCCACACCTGTTCCCGCCAATCCAGCCCCGTAATAGCGGCATGCTGGCTGTCGATGACATCCATACAATTTATTGGGAAGAGGTGGGCAACCCGAACGGCATTCCGGTCGTCTTCTTCCACGGCGGCCCGGGCGCAGGCATGTCGCCGCAGCACCGCCGCTTCTTCAACCCGGACCACTACCGGGTCATCCTGTTCGACCAGCGCGGCGCCGGCAAATCGACCCCATTGGGCGAGGTGCGCAACAACACCACCCAGCTCCTGATTGAGGACATCGAGCGCCTGCGCTCCCTGTTCGGCATCGATAAATGGCTGGTATTCGGCGGCTCCTGGGGCTCGACGCTGGCGCTGGCTTACGGCCAGGCCCACCCGGAGCGTTGCCTCGGCTTCGTCCTGCGCGGCATCTTCCTCTGTACGCAGAAGGAAATCGACTGGTTCCTGCAAGGCTCGGAATGGTTCCATCCGGAGGTGTACGATGAATTCGTCGCCTCCATCCCGGCCGGTGAGCGCGGCAACCTGCTGCAAGCCTACGTCAAGCGCATCATGGACCCGAACCCGGACGTGCATTGGCCGGCCGTGCGCGCCTGGAGCAAGTTCGAAGGTCGTCGCGTCTTCCTGCTGCCGCAGCCGGAGGAGCCGCCATCGGACACCCTCGACCTGGGCGTTGGCCGCATGGAATCGCACTACATGGCCAACCTGGGCTTCTTCACCGACGGCCAGTTATTGGCCAATGTGCCACGTATCGCCCACCTGCCGGCCGTGATCGTCCAGGGCCGCTATGACGTGATCTGCCCGCCGGTATCGGCCTGGCGCCTGCAGCAAGCCTGGGGCGCCAATGCCGCGATGAAGATGATTCCGGACGCCGGCCACGGCGCCATGGAGCAGGGCATCAGCCGCGCCCTGGTCAACGCTACCGAACAATTCCGTCAGCAAGGACGCTTCGCATAATGAATCTGCAGCTTGGCGACATCGCCCACATCATCCAGCTTGCGATTGCCCCGGTGTTCATGCTGTCCACAGTCTGTACCAATCTCCTGGTGCTGCTGAATCGCCTGGCGCGCATCATCGACCGCTCGCGCGTGCTGGAAGAGCGCCTCGACGTGGCCTATAACGATACGTATATCAACGAGCTGGATATCCTGTACCGCCGCTCCCACCTGATCAATGTTGCGATTGCGCTGTGCACCGCCTGCGGCTTGTTCGTCTGCCTGGTGGTGGCCCTGCTGTTCGTTGGCGACGCCACCAATGTCGCATTGGACAAATACATTGCCGGCCTGTTCATCGCAGCAATGATCTGCCTGATCGGCAATTTCGGCTATCTGCTGCGCGAAATCTTTATCGCCTCGACGTTTATGCGTGCCCACCGCCACGTGCGGCACATTGAAAGAAACCAGAACTAAGTAACAATATGCACGATTACAAACGCCCACCTACGCTGCACCGCTACGGCCCGCGCAGCGAACTCGAACAAGCCCTGAAAGATGGCCAGTTCGTGCTGCGCCCTGTGGGCAGCTTCCTGACCCTGAGCTTTTCGCAAGCCTGGAACCGCGACCTGTTCGACCATTTCGGCGCCGACAGCTGCCTGGTGATCCACAACACCGAGGAATTCGGTGAGCGCATCCACCGCGCCGTGCAGCGCACATTGCCGAATTGGGCCGGCATCGATGGCGCCATCGAATACGGCGGCCGCGCCGCGCTGGGTGCAGCCTTCACCAAGACGCGCGAGGATGCGGTCGAGAAAGAGTGGCAATTTGCCTGGCGCTCGATGCAGACCGCGTCCACCATGAACCCGGTGGTGATCCGCATTGGCAGCCTTGAGAATTTTGCGGAAGTGCGCGACCGCGACCACTACACGGCCTGAGCCGCAGTTTAAGGAACGCTGGGCACGCCGCCCAGGCCGCGCGCCAGCTCGGACTGTTTGGGCAGCCCCGGCTGACGCTCAAGGTGGGCCAGCACCGCATTCATCATGCGCTCGATATCGCCGCGGATGATGTTGGTGCCCAGCAGGCCCGGCACGTAGAAGTTCGGCATCAGGCGCCCGCTGTAGATCACGCGGGTGCCGCCGGTTTCCGGAATGGGAATCAATTCCCAGCGCGCCTCGTAATGTTTCATGTCTCCCGAGACCAGGGCGATATCGATCGACGACATCGGCTGCTCCGTTGCTCGCACGACAAGATGGATGGAACGCGACATGAACAGGAAGCGGGCTGTTCCAAATTGCTCAATGATGACTTCGTTGCCATTTCGGGAAAGCACCCGGCACGATGCCATGTCGGGCACGAATTCTTCCATGCGGTCGTAAGAGGTGAGGGTGCGCCAGACTGTTGGCAGGGATGCATGGACGGTGCCGCTGGCGTTCACCTCATAGAGCTGTTGCGCGTCTGCCTTCACCCGGTTGACGGACACTTCCAGCTTGGGAATTTCCAACCGGGCCGCCTGGCCCGCGCCGAAGGCGGGCCCGGTAAAACCGAGGAACAGTACTAATAACAGTCGCTTCATGCTACCAGCGTAAGGTAACTGGTGGCAGAATACAAGCGCCGCGCGCTTCCATCGTTAGACAGCGCACTGAACCCCCGCCTTACCGCCATGACCACGAATTTCCCGCACCTCCTCTCGCCCCTCGACCTGGGTTTCACCACCTTGCGCAATCGCGTCATCATGGGTTCCATGCACACGGGGCTGGAGGATCGCTTCTTCAATTATGACAAGCTGGCCGCCTTCTACCGCGAGCGCGCCAGGGGCGGGGTAGGGATGATCGTGACCGGCGGCATCTCGCCGAACCTCCAGGGCTGGCTGCTGCCCTTTGGCGGCACCATGAACTTCATCGGCGACGTGTTCAACCACCGCAAGTTGACCCGTGCCGTGCACGAAGAGGGCGGCAAGATCCTGATGCAGATCCTGCACGCAGGACGCTATGGCTACCAGCCGTTTGCCGTGTCCGCCTCCGACAAGAAATCGCCGATCTCGCCCTTCAAGCCGAAGGCGCTGACCGAAAGCGGCATCGAATCGACCATCAAGGCCTACGTGCGTGCTGCGAAGCTGGCGCAGAAGGCCGGCTATGACGGCGTCGAAGTGATGGGCAGCGAAGGTTACCTGCTGAACCAGTTCCTCTGCGCCCGCACCAACCTGCGCACCGACCGCTGGGGCGGCAGCATCGAGAACCGCATGCGCCTGCCGGTGGAGATCGTGCGCCGCATGCGCGATGCAGTTGGCCGCGACTTCATCATCATGTACCGGCATTCGCTGCTGGACCTGGTGGACGGCGGCAATACCTGGGAAGAAGTGGTGGCCGTTGCCAAGGCCCTGCAGCAGGCGGGCGCCACGATCCTGAACACCGGCATCGGCTGGCATGAGGCGCGCGTGCCGACCATCGTCACCTCGGTGCCGCGCGCCGCCTTCGCCGAAGTGGCGGGCCGCCTGCGCAAAGAGGTGACCATTCCCGTGGTCGCCTCGAACCGTATCAACATGCCAGCGGAGGCCGAGGACATCATCCGCCGCGGCGATGCAGACATGGTGTCGATGGCGCGCCCCTTCCTGGCTGATGCTGAGTTCGTCAACAAGGCCGCCGCCGGCCGCGCCGACGAAATCAATACTTGCATTGGATGCAACCAGGCCTGCCTTGACCATACTTTCCAGAACAAGCGCGCCAGCTGCCTGGTCAACCCGCGCGCCTGCCATGAGACGGAGCTGGTGTACAAGCCCGCCGCGGCACGCCGCAAGGTAGCGGTGGTCGGCGCCGGTCCTGCCGGCTTGTCGGCTGCGACGGTTGCGGCGGAATGCGGCCACGACGTCACCTTGTTCGACTCAAGCGACCGCATTGGCGGCCAGTTCAATATCGCCCGGCAGATCCCGGGCAAGGAAGAATTCAACGAAACCCTGCGCTACTTCGGCCGCAAGATCGAGCTGACCGGCGTCAAGCTGCAGCTCAATCACCGCGTCACGCGCGAAGAACTGCTGGCCGGGGGCTATGACGACGTGATCGTCGCCACCGGCATCCGTGTCCGCAAGCCGAAGATCGACGGCATCGACCATCCGAAAGTGCTGTCCTACCTCGACGTGCTGCGCGACAAAAAGCCGGTGGGCAAGCGCGTGGCCATTATTGGCGCGGGCGGCATCGGCTTCGACGTCGGCGAATACCTGCTGCACAACCCTGAGCATGCGCTGCCCCTGGCAAAGGAGCATTGGACTGCCGAATGGGGCGTCGACCTGCACGCCAAGACGGGAGGCGGCCTGGTGCCAGCAAAGGCAGCGGAGCCGGTGCGCCAGCTCTACCTGCTGCAGCGCAAGGCTAGCAAGCTGGGCGCCGGCCTTGGCAAGACGTCGGGCTGGGTGCATCGAGCCGTGCTGGCACGCAATGGCGTGGTGATGATTCCTGGCGTGCAGTACAAGCGGATCGACGACCATGGCCTGCACATCCAGGTTGGCGAAGAAGAACGCTTGCTGGCAGTGGATAACGTGGTGATCTGCGCCGGCCAGGAAAGCCTGACTGAACTGATGCCGCCGGAAGGCGAGGCAGCTGCGGCAGGCGCCCCGCGCTTCCACAAGATCGGCGGCGCCGCCCTGGCAGCAGAACTCGACGCCAAGCGCGCCATCAAGGAAGGCGCGGAGCTGGCAGCGCGCCTGTAAGGGAGTCAGGCGTGCGTCCGGCCGATTTCCTCGGCGACGTGGGCCGCCATTGACCTGGCCAGTTCCTGCTCGCCAATGAAGATGACGCCGGCGCGTTCGCTGCGCAGCAGGGCCGCCTCTTCTTCGCTGTGGGTGCGCACGGCGATCCTGATATCCGGGTTCAGCGCGCGCGCCGTTTCGATCATGGCGCGCACGTGGAAGGTATCCGGCGTCGCCACCACCAGCATGCGCGCCTTATGGATATGGGCCTGGATCAGTACCGCCGGTTCACCGGCATTGCCCGCAACGGCGGCGATGCCCTGCTGGCGCAGTTGATCGACCAGTTCACGATTCTGTTCCGCCACCACGTAGTGGATGCCTTGGGCCGCCAGTGATTCCGCGATGCTCCGCCCCACGCGGCCATAGCCCACGAGCACCACTTGGCCCTCCAGCTTGGCCGGTGCGGTCGACATTGGCAATTCCGCCAGCGGATCGGCGCTGCGCGCGTATTGTGCCGCCAGCGTTTTATTCTTGCCCAGCAAGCGCTCCAGCGGCGCGCCAAGCATGAACATCAGCGGGTTGAGCGCAATCGACAGGATGGCGCCCGCCAGGATCAGGCTCTGGCCCTCATGCGGCAGCAGGCCCAATGAGATACCCAACGCCGCCAGGATGAAGGAAAACTCGCCAATCTGCGCCAGGCTGGCCGACACCATCAGCGCTGTGCTGGCCGGGTAGCGCAGCAGCACCACCAGCGCGAACGCCGCCATCGATTTGCCCAACAGGATGATGGCCACCACGGCCGCCACTCGCAGCGGCTGTTCGACCAGGATCATCGGCTCGAACAGCATGCCGACCGAAACGAAGAACAGCACCGCGAAAGCATCGCGCAGGGGCAGCGATTCCTGAGCAGCGCGGTGGCTCAGCTCGGATTCGCGCAACACCATGCCGGCGAAGAAAGCGCCCAGCGCAAAGGAAATGCCGAACAGTACGGTAGCCGCATAAGCGATGCCCACCGCCGCAGCGATCACGCACAGCGTGAACAGCTCGCGCGAATTGGCGCGCGCCACTTGCCACAGGATCCAAGGGAACAGCTTGTGCCCCACCAGCAGCATGAAGCTGACGAACAGCGCCACCTGTCCCAGAGTGACAGCCAGCGCCTTGAGCACGCCGCCTTCGGCTGCAGCGTGGCCGTGGGCGCCGGCAGCATCGCCAGCATTGCCGCCAAGTGCGCCAGCAAGGGCCGGCAGCAGCACGAGCACAAGTACGGTTACCAGGTCCTCGACCACCAGCCAGCCGACGGCAATGCGGCCATTAAAGGAATCCAGCGTGCCGCGCTCCTCCAGCGCCCGCAGCAGCACCACCGTGCTGGCCACCGACAGCGCCAGGCCGAACACCAGGCCGCCGCCCAAGCTCCAGCCCCAGAAATGCGCCAGTGCCATGCCCATGCCGGTCGCCGCGGCGACCTGCAGGATCGCACCGGGCAGGGCCACCTTGCGCACTTCCCACAAATCATCGAGCGAAAAATGCAGGCCGACGCCAAACATCATCAGCATCACGCCGATTTCGGCCAGCTGGCCAGCGAGCGCGCTGTCAGCGACAAAACCAGGGGTAGCAGGACCAATCAGCATGCCGGCTGCAAGATAGCCGACGAGGGCGGGAAGTTTGAGGCGGATGGCGATAAAGCCGAAGACGAGACCGAAGCCAAGGGCCGCGGCGATAGTAGTAATCAGGCTGATGTCATGCGGCATGCAGGGCCCCCTTTCGCAAGGAGTATAACCGCATGAAAGTCGGGGTCAGGTCTGGCAATCGGACATTTTGTCCGATTGCCAGACCTGACCCCGACTTTTATCTTAGGCTTTACGGACGACGACGGAGCCGATCGAGTAGCCGGCGCCGAAGCTGCAGATCACGCCGTAGGAGCCGGACGGCAGGTCGTCCTGGTGCTTGTGGAAGGCGATGATGGATCCGGCCGACGAGGTGTTGGCGTAGGTATCCAGGATCACCGGCGCTTCCAGCGGCTCGGCGTCGCGGCCGAGGATGGTGCGGGAGATCAGCTGGTTCATGCTCAGGTTGGCCTGGTGCAGCCAGAAGCGGCTCATCTGCTCAACCTTCAAGCCGGCGCGGTCGATCGATTCCTTGATCATCTGCGCGGCCATCGGGCACACGTCCTTGAATACCTTGCGGCCTTGCTGCTTGAACAGCTTGTCCGGCGCGCCGATGCCGCTTTCGTCGAAGCGGTTCACGAAGCCGAAGTTGTTGCGGATGTTGTTGGAGAAGCTGGTCTTCAGCTTGGTGTCCAGGATCTCCCACTGGTGTTTGGATACGGCGCCTTCCTTGGCTTCCACGATGATCGCAGTGCAGGCGTCGCCGAAGATGAAGTGGCTGTCGCGGTCGCGGTAGTCGAGGTGGCCCGAAGTGATTTCCGGATTCAGGATCAGTACTGCGCGCGCCTGGCCGGTCTGCACCGCGCCAACCGCAGTCTGGATGCCGAAGGTGGCCGAGGAGCAAGCCACATTCATGTCGAAGCCGAAGCCGTCAATGCCCAGCGCCTGCTGCACTTCCACCGCCATGGCAGGGTAGGCGCGCTGCATGTTGGAGCAAGCCACCAGCACCATGTCAATGTCAGCCGGGCTGCGGCCGGCGCGGTCCAGCGCCTGGCGTGCAGCTGCCACGCAGATCTCGGCCTGCAGCGACAGTTCGTCGTTGCTGCGCTCGGGAATGCGCGGGGTCATGCGTTTCGGGTCGAGGATGCCGGTCTTTTCCATCACGTAGCGCGACTTGATGCCGGACGCCTTTTCAATAAAGGCTGCGCTGGATGGCTCCAAGGCAGTCACGGTGCCGGCCGCGATGGCAGCGGCGTTGTCCGCATTGAACAGTTCGGCGTAGGCGTTGAAAGCGGTGACCAGTTCTTCATTGCTGATCGAGTTCGCTGGGGTGAAGAGGCCGGTTCCGCTGATGACGGCTTGTTTCATGATCAATATTTCTTTCTTAGAATGGGTCAGGCGACCGGTAAGATGGCCGATTTTACCGCATCTGCAACGAAAAACGGCGTCCCTGGGGACGCCGCCTTGATCTTCGCCACCGTTATTTCTTGGGGGGCGGGTCCAGCTTGACCAGCTTGGACTCGGCTTTGGCCAACTGCACCGGAACACCTTGCAGGTGGTTCAGCGCCTGCTTGAGCTGGAAATCGTCGCCGCTGCCGTACTCCAGCGGCTTGCGCTTTTTCTCGGCAGCCAGGATGCGCATCTGTTCTTCCAGCTCGTCGCGCGGAGCCTTGCCGGCTTCCTGCTCGCGGTCATTGCTCAGGTGCTTGGCCAGGTCGGCTTCGCGCATGCGCAGGCTGTTCAGGCCGTCGCCGTCTTCGTTCTCGTCCACTGCCAGGTCAGGCGAGATGCCCTTGGCCTGGATCGAGCGGCCATGCGGCGTGTAGTAACGGGCGGTGGTCAGCTTGACGGCGGTATCGGCGGTCAGCTGGCGAATGGTTTGCACCGAGCCTTTGCCGAAGGTCTGCGAACCGATGATGGTGGCGCGCTTGTAATCCTGCAGGGCGCCGGCCACGATTTCGGAGGCCGAGGCGGAGCCGGTATTCACCAGCACGGCCAGCGGGATGTGCTTGACCGCTTCCGGCAACTTGGCCAGCGGATCGCCATCGCCGCGCAGCGAGTAGTATTCGGCGCGGCCGTAGAAAATCTGTTTGGAATCAGGCAGCTGGCCATTGGTCGAGACGATCGGGGTGTCCTTCGGCAGGAAAGCTGCCGCGACGCCGATCGCGCCTTGCAGCACGCCGCCCGGGTCGTTGCGCAAGTCCAGCACCAAGCCTTTCAGGTGCGGGTCCTGGCGGTACAGTTCGCTGATCTTGGCCGCCAGGTCGTCCACGGTGGGTTCCTGGAACTGGGAAATGCGCACCCAGGCATAGCCCGGCGAGACCATCTTGGCCTTCACGCTCTTCTGGTGGATTTCTTCGCGGTTCAGGGTGAATTCCAGCGGCTGCGGTTCATCCTTGCGCATGATGGTCAGCATCACCTTGCTGCCCGGTTCGCCGCGCATCTTCTTGACCGACTCGTCCAGGCTCAAGCCTTTCAGCGAGGTGGTATCCAGGCGGGTGATCATGTCGCCCGACTTGATGCCGGCGCGGTAGGCCGGCGAATCCTCAATCGGAGCCACGATCTTGATATAGCCTTCGTCGCCCTGGGCGATTTCAATGCCGAGGCCGACGAACTTGCCCTGCGAACCTTCACGCAGTTCAGCATAGGCTTTCTTGTCGAGGTAGGCGGAGTGCGGATCGAGCGAAGCGACCATGCCGGAGATGGCTTCGGTCAGCAGTTTCTTGTCTTCTACCGCTTCGACGTAATCGGATTTGATCAGGCCGTACACATCGGCAAGCTGCTTGAGTTCTTCCAGCGGCAAGACAGGGTCAGCCTGCTTTTGTGCCATCGCTGATAACTGCAGGGATACCGCTACCCCCGCGACCACGCCAAGGCCGATCAGCCCAGCGTTCTTGAGTTTCTTGCCCATGTGTCACCTGTTCCGAATACAGCGGTTAACTCGTCCGCCATTGGAATTCAGTATAAACCTGATTTTCAGCAATCGTAGCTGCCAGCATGGAATAAGTCCTTTTAAAAGCCACGATAAATTCATAACTTTGTAGGTGTTTGCCAAGGTGTTTACCAGAGTAAGTATTTGTAAGAAAGCCAGAACGACTGCGCTGCCAGGCCTACACTGGGTGCGCTATTTCTCTCTACCCTAAAGTGGTTTATGCCTGCGGCACCCCCGCGGGCATCTTTTTTTCCGGAGCAACATATGAAACTGATACGCACTGCCCGTGCCGCCTGGCTGATATTGGCCATGGCCGTCGCCCCGGCCTTCGCCGTGCCGGTCATGGACATGCGCGCCGAAGACCTGGTGCCCATGGCCTCCGAATTTCGCAAGTCCCTGAACCTGAACGCGAACCAGCAGACCCTGTGGGCCAAGGTGGAAAGCCAGAGCAAGGCATTGCTGCGTGAGCGTAAAGCGCGCCGGGAACGCCTGCAGGAAGCGACCAAGCTGGGTTTGCAGGCCCAGAATGTCGAATTGCGCGACCTGCAGGCCGGCCTTGAAGCTGAGCAGGCTGCGACCGCGGCCGAGGACCGCCAACTGCGCCAATGGTGGCTGGGCATCAACGACGCGCTGGACGATAGCCAGCGCCAGGCGGCGGCAAAGTTTCTCGTAGACCAACTGATCCGCATGGAGGAAGGCCCTGGCGGAAGCCGTGGGGAACGGCCATCGGGCGAGGAGGGCGGCCATCGCGGCGGCCACGGCGGACGCGGTGGCATGGGCGGTCCGGGTGGCGGCGCCGGCGTCAGCATTGGCGGCGGTTCCGGCCGCGGCATGTAGCAAGTATCGTAAAGTAACAATGGCGGCGGCCCTGTGCCAGCCGCCGGGGTGGGGATTACAATGCCTGCGCGGCGCCAACCGGTCTGCCGCGCGTAACGTTGCCCACTCATGAAGAAGTTGATCCCTTTCGCCCTGGTCACCCTGGGAGCGGCCACCGGTGCCTCAGCCCAGCAGGAAGCCGTCAAAGCTGCTGATAAAGTCATCCCCCAGGTAACCATCAGCGGCGGCCGCCAGGACGATATGACCGAACGCCGCAATTCCACGGCGGGCAAGCAAGTGTTCGGCCGCGAAGAACTGGACCGCAACGGCGACAGCACTATCGGCGACGTCTTGAAGCGCCTGCCGGGCATCACACTCGGTGGCCGCGCCGGCCGCGGCGGCGAGGTACGCATGCGCGGCCTGGGCAGCGGCTATACCCAGGTGCTGGTGAATGGCGAACGCCCGCCAGCCGGCTTCTCAATGGAATCGCTGTCTCCTGACCAGGTCGAGCGCATCGAAGTCATGCGCGGCCCGGTGGCCGAACACAGCACCCGTGCCATCGCCGGCACCATCAACATCGTGTTGCGCGATGGCTACCAGATGCGCGACGTCCAGGTGAAAGCCTCCGACCGCCTGGAGCAGGGCCGGCATTCGCCGGAGCTGTCGGTGACAGCACCCGGCAAGTCGGGCGCCCTGAATTACACTTTGTCGGCCTCGGTCAATGTCAACCGCCAGCATGACAGCACCCGCACCCACAACACGGAAGTCGAAGCCGACGGCGACCTGGCCAAGGAGCAGTTCCTTGAAAGCGAAAGCGCCGGCAGCACCAAGGGCCTGCACCTGACGCCGCGCTTCTCGTACAAGTTCGGGAACGGCGACGCGCTGAACTTCCAGACCTTCCTGATGCACCAGAAGTCGCATAGCGCGGCGCAGACCAACCTGTCGCAGCCGGTCGGCAGCCAGCCGCCGGAGTACAACCTGGCGCAGCAGGCCAGCGATGGCGACGTCACTTTCCTGCGTGGTTTCGGCAATTGGGTGCACCGCCTGCAGGGCGCCAGCAAGCTCGATGTGAAGTTCGGCTTCGGCCTGGGCAAGCGTGACAGCGATTCGCTGCGCTACCAGTACGACACGCAAGGCACGCTGCTGGACCGCTTTACCGATACCGACGACACCAGGGACAAGAGCCTCAACACCGGCGGCAAATACACCGCCCCAATCGGCGCCGGCCATTTGCTGGCCGCCGGCTGGGACCTGGAAGCCAGCCACCGCGAGCAGGTGCGCGTCTCGCTGGACAGGAACGGCAACGCGCAATTCGCCGATTCCGGCGACAACCTGACCGCAGACACCCGCCGCGCCGCCTTGTTCGCGCAAGACGAATGGGACATTACGCCGCAATGGTCGGCCTATGTCGGCGCGCGCTGGGAAGGCATCCGCACCACGTCCGACCGCAGCAGCGGTACCATCAGCAACACCAGCAAGGTCTTCAGCCCCTTGCTGCACGCAGTCTGGAAAATCCCCGGCCACGAAAAAGACCAGGTGCGCGCCAGCCTGACCAAGAGCTACAAGTCGCCTAATGTGCAGGACCTGATCGCCGCGCCGTTCCTCTCGCGCCTGAACAGCGCCACCAGCCCTGACCGTACCGGCAACCCGAACCTGAAGCCGGAACTGGCCACCGGCCTCGATCTCGCGTATGAACACTACCTTGGCCGCAGCGGCATCGTCAGCGTCAGTGGTTTCGTGCGCAAGATCGACAACTTGATTCGCCGCGAACTCACGCTGCAGCAAACCGAGCTTGGCCAGCGCTGGGTTTCTTCGCCGGCCAACATCGGCCATGCGCGCACCAGCGGCATCGAACTGGAAGTCAAGTTCGCGTTGTCCGAGCTGATGGACAATGCGCCGCAGATTGACTTCCGCGGCAACTACAGCCATTTCTGGTCGAAAGTCGACGGCATCCCAGGGCCTGACAACCGCCTTGACCAGCAAGCAAAACAGACGGCCAACCTGGGCATGGACTACCGCCTGAAAGACATCCCGCTCACGCTTGGCACAAGCTACAACTGGACGCCGGCCATCCGCACCCGGGCGAGCGACAAGCAAGTAGTGGAAACCAGCCGCAAACGCGTGCTGGACATGTATGCGCTGTGGCGTTTCGACAGCCGCACGCAGATCCGAATCAGCGCCAACAGCCTGCTGGCGGATGATGCAACCGGGTACAACCTGGTCAATGCAAATGGGCTCGCCGTAAAAGGAGCCACGCTGAACCCCACCTATACCCAGTGGAGCGTTCGACTTGAAACCAAATTCTAAAGGGACAAAGAGAGTGAAACGACACATCCTGAGCACCATTACCCTGAGCCTGATGGCGGCATTCGCCCACGCAGGCGGCCACGAAGGCCACGAGCACACTTCGGCACCGACTTCCGGCATCGACACGCAGTACATCGACAAGAACGTGCGTGCCCAGGACGACTTCTTCGAACACTTGAACGGCGGCTGGCTGAGGACCACCGAGATCCCGGCCGACAAGTCGAGCTGGGGCTCCTTCGCCAAGCTGCGCGACGACACCCTGTTCCAGCTGCGCGACTTGATCCAGGGCCTGCAGGGCCAGAAAGGCCTGAAAGGCGACGACGCCAAGATCGCCGCGCTGTACGCTTCCTACATGGACGAAGCCAAGCTGGAAAAGCTGGGCGCCAAGCCGCTGGCCGGCGAGCTGTCCAGGATCCGCGGCCTGAAAGACAAGAAAGGCATTCCTGCGCTGATCGCCCACTTCAACAAGAGCGGCGTGCCGGCGCCATACGGCGTGTACGTCAGCCAGGACGCGCGCAACTCAACCCAGTACGCCGCCCACATGGGCCAGTCCGGCTTGGGCCTGCCCGACCGCGAGTACTACCTGAAGAAAGACGACGCCAAGATGGCGGACGCACTGGCCCAGTACGAGCTGCACGTGGCCAAGATCCTCGGCCTGGCCGGCAACAAGAATGGCGCTGAAAAAGCCAAGGCCATCGTGGCACTGGAAACCGAGCTGGCGAAGGCGCAATGGTCGCGCGTCGACAACCGCGACCCGGTCAAGCGCTACAACAAGATGGAAATCAGCAAGCTGGCTGAGATCGCGCCAGGCTACGACTGGAAGGCATCCCTGGGTGCTACCGGCATCGCCGCCAAGACCGATACCGTGATCGTGGCACAGCCAAGCTACATGACCGAGTTCGCCAAGCTGGTTGAAAGCACCCCGCTGGAAACCTGGAAGGCCTACTTTGAATGGCAACTGCTGCGCGATGCTTCGCCATACCTGTCGAAGGATTTCGACCAGGCCAATTTCGCCTTCTACGGCACCGTGCTGACCGGCGTGACTGAGCAGCAGCCACGCTGGAAGCGCGGCATCGGTGTGGTGGAAGCCTCGATCGGGGAAGGCATGGGCAAGCTGTACGTGGCCAAGTACTTCCCGGCCGAGCGCAAGGCGCGCATGGAAGAACTGGTGAAGAACCTGCTGGTGGCCTACAAGCAGAGCATCGACAGCATCGACTGGATGGGCGCTGAGACCAAGAAGCAGGCGCAGGACAAGCTGGCCAAGTTCACCCCGAAGATCGGCTACCCGAACAAATGGCGCGACTACAGGAAGCTGCAGTTCAAGGAGGGTGACCTGATCGGCAACCTGGGCCGTGCCGCCGATTTCGCCTACAACCGCAACCTGGAGAAGCTGGGCAAGCCGATCGACAAGGAAGAGTGGGGCATGACGCCGCAGACCATCAATGCCTACTATCGCGCGACCGCCAACGAAATCGTGTTCCCTGCCGCGATCCTGCAGCCGCCGTTCTTCGACATGAAGGCTGACGACGCGGTCAACTACGGCGCGATCGGCGCCGTGATCGGCCACGAAATCTCGCACGGCTTCGACGATTCGGGCTCGCAATACGACGGCGACGGCAACCTGCGCGACTGGTGGACTGCCGCCGACCGCGCCGCCTTCAAGGTCAAGGCGGAAGCCATGGTCAAGCAGTACAGCTCCTACGAGCCGGTGCCTGGCTATAACATCAACGGCAAGCTGACCCTGGGCGAGAACATTGCCGACAACTCAGGCCTGGCGATTGCGTACAAGGCGTACAAGATCTCCCTCGGCGGCAAGACCTCGCCAGTGATCGACGGCCTGACCGGCGAACAGCGCGTGTTCATGGGCTTCGGCCAGGTGTGGCGCACCAAGATGCGCGAGCAGCAGGCGATTGTGCAGATCAAGACCGACCCGCACTCCGCCGGCCGCTTCCGCGCCAACGGCACGGTGGTCAACCAGCCCGTCTTCTACGAAGCCTTCGGCGTGAAGGAAGGCGACAAGATGTACGTGAAGCCGGAAGACCGCATCATCATCTGGTAATACCCGGTTGCCGAAGCCACAGGCCATTGAGTAGACAGGGTCTGACGGGACGGCCATCCGGCTTGGGTCTGACCCAGGTTTACCGGTTTTTGGAAAAAAGCCACGCTCAAGCGTGGCTTTTCTTTCAACGTTCCGCTACGGCGTGCTAGAGTCGCGCGATACCGTCACATCTACCTAGGAGGGTAACCTTGAAACGCAAGATCCTGAGTGCCGTCATCATCGGCCTCTTCGCTGCAAACGCCGCTATCGCGGCCGGCAAGCCTGCACAAAAATCCGGCATCGAAGCCGGCAACATGGACAAAGCAGTCCGCGCCCAGGACGACTTCTACCAGCACCAGAACGGCACCTGGCTGAAGAACACCGAGATCCCGGCCGAACGCTCCACCTGGGGCACCTTCGTGCAACTGTCCGACAACGTCCAGGCACAACTGCGCACCCTGATCGAAGAAGCCGCCGCCAAAGGTGGCAACGCCGACGCCAAGCGCGTAGGCGACATGTACGCCGCCATGATGGACGAAGCCCGCGCCGAGCAATTGGGCCTGACCCCGCTGGCCGGCGAACGCGCCCGCATCGCAGCCCTGAACGACAAGAAGCAACTGGCCGCCCAATTCGCGCACTTCTCTCGCATGGGCGTAAGCAGCCCGTTCGACGTCGGCATCCACCAGGACAACAAGGACTCGACCCGCTACGTGGCCGACCTGTCCCAATCCGGCCTGTCGATGCCTGACCGCGACTACTACCTGAAAAAAGACGACGCCAAGCTGGCCGATACCCTGGCCAAGTTCGAAACGCACGTCGCCAAAATGATGGCACTGGCAGGCGACAAGAATGCCGCCGCTACAGCCAAAGCCGTGGTCAACGTCGAAACCCGCATCGCCCAGATCCAGTGGACCAAGGTCGAACTGCGCGATCCGGTCAAGGCATACAACAAATACGAAATCGCAAAGCTGAAAGAGCTGATGCCAGGCTTCGACTTCGACACCTGGTTCGAAGGCGTGCATATCAACGGCAAGGTGAAGGACGTGATCGTCAGCCAGCCGACCTACCTGCAGGCGCTGGACAAGGTCATCGCCGAAGTGCCGTTGGAAGACTGGAAGGCCTATATGGACTACCGTCTGCTGGCGACCCTGTCGCCAGAGCTGTCCAAAGCCTTCGTTGACGAAAACTTCTCCTTCTACGGCACCACCCTGAGCGGCGCCACCGAACTGCGCCCACGCTGGAAGCGCGCCGTATCCCTGACCGAAGGCTCGATGGGCGAAGCGGTCGGCAAGCTGTACGTTGCCAAGCACTTCCCGCCGGAAGCCAAGGCCCGCATGGAACAACTGGTGAAGAACCTGCTGCTGGCCTTCAAGCAAAGCATCGACACGCTGGAGTGGATGAGCCCTGAGACCCGCAAGGAAGCCCACGCCAAGCTGGCCAAGTTCACCACCAAGATCGGCTATCCGAACAAGTGGCGCGACTACAGCGCGCTGGAAATCAAGCGCGACGACCTGGTAGGCAACGTGATCCGTTCCAGCCAGTTCGAACACGAGCGCAATGTGAACAAGCTGGGCAAGCCGATCGACCGCGACGAATGGCTGATGCCACCGCAGCAGATCAACGCCTACTACAACCCGGAGATGAACGAGATCGTGTTCCCGGCCGCCATCCTGCAGCCGCCATTCTTCGACATGAAGGCTGACGACGCGGTCAACTACGGCGGCATTGGCGCCGTGATCGGCCACGAAATCTCGCACGGCTTTGACGACCAGGGTTCGCAGTTCGACGGCGACGGCAACCTGCGCAACTGGTGGACCGAAGAAGACGGCAAGCGCTTCAAGGAGCGCACCGGCATCCTGGTCAAGCAGTACGGCGAATTCGAAGCCCTGCCAGGCTACAAGGTCAATGGCGAACTGACGCTGGGCGAAAACATCGGCGACAACTCCGGCCTGGCCGTGGCCTACAAGGCCTACAAGCTGTCGTTGAAAGGCAAGAAAGCGCCTGTGATCGACGGCTTCAGCGGCGACCAGCGCTTTTACATGGGCTGGGCGCAGGTATGGCGCACCAAGTACCGCGACGCCGCGCTGATCTCCCGCATCAAGGCCGACCCGCACTCGCCAGGCCCATTCCGCACCAACGGCACCCTGCGCAACCAGCCAGGCTTCTATGAAGCCTTCGGCCTGAAGGACGGCGACAAGCTGTACCTCGCGCCAAAAGACCGCGCGATCATCTGGTAAAAACCGGTAAACCAGTGTCAGGCACAAGTGCCTGACACTCGCACGCAACCGCCGCGTATCGGGTGTCAGACCCTCCGGGCCTGACGCCGGTTTGCCGGTTTTAATGGACCCCAAAATGAAAAAACACCTGCTCGCCGCCGCCGCCGCGTTCCTGTGCCTCACCGCCAGCGCCGCCGACAAATCCGGCATCGAACTCCAATACGTCGACCCCGCCATCCGCGCCCAGGACGACTTCTTCAAGCACCTGAACGGCAAATGGCTGGCCACAGCCGAAATCCCCGCCGAAATGTCCAGCTGGGGCGTCTTCGAAAAACTGTTCGAAGACATCCAGCCGCAACTGCGCAAGATCATCGAAGACAGCGCCCAAAGCGCCGACACCGCCGACAAGAAACGCATCGGAGACTTCTACGCCGCCTTCATGGACGAAGCGCGCCTGGAACAACTGGGCGTAGCCCCCATCCAGCCCGAACTGGCCCGCATCGCCGCCTTGAGCGACAAGAAGGAACTGCCAGCCCTGTTCGCGTACCACAACCGCCGCAACTTCGCGGCGCCAATGGATATGGGCATCCACCAGGACAACAAGGACTCCACCAAATACGTAGTGGACTTCGCGCAATCCGGCCTTGGCATGCCAGACCGCGACTACTACCTGAAAAAAGACGACGCCAAGATGGCTGAAACGCTGGCCAAATACCGGGTCACCGTCGAAAAAATGCTGGCGCTGGCCGGCGACACCAACGCCGCCGCCAACGCCAAATCCATCGTCGACTTCGAAACCAGGATCGCACAACTGCACTGGACCAAGGTCGAGCTGCGCGACCCGGTCAAGGCCTACAACAAGGTGGCGGTCGCCAAGCTGGGCGAACTGATGCCGCACTATGACTGGAACGCCTACCTGACCGGCCTGGGCATCGCCGGCAAGGTCGAATACGTGATCGTCAGCCAGCCAAGCTACCTGAAAGCGCTGGACAAGCTGCTGGCCGAAACCCCGCTCGACACCCTCAAGCCCTACTTCGCCTGGAACGTCATCCGCGCCAACGCGCCATTCCTGTCCAAGGACTTCGTTGAAACCAACTTCGAGTTCTACGGCAAGCAGCTGGGCGGCGCCACCGAGAATCGCCCGCGCTGGAAGCGTGGCGTCACCGCCACCGAAAACGCGCTTGGCGAAAGCATCGGCAAGGTCTACGTGGAGCAGCACTTCCCGGCCGCCAACAAGGCGCGCATGGAAGAACTGGTGAAGAACCTGCTGTCGGCCTACAAGGACAGCATCGACAAGCTGCCCTGGATGAGCGCCAAGACCAAGAACGAAGCGCAGGCCAAGCTGGCCAAGTTCACGCCGAAAATCGGCTACCCGAACAAATGGCGCGACTACAGCGCCCTGACCATCGACCGCAACGACCTGGTTGGCAACGTGAATCGCGCCACCGAGTTCGCGGTGCAGAAGGAACTGGACAAGCTAGGCAAGCCAATCGACCGCGACGAATGGGGCATGACGCCGCAAACCGTCAACGCCTACTACAACCCTGAGCTGAATGAGATCGTATTCCCGGCCGCCATCCTGCAGCCGCCGTTCTTCGACGCCAACGCCGACGACGCAGTCAACTACGGCGCCATCGGCGCCGTGATCGGCCACGAGATCTCGCACGGTTTCGACGACCAGGGCGCGCAATACGACGGCGACGGCAACCTGCGCGACTGGTGGACCAAGCGCGATCACGCCAATTTCAAGGCCAAGACGCAGATGCTGGTCAAGCAGTATGGCGCCTTCAGCCCGGTCAAAGGGTACAAGGTGAATGGCGAGCTGACGCTGGGCGAGAACATCGCCGATAACTCCGGCCTGGCGATCGCGTACAAGGCCTACAAGCTGTCGCTGGGCGGCAAGCCAGCGCCGCTGATCGACGGCTTTACTGGCGAACAGCGTTTCTACCAAGGCTGGGCGCAGGCTTGGCGCGCCAAGTCGCGTGAAGCGGCGCTGATCCGTCAGGTCACCACCGACCCGCACTCGCCCGAAGAATTCCGCGCCAACGGCAGCCTGCGCAACCAGCCGGGCTTCTACGACGCGTTCGGCGTGAAGCAGGGCGACAAGATGTATCTCGCGCCGAAAGAGCGCGTGATCATCTGGTAAACCGGTAGAGCGGGTCAGGTTGTGCGCCTTTGACTTTCGCAACAAGTCAAAAGCCTTAAACCAACACCACCAGCCGCAGCAAAGACGGGTCTGACCCTTGGGTCAGACCCAGGTTTACCGGTTCAAAAGGCAAAAAAAAACCGCTCCATCGGAGCGGTTTTTTTATACGCGGGAGAAAGAGCTCAGCCCTTGCCAGGCTCCGCAGCCGGCGCCTCAGCAGCCGGAGCAGCCTGCTTCACCTCAGGCTCCTTGAACTTGCCACCAGACTTATTCGCCATGAACACAACAGCGCGCGCCACTTCCACATCATCCAGGTCGGGGTTGCCGCCCTTGGCAGGCATCGCACGCAGGCCTTCCAGAGCGTGCTTCACAACAGTGTCATAACCCTGAGCAATACGAGCACCCCAAGCGCCGTTATCGCCCACCTTAGGTGCACCAGCAGCGCCCGAAGCGTGGCAAGCCGCGCAAGTCGCGGTATAAACCGCCTCGCCGGTCTGCAGCACTTTAGGCGCGTTCACGTCTTTCAGGGTAAAGCCGTTATCCGCAACAGGCTTCAGGCGAGCCGCAACAGCTTCCGCGCTCTGGCTTTCCGAACCCGCGCCAGTCAGTTTTTCCTGGGTCACAAACTGCACCAGCAAAACGATGCCAATGATGGTAACGGCGAAGAAACCTACAACGGCAGCGACCAGCTGCTTAGGCGTTCTGATAGCGGATTCGTGGCTCATGATTTCCTTAGGACAGTTTTTCGAAAGCTGCTGGAGGGTTATCTTTTTGGCATTTTTAATGCCGCGCCCTCGTCAAACCTGCGATTATAGACGGAAACCCCTAGCTATGGAATGGATTTCCGGCTATCCTTCGTGTCTCTTCAGCATCAGCAAAGCGGCTGTAGCTCAGTGGATAGAGTATCGGCCTCCGAAGCCGAGGGTCGCTGGTTCGATTCCAGCCAGCCGCGCCAATAACTACCGGGTTTCAAGGGAGTTTTCCTCTTGGACAGGTCAGTTAGTCTGATTTTGGGGAAAAATTTGGGGAAAAATAATCGCTCCCCGAGTTAACTTGCAGGCAGTTTGCAGCCATTTTGCATGCTGTTTGCGCCTATACCGTAACTCCTAAACTTGAATGGAGTTACGTCGTGTCAAAAAAGCAAAATTACACCCTCGAGAAGCATATCTACGTTGAAGTGCGTAGTGGAGCGTTCCGATTCCAGGTTAAAGTCCATCCCCTTAAAGATTCTGCAACTTTCTCAACTGAGAAAGAGGGGACCATATGGGCGCGCCGCCGAAAACTAGAATTTTTGGAAGCCCGCGATGGCGTAGCCAAAGCGGTCTATCCTTCAGCATTCGTCCATCTTTCTCCAGTCGGCCATCCTTCCCCAGTCGGCTATCCTTCACCAGTCGGCATCGCTTTCGCCAATTCGCTAGCATCGCCAGCCAATATCAAACTGTCGGATGTTTTCGATTGGTTTGAAAAAGATGAGCTCCCAAAACTGGCTGGCAAAGATACTGAAGCTTCCCGGCTCGCACTTTTGCGCAAGTGTTTTGGCGAGCGCACGATTGGCGAATTAGACAAGCAAGTGCTCTCGAAATGGGAGAACGACCGGCTGGCCGGTAAGTACGGTTCAGGCCGTGCGCCGAATCGCACCGCCGCGATGACTGCCCGAAACGACGAGCAGCCGCTGACAAAACATCAGCGCTACTATCGCAAGAATTCTAAAGCCAAGAATCCTCGAACTAAATTGCCGAAACAGCCCATTTATCCGGTTAGTACGCAATCCGTTCGCCATGAACTCGTGCTTTTTCGCCGTGCGGTGACGAAATACCTGAAGAACGAGAATTTGTGGCCAACATGGGGTGGATGGTGGGGGAGCCAAGAATTGATGCAGAGGGAGCTTCCCAAAGCGGCGGACCCTCGCAGTCGCCGAGTAACGGATGAAGAGCTAGTGGAAATCTTCAGCACCACTGAAAACAAGACGGTGAAAGCAGCGATTCTTTTCGCAGTGCTCACGTCGTTGCGACGGGGGGAAATCGTTTCTTTGAAATGGGCCGACGTTGATTTCACCAGGAAGGTTGTTCGACTTCATGAACCTGGATTCGTAAAATCCAAAGTCCATACACGAGATGTTCCGTTGCTCCCTGGCGCTATCAAAATCCTACAGGACCTCCAGCCGAAAAAGCATGGGGCAATTTTCCCGGTTAGAGCCGCAGATATCACGAACGCCTGGAGGAAGGCGGCCGACAAAGCTGAAATCTTTGATGCGCGCCTCCACGACTGTCGGCGCGAAGCCATCAGCCGCCTCGTTGAATCGTGTCGCTTGACTGTGCACGAAGTCGTGCTGTTTTCCGGGCACACCGATATTCGTACATTGGAAAAGCACTACTTGCGCCTGAATCCCGGTGCGATGGCATCACGCCTTGCGGAGCTTCCCGCCGCCATTAACATGGCGCCTTCGCTTTAAGTGCCATTACACAACCTTCTGCCTATACTCCCATTTAAGGAGAAGGTATGTACCTGAGGAAGAAGGAAGTAGCGGAACTGTTACGCGTGTCGGTCCGCACCATTACGACCTATATGCAGCAAGGCGCAATTGCGAGCCCGCGGAAGGTCGGCGGAACCTTGCTCTGGGACGAAGAGGAATTACGACGCAGCCTGGCCTCTTCCGCACCCCCTGTGGCAACCCACCAACCTGCAAAGCGAGGCCGTCCACGCAAGATTCGATTGGCCTAGGGATTTCAGTATCACCGGCTGCGAATTTGGTTCATTTTGAATGCTAGAAATCCCTGGCCCGCGAGGACCAGGGATTTCTAGTACTTGGCCCTGTGCGTTCCGGCTGAAACGCGAGAGTTTTTGATGCGTGAACCATCCCTTTCGCTCGGCGCTCGACAAACAACCTATTTCTAAGTATACGTAACTCATTGATTTTGCGGAACAATTGATAGTTTTGGTGGAGCTTGGTAAGCTCTGCAGGTCTTCCGCAACGACTCAAAAATATGGAAATCGACTTGGAATTGGCATTAAAAAAGATTCATCAACTGCAGCTTGAAGATGGAGATTTGGGAGCGCAATACTGGTACCGAATATCCGAGCTGTTGCGCGATGCCGCGCAGTTTCGGCAGCGCGCACTTGTGGCTGAATCGAAGTTGCAAGAAGCTGAGGTGCAACTGCACCAATGCAAAGACATGTTGGAATCCTCAATCCACGCGGATACTCCTCCGGGACTTCACAGAGCTCTAAAGCAACTCGCTAACTTAGGCGAGCGGATGCGCTTGGCTCGATGCCGCCGTAAGATTTCGACGGTCATATTTGCCGAGAGGATGGGGGTATCGCGCGAGACACTAAGTCGAATGGAAAAGGGGAACCCGTCAATCGCCATTGGTACCTACCTTCGGGCATTGCGCGTGCTGGGGTTGGATAAAGACGTTGACTTCATCGCTTCGGACGATGAGCTCACTCGGAAGTTGAATGAGATTACCTCGCTAGACTGAGGAGGGGTATCGCTAGGAATCGGGCTTGAATGCGCGATTCCTAGCGATGAGGAGAGAATGTAAAGCTGAGAGAGCAAGTGCCAGGCCGAGAGGCCGAAGCACGCGCAGGCGCCCCAGCGCCGAAGGAGCACCCGGAGGGCTACGGAGCGCTCTCGCGCGGAGTAGTGCTTGGCCGCCCACGGCCAAGCATGCAATTAAGGGGGGAGCCGGAGACAGTGGAGCGGTCCTGGACCGCTAGGCGCCCCGGCGCCGACCTGGCTACGGGGGGACGAAAGTCCCACGGCCCCGAGGCACTCGGGCAAATGCAGACTGCCGGGCACCGACCCGGGCCCCCGCTGCCGGCTCGACGGCGGATGGGGAGGGCGGCGAGTCCGCAGGACCGCGACACCATTGGTGGAGCGCCGGAAGTTGGCATTTGCCCGAGCGCGCGAGGGGCCGCAGGACGGTGGTGCACCAGCACCAAGATTCGGATAGGGCGTCCAGCCCGTTAAGTCCGAATCGCCCGTCCGCAAGGGGAGATTTATCTCCCCGCGCAGCCCACTTAGTGGGCGAAGTGTAAGGTCGGAGACCTTACCCACCTTGGGGATTTCAATATTCCCACCGGCGGAGCTATACGGAGTTACATCAACTCTGGAACGCAATATGAACAAACGTGAACTAGGAATGCAGTACCGTACATTGGTGCTGCGCGCGCTGTCGCATCTCGGCTATGCGACAACACGCCAGGTGGCAAAAATTGTTTGGCGAGGTTGCGATGAGAGCAGCCGCAAAATGGCCGGCAGGACTTTGCGTTGGCTTCTTGCACACGGCTACATCGTTAGTCGTCGGAACGGTGACAGCATAAACGGAGAGATGCTGGTCGCGGTTACCAAATCGGGCGCTAGGTGGCTGGCCGAACTTGACGAGCCATTGCCACATAAAGACGGTGAAGAAGCGAAGACGCACGCCAGAGACTGGCTGCGGCATGCACACAGCCATCGTACTGCGTGCAATTCCGTCTATGCCGCCAGAGTCGGTCTATCACTTGACAGGTGTGCATGGTCTGAACTGGAGATTCGGGCTGGGCTGTCGCCATTGGACTTTATCGCATACCGCTACAACGAGCAGACGCTGCATAAAATTCCCGACGTCCTGTTTGAATGTCCCGACGGGCTAATCTGGGTCGAGGTCGAGAATAGCCCTCGCAGCGAAAAAGATGTGGCGAAAGCCGTTGCTAGCATGCGTCGAATGGCAATCGACAGGCGCATTGCCGAAATCCACTTCGTCATTACAACACCCGGAGCGAAAACAATCGGCCAGCGCCTGCGCAAGGCATTGACCCATGCCCCTGATTCTGGATGGCCACGTCAAGTGAAAGAGTGGGATGCGGTCCTTCTCACGAAAAAGGTGAAGGTATTTGCTCTGGACAGCGGGACGTTGGAGCTTATGCCCGTCAAGTTCTAGAGGACACGTACCGCTAGCCGTAGGTGAGGGAAGTAAAAAGACCTGCAACATTCAAATCATGCAGGTCTTGCTTGCTTATACTGTATGCAGTCATGTGACTGCTTACAGCCTTATCGTACACATGAACCAATTCAGCACCACCCTTGCCCAATGCACCGCCAAGCCACAGGAATCCCGACCGGCTATCTCTAACATCTTATTAAGAAATTTGGTGGCCTTGATTCAATTGGGTGCTCACCAATTTAACACTTCCGCACGGGTGCCAGCATGAGCCGTCGCGCCCCCTTTGAACCCGTCCGATATGCAGAAGAGCTGAAAGCATCGGAAAGATTCGCTTCGGATAGCAACCTAATTTGCGAATGGACCGGTACACATTGGAGCTCCATCGATGAATTGGAGGCTGAGCGCAATGCGTTAAAGTGGATTGCGGATAACGAAGCCGGCACTGTGCATGCCGCAAATGCCCGCTGCGCTTACCAAACCGCACTCCTCTGGCTCCCAAAGTTAAAGGAGCCGAAGGAACTGAGTGCAATCCCAGTCCAGAACGGCTATTTACATTATGACGGCTGCCTGCATTTAAGGCCTCACGATAAATCCTTGGGGCTACGGTACGTCTTGGCGTGCGACTATGCTCCAGATGCACCCATTCCGAAAGAGTTTAATTGTCTGCTTGAGCGCATCCTGCCAGACGTGTCCGTCCGTGACAGAGTCCAGGAATATATCGGCTACACGCTACTCCCAGACGCGCGATTCCAGCGGGCTCAGATTTGGCTCGGTTCAGGAGCCAATGGGAAGGGCACCTTGGCTAACATCGTCCAGGCCCTGCACGAACGCACCGCCGCTATCCAATTGGATGCACTTGAAGGTTTCCGCTTAACAAGCTTGGTTGGTGCCTCCCTAATTTACTGCGATGAAGCTCCATATCGGAACATCAACGAGCAAGCAATGAAGTCCCTGATTGCGGGCGAAATCGTCCAGATTGACCGAAAATATCGTGACCCGATTACCACTCGCGTGAACGGAAAATGGCTGATTCTTGCTAACCACATTCCAACGGTGACTGACCAGTCCACAGGATTCTGGCGGCGCTTTGATATTGTCCCGTTCCCTGTCGAGATTCCAGAAAATGAGCGGAACCCGTTATTAGCAAAACGTATTATCACTGGTGAGCTGTCTGGCGTTTTGAACTGGGCACTTCGGGGACTGGAGCGCTTGCTTGCCAGGGGACGATTTGACCCCAACGTTCCTGCCGTCATACAAGGTGCAACTCAGGCTGCACGAACAGAAACGAACTCCGTGCAAGCCTGGTGCCAAGACCTCACCATCGAGCGCACCACAACAGTTGATACGCCAAAGGTTGACGTTTACCTAAACTACTTCACCTGGTGCCGGCAGAATGGAATGGCAGCTGTCGCATCGCCAAAATTTTGGAAGCGACTACCGGATTCTATTGGGATGGTCTCTGAGGGGCGCATGTTCTCTGATGGAAAACGCATCCGGACATGCAACGTCAAACTGTGACCGGCTGACCGCGAACCCTGGTCGCAAAACCATCGCCTATTGGCGGTGGTTTTTTATGTGACCAGACTGACCGGCAATCTCGAGGAACTTTCGCCATTGTACTTCTTCTATTCTGTTCGGAAAAAAGAGCATAAGAGGAAGGTAGAGAAAACTTTCCAAAAACATCCGGTCTGGCTGGTCACTAAAAAAACTCCCAACGCCCTTAGCCTCTTTCGTGACCAGCCGACGTGGTATGTGGGGATGCTGCGCTCCCCACACCCCAAGCTTGCAACCAGGGCTCGCATTCGTGTCGCCCAGTTCCGTTTCAGCCTCTTATACCGACTCGAATCTATGGTAACGGTGAAACTCAGCGCTACTCTGTAAGCGCTTTTAATAGCGCATCGCGACCATCTTGATAGAACTCGACGTCCAGCTTGGTCGCCATTTCATCTGATAAATCAAATAGCTGCTTACGGCACGACACTGGCAATAGCAATGACTTCGCGCCTTTTTCAACGGCTATCTCAGCCAAAGTTACTGCGTTGTGAATAGGTTCGATAGTACCCCCTAGCGTGACCTCCCCAACTACTACCAATCCACCACGAACTGACTTTTTCAAAAGTGCACTGGCCAGCGCGATAAGCGCAGCTACACCAGTTTTGGCGCCCGACTTTGCAGCATCGAAGCCCCGAAGTTGGACCGAGAATTCATGTGAACGCGGGTCTCGGTCCCCCACAAGTTGCTGCGCTCGGGCATAGAGATTTTGCTCGGCATAGCGAATCGATTCCTTAAAGGGCCCTGGTGCCGGGTTGTTAAGGACACGGACACCGCTACCTGGCCCCTCTGTGGCCTCAAGTCGGAATAGTCCAGGATGTTCGTCTTGGCCACCTGGACTAAGTGCCCAAATCTGTCCACATTCTAGTGGCTCATCGCCTATTCCTCCCTGACTTTGCAGCTCAGGTGTGCTAACGAATTTCTCGACCCCTTCAGCACCCATCGTGTAGCTGAAATGGGTATTGCGGAATTCTGCCGCGCCGATGCGCTTTTGCTGCTCTTTCACGCGTCGCCGTACTTCGAGCGCCAGGCGCACGGCCCATTCCAGGTCTTCGTCGCTGACCGGCATCGCTGCGCTCGGATACATTAGCTTTAGAAGGCCGCTAACCGTTTTGTTGACGCCGTTGAGGTCTCGACCAGATAGCGCCCCGCCCCAGAATACGCGGCCTTGAAGTGTCGATACGCGGCTCTGATTACGCAGTTGGGTAAAGCACTCGGAAAGAAAATCACTCACCAAACCGAAGTGCTCAGTGAACAGGCTCGGGCTGAGTTTGGGTACATCCCAGCCCGGTAAGAAGCAGTGAATACGGTCCATAAAGGCAGTGTCGTCTCGCATCTCTGGTGGAAGGGGGCCAAACAGATGGCCGATACGTTGTTGGTGCTCAACGTCCACATCGAAATTGCCGACCAAAACAATGGAGCCGTCCGCGCGAATGCTGTCTTTGCCGCGAGAGAACTCTCCGCTCTCCATATAGCCCTTCATGATGTTGACCCCATCTTTCTGGTCGAAAGACACGCCGGACACCTCATCGAAGCAGACTACATCGTATTGGCACACCAAGCCTCGCTGGCCAGAGGCGTTGTTGACGAACATCCGAGCTACTGTAGCTTTACCCCCCGAAATCAAATGTGCATAAGGCGAGACTTGTTGGAACAGGTGTGACTTACCAGTACCGCGTGGCCCTAGTTCTACCAGGTTGTAGTTACGCTCGACGAAGGGCACCATGCGTAGCATGAGCGCATCCTTGGCGCGCTCGGGCAGTGTCTCTGGCTCAAAGCCGACGCTGCGTAGAAGCAGGTCGCGCCATTCGGCTGTCGAGAAGTGCTCTCTCCCTTTGGCTAGCACATCCAGCACCTCGCGCTTCGAGAGCTGAATGGCACGAAGTGCGTCTACACCAAATGGGCGGCCTCCCTTCTCTTGGGCAATTGAAGCGTCGTAGCCTAACGTGACCTCGGCGTAGAAGCCGCCCGTAAGCATGCGCTCGTTGTCCTTCACCATTTCGGGCGTCAGTCGAACATCATTCAGGCGAAGGCTGGGCAACGTTGCGACGTAGGAGTCGGTCTTTGAGTCAAGACGCGCCGTAATAATGTCGATGATTTTCACGGAGCCCGACTCGCGGGCTCGAGCTTTGAACAGCTCTTCCTCGCCAGCCTTGACCGTACGAGAGCTCAACTGTCGCTGTACGATGTCCAGCCCCTCCTGGATTTCGGCTTCGTCAGTCGTCGCACAATAGCGACCAAGCAGGAATTCCACTACATAGGTGGGAACCGGAAACTGGCGGCTGAAGGTCCGCACAAGGTCTTTGCGCACCACGTAGCCTTCGAAAGCGCTTGTGGCCTTGCGGTCCAATTCATCAAGTTGCATCTTTTTATTCTCCTACTGTGGTGGAGCGCTTCTGTAGTATGTTCCCATCTGAGCTCAAGATTACCACCACGGCTACTGCGCCCATTTGCTCATCATCCGCCACGGCCAGGCTGGCCTTGCCGCCTTGCAGCGGTTTAGCGCTGGCAGCGAGCGAACTTGAAGCTAATGCGGCCTTCGTGCGAATGTCCACCTGCTTACCTGCTGAGGCGCCATCCACCACGACTGTGCAGCGCAATCCCTTCCAGGTTACAGACCGAATAGTGACCTCTACGCTCGATTCTGCCTCACCCGCACACTCCAACTGCAGGACAGGGACCAAACATTCCTGCAGGCTGATGCCCCCGTGCGCATACTCGGCTCCGGCAATGAAGCTTGCCACGCCGGGCGCGTATGCAACTTGGACATCTTTGCACCAGTCCCAGCCGAACGTCAGCGGTGTGCCGTGCGCACTGTTTTTCAGCACTGCGCAGCGTCCCCAGCGGGTCTCAGCCTGGTGCTTTGCCAATTCCGACTTCGGCAATCCGCCAGGAACCAGCAGCCAACCGTGGTCGGTTACGATGCGTAAGCGCTTCCAGCCTGCGCCACAAAGCTCCGCGACCCGTTCAACAACTTGGTCAAGCTGCGTTTCCATGTCTCGGGCTAGGCGAATACCGTGCTCATGCCCGTAGTGGTCCAGGTCGCCGGCCTCGGTCCAGGCGCGACCCTTCGGGTCTCCCGTTTCGTGTTTCTCCAAGGGCTCGATGCCATGCTCGCTCAGCAACTTACGGAAGTTATGACTGGAAAGCGGCTTGCCATCGGCCGCCACGCGGGGCTCAAAGTCGACATCGTTCGGGCTGCCAGCGATAAAGCCAGCCACTGGCGAGCACCAGGCTTTTCCGGAAGCGGTCACCGAGGGCATGCTGGTCCAGCAAGCAGAGAGACTGGTCGTGCCCAGTGATGACAGACGCTGTTCGAGTCGTTTGGCCACATCGTAGCGCAAGCCATCAACGAAAACCGTGCAGGTTTCACCCGAGGGCTCGCCCGCGTTTTTAGCTTGTAACGTCGCCAGACCACCGGAGTCCTTGACTGCTTCCTGCAGCCGTCGGGCAGTTTCCTCCAGCCACGGCAAATACATCGCACGTAGCGCAGCACTGACTGCCTCCAGGTCGTTCTTGGTGTGAACACACGCCAGCGCTTTCAGAGCGGCCTGGTCAACCTGCCATCCCGCCTTCTGGTAGCTACTCGCAACCTCTGCCGGCGTTTTTCCGATGGGGAGGGTCGCGCTTCGTTGTGCCAGCTCAGCCAAGTGCTCTAAGGACGCAGCCAGAGGAGACTGCCCCATGCGTGTCCACAGCCAGCCGCGACGAAGCCCGTGCTCTTTGTCCGCGGCCGTAACCGCCGAGCGTGCCTGCGGCGCATCCATGCCAGAGCAGGCCGATAAGGCATAGCGCAAGGCAGCCTCGCCCTGTTCGTTGGCTTGCGGGTAACCTGCCAACTTGTCCTGGTCCGGAAAGAGCCCCATTTGTGGCGGCTGAATCTTTGCTAACACGGAATAGACGTGGGGAAAGCTGCCGAACGAGTCGTGATAGAGCACTGAGGCCGCTGCCCACTTGCCCATACCCTCGGCCAGTCGCTCGGCGGCCACCAACACACCATCGGCCATCGGGTCGAAACCGAAGTCCGACTTGCAGCGCTTCACGAACACATCCCACAGCACAGTCCCCCACTGTTGGCGAGTCGAGTCAGGCGCGTTCATCCACTGCAGCAGGTCGCGTGTAGGGTTCGGTGCCAGAAGGCTCAACAACCATTCCGCGTTTATGGCTCGGCCCTTGAGTTCGGAGAGAGGGGTATCCAGCAGCACGCCTGCTTGCAGCACCTGGCTCAGTGCCTCCTGTGTCGCCTTGTCTTGGGCGACGTCGAGGTCGAGTCCGCCATTCTTCGACGCGAGGAACGCACTGACGGTCCAGTCCTTCCCATTGGCCTGGCTCCAGAATGTGCCGCGATACTGCAACTCAGCCAGTGGCTGCAGCTCACGGGGGCACGATTCGATGGCGCGCAGTTCCGCGCGGCTAACACCAGGTAAATAGACCACCGGCACCTCAGAGACCTCGACTTCTGGGACGAGGCCGGCAATCGCACACTTAAGCCAGACCGCCGGACCGCTCCGTCTTTCCGGGTCATAGTCGCCAAGTACGCATAGGCCTGGCAACAGTTCTCTGAGTGCAGGGAGTGCAGACTGCCATTGCCCCTCTTTGTCTGGCCATAGAACCGCCGCCACAGGGGCCGCAGTGTGCGTGTTTCCTTTGGCCGCAGATAGCAGGGCTGCGGCTAGTGTGGTACCGACTTGAATCACTGACGAGGGAGGTTGTCGAATATCACTCATTCGCTTGCCTCCAGTAGACCCATTTCGAAGAGGAACCTAGAAGGTGACTTACGCCATCCGTTGTACCTTTCGCCGTAACTCATAGTCAGAGTTTCGATGGTTCTCGTGATGGCAACAAAGCAATTTCTGCGCTCTTCTTGCATCTCGCGACTATCGTCGCCAGATTTCTTGCTTTGGAACGAAGGCAACTGGTCCTCCGACATGCCAACCAGGTAGACGTGCAGAAACTCCAGCCCCTTGGAACTATGAATGGTCAGGCAACGCACCGAGTTTGACGGAGCCTCTGGCGTCTTGTTGGCTAGCGCCAGCTCTTGTAGGAACTGCCCCAATGAAAGCGAATATGCATCCTCTTCGCCACCAATTTCGCGAATGATGCTCTGCCAAACTGCGCGCTCTGTTGTGTACTCCGCGTATTGCTCGTCACCGCTATCTCGGCTTACGTTTTCGACGGCATCAAAATAGGCCAAGGCTTGTTGGACGAATGCTGCGTACTGCCCCCGAACCAGTGCCAGTACCGCTTGCTTGAGTTCTTCAGCCACGAATAAACTTTCAGCAACAAGTGCGCCCAACGCCTCGAGTTGGTCGCCGTTGAGTTGAGCCGAAAATCCAGCGAGGTCCTCCTCGCTGGAGTCCTGCTCCACGCAATCGGAGAGTGCTTTGGTAACTGTCGAGGCCAAATCGTCATCTGACCGCACCAGTGCCAGCTTCAGCGCAGAGGTCACGAATCGTAGAGGCGCACTTTCAAACTGGGACTTTCGCCTCTGCACATGACTCGGCACCGATAAGTTTTCGAGCGCCTTCTGTACCCGCTCAAGGAGCTTCGTCGCGCGGGCCAGCACAACTACATCCGCTGGGCGAGTACCGCTCAGGAGTCGAGCTTTCACACGCTCGGCAATGCCTTCCGCCTCTTTCTGGTCATCTTCAAACGATAAGAGCTCGATGGGGTCTGCATCAGTACCAGTCTTCATGGACAGCAACGGCTTCTTATCTGCAGACCGTTCACCATTGTGGACAATGAGCGCATTGGCCAGCGCCACCACTTTGGGTGGGCACCTGTAGTTCTCAGGCAGTTGGATGGTGGTCAGGTTGTAGTGCTGCTCGAGCTCCCTGACCCGTGTCGGGCTGGCTCCATTCCACTGGTAGATGACTTGGTCGTCATCGCCGACGATAAAGACATTGGCATCCTTGCCGGGAGCTAGCGCACGAAGCACCCGGTACTGTGCGACGTTGGTGTCCTGAAACTCGTCCACGCAGACGAACCGATACACCGTCCGAAGTTGCTTGCTAACGCGGGGCCGTTCGCGAAGCAACTCCTCGCAGAAGTACAAGATGGACCCGTAGTCCAGGCAGTTCTGCTCCTTCAGCAACTCCTTGTAGCGAACGAATAATGTTTGAAGCTGCAGACCAGCCTCCGCATCCTTCAACAAAGATGGAACCTGGGCGTCGGGGGTAACCTTGCGGAGAAGGAAGTCGATGGCGGATAGCGCCTTCTCTGCCGATACGAACTTGTTGAGCTCGTCCGACCTCTCCTCCAGCACCGACTTGACGAGCCCAACACGCTCAGACTCCTCAAGAATCTCAAAGTCAGGGCTCAATCCAAAATGGCTACCGTGTTGTCGCAGAATGTCAGTAGCAAACGAGTGAAACGTAGTGAGCAGGACCCGGTCTTTTGCATTTGGAACCAACTTCAACAGACGCTCGCGCATTTCCGCAGCAGCCTTCCTGGTGAAGGTCAAACATAGAATCCGAAAGGACTCGTCGCGACTCTGTTCGACGAGACGTGCCACACGGGCTGTTAAAGTCGCTGTCTTACCGGACCCCGGTCCGGCAAGGACCAACAGCGGTCCCTCGTTCCACTGTGCGGCGGCAAGTTGGTTGTTATTGAGTTTGGCCAGCAAGTTCATTACTTACCCTCCGCAAGCGTCATTGCAGTCCCTAAACATTCGGCAATTTCAGTGGGTACCGAATCCCTACCACGAGTAATCATCGAGGCAACAACGGAGTGCGCAGCCGATGGTTTGCCGTTATTTGGAAGACACTGATAAAGCTGGCTTGGGTAGGCATCATTGTCTTTGTCGACCGTTATGTAGCGCGGCCGATTCTGCGGGCTGGCATGTTCTTCGTAGATTTCGACAAAACCATTCCGGCACAAGAAGGGCTCGATAGGCTCACCGTTCGGAAGCAACGTCAGATGGGAGTTCTCTGGTCTACCAGCCAGAGCGTCACGAGCCTTCTTGAGGTTCTTTGCTCCAGCGGCATCTCCATCCGAAAAGACATGCCACTGAATTCCGAGGGAGTCAGCTGCGGCGATGAAGATAGAAAGGTCACTCTGTGCGTAGTCAACGATACGTACTGCAGCTTGTTCTAGCTCAATTCCAAGTGCTCTGGCTGCTCCACTCAGGATGATTACGTCAGTCTCTCCTTCGACCAGAATCCACACCCTAGCGAAGAATAATTCGCCACGTGTTCTGCGCACGAAGTAGTCCAATTTTTGCAACTGTCGTTCATCAAGCAGCCCCCGGGGTATCGCCCCGACGAAAACCTGTCCATCCTTTCTGTACAAGCGCCGAATCTCATGGACATCAACTTCCGACAGCAAGTCACCAGAGTGCGTGGCGACCAGCTTTTGGCCATCAATGTCCTCAATTGTCTTCCAAAGTGCTCTGACGGCATTCGGATGCAAGTGGGCTTCAGGCTCCTCTAGCGCAACGATAGGCCTTGATTCTTTGACCCCTTGCTTTCTTGCCAATTCGGACTTCAGGAAAGCATCGAACAGCATCAGCACGGTCAGGCTCTGAGTACCTTCACCATGTCGTCCGATGGGTAGCCGTGCACCTGTAGCCGACGCGATGCTCACCTGCGTGCGGTTCAGCATGTCGAATACCCGTGCCGGCACTGCATCGACGCTGACAACGTCTTGCCCACCGAGCGCCACTAACTCCTGCACCTTGGCCAAGTGTTCACGGACGCCCTTGAACGTCCCGTGGGCTTCGATGATTTGGGCGTTGATGTCCTCGAGCTGAGCTTCAATGGCGGCTTTCGTCGCCTCGTCAATCTGTGAGTTCTTGACAAAGGGAGACCAGAACTGTGATGTACGCGAGAACTCCTTGCCTGCGTCCCGCAATGCCGAGAGGTAAAACAAAGGCCGCAACTGCTGCAAGTTGTTCAGGCGGTTGCGGTTCTTCGCTGGCAGCGGACTACCGGCAGCATCAATGAATTCAAATGTTGTTTCGATTTCTTGGGTGACTGGAGAGAACTGAGCACTCACACGCAGCTGGACCCGACTGCGGTCGTCAGGCGGCATAAGTGCTATCACACCGCCGTCACCCCCAAGCCGCTGCTCTACTTCGTCCGACCAGTCACCGGCAGTCGCTTCCTCAAAGGTAAGCGTGATGACTATGGTAGGAGCGGTAGTCGGGTCTGCGGCCCGGCTGTCAAAGTGCAGGTCGAACTCATCGAACGGCGACGCACGCCCGGATGAGCGCAGAGTAGACAGGCACGCACGTAGTGCATGCAACACGGTAGTTTTTCCGCAGTTGTTTTCGCCCACCAGGACAGTAGTCGGCCCCAGAGCAAGCTCGAGAGCCTTGATACCCCGATAGTGTTCAATCTTCAGGCTGGTTAGCAGCATTATTTACCCTCTCTGGCGGCCCGCTTCTCGGCCACTGTCAGATGGTAGTCATTGATGCGGTCGCCCCCGAAAACCTTGAACCATGGTGCACTTTCCACGTCCTTGCCACGGTCCTTGTCCCAGCTGATGTTGAGCTTGGGCTTCTTGTTATGGCGAAGGACTTCGGCGGTCATGAAGGGACGGATGTTCAGGCGCACGCCGTCGTTGAGGTCGGGGTTCCAGCCGATGGGTTGCTCAACCAGGGGCTTCCAGCGCACGAAGATGTCGTAGGGCGGCTCGCCTTCGAGGATGAGCTCTAGGCGACGCTTCAAGTCCTGGGCGGCAGCCAGACGGGTTTGTGCGCCGTCGATGCCATCGCGCACGCCGGCCTCCTGCTGGCGAATCCAGTCGCCCAGGTAGGTGTGAATAAGCCGCTCCAGGTTCTTGGCGTCGAGCTGGTGGTAGTTCACCAGCGCGGCAAAACCGTCCTTCAGACCATCCCATATATGCCAGATGAAGGGGTGGTGGTGGAAACGTTTGGCGTGCTGTTCGAAGAACTTGTCGCGCAGCCATACGTCCAGGCCCTTGCTGGCACAATCGGCATCGACCAACAACTTGTCTAGCACGGCAGGCTTCCAGCTGCCGGGCTCCACCGTCTCCCACGCGGCAATCAGCAGCTTTAGCAGACGGTCATGTGCGGCAGGCTCTCCACGTACCGAGGGCAGGCAGACAATGCCGTCGTCGTCGATGTGCTCGGCCAGCTTCTCGCAGCGGGCAATCCAGGTGCGCGCCTCATCGGCCAGCTCCATCTCCGCGTCGGTCTCAATCGGCCAGCGGTAGCCGGCCAAGCGGGAGACTGCCACTTGCAGCGGGTCGATGGCGGGCTGCGGATGGCCGTGGAACAGCCACTGGGTTGGGTTGTTGGAGTACGGTTTAGGCAGGCCGTTGGGGTAGCGTTCAGCGGCTACTTGCTGCCAGCGGGCGAGGTCGAAAGGGACTTTCAGCAACGTCTGATTCGTGACCTTCAGCGTTGTATCCAGGCTTCTGACATGTTCCGCGAACTCTGTGCTGGACAAGAAGCACCAAATCGCAGCTAGAGCAGCCTCAGTCTTAGGTACGACAACGGCCACATTGTTGTCGAACCGCTCCCCTTGATAATGGGCAACACGGAGCCCGCGCATTCGGTTGATGGCAACACCAAGTTTGCCCCATGCCCGATTTCCACTTTCATGCATGTCATGCAAGCGGTCTCGTGAAGCCGCTGCATAAGTGGCGAGTTCACCGCGACCCGATTGCCAAAGAATTGAGTGGTGAACACCTTCAAGCGCGGTGTCATTTGCGTCGACAGTGGTACGAAATGGAGCCCATCCATTTGAAGCTAGGGCCTCGTGCTCCCAAAACGTCGTGACAAACCGCTCCAGGTCGCCCGTGACTAGGCCTTGAAAGCTATCGCCATGATGAGCTAACAACTCTGAGTGATTCTGTAGGGTCTCCAGGCTGACACGTGTATCGGGATTCCCCAACTGCCCCTTCTGGCTCACCGCCACTACTACCCCTTCGCGCAGCTGTGCCGCCTTCTCCTGTGCCACCTTTGGCGCACTGGCATCCACTCCACGTAGCTCAAAACCCTCCCCCGCATGGGCATGTGTTTGGGTGAGCAAGATGATGAACGCACCTGCCGCCTGCGGGCTCTCAAAGCCGCCTTCTCCCAGCCGTGCCAGCAGGTTCCACTGCACCCGCTTGAGTAGTGACTCGCGCTGCCTTTTATAGCTGGTCAGGAACAGCCAGTTCTGAGGCATTACGATTTGCACAACGCCAGCGCCCCGGTCGCGGCTGAGCTCCAAGCAGCGTTCCAGGAAGACGTTAGCCAGGTCGTTCTTGGCCTCAGGATAGTGGGTTTCGCAGTAGTCCCTTAGTATGTCGTGCTGCTTGCCGCGCGCAAGGTACGGAACATTGGTCACCACCAAGTGGTAGCGCCCATCCAACAGTCGGGCCGCATCCAGCAAGCCCTGGGCAGTAAGCGCTAGGTCCCAGCTGTCGTCCTGCAACTCGCTGGCCTGCCCCCAAAGTCTGCGTGGTCGCTCTGTGGCCAGCGCACGCCCTAGCAAGTCGCGCAGGGTGTCGAAGCTGGACGTGGCCAGGTCGTTCTTTAGGCTGTGTGCCGGGTCCAGCAAACTACCCAGCAGCGGCGCCTGAGCAAAGCTGGCGTGTAGCAGTCGCAGCTCTTGGCGCAAATAGACTGCATTCTCTGCGTCCTCCGGCACTAGGACCATCCAGTCCTCGGGCTTAGCCGCCACCTTCAGGCCACAGCAGGCCACCTGGGGTCCCGGCATGTCAGCACGCACCCCCAGCGGGTCGCCGTTCTCGTCCGGAAAGCGCCAGGCCGCCAAGGCCAGCGCGAAGACGGCGATTTCGACGCAGCGGGCGTCGAGTTCAAGGCCATGCAGGTTGTAGGCCAGTACGGCGTCCACTGCGTCCATAGCGCTCAGGCCCTCGGCCGCCATGCGCATGGGCACCAGTAGCAGGAAGGCCGCCACCAGGAAGTGGCCCGAGCCGCAGCACGGGTCAAGCAGTTTAAACTCGTTCAACTGGTCCGGCCAACCCTCAAATTTACCGGCCGCCGGCGTGCCATCGTCCAACGTGCGCAAGTAGGTCAGCGGAACCGGACAGGTCTTGCCAGGGTAGCGCGTTACCCACCAGGCGCCCAGCGAGTTGTGCAACAAGAAGTCCACCATGTAGGGCTCTGTGAACAGCTGAGTGACTGCCGACAGCTCGTCAGCACCAATCTTCACTTCCGAGGCGTTGACTTCTTCTTTGCGTTTCGCTTGCCAGAACTGGTAGACCCAGCCCAAGCTATCACTGGCCTTGAAGACCTCTGGTGGCAATGCGGCCAGTAGGCGCTCCAACTCGCGCTGGTGTTCTGGCGCGAAGGCCAACTCGAACACTGGGCTTTGCGGCGTGAATACCTGCGGCAGCATGCGGGCGGCCAGCATGCCGGCCAGTTCCCATTTGGTTTTTGCGCCCAAGTTCATTATCGGGTCGGCTTCCTGCACCAGGGCTTCGCAGTCGTCCAGCGAGACCGCGGCGCCCGGCTCCCACAGCAGCAGGCCGTTCTCAGCCAGGAAGCGGGCGAATAGCATACGGTGCCAGTGCTCGTAGGCCACTTCCCATACCAGGTGCTGTACAGCCTGGGTGTCGTCTGCGGCCTTCGCGTCACCCAGAGCACGCCCATGTGCGCGCAGGCGACGGCGCAGGGCTTTGAGCTCGTCGGTCAGATAGTCGGGGGCCTTGACCTCGGCGACGGCCAGTTGGCTAAGGGCAGCGCCGGCGCCTTTCTCGGCCACCTCGCGGGCGGTTTTGACGGTGCTCTCGAGCTGGGTGCGCAAGGGCTTGGCTAGCGGCTCATTGCTGATATTGTGGGTTGACATGGTGTTCTGTGTCTTGTTCTCGATGTAAACCAGGTAGCGAAGTAACGGCCACCTGGCCTCCTTGTTCATCGTTCAGAGGGTGACGGGCCCATGCTTGAGCTTGACGCTCAACAGCGCCTCAACCTCTGCAAGCCAGGCCTTGAGCTCTGCTTCGTCGTTCAAAGTCCGCTTCGGCAGTGCGACGTGAACGACGTTGGGCTTCAACAACTGTGCAGCGGCATACCGAGCTGCCTCGAATCGGCTGGGCAGCGCTTGGGTTTTGGAGACCCAGTGGTCCAGGTCGCACTCGTCCAAGGCATCTTGCAGCTGCTCGGGCGTGCCGAGTTGCTGTGCGACAGGTGCTGTCAGGTTGTGCTTGCTGCTCAGGTCTGCACGTTGCGTGTCTGTTAACTTGTGCCAATCGGCATCGGCCTGGAGTTGCGCTTGCTGCTGGTGGAAGGTCTGCTCGAAAGCATCCAGCTTCGCATTCAGAGCTTGACGCAGCAGGTCCACGGTCTTGTCCAACAACGGTCGAACCGGGTCCGGTTCAGCCAAGAGGGAACGCTGAGCCTCAACCGCATCTACCTCGGCCTTGAGCGCGGAATAGGGGCTCAAGGCCTTGGCATGGCGGAGCAGCTCTGTCAGCTTGTGCCACACTGGCAAGCGCTTGGCAATCTCATCGGCCGTCTTGGTCCATGCTTTGGACAGAGCAACGATTTCTTCCTGCCGGGTGAACAGCTCCAGCAATTGTGCGTTGCCAGTCTGTGCCTCAATGGCTTCGATAGACGCGAGCTTTGGCGTTTCTGGCGCGGGAGCCTGACCGCCGGCCTTGGATGCCTGGTCACGTAGCTTTGCCATTAGGACGGGTACCTTGGCTAACTCTTCCTTCGGTTGGCAAGGCACGCCCGCCCCGCTGAACAATGAGCGAATCTTGATGAGTTGCGGCGGCGAGATGTTCACGCTCTCGCGCTGGAAGCTTGCTTGAGTGAGCTTGGCCCGGTCCAGGCTCTTGACATCCGCTGCCTTGGAGGCGGCATCAATTGCCTTGATGTGGCCTGTAGCCACCAGAGCATACAACGCACCGTCGATGGCATCTCGCGGCCAGCCGAATGGAGGAGCCTCGAAGTTGTCGCGAATCTCGGAGCCCTTTTTGCCGGGACCGATGTAAGCCAGCAGCTTCTGGCAGACGGGATGCTTGTCTGCCTCTTGGGGATGCCCCACGGCCTTAAGCGCTTCTAGGTTGCCCTTGCGTGCTTCGTCGAGCACCTTGCTCCACATGTCGTGGTCGGCAGCATCGAACTGGCTATAGAGGCGAATCGCAGAGGATTTGGCCGCTCGGTTAATGCGGTCAGACAAGTCATTGCCATCAGATGACTCTTGGCCCCCGGCCTGGAAGACCCGCACGCCAGCAATGAGTTGGTCGAGTAGTTCGGACAGTTCCTTCTCCGCAGTGCGTTGGCGGCTTTCCATCGAACGCTGGGCGTCACGGCCTTCCTCGGTGGAGGGGCTGCCCTTCTTCTGGAGCGTAGTGCGTGATGCCTCCAGCGCGACGATGGCGTTTGTCAGCTCAGTCTTGTGCTGTGCCGGCAGGAAGGCAAAGAGTGTGGGGTTGTCGGCGCTTTTGGCTTTGGCTTCTGCGACGACCGACTTCTCCTCGGTTTGCCAGCCATCCTGAATCCACAGGTAGAGGTTCTTGTCGTTGTCTTTGGGCAGGTTGTCGTCGTAGGTCGGCGTCAGGCGGCGCTCGACGTTGTCCTTGCCCTGTACAACACGAACTTTTCGCAGCACGTCACCGAAGCGAACCTTGAGCAAGTCGGCGCGCTTTTGCTCCACTCGCTGGGGGGCGGCCTTGAGTTCGGCCTCTTGGGCACGGAACTCGTCATACCAGGCGCTCGACTCCCGTGTTTGCAGGCGGTACTCTGTGCCATTACCGCCGGCCAAGGCCATCACCAGGTGGTCCTTGTTCTGCAATTCATCTAACAGCGCAGGCAGCTTCTTGCGCAATTCGGAGGAACCGGAGGAAAGGTCGGTTACCAGCAGGTCAGCTAGCACATCCTCGGTTGCTTTCAGGCCGAGGTCCAGTGCGGCATCGGCGGGTAGCTTGTTGATGAGGTAGATGAGCTTTAGCAGCCTTGCTTTCAGTTGATTGTCGTCGTCGCCGGCAGCAAAGCGCTGGACGTTCTCAAACACCTCTTTGGGTAGCTGGGCGGTCGATACCAGGTTCGCGGCAATTTGGTCGTACAGGAAATCGCCGGAAACCACGTGGCCCAGGGGGGCCTCTGCAGTGGCGAGCACAGCTTCGTGCACCACACGCAACTGGCTCCGCAACTGAGAGACGGTGCCCGTAGTATCGATGTTGCGAAGAACCCGTTCCCAGAAACGACGCCTTACCGGCAGTAGCGGGTAGTCCGAAGTCAGCACATCTTCATCGTCGGTGACATGCTCAAGCTTGGTACCGCGAAGGTGGCGGGAAATTTCGCCTAAGTTATCTCGCCAGACCTGCTCCACTTCCGGCTGAGCGGACGGCTTCTTGGCCAGGATGATTTGACGTGTCACGTTCTCGACATCCCAGTCACCCAGCATCACCTGGACCGGGAAGCGCCCCATCAGGCGCTGCAGGTTGACCATCCCCGACAAAGCGGATTGCCCGGTGGCGACGAAGAGTAGCTTGCCGTTGAAATGCTTGCTGAGGGTCTCGGTAACCTCCTGTACCTGGAATGCCTTCTCAACATCGTTGCCGACAAACTGCTGCACCTCATCCAGTACGACCAAGGTAAGTGGGAACTTACCTTCCACCGCCAACGCCGCCTCAATGGCCGAAGTCATCTGCTCACTCGTGACATCTGTGACCTGCGGGAACTGTTCTTTAAGCAGCTTGCGAGCATCAGCTTCGGTGTGGGCCAGGTCTGGACGAGCTTTGAGCAGCGCCTTTGCTAAGTGACTGGAGACGTACATGTGCGGCAGTTCTTGCGCCAGAGAACGACCGGCGGCTTTCAGCTCGGCTCCAACCGTAGGCAAGATGTCTTCACGCTGCATCCAAAGGACGAACTGCGCCTGGTTGTACTGTTCGGGCAGGCCCTTGGATTTGAATACGATGCCCAGCAGAGCGAGGCGCACCTTGTCGCCTGCACCTGCGCCGAGCTTGCCAGCGGCGGCGTGCAGGGCTCCATGGCGCTTACCTTGGGTACTAAGTTCCTTCAAGTGCTCGAAAACGCCGGTGGGCAGTTTGGCGATGCTACGTGCGGTGGCGCCATCCGCAAACTGATAGTCGGTCCACAGTGTGCGCAGCATCTTAGCCAAGTGCGACTTACCACTGCCGTAAAAGCCGGAAATCCAGACGCCAGGCTGCTCGGTACCAGCGTCGAGGTTAAGTAGGAATTTGTCGAGGATGGTCTCGAGTCCTTTCTCATACTGACCGTCGCAGACGAAGGTCTCCAGCTCGTAGCGCAGGATGGCTTGGGCGGCTTCGGAGTGGTCTTCAGAAACCTCCGCAACGCCGTTGTTAACGAGGCGGTTTTCCTTTGGGGGCTTGTTGTAGATGTCCCTATTCAGCATGGTGTTCCTTAGTCTTTTGTGTATGTCGGCGTCAGTCTTGGGTCAATAGCGGTACTGCGAGGTAGTTCCAGCCGTCGCGTGCGTCCAGGAGTCGATAAGTATGGTTTTCGGGGTGGAGCTCGCCGGGGAAAAACACCAACAGCCGTCCCTGGACGGTTTCTTTGATGCCTTCGACCACTGACGAAACGCGTGCTAAACCGAATAGCGTGCCGACGCCCAGTAACGCAACGACGGTGTCGTGACCGGCCTCGGCACTGATGCGGGCCTTCAATTTGTTGTTGAGGTCGGCCACGAATTCAGTGAGCTCACCTGTTTGATAGCCAGCCAAGTCCTCTGGCAATTCAAAATAGGCATCGCGATATTCCTGCGCCGCCATCCATTCGGGAAAGGCGTTGGTCACATCTACCAAAAGCCATTGCTTGCCGGCTTGTTGTGTGGCGAGCTCGAACTCACCAATATTGGCGCGCAGGCGCAACTCGTCGGTCTTGTCGTAGACTGCGAAGATGACGCGCTGGATGGCTGCAAGCCCCGCTTGCCAAGGTACGGTCAGGTGTTGACGGTAAGCGGACACCAATTTGGCGACCTTAGACGACATGCGAAGCCTCCTGACGAATTTGTTCTTCTTCTTCGGTGAGGTAACCCGGAAAGCGTACTTCCTTTACACCGCCGGCGTTCATGAATACGAGCAGCCCACGATGAGACGCCGAGTTCACCAGTCTCTCCAACTCATCTAATGAGCCCCCCAGTAGCGCCATCCAATCGGACGAGAAAAGGCGCTGGCCTGTTCGGCCTTCCAGGTAGCCCAGAAACAACAACATGGCGACGGCTTCAGGACGGGGCTGCGGGATAGCACGCGCCTTTCTGACCCGCCCCTGCAAGAAACCAGCAGCAGTCCAAGTGCCCGCAACGTTCTGGGCAAACGATTTTAGCGACGCTGGACTGAAACGGTCTGAGTAGGTGCCGCTCAAGAAAGCCTCGACAGCTTCACGCGGAACTGTCGCTCCTGGGGTTTGCTCCAGAATGAACGACTGCGTACCCCGCAGCAGCGGGTCGCGTGCCAGCGCAACAGCCAAGGCAAGCATCGGCTGCGCAGCCGTGTCTAGCGGCCACAAGCGTCGTAATGCCCGGAAGATGGGATTCGAAGGGTCTAACCCATACAGCGTAGCCATGTGGCGCAGAGCCAGTTCGCGAGCCTTCTTAGTCGGTTTACCCAGGACATTATCATTGATAACAGCCGTGATGTAATCCGCCCGGATGGCATTCTCGGAGGTGTGCGCCAGCAGTAAGCGCATGTCGTCCAGCATCATCGTCCGTGCAGCATGTGGACCGTTGATGCCGAATCGGAACCCCAATTGCGCGAGAAGGCTTTCGTGCAGTTCAATCACGTCGCAACTCCAGCGGCTTGGTATTGAGTAACGCATCATCAGGAACCCCGTCCAAGGGGTGTCCTTGGGACCGACAGTAGACAACCACCATGACTTCTAACATGTTGGCTAAGCTACGCATTTCCCGCTCAGCAGCCGACTGCAGAGCCGCCTTAATATGGGGCTCTACCCGGACACTCACTACCTGAGACTTCGCAATGGCCATCGCCTGCACCTGTAAGTAAAACGCTAGCAAAACGCTATTTTAGATGATTCCGCCGTGGAATGAAAATTATCGCTAAGCCCTACGGCGCTTTTCAAGAAGGATGACGTGCTTCATTTGGTTTTTCGAAATGGACTAATGGATAAACGTATAGGAAAAAGCCTTTATCCATTCTTGTCACGAGTTCAGGCCACTGAGGCTTTGTTGCGGTTACAATTTGCTCTGCATTTACTAAGAGATTCCTGAGTGAGGATAATTTGAGGGCGCTAGCACACGTCAAGAAGAGCTGATAACGGAACTGACAACCATAGCATTGGCAGGAACGGCATCCCAAAAATGGCGAGTTAAGTGAGAGCCTTTTATTTCGGACAGCGCACGTTGTAGTTGCCTCCCTCTTCAAGCATATGAGCAACCCAAGTTCCCGACATGGAGACTTCATTGACTGTGGCATTCACAATCTACTTGGCATGTGTAGCCGTTAGACAAAGAGCAAGGCTTCAAAGAGCCATAGGGAGATGACATGTATCTCAGTCCCAGCGATTCCCAACGGGAAGATAGTTGTGATGTGATAATGCAATTCGTTCATGCTATAGGCACTAAAATTATTGGTTTCAACCAACTCTTCATTTGCGCAACAAATCTCGTTAAAAACTTAAATCATGAAAAAACTGCTCTTTAGTTTCGTTCTGGGCGCGATGGCAATGAACGCCATGGCTCAAGCTATGTCGCCTGCCGCAAAAGAAGCACACACGCGTTCCTTGCAGTGCTTGAGTAAATACAGTGCTCAATTGGATGACGGTGTCTCTAACGTCGAAACTATCGCGAAAGTGGTGGCAAATAGCTGCCGGGAAGAGAGTGTTCGGTTTGTTGATATTTGGACCGCTGGCGTAGTTGTAGATAAGCAAGCAATCTTGTCAAAGGTCCTTACTAGCAACGTCGAATCGGCATCTTTTTACATTCTAAGTAACAGAGCCTCTAAGAAATGAGATTCCACATTCACTAAAATTGCTCGGATTCTAGGCTTGGGTATAAACAGCTTGCCCGCCGCCGCTAATTCCTGTCAACTCTACAGGAATGCAGCCTGCAGGGGCAAAGTTACCGAAATTGTCCGGATTTTACTCTTGGTGTGGACCGCTTGCCGGCCGCCGCTAACCCTGCCACCTCAACAGGATTGCTGCCTTTCAGGGGGCAGTGCAACGGAAATTGTCCGGATACCAGACCTGGCGTGGGACCGTAGCCTGCTACGCGGGTAGATGATTCAACTTACTTGATAATTGATATTATCAAGTAAGATTTTTTAGAGCCGAACGTTTCATAAGCCTGAGCTGTCAGTAGGAAAAATCAAGGTCTCATGCTAAAGGGCTTAAACTAAATGGCTATATTGTCAATTCAGTAGACAAAATCAATATTTAAATTATTCCATTTGCTCATAATGGTTATACTTCCCTTCGCAATTTCCTGCTGGTAGTCTCAGACCTAATTTTTAATCAGTGCTGAAGGCTAAGAAAATGTCGCGAATCACCAAAGAGCGCATCGAGAAACTGGCGAGAAAGATTTTCAACGATGGGTTGAGCGACGGCGACAATGGTTATGCTGAGGCACAAGACGACATTCAAATGTTGCGGGAAGCTGAGAGTTTGCAAGCTCAAGTGGAAGTCCTCGAAGCCCAGGTGGCGAACCTTGAAGAACAGTTGGCGCAATGCCATGCGCAACTGAAGCGCTCGAACCATTAAATGTATCGATGCTGGAAGTTACGGTTGAAGTCATATCCCGGGGCGGCGGCCGCTGGAGAACAATTGCGACGCTGGCGTCGAAGTTCCGTGTCCGCCGTCGTGTCCGACTCGAACACGCTCTCGCCAAGACGTGGCGAACAGCGGAGCAGGGCTTGCGAACTCTCCACTAGCATTGGACGGTCACCTCATCCTATGCAGGAGCGGCTATGGATTTACAAAGAAGAGATTGAAAGAAGCGCGCTGGCGCTACTACGCCAAATGGGCAGTTTGACCACGCCGCCGTGACCTAGGCAACGTCACAGGGCTTGTCCTGCAGTGCACCTTTGCAATGCCAACAATTTCCGACCCTGGCGTACGAGCGATGTGTGAGCTAAACACCGGTTGTGGGAGCTGGACTGCAGGAACAATTGCGATAATCAAAAAAGTGTCCTACTAGCAGGACACCTTCTCCGAATAGAGAGTGATACGGCGATATGAAATTCGAAAGCGATGATGCAAAGCGACAGTTTGTCGGCTCGGTTGCGAAAATTTGCGCGGAGCGTTTTTCTGCCTCGAATTACCCGCACAGAGCTTTTAACGTCCTATCCGGTGGCGTGCCGAAAGAATTGGCATACGTGATTATCGAGCTCTACATACGCATGCCGGCAATGGGATGCTTGCCAAAATCGCTCAAGCCATTGGTCGGGCACATTCCATCAAGGGACGAAATTTTTACTATGTGTCGTAGCTGTCCTGCGATTGAAAGCATTAAGCTTCATGCAGAGTTTCAGCGGTATGGCTTCTTGAATGCATTAATGAGAGAACTGGGTCGCATAGGAGTACCTTATGTGAACATATCTAACATCGAGAATCATGAACTTGCCCTACACTATTTGAACTTGAGCAGGGATTCGAGGTCAGGTGTGGAACTCACGAGCGCACCAAATACCGTGAGTCCAAGCATTCGCCACCCTACGTTCTCATTCAATCTGAGCGAACGTAGCAAATACCTGGAAAACGAGGAGATTAAAACTAACTCTGACTCCACAGTTGAACCGATTACGCATGATGTCGCCCCCAAGAATCAATTGCCGGTTTTTTGCACGTCCCAATTGGAAATCACGCCACCACGCACGCCGGAGCAAATCAGAAGCCTGATAGCCGCCGGCCGATTTGCGGAGATGACGCGCCACCAAACGGGCCTTGTAGACGACGACTAATGTCCTGGCGGACTTCATCGCGCGGCTAATCTCCGCATCTGGTCAGAATTGCAAGTTTACTTTTTCGATAGAAGAGCGATGTCTTATAGCTTCCTGCCAAGCTCATCGACTTTTGCGACCTCGTCAATATCTCGGTCTAACCCCAATACCCGCAAGGCCCGGAGATACGTACCAATGGCGATTGTGTGGCCGCCATGTTCCAGGCGGCGGAGTGTCTCTCTCGAAACGCCCATATACATGTGCAAGCCCCTCCGCTGAGCACGGAGGGCAGTGAAATGTGGTCAGTTCACAAGTCGTAGAACCACGCCCGTGGGCGTCGTAGCTGTTCTCGTTGACCGTTTCGCTGGAATAGATTTACGACTTAAATGCTGCGTATCCTGACGCCGGTCTTGTTGCTTTTTGGCTTCCTTTGCGGCTGCTCTTTTGCGCGTAACTATTTCAGCAACTAAGGCGCACAAGTCAATGCTCGGCTTGGCTCGGAGGTAGCCGCTCAAATCCTTAATAAGCTCCTCCTCCGAACCCTCGTCACCGAGGTAGCAGAGAATTGTACGGTCGGACACGGCCTCCAGAGCCTGTCTACTCAGTTTGCCAGCGGCATATCCGCGTGCGGCCTTCCTAAGCAACGGGAATATTTTGGGGTTGTGGCCCCATTCCTTTCCAGCGTAATGGTTTAGGTCGGTTTCGAATTCGTCTAGTAAAGCGGGGAGGTTCGCACGTCGCTTCTTGGAGAGCAAAACAAAGTCGGTGAAGCTATCGAATAGCATTGTAGATATTCCTAGATTCTTCGCGCGCAACGGCGCGAATGCTGCTACAGCGCAGCGGGTTAGTGCCACTTGGCACACACAAATCAGGGAGGCTTCGCAGGGGGCGGAGCCAATATCTACATCTTCGATATTGCTACATGACAACTTGTTTGTCAACATCTATATTGAGTGCGCAACCAGGACCGTACCGGAGCGCAAGCCGGTGCCGTGTCCGAGTCCCGCACGTGATTCCGTGAAGCATGGAAGTCATTAATGATTGCTGAATGTCGATTCGTTCAATACATGTTTTATCTCAACGGCAGGAAGCTTTGTTTAAGCAAGCACTGGTAGGAAGGGATGTCGAATCGGTCAGCCAGTTAAGAAAATAAGCCAAGATTTCAGATACAGCGATGCCGTCGTGTCCGAGTCGGACACGTTTCTGCCGCATAGTCGCTATCCGGTCGATGGGCGCGCGTCGCCTGGTCGGTGCACCGCCAGAGGCTAATTACCGTGTCCTACTAGGACACGGCGCGAACCAACGAGGTGTCGGGCAAGATTTCAGGTGCAGCGATGCGCATGAGCTCACCGAGTTTTTGACATTCATAGTTACCCGCGCTGGACCAGCATGCCGAAGACCTCGCGCTCGAAACCCGACTCGTAGAGTTTGACGAGTCCTGTCTGGCCCTCATCATTCTCGACGGCAGGCCTGCTGAAGTGCTCCAGCAGCGTCATCCGAATGTCCTTCTCGGAGAGCCGCTCGGCCGTTACCCACCTGACTAGATAATGCGGTCAGAAGAGCGAGCAAAGAGTCACATATGACCTCTTAAATAAAGTATTGACCCGTATCTGACTGTTTTCCATGACGCGCTGGTGTTCGCGTTAGGAACGCGCTATAGTGGTCGAATATGACGCTTTAATTGGTTAAGGGTTCAGATATGGCTGATAAACTAAAAACAGCGGCGACACCCAAACCTTCTGGCCACCTCACCGAGAGTCCGATGCCCTTACCGGTCGAGCGTGCGCTGGTTGCTGCCGGAGATGACCTTGCGCTGGCCCGGCGACGCCGGGGGATTTCTACGTCGTCCATGGCGGAGCGGGCGGGCATCTCAACAAAGACGCTCTACCGACTGGAACACGGCGACCCAGGAGTGTCTTGGGGCGCTGTGGTTCGGGTCCTGAACATCCTGAACCTCCTCCCCGAGCTCAACAAGGCCCTGAACACCACCAATGATGCGCTCGGCCTGGCGCTCATGAACAAGGCGGTGGCCAAACGCATCCGGGTACGCAAAACCAACCCGGACAGTGGAGCCCTGTAATGGCAACGAAAAAAATAGCAAAAACCAGCACAACGCGGACGCTGCTCGTCTATCTGGGCGATACGGGACTGGAAGTGGGCGAACTGCAATTTTCCAGACAGGGGCAAAAAGAGGTCTCGGCGTTCCGGTACTCCCCCGCCTGGCTCAGTAATCCAAATTGCTTCGCACTGTCTCCCGACCTCCCCCTGAGCACCGACTTTCAATACCGCACGGGAAGCAAGGAGACTTCTACCTTTGCGGGTGCCATTGCCGATACCGAGCCTGATGGCTGGGGACGCCGGGTCATTAACCGCGCCCATGCTAAACGGCGCAAAGCTGAAAAAGACGCCGGCCGAGACGCCGGCTCCGCACAGCTGTCAGACCTGGACTATTTGCTGGGAGTACTGGATTCCAGCCGCATCGGCGCACTGCGCTTTAGGGACAATGCCGACAGCCCCTTCCTCGATGTGCCCCATGACGACAACTTGCCTGAAGGAACTCATGAGGTTCCGCTGCAGACCTTGATTCAAGCGTCGAAAGCGGTCGAATCCGGCAAGGAAACGGCGATGGACCTCGCGTATCTGAAAGGGCGCGGCACCTCGCTCGGTGGTATGCGACCCAAAGCAACGGCCCTGAAGCCCGACGGCACCATGGCCATCGCCAAATTTCCGAGCGTGAGTGATACGCGCGACGTGGCACGCGGTGAAGTGCTGGCGCTATTGCTCGCGAAAGAGGCGGGCCTGAATGCATCCGAGGCAGAAGTCATCATGTCTGGCAACCAGGCTGTCGCGCTTATCGTGCGGTTTGACCGACCCCGGGCTGGCGGTCGCATCCCTTACCTGTCTGCGGCCTCGTTGCTGCAGCTGGATTCCAGGGAGGATGGCGCATACACGCAGATTGCGGAGGCCATTGACCGGTTCTCTCCGAGACCGCTCGAAGACAAGCAGGAGCTTTGGGCGCGCATCTGCTTCAGCATGCTCATCACCAACGTGGATGACCACATGCACAACCACGGTTTCCTGCACAGCGGCGGAGGCCAATGGCGGCTTGCCCCGCTGTTTGACGTGAATCCGTTTCCCGACAAGGAACCCATCCTGAAGACCGCCGTAACCGAAGCGACCGGTGAAACCGGAGATATCCAGGATGCGCTGGATGCGGCGGCATACTTTGGCGTGTCCGATGCTGACGCTCATGCAATCCTGACCCGGATGATGGCTGCCCTGAATGACTGGAAACGACTTGCCCGGTCCCCGGCCGTGGGGATGGGTGATGATGAAATCGACAAGGTCGCGCCCGCTTTTGAGAACGACAACTGGGATACGGTAGCGTCCTTTCTGAAACGATAAGCCGGCCAATCGGTCCGTCCGGTCAGGCGTCGCCGGCATGGCAAACTCTCGATGCAGGGCTGTGCCTGTCTCAGCTTATTCTTCATGGACCGGCGTAACGAAGGAATGCAAATTCTCGCGTTTTGGCTGCCTCAACACCGCCAGTCCTTCGCTGGAGACGTTGTCGGCATGTCCGTGCGGAATTCGGACGAAGGCCGTCTGAAGACTGATTCGACGAGAGTTGAACTAACACAATAAAGAAGCGCAGCACGCATTCCTTGCTCTAGTTGCCCAAACGCTGCTTTGTCAGCAGAGTAATGGACAGTTTTTCAGCAGTGACATTGTCTGTGCGCCGCGACATCTGTCATCAGACTACCGCAGCCAAAAATCGCAAAGCGCCATCGAGGGGGCCGGTCACATCGCAGTACTTTGAGGAAGATTCAAACCCTTCTGACAATCGCTGCCAGGTCACGTCTGGGTTATTACACCTATCTAACCTGCGGAGGTGACAGTACCGATTCTTTCGTCAACTTCGGCTCTTTCAATAACTTCGCTTTGTAGTCGAGCAGTCCACTTTCATCGATGTCTAATCGCTGAAGCCATTCTTCTGCAGCCAGGCCGATGAGCCGAAATTCGCTTCCGGCCGATGCGAAATGAAGCCGATACTGCGGAGCTCGTATCGGCTTGAACAGCATGTTTGGAAGTACAAGCAGAGCTGGTTTCACACCAGTCTCATCGACTGGAGCAGCTTCAGGCTTCGGACCGCTTTGAATAACTACGCCATCACCATAGTCGTAAGTCGCAAACCAGTCCATCGGCAACTCTGAACGAAGCTTATTCATGCCACCTACCTTTTCGAGAAGCTGGTAGTTGACTGCGGTGAGCCACGATACGGTTTTGATGCCGGTGTGAGCCTTTACCGCCCCGCTTACGAGAATGCCGGCGTCGAACCCAAGCATCTTGGAGGCGATGACCGTTTCAAATGCCTGGTTATCATCATATTTTATGGCAGACAGATTCAGGCTATACCCACCGTAACCGTGGATTGCACGCACGCGCTTTGCAAAGCTTACGAACATCGCCTGAAATGCTGTTGGGTTGTCTTCCACGAATAGCAAAGGAAAGCTGAAGCGTAACCCGCTCAAACCCCGGTCGCCGGCCTTTGCGCACCACTCTTGAAGACCGAATGCCTGAAACTCCCATGGACCGGTATCATTTACCTGCTTGCCGCTTGTGTAGTGGAAGCTAACGGCATCGTCTTGCTCCAACGCAGCCATCATGGTCCGCATCGGCTTCACGCTTTCATAGGCAAGCTTGCTCGCACTGCGTCCTTCAGGAGGGTCTTCGCGAAATAGCCAGGTCAAATGCTTCCCGGCGATGTCTTTGAATTCATCAAAGCATTCGCAGATGGCCTCCCGGACTGCTGGAAGATGAGCATCGGCAAAGAACAGCGTACCTGCAATGGCCGGCACGCTTCCGACATAGGATTGCGCTCCTTTCTTTGTAAGAAGGCCGCCTGGGAATTCAAGCTTTTCGGGATGCTCGCGCATCAACTGAATAGGGTCAAAAGGCAATTCGCTCATATTCGATTCTTAGTAGGCCAATCCACGCGGAGGCGGTCGTTTAGTCATAATCATGTAAAGCAAGGCTAGGATTGCACCGACCGTGCCCGCATCTTCAACGGGAACTTTGGGGCCATCTGGCTCTGACTTGTCGCAGTCGCAGTCATCCGGAGTTAACGTCACCAACTTCTTTTCGTCGCCCGCGATGGCGACATACGCTTCACGCTGCTGACTGCCATATTCGTCTGGAGGAAATTTTACCTCGACGACCTTCTTGATGTTGTCCTGTGTTGGCGGCTTGGTCGAGTCATTAACGATGACCACATCCGGGCGCCGAACGTACCCTTTGCCTGGTTTGTAGGGTACCGGTCGAGTCGGGTCTTTGGGCCATAGCGTTTTCGTCCAGCCAGGCCAGAGGTCGCGGCTTTTGGTTTCGACCTCCTTGTCCATGAAGGGTTCCGGCGGACTCTTTGTCATGTCGTAGTTAATCTCTGGCTTGTACGGGCTTCGGTGTCGCAGTGTTTCATCGAGTCCTTTCAGCTGATTTGAAACGCAAACCTGCTTCAGAGACCGCCCGTCCTTGCCGATTCCAGGCGTGTTCTTGCAATGGCAGACTGCGCTGCAGAGCACCTTCTTATCGGCGGCATCGAGCTGAGGGGAGTTGAGCTTTACAACGGTCGTTGCACCTTGGGGGCTGGTAGGTCCAGTTGCGAGGGGCGGTTGAGAAGGTGATGTCATGTAGCCGAATCCTGAATCAAATCAAATGCCAACGATTCCTGTACGTCACGCTCAACCCATTGCGTGTAGCCGTCAGCATCTGTGCTTCCGGTGACGTACTGGCCGCTAGTGGAGCGCAATCGCACTGCCTGGTTGCGAATAGGTTCGCCTGTCGTCGCATCGACGACTTGGAACCTGCCGCGGAACTTGGGGTTATCGCTGTCGGTGATGGCTTCGTCTTGGTAAGCGCCCAGGAGCGTCGGGCCGATTAGGCCGAAGCCTCTTGGCACACTCGACGTGGTGACAGCAACGTCAGCCTTTGGCGCCGCGCCTGCAGAAGGACTTGTAGTTGTCACGACCTGGCCTGAAATGAGCGTGGCTCCGCAAGCAGTCTTGCAGCCATGGTAGGCCACGGCTTTTCCCTCGTCGATTAGACTCTGGTCCCCCTGGGTGATAGGAAATACGCCCTTACAGCGCGGGCAAGAGACCATATCGCCAACTCGCGCCCAGCCTTTTCCATGTGTGTCCGAAACCATGGAACTACCTATTACGGTTCCACCATGGGTGGTTTTGTCGCCGAATACGATGATGGGCTGGGTCATGCCTCCTCCAACGCGTAGCCAGAATAATTGTCAAAAGATAATTATAAATTCGACTACATCTGTACTCCCGCACGATTGGAAGAGTGATGTGGGTTTATTGCCTGCAAGTCAGGAATTTCAGTCGAAGTCAGTGAATCCCTCGGGGACGCGCGTCGTGTTTCGGCGGTTTGCGCTCTTAGGCAAGCGAATTATCTGAAGGTCGAGTATTCCGCCTTTATCTGAAATACAGCTATTTTGTCATTATCCGCTATTCAGATAAAATCGCTTTATCTGCATAACGGATGCCCGGAATGTCTTTCACGCCTACACTGATTACCGCTCCACAGCTCGGTCAACTGCTTGTATCGGAACGTAAGCGGCTCAAGCTAACCCAAACTGCTGTAGGGATTCGTGTCGGGCTTAGCCAAAATCGCATCTCACACTTGGAGAAGCACCCCGAGGAAATCAGCTTCAAGCAGCTACTTAGCTGGTGCTCGATACTCGAACTGGAGTTACGAATGGCCGTAAAAGACAGTACTGCGGCTAACAGTGCGGCGGAGTGGTAATCATTGGTTGGTATCGCATAGCGAGCGGCAGCTAAATCGGCTCCCTGGCCCGCCAGTTTTTATCCGGCCGGCGCTACGACTGACAAGGGGCTGATTGTCGGCCGTAACGCGGGTAGCGATGTCTGAAAAGTGTGGGATTCGTGGCGGAGATGTCTGAAAACCTGCGAATTCAATGCGAAGTCTGATGCTTTCGCTTGCAGAGCATTTCGCTCTGTGAAAGCAATTTTGAGAAGGACGGGCTCGAACGCAGCCATTGTTCCCGCCATTCCGCCTCTCGACCAGACGGAGCTCCCCGACCTAAATGCGGTTGACATCTCGATGCGGCTGTTCTTTTGTTTTCAACAACTTTAAAGGCTACGTATTGAGCGGGTGCGCAAAACGTAGTGCCACCTTGGCAGATTTCATGCCACGGTCCCACCTGGAGTGGCTAAGAGAATCCCGCACGCGACGGTCGCTCAGGCGACCGTCGTGCCGTTTAAGAGTTCAGGTGATGCTAGGCGTGAACACGAGACACCGTCGTCTAGCTGACATTGCGGGGAGTAATCGATTTTGAATCGAAACAGGCCTACTAGACCTAGTAAGTGTTCGGCTGACATCGATTGCTTGAAACGTCGTGTCCGAGTCGGACACGAGCGTCAAACCGGAGTGCTGCAGAGCCCAGGGCCTCTAGCCGCCGTGCCCGCGTGGGGCACGCTCGATTATTTGGTCGTGAAGCTCCATATTGCACCTGATGAGCAACCAGGCCGTATCCGACTCGGACACGAACAGTGTGGGTAAGGTTTCGGCCCGAGCTTCCACGCTTGAATTTGGCACGTTACGCCAGTCGCGGATAATTCGGTATAACGACTTAAATGGCGTCAGTTGGGAGCTATATTAGAAGGTAATCTTTTCGCGAATGCGCTGGGTCCTGTGGGGAAAAGTTTGGGGAAAATTTCTCCTGATTTTCTTCCCAACCCTGCCTCATCTTGCTCAACACTGCCGATATGGAATATGATGATGATTCAAAGAGTTACGGTAAAACAAGCTACTTTTCCCAAACCCTGAAAAGGGCCTCCGAAGCCGAGGGTCGTGGGTTCGATCCCCGCCAGCCGCGCCACATTTCCCCGTATTTCCTTACCCATCACTTCGCCGTTTGGCAAAGTTTTGCGTCCTTTCACTTGCTCTCGCAATCGCAGCTAGCGGTCTAAAAGTTGGTGCGCACGATTGAACGTTGCAGATTGGCACAACAATAGTCCATTTATAATCTATTGCTATTTTTGTATGCCTGCTCGCCACCGCTAGCGCAGGCAAACTGCAAGGACCGAGCATCATGAAAATGAATGGGTTGTCTGAATCGCTGGCAGGCTTGCTTCCAATCGGGAGCTGGGCAGGCGCCAATCGTCCGATCCGCCTGCGCCTGTCCGGTGCGGAAGACGACCTTCTGCTGCCCAAGCATGTCAGTGGAACAGAAACCATCTGTGGCGGCATCGAATACCGGCTGTTGTGCGTATCGAAGACTGCTGGCCTGCCGACCAAGCAGTTCATTGCCGTACCGGCTGAAGTGCAGTTCGTGACCGACACAGGAGATCTGCGCTCCGTTTGCGGAATCGTCGCCGAAGCCATCGAAGGACAAAGCGATGGCGGCCTGGCCACATACCAGCTGGTCATCCGCGACGCCCTGGCAGTGATGGAACTCCGCACGAATACCCGCATCTTTCGCAACGCCAGCGAGATCGATATCACGCAAACCATCTTGAGCGAATGGTGCCAGCGTTCCCCGATGATCGCGCGCGCCTTTGAGTTCGAGCTTGGCCAGCTGCGCAGCTACCCCGAGCGTGAATTCACGATGCAGTACAACGAATCGGACGCACAGTTCTTGCGCCGGTTGTGGAAGCGGCGCGGCATCGCATGGTTCATCCGGCCAGGCAAGTCAAGCGAGAATAAGGACGACAGCGTGCCGGCGCATACGCTGGTGTTGTTCGACGACGTATCGGCGCTGCAGCAAAACGCTGCCGGCACGGTCCGGTACCACCGCGACGACGGCACGGAAACCCGTGACAGCATTACAGCCTGGCACGCCGTGCGCACCCTACGCCCAGGCAAGACTAGCCGCCAAAGCTGGGACTATGCCAACGCCCAGATGTCGGGGAGCGACGAAAACGGCCGCAATGACCAGGGCGAATGGGGTAACCAACTGGCGGCGAGCCTGGAAGACTACCTGGTCGATGTACCGCACGCCGGCGACAGCAGTGCGGACTATCGCAATCTCGGCACACTGAGGATGCTGCGTCACGAATACGAATCGAAGTGCTACCGCGGCGAGAGCGGCGTGCGCGACCTATGTATCGGCCAATGGATAGCAGTGACCGGGCATGCCGCAATCGACGCCCGTCCGCCCGAGGAACGCGAGTTCGTGATCACCGAACTGCACGTCGATGCCGAGAACAACCTGCCTAAACCGTTGAACGACAAGGCGCGACGCCTGTTCGCCATGAATCGCTGGTGCGGCGGCGGCCTGGGTTCCGCACTGGAGCAGGCCAGCGAAGAACGCGGTGTGCGCTACACCAACCACTTCAGTTGCGTGCGTCGCGGCATCGCCATCGTGCCGGTCTACGATCCGCGTATCGACTTGCCACGGACCGAGGCGCAAAGCGTGATTGTGGTCGGACCGCCAGGCGAAGAAGTCCATTGCGATGACCTTGGCCGGGTCAAGATCCGCTTCCCGGCCTGCCGCCCGGCAGACCATCCCAATGGCGCTGGCGCTTCCGACAGTGATCGCGACTCGGCGTGGGTGCGCATTGCCGGTACCTGGGCCAGCCGCCAGTGGGGTGCGATCTCGCTGCCGCGTGCCGGAGACGAATGCATCGTCACCTTCCTTGGCGGTGACCCGGACAAGCCGATCATCACTGGCCGTGTGCATGGCGGCACCACCCCGCCGCCAACATTCAGCCATGCTGGAGGGCTGCCAGGCAACCGCTACCTGTCAGGCATCAAAAGCAAGGAAGTCCAGGGTTCGCGCTACAACCAGCTGCGAGTGGACGATACGCCCGGTGAGATCAGCGCTCAACTGGCGAGCGAACATGGGCATAGTGAGTTGAATCTTGGCTACCTGACCGACCCGCGCTTCGACGGCAAAGGCAGCCCGCGTGGCGAAGGCGCGGAGCTACGCAGCGATCATGCAGTAGCGATCAAGGGTGCGCAGGGCGTCTACATCAGCGCCGATGCACAACTGCGGGCGGCCGGTCGCCAATTGGAGCGCGAAGGCTTGACCGGCCTGGCTGATGCATTGCAAAGCATACAGAATCAATTGGCCGAACTGGCGGGCACGCATCACGCGGAGGATGGCGACGGCAAGCCCCTGTCGCAGCTGATTGGCCATCTGAAGCAATGGGAAAAAGGCAGCAATACCGACGGCGGCAAGGGCAGCCCGGCCGGCGGGCAACCGATCGTCGCGGTGAATGCACCGGCCGGTGCGATACTGGGCAGCTCCGACAATATCGCCATTGGCGCGCAGACCCACATTGATGTCGTCAGCGTCGGCAACACGCAGGTGTCGGCGGGACGCAGCCTGCTGATGCGCGCGGCGCAAACTGTGAGCCTGTTCGCGCACAAGCTGGGCATGAAGCTCGTTGCCGCAGAAGGCAAGATCGACATGCAGACGCACCAGGATGACATCGAGCTTACCTCGGCGAAGCGAATCGTGTTGTCCGCCGCGGACGAAATCGTCATCCAGGCGCCGAAGATTCGCATCGTGAGCCAGGGCGCGCAGTCGAATTATGGCGGTGGAGCGATCACGCACCAGCTCAGTGGCGCTTACACAGTCAAGTCGGCGACGTTCGCACATAGCGGAGCCGGAGACGCCAGCCCGCAGGCATTGGATCTGCCAAAGAGCAAAGTCCAGTCGGACGAGAAATTCATCGTCCGCTATATCGGCAGCAATGCCCCGGTCAAAGGCGCGTCGTACACCATCAAGCTGAACAACGGCAATGTCATCAGCGGGAAAACCAATGCCAAAGGCGAGACCGAGCTCACTAAAGAGCAAGAAATGCTCATCGCCGACATAGAGATCCGTGATGATGCTGATGCCTGACGAGAAAATCGAGAAATGACAGACAACACACCTACTCGGGAAGTCCCATCGCAATATGACGGTACCACCGTGCGCGCCAAGTCCGTGCTGTCGCCGGAGGGTTTCCCTGTGCGCGCGCTGATCAAACTTTATCCAAAGAAGATTATCCCGATCGTCTTCATCCCTGGGATTATGGGGACGAACTTGCGCGTAAAAGACAGCGACGAGCGCGCGTGGCGCCCACCGAATGGTAAGTTGGCTGGACTTGTCCAAGTAATCCAGTATTTGGGAAAAGATGCGGTCGCTAGGAAAGGAGTTCTTCATCCCGACCGGGTCGAAGTCGATGAAGCAGGCCCGATAAAACTAACTGGAAAAGTTGAGCGGCAACTCAAAGGGGCACCAGAGTTGCCCCCTGAAAAGCTTGCACGCCTTTTTGGCTGGGGCGAACTGCATCAAGACAGCTATGGGCGCATTCTCAACACTTTGCAAGAACGCTTACACGACATTTTGACGATCGATGGCGCCCCTGACGAGGCTTGGCACAAGCTTGTGTTGGAACAGCAAAAAGCACATCAATTCGGTGCAGAGAAGTCGTTCGAGGAACTGACGCCAGAAGACCTCAAACGGTTCGCTAAGGCGGCCTACCCGGTTCATGCCGTCGGTTATAACTGGCTGCAGTCTAACAATGTGTCTGTCAAACGTTTGGTTGACAAGATCGATGCCATTACTGACTTCTACAAGAACACGTTGCAAAAAGACTGTGAGAAAGTGATTCTTGTGACCCATTCCATGGGGGGATTGGTGGCACGTGCATGTACACAACTGCAGGGCAAGAGCGACAAAGTCCTGGGTGTGCTCCACGGCGTTATGCCTGCCATAGGTGCTCCCGCCACTTATAAACGTATGCGTGCCGGCTTCGAAGGAGTTGAGCAGGTTCTATTGGGACGTAATGCGGCGGAAGCCACAGCGGTACTGACGCAGGCACCGGGACCGATGGAACTGTTACCTACCGCGGAATACCAAGCCAAACTTGCAGGAGGAGCGCAGCATTGGCTTCGCGCGCATTACGCCGATGCGAAGACGGAGGAGAATCAGGTTACGTCGTTTCTTGGCGAAGGCGACCCATATGACACGATTTATCGAAACAAGACTGACTGGTGGCGGTTGGTTAAAAGTGAGCTAATTGATCCTGGCAAAACGGACGACAGAAAGCAGGCCTTTCCGCCTGCTGACGATAGCGAAAGCCCTTTGAATTCCGATCTCGAATTTGCAAAGTATGAGACGGCTCTACAAGTAGCACGCGATCTTCACGCGGGAATCAAGAGCCAGTATCACGCCAATTGTCATGCCTACTACGCCGCAGATCATGGGCAACCAGCTTGGGGGGAAGTCCGATGGGTAGCAAGTACCCCCACTGGTGATTTCTCCCGCGGTGAAATTGTTGAGGATGACCTGAACGGGAAAATCAAAGTAAAGTTCGGCGAAAGTATTTGCAAGCTAAAGATTGCTGGTCAAGACCTGCCAGGCGATGGAACTGTGCCAGAGTTCTCAGGCCAAGCTCCAAAGGAATACGTGAAGCAGATATTTCGCCACGAAGGTAAGAAAAAAGGACACACCAGTTATGATCACCAGGGTAGCTATAGCAATGACTTCACGACCGGACTTACACTGTATTCGATCGTTAAGCTCACTCTAGAGTCTGGAATATTAAATGAGGTGAGCGATGCATAGTCCAACAAAGATCATCTTCAAGGGGGGAGGCAGCTTGCTGTTGGCCATTTCCCTTATCGCCCAAGCTAATGCTGAGGACAAATCAACTTTAAAGGAACACGCCATGAGCGCGGTCGCGCAAGAGAAAATGTCAACGCACTGCCTTGGTCGATTCCAAGTGGATCTTCCGTCCGATGCCGAGTACATCGGAGGAAACTATGAATATAGCTTCGCGACAATCGAGGTAAAGGCCATCAGTTACGAGGCGTATCAGCAGGAACTGGACGGCTTCGAAGCGAAACTAAAATCAACCAAGCATAAATCCGGCTCCGCGCTGCTCTTGAAAAAAAACGTCGCTGATGGGGACAGCCGAGTCCTGAGTTTTTGGGACGATTACAACTCCACCATATTGATTAACACCTATGGTTATCGTTGGATCGACGGTATGCGGTATCTAGTTCGCACCACGCCAGACCCAGATAAAATGGAAATTGCCACGTCACACGTAGGTAATATCTTGTCACATCTGAGTGCACGATCAAATGAAGTGCCCTCGACTCCAGGATTCTGCATCGCGCACGGGATGATCTCAGACGAAGGTAGCAGCAAGAATGAAAGCATAAAGGCACGATTCCGCCTAAAGAGTCGCCCTGATATCGTCATCGATATTGCCACCAAGCGCAATCCCGGTACCCCACCCGAATTGCTGCTGTCGCGTAAGCCCAGCGTCTTTAGCGCGCTGGGCGTTCTGGGCGCAACTCTGAGTGGCATATCAACCCTCCGGGAGGGTGACCGTAAGGTTGGTGGGATGCCCGGTCAAGAGTGGCTATTGAAGGCCCCAAATGATGATGGACACCAAGCTCATCTGTTTACCTGGGAGGCGCCAGGATTGCGCCGCGACGCGCTACATCCACAGGTCCGCATTGATCTGCAGTCAGCCAACAACGATGGCGGACGTGATCCATCACCGGCAAGTCTGACAAATCAACAAATGCTGGAACTCTGGGAAAGCATCCTTTCGTCTTTGCGTCTCCGTCCAACTAACGGTGGACAAGCTGCGGAAGTCGGGAAGCCATCAACTCAAGCGCATCCCGATAGCATTCTTCCGCTGGGAGAGTTTCTACGAACCGGAGCAATTTGCCCGCAGACTGGTTACTGGCAATGCCCTGAGAATGATGTGCACGGCAGCACGCGACTATTCCGGGCAGGGGACACTATGCCACCTGCGATTCTCAAGCGCGATCTGTCATTTGTCGAGCGTCTGAGGGGCCGCAGCGATCAACATAGCACTAGTACGGTGTGGCGTCTTGTGCGTTATGAGGATTCAAATGCAAGCAGTACGTCGCCGTCATCGGCGGGCGACGACGTCATCCAATCATCAAGCGATACCTAAGTATGCCTAACGTCATTCGCCTTAACGACCCCACTTCACATGGAGGAAAAGTCGTCAGCGTAAGCGCGACCTGGTTCACGGTCGATGGCATTCCAGTTGCCCGCGTGGGCGACCAATGTATCTGCCCTATGCCGGGCCACAGTGTCTGCGTAATCATCGAAGGAAATTCCGATCATGTCATTGACGGAATTCCGGTTGCCTATGACGGCCACAAGACAAGTTGCGGTGCCGCTCTGCAATCCACGCTATCAAGCTTCAGCACGAAATGAGGCTATTTTGGAGCTGTGGTTTAACAGCCTTGAGCCCCGGCCGATCAGCATGACCGACAAGCAAATGCTCGGCCTGTGGACAGAATTTTGACTTCCTTACGGCTGCGGCCAACCGAAGATATTCCTGGTATGGCAAAGCAGGCGCTGGAATAAGGCGAATCAGCAGATTTTCCCGTGGACGATACACGCTTGGGTTGCGCCGCCCTTGGTCAATCGTTAATATTGTGTAAATTTTGTTAACCCGAAGCTGGCGCGCGCATGCTGGATGTCTTGATTACTGTCGATGTGGAGATCTGGTGCGATGGCTGGCAAGACATCGATGCCCGCTTTCCCGACGCCTTCCGGCGCTACATCCATGGTCCCACCGCAGGCGGCGACTACGGCTTGCCGTACCAGCTTAAAGTGCTGTCCGACCATGGACTGAAGGGTGTGTTCTTCGTCGAACCGCTATTCGCCGCCCGCTTCGGCCTCCAGCCGCTGACGGAAATCGCCGGCATGATCGAGGCGGCGGGACATGAGGTGCAGTTGCACCTGCATACCGAATGGGTCGACGAGGCGCGCGAGCCGCTGCTGCCATCGGTGGCCGGCAAACGCCAGCACTTGCGCTATTTCTCCCCCGACGAACAGGCCATCTTGATCCGCAAGGGCAAGGCCATGCTGGAGCAGGCTGGAGCCACGAACGTGAATGCGTTTCGTGCCGGCAGCTTCGGCTTCAACCGCGATACCCTGCATGCGCTGGCGGCCAATGGCTTGCCATTTGACAGCAGCTACAACGCGACCTTGATGGGGCCGGACAGCGGAGTCATGCCGGGCATCCTGATGACCGACCCGGCCAACTGCGATGGCGTAACGGAATATCCGATGACGGTGTACCGCGATGGCCGCGGCCTGCGCCATGCGCAACTGACTTCGTGCTCGTCGGCGGAGCTGGAAGGCTTGCTGTGGCAAGCTCTGGAGCAGGAGCGGCAGGCATTCGTGCTGCTGTCGCACGGCTTCGAATTGCTGAATACGGCCAAGACCCGCAGCGATCCGGTGGTAGTGCAGCGCTTCCAACGACTTTGCCAATTCCTGCAGCAGCACCGTGACAGCTTCCGCACGGCCGGATTTGCCGGCCGCGACCAGGCTGTGGCAGGCATCCAGCACGGCCCGCTGACTTCGCCATTTCATCGTACTGGCATGCGCATGGTGGAACAGGCCTACCGCCGGAGGTATGGATGAGCCGTTGGGAATTGCGCCCGGTGCCGTTCCGGTTCCAGCTCAGCGACCTGACCCTGGCCAGTTATGCGCTGCCACTGCAGGTGCGCCCGGAAAAACTGGGCGCCCCGCTGCGCCAAGCACAAGCGCTGCACGCGCCCGTGCACGAGTTGCTGCCCGGTAGCCAAGGCTTCGTTGAACGCGGCGTTCCGCTTGACGAGCAGGCGCCGCCGTTCCGCAAGGCCGGCGACTACCTGTGCTACGTGCCGCAGCATTACCGCCATTGCTTCATCGACCTTGGGATGGGCTTTGCCGCCTACCAGGCCAAGTTCTCCTCCAAGACCCGCGCCACGATTGTGCGCAAGGTGCGCAAGTTTGCCGAGCAGACGGGCGGCGAGCTGCGCTGGAAGAGCTACCGTTCGCCGGAAGAAATCGACGCCTTCCTGCAACTGGCCTTGCCGCTGTCGCGCCGCACCTACCAGGAGCGTCTGCTCGATGCCGGTCTGCCATCCAGCGAGTCGTTCCGCCAGCAGGCGCGCGCCTGGGCTGCCGATGACCAGGCGCGCGCCTACCTGCTGTTCGATGGCGCGCGCGCCGTGTCCTACCTGTTTTGCCCGGCCAGCGACGGTGTGCTGAGCTACTCCTATCAGGGTTACGACCCCGAGTACATGAAACTGTCCGTCGGCACCGTGCTGCAATGGTTGGCGTTGGAAGATTTGTTTAATGAAGGCAAGTTCCGCTACTTCGACTTCACCGAGGGCGAAACCGAGCACAAGCGCCTGTTTGCGACTGAGCAGCGCCTGTGCGCCAATATCTTCCTGGTGCGCCGCAGCTTGGCCAATAGCCTGCTGCTGCGCGCGCATTTCGCGATGAACCTGCTGTCGGGATGGCTGGGGCGCATGGTAGAGCGCTTCGGGCTGAAAGCGCGCCTGAAGCGCATGCTGCGCTTTGGCCGGGTTGCGGCCGTATGAAAACGCTGCTCAAGCAATTGGCGCGGGCCATGCTGGGCGATTATTCCATCTACCGCGTGTTGCAACGCAGGGCCAGCGCCGGGCCGGCGCCGATGCCGCCGCAAGCAGCGAATTTTGTGGTCGGCCCAGTGCAGCGTGCCGAGATCGAAGCTTCCCCCGACCCGGTCATGCGCGAACAAGCCTTTTACGCAGGCGAGGGCGCACGTGCCTACGCCTGCCGCGATGGCGGCCAGATCGTCGGCCTGTGCTTCTATTGGTATGGCGAACGCTACCGTCCTCGCGGCTTCTGGCCCTTGCAGGACAAGCAGGCCAAGCTGGTCCAGATCATTACCTCGCCCGCCATGCGCGGGCGCAAGGTGGCGCCGGCGCTGATTGCGGCCTCGGGTGCGGATATGGCGGCGCAAGGTTTTGACTGCCTGTTTGCACGTGTGTGGCATAACAACCACCCATCCTTGCGCGCCTTTGCCGCCGCCGGCTGGACCCGCTGCGCCCTGGTGGTGGAACTCAATCCCTTGCGGCGGACTCGGCCGTGGCGCCTGCGCTTCCCCTAAGTTGGCCCAGCGTGTGAATTTCATGCAAGAATACGAACTCGACCATCGGGGTGCAGCGACATGATGAACAAACCGAACCTTGACCTGCTACGTGCGGTCGCAGTGCTGTTCGTGCTGTTCTCGCATGTATTCCGCACCGCATACGGTCATGCCACGCCCGCCTCGTACGCGATGGGGCAGTTGGGCGTGATGATTTTTTTCGTGCATACCAGCCTGGTGCTGATGCAATCGCTTGAGCGCCAGGACGCAAGCGGCACGGCCTTGTTCAAGCGCTTCTATATCCAGCGCATCTGCCGTATCTATCCCTTGTCGATGACCCTGGTGCTCGGCGTCTATTTCCTGATGGACCAGCACTGGACGTATTACGAGTTGTTCACCAACCTGGCGCTGGTGCAGAACCTGACGTACACGCGGCTGATGAGTGACCCGCTGTGGTCGCTGCCGCTGGAAGTCCAGATGTATTTCATGCTGCCTTTCCTGTTCGTCTTCTTCCGCAACCGGCCGATCAAATGGCTGTTTGCATTCTGGCTGGTTGCGTTGCCGGTGGGGCTGCTGCCGCCCATCGTATCGCCGCGCTTTAATGTGTTGTCCTACGTCCCTTGCTTCCTGGGCGGGGTGATCGCGTGGCGCCTGGGCGACCGGGAACGGCTGCCAGCCTGGCTCTGGCCGCTGGCCTTGGGCCTTGCCAGCCTGGCCTACATCCTGTTTGCCGAAACCCGCACGCATTACTATTCGCGGTGGGCGGTCTGCCTGGCGCTGGGCTTGACCATCCCTTGGGTGCGCCAGCTGGGCACGCCGGTCCTGAACGCCGTGAGCAAGACCATCGCCAAGTACAGCTATGGCATTTACCTGTTCCACTATCCGATGCTGGCCCTGTGTTTCGATACGCTGACAGGCTGGCATCCGGTGGCGCAGTGGAGCCTGTTCTGGGCAATGATGGTGGTCTTGCCTTACCTTGGCTACCATTTGATCGAACATCCAATGATCAAGCTGGGCGCGGCCTGGCGCGAACGCAAGGAGCTCGGCGCGCGCCAGCTTACCGGCGCATGACCTAGCGCAAACCCCGGGCTCCGATCGTGGTGCAGACTGAAGTTCCTGCATCACGCGTCCGGAGCCATGATGCTCAAGCCGAACCTTGATTTCCTGCGTGCGCTTGCCGTGTTGCTGGTCTTGACGGCGCATATCGCCGGCTACACCATCCGCACCAATCCTGTTTCGTTCGCCCTTGGCCAGCTGGGCGTCATGCTGTTCTTTGTGCACACCAGCCTGGTGCTCATGCAGTCGCTGGAGCGCCAGCAACTGGAAGGGGCGGCCCTGTTGCGGGCCTTCTATCTGCAGCGCGCCTGTCGCATCTATCCCTTGGCAGCCGTCCTGCTGCTGGGAATTTACTTCTTCATGGATGCGCAATGGACGCCGTTTGAGCTGGCGGCCAACCTGCTGCTGGTCCAGAACCTCGTGTATGCGCGCTATATGTCGGTGGTGTTATGGACGCTGTGCCTGGAAGTACAGATGTACCTGCTGCTGCCGTTCCTGTTCCTGCTGTTGCGGCGGCGGCCGCTGCGCTGGCTGGTCGCGCTGTGGCTGTTGTCGATTCCGCTGGCCCTGCTACAGCCGCTGGTGACCGCGCGCCTCAGCCTGTTCGAGTTTGCGCCCTGTTTCCTGGCGGGGGTACTGGCCTGGCGCATGCAGGGCAGGGAATGCTTGCCGGGCTGGCTGTGGCCGCCGTTGCTGGCGCTGGCTTGCGCGGCGTTTGTTGCCTATGCGGAGCCGCGCACCAACAACTACGGGCGCTGGCTGGTGTGCCTGGCGGTGGGGCTGGCGATCCCCTGGCTGCGTGAGATGTCGGCACCGCGCCTGAACCGTGCCAGCAAGTCCATCGCCAAGTACAGTTATGGCATCTACCTGTTCCACCCGCCGCTGATGGGACTGGCGTTTCGCACGCTCGATGCGCTCCATCCATTCTGGCAGTGGAGCCTTTTCCTGTCCTTGCTGGTGCTGTTCACCGGCTTGGGCTATCACCTGGTCGAACTGCCGATGATCAGGCTCGGCGCGCGCTGGAGTGCGCGCCGGGCCGGCGCCGCGATGGCGGCCCCGGCAGCCTAGCCCAGCGGCCGCGCTGCCAGTTGTTCCGGGGTGGAGTAGATGGTCAGGTTCTCGCCGGCGAGCTGCTGCAGGTGGTCGAAGAAGCCGCGCGCAGGAATCCACCACGATGGCGCTTCGCCGACCTGGCCGGCATGCAGCAGGCCGGCGCGCTTGAATTCGGCCATGAAATACTGGCGCAAGTCCTCGCGCGAGCGATGATCGATGCGGCGTTGCGCCAGCTCGGGGTCGAAGGGGCGCAACGGCACGTCGCTGCGCTGGCCGGCCTGGTCGATGCATGGCAGGCGGAAGGTCTCCTCGCCCCATACCGGCACCGGGAAGGCGTCGCCCATGGCATCTTCCAGCACGTGGTAGAAGGTGACCGGACCCATCGAAATGCCAAGACCCAGCACCTTGGCGCTATCGAGGCCGATAAAGCGCTGCCACGGCGAGCCTTCGCCAAACACCGAGGGCGCCCGGTGGTGGGCTTCGGTCAGGTAGGCCGCGTGGCGGCCCCAGGCGGAAACCGAATGCGTTGGGTGTACGCTGCGCGCAATGCCGGCGCTGGCCAGGAAGGCTTCCGGCAGGCGGCCCATATTGGTGCCGTGCTTGCGCACATCGAAGACGTAGTCCTTCATGTCGCAGGTGCCGCGGATCGAGCCGCCCGGCATGTAATAGGTCGGCAGCACCAGGGTGCCGTCCGGGCCGACCGCTTCCTGCAGGGCCTGCACCACGGTGGCGGCGCCTCCCTCCACATAGCCCAGGCTTTTCAGCGAGGAGTGGATAAAGACGGCATCGCCCTTGGCAATGCCGAGCCTTGCCAGCCCTGCCACCAGTTCGTCGCGGCTGACGTGGCGCTGGCTCTGCTTGACTTCGCGGGCGCTGCTGCGCCGGCGCAGCTTTTCCAGCATGGCCTTGGCCAGTCGCTTGGCCTGCTTAAGCATTGCGCGCTTTCAGCAAGTCCTGTTCCAACAGGTTGGCGTCGATGCAGAACTTGGCGGCCCAGTTCAGGAATTCATATTCGCCGTAGGCGCCGTCGACTGGGAAAGCGCCTTTCACCGCGCCACGTGTTTCCTTTGGGCCGTCGACCTTGATGGTACGGCGCACGTACTGCGTCAGGCGGCGGCCGGTGTCGAAGTAGCGCTGTTCGCCGGTCAGCTGATACAGCAGGAACAGGCAGTGTGCATTCTGCACCGAGCCGGTCAGGCAGGCCCAGGTAGCGGCAGGATGCCATTGCCTGTCCAGGCGGCCCGGCAGGAATCCGTCGGGGCCAACGACCTCGAGCAAGGCGCTGCCGGTGCGCACGGCAGCTTCCAGCAGCTCGGGGCGTTGCGACAGCAGGTAGCCTTCCAGCACCCCGCGCAGTACATAGCCGATGGTGTGGCTCAGGGGATGGACCGGATCGTTCAGGCAATTCGAGGCAAACCAGCCGTTGGGCTGCTGCTTGCCCAGCGCCCAGGCCACCTGGCGCAGGCCGGCCTCGCCATAGCCGTGGCCCGGGGCCACGCGCTCGGCTTCGAACAGGCCCCAGGCGACATGGGTTTCATAAGCCTTTTCGCCCGGCTTAGCGAACGGTGTTGCATGCTTGCGCCAGCAGCCGTCTTCATCGAGTGAATCGCGCAGCCAGGAGGCGGCGCGATGCATGGCGTCGAGGTATTTGGCGTCGCCGTATTCCTTGGCGCCGGCCGCCAGCCCGAGCAGGATCTGGCCAGTGTTGAAGGTGACCGGCACGCGCGGGTTGGAATCGATGCGGCCACCCTGGAAGCCGCCCTCCGGAAACTGGATCGCGACGAACCAGTCCAGCATGCGGCGCGCCCGCTGGTGCAGTTCGGCGCTGCCCTGGCGGCGCGCCATCTCGATCATGGTCGGCACGATGTAACCGGTGGTTTCCGGGTAGGAGGTGGCCCAGCCCTTGACCAGGCTGAAGTCGCGCGCCACGCCGCCGTCGGCGGAGGCTGAATGGTCCTGGGCCGCGCCCAGCCAGTCGGTGCAGGCGGCGATGATCGCCTCGATGCCCGGATCATGGGCCGGCAAGCCGCGCCGGTCGGCCTCGCGCTCGGCCACGGCGCCCAGCGGCAGCGGCGCCTCGGGGGTGAATTTATTCTTGATCGAGCGCAGGAGCTGGAGCATTTTATTTCCGTTAAATGTTGTCAATTGACCATCATGGTCATGCCAGCCGAGGGGGTGACTGTCAATTTCACGATTGCCGCGATCATATCATTAAGCTAATATGCTGGACGTTTTAGCAATTCCGCACTGGACAACCGCGCTTGCGGCACCGGGTTCGCTCCCCTATCCTGATTGCAATTCCTTTCCCTGCCTCGCCACGATTGCCTCGACTACGATGACATTACAAACTGAACTGGCGCGTGGCGTGAAATGGGTGGCAGGGGCCAAGCTGGGCTCGCAACTGATTACCTGGGGCGTGACAATCTTCGTCATGCGCCTGCTGGCGCCCTCCGATTACGGCTTGCTGGCCATGTGTACCGTCGTGCTGGGCTTGCTTGGCATGTTTGCCGAGGTGGGCCTGGGGCCGGCCCTGATCCAGCGCAAGGAGGTCAGCGAACAGGACTTGCGGCAAGCCATGGGCGTGGTCTGGCTGGTCAACCTCGGCCTCTTCCTGCTGGCCAATGCATTGGCCCCGCTGGTGGCCGCTTTCTACGGCGAAGCCCGGCTGCAGCCGTTGCTGCACGTGCTGTCCGTGCAATTCCTGCTGCTGCCGCTGGCCATCATCCCCGATGTGCGCTTGCAGCGCCGCCTGGAGTACAAGCAGCGGTCGCTGGTCGAACTGAGTGCCGCCCTGGTCGGCTCGCAAGCGACGCTGTTCATGGCGCTGTTTGGCGCGGGCGTGTGGTCGCTGGTGGCCGGCATGCTGGCCACCCAGGCCTGGCGCATGGGGGCGCTGAACTGGTGCGCGCCCGGCCAGCCGCGGCCGGACTGGTCGCTGGCAGGGATGGGCAATCTGCTTGGCTTTGGCGGCAGCCTGACCGCCACCCGTCTGTTGTGGTACAGCTTCATGCAAGCTGACGTGGCGATCGTCGGCCGCGTGCTGGGCGACCAGGCGCTGGGCTGGTACTCGGTCTCGATGCACCTGGCGTCGCTGCCGGTGCAGCGCATGGCAGGGATCCTGAACCAGGTGCTGTTCCCCATCCTGTCGCGCACCCAGCACGACTTGCCGGCCATCCGCGTCGGCGTGCTGCAGCTGCTGGGCTATATCAGCCTGTTGTCTTTCCCCATCCTGTGGGGCATGGCCAGCGTGGCGCCGGAACTGGTGAGCGTGGTGCTCGGCAAGGGTTGGGAAGGCGCCGTGCTGCCGCTGCAGGTGTTGTGCCTGGTCATGCCCTTCCGCACCCTGGCTCAGATGCTGCCGACCGTCACCGATGCGCTTGGCCAGCCGGGCATCAATTTCCGCAATGTGCTGTTGTCCTGCATCGTGATGCCGCCCGCGTTTTACCTCGGTACGCGCTGGGGCATCCAGGGCGTGGCCTATGCCTGGCTGCTGGCCTATCCGATGGTGCTCTTCATCAATATGCGCAGCATGCTGGCCGCCATCGGCGTCGGGGCGGAAGCGGTGGCGCGCCGCACCGGACCGGCGCTGTTGTGCGCCGCGCTGATGTTCGGCGCCGTCACCCTGTTGCGTGCGCCGCTGGCAGCACAGCCGCGCACCTGGGCCCTGGTGGCCGAAGTACTGGGCGGCATGCTGGCCTATGGCCTGGCCAGCCTGCTCTTCAACCGCAGCATGGTGGCCGAGGTGCGCGGCGTGCTGCGCCGGCGCAGTCCGGCGTGATTGTAAATTCGCAACAGCTGTTCATTGATTTTCTCTATTGCAATTTTTGGTGAGTTTCCACCGCGCATCATCTCCCTATACTTGACCGCATGATATGGCCAGGGATGCCCGCTTGCGTCCCGTCCAGGCCATGCGGACCCCCGCTCCCGGTTCGTGCCCATTCTCCCTGTAGATAGCCGACTAAGGAGCATCGCCATGCGCCTCAACACCCCTGTCACCAGTCAGGAGTTCATCCTGGACGATGGCAAGACCATCGTCTCGACCACCGACCTGAAGGGCAAGATCACCTACGCCAATCCCTACTTCATCGAAGTCAGCGGCTTTACTGAAGAGGAGCTGATCGGCGCGCCGCAGAATATCCTGCGCCACCCGGACATGCCGGTCGAGGCGTTTGCCGACCTGTGGGCCACCATCAAGGCCGGCATGCCGTGGAGCGGTATGGTCAAGAACCGCTGCAAGAACGGCGACTTCTACTGGGTGTATGCCAACGTGACGCCGGTGATCGAAGCCGGCCGCCCGGTCGGCTATATGTCGGTGCGCACCAAGCCCAGCCGCGAACAGGTGGCGCAGGCCGATCATCTCTACTGCGAGCTGCGCGAAGGCAACCCGCGCCGCCTGCGCCTCGAACGCGGCCGCCTGCGCCGGCCGGGCTGGCGCCACTGGGCCAGCCAGTTGCGCGACCTCTCATTGGCCAGTCTGATCGGCATTGGCATGGGCGTGCTGAGCGGCTTCCTGGCCCTGCTCGCCATTTCCGGCGCGCTGCAAGGCGCCCCGCTGTGGATGACGCTCGCCAATGCCGCCTTCAGCGCCTTCACGCTGGCCTTCTGGTATGCGCTGCAGCGCGCCATCGTGCAGCCGCTGCGCGAGGCGACGTGCTTTGCGCGCAAGATGGCCGGCGGCGACCTGACCGGCGTCCTCGAGATCGGCGCCGACAATGAAATGGGGCAGTTGCTGGCAGCGCTGCGCCAGACCAATGTCAACCTGCACAGCATCATCGGCGATGTGCGCAGCAACTTCGATGAGATCCAGACAGCCACCAGCGAAATCGCCAGCGGCAACCTCGACCTGTCCGGCCGTACCGAATCGCAGGCTTCGAGCTTGCAGCAGACGGCGGCCAGCATGGAGCAGCTGACCAGCAATGTGCAGCAGAGCGCGGCCAGCGTGCACAGCGCCAATGAACTGGCCGGCCAGGCTTCCAGCGTGGCCGCCGCCGGCGGCTCCATTGTTTCGCAGGTGGTGCAGACGATGGACGACATCAGCCAGTCTTCGCGCAAGATCCTCGACATTATCGGCATGATCGACGGCATCGCCTTCCAGACCAATATCCTGGCCCTGAATGCCGCCGTGGAAGCTGCCCGTGCCGGCGAGCATGGCAAGGGCTTTGCCGTGGTCGCCTCCGAAGTGCGCAACCTGGCTCAGCGCTCGGCCACGGCCGCCAAGGAGGTCAAGCAGCTGATCGACAGCTCGATCGCGAAAGTCGATGCCGGCGCCAAGCTGACCAGCAACGCCGGCGCCACCATGAGCGAAGTGATCGAGTCGGTCGGCCGCGTTACCCGCGTCATGGATGAAATCCACCATGCCACGCAGGAGCAGAGCCGCGGCATCGGCCAAGTCAACCAGGCCGTGGTGCATATCGACGACATCACGCAGCAGAATGCCGCGCTGGTGGAGCAGGCGGCTGCCGCTGCCGGCAGCTTGGCGCGCCAGGCCGAATGGGTGGCACAGGCCATTGCCGTGTTCAAGCTCAAGGAAATCGCGGCGCGCAGCGCAGCCCCGCCGCGTAAGGTGCCGGCCTTGCAATAGCGCCGCAAAATGTTGCTAATAAATAAGTTGAATTTCCCTTTGATTAATATATGATGACTGCTGTTAATTTTAGTTGCGTGCTCCGAGGCCGGGCCCAGCCCTGTAAAGGAGTAAAGAATGTGTGGATTAGTAGCAGTGCTCAACACCGACGGCCGGCCTGCCGAGCGGGGCCTGCTCAAGCGGATGACTGACCTGATCCGCCATCGCGGGCCGGACGGCGAAGGCCACTATCTGGCCGGCCCGCTGGGCTTCGGCTTCCGTCGCCTGGCTATCCTCGACCTGTCGCCGGCCGGGCACCAGCCAATGAGTTTGCCGGACGACGGCCTGACCATCGTCTTCAACGGCGCAATCTACAACTATCTGGAATTGCGCCGCGAGCTGGAGGCCCTGGGCCACCACTTCCGTTCCCGCAGCGATACCGAAGTCCTGCTGCACGCCTACCAGCAGTGGGGCCAGCAATGCCTGTCGCGCCTGAATGGCATGTGGGCTTTCCTGATCCACGACCGGCGCCGCAACCAGGTGTTCGGCGCCCGCGACCGCTTTGGCATCAAGCCCCTGTACCGCTACCAGGACAGCTCGCAAGTGATGTTCGCCTCTGAAATCAAGGCCATTCGCGACTCGGGCCGCGTCCGCGCGGACACCAACTGGCAGGTGGCAGCCGATTTCCTGGTGCATGGCGCTCAGGCGCTGGACTCGGGCCAGGCATCGTTCTACCAGAAGATCTTCCCGGTCGGGGCCGGCTGTGCCTTCGAACTGGAGCTGGACGGCAGCTACCGCGAGTGGCGCTACTGGAGCGTGGCGCAGATCGCGCCGCGCCACGTGGCCGACCCGGCCGGCGAATACGCGGAACTGTTCGAAGATGCCATGCGCCTGCATATGCGCAGCGACGTGCCTGTTGCGGTGCACCTGTCCGGCGGCCTCGATTCCAGCGCCATCCTGTGCGCGGCGGCGCGCATCCGAGCCGCCAACGGCGCCAGCGATCCGCTGCGCACCTTCAGTTTCATGGACAAGGACTTTGATGAGCGCCGTTATATCGAGGCCTCGCTGGCCCAGTCCGGGGCCCTGTTGGAACCGCTGCATGCGAACGCGCGCCAGATCTGGGACGACCTGCCGCAACTGCTCTGGCACCAGGATGAACCGGTGCATTCGATGGCGGCAGCAGTCAGCTTCCAGCTCATGAAGCAGACCGCCGCGCGCGGCGTCAAGGTGGTGCTGAACGGGCAGGGCGCCGACGAGACGGCGGCCGGCTACCCGGCATTTTTCCGCCATTACTGGCACAGCCTGATGCGCGCCGGGCGGCCGCTGCGGGCCTGGAACGAGATGGCCGCCTTTGTGCGCCACCACGGTGGCGACACCGGCCAGCATTTCCGCTCCCAGCTCGACCTGGGCTTGCGTAACGCGCTGTCTGCGCTGCCGCCTTATCGCGCACTGGCGCGGCGGCGGGCCGCTGCTGCCGCCGGCGCCAGTCCCTGGCTGCAGCCGGAGCTGTGCCGCCAGGCGCTGCCGCAGCTGGCCAGCCGCGACCAGCGCCTGCCGGCCACGCTCAGCAACGCGGTCTCGGTGGCGCCCTTGCCGCTGTTCCTGCGGGTGGAAGACCGCAACGCCAGCGCCCATTCGATCGAAGGACGGGTGCCGTTCCTGGACTACCGCCTGGTGGAATTGCTGTTCCAGCTGCCGGACGACTGGCATATGCGCGGCCACTGGAACAAGTACGTGCAGCGCGAGGCGTTGCGCGGCCGGATTCCTGAGCTGGTGCGCACGCGCGTCGACAAGATGGGCTTCCCGGTGCCGTCGCGCCGCTGGCTGTGCGGCGCCATGTATGAAATGGCGCGCGACCTGCTCGGCAGCCGAGCGGCACGCGAACGCGGCATCTACAATGTGCCTGCCTTGTTGCAGAAACTCGACCGCATGAAGGCCGACGAGGCCGAGCCGGCGATCCCGCTGTTCGATATCGTCGAGTTCGAGCTGTGGTGCCGGATGGAGCCGCCCCAGGCCAGTCTGCAGGCGCCGATCGCGGCCTGAGGTGTCGCGGAAAAGCCTTTGTGTTGTAGCAACTCGCATAAAGGCTGTGACAGGAGCCTCGCCGTGGTGTAAAATTGACAATGGATGCCACAATTGCAATAAAGTTGACACATAAGTCAATCTGAGCGTGGCGCCGATCCAACTGTTCCACAAAGAAATGTTAAATGCGCGCAGAGCGAAAGCGGCCGCAAGGGGCCGTCTTTCCCCCGCAAATCGGGCATTCCTTGTGAACCCGGCATTGTAGTTGGCTGGCGCCTGTTATATGGTTAGCATAAGTGTAATAAGTAATTCGATCGGGAACTAAACATGGATGACACAAAGGTTGTTGCTGTAGTTGGCCTCGGCTATGTCGGTTTGCCGCTGGCTGTTGAGTTTGGCAAGAAACGCAAGACTATCGGTTTTGACCTGTCGCAGTCCAAGATTGAGAATTACCGCAAATTCTGCGATCCGACCGGCGAGGTGTCGGAAGCTGAGTTGCGCGAAGCAAGCCATTTGCACGTGACCTACGATCCGGCCGCGTTGGCCGAAGCCGATTACATCGTGGTGGCCGTGCCGACCCCGGTCGACAATGCCCATTCGCCCGATTTCAGCCCGCTGGTCGGCGCGTCGACCACGGTCGGCAAGTACATGAAGAAGGGCGCCATTGTCGTGTACGAATCGACGGTCTACCCGGGCGCCACCGAGGAAGTGTGCATCCCCGTGCTGGAACAGCATTCCGGCCTGAAATGGCCGCAAGACTTCAACGTCGGCTACTCCCCGGAACGTATCAACCCGGGCGACAAGCAGCACCGCCTGACCACGATTTTGAAGGTGGTCTCCGGAGATAATCCAGCAACTCTGGAACAGGTTGCTAAACTATATGAGTCGATAGTGACTGCTGGGGTCTACCGGGCTTCCAGCGTGAAAGTTGCGGAAGCGGCCAAGGTGATCGAAAATACCCAGCGCGACCTGAATATCGCGCTGATGAACGAACTGGCAATCATCTTCGACAAGATCGGCATCGATACGCTGGAAGTGCTGCAGGCGGCAGGCACCAAGTGGAATTTCCTGCCTTTCCGGCCCGGCCTGGTTGGCGGCCACTGCATCGGCGTCGATCCCTACTATCTGACCCACAAGGCCGACATGATCGGCTACCACCCGCAGGTGATTCTGGCGGGGCGCCGCATCAACGACGGCATGGCCAAGTTCGTGGCCGAGAAGACCGTCAAGCAGATGATCGCGGCAGGCTGCCACATCAAGGGCGCGAAAGTGAACGTGCTGGGCCTGACCTTCAAGGAAAACTGCCCGGACTTGCGCAATTCGAAGGTGGCGGACGTGGTGTTTGAGCTGAAGTCGTATGGCCTGGACGTGCATGTGCACGACCCGGTGGCCGATTCCGAGGAATCGGTGCACGAATATGGTATTCGCCTGGAAAGCTGGGACAGCCTGCCGCAAGCCGATGCGGTGGTGGCGGCGGTGTCGCACAAGGAATTGCTGGCGCTGTCGCTGGCTGACCTGTCGGCCAAGCTGAACCCGGGTGGCGTCTTCATCGACGTGAAATCGGCATTCAATATGGCAGGCCTGGAAGAAGCTGGTTACAGCGTCTGGCGCCTGTAAGAAAAAAATATCAGGGAAGCCTGGGAGGGCTGTTGTGGGCAAGTTTGACGAAGTGCGGCTGCACCTGCGTGGCCAGCGATACCATTGGCTGGTCACGGGTGCCGCCGGATTCATCGGCTCCAATCTGGTGGAGGCGCTGCTCAAGCTCGGCCAGCAGGTCACGGGCCTGGACAACTTCGCCACCGGTCACCAGCACAACCTGGAGCAGGTGCGCGAAGCGGTCGGCTCCGCGGCCTGGGCTTGCTTTACCTTCATCGAAGGCGATATCCGCGACTTGGCGACCTGCCAGCAAGCCTGTGCCGGGAAAGACTACGTGCTGCACGAGGCCGCACTGGGTTCGGTTAGCCGCTCGATCGACGATCCGCTGCTGACCCACGGCACCAACGTGACCGGCTTCCTGAACATGCTGGTGGCGGCGCGCGACGCACAAGTGAAGCGCTTCGTCTACGCGGCATCGAGCTCCACTTACGGCGACCATCCCGCGCTGCCGAAAGTGGAGGACACCATCGGCCGGCCGCTATCGCCCTATGCCGTCACCAAATACGCCAACGAGCTGTATGCCGACGTGTTCGCCCGCACCTATGGCATGGAAACGATCGGCCTGCGCTATTTCAATGTGTTCGGCCCGCGCCAGGACCCGGAAGGCGCTTATGCGGCAGTGATACCGCAGTGGGTCTCGGCCCTGATCCGCAACCGTCCCCTGTTCATCAACGGCGACGGCGAAACCAGCCGCGATTTCTGCTTCATCGACAACGTGGTGCAAGCCAACCTGCTGGCAGCCATGGCCGACCAGCCGGGCGCCGCCAACCAGGTGTACAACGTGGCGCTCAATGAGCGCACCAGTCTCAACCAGCTGTACCTGATGATGCGCGAGCTGCTGCAGGAGCGTTTCCCGCACCTGCTCCAGCACCAGGCGCAATACCAGGGATTCCGGGCCGGCGACGTGCGCCATTCGCAGGCCGATATCAGCAAGGCGCGCGAGCTGTTGGGTTTCAATCCCTCGCATCGTATCGGCGAGGGATTGAAGGAAGCCATGGACTGGTATATCCGCCACCTGGCTCCTCAAGAATAGTCAACGAGACATGGCCGCAAGGCTCCGCGCGCTTTCACGGCCAGCATGAGCAGTAAAGCGGGAGGGAATAAAAATGCTAAGAATTTCCAATCACTACATTTCCAAGGTTGTCTTCAGCCTGCTTTTCCTGGAGGTGTTGATCCTGATTGGCTCGTTCTACGCTGGCGCTGGTCTGCGTTTTTTCGACGGTGACCAGTTCGCCATACCGAAGCTCGACCACTTCTTCATGTCGGCCTGCATTTTTGCAGCCGCCATCGTGTTCAGCATGTCTGCGCTGGGCATGTACCAGATCAATTTCCAGGAAGGCCTGCGCAATCCCTTCTTCCTGCAATTGATGCCTTCGTTTGCCATGGGCTTTTGCATCCTGACCCTGGTGTTCTACCTGGCGCCCGACCTGTATTTCGGGCGCGGCATCCTGGTGCTGGTGTTTATCATTTCCGGTGCCGGCATCCTGCTGGCGCGCGCCATGTTCATGAAGACCTCGCGCACGCACTTCCTGGCCACCCGCATCATCTTCCTCGGCAGCGGCGCCATGGCCAAGGAATGCGGCGAGCTGGCCACGCGCGAGACCAACTACCGCCGCTACGACGTGGCCGGCTACGTGGCAGTGCCGTCGGAAGAAATCTGCGTGCCGCAGAACCAGCTGCTGCGCCTGCCGGAGGGCGGTTCCCTGGTAGCGCTGGCAAACGCCCAGCGCGTGTCGGAAATCGTGGTCTCGGTGCAGAACCGCCGCGGCGGCGCCTTCCCGATCAAGGAATTGCTCGAATGCAAGCTGTACGGCATCCAGGTCACCGACGCCGCCACCTTCTTCGAGCGCGAAACCTACCAGATCCGCGTGGAATCGGTACAGCCTTCCTGGCTGGTGTTCGGCGGCGGCTTCGACCAGAGCTTCATGCGCACGTTCATGAAGCGCGCGGTGGATGTGCTGGCCAGCGTGTCGCTGCTGGTGGTGTCCCTGCCGGTCATGCTCCTGACCGCGATTGCCATCGTGATCGAGGACGGCGCGCCGATCTTCTATTCGCAGGAACGGGTGGGCATGGATGGCCGCGTGTTCCGCGTCCTGAAATTCCGCAGCATGTTCAAGAACGCGGAAAAGAACGGCACGCCGCAATGGGCCGCCAGGAACGACCCGCGCATCACGCGCGTGGGCAACATCATCCGCAAGCTGCGCATTGACGAGCTGCCGCAGATTCTCAATGTGCTGAAGGGCGAGATGTCCTTCGTCGGCCCGCGTCCCGAGCGTCCCTACTTCGTCGAGCAACTGACGGAGCGCGTGCCTTACTACAATGTGCGCCACAGCATCAAGCCCGGCATCACCGGCTGGGCCCAGGTGCGCTATGGCTATGGCGATACGGTCGAAGACGCGCTGCAGAAACTGCAGTACGACCTGTACTACGTCAAGAACAACAGCCTGCTGCTCGATGTGCTGGTCCTGATCGATACCATCAAGGTGGTCATGTTCAGGGGAGGCCGCTAAGGACATGGAGGCCTGATGCCGACCAGTATCACGGCCTTCAGTTACGCCAGCGCCGCGCTGGCGTTTCTGTTATTTAGCGTGCTGGTCCTGACCGGCTGGCGCCAGCGCCCGGACCAGCGCCCGCACCAGCGCGTGCTGGCTACGGCGTCGCTGCTGACGGTGCTGTGGGGCGCGGTGATGGCCAGCGCCACCGTGGTGCCCTGGGCGCCGTGGGTTCTGCATGGCGCCGAATGGCTGCGCAACGCGGCCTGGACGGTCGTGCTGCTGGCCATGCTGGGCCTGTGGCAGCGCAGCGCGCGCACCTTCCAGGCCAGCGTCGCCGTGTATGGCGCCATGTTGCTGGCCAGCCTGCTGGCGCAGCAGTTGCCGCCAGGGCTGGCCTTCCACGCGCTGGCCATCGGCCGCCTCGGCATGGCGGTGCTGGGCATGCTGCTGGTGGAACAGCTCTACCGCGACCGCAGCGTGCAAGTGCGCTGGGCCATGAAGTTCATCTGCCTCGGGCTGGGGGCGCTGTTTGCCTACGATTTCTACCTGTACAGCGATATGCTGCTGCTGCGCGAACTTGATCCCGAATTGTGGGCGGCGCGCGGCCTGGTCAATGCGCTGATCGTGCCGCTGCTGGCGATTTCCCTGCTGCGGCGCGCGTCCTGGCCGGCGCAGCTGGCCGTCTCGCGCCGCGTGGCCTTCCATTCGGCGGCACTGCTGGGCTCGGCAGTCTACCTGCTGGCCATGAGCATGGCGGCCTACTACCTGCGTTTCGTGGGCGGTTCCTGGGGCGGCCTGATGCAGCTGGCCTTCCTGTTTGGCGCCACTTTCCTGCTGGCCGGCGTGCTGTTCTCGGGCTCCTTCCGCGCCTGGCTGAAAGTGTTCATCAGCAAGCATTTCTACCGCTACAACTACGATTACCGCGAAGAGTGGCTGGGGTTCACGCGCACCCTGTCGGCTACCGGGCCCAACCTGGGGGAGCGCACCATTTCCGCCCTGGCCGAGCTGGTGGAAAGCCAGGGCGGCGCCCTGTGGATACGCCGCGAACAGCGCTTCGAACCGCTGGCCTCCTGGCATGTGCAGGCCCAGCAGGCGAGCGAGCCGGCCGATTCCGCGTTCTGCCAATTAATGGAAAGCAAGCAATGGCTGGTGGAAGTGGCCGCCCACGACTTGCACGATCCGGAAGTGCCGTTGCCGGCCTGGCTGCTGGCCTTCCCCAAGGCCTGGCTGGTGGTGCCGCTGCTGCTGCAGGGCCGGCTGGCCGGCTTCGTCGTGTTGATGGCCTCGCGCAGCGAAGTCAAGCTCAACTGGGAAGTGCTGGACTTGCTGAAGATTGCCGGCACCCAGGCCGCCTCCTACCTGGCCCAGCAGGAGGCCGACAACGCTCTGATGCTGGCGCGCCAGTTCGACTCGTTCAACCGCCTGTCCACCTTCGTGGTGCACGACCTGAAGAACCTGGTGGCGCAGCTGTCGCTGCTGACCGCCAATGCGGAAAAACATGCAGACAATCCCGAGTTCCAACGCGATATGATGGAGACCGTGACCCTGTCGGTGCAAAAAATGAAACTGATGCTGCAAAAGCTCAGCCGTACCGCTTCCCCCGAGCGCGCCGTGCCGCAGGACCTGGGGACGTTGCTGGCGCAGGCCGTGGCGCTGAAGGCGGCCTTCGAGCCCACGCCGTCGCTGCAGCTGGTCGAGGCCGGCCTGAAAGTGCTGGCCGAGGGCGAGCGGCTGGAAAGGGTGCTGGGCCACCTGATCCAGAACGCCATCGAGGCCACGCCGCGCGACGGCAAGGTCTGCGTGCGTCTGGCGCGCGACGGCGACAGCGTGCTGGTGGAAGTGGCTGACACCGGCACCGGCATGAGCGAGGAATTCATCCGCGAGCGCCTGTTCAAGCCGTTCGACTCGACCAAGTCGGCCGGCATGGGCATCGGCGCCTTCGAAAGCCGGGAATACATCCACCAGCTGGGTGGAACGCTGCAGGTGCGCAGCACGCCGGAACAAGGCACCACATTCACGGTCAGCCTGCCGCTGTACCGCCAGCAAACCATTGAACAAGCCGCCTGAAGGCGCGAGGACCAGTTGTGAGCCAGAGCAAACCCAAGCTGTTGATTATCGAAGACGACCCCGGCCTGCAAAAGCAGCTCAAGTGGAGTTTCGACGACTACGATGTGGTGGTGGCGGGCGACCGCGAAGCGGCGCTGGCCCAGTTGCGTCGCCATGAACCGGCCGTCTGCACCATGGACCTCGGCCTGCCGCCTGACCCGGATGGCGCCACCGAAGGCCTGGCCACGCTGCAGCAGATCCTGGCACTGGCGCCCGACACCAAGGTCATCGTCCTGACCGGCAACCAGGACCGCGCGCACGCGGTGCAGGCGATTGCCATGGGCGCCTACGATTTCCACCAGAAGCCGTGCGAGCCGGAACTGCTGGCGCTGGTGATCAGGCGCGCTTTCTTCCTGCATGGCCTGCAGCAGGAAAACCGCCGCATGCAGCAAGGCGGCGCCGACACTCCGCTGGCCGGCATCATTTCGCGCGACCCCGGCATGCTGAAGGTGTGCCGCCAGGTGGAAAAAGTCGCGCCCAGTTCGGCCACCACCATGGTGCTGGGCGAATCGGGCACCGGCAAGGAAGTGTTCGCCCGTGCCCTGCACCAGGGCAGCCCGCGCGCCAAGGAACGCTTCATGGCCATCAACTGCGCGGCGATTCCGGAAACCCTGCTGGAATCGGAGCTGTTCGGCTACGAGAAGGGCGCGTTTACCGGCGCCGTCAAGCAAACCAAGGGCAAGGTGGAAGCCGCCAACGGCGGCACCTTCTTCCTCGACGAGGTGGGCGACCTGCCGATGCCGCTGCAAGCCAAGCTGCTGCGCTTCCTGCAGGAGCGCGTGATCGAGCGCGTCGGCGGCCACGAGGAAATCCCGGTCGACGTGCGCATTGTCTGCGCCACGCACCAGAACCTGAAGGAGCTGGTGAAAGCCGGCCGCTTCCGCGAAGACCTGTATTACCGCCTGTCGGAGATCGTGCTGACCATCCCGCCGCTGCGCGAGCGCGACGGCGACTCGGTGTTGCTGGCGCAGCACTTCAAGAACCGTTTCTGCGCCCAGGAGGGCCGTGGCAACCTGCATTTCAGCCCCGACGCCCTGGCCCAGATCGCCCACCACGATTGGCCGGGCAATGTGCGGGAAATGGAAAACTGCATCAAGCGCGCCATCATCATGGCCGACGGCCCGGCCATCACGGCCGACGACCTCGGCCTGTCGGGCGCGCCGGTGGAGGAAGAGCCGTTCAACCTGCGCCAGGTGCGCGACGAGGCCGAATACCGCGCCATCGTGCGCGCGCTGGCGCGCGTCGAAGGCAATATCGTCAAGGCGTCCGAACTGCTGGGCGTGTCGCGCCCGACCCTGTACGACCTGCTGGAGCGTCACGCCATCAAGGCGTCGTCCTGATCGGAAAGTTCCAGGTAGGCGCGCAGCGGATGCTGCTGTCGGGCGGCCAGGTCTTCGACCTGGCGCAGTCTTTCGTTCGCCACCGGCAATGGAAAGACGCCGCAGGCGACGCGCCCCTTGTGATGGACTTCCTGCATCAACGCGCCCGCCTCCGCCGACGACTTGGAGAACACGGTCTGCAAGACGTCGACGACAAATGCCATGGGCGCGAAATCGTCGTTGCGCAGGAACAGCCGGGCCGTGGCTGTCGCGTGAGGCGGCCCGGCAGTTGCCGCCGCCGGCATCGGGTGCGAGACATTGGCCAAATGGCACACTAGCGCGTAGCGCGTCACGCCATGCCGTATCAGGATTTCGCTGGCCAAGCCAGCCGTATTATCGAGGATCGAGAGCAGCAGGTCGCTGGCTTCGACAGTCTTTGGCGGCGCGACGCGCAGGATGGCGCGCATCAGCACGTGCTCGACATCGCTGGCGACGTGCGGGCGCTCGTCCAGCCAGCGGCCGAGCGGCGCGACAGCGCGTGGCAGGCAGCTCCGCGCCAGTGATTGCAGCATCTTCTTCAGGCTGCCACGCCGGTTCCGCTGCCGTGCGGCCAGCAGCGCTGGTTCGCGCGCCAGGATGCCATCCAGTTCGGCGCGCAGCGCGGCGCGTTTCGCCTGCCCCAGGCCGGCATGCCAGAACGCGGCGACGCTAGCCTGGCCCAGGAGCGCCGCCAACAAGCGCTCGAGCGTGATGATGGGCAACCGTTTGGCCCGCGCCGTGCGAAACAAGTCCTTTAAAAGATCCTCAACTGCGGGGGCGATGCGCAATGTACCGGTCATGGCCGGATATCAGGCAAGGCTGGCGGCATCGGCATCGAGGTCGGCGCGATCCCGTTGGCGCCTGACTTTGATACGCTTGCGCGCCGGCTTCAGGCTGCCCGCCAGGGCGATCAGCAGGAACACGATGGTCAGGCGCGGCACGTCGGTGATGGAATCGAACAGGCCCACCATCATGCAGCCGGTCAGGGCTGCCAGCGAGACGGCGGCATAGCTTTCGCCGGCCAGGCCGCGCGCCACCATGCGTCCGCCCAGCGCCAGCAGCAGGAAGGCTGTGGCCAGCGCGCCGACCCAGCCCAGTTCGAACAGCTGGTTGACCGCGAAATTCTTCACGTGCCATGGCATGTGGTTGCGGTCGCTGCTGAAGAACCAGAAATTGTTGCCGTCGCTGAAGTCGCCATTGCGTATCAGCTCGCGACCGCTGCCGGCTTCGACCAGGCTCACATTGTCCACTTCCAGCGGCGCCTTGTGCGAGTGGTTGTACAGCTCGAGCACCAGCGGCGCGCCCCAGCTGCTGCGTGCCCCGCGCACCGGCAGTTCGCCCTCCACCGTTTGCCAGCCGTCGGCCAGCGGCATGGCCTGGAATTTCACCACGCTGCAATCCTGCGGGTAGATCAGCCAGCGCTGGCATACCATGGCCACCGGCAGCGCATCGGCGCTCTTGCGCCGGATGGCGAGCCGGAAGCGGTAATGCTGGCCTGGCTGGACATCGACGTGCTGCAGCATGCGCAGCACTTCACCCCAGCCGCGCGCATACTGGGCCGCCCCCAGCAGCAGGTAACGGTTGCCAGGTTCGTCGGCATAGCTGAAGGTGCCAGGCACTTCGCCTTGCGTGTTGTGCCACATATAGGCAGTCGGGAAGCGGCCCAGTCCCTGGCCGAACGCCGTGGTCGTGGCGCTGTCGTCCATCATGGCCAGCGCATCGCTCCAATGCGTCACGCGCACGGCGAGGTCGCTGCCGACGGTGGCAAAACGGCTGCCGGTGTAATAACTGCTGGAAATCGGTATCAGGGCGGCGAACACGATGGCGCTGAAGAAGCCCACGGTCAGGCTGCCGCGGTTGAGCTGCCATGGCGGTCGCGGCAGCAGGCGGCTGGCGCCCATGGCCAGGGCCAGCACGACAGCCAGTGCGATGCCGGGCAGGGCGTCGTTGCCGCCGTAATGGCGCGCCACCAGGGCTGCTGCCAGCGCTTGCGCCGGCAGGGCTGCCGCCAGCAGCAGCACGCCCCAGGGGCGCTGCTGCTGCGGTCCGGCCGCCAGCAGGGCCGCGCTGCCGCCAGCGCACAGCAGGGCGATGCCGTAGGCCAGGTACGGGCCCTTGGCCAGCGGGCTGGACGAGCCCAGCATGCCAATCAGCCCCACCAGCAATAGCAGCAGCAGGCCGAGGCCGGCTGCGGCCGGCGGCTTGGGCAGGCGCGGCGCGGCGCCGCCCAGCAGCAGGGCAGTCGCCAGCAAGCCCAGGGCGGCGCCGAGGCCGCGATAGCCGCCGTGGGCAAACACCTGGCTCAGCACCCAATAGGCAATGGCCAGCAACAGCAGCGAAGCGGCCATGCTGCGCACGGACAGCGTGCCGCCGCGCACATGGTGGGCGGCGCCCAGCACCGCGATGACGGCGCCTGCCGCGGCATAGGCCAAGTAAATGTCGCGCGAAAAGGTGGTCAGGCCGGCAAACAGCCCCAGGCCAAGCGCGGCCAGCCCCAGCGCCAGGCGGCGCGGCGGCGGATGGTTGAGCAGCCATAGCGTGACGAAGGGGAAGGCCATCGCCAGGTAGGCATCGAGCGCCGCGCCGCCGGTATGCATGGCGGAAAACGGCGCCGTGGGGCGGTAGTCGCTGGAAAAATTGAACAGGCCGGGGAAGGCCATCCGTTCCCACACTACCGCCAGGCCGCAGGCCGCCAGGCCCACGATCATGCCGGGCACCAGCAGGCGCTGCAGGTTGCTGCCCTGCTCGCCGGCGGTCGCGCGCAGCAGCGGCAGCAGCAGCACCGGCCACAGCACGCCTTTCAGCACCCGCAAGCCGTTATAGGGGCTGGTGTAGTTGGCGAAGGAATTGGCGTCGAGCGGCGCCAGCGGCATCACGCCGCGCCAGGCCGCGACCAGGTAGCACAGCACAAACAGGCCGAGCGCGAAGCGCGCCAGGCCGGGCAGCTTGGTGGGCGCCGGCTCGCGCCCCAGCGCCCAGTAGCCGGCAGCGCAGGTGGCCAGCAGCAGCAAGTCCAGTTCTTCCAGGAAGAACCAGCCGGTCCACGGCGCAAAGTCCAGCACCGGCAGCAGGGCCGGTACGGCCAGCAGCCAGGCTTGCGGGCGCCACAGCAGCAGCGCCATGTAGCCGCTGAGCAGCATGGCCAGCGGCAGGCGCGGTGCCGGATACACGCTGGCCGCTGCCATCAGCAGCAGCAGGGCGGCGAACGCCGCGCCGCGCCGCGCCAGCAGCCGCATCATGGCTTGACGGGCGCTGGCGGCGTGGCCGCCGGGGCCGGGGCGGCGGCGGGCTGCTCGGCGCTGTTGCCGGCCTTGTCCTCGCCCTTGGCTTCCGGCTTGCTTTCCCCTTCAGGCGGCACCTCAGCCTTTTCTTCGGCCGGCGCTGGCGGCGGTTCCACCCATTTGCCGGCCTTGACCAGGGTCTGCTTCAGGGCCGGCAGCGGGAACTGCAGGGCGTAAGCCTTCTGGGCATAAGGCAGGGCCTGCTCGAACTTCTTCTGCTTGGCATAGATCAGGCCGATGTTGTAGTTGATGGCCGGGTCTTCCGGCGACAGCTCGAGTGCCTTTTGCAGCATTTCCATCGCCTGGCCCTGGCGCTCCTTGGCATAGGCAAAGCGCGCATACATCAGCCAGGCGTTGCTGTCGTCGGGGAAGAAGCGTACCGCACGCTCGAAATAGCATTCGATCGGCAGCTTGGCGCCCTCGATGATGCCGCTGCGGTTGCGCGGCGCCAGGCGCAAGGCGGTGTTCAGCGCCCGCGGATGGTTGGGGATGTGCAGCAGCGTGTATTCGAGGTCGGCGCCGAGCACGCTCGATTCGCCGCGGATGCCCTGCTCGATATCGTCGGTAAAGTGGCGCGCATGCACCAGCTTGATAAAGTAATCCGGCACGGTGCGGAAGTCGTGCTGGCCATTGGTGGCTTCGCCGCAGACCATGCGGGCGCTGCCGGGTACGGCAATGGCGTACAGGATGGCGGCCAGCGCCAGGAAACGGGTTTTCATACTTCCTCCGTGGAGCCGGCCGGGGCCGGCAGGGCCTGCGATTGGGGCAGCACGCTGTCGAGCATGCGTGCCAGTTCAACGGTGCGCGCCTGGCGCGATGCCGCGGCCACGGCGGCCGGCGCCGGCAGGGGCGCCTGGCCGGCGCGTGCCAGCTGCAGGAAGTGTAGCAGGCCGCGCTTGATGCCTTCGCTGTCGTCCAGCGGGGCGATGGTATCGACCCCGGCCGCGCGCAAGGTGGCGGCGGTATCGCCGACGGCATCGGTCAGGGCCAGGATCGGACGGCCGGCGCGCAGGTATTCATACAGCTTGGCCGGGATCTGGTGGTTGCAATTGCTGGCCTGCAGCACCAGCAAGCCGTCGGCCGCCAGCATTTCCGCCAGCGCCGCCTGGTAGGGCACGTGCGGCGCCAGGCTGACCAGGTCGCTGATCCCGTGCTCGGCCAGCAGGGCGCTGACGTAGTCGTCGTGGGCGGTGGCGCGCAGCACGATGTGCAGCTGGCTGGCATCGATGGCGCCGGCCGCCTTCAGTTCGGACAGGGCGCGCACCAGCGGCACCGGGTCGCGTTCCGAGGGGTAGATGATGCCGCTGTGCACCAGGGTGAAGGGCTGGCCGGCCGGGCGCGCGTGGCCGGCAGCCTGGGCGCCGGCGCTGCGGAAGTTTTCCTCGTCGTAGCCGTTCTCCAGCATGGTGAAGCGGCTGCGCGGCAGTTCCGGATAGCGCGTGGTATAGGTCACCACCGCGCTCGGTGTATTGCAGACCACCAGCGCCGCGTTGTGCACCGCCTTGCGTTCGATCCAGCGCCAGATGGCGCGCACGCGTGCGTCGCGCGGGTAGTTGGTGTCGGTCATCGGGTCGCGGAAATCGACCACCCACGGCAGGCGGGTCAGCTTGTGGAGCACCAGGCCGATCACGATCGCGCTGGCGATCGGGTGGGTACTCCACAGCACTTGCGGACGGTATTGCCGCACCAGCGACAGCCCGGCCGGAATGGCGCCCAGGCACCAGCCGACAAAGCGGTCGGGCCAGGCCGTAAAGCCCAGGTAGCGGCCGCGCCAGGCCAGGTGGCGCCCGGAATCGAGGGCGAAGGCGCGTTTGACCACCACTTGCGGCGGGATTTCCGCCAGCTGGTCCGGGCCCTGGTTGACGTAGGCGCGCGGGTGCGCCGACAGCACCAGCGGCTGCCAGCCCAGGGCCGGCAGGTATTGGGCGAACTTGAGCGTGCGCTGGATGCCGCTGCTGCCGCGCAGCGGCGGGAAGTGGAACGCCACCATCAGCACGCGCTTTACCATGCCTGCACCCATTGCGCAGTCCAGTCGGCCACCTGGTCGCGCCAGGCGCGGGTGGAGAAGGTGTGGTCTGCGCCGGCCAGCGTATGCTGCTGCACGGCGGGGCCCGCCAGCAATTGCTGCCAGCGGCGCGAAGCCTTGGTCATGTCGAGGAACTCCTGCGCCGTCAGGTCGGCGCCACTGAAAATGAACAGGACGCGGCCGCGGAAGCGCTGCATGGCCTCCAGCAGGCGCGCCGGCAAGTCGGCACTGAGCGGCGGCGCGCTGCCGTCGCGCGGGATGGCCGGCGCCGCCTGCGCGGGGGCGGCGGCCGGCGCCGGCTGGCGTGCCGCGCCCAGCATCCCGAGCAGGGAGCGCAAGGCGGCTCCGGCGGCAAAGCGGCCGCTGGCCACCTTGCGCCACAAGGCCGGATCGCGCAGGCGCTGCCAGTAATAATGCTTGAGGGTGCTGCGCGCCAGGCCGGCGGCCGTGCGGGCCCAGGGATTGAGCAGCACCAGGCCGCGCACGCGCGCGTCGCGATGGCCGTAGAACAGGGCGGCAGCGGCGCCGTCGCACAAGCCCCACAGCACCACTTCGCGCAGGCCGGGCACGGCAGCCTGGAAGGCGTCGATGGCGGCCGCGACATCGGCATCGACCTGCTCGAAGCCGCGCGCGGCGCCGTCGCTGTCGCCCATGCCGCGGTAATCGAAGCGCAAGACCGGGATGCCGCGCGCGGCCAGCTGGCGCGCCAGCAGGGTGAACTGGCGGTGGCTGCCGGCGCGGTACTGCGGCCCGCCGACAATCACCAGCACGCCGCGCGTGGCCGGGCCCGGCGCCGGGCTGAGGATGCCGACCAGGGTGTCGCCGCCGCAGGCAAAGCTGAGGGCCTGGTCGTCACGCATGGCAAGCCTCGTCCAGCAGCGCACAGGTGGCGGCCAGCAGGGCCGGCGCTTCGGCGATCTCCTGGGTGGCCCAGAACTGCGGGCCGGGCGCCAGGCGGGTGGCGGCGACGACGCCGGCCTCCTGCCAGGCCTTCAGCACGCGTGCCGCCGCCGGCGGCAGCGGGCGGCCCGCGTCCGCTACCACTTCGCACCAGTGCACCGGGCAGGGCGGCGGCAGGCGGCTGGCATCCAGGCCGTCAAAGCCCAGCGCCAGCGCCGGCGCCAGCGTATAGCCGGCAATTTCCAGCGCCTCGCCGCGCGCCAGGGCGGCGCGCAAGGCGGCCGTGCCGCCTTCGCCAGCCTGCTCGCCCAGCATCTGGGCGGCGACTTTCAGGCGCAGGAACTGGGTCAGGTGGGCGCTGCCCTGCAGCACTGGTTGCCACAGCAGCAGGGCCGAGGGCGCGACGGCGGCGCGGCTGGCATGGTCGAGCGCCAGCAGGGCGCCCAGGCGCAGGCCCCACAGGCCGGGCGGCTGCGCCAGAGCCGGCCCCAGCGTGACCGCCAGCCATTGCAGGCCGGCAGCGACATCGGCCAGCCAGCTGTCCCAGCTGGCGTCGCCGAAATCGCCGGCGCTGTCGCCGCAACCGTGCAGGTCGAGCTGCAGCACGGCATAGCCCTGGCGCGCCAGGGCTGCCGCCTGCAGCGCCGCCATGCGGCGCGCCTTGTTCATTTCTTCGCCCAGCGGCGGCAGGTACAGCCAGGCGCCGCGGCAGGGCGCTTGCGGGGCGTGGTACAGCCCGAAGCGGGCCGCGCCGCCCTGGCCGAGGAACAAAGGCTGTACCGGTGCCGCCATTACGCCGTCAGCTTGTGCTGTACGAAGGCGGCCAGGCTGCCCAGGGTGGCAAAGGTGGCCGCGTCGATTTCATCATCGTCGATGCTGAAGCCGAACTGCTCTTCCAGGGCCCCGATCAGTTGTACCACGGCCATCGAATCGAGCTCGGGCAGGCTGCCCAGCAGGGCCGAGTGTTCGGTCAGGCTGCGTCCGGCGGGACCGAGGGCCAGCACATCGGTCAGGATGGTCTTTACTTCTTCCAAATACATGCGTTACTCCGTAGCAGCAATAAAAATGACATGGTACATGGTCCGGGCAGCCGGCGGCCATCTGTCGACAATTGCATATTGTGCATCATTGTTGTCCATTATGGAACAGCGCCGCCGTTCCCTTGGCAGATGGCCCGCTCAGCCCGGCGCCACGGCCAGTCCGCTGCCGTGGCCGGCGCGGCGCTGGCGCAACAGGCCGCGCGCGGCAAGGTACAGGCGCAGCGCGGGCGCCAGCACATGGCGCCGGTTCAGCACTTCCAGCGTAAAGCAGGGATTTTCCTGCTCCATCCAGAGTCCCTTGTAGGGGTCGGCGCCCAGCATGAAATCGATGCGCTCGACCTGGTCGTGCCGGTAGACGTATTCGATCAGATGCCCGGTCAGCAGGCTGCCGGGCGAAAAGCGGTCGGCGTTGCAATCCTGGGCCAGCTTGAAGATATGGGCTACGCCCTCGTTGACCAGCCAGAGCTGGCTGGCCACCACCTGCTGGTCCAGGTACAGCAGGCCCAGGCGCAGGTAGCCGCGCGCGGCGCTCCACTGCATCAGCCAGTCGATGAAGGAGCGCGACGGTTCGCGCCCCTTCCAGCTATGGCTGTAGGTCGACCAGTAATGCTCCACTTGCTCCGGGGTGGGCGCGGTCACCACCTCGAAGCGGTGTGCCTCGCGGGCCAGCGCCTTGCCCTTGCGCTTGAGGGTGTTCAGCAGTTGCGAAGGGCGCTTGGCCCAGTAGCTGTCCAGGTCCGGGGCATAGGCCGAATAGTTGGCCGACAGCGGCACCCGCTGCACGGCATGGCCTTGCGCGGCCAGGCCTTCGCTGGCCTGGTCGGCCTGCTGCAGGCTGGCCGGCGCGGCGCTCAGCTTGAGCCAGCCCTTGTCGAGCTGGTCCAGCGCCTGCCGCAGCAATTGCCAGCTTTGCGGCGGCGACAGCAGCGCGCGGTCGATGAACAGGCCGACGCAGGGTGAATAGAAATTGCTCAGCAAGCGAACTTCCATGCTGCGCAGCAGGCCCGGCAGCCGTTCCACCGGCACCGCCAGGCAGGGCTGCTCGCCGCGCCAGGCAAACACCCAGCTGAAGCGGCGGCCGCTGTCCGGGTGCACTTCGCGCTCGAATTTCACCAGCGCCTCATACCAGTCCAGCGTGCAGAACAGCGGGTCCGGCTGGTGCGCGCGCAGCCAGCTGGCCAGTTCGGGCGGCAAGGGCTGGTCCATCGGCAGTTCGCGCACGCGCAGGGCGTTGTTGCGCTGTTCGCGCCCCTTCCCGAGCAGGCGCTGCAGGCGCGCCCGCAGGCGCCATGCCAGGCCGACTCGGCAGGCCTGCAGGAAGGGCCGCGGATCGCTGGCGCGCCAGTAGGTGAAGGACGGCCGCTTGCCGCCGTAGGGGCGCAGCGTGCGCTGGGCGCGCACGGCGCGCCAGTAGGACAGGGTGTCGTTCTCGGCGTCAAACCAGGTGACCGGGCCGCGCGGCGTGCCCGGCCGGGCACGCTGGCCGAGGGCCAGCTGGAATTCCTGGTAGACCTGGTTGAAGCCGGCCGCCACGCACAGCTCGAGCCAGAAGTCGGTGCGCCCGACCGTCGGCTCGATGACCCAGAAGCTGCCGTCCGGAGCGCGCTTGAGTTCTAGCGACACCGGACCCGACATGTCGAGGCCGGCGAAGAACTGGCGCGTCAGAGCCAGCACTTGCGGCTCGTCGACGCTTTCCGCCACCGTGGTCTGGCCGCGTGCCGGCGGGAACGAGGCGATCTTGCGGCCGACCATTTCCTGCACCACGGCGCCGCTGTCGAGCACGAGGGCGCCGAAATACAAGCTCTGGTCGTCGCCGGCAATGTATTCCTGGGCCAGGATCGGCAGGTCGCCCTGGTATTGCTGCAGCAGGGCCAGCAGTTCCGGCAGGGCCTGCGCCAGCGCCGTCTTGAACGAGGACAGCGGGCGCGCCGGTTTCAGGATCACCGGATAGCGGAAGCCGGCCACCGCGGACTCGGCCTCGTCGACGCTGTGCAGGGTGGCCGAGCGCGGATAGTTCAAGCCCTGGCTGCGGGCCGCCTGTTCCAGTTCGTTCTTGCGCTGCAGCCGCAGCACATGCTGCGCGCAAGCGGCCCAGCTCAGCAGATAATGCGGACGCAACTGTTCCAGGCCCTCGCCCATCTGGCGCACATGGGTGTCGTTGCTGGGGAAGAGCACCACCTGGCAGTCTTGCGGCAGGCGCGCGCGCAGGCTGGCCAGGGTGGGCACCAGGTCGCTCATCTCGGCTTCGCTGCACAGGAAAGTGTGCTGGATGGCATTGCTGCGTACGCCCGGCCGCCACGCATCCTTCTCCAGCGCGTACACTTCCACTCCCGCCTGGTGCAGGCCGCGCACCACGGACAAGCCGTGGCTGCACAGGCCGACCACCAGGGCGATTGCCGGCTTTTGCGGCGACGACGGGCTAACAGGATTTTTCACAACGCAGTTTGATTTTGCACAGAAAACCATATATTAAATGCAATACTCTTGCTTGTGCGCGGATTGTTGCAACAATCCTGCACCTGCCGCCGTTTGCAGGGTGATCCAGGGCAAGGATCCTATATTTTTGCAATATAATTAATGCAATCCCTATTGACGAAGTAATATGAGCGACCTGATCCATCAATTTATTTTTGCTTCGGCGCAACACACGCCCCAGGCCGAAGCCCTGGTCTACGGTGAGCGCCGCCTCGACTATGCCGCCCTGGCTGCCGCCGTGCAGGGCGCGGCCCATGGCCTGCTGGCGCGCGGCCTGCAGCGCAGCGAACGGGTCGCCGTCTACCTGGAAAAGAATATCGAGAACGTGGCCGCCATGTTTGGCGCGGCCCGCGCCGGCGGCGTCTTCGTGCCGGTCAATCCCCTGCTCAAGCCGGAGCAGGTCGGCTACATCCTGGGCGACTGCAATGTGCGGGTGCTGGTCACCTCGGCCGACCGCCTGCGCCTGCTGGCCGACATCCTGCCGTCCTGCCCCGACCTGCATACGGTGATCGTGACCGGCAAGGCGGAAGAGCTGCCCGGCTTCCCGCAACTGCACGTGCTGCCGTGGGCAGCTGCCATGCAGGACGCGCCGCCAGCTGCCGCGCACCGCTGCATCGACACCGACATGGCCGCCATTCTGTACACCTCGGGCAGCACCGGCCGCCCGAAAGGCGTGGTGCTGTCGCACCGTAATATGGTGGCCGGCGCCGTCAGCGTCTCCACCTACCTGGAGAACACGCCGGCCGACCGCCTGCTGGCCGTGCTGCCGCTGTCCTTCGACTACGGCCTGTCGCAGCTGACCACGGCTTTCCGCGTCGGCGCCACGGCGGTGCTGATCAACCACCTGTTCGCCAAGGATGTGCTGAACGCCGTGGTGGCGGAGAAAATCACCGGCCTGGCCGCCGTGCCGCCGCTGTGGATCCAGCTGGCGCCGCTGGCCTGGCCGGCCGACTGCACGCTGCGCTACCTGACCAATTCCGGCGGCGCCATGCAGCGCGCCACCCTCGACGCCCTGCGCGCCGCCCTGCCCAATGCCCAGCCTTTCCTGATGTATGGCCTGACCGAGGCCTTCCGCTCGACCTACCTGCCGCCGTCCGAACTGGCGCGCCGCCCCGACTCGATGGGCAAGGCCATCCCGAACGCGGAAGTGATGGTGCTGCGCCCGGACGGCAGCGAATGCGCGCCCAATGAGCCGGGCGAACTGGTGCACCGCGGCGCCCTGGTGTCGCTGGGCTACTGGAACGACCAGGCCAAGACGGCCGAGCGCTTCAAGCCCTACGCCTCGCCGCAATACGGCTTGCCGCTGGTGGAGATGGCGGTGTGGTCGGGCGACATCGTGCGCCGCGACGAAGAAGGCTTCCTGTATTTCATCAGCCGCAACGACGAGATGATCAAGACTTCCGGCTACCGCGTCAGCCCGACCGAGGTGGAAGAGGTGGTGTATGCGCGCGACAAGGTCGGCGAGGCGGCGGCGCTGGGCGTCAAGCACCCCGGCCTGGGCCAGGCCATCGTGCTGCTGGCCTACCCGCGCGCCGGCGAGAGCTTCACCGAGGCCGAGCTGCTGGCCGCCATCAAGCCGCACCTGCCGGCCTATATGCATCCGCAGAAGGTGGTGGTGTCGGCTACGCCGCTGCCGCGCAATCCGAACGGCAAGATCGACCGCAAGCTGCTGTCGACCCAGTACGAGCATATCTTTGCGGAGGGCGCATGAGCATGGAAGCCCCGCGTGTGCGCCCGCAGCACGCCCCGCTGCTGCAGTTCGCCGTCGACAATGATTGCCTGCTGATCGGCGGCATCCCGCTGCCGCGCCTGGCGGCCCGCGTCGGCCAGACCCCGTTCTACGCCTATTCGCGCACCGCCATGACGCAGCGCGTGGCCGAACTGCGCGCCGCGCTGCCGCACGACGTGCACCTGCATTACGCCATGAAGGCCAACCCGATGCCGGCGGTGGTGCAGCATATGGCCACCCTGGTGGACGGCATCGACGTCGCTTCCGGCGGCGAGCTGCGGGTGGCGCTCGACACCGTGATGGACCCGGCCAGGATCAGCTTTGCCGGCCCGGGCAAGGGCGAGGCCGAGCTGTCCTGCGCCATTGCCGCCGGCATCGTGCTGAACCTGGAATCGGAAGGCGAGATGGAGCGCGCCGCCGTGATCGGCCGGCGCCTGGGCATCGTGCCGAAAGTGAACGTGCGGGTGAACCCGGACTTCGAGCTGAAATCGTCCGGCATGAAGATGGGCGGCGGCCCCAAGCAGTTTGGCGTCGATGCCGAGCGCGTACCGGCCATGCTGGCGCAGATCGGCGCGCTGGGCCTGGATTTCCATGGCTTCCACATCTTCAGCGGTTCGCAGAACCTGAAGGCGGCCGCGCTGCAGGAGGCGCATGAAAAGACCTTCGCGCTGGCGCTGCGCCTGGCCGAGGCGGCGCCGCGCGCGCCGCGCATCCTGAACATCGGCGGCGGCTTCGGCATCCCCTATTTCCCGGGCGAAGAGCGGCTCGACCTGCAAGCCGTGGGCCGCAACCTGGCACGCATCATGGATGAAGTGCGGCCGCGCCTGCAGGGCGCCGACGTGGTGATCGAGCTGGGCCGTTACCTGGTGGGCGAAGCCGGCGCCTATGTCTGCCGCGTGGTCGACCGCAAGGAATCGCGCGGCCAGGTCTTCCTGGTGACCGATGGCGGCCTGCACCATCATCTGTCGGCCTCCGGCAACTTCGGCCAGGTGATCCGCAAGAATTATCCGGTGCTGATCGGCAGCCGGGTGGCCGGCGGGCCGCGCGAGCTGGCCTCGGTGGTCGGCCCGCTGTGCACCCCGCTCGACCTGCTGGCGGACCAGATGGAACTGGGCCAGGCGCAGGCCGGCGACCTGGTGGTGGTATTGCAATCGGGCGCCTATGGCGCCACGGCCAGCCCGGCGGCTTTCCTGAGCCACCCGGCGGCGGTCGAAGTCTTCGTGTAAGCGGAAGGGAAGCGTATGAGCGGGATCTGTGGATGGATAGGGCTGGCCGCTGCGCCGGAATTGCTGCAGCAGATGGCGGCGCCGCTGTTGCGCTTCGACCAGGGCACGCTGCATGCCCGTTCCGGCCAGCGCAGCGGCGTGGCCGTGGCGGCGCTGGACGGCAGCGCCGACGTGTTCCAGCGCGACGGCCTGCTGGTGGCCCTGTGGGGCCAGCCGCGCCTGGTCGACCCGGGGCTGGCGGCCCAGGCTGCCGGCCAGGGCGTGGCCGCCACGGTTGCCACCCTGTGGTCGCAGGGCGCGCAGCGCACCTGCGACCAGATCCACGGCTGCTTCACCCTGGCCATCCTCGATGAACGCAGCGGCGAAGCCTTGCTGGCCACCGACCGCATGGGCATCCAGCCGCTGAGCTGGCAACTGGCTGGCGAAACCCTGGTCTTTGCCAGTTCGGCCGATGCGCTGGTGCGCCACCCGCTGACGCCCGGCGTGCTCGACCACCAGGGCTTGTACAACTACGTGTATTTCCACATGGTGCCCTCGCCCGGCACCGTGTACCAGGGCCAGCAGCGGCTGCTGCCCGGCCGCTACCTGCACTACCGCCAGGGCCGTGTCGAAGAGCACACTTATTGGCGCATGCAGTTCGAAGAAGAGGGCAAGCGCACGTTTGGCGAGCTGAAGGAAGAATTCCTGTCGGTGCTGCGCCACAGCGTCAAGGAGGCGGCGGGCGGGCGCAAGGTGGGCGCCTTCCTGTCGGGCGGCACCGACAGCTCGACCATCGCCGGCCTGCTGACCCAGGTTGGCGGCGTGGCGGCCGATACCTACTCGATCGGTTTCGAAGCCCAGGGCTACGACGAGATGGAATACGCGCGCATCGCCTCGCGCCATTTCGGCACCCGGCACCATGAATACTACGTGACGCCGGACGACGTGGCGAACGCCATCCCGCAAGTGGCGGCCGTGTTCGACCAGCCCTTCGGCAACGCCTCGGCGGTGCCGGCTTTCTACTGCGCGCGCATGGCCAAGGCCGACGGCGTGCAGCGCATGTTCGGCGGCGACGGCGGCGACGAACTGTTCGGCGGCAACGAGCGCTATGCCAAGCAGCACGTGTTCGAGCTATACGAGCGGGTGCCGCGCCTGGTGCGCAAGGCCCTGCTGGAGCCGGCCGTGTTCAACTTCCCCGGCGGCGAGCGGGTGCGCCTGCTGCGCAAGGCGCGCAGCTATATCGAACAAGCCTCGGTCGGCATGCCGGCGCGCCTGGAAACGTATAACCTGCTGGGCCGCTACGGCCCGCAGCAAGTGTTCACCGACGACTTCCTGGCTGCCGCCGACATCGGCAACCCGATTGCCACCCTGGAACGCAACTACGGCCGCAGCGAAGCGCGGTCCCTGATCAACCGCATGCTGGCGCTGGACTTGCAGATCACCCTGGCCGACAACGACTTGCCGAAAGTGATGAAGGCTTGCGAGCTGGCCGGGGTGGAAGCGGCCTTCCCCTTCCTGCACGATGCGGTTGTGGCTTTTTCGGCCGGCCTGACCCCGCAGCAGAAGCTGAACGGCACCCAGTTGCGCTGGTTCTTCAAGGAAGCATTGCGCGGCTTCTTGCCTGATGCCATCATCACCAAGCAGAAGCACGGTTTCGGCCTGCCGTTCGGCGTCTGGCTGCAGCAGCACCAGGCCTTGCAGCAGCTGGCCGCGGACAGCCTGAGCGACCTCAAGGCGCGCAAGGTGGTGCGCGGCGAATTCATCGAACAGCTGGTCGGCACCCACCTGAAAGAGCATGCCGGCTACCATGGCACCATGGTCTGGGTGCTGATGATGCTGGAGCAATGGTTCCGTGCCCACCGCAACGCATCATAACGAGATCACCAAACTGAGGGAGAACATGGGACATCGCGTAACCCGGCTGGCCGTCGCCGCCACTCTGGCCGCCAGCGCATTGCTGGCCGGCTGCAAATCGGACACCGCGGACAGCCTGCTGGCCGACGCCAGGCAGCTGCAGCAGAAAGGCGACCGCAAGGGCGCCCAGATCCAGCTCAAGAATGCGCTGGCCAAGGACCCCAATAACGGCGAGGCGCGCTACCAGCTCGGCAAGCTGTCGCTGCAGATGGGCGACCCGGTCTCGGCGGAAAAGGAAGCGCGCCGCGCCCTCGAACTGAAATACCAGCCGGCCGAGAGCGAACTGCTGCTGGCCGAGGCGCTGCTGCGCCTGGGCGACTTGCAGAAGATGCTCGATGAAACGGAAAAATTCCAGCAAAGCCCGGCCCTGCTGGCCTTGCGCGGCGAAGCCCTGATCGGCTTGCGCAAGCTCGACGAGGCGAAAAAGGAATTCCAATCGGCCCTGGAAGCCGAGCCCAATAGTGCAGATGCGCTGACCGGCATGGCGCGCCTGGCGGCCATCGGCAACGACCTGGAGGGCGCGCGTGCGCTGACCGAGCAGGCCATTGCCAAGGATGGCGGTAACATCAATGCGCTGACCTTCAAGGGCGAGTTGCTGCGGGCCCAGTCCAAGCCGGAAGAAGCGCGCGCCGCGTTTGCCGAAGTGATCAAGTTGGACCCGACCAACAGCGGCGCCAACCTGGAACAGGCTTATCTCGACATCGTGGCCGGCAAGTTCGACTCCGCCCAGGCTGCCATCAACGCGGCCAAGAAGACGGCGCCGCGCAGCCTGAGCACCTTGTACACCCAGGCCTTGCTCGACTATTCGCGCGGCAATTACAAGGCGGCGCGCGACAACCTGCAGGCGCTGGCCAAGAGTGCGCCAAACCATCCGCCCAGCCTGCTGCTGTCGGGCGCGGTGGATTTCCAGCTGGGCAGCCTGAAGCAGGGCGAAGCCAAGCTGCGCACCTATACTGAAATGGACCCGGGCAATGCCTTCGCCCGCAAGCTGCTGGCGGCGACCCTGCTGCGCGGCAACAACCCGGCCGAAGCCCAGAAAGTGCTGGAGCCGGCCCTGAAGGGCGCGGTCAGCGATGTCAGCCTGCTGGAACTGGCGGCCCAGGCCCACCTGCTGCAGCGGGAACCGGCCAAGGCGGTCGCCCTGCTGGAACAGGCCATCGAGCTGAACCCGAAACGCGCCGCCAGCTACATCGCGCTGGGCGGCGCCCGCGTGGCGATGGGCGAGCGCGACAAGGGCATCGCCATGCTGAACAAGGCGCTCGAGCTGGAGCCCGGCTCGCTGCCGGCCGCCACGGCGCTGGCGCGCACCCAGCTTGCCATCGGCAACTACGACCAGGCCCTGGCCGTGCTGGCCAAGCAGGAAGCCGCGCACGGCAAGGAGCCGGAGTTGTTCGTACTGCGCGGCCACGTGCTGCTGGCCAAGCAGGACCAGGCCGGCGCCCGTGCTGCCTTCAGCAAGGCGGTGGAACTGGCGCCGGCCAGCTATGCCGCGGTGGTCACCCTGGCCCAGCTCGAGCTGATGGAGCAAAAGCCGGAGGCGGCGCGCCAGCACATGCTGAAGCTGCTGGAAAAGGACAAGGACAATGTCGCTGCCATGACCGCCCTGGCCCAGATGGCCGAGCGCGCCAAAAAGCGCGACGAAGCGGCGCAGTGGCTGGAAAAAGCCGCCACGGTCGATCCCGATGCGCTGGTGCCGGCCGTGCGCCTGGGCGCCCATTATCTGCTGAACAGCCAGGGGGCCAAGGCCGCCGAGCATATGCGCAAGGTGCTGCTGGTGCACCCGGCCGCGCCGCTGGCGCTGGAAGTCATGGGCCGTGCCCAGCAGATGTCCGGCGACCTGGACGGCGCCTATGAAACCTATAGCAAGCTGGCCGGCGCAGCGCCCAGGGCGCCGCAGGCCCAGCTGTACCTGGCCAGCGTCCAGGTACAGAAAAAGGATTTGCCGGGCGCCCAGGCCAGCGTGAAGAAGGCGCTGGGGCTGGACCCGAATTCGGTGCCGGGCCATATGATGCAAGCCGACCTGGCCGTGCTGCAGGGCAAGCCGGACGAGGCCCTGGCCATCGCGCGCAAGCTGCAAAAATCGCAGCCCAAGCTGCCCAGCGGCTTCCTGCTGGAGGGCGACCTGCAGCTGAGAGCCGGCAAGCCGGCGCTTGCCGTGGCGCCATACCAGCAAGCGTACGCCTTGGCGGCGCGGCCGGAAGTGTTGCTCAAGCTCACCTCGGCCCTGCGCGCCGCCAACCGCGGCGCCGAGGCCGATGCCGAGGTGGCTGCCTGGCGCAACGCGCATCCGGACGAACCGTTCGGCCTCATGTACGCAGCCGAGCAAAACATCGCGGCCAAGCAATACAAGGCTGCCATCGGCCAGCTGGAAACCGTGCTGGCCAAGCAGCCCGAGAACGTGCTGGCGCTGAACAACCTGGCCTGGTCCTACCAGCAGGCCAAGGACAAGCGCGCCCTGGCGACGGCCGAGAAGGCGCAGCAGCTGGGCGGCGACAACCCGACCATCATGGATACCCTGGGCTGGATCCTGGCCGAGCAGAACCAGCTTGACCGCGCCCTGGCAGTCCTGAAGAAGGCCAGCGAGCTGGCGCCCAAAGCTGCCGATATCCGCGGCCACTATGCGGCCACGCTGTGGAAAAAGGGCGACAAGGCCGCTGCGCGCAGGGAATTGCAGGCAGCCATGGCCGATGCCCGCTTCGCCCAGACCGACGAAGCACGTGACTTGCAAAAGCAATTTGAATAAGTAACAACTTCTGCGCCCTGCAACCCGCATGCGCCTGGCCGCATGCGGGCATCCCTCCTCTCAGTCTATTGTGCAGTTGAAAACAGTAGAGTCTTTTTCACAACATTTACTTCATGGGTATTGTGTGGCGGGCGCTAGCATGACACCATGTGCGGAGTTAGTAATTTTTACATAACTCGCTTGCAATCCGCTACATTTTCGTCCCGGCATCAATCGTGCGCGCCCCCGCAAGTGTAATCAACTATATTTTGCCGTTGAGCACGGCGTCCGCGCCGCTCGCCGTGCTCATTGGCCGTGGCCAGCCGTAAGGCTGGCGAGTGCCAAAGGAGGATACAGCCATGAATGGAACTGCTGTCCCAGTGCTGGAAGCCGAGCCTGTCCGCAAGACTCCAGCCGATTCCCATGCGCGCGCCACGCTCGAGGACTTGCTTCCGGAAAATATGGAAGACCTGGTCACCGACGAAAAATCATTTGGTATCCGCATGATCGATACGGTCGAAGGCCGCAGCAAGGCCAGCCTGCTAATCAACAAAATGTACTCCTGGCGAGGCTATGCCGGGACCCACAAGCTTACTGACGATCCGAACCGGATCACGCTCACCGCCAGCGACAAGGGCGAAGTGGTCGGCACCCTGACCCTGGGGCTGGACTCGCCAATCGGCATCATGGCCGATGAAATTTTCAAGGAAGAGGTCGATTCGGTGCGCATGATCCCGGGCGCCCGCGTCTGTGAAATCACCAAGCTGGCGTTCGACAACGGCGGCAGCAAATCGCAGATGGCTTCGCTGTTCCATCTGTCGGTGATTTATGCGCGCGACCTGCACCACTGCACCCACATCTTCATTGAAATCAACCCGCGCCACCGCCGCTTCTACGAAGCCATGCTTGGCTTCAAGCGCCTGGGGGAACTGAAGACCAACCCGCGGGTCGACGCCCCGGCCTACCTGCTGGTGGTGGAACTGGACTATGTCAGCCAGCAGATCGAAAAATACGGCGGCCAGGGCGCGGACATGGCCATGTCCGCGCGCTCGTTCTACCCGCTGTTCTATTCGCCGCGCGAAGAACGCGGCATTATCCGGCGCCTGAAGAACATCCAATAGTCTATTGAGATTTGATAGTCGATTGACAATTATTGTGGTATTGTCAATATCCTGATCACCATGCAGGGGTTTCCATGCCACGTCGCGAGAACCGGGGGGCGCAGCGCGCCCTCGCCATCTTCGGCAGCCTGATGCTGGCTGCCGGCCTGTCCGGCTGCCTCAAGTCCGAAACCAGCGCCGCCCTGGTGGCGCAAGCCCAGCAGTTCTTGCAGAAGGGCGACAGCAAGGCGGCACTGATCCAGCTCAAGAATGCCGCCGACAAGAGCCCGCAAGATGGCGAAATCCGGCTGCTGCTGGCGCGCCTCTACAACGACAACAGCGAAGCGGCCCTGGCCGAAAAGGAAGTGCGCAAGGCGCTCAGCCTCAAGGTCGAGCGGGCCCGGGCCTTGCCGCAACTGCTGCGTGCCCTGCTGGCGCAGGACAAGGCCAAGGAAGCGCTGGCGGAAAGCGAGGCCGACGCCGCCAGCGCCGGTCCGGCCCTGCTGGCCGTGCGCGGCGACGCCTGGCTGGCCCTGGGCGACAGCGCCAAGGCGCGCGACGCCTATGCGCAAGCCCTGGCTGGCGAACCCGGCCAGGCCGCTGCCCTGCTGGGCCAGGCGCGCCTGGCCCAGCAGGCCGGCGATCGCGCCGCTGCCCTGGCGCTGGCCGAACAGGCGCTGCGCGCCCACCCGAAAGACTTGTCGGTGCTGCGCTACCAGGCCGCACTGCTGCGCCAGCTGGGCAGGAACGACGCGGCGCTGGCGGCGCTGGGCCAGGCGCTCAGCGTGCAGCCCGACCACCTGAATGCCCGCGTCGAGCGCACCGACCTCGAAATCGCCCTCAAGCAATTCGACGCGGCCAAGGCCGATATCGCCGAACTGAACAAGCTGCGGCCCGATACCCTGCATGCGCTGTACCTGCAGGCTTTGCTCGACCATAACCAGGGCAGGTACACGGAAGCGCAGGGCAATCTGCTCAGGCTGCTGCAAGCGGCGCCGGGCCACCTGCGCACCATGCTGCTGGCCGGCGCCAATGAACTCAAGCTGGGCAATGCCACCGCGGCCCAGGGTTACCTCAATGCCTACCTGGAAAAATACCCGGAAGACCTGTTCGCCCGCAAGCTGCTGGCCCAGTCCCTGCTCGGCACCCACCAGCCGGCCGAGGCGGCCGCGGCGCTGGCGCCGCTGTTGCGCAGCGGCGCCACGGACCCGCAGTTGCTGGTGCTGGCCGGCGAATCGAACTTGCGCAACAAGGACTACGCCGCGGCCCAGCAGTATTTCGAACAGGCGGCGCAGGCATTGCCCAACGAAGCCACGCTGCACCTGTCGATCGGCCTGGCCCAGCTCGGCCAGCAGCAGTATGCCAAGGCCGTCGAGCAGCTCGAGCGGGCCACCGAGCTCGACCCCAAATCGGCGCAGGCCGCGCTCTACCTGATCCACACTGAAATCAGCCTGCGCCGCTACGACAAGGCGCTGGCAGCGATCAAGGCTTACCACGCCAGCCAGAAGGACAGCGCCATCGTGCGCAACCTGGAAGGCGGCATTTACCTGGCGCAAAAGAATGCGCCGGCCGCGCGCGCCGCCTTTGAAAAAGCGGTGGCGCTGCAGCCCAACCACCTGGCCGCCAACATGAACCTGGCCCAGCTCGACTTGCAGGACAAGCGGCCCGAAGCCGCCCGCCAGCGCTTCCAGACGGTGCTGCAGCACGACCCGCACAATGTCGGCGCCATGACGGCGCTGGCCGACATTTCCAGCCAGCAGGGCAAGCAGGAAGAAGCGCTCGCCTGGCTGGAAAAAGCGGTGGCGGAAAAGCCCAAGGCCACCGAGCTGGGGACCCGCCTGGCCCACGCCTACCTGCAGGCCGGCCAGAACGCCAAGGCCACCACGCTGGCGCGCAAGCTGCAGGTGGAAGATCCGGCCAGCGCCTACCTGGCCGAATTGCTGGGCCAGGTGCAACTGGCCAACCAGGACGCCAGCGGCGCCCTGGAAAGCTTCGGCAAGATGGTGCAGCTGGAGCCGAAATCGGCGCGCGCCTGGTTCGGCATGGCGACCGCCCACCTGATGCTGAAAAAGGCCACGGCCGCCAGCGGCGACTTGAAGAAAGTGCTGGCCATCGATCCGAAACACCGCCCGGCGCGCCTGGCGCTGGCCGAAATCGCGCAGCAGCAGAACCGCCCGGCCGAAGTGCTGGCCATCGCGCGCCAGATGCAGAAGGAGGCAGGGCAGCAGCCGGCCGGCTATGTGCTGGAGGGCGACCTGCTCGCGCGCCAGCAAAAATACAAGGAAGCCGTGGCCCTGTACGACAAGGCCTATGGCATTGAAAAGGATGGCCGTGTCATGCTGGCGCTGCACCGCACCCTGCTGGCGGCCGGCCTGCCGCGCGACGCCGACGCGCGCCTGGCACAGCATCGCAAGGAGCAGCCGGGCGACCTGGCGGCCGCCATGTACGCTGCCGAACTGGCCCTGGCGCGCCAGCAGTATGGCGCCGCGGCTGCCGACCTGGAGCTGGTGCTCAAGACCGCGCCGGACAGCCCGGTAGCCCTGAACAACCTGGCCTGGGCCTATAGCCAGATGAAGGACCCGCGCGCCCTGGCCACGGCCGAGAAGGCGCTGAAGGCGGCGCCGGACAGCCCGGCCGTGCTCGACACCACCGGCTGGCTGATGGTCGGCAAGGGCGATACCGGGCGCGCGCTGCCGCTGCTGAAGCGGGCCAGCACGCTGCAACCGTCCAACGCCATGCTGCGCTACCACCTGGCGGTCGCGCTCAACCAGTCGGGCGACAAGAAGGCCGCCAGGGCCGAACTGGAAAAACTGGTGGCTGCCGGCACCCCGTTCCCCCACCTCGACGATGCGATCGCCCTGCTCAAGGGCCTGAACGGCAGCTAAGCGCGATGAGCGACGACTTCAACTACGGCAAGGCTTTCTCGCGCAACATCGGCTGGGTCACCGAAGCCGAACAGGCCAGCCTGCGCGGCAAGCGCGTGGCCATTGCCGGCGCCGGCGGGGTGGGCGGGGTGCACCTGATGACCCTGGTGCGCCTGGGCGTGGGCGCCTTCCACATTGCCGACTTCGACAAGTTCGACCTGCCCAATTTCAACCGCCAGGTCGGCGCCATGCAGTCGACCCGCGGCTTGCCGAAAATCGAGGTGATGGCGCGCATGGCGCGCGACGTCAACCCAGAACTCGAGATCAGGATGTTCCCGGACGGGATCAATGCCGGCAACCTGGACGCCTTCTTCGAGGGCGTCGACATCTACATCGACAGCCTCGACTTCTTTGCCTTCGACATCCGGCAGCAGACCTTTGCCCTGTGCGCCCGGCGCGGCATCCCGGCCACCACGGTCGCGCCGCTGGGCATGGGCGCGGCGCTGTTGAACTTCCTGCCGGGCCGCATGACGTTCGAGGAGTATTTCGGCTGGGGCGACTTGCCGGAAGGCGACAAGGCGATCCGCTTCGTGGTCGGGCTGGCGCCGGCCGGCCTGCACCGGCCTTACCTGGTGGTGCCCTCGGCCGTCAATTTCGCCGAGCGGCGCGGGCCTTCGACCATCATGGCCTGCCAGCTGTGCGCCGGCATTGCCGCCACCGAGGCGCTGAAGATCCTGCTCGGGCGCGGCGACGTGCTGGCGGCGCCGCACGGCATGCAGTTCGATGCCTACCGCAACAAGCTGGTGCGCACCTGGCGCCCCGGCGGCAACAAGCATCCGATCCAGCGCCTGGCGATCATGATCGGCAAGCGCGCCTTTGCGAAAATGGCCCAATCATGACTACCATCGAACAGATCCTCGACCTGGCGCGCTGGGCGCCCAGCGGCGACAACACGCAGGTGTGGCGCTTCGAAATCGTGGCGCCGGACCATGTGGCGGTGCATTGCTACGACACGCGCGACCATGTGGTGTACGACCTGGACGGCCACCCGAGCCAGGTCGCGGTCGGCGCCATGCTGGAAACCATGGCGATTGCCGCCAGCGCCCACGGCCTGCGCGCCGATGCCGTGCGCCGCGCCGGCAGCCCGGACACCCATCCCGTCTTCGACGTGCGCTTCACGCCCGATGCCGCCATCGGACCCAGTGCTTTGCTGCCGGTGATCACCACGCGCAGCGTGCAGCGCCGCCCGCTCAGCACGCGGCCGCTGACGGCGCAGGAAAAGCAGGCGCTGGAAGCGGCGGTCGGCCCGGCGCACCAGGTGCAGTGGATCGAAGGCTTCGGCGGCCGCTGGGCGGCGGCGCGGCTGATGTTCAACAACGCCAAGCTGCGCCTGACCATGCCCGAGGCGTACGAAGTGCACCGCAGTATCATCGACTGGGGCAAGACGCACAGCCCGGACAAGGTGCCGGACCAGGCCCTCGGTGTCGATAACGGCACCCTGGCCCTGATGAAATGGGCCATGGTGAGCTGGGAACGGGTCAACACCATGAATACCCTGATGGGCACCTGGGCGCCGCGCCTGCAGATGGACCTGCTGCCCGGCATCGCCTGCGCCGCCCACTTCGTGATTCGCGCCAAGGCCGCGCCGGCCGGCATCGACGACTACGTGGCCGCCGGCCGCGCTACCCAGCGCTTCTGGCTGACGCTTGCAGCACTGGGCCTGCACATGCAGCCGGAAATGACGCCGCTGATCTTCGGCCGCTATGTGCGCAACGCCTTGCGCTTCACGCGCCTGGACAAGCTGCAGGAATCGGCGCGCCGGCTGTATGGCCAGCTCACCGGCGTGATCGGCGCGGCGCCGGAAACGGCCGTGTTCATGGGCCGGCTTGGCGCGGGCAAGGCGCCAAAGGCGCGCTCGCTGCGCAAGCCGCTGGCTGAATTGATGAAGTAAGCCGGCACCGCGCGATGACACGCAAGAAAATCCTGTTCGTGGCCGAAGCGGTGACCCTGGCCCACGTGGGCCGCCCGCTGGCCCTGTCTGCCAGCCTCGACCGCGAGCAGTACGAGGTGCACTTTGCCTGCGCCGAGCGCTATGCCTTTTGCTTCGAGGGCGCGGACCTGGTGCGCTGGACCATCCACAGCATCTCGAACCAGCAATTCCTGCAAGCCCTGGCGGACGGCAAGCCGGTCTATGATGCCGCCACGCTGGACGGCTACGTGGAAGAAGACCTGCAACTGCTGCGCCAGGTCCAGCCCGCTATCGTGGTAGGCGATTTCCGCCTGTCGCTGTCGGTCAGCGCGCGCCTGGCCGGCGTGCCCTATGTTTCGCTGATCAATGCCTACTGGAGCCCGTATGTGCACCAGCGCTACATCGTGCCCAGCCTGCCGCTCACGCGCCTGTTGCCGATCGCGCTGGCCAATGCCCTGTTCAAGCTGGTGCGCCCGCTGGCCTTTGCCCTGCACACCATTCCCCTCAACCAGGTACGGCGCCGGCATGGCTTGCCCTCGCTGGGCTGGGACCTGAACCGCGTCTACACCGACGCCGACCACACCCTGTATGCCGACGTGCCGCAGCTGTTCCCGCCGCACGACCTGCCGGCCAGCCACGCCTTCATCGGCCCCGTGCTATGGTCGCCGCCGCTGCCGGTGCCGGACTGGTGGGACCAGTTGCCCACCGATCGCCCGCTGGTGTACGTGACCGTGGGCAGCTCGGGCCACGGCGCCTTGCTGCCCGCCGTGCTGCAGGCCCTGGCCGGCTTGCCGGTGACGGTGCTGGCCGCCACCGTCGGCATGGTCAAGCTCGATGCCGTGCCGGCCAATGCCCGGGTGGCGGACTTCCTGCCCGGCGAAGAGGCCGCACGCCGCGCCGCCCTGGTGATCTGCAATGGCGGCAGCCCGACCAGCCACCAGGCGCTGGCGGCCGGGGTGCCGGTGGTCGGCATCGCCGGCAACCTCGACCAGTTCCTCAACATGGAGGGCATCGTTGCCGCCGGCGCCGGCGCCTTGCTGCGCGCCGACCGCTTCGATGGCGCCGCCTTGCAGCAGGCGGTGCAAGGCTTGCTGGCCACGCCGGCGGCAGGACTTGCAGCGCGTCAACTAATGGACATATTCAGAAACTATCGCTCTTCGGAAGCGTTTAGCAAGTTACTGTCGAAAATCCTTACAAAGGCATAAGTTAATATCAACGTAGTACTAACAGTAAGAAGCCAAGGTATTGATTTCTAAGGAAACGGGGAAGTTGGCACAACTATTGCTCATAGGAGCTTGTGCCCGCTGCAAGGCCAGATAGCAGCAAAAGGTCAGACAGCCCCTTTTAACTCAGGAGTCAATCAATGAAGATTTTCCGCAAACTGCTCCCGCTCGCTACTGTAGCCGGCCTGTTGTTCGCTGCCGGTGCTGCACAGGCAGACGTGATCACCCCCTTCACCATCAAGGACGGCACCAACGTGCTGGCCACCAATGTCAATTCGCTCGACTGGGCCGAAACCGGCAGCGGCCTGGCCAAAGGCATTGGCCCCTTCGGTTCGCCGCTGGCGGTTGGCACCAAGTTCGACTTCCTGTACCAGGCAACCCTGGTGGGCAAGGCCGGCGGCACCGGCAGCCCATCCCTGGGCGGCAGGCTGGACGGTGAAGCGAACGGTTCGGCCGACGGCCTGTTCGAGATCACCATCGCTGCCCGCATGACCGAGGTGGTGTCAAGCGTGGTGCCAGGCCCAGGCGGCACCGCCACCGCCAACTTCAACCTGGCCCCGGGCCAGAACCAAGTCGCGATCTACTTCGACACCAACCAGAACGCCAACACCGCCACCGGCGTGGGCTTCGACGACGGCATCATGATCGCCCTGCTCACCATCGATACCAACTCGTCCGTGTTCCAGTTGCTGGCGCCTAACAATGGCCAGGGTTCCGCCCGCCTGCACGCCGGCCTGCTGTCGCCGGGCGACTTCATTGACGCCAACTACCTGGAAGGCGTCACCAGCCTGCTGTTCGGCATTGATTTCCAGTCGAGCCTGAACTACCCGGCTGACACCTCGACCACCACCGGTTTCCACCGCAATGGCTCGAGCAATAACGGCGACCCGTTCGCGACCGACCTGGTGGCTGGCAACGACATCCTGTTCAAGGTGGACGGTTCGAACCGCTTCACCCGCGTGCCGGAACCAGGCACCATGCTGCTGATGGGCATTGGCCTGCTGGGCCTGGCTCGTCTGCGCCGCCGCGCCTAAGCTGCCGCAGTAACTAAAAAATGGGGACGTACCCTGGCAAGGGGTACGTCCTTTTTTTGCTTACTGCGGCGGCTTGAACATCTTGGCGACTTCCCGGATCACCATGCTGTGCGGGAACAGGCCGGCAAAGAAGCGCTGCTTGTAGGTGCCCTTGATCGAAGCCACCACCGGGTCGCCCTTGGCCAGGCCGGCCAGCGAAGCCTGCACCACCTCGGCCGTGCTGCCGCGCGCGACCAGGGCGCTGGCGTAGGCACCGGCCTTGGCATCGAATTCGGTGTCGGTCGGCCCCGGCACCAGGGTTTGCACCAGGATGCCGCGCTCCTTCCATTCACCATGCAGGGCCTGGCTGAAACTTTGCACGAAGGCTTTCGAGGCGGCATACACGGCCATGTAGGGCACCGGCTGGTAGCTGGCCTGCGAGGACACATTGATCACCGCGCTGCTCGCGTAGGATGCCAGGTCGGGCAGGAAGCGGTAGCACATCTCGACCATGGCGCGGTTGTTGACCTCGATCATGTCGCGGTAATCATTGAGTTCCCAATGCTCGAGGCGGTTCCAGCGTCCGATGCCGGCGATATTGCATAGCAGGCGGATGCGGATGCCGAACGCATCCAGCCGTTCCTTCACATGGGCCACTGCGCCTGGCTTGGCGAGGTCGACGCGTATGACTTCAGCCTTCACGCCCAGTTCGTGCACCGCGCACCTGGCCAGTTCCTGCAAGCGCTCTTCGCGCCGCCCGACCAGCACCACGTTGACGCCGTTGCGCGCCAGCTCGCGCGCGAATTCGGCGCCGATGCCGCCCGAGGCGCCTGTCACCAGCGCCCAGTGGCCGCGCAAATCTTCAAGCTTGATCATCGTAAATTCCTTTTCCTGTCAGCTGGCGTGCCACGCGCAGGGCATTGGCGGCAATGGTCAGGCTGGGATTGGTCCCGCCGCTGGACGGGAAGAACGAGCCGTCGACCACGTACAGGTTGGACAGGCCGTGTGCGCGATTGCTGGCGTCGAGCACGCTGCTGCGCGGGTCGCTGCCGAAGCGGCAGGTGCCGCAGGCGTGGGCAATGCGCTGGTTGTTGTCGGCCTGCTTCACCAGGTCGAAGGCATAGGGCTTGAGCGCATCCTTCATCAGCCGGCGCATGGCCTCGATGCGCGCCGCATCATGCGGGCGCACGCGGTAGGCGAGCGCCAGGCGCGCATCGCCGCTGGCCGGCGTGACGCGGTTGTCGGCATACGGCAAGTCTTCCAGCGTGCTGGCCAGCACCAGGCGCTCGTGCACGAATTGCCTGAGGATGGGCTTGACCAGCGGTTGCGCCAGCTTGAACAGGGGCGCCAGCCAGGGCAGGGCGCCTTGCCGCAGGTCGTCTTCCATCGACGCCGCCAGCACCGGCACCGGCGGCAGGCGGCCGAACGATTGCACCGAGCCGAGCTTTTGGCCGTCGCGCAGGTAGAAGTCGTTGAAGCCGAATTCCTTTTGCCGGTTGTCGAAACCGGCCGGCGTGCGCGGCTTGATCACGTACAGGTCGATATGGTGGCGCATCAAGTGGCGTCCCACCAGGCCGGAATCGTTGGCCAGGCCTTGCGGCCAGTGGGGGGAGCTCGACTGCAGCAACAGGCGCGGCGTCTCCAGCGCGCCGGCCGCCAGGAAGACCTGCCTGCCGCGCAAGGTCAGGCGCTGGCCGCGCTGCTGGCACACCACGCCGGTGACGGCGCTGCGCGTGGCTTCCAGCTGCAGCACTTCGCACTCGTCCATCAGCGTGGCGCCATGCTGGGCCAGGGCCGGTTGCAGGCAGATCCGGCTGGCGTCGTTCTTGCACTGGCGGTCGCACAGGTAACCCTGGCAGGCAGCGCAACCGTCGACGAATTCGCAGGCCAGCGGCAGGCGGTAGGGATGCAGCGCGCGCTGGCGGAAGAACTCGAACAGCTCGCCGGAAGCCGGCGTCAGCGGTGGCGGCTGACGGAAGTGCGCGGCCCAGTCGCCGCTGCCGGCGGCGCGCAGCGGGTCGGGCGTGCCGCGCACGCGGAACAGGCGTTCGGCTTCGGCGTAATGCGGCAGCAGTTCCTGGTAGCCGACCGGCCAGGCTTCGGGCAATGCCGCCTCGGCCGCGCCCGGGTGCTGTGCCCGCGGCGCGAAATCGGAGGGGAAGAAGCGTTCCAGCACCATGCCGTACAGCGCACTGGAGCCGCCGGTGCCGCTGCCGATGAAGGGTACGAAATGCTGGGTGCGCGGGCCGGCATTGCTGCGGATGGTGTCGCTGTAGCGGCCGGCGCGCTGCAAGGTGGCGCGATGCTGCGGGCCCGGCGCGGCTGGCGTGGGGAAATGCGTTTCGGCGTAGCTGTCGGTCAGCGCGCCCGGCTGCAGATGGGACTTGCCTTTTTCAAGGAATAAAACGCGTTGCCCGGCCTTCGCCAGCGCATAGCCAAGTGGCGCCCCGCCCATGCCGGTGCCGATGATGATCGCGTCCCATTCCATCGGGCAAGGATATCATCGGCGTGATCGAATTGCTATCTGGTGTGTACAGCGCTGCGGCGCCGCTGCCGCGTAAGGATGGCTGGATTTGCCGTACAGCTGGCCGATCCGCCGCACATAGGCGCGCGTCTCGTCGTACGGCGGCACGCCGCCGTACTGGTCGACTGCCTGCTCGCCGGCATTGTAGGCGGCCGTGGCCAGCGCGACGTCGCCGCTGTAGCGCGCCAGCAGCCAGCGCAGGTAGGCCAGGCCGCCGCGCAGGTTCTGCTCGGGGTTGAAGGCGTCGAGCACGCAAAAGCGCGACGCGGTTGCGGGGATCAGTTGCATCAGCCCGCGTGCGTCGCGCGGTGAAACGGCGCTGCGGTTGAAACCGGATTCGACAGCGATGACGGCCAGTGCCAGGGCCGGCTCGATCTCGTATTCGGGCGCCAGCTTGTCAACCAGGGCCAGCAGCTGCGGCGACGCCGCCGTATAGTCGGGAAGCGGCAAGGCCAGGTCGAGCTCGAGCGCGGGATCGGGCGCCATGCAGGGCGGCAGCGCGGCTCCGGGTGCCGCCGGCAGCAGCGCCTGCAGGCGTGCGCTGGCCGCATGGCCCTGTTCGGCAGCCAGGCCGAACAGGCGCCAGGCGGCGCCGTCGTCGTGCGCCACGCCGCGCCCGTTGGCATACATCCAGCCCAGCGCGTACTGGGAATCGGGGGCGCCGAGCCGGGCGGCGCGGCAGTACAGCGCTGCGGCCTGGTGCAGGTCGCGCGCCACGCCTTCGCCGTGTTCCAGGCGCTGCGCTTGTTCGTACAGGGTGGCGGCATTCTGCGCGCAGGCAGCGTGGGCCAGCAGGCTGGCCGCCACGAGGGCTGGGAGTCGCATGCAGGCTCCATGCAAGGCGATGTCCCAGCCATTGTAGCGGGACGGCGCTGGCAGTTGCTGCCGTTATGCGGCCGCACCCTGCGAGTTTTTGGGCGTCAAAAGTGCCTTATGGAACAGGTGGCGCGCCAGGCGCAGCGGCGGCATGCGCAGCCAGTTGCCGCGTACATACAAGAGGAAGTCGGCGAGCGCGCCGCCGGCGCCGCGGCAGCTGGGATGGTGCGGCAGCAGCGCACGCAGGAACAGCGCATCCATCACGGCCAGCAGCGCGCGCGGCGGGCCGGCTGGCGCCATGGCGGCCAGGGTGGCCGGCGGCACTTCGGTGCCGAGCAGCGCGGCACTGTAGCGCAGGGCGTAGAACATGAAGCGCTGCAGCTGGTGCTGGCGCGCGCGCGCCGGCAGCCCTTCCCAGAAGCCGGGCTCGTTGGCGCCGAAATGCGTGAGCAGGCAGTGCAGGTCCCACAGGTCGCGCAAGCCCTTGTCGAACTCGCCGTCGGCAAACAGGTGGGTGGCGCTGTGCAGCACCATGTCCAGCGGCGCCAGGATGGCCGTGCCCGGCGGCGCGGCAGCGTCGGCCAGCGGCCGCGCGGCGGCACGCAGCAGGCGCGCATCGGGGCGCTGGGCGGCCGTGCGCGGCAGGATGGTGTGGTGCACGTCGATGGCGGTCTGGCGCAGCACATGCATCATCGGCGGCAGCTCGTGCATCCACTCGCGGTAGTAGCGCTGGTCGTAGCTGTCATGGTGGGTGCCGACCCAGCCGTGGCGCATCAGGGCCGCTTCCACCTGCGGCAGGCTGTCTTCCGGCACCAGGATGTCGATGTCGGAAAACAGGCGGCCGGCGGCCGGCGGCAGGTTGGCCGCGGCATAGGCGCCGCCCTTGAGCAGCAGCAGCGGCACGCCGAGCCCGGCCAGCGCCTTGCCGATCAGGCGGATTTCCCAATAGGTGGCCTGGCGGTGGCGCCGCGCCATCACGGCCGCCCACGACAGCTGCTCGCGCGCCTGCGGCAAGGCTTGCGCCAGCACGCCGTGCCGCTCCAGCCAGTCATGCAGGGTGGCGCTGAGGTTGGCATTGGCGGCCTGGCGCAGCAGCAGGTCCCAGCCGGCCGGCGGCAGGCCGGCCAGCTGCTGCGGCGCGCGCAGGGCGCGCAGCAGGAGCGGCAACTCAGCTTTCATGGAGGCGGGCGAAGGTGTCCAGGGCGTCATCCAGCGCACTATAGCGGAAGCGCAAGCCGGCTGCCTGCTCGACCAGGCGGCCGAGGGCGTCAAAGCCGGCGGCGCCCAGCACGCTGTAGTTGAAGCTGTTGCCGGCCAGTTCCATGAAGGTGGCGGCGCGCGCCAGCGGTTCCAGCGTGGTGGCGGCGCCGGCGCTGTAATGGGGAAAGACGATCCAGGCCGGCCGGGCGCAATCGGCGGCGCGCTGCACGGCATCGCCCGGCGCGCGCATATGGGCCACGGTGCCCTTGGTGGTATCGTGCACCGGCGTGCTCAGCACCGCGTCGGGCACATAGGCGCGGATGATGTCGATCGACGCATTCTTCAGGCTGATGGGGCGCGGGTTGGGCACCAGCAGGCCGCTCTCGGGATCGAGCAGGGTCAGTTCGTCCGACAGCAGGCGCCAGCCGCCCCTGCCGCACAGGGCCGCGGTCAGCGTGCTCTTGCCCGAGCCGGGCGGCGCCGGCAGGATCACGGCGCGGCCCTGGCGTTCCAGCACGGCCGCATGCACGATCAGGTAGCGGTGCGCGCGGCTCGAGACGCACCAGTTCAAGCCCCACTCAAACATGGGGAAGGCATGCTGCAGCGGCATTGGCTGGAACATTTCGTAGCCGTCGCAGTGCAGCCTTACTTGCGGGCGCAGCCAGCGGCGCGCCGAACGCGGGCGCATCAGCTGCAGGTGGAAATCGGCGAAATCGCCGTCCTGCAGCAGCGGGTAGTCGCCATAGAGCTGGCCGATGCCGGCTGCCACGCTGGGCATGTCGGCTTGCAGGCGCACGCTGAAGCGGCCGGTGCGCAGGCGCAAGCCGTCGCCGGCCAGGCGCGCCCGCAGTGCAGCGGGCGCCAGCGAGGCCACGTTCAGCATGGTTCCACCAGGTAGAGTTTGCGCAATTCGGCCAGGGCCAGCTGGAGCTCGGGGTCGGCCCAGTCTTCAGGCGCCAGTTCGCCGTCGCGCAATGCTTGCAGCAAGTCGAGGGTTGCCTGGTCGAGCAGGTGGGTGGCGCCGGACACTTCGTTGTAGAGCACCACCTTGCCGTCCCAGCTGCGATGCAGCAGGGACTGGCCCGGCACCAGTTGCCATTGCACTGGCATCAACCCATGGTACCGGCCAGGTAGTCGACCACTTGCTTGGCGTCCCATTGCACGCCGGCAGTCGGGGTGAAGTAGCCGGTATCGCGCAGCTCGTTCCAGATGTTTTGCAGCATCGGCACGGTCTGGAAGCCGGACAGGCCGGCCAGCACGTTGAGGTAGGCCGCCACCAGGTGGGCGCCCAGCTTGTAGGTGTCGAAGGTCGGTTCGTTGCCGAGGATATAGTCCAGGTTGCACTTGTCCGAACCGTAGGTGCTGCTCATGTCGAGGCTGCAGGTAAACACGGTGCGGAACAGGTCGGTCGGCAAGGCGCCGGCCGGCCAGACCTTGTCCGGCAGCGGCGATGGCGTCGGATTCTTGCCGCCGCCCTTGCCGTTGCCGTTACCATTGCTGCTGCCGCCTGGCGCCGGGTCGGTGTTTTTCCACGCGCCTGGCGATTTGCCGGCGCAGGCGCCGGGGTCGTTGGGGCGGGCGCTGACCAGGCCGGACTGGAAGCCCGATGGCCCGGCGCACACGACCGCCGCCATGCCCGGCTGGCTGTGCAGGGTCAGCAGAACGCCGGATGCTGCGGCACCGGCGCGTGTGAAGCGGCGGCGCGCAGCGCCTTTCGCGCTCAGTTGCTTGCCTGGCTGTTGTTCGTTGGCCACGTCGTCGTCCTTGCGAATTATGTGGGGCAGCTCAGCCGCCCATGATACTTAGTGAACAAGCAAGTACCGTTCCAGATACGAGTTTCACCTATGGAACAGCTGGAAAATCAGGTGCTTAGCCACAGAAAGGGGGGCTCGGATACCCCCCGGCGGGCAATCATATCTTGAACTGTAAGAATTATCGACACCTACAGGAAACTATCCAGCTGCTACTTCCTGTCAGAAGAAGCTCTCCGGAATGACCAGGATATCGCCCGGGCGCATCTGCACGTTGGCGGAAATGTCGCCATCCTTGATCAGGTCGTTCAAGCGCACGGTGAACTGTTGCTGCTTGCCGTCGACCATGCGGATGATGCTGGCCTTGTTGCCGGCCGCGAATTCCGTGACGCCGCCGACGGCAATCATCACGTCCAGGATCGACATGTCGCGGCGGTACGGCAGCGATTGCGGCTTGGCGGCCTGGCCGATCACGCGGATCTGCTCGCCGTACGTGCCGACGAAGCCGGTGACGATGACGGTGACCACCGGTTGCTGGATGAACTTGGCCAGCGCTTTTTCGATGTCGCGCGCCAGTTCGGTCGAGGTCTTGCCGCTGGCCGGCAAGTCTTCCACCAGCGGGGTGGTGATCTTGCCGTCAGGGCGCACCGGCACCACTTGCGACACTTCCGGATTGCGCCAGACGATGATGCTCAGGTTGTCGCCCGGGCCAATCAGGTAATCGGTTTGCGGCACGACGCCGGCGTCGGCCGGGGCGCCGCCATGGGGCGTGGAGCAGCCGCCCAGGCCCAAGGCGCCGAGGACCACGGCGCTCGCGGCGAGAACGCGGGCCAGCTTGGTTTGCATATTCACATTATTCTCCTTGTTTGCCTTTTGGCATTGCCTGTTATACCACGGTTCTTGCTATTTTACCTTCTATTTCTGTGCGCCACCCTGTTGCAGCAGTTCGTGCACGTGGCGCACCGGAATCGCGTAGCTGATGCCGCTGGGGTCGGTGATCGCGCTTTCCTTCATGCCCTTGACCAGGGTCATATTGATGACCGCCACCACGGTGCCGGTTTCGGGATCATACACGGGGCTGCCACTATTGCTGGGGTAAGCCGTGCCGTCGAGCTGGTAAATCGTGAACGGCGCGCCACGCTGCAGCTGCAGCACGGCGCGCGGATTGAGGCCGCGCGAAGTCGGGGTCGGCAAGATGGCCGGCGTCTGCGCCGCCAGCAGGGCGCGGTGGGTGACCGGGTTCAGGCCCAGCATGATGCCCAGCGGATAGCCGGTAAACACCAGGTCGCTGCCTTCGTCCAGCATGTCGCTGCTGCCCAGGGTCAGCGCCGGCAGCGGCGTGCCTTTCATGCGCAGGTGCACCAGGTCGTGCGCGCGGTCGATGGTGACCACGCTCGCTTCGCGGAACTGCAGCTGGTCGCCCTTGCCGGTGACAATGCCCAGGGTTTCCAGCTTTTCCGCATCGAGCGCCGTCACCGCATGGGCGTTGGTGATGACCGACAGTCCGTCACCTACCACAAAGCCGGTGGCATGGAATACGATGGCAGGACTGCGCGTGCGGTTGAACGTGCCGATGCCGACCACGCTGGGCTTGACCGCGGCGATGGTGCGCGTCAGCGGCGCGGCCCCGGCCAGCGGATTGGCGCAGCACAGGCAGGCTGCCAGGAAAAGTGAAATCAGCTTGGCCATGCAGCCTCCAAAATGGTGAATTGCCGTGGGGAAATGTTAAATTCTTTTCGTCAGCGGGGTGCAACAAGCATAAATTAATAGTAACAGGCGGCGCGTTCTGCTGTATGATAGAGATTAGATGTTATTTAGGCAATATTAGATGTGGGCATTGCGACAGTTTGCCTGCCTAACCAGGGATGAGTGATCGAAATGGCAGAGATTTTGGCATTGCTGTTGACCTTTCTTAAGGCAATCGGGAAATACCGCTGGTATGCAGTGGCGATTGCCTGGCTGGTCGCCGTCATCGGCTGGGCGGTGGTGTACCGCCTGCCGAGCGACTACCAGGCGTCGGCCAGGGTGTACGTCGACACCCAGAGCATCCTGAAACCGCTGATGGCGGGCATGACCACCACGCCCAATGTGGAGCAGCAGGTGATGTTCATGCGCCGTACCCTGATCAGCCGGCCCAATGTGGAACGCGTGCTGCGCATGGTGGACCTGGATATCAAGGCCAAGGACAGCAAGGAGCACGAGCGCCAGGTCGACGAGCTGATGACCGCGATCAAGGTCACCGGCACCGAGCGCGACGACATCTACACCATCTCGTACAACAATGAGAACCCGAAGCTGGGCAAGGACGTGGTGCAGTCGCTGCTGACCATCTTTGTCGAAGGTTCCTTCGGCGGCAAGAAGCAGGATTCGGAAAAGGCCGTGCAGTTCATCGACGACCAGATCAAGATGTACGAGGAGCGCCTGGCGGCCGGCGAAAATGCGCTGAAGGAATTCAAGATCCGCCACATGGGCCTGCTGCCGCGCCAGGGCACCGACTATTCGACCAACCTGGGCGACCTGTCCGAAAAGCTGAACCAGGCGCGCCTGGAACTGCTGGAAGCGGAACAGGCACGCAATGCCATCAAGCGCCAGATTGCCGGCGAAGACATGGCGCCGGCAGCCGATGCCACCAATATTTCCAACCCTGAACTTGACGGCCGCATCTCGACGCTGGAAAAACAGCTCGACGGCCTGCGCATGCAATATACCGAAGAGCATCCGGACATCGTCTCGGCCAAGCGCCTGATCGCCAACCTGCAGCAGCGCAAGAAGGACGAGGCGAAGAAGGCGGCCAAGAGCGGCGACCCGGGCATGGGCTACAGCCCGATGCTGCAGCAGATGAACGTGGCGCTGTCGGTGGAAGAAGCGCGCGTGGCCTCGCTCAAGGCGCGCGTCGGCGAATATACCTCGCGCATGGAGCGCATGCGCTCGCAGAGCACGGCAGCGCCGGAAGTGGAAGCGCAGCTGGCCCAGCTCAACCGCGACTATGCGATCAACAAGGAAAACTATGAGAAGCTGGTGCAGCGCCGCGAAGCGGCCAAGCTGTCCGGCGACCTCAGCTCGGCAACCGACATGATGAGTTTCCGCGTGATTGACCCGCCGATCGTGCCGCAAACCCCGATCGGCCCGAACCGTCCGCGCTACTACGCGATCGTGTTCGTGGCGGCCCTGCTGGCCGGACTGGGCGGTGCGTTCCTGATGAGCCAGGTCCGTCCTACCTTCCTCAGCCAGCACAGCCTGCGCGAAGTGACCGGCGTGCCGATCCTCGGCACCATCGGCATGAACTGGACCGAGCAGCAGCGCGCCTCGCGCCGGCGCCGGCTGTATGCCTTTGGCCTGGCCGTGGCCTCGCTGCTGACCGCCTTTGGCGGTGTCATGACCGTTACCTTGCTGCGCGCCGCTTGAGTTGCGCAACACCCAGGGAGTCCACAAGTGAGCATTATTGAAAAAGCCGCCAATCGCCTTGGGCAAGCGCGTCCTGCCGACGCCGCTGCCGAGGCCACCGTTTCCCCAGCACCGGCCGCGGCTGCTCCGGCTGCCGCCCCGGCCGCGCCGGCCCCGGCGGCAGCGCCGCTGATGCCGACCCTGGCCACCCTGCAGCCGCACGGCGACGCCAGCCGCCGCACCACCCACACCGTGGAGCTGGACCTGATGCGCATGCACGAATCCGGCCTGGTGACCGCTGCCGGCGGCCGCACCGCGCTGGTGGAAGACTTCCGCATCATCAAGCGCCCGCTGATCAAGCGTGCCTTCGGCGCGCGCAAGCCGGGCGACAACCCGGGCAACCTGATCATGATCACCAGCTCGCTGCCCGGCGAAGGCAAGACTTTCTGCGCCATCAACCTGGCCATGAGCATTGCCATGGAACTGGACCACACCGTGTTGCTGGTCGACGCCGACGTGGCGCGTCCTTCGGTGCTGCGCACGCTCGGCCTGCCGGCCCAGCGCGGCCTGATGGATATCCTGCTGGACGATAATGTCGACATGGCCGACGTCATGCTGCGCACCAATGTCAACACCCTGTCGATCCTGCCGGCCGGCACCAGCTCGCCGCGCGCGACCGAGCTGCTGGCCTCGCACATGATGAAAAACCTGGTGAACGAGATCGCGAACCGCTACCCGGACCGTATCGTGATCTTCGATTCGCCGCCGCTGCTGCTGACTTCCGAATCACATGTGCTGGCCTCGAACATGGGCCAGATCGTGATGGTGGTGGAGTCGGAACGCACCACCCAGCACGCGGTCAAGGAGTCGCTGCGCCAGCTCGAGGGCTTGAGCAACGTCAACCTGATCTACAACAAGTCGCGTGAATTCCCGGGTACCGAAACCTATGACTATCACTATGGCTAAGCGCGGCCGCCTGGCCCTGCTGCCCTTGGCAGCGGGCTTGTGCGCAGCGTTTCCGGCGCAGGCCGCGTGGGATTTCACGCCCACCGCTGCCGCGCGCGCCACGTATTCCGACAATGTCGGGCTGCAAGCCGATGAGCGCGCCGACAGCGGCATGGTGCTGCAGCTCACGCCCGGCTTCCAGTTGCTCAATCACTCGCAGCGTTTCGATTTCAGCCTTGACTATGCACTGAGCCTGTATGAATATGCCGGGGCGCGCCGCAACGGCGCCCAGCGCCACAACCAGGACCTGAGCAGCCAGCTCAAGTCGCGCCTGCTCGAGGACTTCCTGTACCTCGATGCCCAGGCCGGCATCCACCAGCAAGCCACGTCGGCCTTCGGCCCGCTGCAGGCCGGCAACGACTATGTGCGCACCAACCGTACCGAGGTGCGCACTTACCGCATCAGTCCTTACCTGGTGCACCGTTTCGGCGCCTTTGCCAACGGCCAGCTGCGCTACACCCACGACTCGGTCAGCACCGACAACGCCGGCATGCGCCGCAGCGACGGCAATACCATCAGCGCCCAGCTGGCCAGCGGCGCGACCTTCCGCCGCTTCCTGTGGGATGCCTCGGCGTCGCGCTCGGTGATCGACGAGCAGCTGCCCCGCATCGGCGGCGGCGCCGAGCGGCAGCAGACCACCAGTTCCAAGGCCGCCAATGTGAACTTGCGCTATGTCGCCACCCCGCAGCTCAACCTCGGGGTGTACGGCGGCTATGACAGCTACGATTTCAGCAGCGTGGGCGGGGCCCAGTCCGGCGCTGCCTATGGCGGCTCGCTGCAGTGGACGCCATCCGCGCGCACCTCGGTGCAGGCGACGGCCGGCCACCGCTTCTACGGCCCCAGCTACAGCCTGGCGCTGCAGCACCGCAGCCGCGGCACCGTGTGGAATATCGGCTACAGCGATTCGGTCAGCTCCACGCGCAGCCAGTTCGTGCTGCCGCAGGCAATCGATACGGCCGCCATGCTGGACAACCTGTTCCGCGCCCAGATTCCCGATGCGCAGTTGCGTGCGGCCGTGGTGCAAGCGTATATCCAGTCGACCGGCCTGCCGCAGTCGCTGGCCACCAGCGTCAACTTCCTGAGCAACCGCTATTCGCTGAACAAGCAGCTGAACGCCGGCGTGGCATGGCAACTGGCGCGCACCACCTCCACCTTCAGCGTGTTCAAGACCAAGCGCCAGATGCTGTCGAGCCAGCAGGTCGACAGCGTCTTGTTGGGCAACACGCTGGCCACCCTGAACGACAATACCGAGCAGGTCGGCGGCATGGCCAGCATCAGCTACCGTCCGGGCGCGCAGACGGTGGCGACCCTGCTGGCCAATGCCTCGAACGTCAAATCCTTGAGCGATGCGCGCAGCAGCAACCATCGCGACCTGCGCTTCAACCTGTCGCGCACTTACAGCACGCGCACCACCGGCATCGTGGAATTGCGCCACGTGCGCGGTTCCACCGGGCTGGGCGGCCAGAAGTACACGGAAAATGCCCTGTCCGCGACACTGACAACAAGATTCTAAGCATCAAGGTGTTCCCATGTATGAGAGCTATTACGGGCTGAGCGACAAGCCCTTCCGCCTGCGGCCCGACCCGCATTTCTTCTTCGGCAGCAAGGGCCACAAGCGGGCCATGGCTTACCTCGAGTACGGCCTGTCGCAGGGCGAAGGCTTCATCGTCATCACCGGCGAAGTCGGGGCCGGCAAGACCACCCTGGTGCGCAACCTGTTCAACCAGATCGCGTCGGACAAGATCGTGACGTGCCACCTGGTCAACACCCACCTCAGCTCCGACGACGTGCTGCGCGGCGTGGTGGGCGGCTTCGGCCTGCCGTGCGAAGATGCGGCCAGCAAGACCACCCTGCTGGCCCGCCTGGAAGCGTTCCTGCGCCAGTGTGAGCAGGATGGCAAGCGCGCGCTGCTGGTGGTTGACGAAGCGCAGAACCTGACGCCGAAAGTGGTGGAAGAATTGCGCATGCTGTCCAATTTCCAGACCGACGAGAAATCGCTGCTGCAGACTTTCCTGCTGGGCCAGCCGGAATTCCGCGCCACCCTGCACAGTCCCGGCATGTCGCAGCTGCGCCAGCGCGTGATTGCGACCTACCACCTGGGACCGATGGACAGCAGCGAAAGCAATGCCTATATCGAGCACCGCATGCGCACCGTCGGCTGGCGCGGCAACCCGCACCTGACGCCGGCTGCCTATGCTGCCGTGTTCGAATATACCGGCGGCATCCCGCGCAAGACCAACCACCTGATGGACCGCCTGCTGCTGATGGGCTTCCTGGAAGAGATGCAGGAATTCACCGATGCCGACGTCGACACGGTGATCCGCGATATCGCGCAGGAATTCCAGCCGCCGCCGCCCGAAGCGGCTGCCGACGGCGCCGATGGCGCGGCCATGCATGACGCCGGCGCTGGCGGCCTCAGCTTCGGCAACCAGTACCCGGCCGTGCTGGACGAGCGCATGATGCGCGTCGAAAAATCGCTGACGTCGGTGCTGTCGATCCTGAAGAAGATCGTGCGTTCGCCGTCCTCCTACAATATCCAACAGGACAGCAACGAATGAGTGCCTTCCGAATCCTATGCGTGGTCGGCGCGCGGCCGAACTTCATGAAGATGGCGCCCATCATGGCTGCCTTCGCGCAGCGCAAGCCGCAGGTCGAGGCGTTGCTGGTGCACACCGGCCAACACTACGACGTTGCCATGAACCAGCAGTATTTCGATGCGCTGGGCATCCCGAGCCCGGACATCAACCTGGAAGTCGGCTCCGGCAGCCACGCCCAGCAGACCGCCGAAGTGATGAAGCGCTTCGAGCCGGCCATGGATGAAGTGCAGCCGGCAGCCGTGCTGGTGGTGGGCGACGTCAATTCCACCATCGCCTGCGCGCTGGTGGCGGCCAAGAAGGGCGTGCCGGTGATCCACGTGGAAGCGGGCCTGCGCAGCTTCGACCGCGCCATGCCGGAAGAAATCAACCGTGTGCTGACCGACCAGCTGTCGGACCTGCTGTTCACCACCGAGGAGAGCGGCGCCGACAACCTGGCCAGGGAAGGCATCGCCGGCGGTCGAGTGCACTTCGTCGGCAACGTGATGATCGATACCCTGCGCGCCAACCTGGCGCGCGCCATCCCGGCGCCGCAGATAGCGGCCGGCGCCGGGCGCCCGGACTTCAAGGCAGGCAAGGGCGAATACGCCGTGCTGACCCTGCACCGGCCGTCGAACGTGGACGACAAGGCCGTGCTGCAAGGCTTGCTGGAAACCGCCGCCAGGATTTCGGAACGCACGCCGGTGATCTTCCCGGTGCACCCGCGCACCCGCGCCACCATCGAGAAATTCGGCCTGAGCCACCTGCTGGACCGCCCGGAAGTGCTGCTGCTGCCGCCCATGGGCTACCTCGAGATGCTGGGCCTGATGCGCGATGCGCGCGTGGTGCTGACCGATTCCGGCGGCATCCAGGAAGAGACCACCGCGCTCGGCACGCCATGCATTACGCTGCGCCACAACACCGAGCGCCCGATCACTGTCGACGAAGGCACCAACACCATTGCCGGCAACGACCCGGCGCATATCTGGGCGGCTTATGAGGCGCAGCTGGCCGGCGCCGGCAAGGCCGGCCGCATCCCGCACTTCTGGGATGGCCGCGCCGCCGAGCGCATTGCCGCCATCGTGCTGGACTGGCTGAAGGCGCGGGGCTGAACATGGGCGCGGCCGTTCGCAATGCAATGACGATCGACGTGGAAGACTACTTCCAGGTGTCGGCGTTCGCGCCGCACATCAGCCGCGAGAGCTGGCCGCAGCGCGAATGCCGGGTCGAGGCGAACATCGACCGCGTGCTGGCCGTCCTGGACGACGGCCAGGCCAAGGGCACCTTCTTCACCCTGGGCTGGATCGCCGAACGCTATCCGGACATGGTGAGGCGCATCGTGGCCGGCGGCCATGAACTGGCCAGCCACGGCTATGGCCACCTGCGCGCTTCCGACCAGTCGCGCGAGCAGTTCATGGACGATATCTCGAGCAGCAAGAAGATCCTGGAAGACATCGGCGGCCAGCAGGTGATCGGCTACCGCGCGCCCAGCTTTTCGATCGGCCCGGGCAACCTGTGGGCGCTCGACGTGCTGCAGGAAGCGGGCTACCGCTACAGCTCCTCGATCTACCCGATTGCGCACGACCATTACGGCATGCCCGATGCGCCGCGCTTTGCCTTCCACCCGAACGGCGCGCAAGGCTTGCTGGAAGTGCCGATCACCACCGTGCGCATCGGCCAGCGCAACCTGCCGGCCGGCGGCGGCGGCTATTTCCGCCTGCTGCCGTATGCGCTGTCGCGCGGCATGATGCGGCGCGTGAACAGGGAAGACGGCCAGCCGGCCATCTTCTACTGCCACCCGTGGGAGCTCGATCCGGGCCAGCCGCGCCCTGAAGGGCTGGGACTGAAGACGCGCTTCCGCCATTACGTCAACCTGCACCGCATGGAGTCGCGCATCAGGGCCCTGACGCGCGATTTCGCGTGGGATCGCATGGACCGCATTTTCCTGGGGCAGCAATGACCTCGATTATCGAAGCAGCGGCCGAGCGCCGCGCGGCACGGGCCAAGGCGGAGGCGGAAGCGGCGACGGCGCTGGCAGTGGCCGCCGGCAAACCGGTAAACCAGGATCAGGCACAAGTGCCCGCCCCTGATGACGCGGCTGCCGCCTTGCCGGTTCTGGTGCAGCTGCTCGGCAGCGGCGCCGAAGAGCGCGCCCGCTGGGACGCCTTCGTCCAGGCCTGCCCCGAAGCGACCTTCTTCCACCGCAGCGGCTGGCAGACCATCATCGAGCAATGCTACCGCCACCCGACCTGGTTCTTCTACGTGGAAGAGGGCGGCGTGATCACCGGCGTGCTGCCGCTGGCGCGCATGAAGAGCCGCATGTTCGGCCACTACCTCGCCTCCTTGCCGTTCTGCGTCTACGGCGGCGTGGCAGCGACCACCGACACCGCGCGCAAGCTGCTGGACCAGGCCGCCGAAGAGCTGGCCGCCGCGCTCGGCGTGGGCCACCTGGAATACCGCAACTATGCACCGGCCCATCCCGGCGACCCGAAATGGCAGGGCAAGGACCTGTACTACACCTTCCGCAAGGCGATCAGCGGCAACGACGAAGAAAACATGAACGCCATCCCGCGCAAGCAGCGCGCGATGGTGCGCAAGGGCATCAAGCTCAATTTGCAAGGCGAGGTGGACGACAACGTCGACCGCATGTTCACCGCCTACGCCCACAGCGTGCACCGCCTGGGCACGCCGGTCTTTCCGAAGAAGTATTTCGCCCTGCTCAAGGAAACCTTCAAGGACGACTGCGAAGTGCGCGTCATCACGCAGGACGGCCAGCTGGTGGCCGGCGTGCTGAGTTTCTTCTTCCGCGACGAAGTGCTGCCCTACTACGGCGGCGGCATGGACCTTGCGCGCGAGGTGGCCGGCAATGACTTCATGTACTGGAACCTGATGCAGGCTGCGGCCGCCAAAGGCTGCCGCATGTTCGACTTTGGCCGCAGCAAGAAGGGCACCGGCGCTTTTGACTTCAAGAAGAACTGGGGCTTCACCGCCCAGCCGCTGCCTTACGAATACCAGCTGTTCGCGGCCGACGCGCTGCCGGACGTGAATCCGCTGAACCCGAAATACCAGCTTTTCATCAAGCTGTGGAAGGCAATGCCGCTGCCGCTGGCCAATGCGCTCGGCCCTTTCATCGTCAAGAACCTGGGGTAAATCGTGGAAGACCTGCTGCTGCTGGTGCATCGCATGCCCTATCCGCCCAACAAGGGCGACAAGATACGCTCCTGGCATTTGCTCAAGCATCTGGCGCAACGCTACCGCGTGCACCTGGCCACCTTTGTCGACGATCCGGACGACTGGCAGCACGTGCCCGTGCTGCAGGAGACCTGCGCCTCGTCGCATTTCCTGCCGCTGGCGCCGCGCAGCGCGCGCGTGCGCAGCTTGGGCGCCGTGCTGCGCAACCGCGCCCTGTCCTACGACTATTACCGCCATGCCGGCATGCAGCGCTGGGTCGACGACACCATGCGCCGGCATGGCATCGGCCGCATCGTGGTATTTTCCTCGCCGATGGCGCAGTACGCCGAGGCCTGGCCCCAAGCGCGCCGGGTGATCGACTTGGTCGACGTCGATTCCGACAAATGGCGCCAGTACGCCGAGCGCAAGCCGTGGCCGGCCAGTGCGGTCTTCAGCTACGAAGCCAGCCGCCTGCTGCGCTATGAACGCCAGGTGGCCGCCAGCTTCGACGCCTCGCTCTTCGTTTCCGCGCCGGAGGCCGAACTGTTTCGCCGCCTGGCGCCGGAAAGCGCTGCGCGCATCGGCTCCTTCAGCAACGGCGTCGATACGGCGTTCTTCGCGCCGGGCAGCTACGCCAACCCCTACGCGCCCGGTGAAAAGGCGCTGGTGTTTTGCGGCGCCATGGACTACTGGCCGAATATCGATGCGGTGCAATGGTTCGCGGACGAGGTGCTGCCGGCCCTGCGCGAGCGCGATCCTGCGGCGCGCTTCGTGATCGTCGGCGCCCGCCCGTCGGCAGAGGTGCAGGCGCTGGCGGCGCGGCCCGGCATTACCGTGACAGGGACCGTCCCTGACGTGCGGGCCTATGTGGCGCACGCCGCGCTGTCGGTGGCGCCGCTGCGCATCGCGCGCGGCATCCAGAACAAGGTGCTGGAAGCGATGGCGATGGCGAAAGCCGTGCTGGTGACGCCGCAAGCGCTGGAAGGCATCGATGCGCAAGTGGGGCGCGAACTGCTGCTGGCTGACGATGCCGCGCGCTGGATTGCCGCCGCCGCCGCTGCCCTGGACGGCCCGGCAAGCGGGCTTGACGCACTTGGCGCCGCGGCGCGCGCGCGCGTGGTGGCGGACTACAGCTGGGATGCCCGGCTGGCGCCCCTGGACCGCATGATCGAAACCCCTGCTGCGCAGGAAGCTGGCGCAGCCCCAGCCCTATGGACACCAGCATGAATACCTTGCCTTCCAGTGGACCAGCCGCGACGCCCGGCGCGGCAACCGGACCTGTAGCGGACGCCCGCAATGCGCTGCTGGTGGCGCTGGTCATGCTGCTGCCGCTGCTGGTGTTCCATGAAACCGCCTGGAGCGTCGCCCAGATCTGGGAACGCTCCGAAACCTTTGCGCACGGCTTCCTGATCCTGCCGATCAGCCTGTGGCTGGTGTGGCGCGAGCGCGCGGCGCTGCAGCAACTGCCGCTGCAGCCGTGCTGGCCGGCCTTGCTCTTGCTGGCCGGCTGCGGCGCGGCCTGGCTGCTGGCCGATCTGGCCGAAGTGGGCATCGTGCGCCAGTACGCGCTGGCAGCCATGCTGCCGCTGACCGTGCTGGCCGTGCTGGGCAAGCGCATTGCCGGCGCCCTGGTGTTCCCGCTGGCCTTCCTCCTGTTCGCGGTGCCGGTCGGCGAAAGCCTGGTGCCGCCGCTGATCGACCTGACCGCCAACTTCACCGTCCAGGCGCTGCGCCTGACCGGCATTCCGGTCCTGCGCGAAGGGAACAACTTCGCCATCCCCAGCGGCAACTGGTCGGTGGTCGATGCCTGCAGCGGCCTGCGCTACCTGATCTCGTCGATCACGCTCGGCTGCCTGTTTTCCTACTTGAGCTACCGCACTGCATGGCGCCGTGCCGCCTTCATCCTGGCCTCGGTGCTGGTGCCCATCGCGGCCAACGGCGTGCGCGCCTACATGATCGTGATGATGGGCCACCTGAGCGGCATGACGCTGGCGGTGGGGGTCGACCACCTGATTTACGGCTGGCTGTTCTTCGGGATCGTGATGCTGCTGCTGTTCTGGGTCGGCAGCTTCTGGCGCGAAGACGGCCCGGCGGCGCACAATGCCCCGGCCGCGCCGCGGCCGGCGCCGCCACTGCCAGTGCGCCCGCTGGCTGGCGGCGTGGCCGCCGTGCTGGCCGTGCTGGCGGTGTGGCCGGCCCTGGCGTCGCGCGCCGACCAGGCCACGGCGGTCGCCCCGGCAGCCAGCTTGGCGCTGGCCTCGCCGACCCCGGCCGGGCCGGCTTTCACCACCTGGCAGCCCGACTATGCCCCGGCCAGCAGCACGCTGCGCCAGTTCTTTGCCGGCCAGCAGCCGGTCGGCCTGACTGTGCTGTTCTACCGCGACGCCCCGGGCAGCGCCAAGCTGGTCAGCTCGACCAACCGCATCGGCCAGCAGAAGGCCGCGTTCCACGAAAACAGTTCGGGCCTGCGCGACGAGAATTTCGGCGGCCGCCATATGGCCGTGCGCGAAGCCATGCTGGGCTTTGAAGGGCGGCGCCTGCTCGTGTGGCAGTGGTACTGGGTCAACGGCAGCCTGACCAGCAGCAATTACGTCGGCAAGCTGCTGCAGATCAAGGGCAAGCTCTTGGCCGGCAACGGCGATGGCGCAGCCGTGATGGTGTTTGCGCCTTATGATGAAGACCCGGCAGCGGCGCGTGCCGCCATGCGCGCCTTCCTGGATAGCAACCTCGAGCCGCTGGACCAGGCGTTGGCCGCCACCCGGCGTCCCTGATTCCCTGCCATGAACGACATCCCACTCATCGTCCACCTGACGTATGCCCTGGATTTTGGCGGCATGGAAAACCTCATGGTCGAGCGCATCAACCGCATGCCTGCCGAGCGATACCGCCACGCCATCGTCTGCCTGACGCGCGTCAACCCGGACTTCGTCAAGCGCATCAGCAAGCCCGGCGTCGCCGTGCACACCCTCGGCAAGCAACCCGGCCTGTCGCCCGCCACGCATGGCGTGCTGTGGCGCCTGTTGCGCGCGCTACAGCCGGCCGTGCTCCATACCTATAACTTCTCGGCCATCGAATACGCGCCAACGGCGCTGCTGGCCGGGGTGCCGGTGCGCGTCAACGGCGCCCACGGCCGTGACCACACCGATCCAGACGGCAGCAACCGCAAGCACAATTTCCTGCGCCGCCTGATGCTGCCGTTCTACGACGTGTGCTATGCCAATTCGGCTGCCATGGAGCAGTGGAACCGCGACGTGATCGGCGTGCCGCCCGCCAAGAGCCGCCTGCTGGCCAACGGCATCGACACCGAGCGCTTCCGCGTGCGCGGCGACAGCGAGGCGCGTCCCTTCTTCAACCAAGGCGAGATCGTGATCGGCGCCGTCGGCCGTGTGCAGGACGTGAAAGACCACGCGACCTTGATGGATGCCTTCCTGCTGTTGCGCCAGTTGCTGCCGCAGCAGAGCGAACGCCTGCGGCTGGCGATTGTCGGCGACGGGCCGCTGCTGCAAAAGCTGCGCGACAAGGCAGCGGCAGCCGGCATTGCCGACGCGGTATGGCTGCCGGGCGCGCGCGACGACGTGCCCGAGATCCTGCGCAGCTTCGACGTCTTCGCCATGTCTTCGATCGCCGAGGGCACGCCCGGCTCGGCCCTGGAAGCCATGGCCAGCGGCTTGCCGGTGGTGGGCACGCGCGTGGGCGGCATACCGGAAGTGATCGAAAAAGGCATCACCGGCCAGCTGGTGCCGCCGTCGAACGCGGCGGCCATGGCGGCCGCGCTGAAGCACTATGTGGAAGCGCCGGCGCTGGCGCGCCGCCACGGCCAGGCCGGCCGGGAGCGGGTGCTGCGCAAGTACAGCATGCCGGCCATGGTGGCCGGTTACCAGGACATGTACGACAGCTTGTGCGAACGCAAGCTCAAGATAAGAAAGCCAGTACCATCATGTGCGGAATAACAGGGATCATGGATGCGCGCGGCGGGCGCGCGGTGGACGAGGCGCTGCTGCGCCGCATGAACGACACCCAGCATCATCGCGGGCCCGACGAGGGCGATGTGTATATCGAGCCGGGCGTGGGCTTTGGCCACCGCCGCCTGTCGGTGATCGACATCGCGCTCGGCCAGCAGCCGCTTGGCAACGAAGACGGCAGCGTGATGGTCTGCTACAACGGCGAGATCTACAACTACCGCGAACTGACCGCGCAGCTGAAAGCGCTCGGCCACACGTTCAAGACAAAGAGCGACACCGAAGTGATCGTGCACGCCTGGGAACAGTGGGGCGAGGAGTGCGTGCACCACTTCCGCGGCATGTTCGCCATCGGCCTGTGGGACCGCAACAAGCAGGTGATGTTCCTGGCGCGCGACCGCTTGGGCGTCAAGCCGCTGTACTACGCCATGACGCCGGACGGCTGGTTTGCCTTCAGTTCCGAACTGAAAGCGCTGCGCATGCATCCTTCGCTGCCGCGCGAGATCGACCCGCAGGCGGTGGAAGACTATTTCGCCTACGGCTACGTGCCGGAGCCGAAAACCATCTACAAAGGCGCGCTCAAGCTGTCGCCGGGCTTTCGCCTGACGCAGAAAGTCGGCGCGCCGCTGGCGGCGCCGGAGCAGTTCTGGGACGTGCCGTTCAAGCTGCACGAAAAGATGACCGAGAGCGATGCCCAGGGCGAGCTGGTGGAGCGCCTGCGCGAGGCGGTGAAGATCCGCCTGATGGCCGAAGTGCCGCTGGGCGCCTTCCTGTCGGGCGGCGTCGATTCCTCCGCCGTGGTGGCCATGATGGCCGGCCTTGACGAAGGCGCCGTGCACACCTGCTCGATCGCCTTCAAGGACAAGGCCTTCGACGAGTCGGCATACGCGCAACAGGTGGCGCAGCTGTACAAGACTGACCATTTCGTGGAAACCGTCGACACCGACGACTACGGGCTGCTCGACACCCTGGCCCACCTGTACGACGAACCGTATGCCGACAGTTCGGCGATCCCGACCTATCGCGTGTGCCAGCTGGCGCGCAAGCGCGTCACAGTTGCGCTGTCGGGCGACGGCGGCGACGAGAACCTGGCCGGCTACCGCCGCTACCGCTATGCGATGGCCGAGCAGAGCGTGCGCGGACGCATCCCGCAAGCGCTGCGCAAGCCGGTGTTCGGCACCCTGGGTCGCGTGTATCCGAAGGCCGACTGGGCGCCGCGCGTGTTCCGCGCCAAGACCACTTTCGAAGCGCTCTCGCGCGACCTGGTGGAGGGCTATTTCCACGGCGTGTCGATCATGTCCGATGCCATGCGCGCACGCCTGTTCTCGCCCAGGTTCCGCGCCGGCCTGCAGGGCTATGGCGCGATCGACGTGATGCGCGGCCACGCGGCCAAATCGCCGACCGACGATCCGCTGTCGATGATCCAGTACCTGGACATGAAGACCTACCTGCCGGGCGACATCCTGACCAAGGTGGATCGCGCTTCGATGGCGCACGCGCTGGAAGTGCGGGTGCCTCTGCTGGACCACAAGCTGGTCGAGTGGATTTCCGGCCTGCCGCCGGAGATGAAGCTGAAGGGCAGCGAAGGCAAGTACATCTTCAAGAAATCGATGGAGAAGTACCTGCCGCACGATATCCTGTACCGCCGCAAGCAGGGCTTCGCGGTGCCGCTGGCGGCGTGGTTCCGCGGCCCACTGCGCGAGCGCGTGCAACAAGCCTTGCTGGGGCCGACCCTGGCCGACACCGGCATGTTCAACCAGGACTTCCTGCGCGAACTGGTGGAGCAGCACCTGTCAGGCCGGCGCGACTACAGCGCCCCGATCTGGTCCCTGCTGATGTTTGAAGCCTTCCTGAAAAAAGAGATGCAGGCATGAGTATCCGTATCCTGCACGTGCTGGACCATTCGATCCCGCTGCACAGCGGCTATACCTTCCGCACGCGTTCCATTTTGCAGGCCCAGCGCGCGCGCGGCTGGCAGACTTTCCATATCACCAGCCCGAAACAGGGCGCTAGCGGCGCGCCGCGCGAGACGGTCGATGGCCTGGAGTTCTACCGCACGGCGCCAGCCAGCGGGCCGCTGGCGCAGCTGCCGGTGCTGAACCAGGTGGCGGTGATCAACGCGCTGGCAGCTCGCCTGCTGGAAGTGGCGCAGGAAGTGAAGCCAGACGTGCTGCACGCGCATTCGCCGGCACTGAACGCCGTGGCGGCGCTGCGCGTTGGCCGCAAGCTCGGCATCCCTGTCGTGTACGAGATCCGCGCCTTCTGGGAAGACGCCGCCGTCGACCACGGCACCAGCAAGGAATGGGGCCTGCGCTACCGCCTGACGCGCGCCATGGAAACCTGGGCACTGCAACGCGTCGACGCGGCCACCACGATTTGCGAAGGCTTGCGCAGCGAGATCATCGGGCGCGGCATTCCGGCCAAAAAAATCGAAGTGATCCCGAACGCCGTCGATATCGGCGACTTCTCGGTCGGCGGCGCGCGCGATGAAGCGCTGGCGCAGCAACTGGGCCTGGAAGACAAGACCGTGTTGGGCTTCATCGGTTCCTTCTACGCCTACGAGGGGCTAGACATCCTGCTCAACGCCCTGCCGGCCATGCTGGCGCAGCGCCAGGAGATCCGCGTGCTGCTGGTCGGCGGTGGGCCGCAGGACGCCGCGCTGCGCGCGCAAGCCAGGGCGCTCGGCATCGCGGACAAGGTGGTCTTCACCGGCCGCGTGCCGCACAGCGAAGTACAGCGCTATTACAACCTGGTGGACGTGCTGTGCTACCCGCGACACAAGATGCGCCTGACCGACCTGGTGACGCCGCTCAAGCCGCTGGAAGCCATGGCCCAGGGCCGCCTGATGGTGGCCTCGGACGTGGGCGGCCACAAGGAACTGATCGACGACGGCCGCACCGGCGTGCTGTTTACCGCCGGCGATGCCGCATCGTTGTCGCAGCAGGTGCTGGCATTGCTGGAAGCGCCGCAGACATGGCAGGCATTCCGCCAGTCGGGGCGCCGCTTCGTGGAGGAAGAACGCAACTGGACCGCCAGCGTTGCGCGCTACCGCAATGTGTACGGCAGCATCACGGAGAAAGCACTGGCATGAACGCGCCGCAGCAAGCATTTGCCGCCGTGCCGCGCGCCGAGGAGGCGCCGGAAGTGCAGCGCATTGCCCTGGTCGGGCCGCTGCCGCCGCCTTCCGGCGGCATGGCCAACCAGGCCCTGCAGCTGGCCGGCTTGCTGCGCGAGGCCGGCATCGCGGTCGATTTCGTGCAGACCAACGCGCCGTACCGCCCGGCCTGGGCCGGCAAGGTGCGCGGCGTGCGGGCCCTGTTCCGCATGCTGCCGTATTTGGCGGACCTGTGGCGCGCCGCCGGCCGCGTGCAGGTATTCCATGTGATGGCCAATTCCGGCTGGTCCTGGCACCTGTTTGCCGCGCCGGCGATCTGGATCGCGCACCTGCGCGGCACGCCGGTGGTGGTCAATTACCGCGGCGGCGAGGCCGCCAACTTCCTCAAGCAGGCCGCGGCCTGGATGCGCCCCAGCCTGCGCCGCTGCGCCGCCCTGGCCGTGCCTTCGGGCTTCCTGGCGCACGTATTCCGCCAGCACGGCATCGATTCGGTAGTGGTGCCCAACATCGTCAACCTGGAGCGCTTTGCTGCCGACGCGGCGCCGCGCGCTCGCGGCGCCTTGCGCCTGCTGGTGGCGCGCAACCTGGAAGACATCTACGACAACGCCAGCGCGCTGCGCGCTTTCGCCATCATCCGGCAAACCCATCCCGAGGCCACGCTCACGGTGGCCGGTTCCGGCCCGCTGCGCAGCGAACTAGAACAACTGGCGCAGGGACTGGGTGTGGCGCACGCTGTCCGCTTTACCGGCCGCGTCGATACTGCCGACATGCCGGCCCTGTACCGCAATGCCGACGTTATGCTGAATCCCAGCCTGGTAGACAATATGCCCAATTCCGTGCTGGAGGCCCTGGCCAGCGGCGCCCTGGTGGTCAGCACCAACGTCGGCGGCGTGCCCTACGTGGTGGAAGACGGCAAAACCGCGCTGCTGGTGCCGCCGGCCAATCCGGCCGCCATGGCGCAAGCCGTGCTGCGCCTGGCCGAACAACCGGCGCTGGCCGAGGCGCTGCGCAGCGCCGGGCGCGCCAGCGTGGCGCAATATGCCTGGTCCAGCGTCAAGCCGCGCCTGCTGGATGTTTACCGCCAGGCCCTGGCCAGCAAAGGAGGGCGACGCCCATGATCTATACCGCCCTGGTTTCCGGCGTGCTGTTCCCGCTGCATGAAAAGCTCAAAAAGCACAGCAGCGTGGCCGTGCGCCGCCATATGGAGCAGACCCAGTACTGGCCGCCGGCCCGGCTGCAGGAATTGCAGATCGAACGCTTGCGCGCCCTGCTGCTGCGCGCCCAGCAGCACGTGCCGTATTACCGCGCAGCCTTTGCCCGCATCGGCTTCGATGCCGTGCGCGACTTTCATGGCGTGCCGGACCTGGTGCGCCTGCCGCTGCTGGACAAGGCTGCCATCCGCGACAATATCGAAGCGCTAAAAGCCGATGATGCCCAGAACCTGGTGCGCTACAACACCGGCGGTTCCACCGGCGCGCCGCTGACCTTCTTCGTCGGGCGCCACCGCGTCAGCCACGACGTCGCCGCCAAATGGCGCGCCACGCGCTGGTGGAATGTCGACATCGGCGACCGCGAGATCGTGATCTGGGGCTCGCCGATCGAGTTGAGCGCGCAGGACCGCGTGCGCATGGTGCGCGACACCTTGATGCGCACCGAACTGATGTCGGCTTTCGCCACCACCGAAGCAGGACTGGACGGCCACGTGGAACGCATCCGCCAGCGCAAGCCGAAGATGCTGTTCGGCTATCCGACCGTGCTGGCGCGCATTGCCTCGCATGCAGAAGACAAGGGCATCCGGCTCGACAAGCTGGGCATCCGCGTGGCCTTCGTCACTTCCGAATGCCTGTACCAGTCGCAGCGCGAGCAGATCGAGCGCGTGTTCGGCTGCCCGGTGGCCAATGGCTACGGCGGCCGCGATTCCGGCTTCATCGCCCACCAGTGCCCGGCCGGCAAGCTGCACATCACCAGCGAAGACATCGTGATCGAAGTGCTGGACCCGGAAGGCCGGCAACTGCCGCCTGGCGAATCGGGCGAGATCGTCGTGACGCATTTGCAGTCGGGCGATTTCCCCTTCATCCGCTACCGCACCGGCGACGTCGGCGCGCTGGACACCGAGCCATGCAGCTGCGGCCGCACCTTGCCGGTGCTGAAGGAAATCCACGGCCGCACCACCGACTTCCTGATCAACCAGGACGGCACCCTGATCCACAGCGCCGCGCTGGCCTACATCATGCGCGACTTGCCGGCGGTGCGCGCCTTTAAGGTGATCCAGGAAACGCTGGACTGGACCCGCGTGCAGATCGTGTACGATGGCCTGTTCGACGACAAGGCGCGGCAGGCAGTCGAAGCGGGCTTCCATGCGCGCATGGGCAAGCAGGTGAAGATCGACGTGGAACTGGTGCCGGAAATCCTGCCGGAAAAGAGCGGCAAATACCGCTATTGCGTGACCAAGCTGGAGACCCCATGGAACGCCTTGACGAAGTAAGCCTGGAGGCGCCATGCGCGACATACTGATCACCCTGATCGTATTCGGTTCGCTGCCGTTCGTTTTCAAGCGGCCCTTCTATGGCGCCGTGCTGTGGATCTGGATCAGCGTGATGAACCCGCACACCCAGAGCTGGGGCTGGGCGCAAAGCATGCCGTTCGCCGCCATCATCGCGGGGACCACGGTGTTGGCAATGATGGCAAGGCCGAGGGACGTCAAATTCCCGAATACCGCCCTGACCTGGATCCTGGTGGCGTTCACGGGCTGGATGTGCCTGACGACCCTGTTTGCCATCGGCCCGGAAAACCCCTTGCCGCTGCTGAACAAGGTCGTGAAGATCATGGTCATGACCCTGGTCGTGGCCATGCTGGTGCGCACCCGCAAGGACATTGAAATGGTGGTGTGGGCCATCGTGGTCTCGCTCGGCTTCTATGGCGTGAAAGGCGGCCTGTTCACCATCCGCAGCGCCGGCGCCTACCGCGTGTGGGGACCGACCGGCACCTTCATCGAAGGGAATAACGAGATCGCGCTGGCCCTGATCATGGTGGTGCCGCTGATGCTGTTCCTCGGCGGCCTGATCTCCAGCAAATGGGGCAGGCGCGCCATGTGGGCTGCTGCCGGCCTGTGCGTGCTGGCTGCCCTGGGTTCCTATTCCCGCGGCGCGGCAGTGGCGCTGGCAGCCATGCTCGGCTTCCTCTGGCTGAAGAGCCAGGAAAAGTTGAAGCTGGGTGCACTGATGGTGGTGCTGGCCCCGCTGGCGCTGGTGTTCATGCCGGAACAATGGCACAGCCGGATCGATACCATCAACACTTACGAGCAGGACAGCTCGGCGATGGGCCGCATCAACGCCTGGAAGATGGCCTTCAACCTGGCCAACGACCATCCGCTGTTCGGCGGCGGCTACCAGATCTACAACAAGTTCGTCTTCCAGCTCTACGCCCCGAATCCGGACGATATCCATGCCGCCCACAGCATCTATTTCCAGGTGCTGGGCGAACATGGCTATGTCGGCCTGGCGCTCTTCCTGCTGTTGTACCTCGTGGTCTGGCGCAACGGGACCTGGGTGATCAGGCACGCCGGCGAGCAGCCTGAGCTGGAATGGGCCATCCGGCTGGTGCGCATGCTGCAGGTGAGCCTGATCGGCTTCATGGTCGGCGGCGCCTTCCTCAGCCTGGCCTATTTCGACGTGCCTTACTACATCATGGTGATCATGGTGGCGACCCGCCTGCTGGTGCAGAAGACCTTGAAAGAACAGGCGGCGCAAGCGCCCGCCGCGCTGGAAAAGGAGGCGGAAAGTGTGGCTTAAGCGGCAACTGGAGCGGGGCGCCTTGTCGCTGCTGTCCGGCGGCGGCAGGCGTGCGCCGGCCATCCTGATTTACCACCGCGTGCTGCCGGCGCAGGATCCGCTGTTCCCGGGCGAGGTGCATCGCGAGCAGTTCGAGCGCCAGCTTTGCTGGCTCAAGTCGCGCTTCAATGTGCTGCCGCTGCTGGATGCGGTGCGGCTGGGCGCCGAGGGCAGGCTGCCCGCGCGCAGCGCCTGCATCACCTTCGACGACGGGTATGCCGACAATGCCGAAGTGGCGCTGCCCCTGCTGCAGAAGCATGGCTTGCACGCGAGCTTCTTTATTGCCACCGGCTTCCTCGATGGCGGCCGCATGTGGAACGATACCGTGATCGAAGCGGTGCGGCGCGCGCCGGGCGAGGTGTTCGACGCCACGACGCTTGGCCTGGGGCGCCACGCCATCGATAGCTGGGAGACGCGCCGCAGCACCATCGGCGCCCTGATCGGCCAGCTCAAATACCTGCCGATGGAACAGCGCCTGCAGCAGGTCGGCAAGGTGGCCGCCCTGTCCGGCGCAGAGCTGCCGCGCGACCTGATGATGAGCGGCGCGCAGTTGCGCAAGATGCATGCGGCCGGCATGGGCATCGGCGGCCACACGGTCAACCACCCGATCCTGGCGCGCTTGCCGGCTGCGGAGGCGCGGCAGGAAATCGCGCAGGGCAGGGCGGCGCTGGAAGCGGCGCTCGATGCGCCGGTGCGCGCGTTCGCCTATCCGAACGGCAAACCGGGCCAGGACTACCTGCCCGAGCATGTCGCCATGGTGCGCGAGATGGGCTTTGAGGTTGCGGTATCGACCTCGTGGGGCGCCAGCCGCGGCGAGACGGACTGGTACCAGCTGCCGCGCTTCACGCCGTGGGACCAGGGCATCGGCAAGTTCGGCCTGCGCCTGGCGCGCAATATGCTGCAGCCGGCAGAACGCGTTTAACTGTCGCCGCTGCCGCCGCTGTCGCCCTTGCGCAGGCGCGACAGCAGGGCGGACGTCTGTTCGTTGAGCGGCAAGCCGTGGCGCCTTAGCAGCTGTACGTGCAGCACCAGGTTTTCCAGCACCAGCTTGGCCGCCACCGCCAGCAGGGTCAGGCGGCGGTCTTCTTCGCTGAAGCGCTCCATGGCGTCGGCCATTTCGCACAGATGGCTGGCGACCAGGGCGCGCAATTCCTGTTCGTCGAAAGGCAGATCGGCAAAGTCGATCGGGTCTTCCTGCTCCACTTCATGCATCAACAGCTCGAGTTCCTGCGGGGTGATGCCCATGTGTGGCTCCGGTTATGCACACGAGTTTATTGTAGGCCAAAGCAGGCTAGAATAGCTTTCCCATGGCCCAGATCATCTTTACCCAGCAGTTGGCGCGCTTCCTGCCGGTTCCGACGTTGGAAACCCGGGCAGCCACCTTGCGCGCAGCGCTGGACGGGGCCTTTGCCGCAAATCCGCGCCTGGGGGCCTACGTCCTGGACGAACAGGGCCGCCTGCGTGCCAACGTCGTGGTGTTCATCGACGGCAAGCGCAGTGAGCTCGACGAGCCGCTGCGCAGTGATTCCAGGATCTACGTGCTGCAAGCCCTATCGGGAGGATGACATGGCAGACCGCGCTTTTATTGCAAGCCGCAAGGGCTTGTTCGAACTGGCTTACCGCAATGGCGAATGGACGCTGGAAGAGGGCAAGTCCTTTTTCGGCGATCCGGTATCGATGGTGCTGTACGATGTGCGCGATGGCGCCACGTATGCCTGCCTGAACCTGGGGCACTTTGGCGCCAAGCTGCACCGGCGCGACGCCGGCAGCGCGCTGTGGAAGGAAATCGCAGTGCCGGCCTATCCGCCCAAGCCGCAGGACAGCAGCGACAAGGTCGACTGGACCCTGAAGCAGGTCTGGTCGCTGGAAACAGGCGGCCCGGACCAGCCTGGCGTGCTGTGGGCCGGCACCTTGCCCGGGGGCCTGTTCCGTTCCGGCGACCGCGGCGAAAGCTGGCAACTGGTGGAAGCGCTGTGGAATGTCCCGGAGCGTACGCAATGGTTTGGCGGCGGCTACGACGTGCCGGGCATCCACAGCATTTGCGTCGACCCGCGCGACAGCAATGCCGTGCTGGTCGGCGTATCGTGCGGCGGCGCCTGGCTGACGCGCGACGGCGGCGCGAGCTGGCAGCTGCGCACCCAGGGCATGGCGGCGCGCTATATGCCGCCCGAGATGCAGGATGCCGGCGCCGTGCAGGACCCGCACCGCATCGTGCGCTGTACAGCCGAGCCGGACGTGCTGTGGTGCCAGCACCATAACGGCATCTGGCAGTCGCGCAACAACGCGCAGAGCTGGGAAGAGGTCAGCGCACCGCTGTCGAGCTTCGGCTTTGCTGTGGCAGTGCATCCGCGCGACGGCAGGACCGCCTGGTTCGTGCCGGCCGTGGCCGACCAGCAGCGGGTGCCGGTGGAAGCGGCGCTGGCGGTCAATCGCACTGCCGACGGCGGCGCCAGTTTCAGCACCTTGCGCAGCGGGCTGCCGCAGGAACATTGCTATGACCTGGTGTACCGCCATGGGCTGGCGGTGGCTGACGATGGCAAGACCTTGCTGATGGCCTCCACCACCGGCGGGGCCTGGCTGTCGACCAACGGCGGCGAGCACTGGCAAACCATTTCCACCACGCTGCCGCCGGTGTACGCGGTACGCTTCAATTAAGGCCGTAATAGGACAGGAACATTTCCACGGTGGCGGTGATGACCGCCTCCTGTTCCTGCGGCGTCAGCGGTGCCTTGCCCATCGCCACTTGCGGCCACAGGGCGAACGATTTCAGCTGGCCTTGCAGCATGTGCGACATAAAGGCCGGATCGCCCGCCTTCAGCACCTTGTCTTCCTGCGCCGCGCGCAGGAAGCTGGCCACGCCTTCTTCCTTCTTGCCCAACTTGGTCATCATGTCGCCGGCGCGCTGCGGCGCGTGGATCGCTTCCGCGATGGCCACGCGTACCAGGTCGAGGAAGTAGTCGTCGCGCAGCATGGCCATTTTCTGGCGCATCAGTTCGAGCAATTGCGGCTTGAGCGGCTTGCCTTGCTGGTAGCCGATGGCATTCAGGGCGGCACTGCAATCCCACAGTTCCTGCAGGATCTGCTCGAACAGCTCGTCCTTGCTGGCGAAGTGGTTGTACACCGTGCGTTTGGAAACGCCGGCCTCGGCCGCGATGCGGTCCATGCTGGTGGCTTCGAAACCGCGCGCACGGAATTCGGCGATGGCGGCCGTGATGATGGCGGCGCGCTTGCGGTCGGTGAGTTTGTCGGGTTGGTTCATAAAGAATATTTTACACCGGGTAGTTTACTTTTCCCAAAACAGAAACTACACTGTGTAGTGTAATTCTTCCGAACTGAACATGAAACGAACCCTGCTGATTGGAGCAATCTTCATCATGACTTGCCTTGCATATAACGCCGCTGATTCTCGCCCTGCCTACCGCAATGACGCGCCGCGCCAGCAGCCGGGTTTCCTGAAAATGCTCAAGGTGCTGTGGGACTTCACCTTCAACAAACCGGCCGATACCGTGCCGGCGCAAGCCCTGCCAGTGCGAGCACTCACTAGCGAGCAGCTGCTGGCGGCGCCTGACAACAGTCTGTTCCGCTTGGGCCATTCGAGCATCCTGTTGAAGCTCAACGGCGAGTTCTGGCTGACCGATCCGGTGTTTTCCAAGCGCGCCTCGCCGGTGCAGTGGGCGGGCCCGGCCCGCTTCCACGCGCCGCCGATCAGCATTGCCGAACTGCCGCCGATCAAGGGCGTGATCCTGTCGCACAACCATTACGACCACCTCGATTACGCCGCCATCCGCGAGCTGGAAGCGAAGACCGAATACTTCCTGGCGCCGTTGGGGGTGGGCGACACCCTGGTGTCCTGGGGTGTGCCTGCGGCCAAGGTGCAGCAACTGGGCTGGTGGCAGTCGGCCACGGCTGGCAGCCTGAAGCTCACCGCCACCCCGGCCCAGCATTTTTCCGGGCGCACGCTGTGGGACAGCAACAAGACCCTGTGGGCCTCGTGGGTGATCGAGAGCGGCAGCCTGAAAGTTTTTTTCAGTGGCGATACCGGCTATTTCAAGGGCTTCCGCGAGATTGGCGAGCGCTTTGGCCCCTTCGACCTGACGCTGATGGAAACCGGCGCCTACGACCCGAACTGGCCGGACATCCATATGCAGCCGAAGGAAACCATGCAGGCGCACATCGACCTGCGCGGCAAGGTCATGCTGCCAATCCACAACGGCACCTTCGACCTGGCCATGCATAGCTGGGACGACCCGTTCGAACAGATCACGGCCCTGGCCGCCGCCCGCGGCCAGGTGCTGGCCACGCCGATGATCGGCGAAGCCCTTGCCGTCGCCCAACCGCAGGCCACCAGCGCCTGGTGGAGGATGCCATGAAACCCTACCAGCAGTTTTTGAGAATGTGGTCCATTCCGCAGCAAGCCGAGTCGTGTTACAGTGAGGAAAATGTTAAACTCCTGACAAGTAACTATCATGACCTTACTGAAAGTCTTGCCAGCCCTGCTGGCCAGTCTGGCTATTCTGCCTGCCCAGGCGGAAGGGGCCGGACGTTTCGACCGGAGTGCCTCGAAGCAGATTTCCGCTGACCTGAAGACTTGCGCCAAACCCGAATGGCCCAAGGAAGCACTGCGCAAGGAGCAAACCGGGACGGTCATCCTGGCCTTCCTGATTGGCCTGGACGGCATGGTGCTGGAGTCGCGCGTTGAAAAGTCGAGCGGCCACGTCCAGCTGGACCTGGCTGCGCAAGATGGACTGGCCAAGTGCGCGTTCACGCCGCCTGGGAGCGTAGGCCGCACTGAACCGACCTGGACCAAAATACAGTATGTCTGGGCCATCGAGCCCAAAAAGACGCCCGCACAACTGCAAGCGAGCTTCGAGAAGGACAAGGCCTTGGCGCTGCAAGGCGACGCTGAAGCCATGTACCGCCTGAGCGTGGCCTATGCAACTGGCCAGGTTACCGAACGCAATAAAGACGAATCCATGCGCTGGCTGCGCCAGTCCGCCGAACACGGTTTTTCCCTCGCCCAAGAGGGCTTGGGCAATGTGCTGATGATGGGGAAGCAAACAGAACGGCTTCCCGACGAAGGCTGGGCCTGGATCGAGAAAGCTGCTGCCCAGGGCCGCGCCAGCGCGCAAATGACCTTGGGTATGTCGCTGCTGATCGGGCGGGGCAGGGAGCAAGACCTGGCGCGCGGGCGCGAACTGCTGGAAAAATCCGGCGCCCAGGGCAACGCCATGGCCATGGCCGTGCTGGGGACATGGCTGCTGCGTGAAGGCGGTGAGCCGCAGCAGGGCCTGAAGCTGATTGAAGAAGCCGCCGATAAACAGGACCGCATGGCGCAGTTCACCTTGGGGCAGGCGCTGGAAAAGGGCGAGCTACTGCCCCAGGACAACGCTCGCGCCCTGGAGTTGTACCGGCGCTCAGCGGCGGGGGGCTACCTGCCGGCAGTCACTGCACTGGCTCGCCTGCAGCCGCAGGCCCCGAAAAACTGATCAGCTTGTTGGGCGCCTGCCGGCTGCCCAGGCGGTCCTGGTCCTGGGCCTCCTGGTCGCGATCCAGCTCGACCTTGGTTCGGCAAAGGCCACGCCAGCCTGCAGAGTGTTGATGGAGTGCAGGGACACCACGAGGCAACCCTTGATAGAGACCTTTCATTCAGGCATCTTGGTCAGCTTAGGCCAAGAGGTGGGCGAATGCTAGAGCTCGACGTGCAAGCGAAAAAAAGGGCGCCGCAGCCTTGGAAAATCCTGCGACGCCCGGAGGGGAACTGGGACTAGGGAGGGTTACGACATCAGAAACGGTAGGCCAGCGACAGCTCCCAGCTGCGGCCAAACAGTGGACGGGCATTGATCGGGCCGCTGCCGCCCGTGGTCAGGCGCGAGTTGCCTTCGGTCAGGCCAAGTTCGTTGGTGATGTTATTGCCGCTCAGGCGGATGTCGATCTTGTCGCCGATGGTGAACAGTGCGCCCAGGTCCACCGTCTTGTACGAAGGCAGGTATTGCAGGTTGGACTGGTCGGCCCAACGGTCGCCGACATAGGTGTAAGTGCCGTACAGCTTGAGCGAATTGTTCTCTCCCATCGCGATGCGGTAGCTCGGCGTGAAGCGGTATTGCAGCTTCGGCTGGCGCTGCACCAGCTTGCCTTCGGTCAGCGGGTTGTCCTTGTACTTCGAATCCTGCCAGTTGCCGGACAGGCTCAGCGACAGGTCGCGGATCGGGCGTACCGCCAGTTCCACTTCCACGCCGTCGCCCTTGGAACCGGACACCGAATTCAGGATGGTGCCATTCGACAGGATCTGCTGGAAGGCAATGCCTTCGAAATCGGTGTGGAAGTAGTTGATGTAGGCGCTGTACAACTGGCCTGCAGTCTTGAAGCCTACCTCGTATTGCTTGATCTTCGGCGTCGGCAGGAAGCTGCGGTCGTCGACCTTGGCCTGGGTGCCGGCATTGCGCAAGTCGTCGAAAGCGATGAAGGTGTGGCCCATATTGGCGCGGGCGAACACGCTCATGTCCTTGGCCAGCTTGTAGTTGCCGCCGACGGTGAAGCTGTTGGCGGAGTCGGTGCGGCTCAGCGCCGTGTTGGAGCCGGTCGGCATCGAGGTATTGTTGTTGTAGATGGTCAGCGGGTTGTTGTCGGTGTCGCCGGTGGCCAGCTTGGAGATCGTAGCATCCAGCTTCTGGCGCTCGCGGCGCACGCCGCCGTCGATCTTGATCCTGTCGTTGACCTTCCATTCGTTGGCGATGTACAGCGCGGTATTGCTGCCGTCATAGGAAGCAACCGGGGCGTAGAACACGCTGCCGTCCTTGCCGTTGTTGGACACGACGACGCCGTTGTCCAGCTTGACATTGATCAGGCGCGCATTCGGCACGGCCGTCATCAGGTGGCTGCTGCCCAGGTACCACACGTCGTCCGAAGAGTAGTTGGCGAAGTAGCCGCCCACGGTCAGGGTGTTGTCCTTGATCCATTCCTTGCTGACGCGGATTTCGTCGGTGAACGACTTCAGCTTCTTCTCGACTGCCCACAGGCCGGCCTGCACTACTTGCTGGTTGGCCGCGACAGGCGTGCCATCGAGGTAGGTAGCAGTGGCGGTGGCGCCGCCATTCGCGGCCAGGGCCGCCGTGTTGTAAGCCGACATCGACAAGGGGTTGTTACCGGTGAACATGGCAATGGTGTTCAGGTCGCCGTCGAAGTGGTTGAACTTGTTGGAGACGTTCCAGCCATTGAAGTCCTGCTCGAATTCCATGCCCAGCACGGTGGATTTCAGGCCGCGGCCGTCGCCCAGGTCGTAATTGAGGGTCTTGCCCGGAGCGGCTTCCACGGTGAAGCGGCGCATCTCGTTACTCATCAGCGTACCTTTGAGCGGATCGAAACCGGGGAATTCGGTAATGGTGCGGCCTTCATCGCTGGAAACCAGCGGCACGCCGGTATAGAAGGCGTTCTTGTCGTCGGTGCGGCGCACGTAGAAGGTCGCTTCGCCCTGGTCCAGCTTGCGGGTCAGGGTGGCGGTCACTTGGCCCCCGTCATCGGACGGGAAGCCGGAATCGCGTACGCCGTGGGTGTTGCGGTAGAAGCCGCCGATGGTGCCGTACCAGCCGTCGGAGATCTTGCCGCCATAAAAGACGTCAATGCGGCGCAGCTGGCCGGTGCCGGTGGTGAAGCGCACCGAGCCTTCCGGCGTGTCGCTGCCCTTTTTCAGGATGAAGTTCATGGTGGCGCCCGGCTGGCCGCTGGAGAAGATGGTGCTCGGGCCGCCGCGCAGCACTTCCACGCGTTCGATGGTGTCGTCCAGGCGGAAGGCCGAGGAGCCCTCGAAGAAGGACAGGGTGGAAACCGGATACAGCGGATTGCCCTGCATTTGCACCGAGACGAAAGGCGAATCGGAACCGGAGGGGAAGCCGCGCACCTGGATGTTGGCGCCGGACTGGCCGCCGGTCGATTCGGCAAACGCGCCCGGCACCAGCTTCATGACGTCGGCGGTGCTGATTGGCGCCGCTTGCTTGAGCTGTTCTTCCGAGGCGGTGGTGATGGAGAAGGCCGAATCCAGCTTGCGCACGCCGCGGGCCGAAGCCACGCCGGTCACGACCACTTGCTGGATTTCTTTCTGGACGGCGGCGTCTGCTGCAGCCGGGGCTGGCGCGGCTTCCGCCGTGGCTGGCTGGCCTTCCTGTTCCGCGGCCTGGGCCTGGCCGATCAAGGTCAGTACAGCGATGGAAATGGACGACAACAGGAACTTCCGATGGTTTTTCATACGTGTCTCTTCTTTCGTTTTATGGGATTCGGCTTCCAAGGCCTGACCATTGAATCAAGAAATGATATCGATGTCAATCGAAATGTTATCGATGTCATTTTGTTGTTGCAGGGTTTGGAAATCTGTCATAATGCCCCGCATGGCTGTCAATAAAACTATGGAAGACCTCGCCAAACTGGCAGGGGTTTCAAAAATTACCGTGTCGCGCGCCCTGCGTGGCAGTCCCCTCGTGACGGAAGAAACGCGGGAGAAGGTGCGCCAGATCGCGGAAGCCCAGGGCTACCGCCTGAACGTGAGCGCACGCAACCTGCGCATGGGGCGTTCATACTCGGTGGCAGTGGTGGTGGAAATGACACCCGAGAAGGGCCGGCCCATGTCCGACCCTTATCCGTTGGAACTGCTGGGCGGGATCACGCAGGAGCTGACGACAGCCGGCTACAGCGTGGTGCTGACCTCGCGCCAGTTGCTGGATACCGCCCCGGTGCAAGGCGCCGACGGCTTGATCCTGCTGGGCCAGGGTTCGCATGGCGAAGCGGTGACCGCGCTCAAAAAGCGCAGCCAGCCGCTGGTGGTGTGGGGCGCGCCAGGGGCGGGCTCCGATACCGTGGTGGTCGGCAGCGACAACCGCAAGGGCGGTAGCAGTGTCGCCCAGCGCTTCATCGAACTGGGGCGCAAGAAGGTGTTGTTCCTTGGCGACGTGGACCACGCCGAGGTGCAGGAACGCTGCGCGGGCTTTATTGACGCGCTGGGAGGGCAGGGTAGCGTGCACATCATGCGGCCGAAGGCGTTTACCTTCGAAGCCGGCTTTGATTGCCTGGATTCCCTGCTGCAGAAGAAGGGCTTGTCGTTCGACGGCGTGTTTGCCGCCAGCGACTTGCTGGCGATGGGCGCGATCCGTGCACTGGCCGAGCGTGAAGTGCGGGTGCCGGAGCAGGTATCGGTCATCGGTTATGACGATACGCCGGGCGCAGTGAGCTTCGTGCCGCCGCTGTCCAGCGTGCACCAGTACCTGCGCGATGGCGGCGTGCTGCTGGCGAAGAAGATGCTGGACTTGCTGGAGGGGCGTCCCGTGACTTCCGAGATCCTGCCGACCGCGCTGATCGTGCGCGCCACTTAAAAATTTTTTATACCGAATCCAAACCGGTTTGAATTAAAACGAAGGATGAAGATGCAGCACACTTACCCCCTCGACGCCTGGTGTATCCGCGAAACGTCCTTCGATGCGGCGTCGAATTTCCTGGATGAGACCCTGTTCGCGCTAGGCAATGGCTACATCGGCCTGCGCGGCACGCCGGAAGAAGGCTATACCGGCCCGGCCGGCACCTCGCTCGATGGCAGCTACCTGAACGGTTTCTATGAGTCGGAACCGATCCAGTACCCCGAAAATGCCTATGGCCTGGCGCGCAACAACCAGTTCATGCTGAACGTGCCAAACGCCAAGGGTATTGCGCTGTGGCTCGGCGAGGAGCGTTTCGACCTGCTGCAGGGCAGTGTCGAAAGCTATGAGCGCCGCCTCGACTTCCGCACCGGCTTGCTGGAGCGCGATGTGCTCTGGCAGGCGCCTTCCGGCCGCCGCGTGCAGCTGCGCAGCCGCCGCCTGGTCAGCTTCGCCAGCAAGCACCTGTTTGCCATCGAGTTCACGGTGACGCCGCTCGGTTTCGACGGCGCCGTGCGGCTCGAATGCACGATCGACGGCGTGGTGCGCAACCTGGAAGCGGGCGACGATCCGCGGGTAGGCTCCGCCACGACCGGGCCGGCGCTGGCACTGGCCGGCACCGAGCTGGCGCCGCACTACGCGGCCCTGCAGCAGCGCACCCACAACAGCGGTTTCACGCTGGTGTCGGCCGCCGCGCAGGTGATCGATGCGCCGCACTTGTTCGCGCAGCGCGCCGAGGGTTCGCGCCTTGTGCAGTCGTACACCGTCGATGCGCGCGACGGCCAGCCCGTGCGACTGGTGAAGTACGGCTGTTATTACAGTTCGCGCGATTATCCGGCAGACGAATTGCTGGCCCGTTCGCGCGCCGAACTGGAAGCGGCGCGCGGCCTGGGTTTCGACAAGCTCGCCGCGCAGCAGGAAGCCTACCTGGCCGAGTTCTGGGCGCAGGCGGACGTGGAAGTGGCGGGCGACGACGCGCTCCAGCAAGGCATCCGTTTCAACCAGTTCCACTTGCTGCAATCGGTGGGCCGCGACGGCAAGACCAATATCTCCGCCAAGGGCGTGACCGGCGAGGGCTACGAAGGCCACTATTTCTGGGATACGGAGATCTACATCTTCCCCTTCTTCCTGTACAACAAGCCAGAGATCGCACGCAAGCTGCTGGAGTACCGCTACGCCGGCTTGCCCGCCGCACGCGAACGTGCGCGCCAGATGTCGCACGCCAAGGGCGCGCTGTACCCGTGGCGCACCATCGCTGGCGAGGAATGCTCCGCTTACTTCCCGGCCGGCACAGCGCAGTACCACATCAACGCCGACGTCGCCTACTCCATCAAGCAGTACATGGATGCCACCGGCGACGATGCCTACCTGCTGCAATACGGCGCCGAGATCGTGCTTGAAACCGCGCGCATCTGGCTTGGCATCGGCAGCTATAACCGTGGCGGCGCCTTCGTGATCAACGAAGTGACCGGGCCTGACGAATACACTGCGCTGGTGAACAATAACTACTACACCAACGCGATGGCGAAGCTGCACCTGCAATTTGCCGCCTCGGCGGCCGAGCGCATCGCACGCGAATACCCGCAGGACTGGGCGCGCATTGCCGCCGCAGTTGCGCTTGATGACGGCGAGCTTGAAGCATTCCGCAGCGCTGCCGCTGCCATGCTGCTGCCCTATGACGCGGCCCTTGGCATCCACCCGCAGGATGACAGTTTCCTCGACAAGAAGGTGTGGGACTTCGCCGGTACGCCAGCCGGGAAATATCCCCTGCTGCTGAATTACCACCCGATGGTGATCTACCGCCACCAGGTCTGCAAGCAGGCCGACGTGGTGCTGGCGCTGCTGCTGCTCAGCGAACAATTCACGCTGGAGGACAAGAAGCGCGACTTCGATTACTACGAAGCGGTGACGACGCACGATTCCTCGCTGTCGTCCTGCATTTTCAGCATCATCGCCTCCGAAGTGGGCTACGAAGGCAAGGCCTATGACTACTTCATGGAAACCGCGCGGCTCGACCTGGACAACACCCATGGCAACACGCACTACGGCGTGCACACGGCCGCCATGGCCGGAACCTGGCTGGGCGTGGCATACGGCTTCGGCGGCATGCGCGTGGTGGACGGCAAGGTGCGCTTTGCGCCGACATTGCCCAAACAGTGGCAGCATTACCAGTTCCGCATCCACCTGCACGGCAGCCTGCTGCAGGTGCGCGTCACCGCAAGCGCAACGCAGTACACGCTGCTGCGCGGCCGGGCGCTGGCCTTCCAGCACCGCGGCGTGCCCGTCACCGTCAGCCCGGCCGCGCCGGTACAGGAGTTTGCATGAAAGCCGTTATCTTCGACCTCGATGGCGTGATCACCGATACCGCCCACTACCATTTCCTCGCCTGGCAACAGCTGGCGCGCTCGCAGCAGGTGCACTTCGATGAAGCCTTCAACGAGAACCTGAAGGGCATCGACCGCATGGGTTCGCTGGAGCTGATCCTGGCTGGCGCGCCCCGCAGCTACAGCGACGCGGAGAAACTGGCGCTGGCCGACACCAAGAACGAGCATTACAAGACGCTGATCGCGGAAATGTCGCCCGCCGACCTGTTGCCCGGCGCGGTGGATGCGCTGGACTGGTGCCGCGCGCAAGGCTTGAAGGTGGGCCTTGCGTCGGTCAGCAAGAACGCCTTCACGGTGCTGGAAAGCCTCGGCATCACTGAGAAATTCGACTATGTCGTAGACGCGGCGACGATCGCGCGCGGCAAACCCGATCCCGAAATCTTCCTGCGCGCCGCGTCGGAACTGGGCGTAGACCCGGCCGATTGCGTTGGCGTGGAGGACGCCGTTGCCGGCGTGACCGCGATCAAGGCGGCCGGCATGTTTGCCATTGGGGTTGGCCAGGCGGCCACGCTGTGGCAGGCAGACACGGTGATCCCGGGACTGGAACAATTCAAAAATATCATGGAGACACTATGCAAAACCGGCGCATCACCTGGGTCCTGTTCCTGATCTATTTCACGTTCGCCATACTGTTGAACAGTGTTGGCACGGTGATCCTGCAGGTCATCAGCAACTACGGCGTCAGCAAGTCCGCCGCCAGCGTGCTGGAAGGCTTCAAGGACTTGCCGATCGCCGTGGTGTCCTTCCTGGTGGCGAGCTTCCTGCCGCGCATCGGGTACAAGAAGGCCATGCTGGCCGGGCTTGCCATCGTCACGGCAGCTTGCCTGTCCATGCCGCTGTTGCCTTCCTTCCTCACTACCAAGATGCTGTTCCTGTGCGTCGGCATATCCTTCGCGCTGGTGAAAGTGTCGGTCTACTCGACCCTCGGCCTGGTAGCCGCCGACCGCCGCCAGCATGCGGGCATCATGAATACGCTGGAAGGTTTTTTCATGGTCGGGGTGCTGTGCGCCTATTGGGTGTTCAGCTTTTTCATCGACTCGGCCGACCCGCGCTCGCAAAGCTGGCTGCATGTGTACTGGGTGCTGGCCGCCCTGTGCGCGCTCACCTTCGTGCTGCTGCTGGCGACACCTTTCGACGAGAGGCTGGCCGCGCCACCGGAAGCGCGCAGCCTGCCGCAGGAATTTGCGGCGATGCTCAAGCTGTTCTTCAAGCCGCTGGTGTGCGTTTTCGTGCTGACGGCCTTCCTGTACGTGCTGATCGAGCAGAGCGTGGGCACCTGGCTGCCGACTTTCAACAACGAGATCCTGCATCTACCGGCTGCGATGAGTGTGCAGGTCACCAGCATCTTCGCCGCCTGCCTGGCCGCAGGGCGCCTGTCGGCTGGCATCCTGATGCGCCGCATGAACTGGTACCCGGTGATGAACGCCTGCCTGCTCGGCATGGGCGCGGTGGTCTTGATTGCGCTGCCGATGACGCACGACGTGGTCGTTGCGCAGGGCGCAGGATGGGGCGACGCGCCGCTCGCGGCCTTCCTGTTCCCCCTGATCGGGCTTTTCATGGCGCCGGTCTACCCGGGCATCAATTCCGTGATGCTCAGCTCCCTGCCCAAGCACCAGCATTCTGCGATGACCGGCCTGCTGGTGATATTCTCTGCGCTGGGCGGCACTACCGGCTCGCTGATTACCGGCTATGTGTTCGGCGCCTTCAGCGGCCGCTTCGCCTTCTACCTGACGCTGGTGCCGATTGCGATCGTGCTGGTCACGCTGTACTTCTTCAAGCGAGCGGTCGATGGCAGCGACGGTGGACTGGAGGCACCGGCTATAATTTCGCGATGAACCTGAAGAGCCTCGCCGACAAGCTCGGCATGTCGAAGACTACCGTCAGCCGCGCGCTGAACGGCTATCCCGAAGTCAGCGAGTTGACGCGCGAACGCGTGCTGCGCGCAGCGCGGGAGTCGGGCTACGAAGCCAATCCGATGGCGCGCAGCCTGGCCGTTGGCCGCAGCAACGTGCTTGGCACAATCTATCCGCTGCTGCCGGCCGACCTGGGCGACGCCATGTTCCTCGAAGTGGTGGGCGGGATGTCGGAAGCTCTTGAGCAAAAGCGCATGAACTTCATCATCGCGCCCGTGTCGCCAGCGAACGAAATGCCGTCCTACGAGCAAATGGTGCGCGGCCGCCGCCTTGACGGCTTGGTGGTCAGCCGCACGCTGGTGCACGACGAGCGCATCGCCTTTCTCGCCAAGGCCGGCTTCCCCTTCATTGCCCACGGCCGAACGCAACTTGACGCGCCATACGCATGGTTCGATTACGATAACGAGGCCGGCATCCGCATGGCGCTCGAGCGCTTGCTGTCGCTGGGCCATCAGCGCATCGCCATGGTCAGCGCACCGCTGGCGATGAACTTCTCAGCGCAACGCCGCGCCAGCTTCCTCGCCACGTTGTCAGGCGCCGGCTTGGCCGCCGATCCGCGCCACCTGGTCGATGATTGCATCGACCGCCGCGCCGGTTATGCGGCCGTACAGGCACTGCTGGCAACGACGCCGCGTCCAAGCGCGATCGTGGTCGACAACCACCTTGCCGGTGTAGGCGCCGTGCGCGCCTTGCTCGACGCCGGCGTCGCGATCGGCAAGGATATCTCGCTGATCGTCTGGGGCAGCATGGCCGACACACTGGCAGATATCGACGTCACCACCATCGACCAGCCCAATGCCCGCGCCGCCGGCGCGAAAATGGCCGACATGCTGTTGGCCCGGGTTAATGGCGAGCCAGCCGGCGCGCTGCAGGTGTTGTGGCAGCCGGCGTTGACGGCCGGCGCCACGGCCGCCCCGCTTTGCCGGTCTTGAGCGCATTTTTGCCGGCGTCGCTGACCAGGCCCGAGGCGCGCCAGCGATTGACCAGGTAGAGCGGGCGTGCCTCCTGTACCGCGCGGCGCGACATGAGGCGGAAGTCTCCGGTGTCGGTCGGCATCGCGACGCAGCGGAGACGGCGGATCACATCATCAGGAAGCGCGGCAGGCCTTCCCGATGCGGCCGCCCAAGGCGCCAATGACGGCGTAACGCGCCAACATCAACATTTCGCGCTACACACTGCGGCGTCTCCAATGTGGGCATGCCGTTGTGAACTTGCTACAACGCCTATTTCAGCGGCAGGATGGCCTGGCGGTAGGGCTGCGTCTCGTTCTCCACGTACCAGTTGGCCCACAGTCGGTTGCATGAACGCCCGTCCGCCGCGCGATCCGGCTCCAGGCTCAGGTAGTTGCGCGCGCCGATGTAGCGGTGCGAAGTGCCGGGGAACTTGTACATCGAGGTCGTGATGCCGCCTTCGAGTTGTTCTACCTTGTCGCCGACATGTTCGAGGTAGAACAGCGCCATGGCAGGCGGTGGCGGATGCACCACGCCGGAGGAAGTCAGCTGGTGGATGGTAACCGGCTTGCCCTGGTAATGCTTCTGGCTCGATTCGATCGCGCCGATAGCGCCTACGTGCACGTCGCCGGAGAGGATGGTCACGCGGCCGCCGGTGCGCTGCGACCATTCCTGCAGGCGATGGATCAGGCGCAGGCGCTCCCATTGGTGGGTGCGGCTTAACCAGTGGTCTTTCAGGTCGTCCTCCAGCTCCTGCTGGCCGGGCAGGGCGCACAGCAGCATTTCCAGCGTGCTGAAGTCTGGGTGCACGACCGGGATGCTGGACATGAGCAGCAGATGCTTGCAGTCTTCTTGCGCCTCCAGCCAGGCGTAGGCGGCATCCCACGATTGCTGGCCCATGACCACGTCCGGGGTGCGCTCGCTGCGCAAGTCGAGCACCAGCAAGCCATAATCGCCGAAGCGGACGGCCTTGGTAAATCCGGGTTGCTGCGGCAGGCGCATCGGGAGCTCATTCTCCGCAGCGCAGTGTTGCTGGAATAGCAGGAAGTAGTCGCGCGCCACGGTGTAGATTGCCTTGAATACGGGCGATTGCTGGAACTTGTCAGGGTAGGAGCCCCAGCCATCGATGATATCGTGGTCATCCCACATCATCACCGTCGGAACGGTGGCGAACATGCGCGCCACGTGCGGGTATGCCCAGACCTTCAGGTAGTTCCCGAAGAAGAAATCGTCGATCTCGGTTTGCAGCGTCTTGGTGACCGGCTTGTTGGCGAGCTTCTTGTCGTTCGGTGCAGCAGCCCAGTCGTTCAGGGCCGTCGTGGACCACATGGCATCACTGTAGATCTGGTCGCCGCCCATCAGCAGCAGGTGGTAGGGGCGCTGCACATGGTTGTCGTGCATCTTGTTCCATACCGGGTCCTGCGGGATGTCCTTCATCTTCTTGTAGTCGGAGAAGCCGTTGCACGAGGTGTAGGCGCAGGTGGGGGCGCTGTCGCGTGCTGGCACGACGAAGGTGAAAGCCTGGCCATCGACGATGTACTGGACCTGCTGCTCGCGCGTGGCGTGTTGCCCGATGGCGAACTGCCAGCTCTCGACGGCATGCACGGCGCGCTTGTGCAAGCGGGTGCGCAAGCGACGCGATTCGGCGGCCAGCGTGCGGACTTCTGCAGCGGCACCTGGCAACACGGCTGCCGTGACTGAGGGCGATACTTCGCCATTCCACACGACCAGTGCGCTGACTGTCCACATGCCGTCGGCGCAGCCGCAGAACTTCAAGATAGGTCCCAACACTACTGCCATTGCAATCCCCGTGACGTTAACAAATCGTTAAATGATAACGTATCGCGGTCGGGCTGCATGTGTTCCACCTAACTGACGGCCTGCGGTGCGAGTCGTAGCCTGTGACTATTGTTTAACGTCACAGGGAGGCTGTCATGGGGAAGTATTTCTTGGCTTGGCTGCTGGGGGTGCCGGGGATTGTGCTGTTGCTGGTGTGGCTGTTTTTCCACTAAAACCGGTAAACCAGTGCCTGACCGGCAGGGTCAGGCACTTTGCTGCATTTACATATTGCGGCGGTATTGGCCGCCGACTTCGAACAGCGCGGTCGTGATCTGGCCCAGCGAGCAGACGCGGGCCGCGTCCATCAGCTTGGCGAACACGTTTTCGTTGTCGATGGCGGCTTTCTGCAGCGCTGCCAGGGCGGCCGGCGCGGCATCCGCATTGCGGGCGTGGAAGTCCGCCAGGCGGGTCAACTGCGATTGCTTTTCGTCGTCGGTGGAACGGGCCAGCTCGATGGTGGCCGGGGCTTCCGAACCCTTTGGATTGCGGAAGGTGTTCACGCCGATGATCGGCAGCGAGCCGTCGTGCTTCTTGTGCTCGTACAGCAGCGACTCTTCCTGGATCTTGCCGCGCTGGTAGCCGGTTTCCATCGCGCCCAGCACGCCGCCGCGTTCGGCGATGCGTTCGAATTCCTGCAGCACGGCTTCTTCCACCAGATCGGTCAGCTCTTCAATGATGAAGGCGCCCTGGTTCGGGTTTTCGTTCTTCGCCAGGCCCCATTCGCGGTTGATGATCAGCTGGATCGCCAGTGCGCGGCGGACCGATTCGTCTGTCGGCGTGGTGATCGCTTCATCGTAGGCGTTGGTGTGCAGCGAGTTGCAGTTGTCGTAGATTGCGATCAGCGCCTGCAGCGTGGTGCGGATGTCGTTGAAGTCGATTTCCTGCGCGTGCAGCGAGCGGCCGGAAGTCTGGATGTGGTACTTCAGCTTCTGCGAGCGGTCGTTGGCGCCGTACTTCTCCTTCATGGTGACGGCCCAGATGCGGCGCGCCACGCGGCCCAGCACCGTGTATTCCGGGTCCATGCCGTTGGAGAAGAAGAACGACAGGTTCGGTGCGAAATCGTCGATGTGCATGCCGCGCGCCAGGTAGGCTTCCACGAAGGTGAAACCGTTGGACAGCGTGAAGGCCAGCTGCGAAATCGGGTTCGCGCCTGCTTCCGCGATGTGATAGCCGGAGATCGACACAGAGTAGAAGTTGCGCACCTGGTGGTGCACGAAGTACTCCTGGATGTCGCCCATCACCTTCAGCGAGAACTCGGTCGAGAAGATGCAGGTGTTCTGGCCCTGGTCTTCCTTCAGGATGTCGGCCTGCACCGTGCCGCGCACGTTCATCAGCACCCAGTCCTTGATCTTCTGGAATTCGTCTTCGGACGGCTGGCGCTTGTTCTCGGTGACGAACTTCTCGACCTGCTGGTCGATGGCGGTGTTCATGAACATCGCCAGGATGGCTGGGGCAGGACCGTTGATGGTCATCGATACCGAGGTGCTTGGGTTGCACAGGTCGAAGCCGTCGTACAGCACCTTCATGTCGTCCAGGGTTGCGATGGACACGCCGGAGTTGCCGATCTTGCCGTAGATGTCCGGACGGATCGCAGGATCGGCGCCGTACAGGGTGACGGAGTCGAAGGCGGTCGACAGGCGTTTCGCATCCATGCCGGTGGAGACCAGCTTGAAGCGGCGGTTGGTGCGGAAAGCATCGCCCTCGCCCGCGAACATGCGAGTTGGGTCTTCGCCTTCACGCTTGAAGGCGAACACGCCAGCGGTGAACGGATAGGAGCCAGGGACGTTTTCCAGCATCAGCCAGCGCAGCAGTTCGCCGTGGTCTTCGTACTTCGGCAGCGATACCTTGCGGATCTTGGTGCCGGACAGGGTGTGCTGTACCAGGCCGGTGCGGATTTCCTTGTCGCGGATCTTCACGACGTATTCGTCGCCGGCGTAGGCTGCCTGCATGTCCGGCCACTGGGCCAGGAGTCTCTTGGCCGCGCCATCCATGGCGTGATCGCGCTCGATGATCAGGTCGTCGAAGTCGGCCACGGACTTGCCGGCGACAGCCATCATGCGCTTCGATTCCTGCAGCTGCTGGCGTTCGCGCGCCAGCTTGGCCTGTGCTTGCGTTTTCTTGTGGTAGCCGCGTACGGTGTCAGAGATCTCGGCCAGGTAGCGCGCGCGTGCCGGCGGCACGATCACGTTCTTGCCGGAGCTGAAGCGCACGTCCGTCGGGGCCAGCACGCCCTTGCTGGTCTTCAGGCCTTTGCCTGCCAGTACCGGCAGCAGGCCCTGGTACAGCGCGGTCACGCCGTCGTCATTGAAGCGCGATGCCTGGGTGCCGAACACCGGCATTTCTTCCGGACGCTTGCTCCACATCTCGCGGTTGCGCTGGTACTGCTTGGCCACGTCGCGCAGCGCATCCTGCGCACCTTTGCGGTCGAACTTGTTGATCGCGATGAAGTCGGCGAAGTCCAGCATGTCGATCTTTTCCAGCTGCGATGCGGCGCCGAATTCCGGCGTCATCACGTACATGGACACGTCGACGTGCGGCACGATCGCGGCGTCGCCCTGGCCGATGCCGGAGGTTTCCACGATCACCAGGTCGAAGCCCGCCACTTTGCAGGCTGCGATCACGTCAGGCAGGGCCTGGGAAATCTCGGAGCCAGCTTCACGGGTTGCCAGGGAACGCATGAAGACGCGGGTCTTGCCGTTCCAGGGGTTGATCGCGTTCATGCGGATACGGTCGCCCAGCAGCGCGCCGCCGGACTTGCGGCGGGACGGGTCGATCGAAATCACGGCGATGTTCAGCGCGTCGCCCTGGTCCAGGCGGATGCGGCGGATCAGTTCATCGGTCAGCGAGGACTTACCTGCGCCGCCGGTGCCGGTGATGCCCAGCGTCGGGGCGGTCATGGCCTTGGCTGCAGCGGTCAGTTCGGTGCGCAGCTTGTCGGAGGCTTTGCCGTTTTCCAGCGCGGTGATCAGCTGGGCCAGCGGGCGATGGCGTTGTTCGATCTCGCCGTCGCGGATGGCGTCCAGCTGGGTCGGGGAGTAGGTCGACAGGTCGACGTCGCACTGCTGCACCATCCACTGGATCATGCCGACCAGGCCCATGCGCTGGCCGTCTTCCGGGGAGAAGATGCGGGTCACGCCGTAGTCGTGCAGGTCCTTGATTTCGCTTGGGACGATCACGCCGCCGCCGCCGCCGAAGACTTTGATGTGCGAACCGCCGCGCTGGCGCAGCAGGTCGATCATGTATTTGAAGTATTCGACGTGGCCGCCTTGATAGGAGGAGATGGCGATGCCTTGCACGTCTTCGGTCAGGGCCGCTGTGACCACTTCGTCCACCGAGCGGTTGTGGCCCAGGTGGATCACTTCGGCGCCCTGCGATTGCAGGATGCGGCGCATGATGTTGATCGAGGCGTCGTGGCCGTCGAACAGGGACGCGGCGGTGACAAAGCGCACTTTGTTCGCGGTCTTGGCCTGCTCCGGCTCAGCGGACAGTTTCTTGGCGTTGGCGAGGTCGTTCATGTTTTGTGTTCCTTGGAACGGGGGAATTTTGATTATATGACGTTTACGTTAACGTCAAGTCAAGCAAAACCGGTAAGTCTGGGTCAGACCCAAGGGTCAGACCCGACCGGCGGCAGTCAACAATGCGGGTCCGACGGGACGGCCAGCCGGCCTGGGTCGTACCCTGGTTTATCGGTTTTTCAGGCAGCAGCCCGATCGCCGCCCTTGAAAGCAGCCATCATCTTCGCCTTAGCCATCTTGTACTCAGCCACAGCCTTTTCCTTCACATGGCCGAAGCCACGGATACGCTCCGGCAGCGCAGCCACTGCCACGGCCTGCTCATGGTTGCCAGCCGACAATCCCGCCAGCAGTTCCGCCACAACAGCGCGATAGTCCGTGATCAGCGCGCGTTCCATCTTACGCTCCTCGGTATAGCCGAAGATATCGAAAGTACCGCCGCGCAGGCCCTTGAACTTGGCCAGCAGCTGGAACGCCTTCCACATCCACGAACCATATTCCGCCTTGACCAGGTGGCCCTTGGCATCCTTCTTCGCGAACAGCGGTGGCGCCAGGTTGAACTTCAGCGAGAAATCGCCTTCAAACTGCGTTTTCAGCTGTTCGACAAAGCGGCCATCGGTGTACAGGCGCGCCACTTCATATTCATCTTTATAGGACATCAGCTTGAACAGCGACTTGGCCACCGCGGTCGACAGCTTGTTGCCCAGGCCCAGCAGGGTCTCTTTCGAGCGCACTTGCTGCACCAGGTCTTCATAGGTAGCGGCATAAGCTGCGTCCTGGTAGCCGGTCAGGAATTCAACGCGCTTTTTGATGATGTTTTCCAGCGACTGTGGCATCTGCACCACGACAGCCTGGGTCGGGGTCGCGATCTTTTCCACGCGCTTGAAGTCCACGGCGGCGCGGCGGCCCCACAGGAAGGAGCGCTTGTTCGATTCAACAGCCACGCCATTCAGCTCAATCGCGCGCAGCAGGGCCGCTTCGCTCAGCGGGATGCGACCCTTCTGGAAGGCATAACCCATCATGAACAGGTTGGAGGCGATCGAGTCGCCCATCAGCGCGGTCGCCAGCTTGGTCGCGTTGATGAAGTCCACGGACTGCGCGCCGCCGACCGATTCGGTAATCAGCGCTTCCACGCTTTCGGCCGGGTACTGCCAGTCGGCGTTCTGCGCGAAGGTGCCTGGCGGCTGCTCGTGCTGGTTGACGATGGCGAAGGTGCGGCCTGGGCGCATCTTCGACACGGCGTCGTAGGCGCCGGAGGTCAGCATGTCGCAGCCCAGGATCAGGTCTGCTTCGCCGGTGGCGATCCGCTGCGCGCGCAGGTGGGCCGGGGTCTTCGCCACTTTGACGTGGGAAGTCACGGAGCCGTTCTTCTGCGACATGCCGGTCATGTCCAGCACGGAGGCGCCTTTGCCTTCCAGGTGCGCCGCCATGCCCATCAGCGCGCCGACGGTAATCACGCCGGTGCCGCCGATGCCGTTGATCAGGATGTTGTAGGGGTGCTCAATGCTTGGCAGTACCGGCGCAGGGATATCGCCCCAGTCGTCGGTCTTCGCCGCGCCGGTCTTGGTCTTCTTCAGCGTGCCGCCTTCGACGGTGACGAAGGATGGGCAGAAGCCCTTGGTGCAGGAGTAGTCCTTGTTGCAGGAAGACTGGTCGATGGTGCGCTTGCGGCCGAACTCAGTTTCCTTCGGCAGGATCGAGACGCAGTTGGACTGGATGCCGCAATCGCCGCAGCCTTCGCACACGGCTTCGTTGATGACCATGCGCTTTGCAGGGTCAGGGAACTCGCCCTTCTTGCGGCGGCGACGCTTCTCGGCGGCGCAAGTCTGGTCGTAAATGATGACGGTGCAGCCTGGCAGCTCGCGCAGTTCGCGCTGCACGGCATCCATTTCCTTGCGGTCGTGCAGGGAAATGATGTTCGGCAGGGCGGAACGGTCGGTGTAGCGCGACAGGTCTTCGGTCACCAGGGCGATGCGCTTGATGCCTTCGGCCGCCATCTGCTGCGCGATCATCGGCACGGACACCGTTCCGTCGACCGGCTGGCCGCCGGTCATTGCCACGGCGTCGTTGTACAGGATCTTGTAGGTGATGTTGACCTTTGCCGCCACGGCGGCGCGGATCGCCAGGTAGCCTGAGTGGAAGTAGGTGCCGTCGCCCAGGTTCTGGAACACGTGCGGCACTTTGCTGAACGCAGCCTGGCCGATCCACGGCGTGCCTTCGCCGCCCATATGGGTGGTCAGCTTGTTCATCTCGGGGTAGATCGAGGTCGCCATCACGTGGCATCCGATGCCGGCCAGCGCGAACGAGCCTTCAGGCACCTTGGTCGAGGTATTATGCGGGCAGCCGGAGCAGTAGAAGGCCGGACGGAACGGGGTCTCGATCGCCTTCTTCAGTACTGCGTCTTTCGCTTCCAGGAAGGACAGGCGGGCCTTGATCTGGTCCTGGATCGAGGCGTCGGCGATGTAGCGGGCCACGCGGCCGGCGATCACGCGCGCCACCTGCGATACCGAGAAGTCAGCCTTCGGCGGCAGCAGCCATTCGCCGCGCGGGGCCACCCATTCGCCCTTGTCGTCGAACTTGCCGATGATGTGCGGGCGCACGTCGTCGCGCCAGTTGTACAGCTGTTCCTTCAACTGGTACTCGACGAACTGGCGCTTTTCTTCCACCACCAGGATTTCGTCCAGGCCCTGTGCGAATTCGCGCACCGAGTCCGGCTCCAGCGGCCACGGCATGGAGACCTTGAACAAGCGCAGGCCAACCTTGGCCGCCATCGCTTCGTCGATGCCCAGTTCTTCCAGCGCTTCCAGCACGTCCAGGTAAGACTTGCCGGAGGCGATGATGCCCAGCTTGGCGTCCTTGGAATCGATGGTGGTGTGATTCAGCTTGTTCTCGCGGGCGTAAGCCAGGGCCGCGTAGATCTTGTAGTCCTGCATCAGCGCTTCCTGGTTGCGCGCTTGCTGGCCGAGAGGGATGGAGGACAGGCGGGCATTCACGCCGCCTTCCGGCATCACGAAATCCTGCGGGATCTTCACCTCGACGCGGAACGGATCGGCGTCGATGGAAGCGCTCGACTCGACGGTGTCGGCCAGCGCCTTGAAGGCGACGGCGCAACCGGAGAAGCGCGACATGGCCCAGCCGTGGATGCCGAGGTCGATATACTCCTGCACATTGCATGGATATAGCACCGGGATCATGCAGGCGGAGAAGATGTGGTCCGACTGGTGCGGCAGGGTGGAGGAGTAGGCGCCATGGTCGTCGCCGGCCACCAGCAGGATGCCGCCGTTCTTGGACGTACCGGCATGGTTCATGTGCTTGAAGACGTCGCCGCAGCGGTCCACGCCCGGGCCCTTGCCGTACCACATGGCGAACACGCCGTCGTACTTGGCCGGGCCGATCAGGTCAACCTGCTGCGAACCCCAGACAGCGGTCGCCGCCAGGTCCTCGTTCACGCCAGGGACGAACTGCACATTGTGCTTTTCCAGGTGCTTTTGCGCCTTCCACAGGGTTTCGTCCAGGCCGCCCAGCGGGGAACCGCGGTAGCCGGAAATGAAGCCGCCGGTATTCAAACCGTCGCGCGCATCGCGCAATTGTTGCATCATAGGCAAGCGCACCAGCGCCTGGATGCCGGACAGGAAGACTTTACCGGTAGTGGAAGTGAATTTGTCGTCGAGGGTGACGTCGTGAAGTACGGACGAGTTGCTGCCGTCTGGCATGGTGGCTGTCTCCAAAATCATGATTCGGTGCGTGCCTGGCATCGGTCGGCGCCGGGTAAGCGCGTCCTTGCCTAAGTCACAACGCCTGCGGGTGTGCAGGCCTTTTCAGCGGTCAAGTTTACGGGTTACTTTAAGTATACGGAAATATGGTTTGGGGATGGGGGTATAAGAAAAAATGATGGCACGACGAACAATTCTGATGGCGGCAGCAGTGATGTTGGCCAACCCAATCGGGGCGTTTGCCGGCGTGGCGCGCAAGATGCAACTGGTGACCAGCCATTTGCCCTCGCTGGTGCATGAAAGCGGCGAACCCGGCGGCTTGCAAGAGATCGTGGCCGAGTTGTGCAAGCGAGCCGGCCTGAAGCCTGCCACCCGCTTCGTGCCTTGGCGGCGCGCACAATTCCTGGCCACGACCATGCCGGCAACTGCGATCTATCCCTTGACTAGGCTGCCCGAACGCGAAGCGCAATACCGCTGGCTGGTGCCTCTGTTCGAGGAGCGCTACGTGTTGCTGGCCGTGCGCGGCAAGCTCTCGCCCATCGAGCAGATGAAGGACAAGCGCATTGCCCTGCTGCGCGGTGCGGCGCAAGCGGTCATTTTGAAAGAGCAGGGCTTCACGCGCTTTGTCGAAGCCAGTTCCATCGACGAAGTGCACCGCTTCCTGCTGGGCGGCATGGCCGACGCGGCATTTGGTGAGCGCCGCATCATTTCCGCCTCGCTGAACGGCCACGGCATCAGCGAGCGCGATTTCGAAACCAGCGCACCAATTGGCAGTACCACGGCCTGGCTGGCAGGCTCGCTTGACTTCGACGACACCGACATTGCCCAGTTCCAGCGCGCGCTGGAATCAATGCGGGCAGACGGCAGCTTGCGCCGCATCCTTGCAAGACATAAGCTGATCTAACGGCTCAGCCGAGCAGGCGGGCGCCGGGCCAGGTGTTGCGCTGGCAGAGGTCGGTGGCGACTTGTTGCGTCAGCGCGGCAATGGCGTTGGCGGCGTTGGTCAGGGGGATGTTGCGCGAGGCGCACAACACCACGGTGCGGCTGATGGCGGGGCGGTTGATGCGCACGCTGCGCATCTGGCCGAGTTCGATTTCGGGCAAGACCGGCGCTACCGGCAGGATCGTGGCGCCCATGCCTGCCATGATGGCGGACTTCAGGATGGCGATCGAATTGATTTCGATGACATTGCCGATCACTAGCCCGGCGGCGCGTGCCATGGCCTCGATGCGCGGCCGCACGCCATGTTGCAGGCCCGGCAAGATGAGGGTGGTGTTCAGGGCTTGCTGCAGCGTGACGGTTTCGTTGTCGGTGAACCACACCGCGTCGTGACGGCAGATGAAACGCAGTTCTTCTTCGGCCAGGGGGGTGGTGGAAAACGGCGTTAACTGGCCGTCGTCGAACAGTACAGCCAGGTTGACACGTCCGCTTTTGAGCTGTTCCGCCAGGTTTCCGGTCAGTTCTTCGGTCAACTGCAGCGTAATGTCGGGATATTGTTCGCGCGCGGCAGTGAGCAGGGGCAGCGCCAGGGCGCCGGAAATACTGTGCGGCAGGCCCATGGTGACGCTGCCGGAAGGGCGGGCCGACTGGGTGACCGCGGAGCGGGCGTCGGCCACTTGTTTCAGGATGGCCTGGGCATGGTCGTAAAACACCTTGCCGGCGTCGGTGCTGACCACGCCCTGCGCGCTGCGATGCAGCAGCTGGGCGCCGAGCTCTTCCTCAAGCTGGCGTAGCTGCTGGGTCAGGGCGGGTTGCGCAACATGCAATACCAGTGCCGCACGCGACAGCGATCCGTGGTCGACGATGGCGACAAAATAGCGCAGTTGGCGAAGTTCCATATTCCCGTAGGATAACATTGTGTATACTTATTCTAACGTTCTTCACGCATTTACCTCGCGAGCCTCACCATGTTAAAGAAAGTCGATTCGGCGCAGTTAAAGGTCGGCATGTATATCCACGACCTCAGTTGCGACTGGATGACCCACCCGTTTGTGCGCAACCGCTTCGAGATTTCCAGCCAGGAGCAGATCCAGAAAATCATCCAGGCCGGCATCCATGACGTGGTGATTGATGCGTCCAAAGGGTTGGATGTGGAGGATGCGCCGTCGCTGGCCGAGGCCCAGGCGGCCACCGAACGCGAAGTCGAAGAGATCGCCAAAGAACCCTCGCGCATTATCCGCACTTCCCTGGGTGAAGAACTGCAGCGCGCGGCGCAGATTCGCAGCCAGGCAGCCGGCGTGGTGCGCAATGTGATGGCCGACGCCCGCCTCGGCAAGGCAATCGAGATCGGCTCCGTGCAGCCGGTAGTGCAGAACATTACGGAATCGATCCTGCGCAACCCGGGCGCCCTGCTGGGACTGCTGCGCATCAAGTCGAAGGACGACTACACCTTCCTGCATTCGGTCAGCGTGTGCGCCTTGCTGGTGGCCTTCGCCAATGCGCGCAATATGGACCAGGACATCATTCGCGAAGCCGGCCTCGGCGGCCTGCTGCACGATACCGGCAAGGCCCTGGTGCCGGATGCGATCCTGAACAAGCCGGGCCCGCTGACCGACGAAGAATTCGCCATCATCAAGAAGCACCCGATGGACGGCTTCAACATCCTGAAACAGTCGCCTGACGTGCCGGCGCTGGCACTGGACATCACGCTGCACCACCACGAGCGGCGCGACGGCACCGGCTATCCGGACAAGCTGGCCGGCGACGATATCAGTGAAATCGCGCAGATGGCGGCAATTGTCGACGTGTACGATGCCATTACGGCCGACCGCGTGTACCACAAGGGCCTGCCGGCAGCAGCGGCGCTGCGCAAGATCTACGAGTGGAGCAAGCACCATTTCAACGCCAAGCTGGTGCAGGAATTCATGCGCTGCGTGGGCATCTACCCGGTCGGCACGCTGGTGATGCTGGAGTCAGGCCGCCTCGGCGTGGTGGTCGAGCCGCATGAAAGCAACCTGCTGGCGCCGAAGGTGAACGTGTTCTTCAACACGAAGAAGAATGTCTACATCAAGCCGGAAACGGTCGACCTGTCGCGCGGCCTGGGCTTCGGTGGCGGCGACAAGATCGTGGGCCATGAATCGCCATCGAAATGGCAGGTGGACCCGATGCGCTTCCTGACCCTGGCCTGAGCCTGAACCTCAGAAGAATTCGGCGGTATCGTTGGATTCGACGGTCTGCAGCTGGCCGCCGCTGACCAGCTCGTCGTAATGGCAGGCCATGTTGCGGCCGTGGCTCTTGGCGTAATACAGGGCCTGGTCGGCGCGGCCGAGGATGATCACCGGCGCTTCATAGGCGCTGATGCTGACGAAGCCGACGCTCACCGTGACCTGGCCAACTTGCGGGAACTCGTGCTGTTCCACGTTCATCCGGAAGCGTTCGATGATCTTCTTGGCGTTATCCAAGGTGGAAGAGCGCAGCAGCACCACGAACTCTTCGCCGCCGAAGCGGAATACGCGGTCCTGGGCGCGGAAGGACGATTGCAGCAGGTTGGCGATCAGGATCAACACCTCATCACCGTACAAATGCCCGAATTTATCGTTAACAGCCTTGAAATGGTCGACATCGACCACGGCCAGCCATTGTTTTTCCTGTTCTTGCGGATTGCGGCGCTCGAGGCCGTCCGGCGGCACTGCCAGCACGTCGTGCTCGGCTGAGGCCTGCAGCATCTTGGCCAGCTGGTCGTCGAAAGTCTTGCGGTTCAGCAGGCCGGTCAGCGAGTCGCGCTCGCTGTAGTCGAGCAGGTTCTGGAAATTGCGGTAGACGCTGACAATGCCGCCGATGATGTGGATGGTATCGCTGGTATACGGCGTCGGATTGACGATTTCCAGGCAGGTATCAGCCTTGTCGCCCATCCAGATCGGCAGCCAGAGTGTGTGCTCACCCTCGGGCGACATGAAGTCGGCACTCGATTCGTGGTGCGCCAGACAGCGCGCGAGGGCCGGGAACATGCTGACCGGGTCGCCCGGGATGGCCGGGTCCAGGTACTCCTCCATGCGCGCAGGGCGGCCTTGCTCGATCACGGCGCGCGAACGGACGTAGAGCTGGCCGCGTACATTGACGATGCTCAGCACACGTGCCTGCGTGGCAGACGCCAGTTCCGCTACCGCCGAGATCACCGAGATGTCGAGCATCGTGTGATCGCGGTGGCCGGTCATGTCCACCATATGTTTCAGAAGGGAATCCATGTGAGTGTCCGGTAACTAGGCGCTCAGCGGCAAAGCAAGGGGCTTTCTAAAGAATAGCTGATCAGGATAAATCTTTTTTGTATTCTCGGCAATTAACTTTGCGCATTTTCATGTAAAAACGCGACCTCATTGCAACACAGCTTCCATGCCTCCAGTTTGACATAGAACACCGTGCAGCGAGAAAAAGTTCTGTGCGGAAAGCTTGCGCAAAATCAACTTGTCCGTAGGAATGGCTCCTATAGTAAAGCCAATGATGCGCAGCCCAGGCGTCAGAGTTTTCCTAGCGAAGGAGATCATCATGAAAGCATTTTCGGCAGTGAGGCGGTTCATCCGGGATGAGCGGGGCGTGACGGCAATCGAGTATGGCCTGATCGCTTCGCTGATTGCACTGGCAGTAGGCACGGCAATGACCAGCGTCTCGACTGAGCTGCAAACCGTGTTCAACAACGTGGTCGATGCACTGACGCCTTGATGGGGGGCTGGCGCCTGGCGGCGGCCTGGCAGCCAGCCTTTTTACCATGAGCGGACTCGAAATCATCCTGCTGTGCCTGGTGCTCCAGGCGGCAGTATCGGACCTGGCCTGGCGCCGGATACCGAACGCGCTGGTGGCGGCGGGCATACTGCTGGCGCTGGCACTCCACTGGTACCTGGGCGGCAACAGTGCGCTGCTGGCGCAGGGTCTGGCCGGCGCGGCAACGGGCCTGCTGTTGTTCCTGCCCTTCTATGCGCTGGGCGGGATGGCGGCCGGCGACGTCAAGCTGGCCGCCATGGCAGGCAGCTTCGTCGGACCGTGGCAGGCGTTGCAGCTTTCTCTGCTGAGCGCGCTGGCGGGCGGGGTGCTGGCGCTGCTCTGCCTGCAACTGGCGCGCTGGCGCGGCGCCAAGGGGGAAGGCATGCCGTATGCCGTGGCGATTGCGGCCGGCACCCTGGTCAGCGTTGCATTGGCGCATCGCTGACCTTTGCTCCGCCTCAATATCCATCCGGAAACCCATGGCTATCATCGGTTCAACAGGAGGTCACCATGATCGATTTTGCAGACGATGAACAGCCGTTGTTGCCCAGCCCGCCGCGCACGGTGCGCGACACCGGCCTGGAACCGGCCATGCTGGCCGAGCTGGCGGGCAAGGCCTTGCTGGGCGCCGGCAAATGCCACCTGTCAGTGCTGACCAGCCGCCTGCGCCTGTCGATCAATGTGCTGCGCGAAGTGCTCGATGGCCTGCAAGGCGAACAAGTGGTGGATGTGGCGTGGCGCGGCGATTCCGACATCGACGTGCAGTACCAGCTCACCGGCATTGGCCGCCAGCGCGCGGCGGAATGGCTTGACCGCGCGCCCTATGTCGGGCCGGCGCCGGTGCCGCTCGAAGCCTGGCGCGCCCAGCTGCAGCGCCAGGCCTTGCAACTGCCGCCGGTGCTGGCGGCCGACGTCGCCAGCGTGTTTGCCGACGACTGCCTGCCGCCGCGCATCCATGAACTGGTGGGCGCCGCCATGCATGCCGGACGTTCGGTATGCCTGTACGGGCCGTCCGGCAGCGGCAAGACCACCCTGGCGCGCAAGCTGGGCCGCCTGCTGCAAGGCGTGGTGGCGGTGCCGTATGCGGTGGCGGTAGGCAGTGCCATCGTCCAGCTTTACGACGCGGCGGTGCACCTGGCGCCCCTGCCTTTGCCGGGGCGGCCTGCCGGCGCGCGCAGCGGCGACATGCGCTGGCTGCTGTGCCAGCGCCCCGTGGTGCAGCTGGGCGCGGAGCTGGATGGCGCCATGCTGGACTTGCGCCACGATCCTGCCGGCGGCTGCTACCTGGCGCCGCCCCAGCTCAAGGCTTGCCACGGCCTGTTGATCATCGATGACCTGGGCCGCCAGCGCGTGCCGGCTGCCGCGCTGCTGAACCGCCTGGCACAATTGCTCGATAGCGGCACCGACCAGCTTGCGCTGCCTGGCGGCCATGCCTTCAGCGTGCCATGCCAGGCGGCGCTGGCCTTCGCCACCAACCTGGCGCCGCACACTCTGCTTGATGGCGCGGCGCTGCGCCGCATCGGCTACAAGGTGGCGCTGGGGCCGCTGCCGGAAGCCAGCTACCGCACCCTGCTGCGCCAGCAATGCCGGGCGCGCGGCATCGAGGCCGATGAAGCGGCGCTGGCCTACCTGGTCGGCGAGCTGCACCGGGGCAGCGGCCAGCCTTTGCTGGCCAGCCTGCCGCGCGAAATCGTGGCGCGCGTGGCTGAATTCGCCGGCTTTGCCGGCACCGTGCCGAGCTTGAATCCCGCCACGCTGGACCAGGCCTGGTCCAGCATGTTTGCCGGTGGTGCCGTATGAAGGGCCGGCGTGCCTTGCTGATGCTGTTCCTGGCAGCGGTGCTGGGCCTGGCCGCCGTGCTGCTGGCCGCGCGCTGGCTGCGCCAGCCCGCCACGTCCACCGTGCGCATCGCGGTGGCGGCGGCCGATGTCGGCCTGGGCCAGCGCCTGGCGCCGGACATGCTGGCGCTGGCCGAATGGCCGGCCGGCAGCATGCCGGCCGGCGCCCAGCGCGAGCCGGCGGCGCTGGCGGGCCGCGTGCTGAAAGCCAGCGTGCAACGCGGCGAACCGGTGACGGAAACCAAGCTGGCGCCGGCCGGCACGCTGGGCGGACTGTCGGCCCTGATCGCGGAAGGCAAGCGTGCCATCACGGTGCGCGTCAACGACGTGGTGGGCGTGGCCGGCTTTGCCCTGCCGGGAAATTTCGTCGACATCCTGGTGTACGCACCGGCGCAGCACAACGGCAGCAACGGCGTCAATGAAACGGCAGTGTCGAAGATCGTGCTGGAACGGATCCTGGTCCTGGCCGTGGCGCAGGAAGTGGCGCGCGACGACACCAAGCCGCGCGTGGTCAACGCCGTTACGCTGGAAGTCACGCCCGCCCAGGCCGAGCAGCTTGACCTGGCGCGCAGCGTCGGCACGCTGTCGCTGGCGCTGCGCAACCAGGTCGACCCGCAGCCGGGCGCCACGCCCGGCGCCACGCGCCAAAGCGTGCTTGGCACCGGGATGGCACCGGCCCTGGCAGCGACCTCCGCTGCCGCGCCAACAACTGCGGCGCCGCGCCTGGCGCGGGCTGCCTTGCCTCCCTCCGCCGAGCCGGCGCGCTATTGCATCGGCGTCATCGACGGCAACCGCAGCAGCAAGGAATGCCTGTGAGGAAGCGCCATGCGATCCGCACTTACCTGCCCGCCAGCCGCGCTGGCCCTGACCCTGACCCTGACCTTTCTCCCGGCCGCATCCGCGCTGGGCGATAACCTGCGCTGTGCCGGTTCCCCCGCCGTTCCCGGCAAGCTGGCTCTGGAACTCGGCAAATCGACCCTGATGCGCCTGCCCGGCACAGTGAGCGGGCGCAGCATCGGCAACCCGCACGTGCTGCAGGCAACGCTGGTGGCGCCCGATACGCTGTACCTGGTCGGCGCGGAAATCGGCAGCACCAACCTGATCGTGCAGGACCGGTCCGGCGCCTGCAGCGTGGTGGAGGTGGCGGTGGGCCTGGATGTCTCGCCGCTGCGCGCCAGCCTGGCGGAGCTACTGCCGCAGGAGCGCGGCATCAAGGTCAGCGCCGCGGCCGACGCCATTGCCCTGAGCGGCAGCGTGAGCGACGGCGCCACCCTGGCGCAAGTGCTGGACCTGGCGCAAGCCTTTGTGCGCCAGGCGCCGCAGCCGCTGGCGCGCAAGGAAGGCGCGCCGGCGCAAGCGTCGGCGCCTGGGCCGCGCCTGGTGAACCTGCTGGCTGTCAGCGCACCGCAGCAGGTCAAGCTGGAAGTCAAGGTGGCGGAAGTGTCGAAGACCCTGCTCGACAAGCTGGAAGCGGGCCTTGCGCTGCGCCATGCCGGCGGCAGCTGGACGGCGATGGTGCTGGCCGACTTCCTGAGCGGCACGCTGGGCAGCGGCCTGTCGCTGTCGAAATCGAACGGCAGCAGCGTGCGGCTCGAGGCGGAACGGCAGGATGGCCAGGTGCGTATCCTGGCTGAGCCGACGGTCATGGCCATGAGCGGGCAGGAAGGCAGTTTTCTCGCCGGCGGCAAGGTGATGGTGCCGGTGGCGCAGGAAAACAACCGCATCACGCTGGAGGAAAAGGAATTCGGCGTCGGCCTGAAATTCACCCCCACCGTGCTGGCCGGCGGCCGCATCAACCTGAAGGTGGCGCCGGAAGTCTCAGAGCTCTCGCGCGACGGCATCGGCGTCAGTAACGGCAGCTTCAGCGGGCGCGCCATCTTCCCGCTGATTACCACGCGCCGCGCCAGCACCACGGTGCAGCTGCAGGATGGCCAGAGCTTTGCCATCGGTGGCCTGATCCGGCATATCCAGGTCAACAACATCAAGGGCGTGCCCTTTCTCAGCGAGATACCGGTGCTGGGCGCGCTGTTCCGCAGCACCGACTTCCAGAACGACCGCAGCGAACTGCTGTTCGTGATCACGGCGCACCTGGTCAAGCCGGAGGGCGAGGGCGCGGGGCTCGATGGCGCGGCGGCGGCGGCGGCCCAGGCGCGCTACCGCAAGTCCTACAGCGAGCCGGCGCCGGACACGGGGGAACGCAAATGAAGCGCAAGCATGAGCGCGGCTCGCTGCTGGTCATGACGGCCCTGGTGCTGCCGCTGGCAATTGGCGTCTGCGGCCTGGCGCTGGAGCTGTCGATGGCCTTCCAGCGCCAGAGCCAGTTGCAGCAGCTTGCCGATACGGTCGCGCTGAGCGCGGCGCAGCAGCTGGACGGCAGCGCGAGCGGCATTGCCATGGCCGGTTCCGCCGCCAGCGTGGTGGTGGCGAACCGCCAGGTGCGCGGTGTCGGCCGGGTCTGGCTCAATACCGCCGTGCTGTCGTTTGCCGCGGGCCCGGACGGCCCCTGGCTGGAATACAGTGCGGCCCAGGGCGCGCCCGGCGACCTGCGCTATGCGCGCGCCGACATGGCCGAACAGGGGGAAGCCTTCACCATGCTGCCGGTCGCTTTCGGGCGCCTGCTGGGCGGCAGCGACGCCACGACGGTGGGAGCGCGCGCCGTGGCCGGGCCGAATGGCCTGCGCGTGCTGCCGCTGGCGATCTGCGCGCCGAGCAGCAGCGCGGTCGCCACCCGCTACAACGGCCCCGGCCTGGAAGAACGCATCGAGTACGGCCTGCGTTTCGGCGTCGCCTATAACCTGCTTGCCCTGAACCCGGCGCCGGGCGCCAGCAGCGGCGAGTACTTCCTGGTCGATCCGGCCAGCCCGCCCGGCAGCCCGGCGCTGCCGTCCAGCACCGACAGCAGCCAGGTGGCGCCGTTCATGTGCGCCGGCAAGCTGGCCTACAACTCGCTGGCCGGCGCGCTGCATGTGCGCCGCAACGCCGGCTTCGAGCTGTGGCAGCAGCTCAACTCCCGCTTCGGCAGTTACGGCGGCAGCGAAGGCTGCGACCCTTACGCGGCGCCGCCGGACAGCAATGTGCGCGAGTACCGCGGCGCCCTGGCGAGCTGGATCAGCAGCTACCCGCCGCAGGCTGCCGCCGCCGCCAGCACGCCTGCCGCCGGCAAGCCCCTGGCGAGCGTGGCCGACGGCGCCTATCCCCTGCCGGCCATCGCCCCGGCGCAGTACGGCACGCTGTGGGCCTACGGTCCCGCCAGGCGCAGCAACAACAGCAACTTCCAGTTCTCCCACTGGAACAGCCTGTATCCCGCGTCGCCGGCCTTCAGCGCTACCGGCACCAGCTGGCCAGCCGGCGGCGTGTACAACAACACCGGCTTCATGACCGCGCCCACCGGCTACCCGGGACGCAAGGACCGGCGCCTGCTCTACGTGCCCCTGCTGGCCTGCCCGCTTCCGGCTGGCGCGAATGTGGATGGCACGGTGCTGGCGGTGGCGCGCTTCTTCATGACGGCCCAGGCCTCGGCTACTGAAGTGCCGGGCGAGTTTGCCGGCATCCTCAGCGCGAAGGAAGTGGCAGCGCTGGCAACCGATGTGGAGCTGCTGCGATGAAGCGCCTGCGCTGCCGCGGCGTGGCCGCCATCGAGGCCGCCCTGGTCATGGCGGGGCTGGCGCCCTTGCTGGCGCTCGCCCTCAATATGGGACACCTGGCGATCGATGGCGCGGCGGCGGACCGGGCCGCCAGCAACGCCGCGCGCTTCCTGTCCCAGGTGCCGCTGGAGAGCCTGCGCGACAGCAGCCGGCGCGCCGTGGTGCTGGACAGCGCCCAGCAGATGATCGGCCAAACCCTGTCCGCGGCCAACATCGGTACCCAGGCATGGCATGTCGAGTTCATGTGCGATATCGGGCATTGCGACCAGCTGTTGCCGGGCATGGTCCCGAGCAAGATCGGCGTGATGCTGACCGTCGAAAGCCAGGCCGTAGTCGAACTGGGACATCCCGCGGTGAACCTGGTCGTGTACGCGGAGGTCGGCCGTGACAACTAGGACATCCCGCCGGCGCGGCAGCGCCACCGTCGAATTCGGCCTGGTATGCGCGGTGTTCATGCCCATGCTGTTCGCCATCTTCGAATACGGCCGCCTGCTGTTCGTGTGGAACACGCTGCCCGAAGTGACCCAACGCGCGGCGCGTGCCGCCGCGATCACGGACTTCAGCAACCCGGCAGCCATGCAGGCGCTGCGCCAGGCGGCGCTGTTTCGCAGCGATGACGGCGCGCTGCCGCTGGCGCCCAACGTCAGCAGCGCCAATATCCGCATCGAATACCTGTGGCAGGACGCCGCCGGCGTGCTGGCGCCGCTGCCGCTGCTGCCGGCTTGCCCGCTGGCCAACCGCATCAACTGCGCGCGCGATCCACATGGCCCGGCTTGCATCAGCATGGTGCGGGTGCGCCTGTGCGGCAGCGGCGCCGCTTGCCCGGCGCTGGCTTACGAGCCCTTGCTGCCGATGGTGCCGGTCCCGGACCTGATGCCTTCTGCCACCACCCTGGTGCCTGCCGAGTCGCTGGGCTACACGCCGGGCCAGGCACCTTGCCCCTGAACCTGCACGCAAAGGAGGTCCCATGAAAGCGCTGTTGATCAGCAATGACGAACGGTTGCAGGCGGAACTGGCGGCGCAGGGCTCGGCGCGCCTGCCGGCGCTGCAGCTGACAGCCACGCGGCGCGACCTGCGCGATGCGGTGGAGCGCCTGCTGCCGCAGCCGCCCGAACTGGTGCTGTTCGATGCCAGCGAGGTGGAGCCGGCCCAGGCCGAGCTGCTGGAACCGCTGGCGCGGCATTATCCCGATACCTCCTTTATCCTGCTGACGCGCGCGCCGCAGCACGAGTTGCTGATCCGCGCCATGCGCGTCGGCATGCGCGAAGTGCTGCACCTGCCGCTGGTGCATCGGGCCCTGCACGAAGCGCTGGACCGCGTCGAGATCGAGCGCGGCGTGACCGCGGTACGCGAGGGCAAGGCGCTGGCCTTCATTTCCTGCAAGGGCGGCAGCGGCGCCACCTTCCTGGCCACCAACTTCGGCTATGCGCTGGCGGCGCTGGCCGGGCGCAAGGTGCTGCTGCTCGACCTGCATGGCCAGTTCGGCGACGCCACGCTGTACGTGTCGGACCAGAAGCCGGCCATGACCCTGTCCGACATCTGCGGCCAGATCGGCCGCCTCGACGCGGCCTTCCTGGAGTCGTGCCTGGTGCATGTGGCGCCCGGCTACGGCGTGCTGGCGGCAGCCGACGACCCGGCGCTGGCGACCCAGATGAAGCCGGACCATATCGATGCCATCCTGCGCATCGCGCGCCAGCATTACGACTACGTGCTGCTGGACGTGGGGCGCCAGATCGATGCCCTGTCGCTGCGCGCGCTGGACCAGGCCGACGCCATCTACCCGGTGCTGCAACTGGCGCTGCCCGACATCCGCGATGGGCGCCGCCTGCTCGACATCTTCCGTTCGCTCGGCTATCCGCAGGAGCGCACGCGCCTGATCGTCAACCGCTACGAGAAGGGCGGCAAGCTGCGCCTGGCCGACCTGGAGCAGGCGCTGGGCGCCGACGTGCTGCATACGGTGCCGAACGATTACCTGTCCGCCACCGACTCGGTCAACCAGGGCATTCCGCTGCTGCAGCTGGCGCGCAGCAGCCCGGTGGCGCGCAGCCTGGCGGAGCTGGTGGAGGCGGTGACCGAGCGCCGCCTGCCCGAGAGCAAGGGCTTGTTCGACCGGCTGTTTGGCCGCGCCGAAACCGAACATTGATGGGGAGCCGACCATGAGCTTGCGAGAACGCCTGGCGCTGGGCGATGAAAAACAGCAGGCGCCGAGCGCCCCGGCGATGGCCGACGGCGCCTACCAGGAGCTGAAGAAGTCCATGCACCAGATGATCCTGGAACGCATCGACCTGGAGCGGCTGAAGCGCCTGACGCCGGAACAGTTCAAGCACGAACTGGCGCTGCTGGTGGCGCGCATCGTGGAGGACGAGCGCATCGTGCTGAACCAGGGTGAACGCCACAAGCTGGTGCTCGACATCCAGAACGAGATGCTGGGCTTCGGCCCGCTGGAGCCCCTGCTGGCCGATCCCGGCGTGTCCGACATCCTGGTCAATACCCACGCCCAGGTCTACGTCGAGCGCACCGGCCGGCTGGAACTGACCGGCATCAGCTTCCACGACAACACGCACCTGATGAAGATCATCGAAAAGATCGTGTCGCGCGTGGGCCGGCGCGTGGATGAATCAAGCCCGATGGTCGACGCGCGCCTGCCGGATGGCTCGCGTGTCAACGCCATCATCCCGCCGCTGGCGGTGGACGGGCCGATCCTGTCGATCCGGCGCTTCTCGGCCCAGCCGCTGTCGATGGAAAAGCTGCTGGAGTTCAAGAGCCTGACGCCGCCCATGTCGGAAGTGCTGAAGGCGCTGGGCCAGGCGCGCCTGAACGTGCTGATCTCCGGCGGCACCGGCAGCGGCAAGACCACGCTGCTCAACGTGCTGTCCGGCTTCATCCCGGCCAGCGAGCGCATCGTGACCATCGAGGACGCGGCGGAACTGCAACTGCGCCAGCCGCATATCGTGCGCCTGGAAACGCGCCTGCCGAACGTGGAAGGCAAGGGCGAAGTGACGCAGCGCGCGCTGGTGCGCAATGCGCTGCGCATGCGTCCCGACCGCATCATCCTGGGCGAAGTACGCGGGGCCGAGGCGATCGACATGCTGCAGGCCATGAACACGGGCCATGAAGGCTCGTTTGCAACGATCCACGCCAACTCGCCGCGCGATGCCCTGACGCGGCTGGAGAGCATGGTCGGCATGGCAGGCGCCAACCTGACGCCGCGTACCGCGCGCCAGCAGATCTGCTCCGCCATCACGGTGGTGATGCAGCTTTCGCGCCTGACCGACGGCACGCGCAAGCTGGTCAGCCTGCAGGAAGTCACCGGCATGGAGGGCGACACTGTGGCCATGCACGAGATTTTCCATTTCGAGCAGACCGGCGTGGATGCCCAGGGCAAGGTGCAGGGCCATTATTTCGCCACCGGCGTGCGGCCGCGCTTTGCCGAACGCCTGCGCATGTTCGGCGTTCCGGTGCCCGACAGCGTTTTCGATCCCGGCAAAGTCTACGAATAGGGGGCGGTCATGGATGTCGCCTGGACTGCATTTTCCGTGCTGCTGTTCGCCGCCATAATCTGCCTGTGCGAGGGCGTGTGGCTGTGGTGGAGCAGCACGCACGGCAACAGCGCGCAGCGCATCGCGCGCCGCCTGCGGTTGATGTCGGGCCGCGCCGAGGGCGCGGGCGGCGGCATCAGCATCCTCAAGGAGCGCCGCTACGCGAACTCGCCCGGGCTTGATGCACTGCTGCGGCGCATTCCGCACATCGGTGCGCTGGACCGGCTGCTGCTGCAATCGGGCCTGCGCTGGCAGGTGGCGCGCCTGCTGCAGGTCCAGGGCGCGTCCGCGCTGGCAGGCTTGCTGGCGCCTGCCGCATTGCATATGCCGCCGCTGCCATCGGCCATTGTCGGCCTGCTGTTCCTGGCGGCGCCGTTCGTGGCGCTGCGGCGCGCGCGGGCCGCACGGATACGCCGCATCGAATCGCAACTGCCGGAAATGGCCGACTTCCTCGCGCGCGGCCTGCGTGCCGGCCATTCCTTTGCCAATGTGATGCAGATGGCGGGCGACGAAGTGGCCGATCCGCTGGGCGGCGAATTCCGCGCCACATACGAGGAGGTGAATTTCGGCGTCACCATGCAGGATGCCCTGCACAATCTGGCTGCCCGCGTGCCGCTGACCGATTTGCGCTACCTGGTGATCGCGGTGCTGATCCAGCGCGAATCCGGCGGCAACCTGGCCGAGCTGCTGGACAATGTGTCGCGCATGACGCGGGCGCGCCTGCAACTGCTGGCGCAGGTGCGCGTGATGTCGGCGGAAGGCCGCATGTCGGCCTGGGTCCTGACCTTGATGCCGCTTGGCCTGATGGCTGCGATGCAGGTGACCAATCCGAAATACAGCTCGGTCCTGTGGCAGGACCCGAACGGGCAGCGCATGCTGTGGTACGGCGCCTGCGCCATGGCGGTGGGCATGGTATGGATGCGCCAGGTGATCAGGGTGCGCGTATGAGCGGCGCCGACCTGGGGAGCATCCTGTTCCTGCTGCTGGTGTTTGCCGTGGTGGCAGGCCTGGCGCTGTGGGCCATGCTGGCCCTGTCCAGCGTGCCGCTGCGCGAGCGCCTGAAATCCTTCGCCGGCGCCAGCGAAACGATGCCTGCACCCGGCCAGGGCGAGTGGATCGAAAAAGTGGCGCGGGTGGCGGAGCCGTTCAGCCGCCTGTCGCTGCCGGAAGATGGCTGGGAACAGTCGGCGCTGCGCACGCGCTTCATGAATGCCGGCTGGCGCCATCCCGCTGCACCAAAACTGTACTTTGCCGCCAAGACCTTGCTGGCACTGGCCTTGCCTGCGCTGGTGGCAAGCCAGGCGGGACGTAGCGGCAACCTGCTGCTGGCATTGTTTGCCAGTGCGGCCATCGGCTACTACCTGCCAAACGGCGTGCTGGCGCGCCGCGCCGAACTGCGCCAGCGCGACATCTTCGAAAGCCTGCCCGATGCGCTGGACTTGCTGACCATCTGCGTCGAGGCGGGCCTGAGCATGGAACGCGCGCTGGCAAAAGTTGCAGGCGAAATCCACATCAAGAGCCTGCCGCTGGCCCAGGAGCTGCAGCTGGTGCTGATGGAAATGCGCTCCGGCTTTTCCAAGGAGCGCGCCCTGCGCAACCTGGCCCTGCGCAGCGGCGTGGAAGATGTCGATGCGCTGGTGGCGATGCTGGTTCAGGCCGAGCGCTTCGGAACCAGCATGGGCGATTCCCTGCGCGTGCACGCCGACAACCTGCGCCGCAAGCGGGCCGTGGTAGCGCAGGAGGCGGCCGCCAAGGTGGCGCTCAAGCTGCTGTTCCCGCTGATCTTCTGCATTTTCCCGGCGCTGATGATCGTGTTGCTGGGGCCCGCATCGATCCAGATGAAAGCCGTATTCCATCCTGTGGCGCATAGTGCGCGTTAGGAGCTTGCCATGCGTAAGACGATCATTGCTGCCTGTGTGGGGGTGCTGGCGGCCTGCAGCATGCCGGTGCTGCCGCCGCCCCCCGCCATCGCGGCGGCCACGCCGGCTGCTGCGCCGGCGCCCGCTGCGCTGGCCAGCGACGGCCGCTACGAAGAGGCCATTGCGTTGCTGGAACAGCGTGCGCGGCGTACGCCTGGCGCGGCCTTGCTTGGCGACCTTGGCTACGCCTATTACCTGGGCGGGCACCTGGAGGAGGCGCGTGCCGCACTGGAACGGGCCTGCCTGATGGCGCCATCCAGCCCGGTTGCCTGGGAACGGCTGGCGGCGCTGCTGGAAGCGACCGGCGACAGCGGCCGCGCGCTGGAAGCAATGCGCCATGCGCGCCTGTTGCGCGAAGCTGCGAGCGAGCCTGGCGCGGGAACGCAGGCCGCGTCCGGAAGCACGCCCGGCAGCGGCCTTTGGCCGGCGGGCATGGCGCATGTCGACGTGCGGCAAGTCAGCGCCGGGCTGGTCGAAGTCGCGCGAGTGGAAGACAAGGCGCCGCCGCCGGCACCGCCAAACGCGCCCACGCGGCTGGAAGTCAGCAACGGCAACGGCATTCGCGGCATGGCGGCAGCGGTCGCGCAGCGCTTGCGGGCGGAAGGGATGCAGGTGGTGCGCCTGACGAACACCATTCCCTTCAACGTGGAACAGACACGGGTCGAAATACGCGGCAACGGCGAGCCGCAACTGCGCATCGTGCTCGGCAAGGACGCGGCAATAAAAAAGCCGCCCGGGGTTAGCGGGCGGCAAGCACCGTGAAACAACTCACGAGTTGGTAGGGAAACTTTGGCGTCAGTTCCAGGACACGCTGCCAAGGCCGCGTGCGGTGGACTGGCGGTTGGCCGGCTTGCCGTACACCGTTGCCGAACCCATGCCGGAGAGGCGCAGGTTGGCGGAAGTCCTGGCGTTGAAGGTGGCGCTGCCGAGGCCGGTCATGTCGGCGTCCACGCTTTCGCTTTGCAGCTGCTTCGCATCGAGGCTGCCGATGCCGCCCAATTTTGCGTAAAGCTGCTTGCTCTGGCCGGAGATCGCGATCTGGCCGGCGCCTTTCAGGTTCAGGTCCACCACGTCAGCCTGGGTATCGCTGACGGTCATGCTGCCCACGCCGGTCAGGCGTGCGTCGACTTTCTTGAAGCGCGAGGCCACGTTCACGGCGCCGGCCCCTTCCAGGGAGAGGCGAACTTCATCGCCGTCGAATCCCTTCACTTCAGCCGAGCCCACGCCGGCGGAGACCAGTTCGCGCAGTTGCGGCAGCGTCAGTTCAGCCCTCAGGTTGCGCGGGCCAATGTGGATGCCGCGCATGTTTTCGGTACCGATGCGGATGGTGTCGCCGTTCTGCGTCACCGTAATCTTTTGCAGGTAGCGCTTGTCGCCGGACAGCACCAATGCCGGTGCGCCTTGCTTCAGCTTCAGGTCTACCACGCCATCCAGCACTACTTTCACAGGGCGGCCGTCGACAGTGCGCGCTTCGGTGATGATCTCGTCCGCGCGGGCGGCGCCGCCGGCGGCGAACATCATTGCGGTCATCATCGTGGCGGTGAAAAGCTTTTTCATGTCGTGGCTCCGTGAAGTTTCGATTGCGTTCGAATTACAGTGCAGCTTTTTCAGCAGCGGTCAGGCGCTTGGCGGTGACGGTCACCACGGGCATTGCCTTGGCTTCGGCCTTTGCCACTACGGCTGCCGGTGCGCTGTGTTTCAGCGGGGTGGCGGCGGTGGCGAAGCCGGTTGCGCTGATCACGGCAACTGCTGCGAGGAAGATGTATTCCATGTTTTTGGCGATGTTCATTTTGCTCTCCATTCGGTTGGGTTAAGTTCATTTCGCGTTTCGTTGATTGAACTATAGATATGTGCGGTGTCCAGCACTACCGGTCTGCGACGAAATGCAGAAATGGCGACCTGAAATGCAGGAAAGCCGGTGTGACGAAGGCGGACGCCCGTGTGACGGGGGCTGTCGGCATCTATGAAAAGGGCCGGTATACTGTCCAGCCATGAGAACCTTGCATTTCCTACGTATCCTCGGCATCTGCGTGCTGGCCTGGAGCGTCGTCTGCCTGACAGGGGCCGCCTCCTCCTATGGCTCGCTGCTGCAGCGCGGCGCCAACCCCTCATATGTCGAGCTGCTGCGCGACTGGGGTAGTGCGCATGCCCTGATGGTGGTGTTCAGCGCCGTGCTGTATATCGTCCTGGAGCGATGGCCGCAGTCGCTGGCCAGTGCGCGTGGGATAGTGCGCACCTATCTGCTGGTGCTGATCCTGTTCCTGCCGTTGGAGTGCCTGTTCGTCTCCCTGCAGCAGGAAAGGAGCTGGTTCGCCATCTTCCTCGAGCTGACCTGGACTACGTTCACCTTCGTTACCGTGGCCGGCATCCGCATCTGGCAGATCCAGCGGGCGCGCGAGACCGACAACCTGACCCTGCGCCTGGAGTTGGAGCAGCAGCGCCTGGCCGCCCTGCGCGGGCAACTGGAGCCGCACTTCCTGTTCAACGCCCTGAACGCCGTCAGCGCGCTGGTGCGCATGGACGATAAAGGCGCAACCCTGAGCGCCATCAGCCGTCTGAGCGGCCTGCTGCGCTACGCCCAGGCGGCAAGCTCGCGCGACTGGGTCACGCTGGCGGAAGAATTGCAGTTCGTGCGCGATTACCTGGCGCTGCAATCGATGCGCTACGGGGGACGCCTGCGCGTGTCGATCGAAGGCGATAGCGGCGCCGTGCTGGCCGCCGATTGCCCGCCCTTGTTGCTGCAGCCCCTGGTAGAGAATGCGTTGCGGCATGACCTTGATTGCCATGACGGCGAAAGCGATATCGCGCTGCGCTTCGCGGAGCAGGGCGGCATGCTGCATATCCTTATCAGCAATTCGGTGCGCGAGGTAGCGCCCAATCCCGGCATGGGAATGGGCTTGCGCAATATCGAGGCCCGCTTGCGCATTGCGTGTGGCGGCGGGGCCGGCCTGCGCACCGAGCGAGCGGATGGCCGCTTTGTCGCTGAAATCAATATGCCGATGTATTTTGCATCATGAAGATCCGTGCCCTGATCGTCGACGACGAAGAGCCAGGCCGCATCAACCTGCGCTACGGCCTCGCGCCGCATGCGGGCTGGGAACTGGTGGCCGAATGCGCGAGCGCCGCCGCCGCACGGACTGCGCTGGACACTCATTCGGTGGATGTGGTTTTCCTCGATATCCAGATGCCGCAGGAAACCGGCCTGGCACTGGCACGCGAACTGGCCCGGCGCGAAGAACCGCCGCTGGTGATATTCGCCACGGCCTATAACGAGCACGCCATCGAAGCCTTTGAAGTGCATGCGCTGGACTACCTGCTCAAGCCTTTCGACGACCAGCGCCTGGCGCAGGCGCTGGAACGCGCTGCCGCCATGCTGGAGCAACGCCAGCGTGCGGCCTATGCGCGCGCGATGCGTGCCTTCGCCGAGCCGACGGCGCAGGCATACCTGCAGCAGCTGAACGTGCGCTCGGTCGGGCGCATCGAATGCGTGCAGGTGGCGGAAGTGCTGTGGATCGAAGCGGCGGGCAATTACGTCGAACTGCGCCTGCCGCAACGGCGCGTGCTGCACCGGGTGCCGCTGGCGCGGCTGGAGCAGCACCTGGACCCGGCCAATTTCCTGCGCGTGCACCGGCGTGCGCTGGTGCGGGTAGGCGAGGTGGCGTCGCTGGAGCGCGATGCCGAGGGCGCCAGCGAACTGGTCCTGCGCTGCGGCGACCGCGTGCCGGTCAGCGAACGCTACCTGCCGGCTGTGAAGGCCTTGCTGGGCGCTTAAACCAGGGCGGCGATAGCCGCGCCCATCTCGTTGGTGGAGGCGCTGCCGCCCATGTCCGGCGTGCGCGGCCCCTGCACCAGCACGGTTTCGATCGCACGCATGATTGCGTCATGCGCCTGCGTGTAGCAGGCGTCGCCGTTGCCGAGGAAATCCAGCATCATGGCCCCCGACCAGATCATGGCGACCGGGTTGGCGATGTTCTTGCCGTAGATGTCCGGCGCCGAGCCGTGCACCGGTTCAAACAGCGAGGGCAGGGTGCGTTCCGGGTTCAGGTTGGCCGACGGTGCGATGCCGATGGTGCCGGCGCAGGCAGGGCCAAGGTCGCTCAGGATGTCGCCAAACAGGTTGGATGCCACCACCACGTCGAAACGCTCGGGACTCAGCACGAAACGCGCCGCGAGGATATCGACGTGGTACTGGTCCCAGCGCACGTCCGGGTAGTTGGCCGACATGGCTTTCACCCGCTCGTCCCAGTACGGCATGCTGATGGCAATGCCGTTCGACTTGGTGGCGGAAGTCAGGTGCTTCTTTGGGCGCGACTGCGCCAGGTCGAAAGCAAATTGCAGGATGCGGTCGACGCCCTTGCGGGTGAACACGGCTTCCTGCAGCACGACTTCGCGCTCGGTATTCTCGAACAGGCGGCCGCCGACGGAGGAATATTCGCCCTCTGTGTTTTCACGCACCACATAGAAGTCGATATCGCCCGGCTTCTTGCCAGCCAGCGGGCAGGGCACGCCGGGCATCAGGCGCACCGGGCGCAGGTTCACATACTGGTCGAACTCGCGGCGGAACTTGATCAGGGAGCCCCACAGGGAAATATGGTCAGGCACCGCGTCCGGCCAGCCGACCGCGCCGAAGTAAATCGCATCGAAGCCTTTCAGCTGGTCGAACCAATCGACGGGCATCATCTGGCCGTGCTGCATGTAATAGTCGCAGTTGGCCCATTCGAAGGTGGTGAATTCCAGCGGCAGGCCAAACCTGGCTGCAGCGGCCTGCAAGGTGCGCAATCCTTCCGGCATCACCTCCTTGCCGATGCCGTCGCCGGCGATGACTGCGATGCGATGGGTGCTCATGCTGCGTCGGCCTCTTCTTCGACAGGGGCGGATCGCATCCACTGCACCAGCGGCCAGGCATCCTTGAAAGCGCCCACGATCATGCCCAGCAGCTCGTCGGGCTTATTCAGCGGCAGCTTCACTTCCTGGTAGACGAAGAAGCTTTTCAGCTTGATGAACTCGATGTGCTCGTGCTCCGGATCGAAACCTTTCGGCGGCCGTTGCAGCTTGTGTTCTTCGGTGATCGAACCATAGCGCGCCTTCAGCGCCTTGTTGGCCAGCGCTTTCTTGAAGCCCTTGGCATCATTGACCATGTGGTTGCGCAGGGCCTTCAGACGGTGCGGCGGCGGAATGTATTCGCCGGCGCCGATGCCCAGCACGCCGTCAGGGCTGATCTGGAAATACCAGGTCGGGCCGCCCGCCATGCTGGGGCGGCGCATGTCGTTCGGCGCAATGGCGGCCGAGAAGTGCGTCTTGTACGGGCTCTTGTCGTGGGCGAAGCGCACGTCGCGGTTAATGCGGAACATGGCTTTCTTCGGGTTGCAGAACTTGACTTGGGCATCGAACTTGCCCAGCTCCGCGATCACCTGGGTCACCAGCTCCAGGAATTCCTCGCGCAGGATGTCGTAGCGCGGCTTGTTCATCACAAACCACGGGCGGTTGTTGTTGTCGGACAGTTCCGTCAGGTAGCGGGTCAGGTCGCGCAGGTGCATATTATTTTTTGGCTGGGGGGCGTTTGCCCACGGTGAGTTGGAGTTCGCTTTCGCGGCTCTTGCGCAGGATGCGCATGGTCGACTGGCCGCCGGGCGAGAGCTGGGCGATCAGGTTCAGCATTTCATTAGTGTCCTTGACAGGCTTGCCGTCGACGGACAGCAGGATGTCGCCCGGCTTCATGCCGGCCTTGTCGGCCGGGCCGTTGCGCACCACGCCGGCGATGATGGCGCCCGAATCGCGCGCCAGGCCGAAGCTGTGCGCCAGTTCCGGCGTGATTTCCTGCGATTCGACGCCGATCCAGCCGCGCACCACATGGCCGTCCTTGATGATGGCGTCCAGCACATTGCGCGCCGTGCTGACCGGAATCGCGAAACCGATGCCGACCGAGCCGCCGGTCTGGGAATAGATGGCCGAGTTGATCCCCAGCAGGTTGCCCTGAGTATCGATCAGGGCGCCGCCCGAGTTGCCGAAGTTGATGGCGGCATCGGTCTGGATGAAGTTTTCGAAATGGTTGATGTGCAGGTTGTTGCGGCCCAGGGCGGAAATGATGCCCATGGTGACGGTCTGGCCGACCCCGAATGGGTTGCCGATGGCCAGCACCACGTCGCCCACCTTGGCCTGTTCGACCTGGCCGAGAGTGACCACCGGCAGCTTGTCCAGCTCGATGCGCACCACGGCCAGGTCGGTTTCGGGGTCGGTGCCGACCATCTTGGCGGCAGCCTTGCGGCCGTCCGGCAGCACGACCTGGATCTCGTCGGCCGCTTCCACCACGTGGTAGTTGGTCAGGATATAGCCCTGCGGGCTGACGATGACGCCGGAACCGAGGCTGTTCTGGTCATCTTCCTCGTCACGGTCGCCGAAAAAACGCTTGAAGAAGGGATCGCGCGACAGCGGGTGGCGCTTGCGCACCGCCTTCGTGGTCAGGATATTCACCACGGCCGGCATGGCGCGGCTGGCGGCGGCCCGGTACGACCCCGGGGAGGGCGGGGCGCTGGCGTCCGCCAGGATTGCCGTGCGCGCGGCGGTCGGCACGGGCTTGGGGAGCACGGCTGGCCGCTGCACGGCCGTGTATACAAAGTACAGTGCCAAAGCGATGGTCACCGTTTGTGCAAACAATAACCAGAGTCTTCGCATGGCGGTATTGCTACAAAATGGGAGTTAACTCCTATTTTCGCAAAGAATCGCGAATTTCGCGCAGCAGCACGATATCTTCTGAAGGTGGTGCAGGTTCTGCCGGTGCGGCGGCCGGCGCTTCGGCGCGGCGCAGCTTGGCCACCAGGCGTACCATCTGGAAGATCACGAAGGCCAGGATGATGAAGTTCAGCAAGATGGTGAAGAAATTGCCATAGGCGATGACAGCGCCCAGCTTTTTCGCTTCAGCCAGGGCCAGATTGGGTGCCTGGCCGTTGAGAGGAAGGTAATAATTCGCGAAGTCGAGGCCGCCCAACAGCATCCCGATCGGCGGCATGATGACGTCGGCGACCAGGGAATCGACGATTTTGCCGAAGGCGGCACCGATGATGACACCGACTGCCAGGTCGACGACATTGCCTTTCATTGCAAATTCTTTAAATTCTTGCATCATTCCCATAACATATTCCTTCCAAAAATTTATGGATTTGTATCAACTTTGCTGCAAATTCATCGAACACGCAAGAGGCGCAACATTGGGATGGATTAGCTAATTGCAAGGTTTTGCTTTAAATCGCAACTTCACTCCTTTATAATTTAAGGTTGCTAGAAGCTTTGTTAACAATAAAGATTTTGGATTTTTGACTGATTGGGGTTTGTATGAGTAACGAGAAGCAGGTCGATTCGAGCCGTCGCGGTCTACTCGTCGCAACATGTGCGGCAGGTGGCGTGGTCGGTTTGGGTGCAACTGGCGCCCTGGTAAGCACGTTCCAGCCGTCCGAGCGCGCGAAGGCAGCTGGTGCACCGGTGGAAGTGGACATCTCTACGCTGCAGCCGGGCGAAATGAAAACGGTCGAATGGCGCGGCAAGCCAGTCTGGATCCTGAAGCGTACCCCCGAAATGGTGGCAACGCTGGCGAAAGACGAAGCTGAACTGGCCGATCCAAAATCCGAGCGTACCCCCGACGACCTGACGCCGGAATACGCCCGCAATCAGCACCGCTCGATCAAGCCGGACATCCTGGTGGCCGTGGGCATCTGCTCCCACCTCGGCTGCTCCCCATCGTCGAAATTCACCCCGGGCGCCCAGCCTTCGCTGCCGGATAACTGGCTCGGCGGCTTCCTGTGCCCATGCCACGGCTCGACCTTCGACCTGGCCGGCCGTGTATTCAAGAACAAGCCTGCACCGGACAACCTGCAAGTGCCGCGCCATATGTACCTCGGCGATAGCAAGCTGATCATCGGTAAAGACGAGAAAGGCGAGGCATAATCCATGGCCGCATTCAAGGAAACCAAATTCCCTGCCGACGCACCAGCCGCCAAGAAGCTCATGGGCTGGGTCGACGACCGCTTCCCTGCCACCAAGCTGTGGAACGACCAATGGGGCAAATACTACGCCCCGAAAAACTTCAACTTCTGGTACATCTTCGGTTCCCTGGCCATGCTGGTCCTGGTGCTGCAGATCGTCACCGGTATCTTCCTGACCATGCACTACAAGCCGGACGCTGGCCTGGCTTTCGCATCGGTTGAATACATCATGCGCGAAGTCCCATGGGGCTGGCTGGTGCGGTATATGCACTCGACCGGCGCCTCGGCCTTCTTCATCATTGTGTACCTGCACATGACCCGCGGCCTGATGTACGGCTCCTACCGCAAGCCACGCGAGCTGATCTGGCTGTTCGGTTTCGCCATCTTCCTGTGCCTGATGGCCGAGGCGTTCTTCGGCTACCTGCTGCCATGGGGCCAGATGTCGTACTGGGGCGCCCAGGTGATTGTGAACCTGTTCGGCGCGATCCCGCTGATCGGCCCTGACCTGTCGCTGTGGATTCGTGGCGACTACGTGGTGTCCGACGCGACCCTGAACCGCTTCTTCGCCTTCCACGTGATTGCCATCCCTCTGGTCCTGCTGGGTCTGGTGGCTGCGCACTTGATCGCACTGCACGAAGTCGGTTCGTCCAACCCGGACGGCATCGAAGTGAAAGAAAACCTGGGCCCGGACGGCCACCCAGTGGATTCCATCCCTTCGCACCCGTACTACACCGTGCACGACCTGTTCGGCGTGTCCGTATTCCTGACCATCTTCTCGGCTGTGGTGTTCTTCGCGCCTGAGATGGGTGGCTACTTCCTGGAGTACAACAACTTCCTGCCGGGCGATTCGATGAAGACCCCGCCGCACATTGCGCCAACCTGGTACTTCACCGCCTTCTACTCGGTGCTGCGCGCCACCACCTCGGACTTCCTGTGGGTGCTGATGGTCGGTATCGCTGCCTACACCGCCTTCCTGTGGATGAAGTCCAAGCTGTCGGGCATGCTCAAGATCGCCGTCAGCGTGATCGCGCTGCTGATGATCGTCGGCATGCTGCCTGGCGCGCTGGACGCGAAGTTCTGGGGCGTGGTGTTCTTCGGTGGTTCCGTGGTGATCCTGGCCTTCCTGCCATGGCTGGACCACTCGCCGGTGAAATCGATTCGTTACCGTCCTGACTGGCACAAATATGTGTACGCCGGCCTGGCTGTCGCCTTCGTAGCCCTGGGCTACCTGGGCACCCAGCCGCCAAGCCCAGTCGGCACGATCATCGCTCAGATTGCGACCCTGTACTACTTCAGCTTCTTCCTGCTGATGCCGTGGTGGAGCGCGATGGGTACGTTCAAGAAGGTGCCGGACCGCGTTGTGTTCCACGCGCACTAATCGGACGACCAGAACGCTAAGCAAAGGACTAATAAATGATCTTTTCGAAGAAACTGCTGGCCCTCCTGGCCCTGGTACCAGCGCTGGCCTTCGCCAATGAAGGCGGCTTCCCCCTGGAGAAGGCCCCGGACCGCTCGCACAACATGGCTGCCCTGCAAAATGGCGCCAAGCTGTTCGTGAACTACTGCCTGAACTGCCACAATGCGTCGTCCATGCGCTTCAACCGCCTGCGCGACCTGGGCCTGACCGAAGAGCAGATCAAGAACAACCTGCTGTTCACCGGCGAAAAAGTGGGCGAAATGATGACCACGGCGATGCCGGCCAAGGACGCCAAGGTCTGGTTCGGCACGGTGCCGCCTGACCTGTCCGTGATCGCTCGCGCCAAGGCGACGCCGTCCAACACCGGCAGCGATTACCTGTACACCTACCTGCGTACCTTCTACAAGGACGACACCCGCCCAACCGGCTTTAACAACATGGTGCTGCCGAATGCGGCCATGCCACACGTGCTGTGGGAGCTGCAGGGCGTACAGTCCGCCAAGTTCGAAGAAGTGGAAGATCCACACGAGCACGGCAAGAAGATGCACAAGTTCGTGGGCTTCGAGCAAGTTACGAAGGGCAGCATGAACAAGCTGGAATACGACACCGCCGTGGCCGATATCGTTGGCTACATGGAGTGGATGGCCGAGCCAGCCGCACAGAAGCGCAAGCAGCTGGGCGTATGGGTCCTGATCTTCATGACTATCTTCGCTACCCTGGCATGGCGCCTCAACGCGTCGTACTGGAAAGAAGTCAAATAATTGCGTGCGCCGGATTTCCGGCGCCTGTTTGCGCCGCCAGCCTTGTGCCGGCGGCCCAACTGGGGTGAACCGTTCGCGGTCTCGCCCCCTTTGTTTCTAAGGAACTAGGAAAATGATGGTTCTCTATTCGGGCACTACCTGCCCATTCTCCCAGCGCTGCCGCCTGGTCCTGTTCGAAAAGGGCATGGACTTTGAAGTGCGCGATGTTGACCTGTTCAACAAGCCGGAAGATATTTCGACCATGAACCCGTATGGCCAGGTACCAATCCTGGTCGAGCGCGAATTGATTTTGTACGAGTCGAACATCATCAATGAGTACATCGACGAGCGCTTCCCCCACCCGCAACTGATGCCGGCCGACCCGCTGATGCGCGCCCGTGCCCGCCTGATGCTGTTCAACTTCGAGAAGGAACTGTTCGTGCACGTGCACACGCTGGAAAGCGAGCGCAACAAGACGAACGACAAGAGCCACGACAAGGCCCGCGCAGAAATCCGCGACCGCCTGACCACCCTGGCTCCGCTGTTCCTGAAGAATAAGTACATGCTGGGCGACGAGTTCTCCATGCTGGACGTGGCCGTGGCCCCGCTGCTGTGGCGCCTGGACCACTACGGCATCGAGCTGTCGAAGACCGCAGCGCCGCTGATGAAATACGCCGAGCGTATCTTCTCGCGCCCTGCCTACATCGAAGCGCTGACTCCGTCTGAGAAAGTAATGCGCCGCTAATTGCGGCCCCGGCGGCGCGCGTTTGCTTGCAATGCGCGCGCCGCAACATATAGTTTGAACATGTCAGAAATCTCCACCAAGCCCTATATGCTGCGCGCCATCTACGAATGGTGCACCGATTGCGGCTATACCCCCTACCTGGCAGTCAAGGTCGACGCAGCAACCCAGGTACCGATGGAATACGTCAGGAAGGGCGAGATCGTCCTGAACATCAGCTTCGGCGCCACCTCGGGCCTGAAGATGGACAACGACGCGATCCACTTCCACGCCCGCTTCGGCGGGGTGTCGCGCGAGATCTACGTGCCGGTCAATAACGTGATGGCGATCTACGCCAACGAAAACGGTCAGGGCATGGCATTCGAACCGCTGCTGGGCCAGGTGCCAGCGCCGAAAATGCCTGCACCGGTCGAAGAAGTTGCGCCGGTTCCGACCCTGTCTTCCGTGCCAAGCGCCCCTGCACCGCATAGCGAAGACGACAACGGACCGGACGATGGCGGCGAGCCGCCAAAGAAAGGTGGTCGTCCAACCCTGACTCGTATTAAATAGCGTATAATCGCGGCGAAAGTTTTACAGCCGGCTTAGCTCATCAGGTAGAGCAGTTGATTTGTAATCATCAGGTGGCGGGTTCGAGTCCTGCAGCCGGCACCAATAAAATCAAAGGGTTACAGCTTAAAAGGCTGTAGCCCTTTGTCATTCTGGGCCCATGCGACCGTTGTGCCATTTACGCCTAGCCTACTAGTAGGGACATCGGCCAGCTAACTGTCCGATGTCGGGCCAGCTTCCGCTCCACTGACGCGCTAAGCTTAGCGTCAAGCCCTCCAGATCAAAATTATCTGGAATTCGGCTATATTCGATATATCTGATATTCGAGTATTTTGGATTTATCTGATATTCGGCTATGTTGATTTTATCCGACATTCAGCTAAAATGGTTTTATCTGGATATCGGATACTTCAAATATGTCATTCGCACCGACCGCCCTTCTGCTCCTCACCGCGCCACAACTCGGTCAACTACTCGTATCGACCCGCAAACGGCATAAGCTCACCCAAGCCGCGGTAGCGAGCCGCGTAGGACTGAGCCAAAATCGCATCTCCCATTTGGAAAAAAATCCCGACGAAATCAGCGTCAGGCAGCTGCTCAGCTGGTGCTCTGCACTTGAACTGGAACTGCGACTTGGAGAGAGAGATACTTCAGCTGCAAGCAGCTCGGCGGAGTGGTAATCATGGGGCGCCGCTCGCACAGCCAAACCCTCCATCTCTGGGCCAATGGCGATTACGTCGGACGTTGGACAGTCAAAGCTAACGGGGACTCTGAGCTGGTATATGACGACGCTTGGCGCGCCTCCAAACTTGGGCGCCCAATTTCCCTGTCGTTACCGTTCAACTTACATAACGAGCCGCTCAAAGGAGTCAACGTCTCGAACTATTTCGAGGGCTTGCTACCAGACAGCGACATCATTCGAAAACGTGTAGCGGCCCGGTTTAAGACGGGTTCTCTTGAAGCTTTCGACCTGCTGGCGGCTATCGGCCGGGATTGCGTCGGCGCATTGCAACTCTTGCCTGAGGGCGTTGCCCCCGAAGGAATTGCTAAAGTTAATGGCGTAGTCGTTGATGAGGATGACATCGAGCGGCATCTGCTTGAAGTAATGAATGTAGAGCGGCACGGCGCCCCAGAAGACCCCGATGACGACTTTCGAATTTCGCTGGCTGGAGCGCAAGAAAAACACGCCTTCTTGCGGTGGGATGGTAAATGGATGAAGCCACTTGGCAATACGCCAACAACGCACATCTTCAAGCTCCCGATTGGAATGGTTGGCGGAAAAAAGGCCGACTTCTCCACGTCGGTCGATAACGAGTGGCTATGCCTGCGGCTATTCAAGGAGTACGGGCTCCCCACGGCGAATGCCGAAATTGCGACGTGCGGTTCGCAACGAGTGCTCATCGTCGAACGCTTCGACCGCGTGCTATCGAGAGATGGTAACCAGATGTTCCGGCTTGTCCAAGAGGACTTTTGTCAGGCAACAGGTACCTCTCCGCTATTGAAATACGAAAATGAAGGCGGGCCAGGCCTGAAGCAGATGTTCGCCCTCTTGCAGCAATCACAGCAGGCCGCAGCTGACATGCACACGCTCATGGCCTCCCAACTGCTCTTCTGGATGTTGAGCGCTCCCGATGGTCACGCAAAAAACTTCAGCATTCAACTTCTCGCTGGTGAGGGACGTTTCAAGATGACGCCGATCTACGACGTGATGTCAGCCTACCCCGTGATAGGCCCCGGACCGAACCAGTGGGCGGAACGTCAGCTCAAATTAGCGATGGCGGTACTAGGCAACAACCGGCACTATCTAGCGCATACCATCCAGCGTCGACACTTCAATAGCACCGCGAAGGAGGTCGGCTACGGTGCGAACGCGGAACCGCTGCTGCTCGATTTCATCGCACGTACGCCGGCGGTGGTTGACAAGGTCCGCGGCGAACTGCCTGCAGGATTCTCGGAAAAAGTCGCCGACAAAATTCTGGGTGGTCTTCTCGCAGCCGCGCGCAAGCTCGAATCCATGCCCTCAGCCTGACCCAGGTCCCGACTACCCGTCCGCCTGTCCCGTTGAACGCCAGGGTATCCGTGTCGCCAACGTATCGATTGAAATTCGAAAACGGAGAGCGTCACTGTTGAGCGAGCCGCCGAGTTACTGAGGCACCCGTTGATCGATTGTCGGCACCCGCAAACCGACAAAATCCTCGTGCACGGCAGTGACGTCCTTTGGACGGGAATCGGCGACCAGACCTATATCCAATTTGTTCCCAGCAAACGGCCAGAGCGCGGCTTGTTTCAGACTCAGGCGCCTTTGAGGCCGCGCATTACCACCAAATTCGACACCAAATCGGTTCGGATCATCAGGGCAGAGCCAAGGCTTGATCCGTGTTTCGAGGTCCCGGCAGATGTCTTATTCGACACGCTTAAATCCGATCGTGCCCCTGGTGCGCAGGATCGGATCGCAGAACTTGGCAAGTCCATCTCCGATAACGGCACACCGGCGAAAATATTGGTAAGGGGGCACAGTGATGCGCGCCGGATCGCTGCCCGCGGCCCCGAGCAGATGGATAACCAACTATTATCGGAAAGGCGCGCGGCGGCAGTTGCGCGTGCCCTGAGGGTTGCGATCCCGGATCAACGCGTTGAAATTACCGCGGAGGGAGCCGGCAGTCGCGAACAAAAGATTGACTGTCCAGACAACAAACTGGCGTCAACCTATGAGGCCGATCAATGCAACCGGCCTAATCGCAGGGTGGAGGTGTGCGTCACCTATCGCCGTTGAACTGCTGCGCGTGCCCATAATTGGTCGAGCGAGAATTTGCCCGGGCCTTGGGCGATCAGGGGAAGCAACAGGGCGGCCCAGCTCAGGTGCGTCGGCCAGGCTTGCGGGTAGACGAAGATCTCGATGACGGCAGTCATGGCCAGCAGGCCGAGGGCGGCGAAGCGCGTGAACAGCCCAGCGATCAGCAGCAGCGGCAGGGCGTGTTCGGCGAAGGTAGCCATGGGGGCGGCGATCTCCGGCGGGATCACGGGCAGCATGTACTCGTAGCGGAACAGGTCTATCGTCGAATCCTTCAGCGTGAACCAGCCTTCGACTTTGGTGCGGCCGGAGAGGAAGAAGATGGCTGCGATGCCGAGGCGGGTCGCGAGCAGTAGTACCGATGGGGGCAGCAGGCGCGCGGCAAGTGCGTGGAGCGCTGCGATGCCTCGTGAGATGGTGCCGGGGGAAGGGGCCGCTGCAGCTGGGGATCGGGCGAAGTTCGTGTTCATGGTGGTCTCCTTTTTGTCAGGTATCAGGTGCGCCATTTGCCTTGGCGCGCCAGCGTGATGGCTGCATCGGCAAACTGTTGCGCCGTGGCGCTGGCGGCGAGGCCGATTGTGGGGACAGTCGTTGGCGTGTTGCCTCCATCCGCCAGTACGAGGCCGATGACACGCGTGCGGCGATGACTGGCGGCGGCGCGTGCTGCCTGGGCTCCCTGGCCGACGCCGATGAAGACTGCCTCCGGAATGTGCAGGCTGTCGATGAAGGCAAGCAGGTCTTGGCCAAGGGCGGCGGCGGCGGCGTCGCGCGGTGTTGGCAGCAAGACGAAATAGCCTTGCGCTGCCAACAGCGATGCAATTTCGGTGTAGTTGTCGATGGAATCGCCCGGGCTGCGGGCGAGCACGATAGGGCGGCCGTCGCCAGGACCGGCAGCGTGGTAGCTGAGCGCAGGCTGTGCTGCGGCTACGGCGCGCAGGACTTCGGTGGCGCTGCGGATGGGCAGTGCGGCGCCGGCGAGTGCCGGTGCGAAGGCGAGGCTGGCGGTGCCTGCCAGCCCGGTCAGGGCGGACAGCAGGAACAGGCGGCGGGTTTCATTCATTTTCAACTCCGGTAATGAGTTCACTACCAAGCCAGTCGGCCAACATGGCGCCGGCGCTGGCGATACCTTGTTCTTCGCCAACGCGTTCCACCAGCAGCGCGCACAAGCCGGCGAAGCTGCCGTCACGCTGGAGTTGCGTCAGCGCGTCAAATTCGATGGCGTCCAGTGCTCGCAGGCAGGAAACGAAGCCTTGGCGCCAGACCAGCAGGCCGCCGGGTGCGGGAAGCATTTCGCCTTCCAGGTTGCTGATGCCATCGCGCAGGGCGAACCACAAGTCGGCGGCGTTGGTGGTGGCGATGCGCAGTTGCAGTGTTGGCGCAAGCGTCAGGCTGGCATGCTCCCAGTCGACTGCTGCCAGTGCGTCGGCAGCGACAGGCGCGGCATCGGGCCCGATGAATGCCTGGTCCAGTGCGTGCTCGATCCAGGCCAGTTCGTGCAGGTCGGGATTGTCGGGGAACAGCGCCTGCAGCGTGTCGCAGAAATCGTCGGCATAGGCGTCCAGCGTCCAGGCGTGTGGAGGACGGCGCTTGATGTGCGCTGCGGCAGCGTGCAGGAAGGCATCTTCGCCGATGAAAGCGCGCAGTTGCGCGTAGCTCTCTTCCAGGCAGCCGACAAGCTGCGCGCGGTAGTTGTTCTGGTAGACTGCGCGGCCCGGGCCGGCCGGCACGCCTGCAACGGTCGAGGATGTGGCCAGCATGGCGTGGAAGTCGCTCTGGAGGTTGGCGAGGTTCATGCTGCCTCCCTGCGGGCTGCGAGATGGCGCGCGATATCGAGTTCGGCAAGCAGGTCGGCGAGCGGCGGAATGTCGCCATCGCGTTCGATCATGGTTGCCACGGGGCCGCAGCGTGCGATTGTCTGCTGGTACAGCGACCAAACCGCGTCGTTGACGGCGCTGTCGTGGGTGTCGACCAGCAGGCCCTCGCCCTGGCTATGTCCGGCGAGGTGGATCTGGCACACGCGGTTCATCGGTACGCCGCGGAGGAAATCGAGAGGATCGAAGCCGTGGTTGCTGGCGCTGACGAAGACGTTGTTCACGTCCAGCAGCAATCCGCAGCCGGTGCGCTTGGCCATGGCGGAGATGAATTCCCATTCCGTCATGGTGGATTCGGGATACGTCAGGTAGCTTGATGGATTCTCGACCAGCATGGTGCGCCCCAGCGCTTCCTGCGCCTGGTCGATATTGTTGCAGATGATGTTGAGCGCCTCCTGCGTATAAGGCAGCGGTAGCAGGTCGTGCGAGTTGAAACGGCCGATGCGCGACCAGCTCAGGTGATCAGAGACGAACATCGGTTCGATCTCTTCCACCAGGGTACAAAGGCGGGCCAGGTAGTCCGGCCGCAATCCATCGGCCGAACCAAGCGACATCGACACACCATGCAGCACCACGGGATGCTTCTCCCTTACGCGGCGCAGGATATCGCGCGGCTGGCCGCCGGCGACCATGAAGTTCTCCGAGATCACTTCGACGAAATCCACGTCGACGTCGCCTTCGAGGAAATCGCGGTAGTGTTCGCGGCGCAGGCCGAGGCCAAAGCGATGGGTGTGCATGGTGTGCCTCCGTCAGGGCTTACTTGGCTTCGGTCAGGGAGCCGCCCAGTGCCTTGCACTCGGTCGGCGTTTTCACCAGCACGCCCTGGCCCTTGCACTGGTTCAGGCCTTTGCAGTCGTTCTTGGCGGTGGCGCACAGGCTGGTGCCCTTGCAGGTGTTGATGCCGTAGCAGCGGCCCGGTTCTTCCTTCACTTTTTCTGCAGCGAAGGACGGTGCCGACAGGGATGCCAGTGCGATCAGGGCGGCGGCGCCGGCCAGGCCAGCGCGGGTTTTGGTAGCGATGCTCATGATGAATCTCCTTTGGTTAAAGTAGGACTTACAGGACGCTGAGGGCAGCGTCTTCGATGACTTTCGCGACCGCTTCCGGCTGCGAAATTTGTACTGCATGGCTTGCTGCGATTTCAGTGACCGTGGCGCCGGCGCGCTTGTACATCCAGCGCTGCAGTTCCGGGTTGACCAGGCGGTCTTGCGTGGCGACGATGCCGAAGCTTGGCTTTTGGTGCCAGGTGGCGAACCAGCTTGGCGTTCCCATCAGCACATTGCTGACCGGTACTTGCGAGGCCGCCATGAAGTTGACGCGGTTGGGCGTCAGGTCGGCGGCCAGGTCGGCCTGGAAGCGCGCAGTGTCGTAGAACTGAAAGCCTGCGCGGTCCGGCTTGACGCCCTCACCGGCGCCCGGTATCGACGACAACAGCTGCTGCGAGGTTTCGCCGACTTCCGGCATCAAGGCCGCGACATACACCAGCGCCTTGACCTTGTCGCCGGTGGCGACATTCGACATCACCGCGCCGCCAATGCCGTTGCCGACCACGATCACGTTGCCGAACTGCTGGAAAATCGCTTTGCGGACGATGGCAATGTCGTCGTCGAGCGAGGTATGGGGCAGTTGGGCCACGGTGACGTTGAAGCCTTTCAAACGCAGTGTGTCGTGCACCACGCGCCAGCTGGAAGCGTCGATGAAGGCGCCCGGCACGATCACAACGTTTTTCGCGGTTGGCTGGGCGGCCGGTGCGGCGGCATGTGCCGCGCCGCCAAGGCCGGCTGCCAGGACGACCACCGATGCAATGGCACGCTTCATCACTTCGCCTTCAGCGAGCCGTAGCCCTTAGGGGTTTTGATGGAGGTACAAGTGCCCTTTTCGACCAGCACCCAGGCATCGCCCTGGTAGTCGACTTTGGCGGTTGCTGCACACGAAGTGCCCGGTCCAGCGGCGCAATCGTTATGGCCGGCTTTCGCCACGCCATAGCATTTTTCCATTTCCTTCTTGGGTTCTGCGGCGTGTGCGGCGGAGGTGCACAATGCGATAGCCAGGGTGGCTGCCAGTCCTGCGTAGGTGGTTTTCATAATCTTGGTCTCCTTGGTTAAGGTGTGACCAGATTAAGGGGGCAGTGTGTATCGCTTTTGTCGAGAGCTCGTGAGAAGTGTATCTGGCATGGCGCCAGATACACTGGGATACAAAAATGTCTACGGCAGGGTGCCCACGTCCACCGTTGGCACCTGTCCGACAGCCGGGCGGGTGAAGTTCTGGTTGATTGGGACGTTCGGGCTGAAAAAGCCGCCGTTACGCAAGTAGAAGCTGCCGTTCTGCAAGCCGCCTGCGTAATCCAAGCGCTGGGCGTCGGCAGCGGTGGCGTCGCCAGTGAAGCGTGCCGTCACCAGTTCGGTCCAGCTACCGCCGGTACTGCGCGCCCACTGGTTGTTGAACTGTACGCTGCGGCCAAGGTAGCCCTTGGTGTCGATGAAGTTCTCCAGGAAGGAATACACGCCGGCGTGGTAGGTCGTGGTGGCTGGGCGCTTCCAGGTGGCGATGAAGCGCCAGGCGTTGGTTTCCGGCGCATGGAACCAGGCGGAGAAGTCGGTGCCGCCCGCGCCGTCCGGCAGAACGCGTGTGATGAAGCGGTAGGTCTGGCCGGCCATCCAGTTGTACTGCAGGTAGGACTGGCCGCCGGTGCCTTCGCCGCCGAACGAGTTGTCGACCACGTTCGGACCCTTGCGCACCAGCGTGGTCTTGGCGCCGTTGTCGGCATCCCAGACCGAGAACAGAACGCGGCGTTCGGCCGGCGAATTGACCTGGATGCCGAAATAGCCGCCATTGAATCCGTTCGCCATGAAATAGGAGCCGATCTTGTCTTCTCCTGCTGGTACTGTCACCTCATTGTAGAAATACTCGGTGTTGGCCGGCACCGTGTAGCCGAGGTGGACGGATGGCCCGCGGCGCGACCAGTAGTAATTGGCTGCGTCGTTCGCATAGTTCAGCGCCGTGCCGGTGTTGACGCGCAGTGCCGCAACGTCACCGAAGTAAGAGCCTGACTTGCTGATACCCTGCAGGTCGACGCGCACGTAGCCGGCGGCGGGCACGTAGATGCTGCCGACGGCATAGGTCTTCGTCCTGCCTTTGGTGAGCGTGATGTCAAAAGGCGTGCCATTGGCGGTGACGCGGATCTGGCTGGTTTTGCTGCCCGTCAGCGCGGCATCCAGCGACAGCGTGGCATTGCCTGCGGCGGCCATGTGGAACCAGATGCTGATGACGGTGCTGGCACTGGTCCAGTTGGCGAGGCCGTTGTTGTTGATGATTTCCGTCGCGCCGGAACCGGCGCTGGTGACGAAGCCGTTGCCGGCCAGGGCGACCACGGCGTCTCCATTGGCGACGGGCTGGCCCGCCAATGCCGTCACCGCAGAAAACGCAAGGATTAACAGCGAAATTCTTCGTTTCATCTCCATATCCTTTCAATTTTATTGAAAATCGAAAGGTAAACTACGATGAATCGAAAGTAAGCGCAACTGAAATCGCCGCTACAATGGGCGGCATGAGGCCAGACCTGTCACCCGACCAGCAATGGAAGCTGACGCTGGGGAGCTTTATCCATGAGTTCTCCCGGCTTGAAGCGCACGTATTCATCCTGTGCGCGCGCTGCATCGGTACCGACGACACCCGCAAGCTCACATTCGGCAAGCGGCTTGACCGCATCAAGGCCAGCCTGAAGCAACAATCGCCGCAGTCCAGCGAAGGCATGCTGGCGCTGTTGCGCGAGGCGCGCGGCCTGGCGGAATTTCGCAATGCGCTGCTGCACAACACGTCGTTCCACGGCATGGGCGGCAGCGCGCCGCAAATGGAAGAAGTCGAAGCACGCCTGCAGCAGCTTGAAGTGCTGCTGGACGCGCTGGCGCTGGCTTAGTTGCGCAGGGAGGCAATGGCTTGCTGCACGCGCGCGCTGTCGACGCGCTTGGCCAGCTTGCGGCCTTGTTCGCGCATGCGCTCGAACGCTTCGTCGAGTTCCGCCGCACTGGGCTGCAAGGGCGCCAGCGAACGGGCCAGCTTCGGCAAGAGGCCGCGTTGCAGGAAGCGTTCTCCCATCTGGCTCAATTGCCAGGTTACCGCGCCAAGGCTGAGGAAGAAGGCGATGATGAAACCGGTGTCCATGTTTTCCGGCGCCTGCTGTCGCAGCGCGGCAAGCACCAGGGCGCAAAACGCGAATGCGCCGCTGATCGTCCACCACACTTCGCGGTCGAGGCGCGTGGTCGCTTCGAACTCGTCGAGTGCGTCGGCCTGCAGGCGTAGCGCCGCATCGAGCTGACGGCGGCGCTCCGTTTCATCAAGCAGCAAGGGCGCTTCGCGCAGGCGCGCAGCAGCGGCCAGTGCATCGGCGTGGCGGATCGACAAATGGGGGTTGGTGGTTTGTTCCAGCTGCACCAGCGGCAGCTGTTCCGCGCTCAACTGCGTGTAGTGTCCGACTTCCATGGGCAGCGCCATGCCGCAATCGCAGCAGGTGCGTTGATATCCGGCCAGCTCGCCTTTGGAAATGGTGAGGTAGTACACGTGCCAGGCCATGCCGATGCGCTGCACGGAGAACGCACGGGCTGCCCGGCATACGGGGCAGAAGTCGGCGACGTAGCCGGCGTGCGTGTAGACCGCCTTCCTGCCCCAGACGAAAATCATGCGTGCTTGTGGTGAGTGGTTGCCTTCGCGGTCCTATGGTGTGCGGAGGTTTTCTTCTTCGCCACATGATGCTTGGTGGAGGTCGAGGCGGTCTTGTGGTGGGTGGTGGTGGCCTTGGCGTGGGTGGTGCTTGCAAAGGCAGGCACGGTCAGGGCGAGGGCCAGGCTGGCAACGATCAGGTGTTTCATGCGTATCTCCGAGGGCGGCAATGGCGTGCCGGGTCGCCCAGCCATTATAGGCCGCGCCTCCGCCGTTTTTCCATAGGCACAAACCGTAAGGGATGCCCTTTGTACCGTCAGCCGAAATGGCGGCGCATCAGGGCCCGCGCCTGCCGTGCGCTGTGCTCGACTGTCTCGAAGTTCAGGGCGCCGCCCGCGTAATAGATGCGGCCCTGGCCCTGCAAGGCATCGATGCGTTCGAAATAGCCGGCTTCCAGGGCAGTGCCGTCGACATGAGGGAAGTAATCCCACTCCTGCTGCAGGACGACGCGCTCCAGCCTTCCCCCTTGGGCGGCAATATCGGCCGCCAGCAGCTCGCGCAACTGGCCGGTGCTGGCCGCGTCCCCGGCCAGTTGCCAGCCCAGGTACATCGGCAGGGCAGGATTGCGGTTGGCCCAGGCATTCATGTGGCCGATGCGTTCGGGGTGTTCGTTCTGGTGCAGGAACAGGAATTCCCCGCCCGGCAGGCCGCTGGCGGCAAAGGCGCTGACCAGGTAGCGGTTGCTGCGCAACTGCGCAAGCAGGGCGGCGGCTTCGCTGCCGGCCGGCAGGAAGCTGGCTGCCGTGTGCAGCGGCGCCGCCACCACCACCGCATCGAAGCTGTGCTGGTCGCGGCCATTGATGGTGAGCTGTACCGGACGGCCTGGCGGGCTGTCAAGCGCTGTCACGGCCGCGCCGAGGCGGACGTCGAGCTCGCGCGCCAGTCCTTCCCACAAGCCCTGGAAGCCCTGCGGGAAGACGTGGAACTTGCCCGGCGCCAGGCCGCCCTGGCCGTCGGGCCGGAACAGCCACGGGATCAGTTTCATGAAATACAGGGCCGGCACGGTTTCGTAATAGCCGTAGCCGAACCCCACCAGGGCGCCGCGTGCAAGTTCGGCCACCGGCGCGAAGCCGTGGCTGGCGGCGAAGCGGTCGAACGGCTGGTGCAGCTCGCGCGGCATGCCGGCCAGGGTATCGTAGCGAACCATGGCATAGCGTTCCAGCGCCGCGCCATAATTGGCGATGGCTTGGCCGATTTCGTCCGCGCTGTAGCGGCTGGCGAGGAAGGACGGGGCATCGTGCCGCCCCCCATGCTCGTCGAGGAAGCGCTGCTCCACCGGGTAGGGCGCGAGCGGAACGCCCAGGCGCTGCGCCAGTCCCAGCACCAGCTCGCACTCGGCGGAGGCGATGACGGCGCCCAGTTCTACCGGGCCGGCAGGCGTCTGCGCGGTGTATACCTTGCCGCCCACGCGCGTGGCCTGTTCGAACACCGTGACTTTCTTGTAGCCCAGCTGGCGCAGGGTGTCCGCGGCGGTCAGCCCCGCCGGGCCGGCGCCGATGACGGCGATGTTTTGTATGGCTTCCATGGGTTCTCCAGTTCAGGCCCGCAACAGGCGATCGGCCTCGATCCACGCCGTGACCGAGCGCGGGAAGACCGGCGAGGCCGGTTCCACGCCCAGTACCGCGCACATTTCATTGCTGCCCACCACGCCGTAGGGGCCGACAATGCCGCCCTTGGTGTGACCGACCGCCATCACGTCTCCGTCGAGCACGAACTCGAAGCGGATATAGGTCCAGCGCTCGTCCCAGCACAGGGCGCAGAAGCGCAGGGTGTAGCGCCGGAACGGCTTGAGCCCGCGCCGGAAGGCGATCATCGAGCCGCCCAGCATCGGGCGCCAGCCGCGCTTGAGGGCCGGTCCCATGAAGCCGGCGCGCGTCATGTATTCGACCAGCGCCAGGTCGATGATGGTCATGTAGCGGCCATTGTTCATATGGCCGTTCAGGTCCAGGTCATTGGGCAGCACGGTAAGCTGCATCTCGATCGTGTCGCCGATCTGGATCGTGGGCTTGAAACAGGCCCGGAGCCAGACCAGCATAAGGCGGAAATACAGGTTCATTGCGCGGCTGCGGCGGCGGGTTGGCGCAGGCGGCTGGCGACGCGGCGCAGCGCCTGCTGGGTTTCCGGCTGCAGGAAGGCGTCGACGAAATCGTCGACCGGCAGCGCATCGACGTCGGCAAACACGTCGCGCAGGTCGCGGCGGGCGATAGCGCGCGTGCTGACCAGGGCTTGCGGCGGCACCGACAGCAGTTCCTGCAGGCGCTCGCGCGTGCGCGCCACCACCTGCGAAGGCTCGGCCAGCTCGTCGACCAGGTTCACTTCCAGCGCCTGCTGCGGCGACAGCAGGCGGCCGAACACCAGCAGCCTTTCGGCCTGCAGGGCTCCCACCACGCGGCGCACCGCGACCTGGAAGCAGTCTGGCAGCGCCACGCCGACCCGCACTTCGTTCAGGCCAACCTGCCAGGGGCCTTGCGCCATGATGCGGTAGTCGCAGAACACGGCCAGCAGGGCGCCGGCCGCCATGCAATGGCCGGTAATGGCGGCGAAAATCGGCTGGCGCGACAACGCCATCTCGGACGCCAGCAGGAACACTTGCTGCCAGTATTCGCGCACGGCTTCGTAGTCGCCGCCGACCAGGGCGGCCACGTCCACGCCGGAGGAAAACACGCCCGGCGCTCCGGACAGGATGATGCCGCGCTGGCCTGTGCGCGCGGCTTCCGCCAGGGCATGGCGCAGGGATTTCAGCACGCCCACGTCAATCAGGTTGACCGGCGGTCGGGCGATGCGCAATTCCGTGATGCCGGAATCGTGGGGAATGATATCGATCATGCTTGCTCCAGTTTCTTCGTGAAACGGCGACAGCTGTCCCTGGCGCGCACTGCGCCATGCAAGCTGCCGCCTGGGGATGATGGGGCTTACTGCTTGATGATGTTGTGCTTCAGGCACCACTCGCGCACGTCGCGGAAGCGGGCGGCATTGAGGCGCTGGTTGTTCGGCGAGTTGCGCACCTCGCGGATCTTGTCTTCGTCGCCCGGCTTGATCGGGAAGTCGAAAGATGCATGCAGGGCGATTTCCGGCATGTAGGTGTATTCGTCCAGCAGGAAGCCGTAGCCCTTCTGGAAGAACTCGCACATCTCGGCCAGCTCCTCCTTGGGCGCGGCTTCGAAGTAGTTCTCGCAGATGGTCTTGGCAAAGGCGATATGGCGCACTTCTTCCAGGTGGTGTTCCTTGAACATCTGGCGCGTCAGCGGGTCGATGCCGTCGGTCTGGGTCTGGAAGATCGAGTTCAGCTCGGCGAACCATTCGATCAGCAGGTTCCAGCAGATGCCGTATACCGGATGCTTGCCGGCCAGCTGTTGCTCGAACAGCGAATAGTTGGGGATGTTTTCCGGATGGCTCCACAGGCGCAGGTTGGCCTTGTCCAGGTAGCGGCGGAACATCAGCGTATGCACGATCTCTTCGCGCGAGAACACCATCAGGTATTCGCGCACATCGTCGCTCAGCACGCCGTGGTATTTGTTGACGTAGCCGACGTACAGCTCGGGCAGGGTCTGTTCCAGCCAGATGAAGTACGACACGTCGCGGCCGGTCTCCAGCCACAGCACTTCATTGCGCTGTTCCTCGGTCAGCATGTCCCAGTAGGGCGTGCCGTAGATCCAGCTCGATTCGGCCACCTTGGGCGGCTTGGAAAAGTCGATGCCTTTTTCCCAGTCGACCACCTGGTCGAGGAACAGCAGCTTGCGGTGCGAGGCGTTGATCAGCGTGCGCACGGTCTTCTGGCGCTTCTCATCGAGCACGATGGGGTTGGTTTTAGGTTGGCTTACTGCGGCAATACTGGCTTCCATACTTAACTCCTGTTATTGAGATGTTCGGGGGCAGTACAGGGAATGCAGCAAAAACTTACGCCGCGACCTTTTCGTCGCGCAGCTCGCGGCGCAGGATCTTGCCCACATTGGTCTTGGGCAGGGCGTCGCGGAACTCGATGTATTTCGGTTTTTTGTAAGCGGTCAACTGCTGTTTGCAGTAGTCCATCAGCTGTTCGCTGGTGAGCGATTGGTGTTTGCGCACCACGAACAGCTTGACGGCTTCGCCCGAACCGGCGTCGGGTACGCCGATGCAGGCGCATTCGAGCACCAGCGGATGGGCGGCCACCACGCCTTCCACTTCATTGGGGTAAACGTTGAAGCCGGAGACCAGGATCATGTCCTTCTTGCGGTCCACAATGCGGACATAGCCCTGTTCATCCATGATGCCGATGTCGCCCGACTTGAAGTAGCCGGACGCCGTCATGACCTTGGCGGTTTCGTCCGGACGCTTCCAGTAGCCGGCCATCACCTGCGGGCCGCGGATGGCGATTTCACCGGCCTGGCCGAAGGGCAGGGGATTGCCGTCGTCGTCGACGATCGCCACTTCGGTCGACGGCACCGGCAGGCCGATGGTGCCGCTGAAGCCATTCTGGTCGGGACGGCACAGCGTAGCCGTCGGCGAGGTCTCCGACAGGCCATAGCCTTCCAGGATCGGGCTGCCGGTCGCGGCCAGCCAGCGTTCGCTGACCACCTGCTGCACCGCCATGCCGCCGCCCAGGGTGATGCGCAGGCCGGAAAAGTCGACCTTCGCCAGCTCGGGCTGGTTCAGCAAGGCGTTGAACAGGGTATTCACGCCGGGGAAGAAATTGACGCGGTACTTGGCCAGCTCCTTGACGAAGCCTGCCATGTCGCGCGGATTGGGCACCAGCAGGTTCATTGCGCCCCAGCGCGCGCCCATCAGCATGCAGGCGTTCAGCGCCAGGATGTGGTACAGCGGCAGCGCGCATACCGTCACCACCTGCTCGCCCTTGGCTTGATTGAGCAGGGCCGGGCCGGCCCACGCATCGTTCTGCAGCATATTGGCGATCACGTTGCGGTGGGTCAGGGTGGCGCCCTTGGACAGGCCCGTGGTGCCGCCCGTGTATTGGAGGAAGGCGATGTCGTCGTGGCCCATCTGCATCGGGCGCAGGGCTTCGCGTGCGCCCTGGCGCAAGGCCGTGCGGAATGGCACGGCGCCCGGCAGATCAAAGGGCGGCACCATCTTCTTCACCGTGCGCACCACGAAGTTGACCAGCATGCCCTTGGCAAAGCCCAGCATGTCGCCCATGCTGGCGACCACCACGTGCTTGACGCTGGTGCGCGGCAGCACCTTCTCCAGCGTGGTGGCGAAGTTTTCGAGAATGAAGATGGCTTCGGCGCCGGAATCGGTCAACTGGTGTTCCAGCTCACGCGCGGTGTACAGCGGATTGACGTTCACCACGGTGCAGCCGGCGCGCAGGACGGCCGCCACAGCGACCGGATATTGCAGCACGTTGGGCATCATCACTGCGATGCGGGCGCCCTTCGCCAGTCCGCGCTGCTGCAGCCATGCGGCCAGGTTGCGCGAGTGCTCGTCCCACTCGCGGTAGCTCATGACGCTGTCCATGCAGGCGTAGGCCTTGCGCGCGGCGAACTTGCCGAAGGACTCCTCCAGCAGGTGCGGCAGGGAGCGGTACAGGTCGGGATCGATGGTGGCCGGAATGCCATCGGGATAGGACTTGAGCCAGACTTTATCGGTATTCATTGTTTGCTTGTCTCCTCTCTCATGCGCATCAAAGCGTGCGTCTTGTCATCGGCGCCGGGGCCGGCCACCGTATCGATCTGCGCCGGCGCCAGGTCGCGCCCGTCGGCGGCGCGGATGCCGACGCCGGCCACGGGCAGCCCGGTGGCCCGCTCCACCAGCGTCATGCGCGGCCCGTCCGGATGCGGCGCCCATTGCTCGCCCCACACGGTCATCGCGGCCAGGATGGGATAGAGCGAGTGGCCCTTGGGCGTCAGGCGGTAATGGACGATGCGGGCGTCTTCACCGGATGGCTGGCGCAGCAGGATGCCGTGCTCCACCAGCCTGCCCAGGCGGCGGGCCAGGATATTGGTGCTGATGCCGAGGTGGCGCTGGAAATCCTGGAAGCGGGTCATGCCGCAAAAGGCGTTGCGCAGGATGACAAAGGTCCACCATTCGCCGACCTGCTCCAGGGTCTGGGCGATGGGGCAGTTCATCTCGGCGAACGAACCTTTGCTCATTGGCTTCCATTTTGGTAGTAAATATATAACATTTACTCTATTGAAACCGCTTGCGTAACACAAGCGAATTTTCTAGAACGGTCGCTCTATTTTTCTGCGATGCAACACGTCGCACCGTTGTCATTTCCGTCATTTATAGTTAGTCTGTTTGCAAAATTACCAATCGTCAACGGAGGCGTGACATGCAAAAACTGGGTGCGGAGTTCTTCGGTACGTTCTGGCTGGTCTTGGGCGGCTGCGGCAGCGCGGTGCTGGCGGCGGCATTTCCCGGCGTGGGGATCGGCTTGCACGGGGTGTCGCTGGCCTTCGGCCTGACGGTACTGACCATGGCCTTCGCCATTGGCCATATTTCGGGCTGCCATTTGAACCCGGCCGTGTCGGTGGGCCTGTGGCTGGGCGGCCGCTTCCCTGCCAAGGATCTGCCGGGCTATATCTTGGCGCAAGTGCTGGGCGGCATTGCTGCCGGCGGCGTGCTGTACCTGATTGCCAGCGGCAAGGCCGGTTTTGACGTGGCTGCCGGCTTCGCCTCCAACGGCTACGGCGAGCATTCGCCAGGCGGCTACAGCCTGCTGGCGGCCCTGGTCACGGAAGTAGTGATGACGGCCTTCTTCCTGGTGGTGGTCCTGGGTGCTACCGACAAGCGCGCACCGGCCGGCTTTGCGCCGATCGCCATTGGCCTGTGCCTGACCCTGATCCACCTGATCTCGATCCCGGTCACCAACACCTCGGTCAACCCGGCGCGCAGCACCGGCGTGGCGCTGTATGTCGGCGGCTGGGCGGTAGCGCAGCTGTGGCTGTTCTGGGTGGCCCCGATCATCGGCGCCGGCGTTGGCGCCGGCATCTACCGCTTCATCGGCCGGGAATAAATGGGGTAAATAAATGGGGTACGTCCCCATTTAAACCTTGCTGCTATCATGGGGGCAATCCAGGGAGGGTATATGGCGCTACCGCATGCATCATCCGGGCAAGTGGTCCGGATTGGCCGCGAGGCCGGTGAAAGCTTGTCGCAGTTTTCTTCCATCGCGCTGGCCAAGACGGAGCAGCTGGAATTGATCCGCATGACTGTGCCGGCTGGCCGCGCGGTACCGGAGCATGCGGTCAAGGGCCAGGTCACGCTGCAATGCCTGGAAGGCGAGGTGGCGTTCGATGCGCATGGCCGCACCGCCATCCTGCGCGGCGGGGAAATGCTCTACCTGCAAGGCGGCGCGCCGCACGCCCTGCGCGCCAACACCGATGCGCTGCTGCTGTTGACTATCGTGCTGCGGGATTGAGCGGCAGGCGGAAGGTGAACCGGACGCCGTCGCCCGGCGTGCTGTCGAGATGTACGCTGCCCTTCAGGATCGCTTGCACGGCGTTCAGCACGATCGTCAGGCCCAGTCCGCGCGCGCCCTCGCCCAGTCGCGTCGTGTAGAACGGCTCGAACACGCGCGGCTGTGCATCGGCGGCGATGCCGCAGCCATTATCCGTATAGACCAGCTCCACGTCGCTGCCTTGGCGCGCAGCGGCAATGTGCACGCAGCGCCCCTCGCGGCCGGCAAAGGCATGGCGCGCCGAGTTGTCCAGCAAGGCGACCAGGACCTGTTCGATATGGCCTGGGTAGCTGTCCAGCTCCAGGCCGGCAGGAATATCCACCGTCAGGCTGATCGCTTCGCGTCGCAGCAAGGGGGCGGTGGCGCTGGCGACGTGGGCCACCGTTTCGTCGAGGTCGAAGCGGCGCCGCGGCTGCCCTTCCTGGTCCACCGCTATCTGCTTGATGCTGGCCAGCAGGTTGCCGGCGCGCGTGCTGTTGCGTTCGATCGTGTCGCAAGCTTGCCGCCCTTCGTCAAGCATGCGCCGCAAATTCGATTGCGACAGCGAGCGGGCGTCGGCCTGCTGCGCAATATCGTCCAGCCGCGCGGCCAGCGAGGACGAGCCCAGCACGATATTGCCCAGCGGCGTATTCAGTTCATGCGCGATGCCGCCGACCAGGCGGCCGATGGTGGCCAGCTTGGCCGTGGCTACCATCTGCTCCAGGATTGCCGCATCGCGCAACGCCTGTTCGCGGCGTTCGTAGACCTGGCGCAGGTCGCGTTCGACCAGGCCGCGGAATTGCTCGAGCAGCGCGCGCTGGGTGTCATCGTAAGGGTTCTTTTTCCGGTCCAGCACGCAGATGGTGCCAAAGACGTGTTCGTTGGGCCAGACCAGCGGCAGGCCGAGGTAGGAAACCATGCCGAGCTTGATGTCGGGATTGGCGCACCAGGCGGCGTCCTGCAGGGCATCCGGAACCAGGAGTTCGGCGCGCCGCGCCATCACGGTCTCGCAATACAGGCCGGTGTTCAAGGGCGCCAGCTCTTGTTCTTCGTAGGGATTGCCCGGCGAATGGCTGGACAGGAATACCTGGATGCTGGGCGGCTGCACACGCATGATCAGGGCCGCGGGCACCTGCAGCAGCCGGGCCAGCAAGTCCAGCACTTGCTGCCACTTGTCCGCGATCGACGTGTCGATCTCGAGCGTTTCAGCCAGGTTTGCGGAACTGAGCATCGTCGCCTCCACTGAAGGGATGCGCCGATTATAGAATGGCGAGCGCGACGATGCTACTTAACTGGCGGTACCTGGGTTTCCGAGCGCGGGTCGCGCGCCAGCAAGCCTTGCACCAGGTCGGCCGGTTGCAAGCCGTCGAACAGCACGCTGGCGACGGCGTTGGTAATCGGCATCTCCACGCCAAGGCGGCGCGCCAGTTCGCGCACTGCTTTCGCGCAGGGCACGCCTTCGGCCACATGGCCCAGCTCCTTGACCACGGTTTCCAGCGACTTGCCCTGCGCCAGGCCCAGGCCAACGCGGCGGTTGCGCGACAGGTCGCCGGTGCAGGTCAGGATCAGGTCGCCCATGCCGGTCAGGCCCATGAAGGTTTCGACTTGCCCGCCGAGCGCGGTGCCGAGGCGGGTAATTTCGGCCAGGCCGCGTGTAATCAATGCAGCCCGCGCGTTCAGGCCCAGGCCCATGCCGTCGGCCACGCCGGTGGCAATCGCCAGCACGTTCTTCACGGCGCCGCCCACTTCCACGCCGACGATGTCGTCGCTCGAGTAGACGCGCATGGTACCGCCGTGCACGGCGCCCACCACCAGCTCGCACAGGGCGGCATCGCTGGCGGCAATGGTCAGGGCGCAAGGCAGGCCCTTGGCCACTTCCTGTGCGAACGAAGGGCCGGACAGTGCGCCAGCCGGCACGCTATCGCCCAGTACTTCGCGCACGATCTGGTGCGGCAGCATGCCGGTGTCGTATTCAAAGCCCTTGCACAGCCAGACGATGTTCGGAATCTGCCTGCCTTTCAGTGCCTGCAGCAAAGGGCGCAGGCCGGCGACCGGGCAGGCGGCAATCAGCAAGCCATCCTGGCCCGCATGGGCCACGGCGGCATCGAAATCGGAGCTCACCTGCAGCGCAGGCGGGAAGGGGAAGCCTTTCAGGTAATGGCTATTGTCGCGGGCGGCGGCCATCTCGGCCATCGCGGCGGCATCGCGGCCCCACAGCACCACATCGTGGCGCGCGGCGACAGCGATGGCGACGGCGGTACCCCAGGCGCCGGCGCCCAGCACGCTGATCTTGCGTTTGCCTTCTTGCAGCATCTTGCTCAGTTACCCCAAATATCGTTGCTGCGCACATAGCCGACCAGGCCGTCGCGGTGCTTCACCTTGGTCCAGCCGTTGGCGGCCGGTTCAGCCAGTTCCAGCAGCACGCCCTTGTCGGCGATGAACACCACAGGCGAGGTATCGTCGGCCGCGCCGCGTACCTTGGTGTTGGCTGCGCGGACAATCACGTTGCGCTGCTTGATGCTCAAGCCCTTGGCTTCGGTCCAGGCCAGGTCGCCGGCCATATCGCGCACCTTGACCCACTCGCCATACGTCAGCACGACTTCCAGCGGAGCGCCGGAAGGGACGATGTACTGCTTGGCCGCCCGGGTCGACGGGGCGCCGTACAGCACGGCAGGATTGGCGCCGACCGACCGGTAGTCGATAGCCTGGGCGCTGGCGCAAGCCAGCAGCGATGCGGCGATGGCGACAATTCGGCGTAAATTCATCGATTAATACCTTAAAAATGCGCAAAGGCCCACTGGGGCCTTTGCATGCGGGGGAACCGTGGTTCCCCATGATATCGCAGAAGTATTACTGTACGGTGGCCGAGCCTTCGACCGGGGTCGCGCCAGCTTCAGCAGCTTGCTGCTGGGCGATGGCTGCCAGGCGCTGCTGGTAGAACACTTCGAAGTTGATTTCCGCCAGGTGGATCGGAGGGAAGCCGGCGCGGGTGATCATGTCGGCGATGTTCGAACGCAGGTACGGGTACACGATGTTCGGGCAGCCGATGCCCAGCAGTGGGTCCAGCTGTTCGGCTGGAATATTGCGGGCTTCGAAGATGCCGGCTTGCTTGCCTTCAACCAGGAAAGCGACTTTGTCCTTGATCTTGGCAGTCACGGTCACGGTCACGGTGGACTCGAAGATGCCTTCGGACAGCGGCTCTGCGCCAACGTCCAGCGCCACTTCGATGGAAGGGGCTTCCTGCTCCAGGAAGATAGCTGGGGAATTAGGCTGTTCCAGCGACATGTCCTTCAGGTAGACGCGTTGGATTTGGAATACAGGTTGCAGGTTTTCTTCAGACATGGAACGCTTTCGTATCAGTTATATAGTTAATGCTTGTCCAGGCCACGGAGGTAAGCCAAAGTCAAACGCGACGGCAATTGTAGCAAAACTAGTTTATCTTCCAACGTTTCGCCCGCTCGTCCGTTGTATTTGGGGCCGTTTAACCTTTTAACAAGGGGTCGAGGCCGCCAGCCTGGTCCAGCGCGTACAAATCGTCAAAACCGCCAACGTGGGTGTCGCCGATATAGATCTGCGGCACGGTGCGGCGGCCGGTCTTTTCCATCATCAGCTGGCGCTGGGCCGGGTCGAGGTCGACGCGGATCTTGTGGATGGCGGTGACACCCTTGCTTTCCAGCAAACGTTCGGCGCGCACGCAATACGGGCACACCAGGGTGCTGTACATGGTAACGTTGGCAGTCATGGCAGCTCCTTTACTTTGTCAGTGGCAGGTTTTGCGACTTCCAGGCATCGATCCCACCTTCCATCACGACAACGTCGGAGAAGCCGGACTTTTCCAGCATGCGGGCGGCGCTGAAGGCGCTGATCCCTTTGTCGCATACCACCACCAGGGTCTTGTCCTTGAACTTCTTCAGTTCGTCCATGCGGTTGCCCAGTTCGGCCAGCGGGATATGTTTGGAATCGATGATACGGCTTTCGGCCTTGTCCTTGGCGCGCACATCGAGAATGCCGGCTTTGCCGCGGTTGATCAGCAGGGTCACTTCGGCCGGCGAGGCTTTTTTACCGCGCTGGGTCAGCACTGGGAACAGCAGGGCGCCGCCGGACAACAGGACGATGGCGATCAGAAAAATATTGTCGATGATGAATTTCACGGTAATCCAATGGTTGAACTTAATCCGAGCATTATAAAATAGATGCTTGTTCGTGGCTTCGGCGGCGATTTTCACCCATTTCCAACTCTATTGTTATAGCTATATGTACAAAATCGTATTCATGCGTCACGGCGAGTCCACCTGGAACCTGGAAAATCGCTTCACCGGCTGGACCGATGTGGACCTGACCGAAAAAGGCGTCAACGAAGCCAAATCTGCCGGCAAAATCCTGAAAGATGCAGGCTTCTCCTTCGACCTGTGCTATACCTCGGTACTCAAGCGCGCCATCCGCACCCTGTGGCTGACCCTGGATGAGATGGATGAAATGTACGTGCCGATCAAGCATGACTGGCGCCTGAACGAGCGTCATTACGGCGCCCTGCAAGGCCTGGACAAGGGCGAAACCGCCGCCAAGTTCGGCGATGCGCAGGTGCTGGTATGGCGCCGCAGCTACGACATCCCGCCGCCAGCGCTGGAAGCCGGCGACGACCGCACTTCCTTCAACGACCCGCGCTATGCCGGCTTGCCAAAGGATGCCATCCCGCTGACCGAGTGCCTGAAAGATACCGTGGCGCGCGTGATGCCGGCCTGGGACGATGAAATCGCTCCAGCCATCAAGGCCGGCAAGCAGATCCTGATTTCGGCCCACGGCAACAGCCTGCGCGCCCTGATCAAGATGCTGGACGGCATCAGCGACGAAGCCATCGTCGGCCTCAACATCCCGAACGGCCAGCCTCTGGTATACGAACTGGATGCCGACCTGAAGCCGATCAAGCACTACTACCTGGGCGACCCGGCCGCCATCGCTGCCGCCCAGGCTGCCGTGGCCAACCAGGGCAAGGCCAAGTAATCCCCGTGGCGTTGCATCCGATTCGCCGCGGTCGCGTCTGGAATTTGCGTGGCGTTGCGCTGGCCTTGCTGCTGGCGCTGGGCGCCGTGCATGGCGCCGACGCCGCCAAGGCGCCCAAGCCGACCGAACGCAGCAAGCAAAAGGCTGCCGCCGAAACGGAGCGGGCGGCGCTGGCGCGCAAGCTGGCCAACCTGAAGGCGGAAATCGGCAAGACCGAGAGCGCCAAGGAAGACGCGGCCGACACGCTGGCCGAGTCGGAGGAAGCCATTTCCGACGCCAACCGCACCCTGCGCGACCTGGCGGCGGAGCAATCCCAGATCAATAGCAAGGTGGCAGAACTGGCCGCCGAGCAGCTGCGCCTGTCCGCCACGGTGGCGGCGCAGAAGCAGCAATTGGCCAAGCTGCTGCGCGAGCAGTACGTGGCCGGCAATGAAGACCGCATCAAGCTGCTGCTCTCGGGCGACAATCCCAACCGCATCAACCGCGAACTGCAACTGATGGCCTATGTGTCGCAGTCGCAGGCGCGCCTGCTCGATTCGCTGCGCGCCAACCTGAAGAAGGTCGAAGAGAACCAGGCCGAGGCGCAGAACGCCAAGCAGGAACTGGATGAAATCGCCGAGGAGGAAAAGCAGCAGAAAGCCAAGCTGGAGCAGGAGAAGGGCCGTCGCGCCGCTGCCCTGGCCAGCCTGTCCAAGAAGCTGGTGGCCCAGCGCAAGGAAGCCGGCCGCATGGAGCAGGACGCCCAGCGCCTGGATGCCCTGGTCGACAAACTGAACAAGCTGATCGAAGAACAGGCGCGCATCGCCGCCGCTGAAAAGGCACGCCAGGAAAAGCTGGCCGCCGAACGGGCGGCCAAGGCCAAGGCGGAAGCGGAAGCGCGTGCGCTGGCCCGCGCCAAGGCGCAGGCCGAGCGCGAACGCCTGGCGCAGGAAGCGAAAAAAGCCGGCAAGCCGGTGCCGAAACCGCCGCCGGTCGAGGACGAACCGAAGGTCGCCGCCAAGCCGGAGCCTTCCGAGCAGCGCGACGAAAAGTCGCCGCGTCCATCCGAGGTGGCACTGGCGCCAGTGGTGCCGGACGGCGTGTTCGCCAGGTTGAAGGGCGAGCTGCCGGCGCCGGTCGCCGGCAAGGTCGATAAGCGCTTCGGCAGCAAGAATGCCGACGGCGTGGCCTGGAAAGGCATGGTGGTGAAGGCTGCCGCCGGCGCCGAAGTGCGCGCCGTGGCGGCGGGCCGCGTGGTGTACGCAACCTCGCTGCGCGGCTACGGCAATTTCATTATCATCGACCACGGCGGTCAATACTGGAGCGGCTACGGCTACAACGAGTCTGTGCTGAAACGCGCCGGCGACGTGGTGAAAGCAGGCGAGGTGATCGCCACCGTTGGAAATACCGGCGGTTACGAAGAATCGGGTTTATACTTTGAAATGCGCCACCAGGGCAAGCCGATAGATCCGGCCGGGTGGGTGAAGTTCTAGCGGCGGAAAGCAATCAATGGGCAACAAAACGAAGAGTCTGGGCCTGGTCGGCCTTGGTATGGTGGCTGGCATAGCCGTCTCGATGCAGTTTTCCGCCCTTGCGCAAAAGGCTTCCACGCCTTTGCCGCTGGAAGAACTGCGCACCCTGTCCGAAGTTTTCAGCCTGATCAAATCCGACTACGTCGAACAGGTCGACGACAAGAAGCTGCTGCAGGACGCCATCGCCGGCATGGTTTCCTCGCTCGATCCGCATTCCACCTATCTCGATAAGGCCGCATTCAAGGAAATGCGCGAATCCATCCACGGCAAGTTTGTCGGCATCGGCATCGAAGTCGGGGTGGAGGACGGCTATATCAAGGTGGTGGCGCCGATCGAGGATTCGCCGGCCTGGCGCGCCGGCATCAAGGCGGGCGACCTGATTACGCGCCTCGACAACGAGCCGCTGAAAGGCCTGCCGCTGGACGACGCCATCAAGAAAATGCGCGGCGAACCGCGCACCAAGGTGGTGCTGACGGTGGCGCGCAAGGATGAAGACAAGCCGCTGCTGATCCCCATTGTGCGCGAGGAGATCCGCGTGCAGAGCGTCAAGGTGAAGATGGTGGAGCCGGACTATGCCTGGCTGCGCATCTCGCAATTCCAGGAGCCGACGGTGGAAGACATGGCGAAGAAGCTCGGCGCCCTGTATGCCAGGAACCCGAACCTCAAGGGCCTGGTGCTGGATCTGCGCAACGACCCGGGCGGCGTGGTGCAGGGCGCGGTCGGGGTGTCGGCAGCCTTCCTGCCGAAGGATGCGCTGGTGGTGTCCACCGACGGCCAACTGGCAGATTCCAAACAGGCTTTCCATGCCACTTCGGAGAACTATGCCACCCGCAGCGGCAGCGATCCGCTGGCCAAGCTGCCGGCCGCGCTGAAGACGGTGCCAATGGTGGTGCTGGTCAACGGCGGCTCCGCCTCGGCTTCCGAAATCGTGGCCGGCGCGCTGCAGGACTACAAGCGTGCCATCGTGATGGGCAGCCAGACCTTCGGCAAGGGCTCGGTGCAGACGCTGCGCCAGATTACGGCCGATTCGGCCGTCAAGCTGACCACGGCGCGCTACTTCACGCCGAACGGCCGCGGCATCCAGGCCAAGGGCATCGTGCCGGACGTGCTGGTCGATGAAACGGCGGAAGGCGACGCCATCAACAGCCTGCGCCTGCGCGAAGCCGACCTGCAGAAGCACCTGGCCAACGGCGACGGCGAAGAAGACAAGGAAGGCCGTATCCGCCGCGACGAACTGGAAGAAGAACAGCGCCTGCTGGCCGCTGCGAAAAAGCAGAAGCCTTTCGAGTTCGGCGGCAAGGACGACTTCCAGCTGGAGCAGGCGCTGCGCCATTTCAAGGGCTTGCCGGTCAAGACATCCAAGCCTGAGCTGGCTGTGAAGTAAATGAACGACCAGCAGCTGCTGCGTTATTCGCGCCACATCCTCCTCGATGAAATCGGCATCGAGGGGCAGCAGGCGATGCTGCAGGGCAGGGCGCTGGTGATCGGCGCGGGCGGCCTCGGCTCGCCGGCAGCGCTCTACCTGGCCTCGGCCGGCATCGGCCAGCTGACCATCGTCGACCATGACTGCGTCGACCTGACCAACCTGCAGCGCCAGATCGCCCACACCACCGAGCGTGTCGGCCAGCCCAAGGCCGAATCGGCGCGCGCCACGCTGAATGCCATCAACCCCGAATGCCAGGTGAACGCCCTGGTCGAGCGCGTCGACGACGCGCGCCTGGCAGCGCTGGTGGCGCAGCACGACGTGGTGCTCGACTGCACCGACAATTTCAAGACCCGCCATGCCGTCAACCGTGCCTGCGTGGCGCATCGCGTGCCGCTGGTGTCGGGCGCCGTGATCCGCTTCGACGGCCAGGTCAGCGTGTTCGATACGCGGGTGGCGGGGCCTTGCTACTCCTGCCTGTTCCCGCAAGACCAGCCGTTCGAGGACGTGGCTTGCTCCACCATGGGCGTGTTCGCGCCGCTGGTGGGCGTGGTCGGCGCCATGCAGGCTGCCGAAGCGCTCAAGCTGGTGATGGGCATCGGCGAGTCGCTGTCCGGCCGCCTGCTGCTGCTGGATGGATTGCGCATGGAGTGGAACAGCATTAGCATCAGCCGCAACGAGGCCTGTCCTGTCTGCGGGACACAACATCAATAAACAGGAGATCCATCAATGAAGCGAGTTTCCGCCGTCCTGGCGCTGGCGATTGCAAGCGCGTTCAGCGCACAGGCAGCCGTCACGCAAACCACGCGCTACGTCATCATTTCCGAGAACAACGGCAAGCAGATGGGCGAGCAAGTGGTGGAAAACCACGACGACGGCCTGACCAAGGTTCGCTACATTTACAAGGACAACGGCCGCGGCCCTGAACTGACGGAGGAATTCCGCCTGGCGCCGGACGGCACCATGTCGCAATACCACGTCAAGGGCAATTCGACCTTTGGCGCCGTGGTCGACGAAGTCTTCGAGCGAAACGGCGACAAGGCGCACTGGAAGTCCACCACCGAACAGGGCGCGAAGGATGTGCGCGGCCCGGCCGTCTACGTAGCGCTGAACGGCAGCTTCGAAGTCGATTCACGTGCAATCGCCGCGCTGGCCAGGACGCCCGATGGCACCATCCCGCTGCTGCCATCGGGCACCCTGAAGCAGGTCGTGCTCGATGAAGTGCAGGTTGCCGGCCCCAAGGGCCAGTCGCAGCAGGTGCAGCTGGTGGCACAGACCGGCCTTGGCCTGAGCCCCAAATTCCTGTGGATCACCAAGGGCGCCAATCCTTCCCTGTTCGCCGTCATCGAGCCTGGCACCTACGTGTTCGCCATCGAAGGCTGGCAGGACAACGGCAAGGTCCTGGCCGAGCGCCAGAAAAGCGCCGAAGCAAACATGCTGAAAGACCTGGCGGCCAGGCTGCAGCACCCGCTGCAAGGCCTGACCGTGGTCAAGAACGCCCGCATCTTCGACAGCAACAAGGCCACCGTCGGCGCGCCGTCCGACGTGTACGTGCTGCGCGGACGCATCGCCGCCATCATGCCGGCCGGCTCGCCGGTACGCGGCGCCGTCAACGAGATCGATGCCGCCGGCCGCATCATGCTGCCAGGCCTGTTCGACATGCACGGCCACATCGGCCGCTGGGAAGGCGCGCTGCACGTGGCCGCCGGCGTGACCACGCTGCGCGACATGGGCAACGACAACGCCCAGCTGCAGATGATGATCGACGAGACTGCGGACGGCAAGCTGCTGGCGCCGCAGATCGTGCCGGCCGGCTTCCTGGAAGGAGAAAGCCCGTATTCCTCCAATGGCGGCTTCGTGGTGAAAACGCTGGAGCAGTCCAAGCGCGCCATCGACTGGTACGCCGAGCATGGCTATCCGCAGCTCAAGATCTACAACTCCTTCCCGAAAGAGATCCTGAAGGACACCGTGGCCTACGCCCACTCGCGCGGCATGCGCGTCTCCGGCCACGTGCCGGCCGGCCTGCGCGCCCAGCAGGCGCTGGACGCCGGCTACGACGAACTGCAGCACATCAACCAGGTCATGCTGAACTTCCTGTTCAAGCCGGGCGTGGAAACGCGCAGCCTGGAGCGCTTCTACCTGCCGGCTGAAAAAGTGGCCGGCCTGGACTTCAATTCGAAGGAAGTGAAGGACTTTGTCGCGACCCTGAAGAAAAAGCAGATCGTGATCGATCCGACCCTGGCGACCTTTGCCTTCCTGAAGCAGAAAGATGGCGACGTCAATGAACCATGGGCGGCAGTGGAAGGCAATATGCCGCCCGACGTGGCGCGCGGCTTCCACGTCGGCACCATGAAGATCCCGGATGCCGCCACCCAGGCGCGCTACGAGAAATCCTTCGCCAAGATGGTGCAATTCGTCGGCACCCTGCACAAGGCCGGCGTGCCGATCGTGGCAGGCACCGACGACCTGGCAGGCTTCACCCTGCATTCGGAACTGGCCCTGCTGGTGAAAGCAGGCCTGACCCCGGCCGAAGCGATCCAGATCGCGACCCGCAACGGCGCCCGCTACACCCGCACCAGCGCCGACCGCGGCAGCATCGAAACCGGCAAGCTGGCAGACCTGGTGCTGGTCGACGGCGACCCGACCAGGAATATCGAGGACCTGCGCAAGGTATCCGCCGTTATCACGCGCGGCCAGGTGATCTATCCTAAGGAAGTGGACGAGGCGCTCGGCATCAAGCCTTTCGTGGCCGACGTGCCGGCGGTGAAGCCGCTGGAAGCCGTGCCGTCGAATATCGCCGGTTCGAACGACGGCCTGTTGCGCCGCGCTGGCGCAATTGGCCGCAAGCACGATTGAATCACTTATACTGCCAGTTTAATTTTTAATGAATCTTATGCAAAAACCAAGCAAACGCCGCTCCGGCGGCTTCACGCTGATCGAAATCATGGTTGTCGTTGTGATCATGGGCGTGCTGGCGGCACTGGTGCTGCCTAAGGTGCTCGACCGCGTGGGCCAGTCCAAGACTGCCGCTGCCAAGGTCGAAATCTCCACCATCATGCAGGCGCTGAAGATGTACAAGCTGGATAACCAGCGCTACCCGACCACGGAACAGGGCCTGCAAGCCCTGATGGCCAAGCCGACCGCCGGCCCTGCTGCCAATGGCTGGAAAGCGCCGTACCTGGAAAAAATGCCGAAGGACCCTTGGGGCAATCCGTACCAGTTCCTGTCCCCGGGCGTAAAAGGTGAAATCGATGTGTTCTCCTATGGCGCCGACGGCCAGCCAGGCGGCAGCGGCGACGATGCAGATATCGGTTCCTGGGAAATCTAAGCGTTCGGCTGGATTCACGCTGATCGAGCTGCTGGTGGTGCTGGTCATCATCGGCATCACGCTCGGCCTGACCGTGATGAATGTCGCGCCGTCCCAGGCGCAAGCCATGCAAAAGGAGGCGCAACGCATCGCGCTCCTGATGCAGCTGGCGCGCGATGAAGCCATCGTGCGCAACCGGCCGATCGCCTTCGAAGCGGGGCCGGACAGTTACCGCTTCCTGGTGCGTAACGACAAGACCTGGGAAACGCTGCCGCAGGACGACCTGCTGCGCGAACGCCCATTCCAGTTCACCCCGATCACGCTGCTGCTGGACCCGCCGACCAATGTGCCCGGCACCATGCGCATCGTCTTTGGCCGTGAACCGGTAGACCGCCCATTCACGCTGACCATGGCCAGCGGCGATTTGCGCGCCATCATCCGTGCCGACGGCGTCGGCCATTTCACGGTGGACTGAAGAATGCGGCAAAAAGGCTTTACCCTGCTGGAAGTGCTGGTGGCGCTGCTGATCGTCTGCACCGCGCTGGGCGCCGCCTTGCGCGCCATGGGCAGCCTGACCCAGAACAGCGAAGGACTGCGCACCAACATGATGGCCATCTGGTCGGCGGAGAACCGCATGGTGCAGGTGCGCCTGGCCAAGGTATGGCCGGCGCCGGGGAAAACCACCTTCGAGTGTCCGCAGGCCGATTTCAATTTCATTTGTGAAGAAGTGGTGTTCACGCTGCCGAATCCGCGCATGCGCCGCATCGAAGTGAGCGTGTATGAAGCCAGCGCGCCGGAACGGCGCATCACGTCGCTCAACCAACTGGTGCTGCAGGAATGAAGAACGCGCGCGGCTTTACCCTGATCGAACTGCTGGTGGCGATCACCGTGCTGGCCATTGTCGCCGTGCTGGGCTGGCGCGGCCTCGATGGCATCGTGCGTTCGCGCGAACAGCTGACGCAGAACATGGAGCAGACGCGCGGCACCCAACTCACCTTCGCCCAGATGCAAAGCGACCTGGAGCAGATTGCCGACAAGCCCCTGCTGCGCGAGCGCCAGAATCTGCTGGCCGAGAGCAACCGCCTGGTCTTCGTGCGCACCGTCATGGTCGAGAATGCAGCGTCGCAGCTGCAGGTGGTCAGCTACACCATCCGCGAGGGTTTGCTGTCGCGCACCGAGTCGCGCGGCGCGCGCGACCTGATCGAGCTGGACGCCCTGTGGAAGGCCGCCCTGGAACAATCGGGGCCGCAGTCGGCGGTGGGCCTGCAAACCGGCGTTGCCGGCATGGAATTCCGGCTCTGGGAGGGCGGCGGCTGGCGCCAGCCGAATAATTCCACGACGCAGCCTGCCGAGGGAATGAAATGCGCCGATCCCGATCCGAACAAGTGCAAGGACATCAACCCGAAGGCCGGGCCAAAGGCCGAAGGCCCGACCGGGCTTGAAATCTCGCTGCAAATCCAGGGCCAGCCGGCGCCCCTGGTCAAGGTCTTCCAGCTGGGGTCCGTATGAAACGACGCTTCCAGGCCCGCCAGCGCGGTGTAGCTGTTGTTACGGCGCTACTGTTAACCACCCTGGCCGTGACGATCGTGGCCAGCCTTTTCTGGCAGCAGCAGGTGCAGGTGCGCTCGATCGAGAATCAGCGCCTGCATTCCCAGACGCGCTGGATCGTGCGCTCCGGCCTTGATCTGGCTAGGCTTATCCTGCGCCAGGACATGCTCGATAGCCGTACCATGACGCGCGCCGACGGCCTGTGGGCCACGCCGCTGGCGGAAACCCGGCTCGACGACTTCGTCAAGCGCGAAAAGATCGAGGGCGAAACTTTCGACGCGACCATTTCCGGACAGAATTACGACGCACAATCGCGCTACAATCTTGCGAATCTGGCCAGCACGACTGGCGCTGGCGGCATCAACAAGAAACAGGTGGCGGTATTTGCGCGGCTGTTGCAAATCCTGCAGCTTGACCCTGCGCTGGCCAAGGTGGTCGCGATCCAGGTGGCGCGCAGCGAAGGCGCTGGCCTGCTGCAGCAGCCACCCGGCAGCGCGCCCACGCCGGACGTCGAGGCAGTTCCGCCGGGCAGCGGGCAGCCGATGAAGATGCTGCGGGCGGAAGATTTGCTGTCGGTGTCGGGATTTGACCAGAAAGCCATCGACAGGCTGCGTGATTTTGTCGTCGTCCTGCCGGCGGCGACGCCGATCAACGTCAACACGGCGCCGGCGGAAGTGCTGGCGGCCCTGATCAACGGTTCGGTGTCGGAGGGGCAGAACCTGGTGGTGGCGCGCAAGCGTGCTCCCTTCCTCAACGTCAGCAACTTCAAGCAGAACGCCGGCAAGGCGCCGCTGCTGCAGGACAGCGATATGGACTGCCGCAGCGACTATTTCCTGGTGATGAGCCGGGTAAAGCTGGATCGGGCGGAGCTGGTGTCGTGGTCGTTGATCCATCGCGACCAGAATGGCACCCAGGTGGTGTGGATACGGGAAATTTAAGGAATAGGGAAGGCCAGCTTTGACAACACTCTACATTCGGTATCCGGCCCGCGCCGCAGCCGCCGACAACGGCGTGCCGGCCAGCTGCCAGTTCGCGCTGGTGGGCGACGGCGGCAACGTGATGCAGCAAGGCGCCGGCGCGCTGGGCAACCTCGGCGAGCTGGTGTCGTCGGCGCGCCGCGTGGTGCTGCTGCTGGCTGCCGCCGATGTCTCGCTGCTGAAGGTCAAGATGCCGCCGCTGTCGGGCGCGAGGCTGAAGGCCGCCCTGCCCAACCTGGTGGAAGAACAGGTGCTGGGCGATCCGGCCGACTGCGTGCTGGCCCTGGCCCCGGCCAGCGGCGACAGCGACGAGCGCGTGGTGGCAGTCGCCAACCGTGCCTGGCTGGAAGTGCTGGTCAAGGCGCTGGTGGCGCAAGGCGCGCATGGCGTAGCGGCGCTGCCGGTGCAACTGTGCCTGCCGCTGGCGCCGGGCAGCGTGTCGGCCGCCCTCGGCGTGGACGACGCCGGCCTGGAGCTGACCCTGCGCACTGCGCCCAACGAAGGCCTGGGCCTGACGCTGCCGAATGCCGCCGAACCTGCGCTGCACACCCTGCGCGCCCTGGCCGGCGAAGCTCCGCTTACGCTGTACGTGGCGCCGGCCCAGCGCGCGGAATACACCGCTGCGGCAGCCAATGTGCCGGGCATCACGGTTGAAGAAGACAACTGGGTGCACCGCATCGCTGCGGCGAAAGCGGTGCCGTTCGACCTGGCTGCCGGCCTGGGCGCCGTCAGCGGCGCCACCGCCCGTGCCTGGGCGCGCTGGAAATGGCCATACCGCATCGCCGTCGCGGCAGTGCTGGTCAATATCGTCGGCATGAACTGGGAATGGATGCGCCTCAAGCGCGAAGCAGATGCGGTCAGGCAAAACATGGTGCAGGTGTTCCGCGCGGCTTATCCGAACCAGCCGGTCACCGGCGACCCGGCGGCGCAAATGCGCCGCAATATCGCCGTTGCGCGCGCCAGCAGTGGCGGCGGCACGCCTGATGAATTCACCAATATGAGCGCGGTGCTGGGCGAAGCGCTGGCCGTGCTGCCCAATCGCGAGGCGGTGGCAGGCATCGAGTACAAGGAACGCAGCATGACGGTCAAGTTCAAGCCGAACAGCGTCGACGCCAACGCGCTGGCGCAGGTACAGGCCGCGTTGGCCCAGCGCAAGATGAGCGCCACCGAAAGCGGTCCTGGCGTGTGGCTGGTGAAGGCGGGGGGCAAATAATGGCAAAGCTGAACGACGCCATGAACGGCTACCGCGCCGCTGCCGACGCCTGGTGGGCCGCACGCACCGAGCAGGAACAACGGATGCTGTCTGTCGGCGCTATCGTGCTCGCCCTTGGCCTGGTGTGGGGCGTGCTGATCGATCCGGCGCTGAGCGGCCGCGCCAAGCTGCAGAAGGAGCTGCCGCAGTTGAACCAGCAGGTGGCGGAGCTGCAGGCGCTGGCAGGCGAGGCCACCCAGTTGGCGGCCCAGCCGCCGGTGCAGCCGCAGCCCCTGAGCAAGGACGGTGTGGCGGCGCGGCTGCAAGCGGCCGGCCTGGCCACGCAAAACCTGGCAGTTACGGGCGATTACATTAAAGTGGAATTCAAGGGCGTGCCGTTTGCCGGCCTGGTAACCTGGCTCGATGCGATGCGGCGCGAACAGCGCGTGGTGGTGCAGGAAGGCAGTATGACGCAGCAAGGCCCGGCTGGCCAGGTGGACGCCAACCTGACCCTGCGCCAGGAGTCTTCCCCGCAATGAAGCGCGCGGTCTTGTGGTTGCTGGCCATTGTGCTCAGCGCAGGCCTGACGGTGCTGGCTTTCCTGCCCGCGAGCTGGATGGGACAAGTGGTGGAAAGCCAGAGCGGCGGCCGTTTGACCCTGGGCGATGCGCAGGGTACGCTGTGGCGCGGCTCGGCCTTCATCGGCGGCGCCGCCAGCAAGGATGGCGCGGTCACGCCGCTGCTGCCGGGACGCTTCAGCTGGCGCTTGTCGCCGCTGGTCCTGGTCGGCAGCGTCGACGTGGAGCTGCAAAACCCGGACGCCCTGACGCAGCCGGTAACGCTGCGCGGCGGCTGGAACAGCTGGGACGTGAGCCCGGCGGCCCTGATGCTGCCGGCCGACGGCCTGGCGGGCTTGGGCGCGCCATTGAATACGCTGGCACCAAGCGGCCGCATGAAATTGTCCTGGACTTCGCTGCACGTGGCGCGCGAAGGGCAGGCGGTGTCGCTGAACGGGCGCACCACGCTGGAAATGCAGGACATGTCGTCGCGCCTGACGCCGGTGAAGCCCCTGGGCAGCTACCAGCTGGCCTTCGATTGGAAGGGCCAGCAAGCCGCGCTGGCGTTGAATTCGCAACGCGGCCCGCTGCTGTTAAGCGGTGCGGGGAAGTTCGCGCAAGGCCGCCTGGAGTTTTCCGGCCAGGCGGAAGCAGCAGCAGGATTTGAAGACCAGCTTGGTGGCTTGTTAAGCATGCTGGGCCAGCGTAAGCCAAATAGCGTTAAAAACGTCATTGCACTAGAGTTCCGATAATGAAAACACATACTGCAAGCCCAACCCCCTTCCCGGCACTGCGCCGCCTGAGCGCTGCCGCGCTGCTGTGCTGCGCGCTGGTGCCCGCCGCCGCTCCGGTGCCGGCCTGGGCCCAGCCCAATGACGAAGCCGCGCTCAATTTTGTCGGCGCCGACATCGAATCGGTGATCAAGGCCGTTGGCCACTACACCAACATCACCTTCCTGATCGATCCGCGCGTCAAAGGCACGCTGACCCTGGTGTCGGAAAAATCCATCACCAAGTCACAAGCATTCCAGCTGCTGGCCTCCGCGCTGCGCCTGCAAGGCTATGCCATCGTCAGCGGCGACGGCTACGCCAAGGTGGTGCCGGAAGCGGAAGCCAAGCTGCAAGCCTCGCCGACCGTGATCGGCGGCCAGAAAAGCCCGCAGGGCGACCAGATCGTGACCCAGGTGTTCCACCTGAACCACGAGAATTCGGCCAACCTGGTGACCGTGCTGCGCCCCCTGATCACGCCCAACAACACCATCAACGCCAACCCGGGCAACAACACCCTGGTGATCACCGACTACTCGGACAACCTGAAGCGCCTGGCCAAGATCGTGGCCTCGCTCGATGCGCCGTCGTCGGCCGATCTGGACGTGGTGCCGGTGCGCTACGCCATCGCCAGCGACCTGGCGGCCATGATCAACAAGCTGATGGAACCTGGCGCCGGCGGCGACTCCGGCCGCGTCACCCTGGTGCCGGACCCGCGCACCAACTCGCTGGTGGTGCGCGCGCCGTCTGCGGCACGCGCCAACCTGGCCAAGTCACTGATCTCGAAACTGGACCAGCCGACCGCGCAAGCCGGCAATGTGCACGTGGTCTACCTGAAAAACGCCGAAGCGACCAAGCTGGCGGAAACCCTGCGCTCGGTGGTGTCGGGCGATGGCGGCAGCAGCCAGTCCGGCAACAATAGCGGCAGCCTGTCTTCGCTGGGCGGCGCCGGCAGCGGCAACAGCCAGATGGGCCAGTCGGGCCAGGGCTCGTCCTCGCAATCGGGCACTGGCCAGAACGGACCGAGCAATCCTGCGCTGCAAAGTGGCAGCCGCAGCGGCTCGCAGTCCTCGGGCGCCGGCGGTTCGGCAGGCTATATCCAGGCCGACGCCACCACCAACACCCTGATCATCACCGCGCCGGAGGCCGTGTACCGCAACCTGCGCGCCGTGATCGACCAGCTCGACGTGCGCCGTGCACAAGTCTACATCGAGTCCATGATCGTCGAAGTCAACGCAGCCAAGCTGTCCGAATTCGGCGTGCAGTGGGCCGGTTTGCAAAGCGGCGACCGCACCTACCGCGTCGGCGGCGGCACTACCTTCAACAACGTCGGCGGCGCCAACAGCCTGATCAACCTGAACGCCTTTGCCAATAACGTGCAGGGCTCATCGGCGCCAGGTTCCGGCCTGACCTTGGGCATCTTCAAGCAGCTGGCCAACGGCAAGCTGGGCCTGGGAGCGGTGGCGCATGCATTGGGCGCCGACGACGACAGCAATATCCTGTCGACGCCGAACATGGTCACGCTGGATAACGAAGTGGCGACCATCAAGGTCGGCCAGAACGTTCCAATCGTGACCGGCTCGTTCACCACCACCTCGGGCACCAACAATAATCCGTTCCAGACCGTGGATCGCAAGGACATCGGCATTACCCTGAAAGTGCGCCCCCAGATCTCCGAAGGCGGCACCATCAAGCTGGCGATCTATAACGAAAGCTCGAGCATCGACACCAGCGTCACTTCGAGCAGCGGCCTGATCCTCAAGAACCGCACCATTGAAACCAATATCATTGCCGACGACGGCCAGATCCTGGTGCTGGGTGGCCTGATCCAGGACGACTCCAGCGACGGCGTGGAAAAAGTTCCGGTCCTGGGCGACATCCCGCTGATCGGCAACCTGTTCAAGTACCAGAAGCGCAACCGCAAGAAAACCAACCTGATGGTGTTCCTGCGACCGGTCGTGGTGCGCAACCGCGAGCAGGGCATGAGCCTGACTGCGGACCGCTACGATTACATGCGTGCGACGCAGGAAGCGTCGGCGCCGGAGCCGAGCATCGCGGTCAAGAACCTGGGCGCGCCGATGCTGCCGGTCCTGCAGAACGGCCAGCCGGTGGGCAGCGGCCAGCTGGCGCGCCCGATTGCCCCGGCCGCGCCGTCGGTGCCTGAACAGAAGCAACAGCAACAGTAAAAGCGAGCAATGACCAACCTCCTGCCCTATGCCTTTGCACGCGACTTCCTGGTGCTGGCCCAGCCTAGCGCCGAAGCCGAGCACGCGGTCGATGTGATGATGTCGGCCGCCACGCCTGCTTCCGCGATTGCAGAAGTATCGCGCCGCTTCGGCCGCATCAACCTGAAGCACCTGTCGCGCGCCGACCTGGAGGCGGCGATTGCCACCGCCTACGCCAGTGCCAGCGGCGACGCCTCGCAGGTGGCGGAAGAATTTGACGCCGACCTGGACCTGACCAAGCTGCTGCAGGACGTGCCGGCCATCGAAGACTTGCTGGAATCTTCCGACGATGCGCCGGTGATCCGCATGATCAATGCGCTGCTGACGCAAGCCCTGCGCGATGGCGCTTCGGATATCCACATTGAACCGTTCGAGCAAACCTCGGTGGTGCGCTTCCGCGTCGACGGCGCGCTGCGCGACATCGTGCGCCCGCGCAAGGCGATCCACGGCTCGCTGATCTCGCGTATCAAGATCATGGCGCAGCTTGACATCGCCGAAAAGCGCTTGCCGCAGGACGGCCGCATCACCTTGCGCGTGGGCGGCAAGCCGGTCGACGTGCGCGTCTCCACGCTACCGACCGGCCACGGCGAACGCGCCGTGCTGCGCCTGCTGGACAAGGAAGCGGGCCGCCTCGACCTGTCCCACCTCGGCATGAGCGAGAAGATGATGGGGCAGTTCAACAGCCTGATCAACCAGCCGCACGGTATCGTGCTGGTCACCGGCCCGACCGGTTCCGGCAAGACCACCACGCTGTACGCCGCGCTGTCCATGCTGAACAACACCTCCACCAACATCATGACGGTGGAAGACCCGGTCGAATACGACCTGCACGGCGTGGGCCAGACCCAGGTCAACGCCCGCATCGACATGACTTTTGCCAAGGCCCTGCGCGCCATCCTGCGCCAGGACCCGGACGTGATCATGATCGGCGAGATTCGCGACCTGGAAACCGCGCAGATCGCGGTGCAGGCTTCGCTGACCGGCCACCTGGTGCTGGCGACGCTGCACACCAACGACGCCGCTGCCGCAGTGACCCGCTTGCTGGACATGGGTATCGAGCCGTTCCTGCTGTCTTCGTCCCTGCTTGGCGTGCTGGCGCAGCGCCTGGTGCGCAAGCTGTGCCCGAGCTGCAAGAGCTTCGACGGCACGCAATGGAAGGCCGTCGGCTGCGAACACTGCGGCAATACCGGCTACCAGGGCCGCGTCGGCATCTACGAGCTGCTGCAGACGGACGAACATATCCGCGCCCAGATCCACGACCGCACATCGGAAGCGGAGATCCGCGCCACCGCGCAGCAGCAAGGCGGCATGATCACCATGCGCGAAGACGGCGAGCGCTGGCTGCAGCAGGGCGTCACCACGCCGGCTGAATTGCTGCGCGTGACGAAGGACTAAGCGATGCCGGCCTTCCGTTATGAAGCCGTCGATGCGGCAGGCGCCAGCAAGAAGGGCGTGGTCAATGCCGACAGCGCCCGATCGGCGCGCGCCGATCTGCGCTCGCAGGGCCTGGTGCCGATCAAGGTCGACGCCATTGCGGCCCAAGTGGATGCCAGCGGCGCCACTTCCCGCCGCGGCTTCGGCGAAAAGCTCAGCACCACCGAACTGGCGCTGTTCACGCGCCAGCTGGCCAGCCTGCTGGAAGCGGGCCTGCCGCTGGAGCAAGCCTTCACCGCATTGCTGGAGCAGGCCGAGCGCCCTTACATGCGCGACCTGGTGGCGTCGATCCGCTCGGAAGTGATGGGCGGTTCTTCGCTGTCGGACGTGCTGTCGCGCCATCCGCGCGACTTCCAGGAAATTTACCGCGCACTGGTGGCTTCCGGCGAACAGATCGGCCAGTTGTCGCGCGTGCTGTCGCGCCTTGCCGATTACATCGAACGCCGCAACGCGCTGGTGCAGAAGGTCAAGCTGGCCTTTACCTACCCGGCCATCGTGACCGTGGTGGCTTTCCTGATCGTGATCTTCCTGCTCACCTATGTGGTGCCGCAGATCGTGTCGGTATTCGCCAACACCAAGCAAAAGCTTCCGCTGCTGACCGTGATCATGCTAGCCATTTCGGACTTCGTGCGCAGCTATGGTTTTTCCGTGCTGGGCATCCTGGTTGCCGGCGGCTTCGTGGTGCGGCGCATGCTGCAGGACCCCGACATCAAGCTGCGCTGGCACACCTGGCTGCTGACGGCGCCGCTGTACGGCAAGTTCGAACGCAGCCTGAACACCTCGCGCTTCGCCAGCACGCTGGCGATTACCACCGGCTCCGGCGTGCCTATCCTGCGCGCATTGGAAACCAGCCGCGACACGCTGTCCAATGTGGCCATGCGCCAGCTGGTCGAGCAGGCCAGCGACTCGGTGCGCGAGGGCGCCAGCCTGGCGCGTTCGCTGTCGGCGCAAAAACACTTCCCGCCGATGCTGATCCACATGATCCGTGCCGGCGAAATCACCGGCGAACTGCCCGCCATGCTGGACCGCGCCGCCAGCGCACAGGAATCGGACCTGGAGCGCCGCACGCTGACCATCGCCGGCCTGCTGGAACCGATGCTGATCCTGGCGATGGGCGTGGTGGTGCTGCTGATCGTGCTGGCCGTGCTGATGCCGATCATCGAAATCAACCAGCTCGTGCGCTGAACCTGGAGAATTGAATTGAAACGTTTGCCTTTGATCTGCAGTGTGGCCGCCGTCGCGTTGCTGTCTGCCTCGCTGGCCTATTGGGGCATGCAGCTATTCAAGCCCAAGCAGCGCCCGATTGCGGCGGTGCCGGTGGCCCAGATGCCGGAAGCGAACATGGACGCGGCGCGCGGGCTGTTTGGCGGGAACACTGCGGTGGCTGTGGTGAGCAACTACCAGTTGCGCGGTGTGGTGGCCGATACGCGTGGCCACGGCAGCGTGGCGATCATTTCGGCTGACGGGCAGCCGGCCAAGGCCTTCCCGGTCGGTTCCGAAGTGTCGCCCGGCGTCAGCGTCAAGGACGTGCAGCCGCGCCATGTGATCCTGATGGAAGGCGGCGTGCAGAAGCGCCTTGACCTGATGAGCGACCAGGGCGTGAGTTCGACCGGTGGTATCGTCGGGCCAGCAGGCATGGGCGGGCCGCAGGAGCCTCCGCCAGTCCCCCTGCCGCAGCCGGCCACGCCAATGGCGCCGCCGCCAGTGCAGATGGCACCGGCGCAGCCGCCAACCATGTCGGCGCAACCGACCGGTGGAGCGCCGCAAGCGCGATGAAGCGCTGTATATTCCTCCTTGCTTTATGCGCGGGCCTCGCTTGCGCAGACGAAAACCAGCAAAGCAGTGTCAGACCAACAGGGTCTGACACCGGGGTGCCGGTTCCCAAGCGCCCCCGGGTGGCTCTGGTACTGAGCGGCGGTGGAGCCCGCGGCTTCGCCCACGTCGGCGTCCTGCGCGCCCTGCAGCAAATGCGCATCCCGGTCGACATCGTGGTCGGCACCTCGATGGGCAGCGTCATCGGCGGCGCCTGGGCCGCCGGCGCCTCGCTGAAAGACCTGGAAACCATGGCCGCCACCACCGACTGGGACAGCGTGGTAGCCGACCGCCCCGCACGCGACCAACTGCATTTCCGCCGCCGCGACGAAGACATCCAGATCCCGTCGCGCATCGAATTCGGCATTACGCGCCATGGCGTGCTGGGGCCGCCCGGCGCCGCCAGCAATGCCGCGCTGGAAATGGCCCTGCAACGCCTGCTGCCGCGCGGCACGCGCGACCTGCCGGTCAGCCAGTTGCCGCTGCCGTTCCGCTCGGTCGCCTCCGACCTGCTGACCGGCGAACTGGTCGTCCTCGACAACACGCCGCTGTTCCAGACCATCCGCGCCTCGCTGGCCGTGCCGGGCGTGTTCGCGCCGGTGCGCATCAAGAACCACCTGGTGGTCGATGGCGGCCTGGTGCGCAACCTGCCGGTCGACATGGCGCGCGCCATGGGCGCCGACATCGTCATCGCGGTCAACGTCGGCACCACGCTGGCGCCGGAAAAGGAATTGGGCAGCGCGCTGGGCGTCGCCAACCAGATGCTGCAGATCCTGACCGAACAGAATGTTCAGCGCTCGCTGAGCGAGTTACGCAAGGACGATATCCTGATCGCCCCCAAGCTGGATGGCATCACCTTCCTCGATTTTTCCACCTGGGAGAAAGCCATGGCCGCCGGCGAAGCGGCCGCGCGCGAGCTGGAGCCGCGCCTGGCTGCGCTGGCGCTGCCGGAACGCGAGTACGTCAGCATGGAAAGCTTGCGCCTGGCGACGCCGGCCGACTCGGACCGTCCCGTCAAGCTGGCCAAAGTACAGGTCCAGGGCGCACGTGAAGTGAATCCCGAAGTGCTGGAAAAACAGTCCGGCCTGGTGATCGGCCAGCCGACCACGCGCGAGCAGGTGCGCCAGGCCGCCGTTGCGCTGTACGGCCGCGGCGACATGGCGCGCGTGGAAACCGATATCGACGACGTGGATGGCGAACGCACTGTCACCATCCGCGCCACGGAAGCCGAATGGGCGCGCAGCCGCATGCGCGTCGGCCTCGAGCTGGCCAGCGACTTCCGCGACTCGAACAATTTCGCCATCAAGGTGATGCACGTGTTCTCCGCGCTCAATCGCTGGGGCGGCGAGTTGCGTACCGAAGGACGCCTGGGCAATGAACGCGGCCTCGGCATCCAGTGGTGGCAGCCGTTGGGCGCGGGCTCGCAATGGTTTGTGATGCCGTCGGCGCAAGTTGGCAGGATTGCCGGCGATATCTTCCAGAAGGAGCGGCGCATGGCGCGCGTTGCCTACAGCACGCGCGCCGCGTCATTTGCGCTGGGGCGGCAGTTCGGCAACTGGGGCGAGCTGTCGGTCGGCGTCACGCGCCAGGCCAACTCGGTGCGTCCGCTGATTCCGCAAGACCCGGCGATTCCCGTGAACCGCGTGTACGACAGCAAGACTTTCGCCCGCTTCCGCGTCGATACGCTCGACTCCCTGGCCTTCCCGACACGCGGTACCCTGATCACCATCGGCCGCGAGCAAACGCCGGGCAGCGGCAAGAGCGTGGGCACCGGCGGCGTCAACTGGGGCGCGACTGCGCTGCAGGCTTTCGAGTGGAACGACTGGGCCGGCCATGTATCGGCGGAGTGGGCCAAGGCGCAAGCCGGCGCTTCCCCGGTAACCCTGGGTGGCTTCCTGCGCCTGTCTGGCACGCCGGCCGATTCGATCCAGGAACCGACCATTTTGCTGGGCCGCCTGGTGCTGGCGCGCCGCATTGCAGCGTTGCCGAGTGCGTTCGGCGGCACCATGCGTGCCGGCTTCTCGCTTGAGACCGGCGGTGGCTTTGACCGCGGGACCAGCGCGACAGGCCGTGCGCTGAAGCAGGCCGGGAGTGCATTCCTGTCGGTGGAAACCCGCTTCGGCCCCTTGTTCCTTGGCGCCGGCGCCACGCGCGACGGTGAACAAACCCTTTACCTTTTCCTTGGCCCCATCTGGTAATACTCTAAATCATTCGCTTCGAAATCAAAGCGAAGTCTCGTCGGCTATTTTCACTAATGCGCGTTCAAAGAACCTTTTATCCAGCCGGGTTAAATTCCGAATTTTATTAAAATGCGAGCGCAAGTATCTTATCAATACATTTAATTCAGCGCCCGCTAGTCGCTCGTCGGCAATCTTTGCAAGGGTCTGCACCGGAATTCCCATCTCTTCTAAAGCAGAAAGTGCGCCGGGGAGATGGCTATTTTCAAATTTTCCGATAATGAATCCGAAATCTGCTGCACCATCTAACTTGCGTGAGTCGATTACCCAGTTGAGTATATCCTGCAGCATATACATCGAGCGGGGAATAGCGAATTCAAATACGCTTCGAATAATTTTTAGATCGCGGTCAAGCGCCTCAGTTCGTTTGGCTGGGTCGTCGAATTTCGTATTGTTCCAAGCTATGGCCGAGTCTAAGTACTCTTGGTAACTCGACGCAAAAAGGTAATTGGAGACCTTGACTTTTAAATCTGATTCTTGGCCCGCGAGGTTTAATAGTTGCAATGATCTATGTTCTGCAATTCGAAGCACCGCGCATATGGCACTCAGATGGTCTGCATTGGGGCGCTTTGCGATCAGCTTTCTTAGTTCAAACGAAGGCATCTTGTTTAAGTATTCGTAAGTTCGCTCGAGAACTTCTAACTTATAAGTGGCATGCTTTCGCAAAAGAGGAATTGGAATCGGACTCGAGGAAAGATATTCCTTCAGCCTTGGAGCGACATCGTCCTGAACATGGGCCTCATCTATAGCAGCGAGTAGATTCAGCGGACTGGACTGTGTTTGCAATCCTAACGGTATTTCTACTATTTTACTTTCTACAGTCTCCGTAGGTAGCCGTTCCAGGCAATGAACGTTGCCTACAAAGTGAATATTCATTCGGCCCGCTCGGCCTTTGATATTGTTATGGGTAAACCGATCGACGGAACTTGTGCCATTTCGATTGTCAAAAATCACGACGGTTTCAGCATTCGTATTGACGCCTTCAATGATCGTAGAGGTGCAGATTAGGATAGATATTCTCTTTGCGTTAAAGAGGTCAACTGTGTATTGTTGAATTGCACGAGGAAGCGCACCGTGGTGAATTCCTATTCCCGAAGTAATGGCCTGGTAGTAGGCCCAGTCATCGCTGTAATGAGCTTTAACCCATTCAGAGTAATCAGATTTTGAGTGCTTCCCTAAGCCTGCTCGAATGAGCTCGCTGGCTATGCTCGCAGCAGTGTTTGGCGAGCGGCAGTAAATAATTGTTTGCTGAGATATTGAATTCGAGTTCGATAGAATATTTTTAGTGGTTTCGATCTTCTCTTCCCAGCTGTTAGCGCCAATATTGTACTCAGTAACATTTACAGATACTGTGTTAAAACTTGCTGGAATGAATACGTAGTTCTTGCCGAATTTGTTTAATCCTCGAACTTCATCGATACTGGGACCGATGAGATAAAATTGTTTGCTAACCAGCAATAGCTTGCTTAAGCAAATATTGAGTGCGACAGTTCTACTATCCGGCTCTTCTTTTTGGAAGGACAGCTTATAGAACTCATCTATAACAAACAGATCAATTAGCTCAATATCGTTCCGTTCGTTAACTCGTTCTTGAGTAAGAATGAATATTGTTGATTTTTTGGGATTCGATTTTTGAGAACTGTGCGTGATGATGTCGTATTTTCCGGAAAAGCGTTTTGTAATTCTTCGGCGCGTTTCATCAATTAGCGCGATCGTTGGCACAACTATAACAACGCGTTTATAGTTGCTCGCCGCAAGCAGCGAATCTACGATCGCACTTTTTCCCATGCTGGTCGGAGCACTCAGAACTATATTCTGTCCATCATTAAGCAAATTTATTATCTTTAATTGCAGAGAGTGATAGACGAATCTTGGTAAGTGCTCAGATCGATAGATGTCGAGTGCATACTCTTCGTCGATAGAGTGATCGTGAAATTCACTTTGAAGATAAGGAAACAACCCTGCTTTTCGTACTAGCATTTTTAATATGCTAATCGAATCTCCAAATTTCTGCTTTCGGTCTAAAGCCCGAATGACAAGATCTCGGCCTTGAGTCTCGTACATCGGGTTGGACAAAAATTCATTTGCGACTTTCAGATACTCAAAGGGGTCAAAAAGATCGTTGTTAAGCAGTGAAACGGTAGTGGAATATCGATTAAGCATATTTTGCCGCTTTCAGTTCGTCTTCAACAGATTTTTTCAGCGATTCTAAGCAAGGGTTTGGAAAGAGGTAGACATGAAACCTTATTTCTGCGAAAAAGCCATTGTTGCGTATTAGCTCGGTGGCTATTCTCTCAAAATGGTTCTTCGCTTCTTCAATATATTTATCTGTCCCCATGCCAGGCCTTTGCTCTAATGGCATAGTTTCGGTCGAATACCCTAAGAAAATGACAAACTGAAAGCGGTCAATGTGATCGTCGAATGAGTTGCCAGCACGTAAGAGATCATTAATGTTATGAGGAATGAGATAGGTGTCCTCCTTTACATCCAGAATTAATTTTCGGTGATCACCCAAATCATGCTCGATCAAAGATTGAACTTTTGCGACAAGAGCGTTTATTGTCTCTTCAATTTTGTCGGACCTACAGAACTGGCTGATCCCCAACCATAATTCATCGCCGGTTGTTTTCCGAACGATGTGAATATTTTCGAACTGAGGTTTTGGCGCCGTACGCCCCCCGATATATAAGGATGCCGGAATCGGATCGCTATTGACATCCTGCCTAATTGTTGAGTGCATGAGTACCTTTCCAGTAAGCTCAAGCATGCTTTCAATTGAGCTAAGGCGACTTGTCATGGAGCGGAAGTTCTTCAATAAACTAGCACTCGAGGTATCTGCAAGCTCGCTAGGCCTCAATAAAATCTCTGGTAACCACTCTACTACGGCTTGAGCAATGAATTGATAGCGGTATTTTCCAAGTTGGTATCCTTGACTTAAGCCAGCTCCCTGCCTTTTTCCCTCTGGCTTAAAGTCGATGAATTTTATAAGAGCAGGCGATGATGTCGCACTGCGCGACGCGTACACTTTAGTGAAATTTGATGTATTTAAACCAATTGCTACCAACTCTTGATCGAACCACGCGATAAAATCCTCGCGTTTATATGTTTTTTGGTCTGCCGTAAAAATTTTTCGTGACAGGGCACTCTTTTTTGTAAGAGTGGTCAATATTGCATTAAGTATCGTTGATACACCGCGGTCGGGATCAAGAGCATACTTACGATCAAACGCTGCTTGGCTAATTTCGCGTTTTGCTCTCAGCTCGAGTATTTCAAGAGAGGGCACAACTTCCCACCAACATTTGTCTACCCATCCGCTAACGTCTAGCCCGCTTAATGTGGTGAAATTATTGAGTTTGCTCGATATGGAGCTGATCAGTTCTGCGCGGTTTGTGGTGTCGTTGCGAGAACTTATGTCGGTTTTGAGGTATACGAGTTCATTACGGACATCTCGAGCGCTTAGCAATCTGAATCGGAAACCTCGAGCTGCGCCAACAGATGTCAGCATTGACTTTTGAATGATCGAATCGTTGAGCGGAGGGGGCCGCGGTTTTCCTCGTGGTTTCGGAAACTTTGTAAAATCGCAGACTTCCGTGAGGGACCATTTGCGGTCATTGTCAGTCGTCTTGACCTGCACAAACTCGTCGTAAGAGTCAAACATCAGGTCAATATCATCCGTCACCTCGCATCGAACAGCTCTTAGGCTATGATCGCGAAGCATTTGCACTACATAGAAAGCTGCGGCGTAGTCTTGGTATTGAAAACCAGCCTTTGCAGCAACACCACCCGCATCAGTAGATGCCATGTCCATAGTGCTCAGAGCCTCAAATAGTTATCTAAAAACCAATTTTATTGGCATTTTGAATTTATTTTAGCTGTGGAAACTATGTGACTGCAATCGGTAATTACCGAAAAGCACAAAACGAAGTGAAATTCGTAAGATGAAAATAACTTGCGAAAAGATAGTAATTGCAGAGACTACTTGAAGGTTGGCATTCTAAAAAGCAGCTCAGTAATAGAGTAGGCCAATCCGTAACCGTAAAGTGAGGAGGTGCTGAGGAATTTGACACACTTGCGATTGTTAAAGACTTCGCGAAGTCTAATGGGTATCGTCGCCGCCAAGCTTCTTGGGAACCTCGATTTACTGGCAGTTTGAGCGGTGACACCGAAAAAATAGCTGCCTACAAAGCGGCCGCGCCACGATCGCCGCCATTTTCATGGCCATTTTTCTGTCCGAATCCGCCTTTTGGGACGGTTCGGACGGACCTCGGGCGTCAAAACGCCGAAATCTTCGCCTCCTTCAGGTAACAAAGGCGACGCAGGTTGTACGCGGCGGCCTTCCAGTTCAGTTGCAGCGTGGCGCGTGCCAGACCGATCGAGCGCAGCATCTTGCCGCCCAGCTGCGCCATGCCGGCAAAGACATGCTCGACGCGGGCGCGCGGGCTGGCGATGCGCCGGTTGCGGCGCTGCTGAGCCTCGGACAGCGGTTTGTCCTTGTTGCCTTTGCGCTGGATGTGCATGCGGTAGCCCTCACCGGTAAGCCGCTCTTCGCGCTTGTGATTGACGTAGCCTTTGTCGGCATAGATATCCCGGCTGGTATTGGCCGGATCGAGCACGTCTTCAAAATGCAGCGTGTCGTGCTCGCTGGCGGTGCTGATCTTGATTTTTCGGATCAGCTTGCAACGCTTGTCCACGTTCGCCGACAGCTTGTAGCCGAAATAGGATTTGCCGTGCTTTTTGGTCCAGCGCGCATCCAGGTCTTTCTGACGTCGCTTCGGCGGCGACCAGTCGGCTGGCATGGCGTTCTGGTCCACGACGAGGGATTTTTCTTCCTTGTTCAGCGATTGTTTCGGCGCCTGGACGATGGAGGCGTCAATCATCTGGCCGCCTCGGGCGATGTAGCCATGCCGGGCCAGTTGCCGGTTGACGGCGTCGAACACGCTTTCGCTGGCGCCGGCCTTGATCAGGCGCTCTTTGAAAGTCCAGATCGTGGTGCGATCGGGGATCTGGCTGGAGTCGCGCAGGCCGGCGAAGCGCTGGAAACTGAGCCGGTCAAGCAACTGGAATTCCATCTGCTCGTCCGAGAGGTTGAACAGGTGCTGGATCAACAGAATCCGCACCATCACCTCGGTAGGAAACGGTGGTCGTCCGCCGCGCTCGCGGCCGGGCCGTGGCGCTGCTTCATCGACTGCGTCGGCCAGCGCCGCGAAGTCGACATGCCGCTCCAGTACTTGCAGCGCGTCGCCCAGCTTCGTCAGCTTGGCTTCGCGCTCCTGAGCGGCAAACAGGTTGGGTTTCATCATGGCAGTGTCGTCAAGTTTGATGCGCTGACATCATGCCATGGCTGAGGTAGTTTTTCGAGGTACCCTCTTGTCGATCAGCTTCTTGGCGGCCTGGCGCTCGGCTGTTGTGCGGTTCTTGTCGTGCGGTCCCGCAGCGCGCGCCTTGGCAAGCGCCGCAATCGGATTGCGGGGCTTGCCAAAGTGTTGCGAGGGCTCGACGCGGATCCGCATCTTCTGCCGTGTCGCCAGCTGCTTGTTAGCCATTACAGTACATAGCGCGACAAATCTTCGTTGACGGCCAGCGCATCCAGCCGCTGGTTCACATAGGCTGCATCAATGATGAGGTTCTTGTCGCTGGTTTCGGTCGCCGTGTAGGAGATCTCTTCCAGCAGCTTTTCCATCACCGTGTACAGGCGGCGCGCGCCGATGTTTTCGGTGCGCTCGTTGACCTGGAAGGCAATCTCCGCCAGGCGGTGGATGCCGTCCGGCGCGAACTCCAGCTGCACGCCTTCGGTCGCCAGCAAGGCCTGGTACTGCTTGGTCAGGCAGGCGTCGGTACTGGTCAGGATACGCTCGAAGTCCGCGATCGACAACGACTCGAGCTCGACGCGGATCGGGAAGCGGCCCTGCAGCTCGGGGATCAGGTCCGACGGTTTTGCCAGGTGGAAGGCGCCGGACGCGATGAACAGGATGTGGTCGGTGCGCACCATGCCGTACTTGGTGTTGACGGTGGTGCCTTCCACCAGCGGCAGCAGGTCACGCTGCACGCCGGCGCGCGAGACGTCGGCGCCGCCCACTTCCGAGCGCGTAGCGATCTTGTCCACCTCGTCCAGGAACACGATGCCGTTCTGCTCCACGTTGGTGAGCGCCTTCTTTTTCATCTCGTCTTCGTTGACCAGCTTGGCCGCTTCCTCGTCCAGCAGGAACTTCATGGCTTCCTTGATCTTGATCTTGCGCGCCTTCTTGCGGCCGCCGCCCATGCCGGAGAACATGGACTTGATCTGCTCCGTCATTTCCTCCATGCCGGGCGGCGCCATGATCTCCATGGTCGGGTTCTGCTCGGCCAGCTCGATTTCGATTTCCTTGTCATCGAGCTCGCCCTGGCGCAGGCGCTTGCGGAAGGTCTGGCGGGTGGCGTCGTCGGGACGCGGCTCGGCCGAAGCGTTGGCGAAGCCGAAGTCGCGCGGCGGCGGCAGCAGGATGTCGAGGATGCGGTCTTCCGCCGCGTCTTCGGCACGGGCGCGCACCTTGGCCATTTCCGACTGGCGGGTCTGCTTCACGCCGATGTCGATCAAGTCGCGGATGATGGTGTCGACGTCGCGGCCCACATAGCCGACTTCGGTGAACTTGGTCGCTTCCACCTTGATGAAGGGCGCGTCGGCCAGCTTGGCCAGGCGGCGTGCGATCTCGGTCTTGCCGACGCCGGTCGGGCCGATCATCAGGATGTTCTTCGGGGTGATTTCATGGCGCAGCGGTTCTTCCACCTGCTGGCGGCGCCAGCGGTTGCGCAGCGCAATGGCGACGGCCTTCTTGGCCTTGCCCTGGCCGACCACATGCTTGTCGAGTTCGCCGACGATTTCTTGAGGGGTCATGTTCATGCTTGGTCCAGGGTCTCGATGATGTGGTTCAGGTTGGTGTAGATGCACAGCTCGCCGGCAATGGTGAGCGACTTCTTCACGACTTCACTTGGGGACATGTCGGTGTTCTCGATCAGGGCCTTGGCGGCCGACTGGGCATAGCTGCCGCCGGAGCCGATGGCGCCGATGCCGCCTTCCGGTTCCAGCACGTCGCCGTTACCGGTGATCACCAGGGTGGCATCCTTGTCGGCCACCAGCAGCATGGCTTCCAGGCGGCGCAAGACGCGGTCGGTGCGCCAGTCCTTGGCCATCTCGACCGAGGCGCGCAGCAGGTTGCCCTGGTGTTTTTCCAGCTTGGCTTCGAAGCGCTCGAGCAGGGTGAAGGCGTCGGCGGTGCCGCCGGCAAAGCCGCACAGCACCTTGTTCTGGTACAGCTTGCGCACCTTGCGCGCCGTGCCCTTCATGACGATATTGCCAAGCGTGACCTGGCCATCGCCGCCGATCGCGACATCGTTGCCGCGACGCACGCACAGGATGGTAGTGCCGTGAAATTGTTCCATGTTAATACCTTTGTTGGGGATTAACGCGGTACTTTGGGGCCGAAGCCCCAAAATTCAACTGATCAGTACTTGTGAGGGAAGAGCCGCGCTATATCAGCATACCCCAGCAGGCGCATCAGTGCTGCAACCAGATGGTTCAGGTCGCGGAACTCGACCCGGCGGCTGGCGCCCGCCAGTTCCGCCACCTTGCTTTGCAGGGCGCTGGCAGCGCCGAATTCCATGCGCGCCAGGCGGCCGCAGTCAAACACCACCACCTGGTTTTCGCTGGCATAGGCGTCGATGGCCGTCAGCAGGGTGCTGATGTCGCCTTCGATCACTGCCGGCAGCATGAAGCGGTCGGACGTGGCTGCCGTGGCCTGGCGTGGTGCGTTGGCAACTTTCTTTGGCGCGACGAAAGGCGGTGGCGATACCTCGAAGGTGACGCAGTAATCCATCGAGGCTTCTTCGAATTCCTTTTCCTGGTTCAGCAGGCGCAGCAGTTCAAGGTAGAGCAGCCACGGCGCTTCACCGCCATCGCGGTTGCCGATGGTCAGGATGCAGCGAACCTGCTCCGCCAGCTCGGCGGCACCGACCACGATCAGATCGCGATCCGCGGCCTGCACCTTCTTCAGGGCTGCCAGCAGCAGGGCGCAGCCTTCCGGGTCGACGCCGTTGACGCGCGAGAAATCCAGGCGCAGCGGCTGCTTCTGGTCCATGCCGTCCAGCCGCTCCAGCTGGGCTGCGACGGAGGCGTTGAGAATGCCGGCCAGGCCCAGGGTCGGGGTCACGCCGGAATAGCCGCGCGATACTTCTGGGGCCGTGCTGTCTGCGCTGGCAGGCGGAACCCAGGACGGCGGCGACGTTTCATACTGGCTGGCGTAGTCGATCGAGACGTTCTCGAACGATTCCTTGCGGCCCAGTACCTGGTAGAGGTCGAACAGCATCCACCATACGGTGCGGTCCTGCGCCGAGTCGGGCAGGCTGCCCAGCAGCATTTGTTCGGCCACTTCGGACTGGCCGTTGGAATACAGGATCGCGATCTCTTCCACGATCGGCGCGCTTTCGGCGGCCGCCGCTTCGAGCGGCATATCCTCGTCGCCCAGCAGTTCGGTGGTGTACTGGTCCAGCAGGGGCAGGGTCGCGCCATCATTGGCGGCAGCGGCAGCAGCTGGCTGCAGCGTGCGCGGCTTGCGGGCCCAGGTCGGTTCCGGTTCGTTGAAGATGTCCGCTGCCATCGCCGCCTCGATGGCATCGATCTTCATGGCGGTGGCGCGGGCGATTTCGCGTTGCAGGTCCGACTGTTGCGCGCGCTGACGCTCCAGTTCGCTGTTCGCGGCCAGGCGTGCAGCGTCCGCATCGTCTGTCGCGACGGCGCGTTCGTCAACCTTGCCTTTTTTGAAAATGGAGAACAGTCCCATAGGATCACTAGTGTAGCCCAACGGAAAATTATAAGGGCGTACCGTAGGTGTAAAGAAAAGAAAAAAGCACGCCTAAGCGTGCTTTTTCTCGATTTGTGGCAGATCAGTCGCCGTACAGCTTCTGTTTCAGTTCACGGCGCTGCTGTGCCTCCAGCGACAGGGTAGCCGTTGGACGTGCGATCAGGCGTGGAATGCCGATCGGTTCGCCGGTTTCCTCGCAATAACCGTAGTCGTTATTGTCGATTGCCGCGATCGATTGCTGCACTTTCTTCAGCAGCTTGCGTTCACGGTCGCGGGTACGCAGTTCCAGTGCGTGCTCTTCTTCGATGGTGGCGCGGTCTGCGGGGTCCGGCACCAGCACGGTTTCGCGCAGGTGTTCGGTGGTTTCGCCAGCGTTCTTCAGCAATTCTTTTTCAAGGTTCTGCAGCTTGTTCTTGAAAAACGCCATCTGGGCCGGATTCATATAGTCCTTGTCGCTCATCTTCAGAATTTCTTCTTCGGTGAGCAAGACTTCTGCGGCGGGGGTCGATTTATTTGCTTTTGTCATGACTTCGCTTACCTTCGATACGACAGAGTTTTCAAATTTCTGCTTGGGTGGCGTCCAAAAAAACGCCTTAGTTTATACCAAACATTGTTCAAGGCCAGTAATAAAGATGTCTTTTGGGAGATTTTTGCCAATAAACACCATTTTGCTTGCCCGTGTCTCGTTTTCACCCCATTTTGCACCCAGGTCGCTGCCCATCAATTGGTGCACGCCCTGGAATACTACTTTCCTCTCTGCGCCCTGCATCAACAATACGCCTTTGTAACGCAACATGCGAGGACCGTACACATCAACGAGACCGCCCAGGAATTGGTCCAGCTTGGCCGGGTCAAACGGGCGTACGCTTTTGAACACGAAGGCCGCGATATCGTCGCTGTGATGGGCGTGATGATGGTCATGATGGTGGTGCTCGTGGCCGCAATGCTCGTCGTGTTCGTGATCATGGGCGTGGCCGTGCTCATCTTCCTCGGCAGCCAGGAAATCGGGATCGATTTCCAGCTTTTCATTCAGGTTGAAGCCGCGCAGGTCCAGCACCTCGGCCAGCGGCGCCTTGCCGAAATCGGAACGGCTGATCGGCGCGCGCGGGTTGATCCGCTTCAGGCGGGCAGTCAGTGCATCGACGGCGGCGGCATCGACCAGGTCGGTCTTGGACAGCAGGATCTTGTCGGCAAAGCCGACCTGGCGCTGCGCCTCTTCGTGCTCGTCCAGCTGCTGCATGGCGTGGCGCGCATCGACCACCGTGACCACGGCGTCGAGCATGTAGTTAGCGCCTACTTCCTCGTCGATGAAGAAAGTCTGGGCTACCGGACCGGGATTGGCCAGGCCGGTGGTTTCAATCACAACGCGGTCGAAGTCGATTTCGCCGGCGGCGCGGCGCTTGGCCAAATCGCTCAGGCCGACGATCAGGTCGCCGCGCACGGTGCAGCAAATGCAGCCGTTATTCATTTCCACGATCTGCTCGCGCGATTCCTGGACCAGGATTTCGTTGTCGATATTTTCCTGACCGAATTCGTTTTCGATCACGGCGATCTTCATGCCATGCTCTTCACGCAGGATGCGGTTCAGCAGCGTGGTTTTGCCGGCGCCAAGGAAGCCGGTCAGGATAGTGGTTGGGATCATTGCCATAGTCGTACGAGAAGCATGTGGAATCGGTCGATTATGCCGGAATTCTGGAAATGCTGGCAAATGGGCAAACTTGAGCGGGATCAAGTCCCGGCTATTTAATTTTAGCCCTTGGATGGGCCTTGTCATAGACCAGCGCCAGGTGCTGGAAATCAAGGGCGGTATACACCTGGGTCGAGGTAATGCTGGCGTGGCCCAGCATCTCCTGCACGGCACGCAGGTCGCCCGAGGATTGCAGCACGTGCGAGGCAAACGAATGGCGCAGCATGTGCGGATGGACCGCGACCGGCGCACCGGCCCGGATGCCGTGGGCCTTCAGCCGCAGCTGCACCACGCGCGGCGTGACGCGCTTGCCGCGCTCGTTGACGAACAGGGCATTGCTGCCATCGGCCGGCGCCGGGCGCACCGTCAGCCAGGCTTGCAGGGCATCGAGGGCGGCGCTGCCGACCGGCACGCGGCGCATCTTGTTGCCCTTGCCGGTCACCACGACTTCCGCGTTGCCCAGTTCCAGCCAGCCCAGCGATGCGGGCTGGCCATCGCCGGCCTTGCGGAATTCGCGGTCCAGGCCGGCCAGTTCGGACACCCGCAGGCCGCTCGAATACAGCAGTTCGAACATGGCGCGGTCGCACAGGCGGGCCGGCTCGCCAGCGCCGGCATTCGGCGCTGCGGGCGCCACCAGCTGCACCGCATCGTCGACCGACAGGGCCTTGGGCAAGGTCTTGGCCCGCTTGGGAGCGCGCACGCCTTCCACGGGATTGGCGGCCAGCGCGCTGTGCTGGCCCAGCCAGGCAAAGAAGCCGCGCCAGCCGGACAGCTTGCGCGCGATGCTGCGCGCATCCAGGCCGCGGCCATGCAGCTGGGCCGCGTAGCGGCGGATATCGAAGTGGCTGAGGGCGTCCCAGGCTTTGCCGTCGGACAGGGCGGCCAGCTCGCGCAGGTCGCGCCCGTAAGCCGCGACCGTGTGCGCAGACAGCTTGCGCTGGGTGGCCAGGTGGGCCAGGTAGGCGCCGGCCTGTTCGAGCTTGCCGGCGCCGCTCATGGCATCAGGCCAGCAGGGGCGCCAGGGCAACGCTGGCTGTTTCGCCGATGTGGACCAGGAAATCGGTCGCCATCGGGGAAGTGAAGCGTTCAGGATCGGGCGAGCCCATGATCAGCAGGCCGAAGGCCGGGCCTTTGGCGCCGGGCTTGCGCAGCGGCAGGATGACCGTTGACTTGATGCGCTCCGCATCGTCCAGCCAGCGCACCGCTTCGAAATCGTTGTTGCTGCCGCAGTAAGGCGTCAACAGGCTGTTGGCGAACAGGCGGGCGTCCTCGGAGACGCCGCTGGCAAACCATTCGCCGGCGAATTCGTCGCTTACGTTGAACAGGCGCAGGGTCGCGGCCGGCACCTGGAAGCTGTCGACCAGGCCTTGCACGATGGCGCGCGGCACTTCGGCATCGTCGCGGGTTTGCAGGATGGCCTGGTTCCAGCTGTGGAAGCGGTTGGCAATGGCGGCATTGGCCTCCGCGTGGCGGGTCAGTTCTGCCATGCGCAATTCCAGCGCCTTATATTTGTCGCGCATGACTTCCATCTGGCGTTCCTGCAGCGAGACCGCACGCCCGGTCAGTGGGCTGGACAGCCTGACGTCGCCGAGCAGATTGGCGTGTTCTTCGAAGAAGTGGGGATTGTCGGCCAGGTACTGCGCGACGATTGCGGAATCCAGGGTGTCGGTCATTATTGATGTCACATCGAATGTTGCAGGCGTGGACATTTTAACCGATACAAACCGGTAAACCAGTGTCAGACCCCAGGGTCTGACACTAAAGCGCGGCGGAAGAGCAGGCTGGGTCCGACCCTGCCGGTCTGACCCAGGTTTACCGGTGTTAGAAGTTGTGATGAATACCCAGCGCGTAATGATTCTGGTTGGTATCCGAAGTCGCTGTCGACGTGAGCGGCAGCTTCTTCTGCGACAGGTCCAGGTACAGATAAGTACGCGGCGACAGGTTGTATTCATAGCCGACCGAGAACTGCTTGGTCTTCAGCTGTCCATCCGGGTCCTTCTGGCCGTAGCCGATCAGGAACTTGCCCGGCCCGACATTGTAGTTCGCGCCCAGCATCCAGGCTGTGATGCCGTCATTGCTGGCCAGGATGTGGCCCAAGTCCTGTTTGCCGTAGTTGGCCATCAGCTTCAGGTCAGGAATCGGGCGGTAGTAGGCGCCGATCGAATGCCATTTGACTTCGGTCGCATTGCGTTCGGTACCCGCGTAGATCGCCCACTGCGGCAACGTGCCCGGCGCCATGTAGGTCGCGCTGACAGAATACGGATAGGCGCCGGCCAACGAGCCCACCGGATACTGCGGCGCGGCAGCGGTGCCGCGGCCGACGATCGCAGTCGACAGGCCATTGTTTTCCTTGCTGCCGATGTTCAGATTGAGCTGGAAGCCATTCCACACCGGCGTGTTGTACCAGATCGCGTTGGAGAAGCGGTTGCCGGAATTGCCGGCAATGCCCAGGGGATCGGAGCCGCTGCCCGCCAGGGCAGTGCGGTAGCCGGACACCATGATGTCGGTCTGGAAGCCGGCGGGGTTCGGCATGCCGGACCATGGCTCGAACTGGGTGGTGGTTTCCTGCAGGGAAGTCAGGGCGCGCCCGGCGCGGATGGTACCGAAGCCGCCTTGCAGGCCGACCCGGCTCTGGCCCTGGAACAGCGGACGGGTCACGCCTTCAATGGTGCCGGTATCGGGCTCGAAGCGGATCTCCAGCTGGAACAGCGCCTTCAGGCCGCTGCCCAGGTCTTCCACCCCGCGGAAGCCCAGCTTGTTGTTGTCGCGCTTGGCTTCCTGGATGGCGGAATTCGCCGTGTGGGTAGTCTTGGTAATGCCGGCATCCAGCGTGCCATAAATGGTGACCGAGGATTGGGCAAAGGCGGCACTGCTGAAGGCGCCCATCAAGGCCAGGGCCAATAACGATTTCTTCATGTGTTCTTCCTTTTTATGAGTCAAACCGGGGATAGGGATGCTTATACGATAAGTGCAGATAGCGCCGTATCCGGGCTGATTGGTCATTTACCTGCACGAAAAATGGTCAAAACCGCCCGGCGCTGTTGTATTTTTGAAACGCTTGCCAGCCTGCTCATTTAGTGAAAGAGCTGTAAGGAAGCCGCAAGCTAGGACTGTCACATTGGTGACATATCAAAAAGTCCGGGAGTCATGCGCCAGCGCATAGTGGTGCGGCTACACTGGACATGCAGCTTATTCCTTGGAACCGGATACATCGATGGCAAATCGAGACGAGCTGGTGATTATCAGGGGAGCGCGGTCAGGAGACGCCGCAGCCCAGTTAGCGCTGGGCAAGCTCTACCTTTTTGGCGGGGCCAGCCTGCCACAGAACATGCCGACAGCCTTGCATTGGCTATGCCGCGCCGCGACCCAGGGCGTGGAGGAAGCCTGGCAACTGATCGGCGCCAACATCCCCTTCGAAGTGGCGCAGCCTGCGCGGGCCCAGGCATTGCAGTGGTTCGTGCGCGCCGCGCAGGAAGGCATCCCGGCGGCGGTGCGCGTGCTGGCGCAACTGCGGCGCGTCGACCCCTCGCCGCCAGCCGCGACGGGCCAGCCGCGCCAGGCCGCCGCGCCAGCGCTGCCGCAGCGCGCGGTGCCGGGCCGCGAGGTGCCGTCCAGTGTGCCCGATGCCTGGCGCGCACTGGAGGCCCAGCAGGATGCCGACCAGGAGGCGCTGCTGCGCTTGCGCACCATGGCAGCCCAGGGCGGCGACCGCGATGCCCAGTTGGCGTTGGGGCTGCACCTGGCCCGCATGAACAGCGAGGGCGACCGGGTCGAGTCCAGCAGCGGCACGGTGAACTTCAAGCGCGCCCTGCGCTGGCTGGCCCAGGCCGGCGAGCAAGGGCTGGCCGACGCCTGGTTTGCCATGTCGCGCATCTATATCCGCCCCGAGTTCTCCCAGCGCAGCGCGAGCGAGGCGCAGGCCTGCCTGGAACGGGCGGCGGACATGGGGCATAGCGGGGCGCAGCTTGAATGCGGCATCCACGCCTGGCGCGCGCGCCGCGGCGCCGAAGACAATGATGTGCGGGCCGTGTTCTGGCTGCAAAAGGCGGCAGCCCAGGGCAGCGCCGAGGCGCAGCAGGCACTGGACCGGATTGCGCCGCCGCCACCGCCGGCAGGCTGGGCCGATCCGCTGTTGCCGTTGCTGACGCGTGAAATCCTTAGCAGCCAGCCCTTGCTGGCGGCGCGCATCGAGCTGGCGGCCCTGTTCCGCCTGACGCGCGCCGAAGCTTTGCTATTGGACGTGAAGGTGGCCGACCAGGGGCATTGCCTGGTGGTCGATATTCGCGCCAGTTATGGCCGCAGCAAGCGCCGCCTAGTGCTGGTGCGCACCGCGGCGGAGCGGCAGAAGCTGGACCGCATCGTGCGGCTGTTCGAGCAGGTGGATGCGGATATGGAGGGGAATTACCGGCAGCGCTTGTATCGCCTGAAAAGCTGGCTTGGCGCCGATATGATGGCGGCCGCCTGACCCAAGGGGTAGACCCATTCTGCGCAGCGTCCTCGATTGGGTTGTGCGCCTTTGACTTTCGACGAAAATCAACAGTGCCTAACCCGGGCTTGCGGCAGTGGCACAGACGGGGTCAGACCCTCGGGTCTGACCCAGGTTTACCGGTTTTAGATCGTCATCTCGCCTTCGAAGACAGTCACGGCCGGCCCGGTCAGGTAAACCGGCTGGCCCTCGCCCGCCCACGCAATCGACAATTGCCCGCCGCGTGCGTCAACCCGCACCGGCGAATCGAGCAAGCCGCGCCGAATGCCCGCCACCACCGCCGCGCAAGCGCCGGTGCCGCAAGCCAGCGTTTCGCCGGCGCCGCGCTCGAACACGCGCAGCTTGACGTGCTGGCGATCCAGCAGTTGCATGAAGCCGGCATTCACCCGCTTGGGGAAGCGCGGATGGTGCTCGATCAGCGGCCCCACCAGCTCGACTGGCGCGCTATCCACATCCGCCACCACCTGCACCGCATGCGGGTTACCCATCGACACCACCGAAACCTGCACCGCTTCGCGCTGGCCGGCCAGTTCCAGCACCAGCGGCCACAAGGTTTCGCGGCCTTCCGGCTGGCCCTGCAAGCCCTCTGCATCGAACGGCACTTGCGCCGGGTCGAGCACCGGGGCGCCCATGTCGACGGTAATGCTGCCGTCATCTTCCAGGCGTGGTTCGATGATGCCGGCCAGCGTTTCCACCCTGATCTTGCGTGCCGCAGTCAGGCCTTTTTCCACCACGAACTTGACGAAGGCGCGCGAGCCATTGCCGCACTGTTCCACCTCGCCGCCGTCATTGTTGAAGATACGGTAACGGAAATCGCAACCCGGCACGCTCGACTTTTCCACCACCAGCATCTGGTCCGCACCGACGCCAAAACGGCGGTCGGCCAGCGCTTGCCACTGGGCGGGGCTGAAATCGATTTTCTGGTTGATCGCGTCAATGACCACGAAGTCATTGCCTGCGCCGTGCATCTTGGTGAATTTGAGTTTCATTGTTTCTTCGAATAGAAGGAAGGCTGGCCTTCCGGGCGGGTCTTGAAGCGCTTGTGGGTCCAGAAGTATTCGGCCGGCGCTTCCTTGACGCGTTCTTCAATAAATTCATTCATACGGCGCGTTGCCGCCACCATATCGGGCCCTGGGTAATTCTCCCACACCGGATAGAACTTCACACGGTAGCCTTCGTAATTGGGCAGGAAGGTGGCGATCACCGGCATCACCTGGCCGCCGGTTGCCGCGGCGATGCGCGCAGTAGCGGTCAAGGTCGCGGCAGGTACGCCGAAGAAGGGCACGAATTCCGCATCCTTGTCGCCAAAGTCCATGTCCGGCAGCATGAAGTAAGGCAGCTTTTCCTTCAGTGCGCGCAGGATGGGCTTGATGCCGTCCTGGCGCGTGAACAGCCTGACCGGCTTGAAACGCGCGCGGCCGGCGCGCAGCACTTCATCGAAGACCTTGTTCTTTTGCGCGACGTACATCGACGATGCCGACGCTTCCATGGCGATCGCGGCGCCGCCCACGTCCAGGCAAACGAAATGCGGGCAGAGCAGGATGGTCGGCTTTTCGGTCATCTCGGCAACCGGAACCTTGCCGGGCGCCATCCCGTCGCTGGTTTCCACCTTGATCAGCCTGCGCAGCCGCTGTTCTGAGGCCCACCACAGGATCGATCGCTCCAGCACGCTGCGCGAATACGCCTGGAAGTGCTGGCGCGCGATGCCGCGCCGCTGTTGTTCCGTCAATTCCGGCATGGTCAGGCGCAGGTTGGTCAGCGCGATCTCGCGGCGCGGTCCCATCACGATAAACAGCAGGTTGCCGACGGCCTTGCCGATGCGGCCCAGCACCGGCAGCGGCAACCAGTGCAGCAACCACATCATCCCCAGCAGGAGCCTCATGCCGATGCCTCCTGCGCCGCGGCGCCCGGACCGGCCACGCCGGCCGGCACCTTGTAGCGGTTATAGCTCCAGTAGTACTGGGCCGGGCAGCGCGCGATCAGCTTCTCCATTTCAGCGTTGATGGCGCGCGCCTGGGCGGCGGAATCGCCTGCCAGCGAGCCCTCGAACGGCACGAAACGCACCACGTAGCCTTTGCCGCCCGGCAGGCGCTCGGCGTAGACGATCAGGACCACGGCATCGCCCAGCTGCGCCATCTTGGCCGGCAAGGTCATGGTGTAGGCAGGGCGGCCGAAGAAATCGGCCCACACGCCTTCGCCTTCCTGCGGCACCTGGTCCGGCAGCAGGCCGATCGGCTGGCCTTTCTTCAGGAACTTGGCCAGCATGCGCACGCCGCCCATATTGGCAGGCGCCAGCAGCAGGTTCTTGCGGGCTCGCGCGCCTTCGATCAGCGGCTTCATCGCTTCTTTGCGGGGCGGACGGTACATCACCATCAGCTCGGTGCGGTGGGCGATTTCCTGCGCAGTGATTTCAAAGCATCCCAGGTGCGGGGTCAGGAAAACGATGCCCTTGCCGGCGTCCAGGTATTGCTGCACCAGGTCCCAGTTTTCGACGGTGGCGCGGTTGGTCACGCGCTGCGGGTCGGCGCACCAGATGAACGGCAGTTCGGCAATGGCCTTGCCGGCCTCGCCCACGGCGCTGCCGAGATGGGCGGAAAATCCGGCCTGGGCCATATTGGCGCGCATGCGGCGACGGTAGGAAGGGGAAAGCAGGTAGACCAGCCAGCCGAGAACCACGCCCAGGGCATGCAGGACCGGCAGGGGGAAAACGGAGAAAAAGCGAAATATTCTTAACAGCATTTCTTAATTTATAAGAGCATTTTTACGTTGCTCTGCACAAAAATTTTTTAAGAAGCGTAAAATACCACGTTGCAGTAGCCGCTGAGTTAACAGACAACTTGCGAGGCGGGATACAAACTTCGCTAAAGCGTCGCAAGCTTTATTGGTTTTGCGACAATGTTATTTTCGAACCAATTCAGGAGCTTGCGATGTCCAACGATTTCCTTTTCACCTCTGAATCCGTCTCTGAAGGCCACCCGGACAAGGTAGCCGACCAGATTTCCGATGCGATTCTGGATGCCATCCTCACCCAGGACCCGCGCGCCCGCGTTGCCGCGGAGACGCTGTGCAATACCGGCCTGGTGGTGCTGGCAGGTGAAATCACCACCCACGCCAACGTGGATTATATTCAAGTAGCCCGCGACACCATCAAGCGCATCGGCTACGACAACACCGAATACGGTATCGACTACAAGGGCTGCGCCGTGCTGGTTGCTTACGACAAGCAATCGCCGGATATCGCCCAGGGCGTCGACGAAGGTGCAGGCATCGACCTGGACCAGGGCGCCGGCGACCAGGGCCTGATGTTCGGCTACGCCTGCGACGAAACCCCGGAACTGATGCCAGCGCCGATCTACTATGCGCACCGCCTGGTCGAGCGCCAGTCGCAGCTGCGCAAGGACGGCCGTCTGCCATGGCTGCGTCCCGACGCCAAATCGCAGGTCACGCTGCGCTACGTCGACGGCCGCCCGGTGTCCGTGGACACCGTGGTGCTGTCGACCCAGCACGCGCCTGAACTGAGCCACAAGCAGATCGAAGAAGCGGTGATCGAAGAGATCATCCGCCCGGTGCTGCCGACCGAATGGATCAAGGACACCAAGTTCCTGGTCAACCCGACCGGCCGTTTCGTCATCGGCGGCCCGCAGGGCGACTGCGGCCTGACCGGCCGCAAGATCATCGTCGACACCTACGGCGGCGCAGCCCCGCACGGCGGCGGCGCGTTCTCCGGCAAGGACCCATCGAAAGTTGACCGTTCCGCAGCCTACGCTGCGCGTTACGTAGCAAAGAACGTGGTGGCCGCCGGCCTGGCGCGCCAATGCCAGGTGCAGGTGTCGTACGCGATCGGCGTGGCACGCCCGATCAACATCACCGTGTACACCGAAGGCACTGGCGTGATCTCCGACGAGAAGATCGCACAACTGGTGCAGGAACACTTCGACCTGCGCCCGAAAGGCATCGTACAGATGCTGGACCTGCTGCGCCCGATCTACACCAAGACCGCCGCCTACGGCCACTTCGGCCGCGAAGAGCCGGAGTTCAGCTGGGAGCGCACCGACAAGGCCGCAATCCTGCGCGCCGCCGCCGGCTTGTAATTGAAAAGTCGGGGTCAGGTCTGGCAATCCGCCAAAATGGCGGATTGCCGGACCTGACCCCGACTTTCTTGATACAATTCCCATTCTCCGAGGAGCGCTGCGACCAGCAAGCCTGGCCAGGCTCGGAACATCAACACCGCGCTCACGTTACTTTTTTCAACACACTGAAAGGAGGGCGTGATGAACGCCGTACTCAAAGACTCCCAAGACTACATCATCGCTGACATCGGCCTGGCCGCTTGGGGCGAAAAAGAGATCAAGATCGCCGAAACGGAAATGCCAGGCCTGATGGCAATCCGCGAGGAATTCGCCGCAGCGCAGCCGCTGAAAGGCGCGCGCATCACCGGCTCGCTGCACATGACCATCCAGACCGCCGTGCTGATCCGCACCCTGGAAGCGCTGGGCGCGCAAGTGCGCTGGGCCTCCTGCAACATCTACTCGACCCAGGACCACGCTGCCGCTGCTATCGCATCGGTGGGCACCCCGGTCTTCGCCGTCAAAGGCGAAACCCTGGCCGACTACTGGGACTACACCCACCGCATCTTCGAATGGCCAGGTGAAGGCGTGTACTCCAACATGATCCTGGACGACGGCGGCGACGCAACCCTGCTGCTGCACCTGGGCGCGCGCGCCGAGAAAGACATCTCGGTCCTGAGCAACCCAGGCTCGGAAGAGGAAATCTGCCTGTTCAACTCCATCAAGGCCCATCTGGCCAAGGACGCGACCTGGTACTCCAAGCGCCTGCCGCACATCCTGGGCGTGACCGAAGAAACCACCACTGGCGTGCACCGCCTGTACCAGATGCACAAGGAAGGCAAGCTGGCCTTCCCGGCCATCAACGTGAACGACTCCGTCACCAAGTCCAAGTTCGACAACCTGTACGGCTGCCGCGAATCGCTGGTGGACGGCATCAAGCGCGCCACCGACGTCATGATCGCCGGTAAGATCGCCGTGATCGCCGGCTACGGCGACGTGGGCAAGGGCTCCGCGCAAGCGATGCGCGCCCTGTCGGCGCAAGTGTGGGTGACCGAGATCGACCCGATCTGCGCCCTGCAGGCTGCAATGGAAGGCTACCGCGTAGTGACCATGGATTACGCCGCGGAACACGGCGACATCTTCGTGACCTGCACCGGCAACTACCACATCCTGACCGAGCAGCACATGCTGAAGATGAAGGACCAGGCCATCGTCTGCAACATCGGCCACTTCGACAACGAGATCGATGTTGCCTCCCTGAAGAAGTACCAGTGGGAGAACATCAAGCCGCAGGTGGACCATGTGATCTTCCCGGACGGTAAGCGCATCATCCTGCTGGCGGAAGGCCGCCTGGTGAACCTGGGCTGCGGCACCGGCCACCCTTCGTACGTGATGTCGTCCTCGTTCGCCAACCAGACCATTGCCCAGATCGAGCTGTTCGCCAACACCAAGGCTTACCCGGTCGGCGTGTACACCCTGCCGAAGCACCTGGACGAGAAAGTCGCGCGCCTGCAGCTGAAGAAGCTGAATGCGCAGCTGACCACCCTGACCGAAGAGCAGGCGGCGTACATCAACGTGAAGGTCGAAGGCCCTTACAAGCCTGAACACTACCGCTACTAAGCAGTCCCTTGCCCTGCCGCCCGCGCGGGCGGCAGGGCCAAAGTTTGCCAAGGTTACTCATTATGCGTTTGGTCCTCACCTGGATAATCAATGCCGCCGCGCTGTTCGCGGTGCCTTACCTCATGCATTCCGTCAGTGTCACAAGCATTGGCGCCGCTTTGGTTGCTGCCCTCCTGCTTGGCCTGGTCAACACCCTGGTGCGCCCGCTGCTGCTGTTGCTGACATTGCCCGTTACGGTGCTGTCGCTCGGCCTGTTCATCTTTGTCATCAACGGCTTCATGTTCTGGCTGGTGGCGAAAGTGGTGGACGGCTTCCATGTCGACAGCTTTGGCTATGCCATCCTCGCAGCGCTCCTGTACAGCGTGATTTCCTGGGCCTTGTCTACCCTCCTGTTGAAAGACAATGATGGCTAACCATAATTTCAGTATCGAATTCTTCCCGCCCAAGACGGCGGAAGGGACGGAAAAGCTGCGCCTCGTGCGCGCCAAACTGTCCGAACTGCATCCCAAATATTTTTCCGTGACCTTCGGCGCCGGCGGTTCGACCCAGCAGGGCACCCTCGACACCGTGCTCGAGATCATGGCGGCCGGCGAAGACGCGGCGCCGCACCTGTCCTGCATCGGCGGCACGCGCGAATCGATCCGCGCCATCCTGCAGCAGTACAAAGCGCACGGCATCAAGCGCCTGGTGGCACTGCGCGGCGACCTGCCGTCCGGTTACGGCATGTCGGGCGAGTTCCGCTACGCCAACGAGCTGGTGGAATTCGTGCGTGCCGAAACGGGCGACTGGTTCCATATCGAAGTAGCGGCTTACCCGGAAGTCCATCCGCAGGCACGCTCGCCGCAGGACGATATGCAGGCCTTCGTGCGCAAGGTGAACGCCGGCGCCAATGCCGCGATCACCCAGTACTTCTACAACGCCGACGCATATTTCCATTTCGTCGACGCGGCGCAGAAAGCAGGCGTGAACGTGCCTATCGTGGCCGGCATCATGCCAATCACGAATTACACGCAGCTGATGCGCTTCTCGGATATGTGCGGTGCGGAGATTCCGCGCTGGGTGCGCCTGAAGCTGGCGTCGTTCGGCGATGATTCGGCTTCGATCAAGGCGTTCGGCCTGGACGTGGTCAGCGACCTGTGCGAACGCCTGCTGGCCGGCGGCGCGCCGGGCCTGCACTTCTACTCGATGAACCAGGCCGTCGCCACGACGGCCCTGTGGAACCGCCTCGTCAGTCCTCAGTGAGGATGCGGTCCAGCGCCACATCGTGCCCATCGCTGCCGAATTCGGCAGCGAGGCAGCGATAGGCCACGCCTACAGTGGCCGGGCGCGGTTCTTTCGCCAGCGTGCGGTCGTAGAAGCCGCCGCCATAGCCCAGGCGGTAGCCTTGCGCGTTATAGCCCAGGCAAGGCACCAGTAAAGCCGGCGGGTACTCTTGCACCAGCCGCAGCACGGCCGGCACCGCCACGCCCATCGAATCCTTCACCATCGGTTCGCCAATGGTCCACTCGGCGAATGCCAGCGGAGCATGCTTTTCCAGCACCACCGGCAACAGCAGTTTCACGCCCAGTTGCGCCAGCTCCGCATAACAGGCATGCAAGTTTGGCTCGTCGCGCAAGGGCCAGTACACGCCCACCGATCCCACACCGGATTCACGCCACCACTGGACCACCTTCGCACCAATTTCCTTGTCCCATTGCGCACGCGTTTCCGGCGCCAGCGCGCGGCGTGCCGCCAGCATCTGCTTGCGCAGTTCCGCCTTGCCCGATGCTGGCTGGCCGTCGGGGTTGCGTGGTATCCTAGTTGGGCTGGTCATATCGTGAATTACCTTGAGAGTCGTACATTGATTTCCACCTCGAAATGGATAGCCGGCGCACTGATGGTTGCGGCATGCGCCGCCTCGCCACTGGCATTGGCGCAGGATAACGCAAGCGACAGCCGCAAGGAAGATGACGCCTTCCTCCTGCTGCGCGATTCGGTCCGGCGCGACGACGCCGCCAAGGCGGAGTTTTATGCCGCACGCCTTGCCGATTACCCGATTCCCTCCTACGTCGATTATTACCGCCTGAAGGCCCGCCTCAAGGAAGTGACCGATCCGGAGGTGCGCGCCTTCCTGAGCAAGTACCAGGGCAGCGCGATCGCCGACCGCATGCGCAACGACTGGCTGCTGGAACTGGGCCGCAAGCGCGAATGGACCACCTTCGACGAACAGTTCCCGCAGTTCGTGCTGCAGGACGACACCCAGGTCAAGTGCTACAACCTGCTGTCGCGCTTCTCCAAGGGCCAGAACGTTGCTGCCGATGCGCGTGCGCTGCTGGTCTTCCCGCCTTACTACGGCGAAGCATGCGGTTCGCTGATCGCAGCGCTGGCGCAGAGCGGACAATTCAACGAGGAAGACCTGTGGGCGCAGGTGCGCCTGGCTGGAGAAACCAATTCCACCGGCCCTGCCAAACGCACCGCAATGCTGCTGAATGGCTCCGACAAGAAGATGGGCCAGGCAGTCGACCTGCCCACGCTGGCGCTGGCCAAAGGCGCCGGCAGCACACGCGCCGACCACGAGACTTTCCTGGTCGCGGTGGGCCGCGGTGCCCGCACCAGCATGAACCTGGCGCGCATGGCGCTGGAAAAGAACTTGCCGAAACTGACGCCGCAGGAGCGTGCCATCGGCTGGGCCAACCTGGCGCTGGTATCGTCCTACTCGTTCTCCCCTGACACGGCAGGCTACTGGGCCAAGTCGGCCGGCGCGCCGCTGTCGCTGGACCAGATGCAGTGGAAGACCCGCATCGCCCTGCGTGAGCGCGACTGGAAAACGGTGAAGGCCACCATCGCGGCCATGCCGCCGCAATTGCGCAAGGATCCGACCTGGATCTACTGGAATGCGCGCGCCATTGCCGCCGAAGCAGGCAGCAACACGCCGGAAGTGCTGGCGGCCTACCGCAGCATCGCCGACCAGTCCAGCTACTACGGCATCCTGGCTGGGGAAGAACTGGGCCAACTGGTCACCATCCCGCCGCCCGGCCCGGCCCCGACGCCGGCCGAGATGGCCGCCATCGCCGCCAACCCCGGCCTGCAGCGCGCGCTCAAGTTCTTCGACATGCGCCTGCGCTTTGAAGGCACGCGCGAGTGGAACTGGGAGACGCGTCGCCTGAGCGAGCGCGAACTGATCGCCGCCGCCGAATTCGCACGCGAAAAACATGTGTTGGACCGCATGGTGTACACCTCGGAGAAGACCCGCGTGCAGGCCGACTACACGCACCGCTATCCAGTGCCGCATGACGACATCATGCAGCCGACCACCAGCACCCTGGGCCTGGACCGCGCCTGGGTATATGGCCTGATTCGCCAGGAATCGCGCTTCGTGATGGATGCGCAATCCTCGGTCGGCGCCTCGGGCCTGATGCAGGTAATGCCGTCGACCGGCCGCTGGGTGGCGCGCAAGATCGGGCTGACCGATTTCGTGCAAGGCATGCTGACGGACGTGAAGACCAATATCCTGCTGGGCGCGAACTACCTGAACATGGTTCTTGGCAGCATGGATGGCTCGCAGGTGCTGGCCACCGCCGCCTATAACGCCGGGCCGGGACGCCTGCGCTCCTGGCGCACGCAGCTGACCAGGCCGATGGACAGCACCATCTTCATTGAATCGATTCCGTTCTCGGAAACGCGCGGCTACGTGAAAAATGTGATGGTCAACGCCACTTACTACGCGGCGCTGTTCGACGGCCGTCCGCAGTCGCTGAAGGCGCGCCTGGGCGGCACCGTCACGCCGAAGGGCTACTCCGAACAGGAACAACAGGAAGCCGCCTACGGCGGCCGTTAAACCAGAGCAGAGGAAACATGCAGACCACAGAACTCGACCCGAAACTTGCCGAAACCCTGGCCGCAGCGCGCGAACCGGGCCTGACCCTGGTCATCGGCAACAAGAACTATTCCTCATGGTCGATGCGCCCGTGGGTTGCGATGAAAGCCTTCAATATCCCGTTCACCGAAGTGCGCGTGCTGCTCGACCAGCCTGACACCTCCAACAATATCGCCAGGTACAGTGCCAGTGGCCGCGTGCCCGTGCTGCTGGCCGGCGACATGGCGATCTGGGATAGCCTGGCGATCTGCGAATACCTGGCCGAGCAATTCCCCGACAAGCCCATGTGGCCGCGCGACGTGGCCGCGCGTGCGCTGGCGCGTTCGGTCTGTGCCGAGATGCACAGTTCGTTCGGCAGCCTGCGCACCACGATGTCGATGAACATCAAGGGCAGCTATCCGGGCAAGGGCCGCACGCCGGCGACCCAGGCCGACATCGGCCGCATCAGCGAGATTTGGGAAGAATGCCTGAGCCGCTTCGGCCACAACGAGTTCCTGTTCGGCGAGTTTTCGATTGCCGACGCCTTCTTCGCGCCGGTGGTGTGCCGCTTCAAGACCTACGGCGTGGTGCTGCCGCCGGCGCTGGCCGCCTACTGCGAGCGCATGCGCTGCCATCCTGCCGTCGATGCCTGGATTGCCGGCGCCCTGGCTGAAACCGAAACCGCGCCACTGCATGACGCGGAGATGCCGGACGATTGATGGCGATGAAGACTTACGTGGTCGGCGGTGCGGTGCGCGATGAATTGCTTGGCCTGCCCGTCAAGGACCATGACCACGTGGTGGTTGGCGCCACGCCGGAAGACATGGTGAAGGCCGGCTTCCGTCCCGTAGGCAAGGATTTTCCGGTATTCCTGCACCCCGAAACGCAGGAGGAATATGCGCTGGCGCGTACCGAGCGCAAAACGGCGCCCGGTTACAAGGGCTTCGTGTTCCACACCTCCAGCGACGTGACGCTGGAGGAAGACCTGGTGCGGCGCGACCTGACCATCAACGCCATCGCGCGCGGCGACGATGGCGTGCTGGTCGACCCCTACCAGGGCCAGCGGGACATCAGGGACCGCATTTTCCGCCACGTGTCGGACGCCTTCGCCGAGGACCCCGTGCGCATCCTGCGCCTGGCGCGCTTTGCCTCGCGCTATCCCGACTTTCGCGTGGCGCCCGAAACCAACGCGCTGATGAAACGCATGGTGGAAGAGGGCGAGGTCGATGCACTGGTGCCCGAGCGCGTGTGGCAGGAGATCGCGCGCGGCCTGATGGAGCAGAAGCCTTCGCGCATGCTGCAGGTGCTGCGCGACTGCGGAGCCCTGTCGCGCATCCTTCCGGAAGTCGATGATGGCCACGCTGTGGCGCCGGTGATCGATTGCGCCGCCGCGCAAGGCCATGAGCTGCCGGTGCGTTTTGCTGCACTGACGCTTGCGCTCGAGGTGGCGCAGGTCGAGCAGGCCAGCAAGCGCCTGAAAGTGCCGACCGAATGCCGCGACCTGGCGGTGATGACCGCGCGCGACCGTGTGAGCGTGGGCCAGGCGCAGGCGCTGGACGCCGCAGCGCTAGTCAGCCTGTTCGAACGCTGCGACGGCTTCCGCAAGCCGGCGCGCTTCATGCAGATGGTGCTTGCAGCCGAATGCGCGAATGTCGGCGGTACTTCGCCATCGCCGCAGCGCGGGCTGCTGGCCAGGGCGCTCGATGCAGCGCGCGCAGTCAACGCCGGCGAGATCGCCCAGCGCTCGGCGGCGGAGCCGCAACAGATTCCCGAGCTGGTGCGCGCGGCGCGCGTGCAAGCGGTACATGCAGCGATCGGCGCGGAGGGGCGCAACGATGACCAGCCTTAACTTCTTCCGCAATCCCTTGCGCGGCCTGTTCGGCGGTACGGACCGGCCAACCGTGCCGGTCAAGGAACTGCGCGAGCGCGACCGGCGCCGCATCCTCAAGCACTTCCTCGCGCTGGAGCACCGCGACCGCCTGCTGCGCTTCGGCTCCCCCATCAACGACGAGCAGGTCGCGCGCTACGTCAACAGTATCGACTTCGACCGCGACCTGGTGTTCGGCGTCTACAACCGCGTCTTCATGCTGGTGGCGGTCGGCCACCTGGCCTTCAACGATCGGGACGAGGACAAGCACAAGGTCACCGAGAAGGACCAGGTGGCGGAATTCGGCGTATCGGTCTCCAAGTCCGCGCGCGGCCTTGGCATCGGCTCCAAGCTGTTTGAACGCGCCAACATCGCCTGCCGCAACAACGATGTCGACACCCTGTACATGCACTGCCTGTCGTCGAACGCCACGATGATCCACATTGCCAAGAAGGCCGGCATGGAAATCCACCGCGATTACGGCGAGGCGGACGCCTACCTCAAGCTCGGCCCGGCCGACCCGGCCAGCGTGTTGCAGGAAGCGATGGAAGAACAGCTCGCGTCGCTCGACTACGCCCTGAAAGCCAACGTCCGTGCCGCCAGCAAACTGCTCGACAAGATCCCTGGAGTAAAATCGGACGAAAAGTAGAGGAGGCTTCATGCCGTTTGCCCTGCGCAGCATTGCTTTAGCCGTAACCATGGCCGCACCGCTGGCGCAGGCGGCGGGCACGCCGCTGACCTTCTGCTACGAAGACATCCCGCAGGCGCCGTGGACCATGCCGGATGGCACGGGCCTGAATATCGAGTTGCTGAAACGCGCAGCCAAGATCACCGGCGACCATGTCAACTTCGTTCCCCGCCCATGGAAACGCTGTGAAGAAGAGACTCGTACCGGCGTGATCGACGCAATGGTCGGTCCTTCCGACAACCCGCGCCGGCGCGTCTACAGCCGGCCGCCGACCAAGGCCGACGGTTCCCAGGACCCCGAGCGCGCGATGTATCGTGACCACGTCGACGTGTACCTGCGCGTCGACAGCGGCGCAAGTTGGGATGGCAAGACCCTGGTCAATCCGCGCAAGCTGGTGGTGGCGCAGCGCGGCTACTACATCGTGGACATGCTGCAGGCGAGCGGCCAGACCGTGATCGACACGCCCAAGACTGCGGAGGAGGGCTTGCGGCTGCTGGCTGCGGGCAGTGCCGATGTCGCCGTGCTGATGGGGCGCGATGCGGAAAACCTGCTGAAAGAAGATCCGCGCTACCATGGTCGCGTCGTGCTGGCAAAGCAGCCTTTCGCTAATTTCGATTTCCACCTGATGGTGGGCCGCAAGGCCTACGACAAGGACCCCAAGCGTTTCGAAGCGCTCTGGAACGCCATCGCCAAGGTGCGCGCTACCCCGGACTACCAGCGGCTGGAACAGTCGCTGGTGCGCCAGCACGAGCACGACTGACGTAGACTGGCGCCCGCGTCATTCGCCATTCACCTCGCACACCTTGCCGCATTTGGGGTCTTGCATGCCCAGGACCACTTGCGCCAAGAGCGCAGCCTGCTCAGCGGTGACCCATGGCTGCGCGGCTGCCGCCAGGTTTTTGACCTGGTCACGCATGGCGAGGGACATGATCGATGCATATGCCGACGCCGACCTGGCAACGGCGCGCGCGATGCGCACGAGGTGAGCCTCGTCCATTTCCTTGTATACCAGCATGGTGAGGGTGGCGCTGAGGGTATTGAATACACCCTGCTGCATCTGGCGCATGCCGGCCAGGCGCAGCGCATCGATCTTTTCCGGCGGCAGCGTCTCGATGAACGCCTCGCCAAGCGGGACCAGGTGAGCACTGCAGCGCGCCGAAAAGGGGATCAGCTGCACCAGTTCGTCCTGGAACACCCTGGCGTTGCGCGCCGCCTGTTCGGCGATCAGGGCGCGGCGGCCAGCTTGTAAGCAGCGTATTCGTCTGCGCACGCCAGGTTGGCGGCGCCGCCCGGCAGCACGGCAAGGGTGAGCTTGAGTTTCAGTTTCACACGAGGGGCAAGGCTGTGGTGTCCTTGATGCGCTGCAGGGCGAAAGACGATTTCACATCCAGCACTGCCGGGTGGCGCAGCAGTGTCGCCATCATGAAGCGCGAGAAGTGGTCCATGTCTTCCACGTGCACGCGCAGCAGGTAATCCATCTCGCCGGTCATGGCGTAGCAGGCCACCACTTCCGGCCACTGTTCGACTGCCACCGCAAAGTCGGCGCGCGGCGACGTGCCGGTCGGATTCACGCCCAGGGCGCGGGCATTGCTGTGGGCGGCAGCGTCGCTGTGCTTCTCCAGGCGCACATTGACGTAGGCCAGCAGGCCAAGGCCGATCTTGTCCGGGTCCAGCAGCGCCACATACTGGCGGATCACGCCTTCCTCCTCCAGGCGCTTGATGCGGCGCAAGCAGGGGGACGGCGAGAGGTTGACCTGCTCTGCGACATCCTGGTTGGACAGCCGGCCGTCTGTTTGCAAGATGGACAATATCTTGCGATCCGTTTTATCCAGCGCAATCTTGGTCATAAATTCCTCTTTCAGTCGGTGTTCTCGCAATATTATTGCTCAATCCAAGCAATGTTGGGAAATGTTTGCAATTAAATGTCGCATGCAGGGGACTATACTGTGCGCAATTCTAAAAGGGAGACGCACCATGAAATTCACCCCCTGGGAAAACCCCATGCGTACCGACGGCTTCGAGTTCGTCGAGTTCGCGGCACCTGATCCAAAAGCCCTGGGCAAGCTGTTCGAAAACATGGGCTTTACTGCGATCGCCCGCCACCGCCACAAGGACGTGACCCTGTACCGCCAGGGCGACATCAACTTCATCATCAACGCCGAGCAGGATTCCTTCGCCCAGCGCTTCGCCCGCCAGCACGGCCCGTCCGTGTGCGCCATCGCGATCCGCGTGGACGATGCAGCCTTCGCGTACAAGCGCGCGCTGGAACTCGGCGCGTGGGGTTTTGACAACAAAACCGGCCCGATGGAGCTGAACATCCCCGCCATCAAGGGCGTGGGCGACTCACTGCTGTATCTGGTGGACCGCTGGCGCGGCAAGAATTCGGCTGATGGCAAGCCGTCCGGCGCCATCGGCGATATCTCGATCTACGATGCGGACTTCGTGGCCATCCCGGGCGCCGAAGCCAACCCGGTCGGCAATGGCCTGACCTACATCGACCACCTGACCCACAACGTGCACCGTGGCCGCATGAAGGAATGGGCCGACTTCTACGAGCGCCTGTTCAACTTCCGCGAGGTGCGCTACTTCGATATCGAAGGCAAGCTGACCGGCCTGAAGTCGAAGGCCATGACTTCGCCGTGCGGCAAGATCCGCATCCCGATCAATGAATCGTCGGACGACAAGTCGCAGATTGCCGAGTACCTGAACGAATACCACGGCGAAGGCATCCAGCACATCGCGCTCGGTACCGACCAGATCTACAACTCGGTGCAGGGCCTGCGCGACCAGGGCATCGTGTTCCAGGACACGATCGAGACCTACTATGAGCTGGTCAACCGCCGCCTGCCTAACCACGGCGAGAACGTGGAAGAGTTGCGCCGCCTGCGCATCCTGATCGACGGCCATTCGAACGAAACCGAACGCGAACTGCTGCTGCAGATCTTCACCCAGAACGTGATTGGACCGATCTTCTTCGAGATTATCCAGCGCAAGGGCGACCAGGGCTTTGGCGAAGGCAACTTCCGCGCGCTGTTTGAATCGATTGAGCTGGACCAGATCCGCCGCGGCGTGCTGGACGATCCTTCGAAGTCGGCCGCTTAAACCCGGCAGGGCGGGGTCAGACCCTTGGGTCTGACCCAGGTTTACCGGGTTAAAAAGAATTCCGGCAGCCCCGCACCTAAGACGGGGCGCCGCTAAACAACTTGAAGAAGTTTTTGGAGACACACCTGATGAACGCACCCGTCAAGAGCGGCGAGCTATCGCCTGCGCACGACATCACCCTCGACGACAAGTGGACCCTGGAGCGCGGCCGCGCCTTCATGACCGGCACGCAAGCCCTGATCCGCCTGCCGATGCTGCAACGTGAACGCGACCTGAAAGCCGGCCTGAATACCGCCGGCTACATCACCGGCTACCGCGGTTCGCCAGTCACCTCGGTCGACCAGACCGCGATGAAGGCCAAGAAGCACCTCGACGCGCACCACGTCAAGTTCCACCCGGGCATGAACGAAGACCTGGCGGCGACCGCCGTCTGGGGCACCCAGCAGACCAATCTGTTCGAAGACGCCAAGTACGACGGCGTGTTCTCCATGTGGTACGGCAAGGGCCCGGGCGTCGACCGCTGCGGCGACGTGTTCAAGCACGCCAACAACGCCGGCTCTTCCAAGCACGGCGGCGTGCTGGTGCTGGCCGGCGACGACCACGCTGCCAAATCGTCCTCCACCGCCCACCAGTCGGACCACATCCTGAACGCCTGCGGCATTCCGGTGCTGTATCCGTCGTCGGTGCAGGAATACCTCGACTACGGCCTGCACGCCTGGGCCATGAGCCGCTACACCGGCCTGTGGGTATCGATGAAGTGCGTGACCGACATCATCGAGTCGGGTGCCGTGGTCGACTTCGACCCGGACCGCGTCCAGATCAAGATGCCGGAAGACTTCGAACTGCCGCCGGGCGGCCTGAATATCCGCTGGCCGGACACCGTGCTGGACATGGAAGTCCGCATGAACAGCTACAAGTGGTACGCAGCGCTGGCCTACTGCCGCGCCAATAAGCTCAACAAGATCATCTGGGATGCGCCCAAGCCGAAGATCGGCATCATCACCGCCGGCAAGTCCTACCTCGACACCCGCCAGGCGCTGGCCGACCTGGGCATCGACGAGCAAGCCGCTGCCGACATCGGCATCCGCCTCTACAAGATCGGCATGACCTGGCCGCTGGAAGCGGACGGCGTGCACGAATTCGCCAAGGGCCTGGACGAGATCCTGGTGGTGGAAGAAAAGCGCCAGATCCTGGAATACGCCCTGAAGGAAGAGCTGTACAACCTGCCGGACGGCGAGCGTCCGCGCGTGGTCGGCAAGTTCGACGACACCGGCGAGTGGAGCAACAAGGGCAAGACCGGCCACGGCGACTGGCTGCTGCCTGCGACCTATGAGCTGAACCCGGCCCAGATCGCGCGCGCCATCGCTTCCCGTATCGAGCACTATTGCAAGGACCATCCGGTAGCGGCACGCGTGAAAGAGCGCATCGCGTTCCTGGAAGCCAAGGAGGCCGCGCTGAAGAACCTGCCGGCCAAGGCCAATCCGGAAACCGACCGCATTCCTTACTTCTGCTCCGGCTGCCCGCACAATTCCTCGACCAAGGTGCCGGAAGGTTCGCGCGCCATGGCCGGTATCGGCTGCCACTACATGGTGCTGTGGATGGACCGTGAAACGTCCACCTTCACCCACATGGGTGCGGAAGGCGTGACCTGGGTCGGCCAGGCGCCGTTCACCAACGAGAAGCACGTCTTCACCAACCTGGGCGACGGTACCTATTTCCACTCCGGCATCCTGGCGATCCGCGCTGCCGTGGCGGCGAAGGTGAACATCACCTACAAGATCCTGTACAACGACGCCGTGGCAATGACCGGCGGCCAGAACGTGGACGGCCCGCTGGACCCTGGCATGATCTCGCGCCAGATCGCCGCGGAAGGCGTGACCCCGATCATCGTGGTCACCGACGATCCCGAGAAATACCCGGACGACTACAACTGGGCGCCGGGCGTCACCGTGCGCCACCGTTCCGAGCTGATGGACGTGCAGAAGGAACTGCGCGACAAGCCGGGCGTGTCGGCCATGATCTACGACCAGACCTGCGCCTCCGAGAAGCGTCGCCGCCGCAAGAAAGGCGAATACCCTGACCCGGCCAAGCGCGCCGTGATCAACGAAGCCGTCTGCGAAGGCTGCGGCGACTGCTCCGTTCAGTCCAATTGTCTGTCCGTGGAACCGCTGGAAACTGAACTGGGCCGCAAGCGCCAGATCAACCAGTCCAGCTGCAACAAGGACTTCTCCTGCGTGAACGGCTTCTGCCCGTCCTTCGTGACGGTGGAAGGCGGCGGCCTGAAGAAACCGAAGAAAGCAGCTGCGGCAGGCGGCGGTGAAGTACCGGCCCTGCCAGCGCCGGTGCTGCCTTCGACCGCCAACCCATACGGCATCCTGATCACCGGTATCGGCGGCACCGGCGTGGTGACCGTGGGCCAGATCCTGGCCGTGGCCGCCCACGTCGAAGGCAAGGGCGCCATCGTGCTGGACATGTCCGGCCTGGCCCAGAAGGGCGGCCCTGTGATGTCGCACGTGCGTCTGGCCGACAAGCAGGCCGACCTGCACTCGACGCGCGTGGGTACCGGCAGCGCCGACCTGGTGATCGGCTGCGACCAGATCGTGACCGCATCGAAAGACGCGCTGTCGCGCATGGGCGAAGGCCGCACCTACGCAGCCATCAACTCGACCGGCGCTACCACCGCCGCCTTCGTAAAGAACCCTGACTGGCAGTTCCCGGGCACTTCTTCGCAGGCCGAGATCAAGCGCGCCTGTGGCGAAGCCAATGTGGACTTCGTCGACGCCGGCAAGATCGCGACCGCGCTGATGGGCGATTCCATCGCCACCAATATGTTCATGCTGGGCTACACCTTCCAGAAAGGCCACGTGCCGCTGTCGGAGGCTGCGCTGATGAAGGCGATCGAATTGAATGGCGTATCCGTGCCGTTCAACAAGGCAGCCTTCAACTGGGGCCGCTACTGCGCGCACGACACTGCCGCCGTGACCAAACTGGCCACACCGGCAACCGTGATCGAATTCAAGCGCACCCAGACGCTGGAAGAGATCATTGCCAAGCGCGTGGAACTGCTGACCGCCTACCAGGATGCCGCGTACGCCAGGCAGTACAGCGACTTCGTGGCGCAGGTACAGGCAGCAGAAGGCGCGCTGGGCTCGAAGAAGCTGACCGAAGCCGTGGCCCGCTACTTCTACAAGCTGATGGCCTACAAGGACGAGTACGAAGTGGCGCGCCTGCACAGCGACCCTGCCTTCCGCGAAAAGATCGCCAATATGTTCGAAGGCGACTACAAGGTGAAGTTCCACCTGGCGCCGCCGCTGTTCGCGAAGAAGGACAAGGAAGGCCACCTGGTCAAGCAGGAATTCGGTCCATGGATGTTGAAAGCCTTCGGCGTGCTGGCCAAGTTCAAAGGCCTGCGCGGCTCCGCCCTCGACGTCTTCGGCTACACCGCGGAGCGCAAGATGGAACGCGCACTGATCGGCGAATACCGCAAGACGGTGGAGGGCATGCTGGGCAAGTTGAATGCCGATAACCTGGCAACTGCCGTGGCGATTGCGCGCATTCCCGAAGACATCCGCGGCTACGGCCATGTCAAGGAGCGCCACCTGAAGGCGGCCAAGCAGAAGGAAGCAGCGCTGCTGGCAGACTTCAACAAACCGGCTGTCGCAACGCACGCAGCCTGATCCTGAGAAGCCGGGGCAAGTCCCCGGCTTTTTTCATAAGCATCTGCAAAATCATTCGTTCATTTAAGAACTTCGGATTGTTAAGGTGGCCGCTCTTCACAAGAGGACCACTTCAATGCAGACAAAATTCAAATTGAAACCACTGGCAGCGGGCGCTTTCGTTTTGCTGGCCGGCGTTGTGCAGGCGCAGGAAGCTTCCCCTGCCGCTGTCGTCATTACCGGCTCGCGCATCCCCCGCGCCAGCCTGGAAGGCCCATCGGCCGTGACCGTCATCACCGGCGACGACATCACCAGGCAAGGCTTCAAAAACGTCTTCGACGCGCTGACCAACCAATCGCAGAACAGCGGCTTTGTGCAGGGCGCCGACTACGGCAATACCTTCACGCCATCGGCCAACGCCATCAGCTTGCGCGGCCTCGGCCCGAACCATACGCTGGTGCTGCTCAATGGCCGCCGCATGGCCGACTTCCCGATTGCTTACGAAGGCACTGTCAACTTCACCAACCTGGCCAATATTCCGTCGAGCGTGGTGGAGCGCATCGAGATCCTGAGCGGCGGCGCGTCGGCCGTCTACGGTTCGGATGCGATTGCGGGCGTGGTCAACATCATCCTGAAGAAGCAGGCCAACGGCTACGACCTCAACCTCAAGGCCGGCACCACCACGCGCGGCGGCGGCAGCGACAAGCGACTGCAGTTCACCGGCGGCCACAGTTTCGACAAGCTGAACACCCTGTTCAGCGTGGAGCTTCTGGAGCGCGATCCGCTGTGGAGCGCAGACCGCGACTTCATGGCCAGCAAAACCGGCGTGGCGCCGACGTCCGTCCTGGCGCGCAAGAACGTCAGTTCCGGCAAGTACGTCGATCCGGGCACTACCTGCTCCGACATCGGCGACCTGTACGGCGGCAGCACTGTCAAATACACAGCCAAGGCAGGCAGCTACTGCGCCAGCCCGAAAGTCGGACCGACCTACTGGACCACGCAAACGAAGAACAGCAGCCAGAACCTGTTCGGCAGTGCCAACTACGAACTGTCCGACAGCGCCACCCTCTTTGCGGAGGCGCTTTACGGCAACAACCGCAGCAGCAACAACACGCGCGGCCCGTCATGGACTTCGCGCTCGGCTACCGACAGCTATTTCTGGAACCAGGCCACCAGCCGCTATGAGGCGTGGAGCCGCTACATCTCGCCGGAAGAAATGGGCGGCGCGGGACGCTACAACCGCCGCTGGGACGACCAGGCAGCTTCGCTGTCGCTCGGCTTGCGCGGCTAGGTCCTCAGCACCACCTGGAATTATGAAGCAGGCTACACCGCCTCGCAGTACAAGAGCCAGAACCACACCCAGCGCGCGCTGGCCAATATCGACAGCTTCTTCCTCGGCCCGCAGCTGGGTGTGAATGCCAGCGGCGTCGCCATCTTCGCACCTGACCCGGCGCGGCTGGCTAGCCGCCTGACACCGGGCGAATTCAATTCCATCACCGGCGAATCGGTCAGCGACGATAAATCCTGGACCAACACGCTGAGCCTGACGGCCAACGGCGAAGCCTGTACGCTGCCGGCCGGCCCGGTCAAGGTGGCCACGGTGGCGGAGCTGGGCAAGCAGGGTTTCTCCAACACTCCCGATCCGCGCATCAACCTGGGCTACTTCAACACGCTGGCACCGTCCGACGTGACTGCCGGCACCCGCAAACGCTACGCCATCGGCGCCGAGGCCAGCATTCCGCTGGTGAAGACGCTGGACGGCACCCTGGCGGGCCGCTACGACCATTACGCCTTCGCCGGACGTGGCGACGGCAAGTTCACCTACAACGGCGGCCTGGAATGGCGCCCGGCTTCGCAGATCCTGCTGCGCGGGAATGTCGCGACCAGCTTTCGCGCTCCGGACATGAACTACATCTACAAAGCGCGCGGTACCGGCTACTACTCGTCCACCACCGACTACTACCGCTGCGCCAAAGCCGGCCAGCCAGTGGCGGACTGCGACTTTGCGAACTACTCGCCGGGCGCCGATTATGTGCAGACCGGCAGCAAGGACCTGCGCTCTGAAACAGGCCGTTCCGCCGGCTTGGGCGCCGTGTGGTCGCCAAGCGCCGACTTCGACGTCACGCTGGACTACTGGAAGATCCGCCTCGACGACCTGGTGACCAACCTGAGCGCCGACAAGCTGCTGCGCGACGAAGCCGATTGCCGTATCAAGGGCGACCTGGCTTCGCCCACCTGCGCCGACGCGATCCGCCGCATCGTCCGCTATGCCGACAATGCGCTGAACAAACCGGGCGAGATCAGGCAAATCCTGGTCAACCCGATCAACGCGGCATCGACCAAAGTCAGCGGCATCGACCTGTCGGCCCGCTACGCCCTGCGCACTGCGGCTTACGGCAATTTCATCACCAGGGTGAATTATTCGAAGACCCTGAAGCAGGAGTCGCGCCAGTTCGCCGGCGACCCGCTGAACAACGACAGGGGCGACCTGGGCAACTACGACTGGCGCGACAAGCTGAATGCCAGCCTGACCTGGAACGCAGGCGACTGGTCGAACACGCTGTTCCTGCAGCGCTACGGCAAGGTGCCCAACAGCGCCGGCGATGCCTGGCTGACGCCGACCACCCTGGTCAACGCCAGCTCGGTGCTCAAGGTGAACCAGCGCATTACCGTGTCGCTAGCCGTGAACAACCTGTTCAACCGCGTCAAGCATGACGACAGCGGCGGCTGGCCGTATTACCCGGTCGGCAATTACAGCCCGGCGGGACGCCAGCTCTGGTTTGAGTTGAACTACCATTTTGGCTCTTAATGTGTTGTAAATATTGATTGGAATATTTACAATCAAATAGTTACTCCATAGAATCGTTGCATGCAATAATTCTATGGAGTAGATCATCGACACCGCCACCCCATCGCAGTCGGCCGTACTGGCCGAGCTGACCCGTCCCAGCGCCGCCTACCAGCGCAGCGCGCGCCTGGCCGTTGCCGGCCTGCTGGTTTTTGTGCTGCTGTATTTTGGCCTGGCAGGCTGGTTCCTGTTCAGCGCCTGGCGCCTGGTGCACGCCAGCCAGCATAGCGGCAACGGCTTCGGCAACTGGTGCGCCGCCATCGTCGCCGTGCTGCTGGCAATCGTCATGCTGAAGGCAATCTTCGCCGTGCGCCACGCGATGCCGCCCGGCATGGTGGAGATCAAGCGCGAAGAGCAACCGCGCCTGTTCAATTACCTGATGGAGCTGGCCGATGCGGCCGGCGCGCCGCGCCCGCACCGCGTCTTCCTGTCCAATCGCGTGAACGCTGCGGTGTTCTATGACCTGTCGTTGCTCAACCTGATTTTCCCCTCGAAGAAAAACCTGGAAATTGGCCTGCCGCTGGTGAACGCCATGCCGCTGGGCGAGTTGCGTGCGGTGCTGGCGCACGAATTCGGCCACTTCGCACAACGTTCGATGGCGGTGGGCCGCTGGGCCTACGTGGCGCAGCAAGTGGTGCAGGAAATGGTGGCGCGCCGCGACAAGCTGGACGACGTTATCGAAGGCATTGGCCGCCTGGATATTCGCCTGCGCCTGGTGGCCTGGGTGGTGCAGGTCATCGTCTGGTCGCTGCGTTCGCTGGTGGAGCAAGCCTTCCGCCTGGTGGTATTGATGCAAAGGGCACTTTCGCGCGAAATGGAAATGCAGGCCGACCTGGTGGCGGTGTCGCTGACTGGCAGCGACGCCTTGGTCCACGCATTGCACCGCCTGGGCGCGGCGGACGACGCCTGGGAGCGTACCGTTGGATTCGTGTTCGGTGAATATGGGTCCGGCCGCGCTACCATTGACGCCTTTGCCGTGCAAAACCATGTTACGGCGCGCATGGCCGGCATCCTGGACGATCCATACTACGGCAAGGTGCCGCCGCTGCCGGCAAGTCAGCCGGAACAACACCGCGTCTTCAAGGCCGAGCTGGGCCAGCCTCCGCGCATGTGGCAAACCCACCCGCAAAACCACGAACGCGAAGAGAATGCCAAACGGCGCTACCTGGCCGCCACGATCGACCAGTCCAGCGCCTGGTCGCTCTTCGACGATCCCGCAGGCCTGCGCCAGCGCATGACGACGCACCTGCTGGAAGGACAGGAAGGCAAGGCCGAGCCGGTCGAGCTGGAAGAGAGCCTGAAACGCCTGGCAAAGGAATATCGGCGCGAACATTTCCAGAGCCGCTATTGCGGCGTGTATTTCGGCCGTTCCCTGACGCGCCACGCGGCACGGGCCGCAGAGCTGCGCGCTGCGCGTGATGCGCAACCGGCTGCCGAAGCCAGCGCGCTGTATCCGGTCGCGCTCAAGGACGACGTGCGCCAGCTGCGCCAGTTGCAGGAAGAGCGCGCGCAATTGTCGGCCGTGATCAATGGCCACGCTCAGGTCCAGGGCAATCGCGTCCAGCTGGGCGGCGAAGAGTACCGGGCGAACCAGCTGCCGGCAGCGCTGCAACGCACCGAAGAACGCATCGCCCAACTGGAAGAAAAGCTGCGCCGCCATGATGCAACAGTACGGGCCTGGCACTATGCGGCGGCGGTCAAGCTGGGCGAAGGTTGGCCAGCCTACCTGGACAGCCTGCTCGACGTGCTGCACTACGCTGAACATGGCGCCGCCAACGTGCGCGATGCCTGGGGCCTGGTGCTGAACACCCGCGCCGTGGTGACGGCCGTGGCGCGCCAGAGCGAGAGCAATATCCAGCGCCTGATCGCCGATTGCGGCGGCCTGTACGTGGTGCTGGACGAACTCTATCGCGGCAACGGCGCGGTGCAGCTCGATCCACAGTTGATGGGACGGCTGGGCATACAGGAGAGCTGGCAAGACGCATTGCAGAAATTCACGCTGCCGCCTGTCTCGCGCGACAACATCAACGACTGGCTGCAGGTGGTCGCCAATTGGACGTCCCATACCAGCAACTGGCTGGGCGCCTTACGCTCCGCGGTCCTGGAGCAAATGCTGGTCAGTGAAACGCTGCTTGCCAGCCATGTGCGCAGCGGGGCGCCGATCGAAGCGGCACCGCAAGCGTGCCAGGTCCCCAAGACCTACAGCGTGCTGCTGGCAGGAAGCGAGCGCAAACTGCAAACCTCGCTGGACTGGTGGTCGCGGTTCCAGCGTGCCGACGGCTGGCTTGCCGGCGGCGCGCGGCTGGCCGTGGCGGGCGGCGTCGTGGTCAGCGTGCTGGGCATGGGCATGGCGCTCGGCACCTCGACCGTCATGGTGTACAACGGCCTGGGCACGGCGGTACGCGTCACGATCGATGGCAACTCGACGCTGGTCGAACCGGGCCAGCACGTCACGATCGATGCCAGCCCTGAAGAGCAGCATGCGGTCGAAGCCCGCCTGCCGGATGGCCGCCTGCTGGAAAGCTTCCACCCGCGCGATGGCGCGGACCAGTCGGTGTACAACATCGCCGGCGGTACCGTGATGGCAACTGGCGTCGTTCATTACGGCGGTCCTGGCAATGACGAGAACACCGTGCTTGGCGCACCGCGCTGGTTTGATACCGACGCCGACGTGCTGTTCGAAGAACCGCCGGAATCGGTCAGCAGCAAGAGCAAGAAATGGCGCAAGGTGCTTGCCGCGGCGTCGGGCATGGAACCGGAGTCGCTGTCGCAGCTTGTGAAGGACGATGCGCAGCGCAAGGCCATGGTATTGGCCCACGCTCGCTGGGACAGCATCAAGGTTCCATCGACGCGCGCCTGGCTGACGATGGCGCACGAAGACGGCGCCGGCGACGTACTGGTACAGCGCCTGAAGGAAGACCCGGAAAACGTCCAGCTGCGGCGCGCTGAACAAGGCGTTGCCAACGAATCGCCGGAGATCTGTGCGGCCGCGCGCGCGCGTGCCAACGCGCGCCCGGATGACGGCGACCGGCTCTACCTGGCGCTGCGTTGCGGGCAGTCCGCCAGCAAGGAGGAAATCGCTGCGGCGCGGGCACGCTTCCCGGGCAACACCTGGCTGGCCTACCTGCACGTGCGCACCTTGCTGGATCAAGGCGCCTGGGACGAAGCACTGGAGCCGCTGCGCAAGGTGCAGGGCAAGCTGCCGTACGAGAACGCCGAGCTGGAAACACAACTGGAACGCTTGCAGCGCCTGTTGGATGGCCAAGCCGGGAACCGCGCCTTGCCCCAAGGTTCGCGCGTCGCTGCCATGGCGCAGGCCGAGCGTGATGTGAATGATCCGTACGGCGCCCTCGCGCGCGGCGAGCTGGCCAAGGCGCTGGACGTGGCCAAGGGCGATCCTGGGCGGGTGGCGCGCATGCGACGGCTGGTTGGGGCGTCCGATGGCGCCACTGCCGCCCAGGTGCAGGCTGCGCTGGAGGAACCGATGACAAACGGTATCGACCAGGTGACCTTGCTGGTAGGAGCCGCACTGGCGCTGCGCCATGGCCGCGATACCGAACCATATTGGGCCCAGGCGAAGCCGATGGGGGAATATGCGCTGCGCCTGCGCCGCTTCATCGAGGCTTCCGGGGCCGGTAAATACCAGGAAGCGGAAATGGCGCTGGGTGCAATGCCGATGGAAGCGCGCGCATTGGCCTATGCGGCGGGCGCGGTGGCGGCAGGCGACGGCGCACCTGCCCGCTGGCGCAAGACTGCGCGCCTGGCGCTGTTCGCGCCCGAGCGCCCATACCTGCGAAACTGAAGCGCACTATAATGCTCCGGCGTTTCCAACCCAACCGCCGGAGCATTGAAATGATTCGTAACGCCGTACTGCTTTCCCTGTTTGCCGCCTTCCCGCTGGCCCATGCCGCGCCGGACCTCTCGACGGTCGCCGAACGCTCCGGCTACCAGGCCACGGGCCGCTACGACGAAGTGCAGCGCCTGTGCGCGGACTACCAGAAGGCCTATCCGAAAGCGGTGCGCTGCTTCTCCTTCGGCGAAACGCCGGAAGGCCGGCCGATGCTGGCCCTGGCCGTTTCCCGTACCGGCGCGCTGACTGCCGCTGCGGCCAGGCAGCGCAAGCTGCCGGTGTTGCTGGTGCAAGGCGGCATCCACGCCGGCGAGATCGACGGCAAGGATGCCGGCTTCTGGGCCCTGCGCGAGGCGCTGGACGGCAAGGCTGCCGCCGGAGCGCTGGACAAGCAGGTCGTGCTGTTCATCCCCGTCTTCAACGTCGATGGTCATGAGCGCTTCGGCAAGAACAACCGCCCCAACCAGCGCGGCCCGGTTGAAATGGGCTGGCGCGTCACTGCGCAGAACTACAACCTCAATCGCGATTACGTGAAAGCCGATGCGCCGGAAATGCAGGCCATGCTCAAGCTGGTCAACGAATGGGACCCACTGGCCTACATCGACCTGCACGTGACCGACGGCGCCAAGTTCCAGCCCGACGTCTCGATCCAGGTCGAACCGGTGCACGGCGGCGATGCGGCGCTGCTGCCGCTGGGCAAGGAGCTGCGCGACAATGTCATGGCCGACCTGCGCAAGCAGGGCTCCGACCCGCGCCACTTCTACATTTCCTTCGACAAGACCGACCAGCCGGATTCCGGTTTCGTCGACAGTATGGCCACGCCGCGCTTCTCGACCGGCTATTTCCCGCTGCGTAACCGCTTCGCCATGCTGGTGGAAACGCATTCGTGGCGCGACTACCCGCACCGCGTGAAGGTCACCCGCAACACGATCGTCTCGCTGATGGAGCAGTTCGCGCAGCATGGTGCGGCCTGGGTCAAGGCCGCAGCGGAAGCGGATGTGCGCGCGGCCAGGCTGGCCGACATGCCCCTCAGCTACAAGACCACCGAGCGTACCGAAATGATCGACTTCCCGGGTTACGAATACACCCGCACGCCATCCGACGTCTCGGCTGGCGTCTGGACGAAATATGATGAATCCCGGCCGCAGAAATGGACCGTGCCGCTACGCGATGAAGTGGTACCGGACGTGGTGGCCAAGGCGCCGGCCGGCGGCTACCTGGTCCCAGCTGCGCAAGCTGCACTGATCGAACCCAAGCTGAAGGTGCATGGCATCAGTTACAAGCGTCTGGAGCAGGCGCCGGGCAAGGTCTCAGTGGAGGCCTTCCGCGCCGACGAAGCCAAGCTGACAGCAACCTCTTTCGAAGGCCACCAGCTCGCAAGCTGGAAAGGCGCCTGGAAGATGGAACAGCGCGAGGTGGGCAAGGGCGCCCTGTTCGTGCCGATCGCCCAGCCGAAATCGCGGCTGGTGATGACGATGCTGGAACCAGCCGGCGCCGATTCGTTGGCCGCCTGGGGCTTCTTCAACAACTACCTGGAGCGCAAGGAGTATATGGAGGAATACGTGGCCGAGGAGGCTGCCCGTGAGATGCTGGCAGTCGATCCGACGCTGGCAGCCGCATTCAAGGCCAGGCTGGAAAGCGATGCGGCATTCGCCAAGAACCCGCGCGCCCGCCTGGACTTCTTCGCCCGCCACCACGCTACCTGGGATGAGCGCCACAACCTGTATCCGGTGTACCGCACGGGCCTTGTTTACTAAACTTTCTGAAACTTCGCCGTTTCCGTCGCTTTCGATTGCGAGGAAAGATCGGGTAAAGGTATAAAAGCAGCATCATAAAAGGAGACACCATGGGTATCCGACCTTTCGTGGCGCTGTTTACTGCAACACTGCTGGCCGCCGCCCAAGCGGCGCCTACGGGCAGTCCGGCTGCCGCCGTCAACGTGTTTATCGGCACCGGCGGCGACGGCCACACCTTCCCCGGCGCCAGCCGCCCGTTCGGCATGGTGCAACTGAGCCCGGATACCCAGGTGCGTCATTTCCGCCAAAGCTATCCATGGGCGGCGGGCTACCGCTACGAAGACAACTCCATCCTCGGCTTCTCCCATACGCATTTCTCTGGCAGCGGCCACTCCGACCTGGGCGACATCCTGCTGATGCCCTACAGCGGCGAAACCAAGCTTGAACCGGGCTACCCCGAGCGACCGTTCAGCGGCTACCGTTCCCGCTTCCGCCACGAAGATGAGCGCGCAGAACCGGGCTATTACGCGGTGCGCCTGCAGGATCACGAGGTCGATGTCGAACTGACCAGCAGCGAGCGCGTCGGCCTGCACCGCTACCGCTACGCCAAGGGCGCACAGGCAAAGCTGGTCCTCGACCTGCGCCAGAGCATTTACGACTACGCCGGCAAGAACTTGTGGTCATCGCTGCGCCTGCGCGACAGCACCACCGTCACCGGCATGCGCATTACGCGCGGCTGGGCGCCCGGACGCCAGGTCTACTTCGCCATGCGGCTCTCGCGCCCGATCTCAGGCCACATCCTGCTCAACCGCGAGGAGGGCGTTGAATACAAGGGCTTCGCCGGTCCCGGCAAGACACCGGGCGACAAAGTGCAGGTGGAAGGCAAGGCACTGGTGGCCGCCCTTGATTTCGGCACGCCGGAAGATGGCACGCTGCTGGTCAAGGTCGCGCTGTCCGGCGTCAGCGAAGATGGCGCGCTGGCCAACCTGGACGAAATGCCGGGCTGGGATTTCGATGCCGAACGCCAGCGCGCAAGCACAGCCTGGAACGAGGCGTTGTCGGCCGTGGCAATCGAAGCGCCGGCCGACATGCGCAGCATGGTGTATACGAGCTTGTACCACGCCATGCTGGCGCCAAGCCTGTTCATGGACCGCGACGGCAAGTATCGCGGCCCGGACAACCAGGTGCACCAGGCCAAAGGCTTCCGCTATCACTCGACATTCTCGCTGTGGGACACCTACCGCGCGTTGCACCCCCTGCTCACGCTGGTGCAGCCGGAACAGCGCAATGCCGACTTCGTGAATTCGCTTGTCGCATCGCGCCAGCACAGCCCGTACGGCATCCTGCCGGTATGGGCTTTCCACGGCATGGAGACCTGGTGCATGATCGGCTACCACGCGGTGCCGGTGATCGCCGATGCGTATATGAAGGGCATCAAGGGCGTCAATGCCGACGAAGCGCTGGCCGCGATGGTCGCCAGCGCCGACTATGGCGCTTACGGCGGCCTCGAACACTATAAAAAGCTGGGCTATGTGCCGATCGACCTGGAGCCTGAAGCCGCCTCCAAGACCGTGGAATACGCCTTCGACGACTGGACCATCGCCCGCATGGCCGAGAAGATGGGCAAGAAGGATGTGGCCGCGCGCTTCTACCGGCGCGCGCAGAACTACCGCAATGTGTTCGACACCAAAACCGGTTTTGTCCGCGCCCGTAAATCCACCGGAGAATTCCGCGAGCCCTTCAACCCGGTGCAGTCCAACTTCGGCAGCGATTACACGGAGGGCAGCGCCTGGCAGTACTCCTGGTATATGCCGCACGATAACGCGGGCCTGGTCGGCATGCTGGGTGGCGACACCGGCCTGCAGTCGAAGATCGACCAGGTGTTCGACGCAAAGGTCGATGACAAGGTCTACGCCCACATGGAAGACATCTCCGGCCTGATAGGCCATTACGCTCACGGCAACGAACCATCGCACCACGTGGCTTACCTGTACAACTACGCTGGTGCGCCGTGGAAGACCCAGGCGCGCCTGGCGCAGATCGTCGCCAGCCAATACCATAACAAGCCCGACGGCCTGGCGGGCAATGACGATCTGGGACAGATGTCCGCCTGGCTCGCTTTCACCGCACTGGGTTTCTATCCCGTGGCGCCAGGCAGCAACGAGTATGTGATTGGTCGCCCCTTCGTCGACAAGGCCACGCTGAACCTGCCGAACGGGAAACGCTTTACCATCCGCGCGGAGCAGATGTCGGCGACCAATCCCTATGTTGGCAGTGTCACGCTGAACGGCAAGCCCTTGGCGCGCACTTTCCTGCGGCATGAAGACATCATGGCCGGCGGCGAACTAGTATTTCGCATGCAGGCCGGACCGAACAAAGAATGGGGCCGCGAAGCCGGCGCCCGTCCATATAGCCAAACGGGATATCAACAATGAGGAACACCATCTTCCGCGCCGGGCTGGCGCTTGTGCTGGCGGCCACCGCGCCGCTGGCAGCCGCGCAATTCGTGGGCAAGATCAGCGATCCGGTCGAGTGGGCGAACCCGCTGATGGGCACTGCCAGCAAACCGGAAATGTCGAACGGGAACACCTATCCCGCCATCGCAGTCCCGTGGGGCATGAACCTGTGGACGCCGCAAACCGGCAAGATGGGCAATGGCTGGACCTACCAGTACGACGCCGACAAATTGCGCGGGCTGAAACAGACGCACCAGCCTTCGCCATGGATGAATGACTACGGCCAGTTTTCGGTGATGCCGGTGACAGGCAGCAAACGCTTCATGGAAGACGAGCGCGCCAGCGCGTTTTCGCACAAGGCGGAGATTTCCAAGCCGTATTACTACAGCGTCTACCTGGCGGATGCCAACGTCACCGCAGAACTCACGCCAACCGAACGCGCCGCCCAGTTTCGCTTCACTTTCCCTGAATCGGACAAGAGCTATGTAGTGGTGGACGCCTTCGACCAAGGCTCCTACGTCAAGATCGTCCCTGGGCAGCGCAAGATTGTTGGCTACAGCACTCGTTACGCGCGCGGCCCGCTGCCATCCAACTTCCGCCTGTATTTCGTGATGGTGTTCGATAAGCCGTTCAGCTCCACCGATGTGTGGCGCGGTAAGGAGCTGGTGGAAGGCGCGCTCGAAATGGAAAGCCAGCACAGCGGCGCCATCGTGGGCTTCAAGACCGGTCGCGGCGAGCAAGTGCACATGAAGGTCGCTTCGTCTTTCATCAGTGCCGAACAGGCCGAATTGAACCTGCAGCGCGAACTGGCCAACGACGATTTCGACGCTACGCGCGCACGCGCCAAGGCGGCCTGGAACCGCGTACTGTCCAAGGTGGAAGTGGAGGGCGGCAGCATCGACCAGATGCGCACGTTCTATTCGAGCCTGTACCGGATGGTGCAGTTCCCGAACAAGATGTATGAAATCGATGCCGCCGGCCAGGCGGTGCACTGGAGCCCATACAACGGCAAGCTCTTGCCCGGCTACCTGTTTGCCGGCACCGGTTTCTGGGACACCTTCCGCGCCCTGTACCCCTTCCTGAACCTTGTCTACCCTTCGATCAACCGCGAAATGCAAGCCGGCCTGGCCAATGCCTACCGCGAAGGCGGCTGGCTGCCCGAGTGGTCTAGTCCCGGCTACGCCGACATCATGGTCGGCAACAACTCCGCCTCGGTGGTGGCCGATGCCTGGATCAAGGGTAGCCGCAGCCCGGACATCGAAACCCTGTGGCAAGCGCTCAAGCACGGCGCCGACAATGAAGGGCCGGTCAGTGCCGTAGGTCGCGCCGGCGTGAAGTACTACAACGAGCTTGGCTACGTTCCTTACGACGTGAAGATCAACGAGAACGCCGCACGCACGCTGGAATATGCCTACGACGACTTCGCGATCTACCAGCTGGGCAAGGCACTGGGCAAGCCGGAGTCGGAGATCGGCGTCTACGCCCGGCGCGCCATGAACTACAAGAAGCTGTTCGACCCTGAAACGGGCCTGATGCGCGGACGTAACAAGGATGGCAGTTTCCAGGCGCCGTTCAACCCGGTCAAGTGGGGCGATGCCTTCACTGAAGGAAATAGCTGGCACTACACCTGGTCGGTCTTCCACGACATCGACGGCCTGGTGAACCTGATGGGCGGCCGCACAGCCTTCGTCAACAAGCTGGATACCGTGATGAGCATGCCGCCCGTGTTCGACGAAAGCTATTACGGCTCCGTGATCCACGAGATACGCGAGATGCAGGTGGCGAACATGGGCCAGTACGCGCACGGCAACCAGCCGATCCAGCACATGCTTTACCTGTACAACTATGCCGGCGCGCCGTGGAAATCGCAGTACTGGATTCGCGAAACGCTGAACCGCATGTACAAGCCAACGCCGGATGGCTACTGCGGCGACGAAGACAACGGCCAGACTTCGGCCTGGTATGTGTTCTCCGCGCTGGGCTTCTATCCCGTGACGCCTGCTGTCGGCCAGTACGTGGTGGGCGCACCGCTGTTCCAGCACGCCACCGTGCACCTGGAGAACGGCAAGCAGATTCGCATCAACGCACCGGCCAATGGCGCCGACAAACGCTACATCCGTTCCGCCAAACTGAATGGCCGCGCGCTGCAGCGCAACTGGCTGGGCCACGATGAAATGCTGCGCGGCGCGACCCTCGACGTGGAGATGTCGGCGCAACCGAACCAGCAGCGCGGCATCGCGCCCGCCGACGCGCCGTATTCCTTCTCGCGTGCTGAAACGGCGGCTACTTCGCCGAAACGATAGTGTCGATCATCCGCTGGGAATAGGCATCGCCCTTCACTTCTGTCGCCAGCATCATGGAGCGCCAAAGCGGGACGATTCCGACGCCCAGCGCATCGAAGCGCACCAGGCCGCAGGCATAAATACCGTCGTAGGAATCGACAGCGCCGCCAAGCTTCTCGCAGGTGGCGGCCTGCTTCGCACGGTAGGCCTTCGCCGATTCTTCACTCCACATACCCGTCTGGAGCAAGGCATCGATGGCCATGGCTTCCGCACCGCCCTCGTGGATCCACGGACCCTGGCCTCCGATGCCGCCTTGGGCGACCGCCAGTTGCCAGATGTGCGCCATCTCGTGCGCAACGTTGCGGGCCACACCCTCGCGCAGTAGCGGATGGTCGAGCAGTACCTGCTTGCCTTCCAGCCTGTAGGAAACCTGGCCCGCGCCCATGATGGCGCCGCCCTTGATCGAAAAGCCCGACGATTCAAAGTTGTCCACCGAGATCAAGATCAGCAGCTGGTCCTTTAACCCTCGCTGGTAGGCCTTCTCATAGTAGGCGGAAGTTTTTGCACCAACATCGAGGATCGTTTCGCGCAGCCATTGCGGGGTTCGTTGATCGATCAGGACTTTCACCGCGCCGGCAGGAACAGCCTGCGCCGGTCCAAAGTAGGCATAGCCACGTTCGGCGTCCGGTTGCAAGCGGTTAGGCGGTGGCGCGATCACGTTTTCCTGCCCGAGGCCAGACAGCTTGAAATCGGCGCGCATGGAAAGCGTCTTTGTGCCTTGCTCGATGTCGCCTTGCAGGTGGCCCAGGTAGACCGTCCTCCCGCCATCGCCAAAGCGGTTGAATGAAACATACTCCTTGGGCTCCCAGCCGTCGAAAGTCTTGATCTCCACGCTGGCCGCCTTGAACGGCTGGCCTTTCGACGCAATGACATCGAAGCCCGATCCTGATGTCATGCTCATGCCAGGCGTGAGCACCTTCCACTCCTGCTGCCGGAATTCACCGATGGATCTAAGCTTGAGCGCTGTAACGGCTTGCGCGAACCGGTAATCGACGCGCCACAAATCCTTCGCCACATGGCGCAGGCCCACGGTCACCGCAAGCTTCGGCTGTTCCTCCGCATGCAAGCGAGGCGCAACACACAACATCAGGAAAGCGGCGCACAGGCCCAGGAAACGGTGCATCGGGGAGATCCCTTCAATGAAAACGAAGGGATGCATTCTACCCCGATAAATTGCTTTTATTGCAAATTGACGAGAGGGATCGTCGAAGGCGCCGGCGTGGAGCATGGCTCTTCGTCGAAGGCGATATCGCCCAGCGGGTTGGCGATGCCGTCGGTCTTGATGTCCTTGAAGCCGAACAGCTCGCGGTCCATCAGGTGCGATGGCACGACGGTCGACAGGGCGGAGAAGGTGTTCTCCACGCGGCCCGGGTGTTTCTTCTCCCACTCGCGCAGCATGGCCTTGATCTGCTTGCGCTGCAGGTTTTCCTGCGAGCCGCACAGGTCGCACGGGATGATCGGGAAGTTCTTCACCGCGGCATAGCGCTCGGTGTCCTCTTCCTTCACATAGGCCAGCGGACGGATCACCATGTGCTTGCCGTCGTCGGAGACCAGCTTGGCCGGCATGCCCTTGATCTTCCCGCCGAAGAACATGTTCAGGAAGAAGGTCTCGAGGATGTCGTCGCGGTGGTGGCCCAGGGCGATCTTGTTGCAACCCAGTTCATCGGCCACGCGGTACAGGATGCCGCGCCGCAGGCGCGAGCACAGCGAGCAGGTGGTCTTGCCTTCCGGGATCAGGCGCTTGACGATCGAGTAGGTATCCTGGTTCTCGATGTGGAAGGGAACGCCCAGCTTTTCCAGGTAGGCCGGCAGCACGTCGGCCGGGAAGTTCGGCTGCTTCTGGTCCAGGTTGACCGCTACGATCTCGAAGTCGATCGGCGCGCGTTCGCGCAGCGTCATCAGGATATCCAACAGCGCGTAAGAGTCCTTGCCGCCCGACAGGCACACCATCACCTTGTCGCCGTCTTCGATCATGTTGAAGTCGCCGATGGCCTGGCCGACCAGGCGGCACAGGCGCTTGTGCAGCTTGTTGTTTTCGTAGGCGACCTTGTCTTCGGCCTTGGCGTCCACTACCGCGTTCATGCTGCGTCCTTGATCTTGAATACTTCCACGCCCACGCCTTCGCAGTCAGGATAGACGTCAGGCTTCATGGTCGACACACGGGCGGCGCGCACGCTTGGATGCGCCAGCATCGCCTGCACCACGTCGTCAACCAAGGTTTCCTGCAGGTGCACGTGGCCCTCGGCCATGCGGCGCGCAATGGTCTCGCGCATGAAGTCGTAGTCGACCACTTCGTGCAGTTCGTCGGCCTTCGGCGTGGACACGGCCAGCGGGATGTACAGGTCAACGTTGATCAGTACGCGCTGCTCGCCTTTCTTTTCGAAATCGTGCACGCCGATGTTGATCAGCACTTCATAGTTGCGCAGGAACAGCCGGCGGCAGTCTTGCAGTTGCGGGTGAATCAGGGCGGACAGCATGGTGCTTAAACCTTAAAATTGAAAATTCTTTACTTGGCCAGGAACATCACGTCGCGCGGCGACGGCAGCAAATGCTGGCCGCCATCGACCAGCAGGGTAGTGCCGGTCACCGCACGCGCGCCTGCCGCATAGACCACGGCGGCGGCAATGTCCTCAGGAGTGCTGGAACGGCCCAGCGGCGTTTGGGTGTGCGCCTTGGCAAAGCCTTCCTCGCTCTGGTCTCCGGAGACCATGGTGATGCCCGGCGCCACGCCCACCACCCGGACCTTCGGCGCCAGCGACTGGGCCAGCATGGTGTTGGCCGCCTGCAGCGCTGCCTTGGACAAGGTGTAGGACAGGAAATCAGGGTTGAGATTATAAAGCTTCTGGTCCAGCAGGTTCACAACCACGGCCTGGCCGCCTTCCGGCGTTGCATCGTACAGGGCGCGCGCCAGCTGGATCGGCGCCGCCACGTTGGCGTGCATGTGCGCGTCAAGCCGGGCGTGGCTGAAATTCAGGTCGCTGTCGTAATCGAACAGGGACGCGTTGTTGACCACGCAGTCCACCCGTTCCAACGCCTTCACTGCGGCGGGCAGCAGCCCGCGCACGGCTTCTTCGTCAGACAGGTCGCATTGCAGCGTAATGGCGCGGCGGCCGAGGGCGGCGACGGCCTGCGCCACTTCGCGCGCTTCGTCGTGCGAGTTGCGGTAGTGGACGGCGATGTCCCAGCCGGCGCGCGCCAGCCCTAGCGCGATTTCGCGTCCCAGGCGGCGGCCGGCGCCGGTCACCAGGGCCACGCGCGGCTGTTCGGGCGTCGGAGTTGAAGTAGTCATAGTCAAATTGAGCAAAATGGCGCCGGGCAGCGCTGAACCGCTACAATGCCGGCATGTCTTTACCAGCACCTTCCCCCGACGCGCTGGCCGCGTCCCAAGCCCTGCAGCGCCTGATTGCCGACGACATTGCGCGGCAAGGTGGCGCCATTCCGTTTTCCCGCTTCATGGAGCTGGCGCTGTATGCGCCCGGCCTGGGCTATTACAGCGGCGGCGCCGCCAAGCTGGGCAAGGATGGCGATTTTACAACTGCACCCGAGCTGAGCGCCCTGTTCGGGCAATCGCTGGCGCATGTTGCAGCCGCTATTATGGACCAAAGTGCGCCACATATCCTTGAATTCGGCGCTGGAACGGGCAAGCTGGCCAGGGATATCCTGACCGAGGCGGCGCAAGCCGGCATCGTGGTCGAAAGCTATTCCATCGTCGAACTCTCGGGCGAGCTGCGCGCCCGCCAGCAAGAGCTGCTGCGCGCCTTCCCGCAGGTGCGCTGGCTGGATGCCCTGCCGGAATCGTTTGAAGGCGCGGTATTCGGCAACGAAGTGCTGGATGCCATGCCGGTCGACGTGGTCACCCTGGCCGACAATGGCTGGCAGTCATTGCACGTGGCCGCGCAGGCCGATGAGGCAGGCGGGGCGCGCTTCGCCTGGCACCCGGTGGCAGCCGGCGCTGCGCTGCTGGCGCAGATTGAACGCCAGATCCCGGACGCGCAAGCGCTGCCGGTCGGCTATGTCACCGAAGTGCACGGCGCCGGCTGCGGCTTCATGGCCACGTTGGCTGGCATGCTGGCGAAAGGCCAGGGCGCCGCCTTCCTGTTCGACTACGGCTTCCCGGCGCGCGAATACTACCTGGGCGACCGCGCCACCGGCACCCTGATGTGCCACTACCGCCACCACGCCCACGCGGAACCGTTCTACCTGCCGGGCCTGCAGGACATCACCGCCCACGTCGACTTCACCGCGATGGCGCTGGCGGCGCAGGAGGCAGGCGCCGAAGTCATGGCTTATAACAGCCAGGCCGGCTTCCTGATCGGCGCCGGCATCGGCGAGCTGATGCAGCGTTTCGATCCTGCCGATGCCCTGCATTACCTGCCGCACGCCAACGCGCTGCAGAAATTGCTTTCTCCAGCCGAAATGGGAGAATTGTTCAAGGTGCTCGTGATTGGCCATGGCATCGAATTGCCGGGGCAATTGCTGCGTAGCGACCGCAGCCACCGTTTGTAATATGATTGAGAGATGGGAAAGATACATACTCACTATGACAACCTGAAGGTAGCGCGAGGCGCGCCACAGGAAGTCATACGTGCTGCTTACAAGGCCCTGAGCCAGAAATACCATCCTGACAAGAATCCGGGGGATGAAAAAGCGGCCCGCATCATGGCGATCGTCAACACGGCGTATGGCACGTTGTCCGATCCGCAACGCCGCAAGGAGCACGACGAGTGGATCACCCAGGAAGAATGGGAAATCGAATGGCTGGAAAGCACCAGGCACGAGCCAGCGCATGAGCCGGGCTGGTCCGACCAGCTCGACCTGCCGCGCCGGCGCCGGGTGCTCCAGTCCTGGCGCTTCTGGGGCACGGTGGGCGGCGCCGCCGCAGCCGGCTGGCTGGGCGGGGTGCTGACGGTGACCGAGCCGCGCGCCATGTCCAGTGTGCTGGCTGGCGCCTGGGGCGGCAAGCCGCCTGCCGAACTGACGGCCACCGCGGCCGCCACCCCGAAGATCCACCCGCCGCGCGTGGAAAAAGTCACGCCGGACGACGGCTGGGCCGTCGCCAAGCCTTACTCGCCGGAACCGGCGGTATCTGCCGCTGCGGCGCCGCCGATCAAGGTACTGGCCCTGTCGCAGGTGGTGCTGCCCGGCGCCGCCGTCGATTGCGAGGCCGAGGTTGCCCCATCAGTCGCGCCGAACGGCGAACCATGGCCAGTACAGTCCGGTTATGTGGAAGGTTTCCCGGTCGGGAACAAGGGCGAGGACATGCAGCTGACGCTGGACAACAGTGCCAACGCCGCGCCGGTCTTCATCAAGGTGTACGACCTGGAGCGCCGCTCGAACGTGCGCTATGCCTACGTGCAGCCGCACGACAAGCTGGTAGTCGACCAGCTATCGAACGGCAAATACGAAATCCGCTACCAGAACCTGAACCTCGGGGCCGGCCAGAGCGGCTGTACGCACAAATGAAAGTCTTTTAAGCTGCGCCGGCTGTCAGCGTTTCGCTCAGGCCCATTTCAGGGCTGGCCATCAGGCGATAGATGTCCACCAGGATCAGCATGCGCGCGTCAATCGTGCCGAGGCCGATCATGTATTCGGAGCTGAAGGCGGTGCCCATGTCCGGCGCCGGCTTGATCTGTTCGGGCGTCAGCGTGGTTACGTCAGATACCGAGTCCACCACCATGCCCACCACGCGGCCATTGATGTTGAGGATGATGACCACCGTGAACTGGTCATACACCGGCTCGCCCAGCTTGAACTTGATGCGCATGTCCACCACCGGAATGATGATGCCGCGCAGGTTGATCACGCCCTTGATGAACTCGGGCGCATTGGCGATGCGGGTGACCGCTTCGTAACCGCGGATCTCTTGCACTTTCAGGATATCGATGCCGTACTCTTCGGAACCCAGCTTGAATGCCAGGAATTCCTTGCCTTGGCTCGCGTCTTCTTGCGCAGTAACTTGCATGGTTTTTTTCCTTTAGCAAAATCTGTGTTGTCAAAGCGTATCAGAGTGCAAAGCGATTTACGAGCGGGCAATTTTTAATTGCTAGCTAAGTCAATTCTGATTATGCTGGATGTAAAGATTAGCGCATTTTGATCAAGGAGACTTCATGGCGGACCCTCAAGCCGTCGATGACAACTGGCTGCTCGAAGAAGACGAGGAAGAGAAGCAGCCGCCATCGACAGGATCCCCAGAACAGCGGCTGTGGCGCGTGCTGATTGTGGACGACGACCAGGACGTGCATGCGGTGACCCGCCTGGCGCTGCGCAATGTCAGTTTCAAGGGGCGCGAGCTGGAGTTGTTTTCGGCCTACAGCGGCCGCGAGGCATTCGAGATCCTGCGCGACACGCCGGACATCGCCCTGGTATTGCTCGACGTGGTGATGGAAACCGACGATGCCGGCCTGCTGCTGGCACGCCGCATCCGTGAAGAGCTGCACAATTCCATCGTGCGCGTGGTGCTGCGCACCGGCCAGCCGGGCCAGGCGCCGGAACAGCGCGTCATCATCGAATACGACATCAACGATTACAAGGCCAAGACCGAGCTGACCACGCAGAAGCTGTTCACCACCGTGATTTCGGCCCTGCGCGCATATGAAAGCCTGAACATGCTGGAGCGCTCGCGCATCGGCCTGGGCAAGATCCTGGCCGGCGCGACCAACCTGTACCAGATCCATTCGTTGCGCGAATTCGCGTCGGGCGTGCTGAACCAGGTGTCGGCCATCCTCGACGTGGGCGCGGACGGCGTGCTGTGCCTGATGCAGGTCGACACCGGCGACACGACCGTGGTGGCGGCTACCGGCGGTTACGCGCCGCTGGCGGAAAACGAACAGATGCCGGAAAGCCACCCGCTGTGGCCGACCATCCAGAAGGCGTTCAAGGAAAAGAAAAGCCAGTTCGAACACCCGGCCAATGTGCTGTTCATCCACACCCAGGAAAGCCGCGACGTGCTGATTTCGGTGACGCCGCCCTGGCCGCTGGCCCAGATCCAGCGCGACCTGCTGGAAGTATTCTGCGAGCGTATCGCCGCTGCCTTCGACAACCTGTACATGTTCGGCCAGCTGCGCAAGGCGCAGGAGGCCACAGTGGTGGCGCTGGCCGACCTGGCGGAATTCCGCGACGGCTGCACCGGCGGCCATGTGCGGCGCGTGCAGCAGCTGTCCTCGGCGATCGCGGCGCGCCTGAAAGAGCGCGGCACCTACGATGACGAGCTGACCCCGCAACTGGTCGACATGATCGGCCTCGCTTCGATCCTGCATGACGTAGGCAAGGTCGCCACGCCGGACCATATCCTGCTGAAGCCCGGCCCCCACACCGACGACGAGCGTGCGCTGATGCAAACGCATGCTGCCGTCGGGCGTAGCGTGCTGGAGCGTGCAGCCAATATGGTCGATGGCGTCAGCTACCTGACTTACGGCGCGGAAATCGCCGGCGGCCACCATGAGCACTGGGATGGCGGCGGCTACCCGAACCAGCTCAGGGGCAAGCAGATTCCTCTGTCGGCACGTATCGTGGCCGTGGTCGATGTCTTCGATTCCTTGCTGCACGAACGTCCGTACAAGGAGCCATGGCCGTATCCGGAAGTCATGACCTACATCCGTGACCGTTCCGGCACCCAGTTCGATCCCGAGGTGGTGGCAGCCCTGAACGACGTGGTTGAACGCAACCCGGGCCTGGGCCAGGGCAGCTGAGGCAACCCGACTGTGGCAGCCGCGCCGCGCTGCCACCTTCATTCTCACCAAAGTTCACGGCATGCAGCGTGCAAGCGCTAAAATAAGGACAGCCCTAGCCCTAGCCCTTGTCCTACGCCGAAAGCCATGAACGAACTGAAGGGCCTGACAGCGCTGGTCATCGAGCCCAATCCCAGCATGCGCGCCAGCTTGCACAATATGCTGAGCTTGTGCGGTTTGGTGCGTATTGACGATGCAGCCAGTTCCAACCAGGCCATCCGCGCGCTGGAAACCCGGATCTACGACCTGGTCCTGTGCGAATACGCCCTGGAAGGCGGCCAGGATGGCCAGCAAATGCTGGAAGACCTGCGCCACCACCGCTTGATCAATGCCGCCACCATGTTCTTCATGGTGACCGGCGAAGGCCAGTTCAGCAAAGTGGTCAGTGCCGCCGAGCTGATGCCCAACGATTACATCCTCAAGCCTTTCGCGGCCGATGCCATGCTGGAGCGCATCTGGCGCGCCCTCGACCGGCGCAATGCCTTGCTGCCGGTGTACCAGTTGATTGACATGGGCGATTTGCGCGCAGCGATCGAAGCTTGCGAGGAAGGCGAGGAAGTGCAGCCGCGCTTTGCCATGGACTTCCGCCGCCTGCGCGCGGAGATGCACATCCAGGCCGGCGAACCGGACCTGGCGGAGCCGCTGTATGCCGAGCTGTGGGACAGCCGCCAGGTACCGTGGGCCCGGCTGGGCCAGGCCAAGACCCTGTACCTGCGCGGCCGCTACGATGCTGCGCGCGAGATGCTGGAAGAGCTGCTGGGCAAGAACACGCGCTTCCTCGATGCCTACGACTGGCTGGCGCGCACGCATGAAGCGAATGGCGACCCGACAGCAGCGCAAGCCGTGCTGGCCAACGCGGTTGAACTGTCGCCGCACGCGGTGCGCCGCTTGCGGCGGCTGGGCGAAGTGGCGCTGGAGGCAGGCGACGTCGATGGTGCCGAACGTGCTTTCAAGCAGGTGGTGAGCAAGACCCGCTATTCCGAATTCCGCACACCGGAAGACCATGCCAGGCTGGCGCAAACCCTGGTCAAGAAGGGCGACCCGGTGCAGGCGGCCGCCGTGATCCGCGACCTGGACAAGTCGCTGTCGGGCACCCCCAACACCGATGTTTGCAGCGCCATCGCCTCGGCCGCGCTGCATGAATTCACCGGCAACGTGGCGCGCATGAATGCCTCGCTGGATTATGCAGTGACGGGCGTGCGTACGGCCAGCGGCCTGTCGAATGAAATGAAGATGGAACTGGCGCGCACCTGCCTGGAGGTGGGCAAGGAGGAGCAGGCGACGGAAGTGATGCGTGACGTCATGCGCAACTCCGCCACGCCGGGCGCCATGGAACGCGCCCTGCACATGATGGAAAAGAGCGGCCACGCCGCACTGGGCCAGCGCCTGGCCGACGAAAGCCGCAACGAGGTCGGCGAGATGGTGGCCGCGGGCGCGGCGCTGGCAAAGAAGGGCGATTTCCGCGGCGCGGTCGACCTGATGCTGGAAGCCGTGGCGAAGCTGCCGGACAACGCGCAGGTGGCCTTCAACGCGGCGGTCGCGATCTTGAAATGCCTGGAGAACGAAGGCTGGGACGATGCCCTCGGCCGCCATGCGCTGGCGCTGGTGACCACGGTGCGCCGCCTCGACCCGGCCAACGACAAGCTGAACGCACTGGCTGGCCTGCACCAGGACATATTGAAGAAATACAACATCCGCCCCGCCGCGCGGCGCGAAGCCGGAGTGCGCGTCGCGATCTGATAGCCGCTGGGGCTACAATGGGCTATGAGCTCCCATCCACCAGAAGAACGCCCGGTCCGTGCCTACCTGCTGAAAAAGCTATGCAGCGACGATGAGGGCTTGTTTGCGCTTGGTGCGTCGATCGCGCGCGTCGTGCAAATGGCCGACTCGGACGACCAGGGCACGCAAAGCCTGGCCTACCACGTGCTGTCCGACGTCGCGCTGACGCAGAAGATCCTGCGCTTGGCCAATACGCCGCAATACCGGCAGGCTTCGGGTGCGCCGGTAACCACAATTTCCCATGCCATTTCGCTGCTTGGTTTCGATAATGTGAAAACCACGGCGCTGGCCATGCTGCTGGTCGACACCATGGCCAACAGCAGGCATGCGCAAAGCGTGCGGGTCGAGCTGGAAGCGGCGCTGTGCGCCAGCCTGGTGGGGCGTGAACTGGCGCGCTACAGCCCTTACCAGAAGGCGGAAGAAGCGGCCATCGGCGCGCTGTTCAAGAACCTGGGGCCGTTGCTGATTGCCTCGCGCGAGCATGAGCGCTTTCGCGAAATCAATGCCCTGGTCGTGGCTGGCGAACATTCGCAGGCCCAGGCTTCGCAAATGATACTGGGCAGCACCTACGACACCTTGACGGCGACCGTGCTGCGCGAGTGGAAGATTCCCGATGTGATCATCCGTTCGCTGACTCCCTTGTATGGCAGCACCTTGCGGCCGCCGGCGGACCGCACGGAGTGGATACGGCAGGTGGTGCACTTCAGCATGGATGCGGCACGTGCACTGACCCGACTGGGCGGCGCGGCTGCCGACGACGTGCGGCTGCTGCACCAGCGCTTCGGCAATGCGCTCGGGCTGGAGCGCGAGCAGGTGACCATGGTGCTGACCCGCGCGCGCAGCAGCATGGATGCCTTGTTGAACAGCATGCAGCTGGACAGCGCTGCCGGCGGCAGTGCCGGCGAGCCGGGCGATCCTTATGCGGAATCGGCCGAGGCGCCGGGACCGGCGGGCACCTTGCCGAGCGTGCTGGCGCTGGCCAGCCTGGATGCGGGCGCGAAGGAGGGCGCTTATCCGAGCGGCAAGCCGTATGACGCGCGCGAACAGCTGCTGGCGGGCGTGCAGGAGCTGACCGAGATGCGGGTGGAGGGCAAGGCGCGCGTCAATGAGCTGGTGCAGGCAGTGCTGGAGACTTTGTATCGCAGCATGGGGTTCCGCTTTGCGACGGTTTGCCTGAAAGATGCGAAGGCGGGGCAGTTCCGGGCACGTATCGCCTTGGGCGATCAGCGGGCCTTGCGCCTGGAGGGGTTTGTGTTTCCGCTGCAGGGCAAGGATCTGTTCCACCTGGCGCTGGATAACGATGCGGACTTGATGATTGCGGATGCGAATGTGGCCAAGATTCGCGACCTGCTGCCGAAGTGGCATCTGGATCTGTTGCCCGATGCGCGCAGCTTTATCGTGCTGCCGCTGGTGGTGCAGGGCGTGCAGCTTGGCTTGTTCTATGCGGATCGGGCGCTGCCGGCGCCGGAAGGTGTGCCGCCGGATGAGACTTCGCTGATTCGGGCGTTGAAGGCGCAGGTGTTGGCGGCTTTGTCGCCCTAGACCCAGTCAGATCGACCGGCGCGGGTTTTGGTTGTGCGACGTTGATCTTCTCAACCAGTCAAAGGCCCAGAACCAGCCCCGAGGCTTCGAGACCGGTGAGGGTCTGACCCTTGGGTCAGACCCCGGTTTACCGGTTTTAAGCCGTCTCCGGCAGCCGCCCGGCAAGAGCCTCGAACTCCGCCACCGGCATTGGCCGCGCAAACAAATACCCCTGCGCCTCGTTGCAGGACTTACTGCGCAAGAATTCGACCTGCGCCTCCGTCTCAACGCCTTCCGCCACCACGCCCAGTCCCAGTGCATGCGCCAGCCCGATGGTCGCGGTCACAATCGCCGCATCATTCGGATCACTCTCGATATCCTTCACAAACCCCCGGTCGATCTTGATCCGGTCGAGCTCAAACAACTTCAGGTAGCTGAGCGACGAATACCCCGTCCCAAAATCATCAATCGCCACCCTGATCCCGCGCGCCCGCAGTTCGCGCAGCAAGTCGCGGCTACGCTCCGGATCCTGCATCGCCGCCGACTCGGTAATTTCCAGTTCCAGCAGCGAAGAATCGATCCCGCTCTCGCGCAGCAACTGGTCCAGCAGCGGCAACAGGGCGCCGCCATGGCATTGGCGCGCCGACAGGTTGACCGCCAGCCGCATCGAACCCTCCCAGCGCCGCAGCAAGCCGACTGTCTGCTGCAGCACCCATTCCCCCAGCGGCAGGATCAGCCCTGACTCTTCCGCAATCGGGATAAAGCGATCCGGCCCCACCATGCCCAGCTCCGGATGGTGCCAGCGCAGCAGCACCTCCGCGCCGATCACGCGGCGCGTGCTCAAGTCCACCTGCGGCTGCAGGTAAAGCTCGAATTCCTTGCGTTCCTGCGCCTGCCACAGGCGGTTCTCCATCATCAGCCGGTCGTGGGTAGCGGCATTCATGGCCGCTTCGAAGAACTGGAAGTTGCCGCGGCCCTGGCTCTTGGCCGCATACATCGCCGTATCCGCATGGCGCAGCAGGGTGGCGCTGTCGTGGCCATCGGGCGGGAACATGGCCACGCCGACGCTGGTGCCGGTGTGGATCGTCTTGCCCGCCAGGTGGAACGGCTCGGCCAGAGCGGCCACGATGCGCACGGCAATCTGGCTCGCTTCGGCTGGCGTCACGTTGCCGCCCGTGACCACGATGAATTCATCGCCGCCAAGCCGGGCGATGGTGTCGACTTCGCGCAGCAAGTCGCGCAGGCGGTCGGCCACGGCCACCAGCAACTGGTCGCCGGTGGCGTGGCCGTGGGTGTCGTTGATCTTCTTGAAGTGGTCAAGGTCCAGGAACATCACCGCCGCCGCGCCGTTCGCGCGCCGGGTCTGCGCCAGCAGCTGGTCGAGGCGCAGGTTGAGCGACAGGCGGTTGTCCAGCCCGGTCAGCGGATCGTGGTGGGCCAGCTTGTAGATGCGCTCCTGCGCGCGCTGCTGTTCGGTCAGGTCGTGCAGGATGGCGACGAACACATTGCCGTCGGGGAGCTCGACTTCGCTCACTGAAATCGCAATCGGGAAGATGCTGCCGTCGTGCCGACGCCCGCTTGATTCGTGCTCGTGGGTGGCGCCGCCGGCGATATTGCGCAGCAGGCGCGCCGCGCTGTCGCTTTCCGCTTCGGGCAGCAGGATCGCCAGCGGCATGCCGGACAGCGCTTCCGTCGGATAGCCGAACAGGCGGCAGGCCGCCGCGTTGGCAGACACCAGCAAGCCATCGGCATCGATGGTCAGGATGGCGTCGGCCGCCTTGTCGAGGATGGCCTGCAGGCGCGCTTCGCGTTCGCGCAGGCGTATCGTGCTTTCCTTCACCTGCTGCTGGATCTGGGCGCGTTCGCCGCTGGTCAGCAGCATCAAGGCGCCGAGCAGGCCGGTCAGCATCAGGCCTGCGCTCAGCACCAGCCAGCTTTGCCAGCCATGCTGGTGCACCATGTAGGCCGCCGAGGGGACCAGGACCAGCTCGTAGTCGCGGCCGCCAAGGCTGAGCTTGCGCCAATAGTCTTCATCGCTCGGCGCGCGCGACAACTGGTCGATCAGCGTTGTCGGGCCGGGCATGCTGCGATCCACCAGGCGCGCCTGGATATGCGGGAAATCGGCGGTGGCCAGCGCCCCGTTGACGTAGGAGTCGATCTGCATGGCCAGCAGCAGCATGCCCGCCGCCGGCTGGCCGTCGCCCGGATCGACGGCTTGCAGCAAGACCACGCCGCTGCCTTCGCCAGGCATGGAGAGTGCCACCGGTGCGCTGGCGACCGGCTTGCCGGTACGCAGCGCCTCATGCACCGCCTGGGCGCGTACCGGTTCCGCCAGCCAGTCCAGGCCCTGGTAATGTCGGCGCGCGGCAGGCTCGATGAACAATGTCACCATGTGGTCGCCTGGCGGCACCTCTGGCTGCTCGTGGCCGGCGTGGCTGTGCGTGTGGCCGGGACCGGTGGCGGGGGCGATCATGCGGAAATCGGGGCCGATGGTATCGCGCGCCCAGGTTTCGAAAGCCGGCCGCTCTGCCTCCGATACGGGGCGCAACCAGGCCATGGACAGCAATTCAGGACGTTGGTCGAGGTAACCGTGCGCAATCTTGTCGAAGCCTTGCGCCGACATCACGCGCCCATAGCGGTTGATGGCGCGCGCCATGGCGAACACATAGCGTTCATGTTCGCTGAAGCGGGACTGCAGCAAGTCGCCCACCTGCTGCGCCTTAAGCCGGAAGCCTTCCAGGTGCTGCCGTGTTTCCCAGCGCGCCACCAGCACGTACAGCATGACGCACAGGGTGACCAGGAACAGTTGCGGCAGGCCGACCAGCAGGCGGCGGCGCTGCCACAGCACGCGCGGCTGGCCGAACAGCACCCAGCACAGTGGCGCGGCCAACAGGACGCCAATGGCATCGCCGATCCACCAGGTCAGCCAGCTTGTCAGCAAACCGGCTGGGGCAATGGCGCCGGCGGCAACGGCCGCGGCGTTGGACAGCGTACTGCTCACCAGCGTGACGCAAACGGCCAACAACAGGAAGCGCAGCACATCGCGCCCGGCGCCGATTTCCGGGCGGATGGCGCGGCGGAAATACAGGCTGCCCAGCCAAGCTTGCAGTGCGGAGCCGAAGGCGGCGGCCAGCGCTGCCAGTCCTTGTGGCAGGGGCGGCAGGGTCAGCGGATTGGCGGCGCCCGGCAGCGGCAGGAAATTGATCAGCAGGGCGCCAATCGCAATCCCCGGCAGCAAGCGCGGGCCAAAGGTGACGACGCCAGCCAGGGCAATCCCGGCCGGCAGGAAGAGCGGGCTGGCATAACCGGGCGCCAGCGACAGGTAGAGGCAAAAGCGGCCGATGACCGCATAAGCCGCCAGCAGCAACAGGTTGGCGGCCAATGTTTGCAGCCAGCCGGGAGAGGTATTCTTCACAGAATGAGCGCTCGGAGGCACAGGACAAGTTGACCGATTTTATAGCAAACGGTGCAACCCAAAAACAACACTTGCAAATTTGCAGGAGTAGCCATTACAATCTCGCCCCGAAGCGCACGGTCATGCAGCGTTTGCGAAATAAGCAAATAACGGTGTTGACAGTGTTGGAAAGTTGCTTCATACTCTGCGGTTCCTTCGCGGAGGGGTGGCCGAGTGGTTAAAGGCAGCAGACTGTAAATCTGCCCTCTTATGAGTACACTGGTTCGAATCCAGTCCCCTCCACCAAAGCTTGCAGGTAGCTGAGTGAAGTAGTAGTCGAATGTAGTCGGAAACCTCGCGGGTGTAGCTCAATGGTAGAGCTGAAGCCTTCCAAGCTTAAGACGAGGGTTCGATTCCCTTCACCCGCTCCATAGCAGCAAAGTAGTAAAAATAAGCCCTTGTAGCTCAGTGGTAGAGCACTCCCTTGGTAAGGGAGAGGCCACGTGTTCAATCCACGTCAAGGGCACCAGAATTCTGCAGTATCCATCTGATTAGTCGGGCGCGTGCCCAGCAACTCACATTTGTTAGGAGTCTAAAATGGCAAAAGAAAAGTTCGAGCGGACTAAGCCGCACGTGAACGTTGGCACCATCGGTCACGTTGACCATGGCAAGACCACCCTGACCGCTGCTATCGCAACCGTCCTGTCGAAGAAATTCGGCGGCGAAGCCAAAGCTTACGACCAGATCGACGCTGCTCCAGAAGAAAAAGCACGCGGCATTACCATCAACACCGCCCACGTTGAGTACGAGACCGCCAACCGTCACTACGCTCACGTTGACTGCCCAGGCCACGCCGACTACATCAAGAACATGATTACCGGTGCTGCGCAGATGGACGGTGCGATCCTGGTTTGCTCCGCAGCTGACGGCCCAATGCCACAGACCCGCGAGCACATCCTGCTGGCACGCCAGGTTGGCGTTCCATACATCATCGTGTTCCTGAACAAGTGCGACCTGGTTGACGACGCAGAACTGCTGGAACTGGTCGAAATGGAAGTGCGCGAGCTGCTCTCCAAGTACGAATTCCCAGGCGACGACCTGCCAATCATCAAGGGTTCGGCACGTATGGCGCTGGAAGGCCAGCCGGGCGAAATGGGCGAAGAGTGCATCATCCGTCTGGCTGAAGCCCTGGACTCCTACATCCCAACCCCAGAGCGCGCAGTTGACGGCGCCTTCCTGATGCCTGTGGAAGACGTGTTCTCGATCTCCGGCCGCGGTACCGTGGTGACCGGTCGTGTTGAGCGCGGCGTGATCAAGGTCGGCGAAGAAATCGAAATCGTCGGCATCATCGACACCGTGAAGACCACCTGCACCGGCGTGGAAATGTTCCGCAAGCTGCTGGACCAGGGTCAAGCCGGCGACAACGTTGGCCTGCTGCTGCGCGGCACCAAGCGTGAAGACGTCCAGCGTGGCCAGGTTCTGGCCAAGCCAGGTTCGATCAAGCCGCACGATCACTTCACCGGCGAGATCTACGTTCTGTCGAAAGATGAAGGCGGCCGTCACACCCCGTTCTTCAACAACTATCGTCCACAGTTCTACTTCCGTACCACCGACGTGACCGGCTCCATCGAGCTGCCAGCGGACAAGGAAATGGTTATGCCAGGCGACAACGTCTCCATCACCGTCAAGCTGATCTCCCCGATCGCTATGGAAGAAGGCCTGCGTTTCGCTATCCGTGAAGGCGGCCGTACCGTCGGCGCGGGCGTCGTAGCCAAGATCCTGGGCTAAGGCGAAAAGAATCCAGCCAAGTCTAGCGCCCATCGCTGATGGGTGCTAGAATTACGGATTCCACTGTAAAGTTTTACGTAGGGGCGTAGCTCAATTGGCAGAGCGTCGGTCTCCAAAACCGAAGGTTGGGGGTTCGATGCCCTCCGCCCCTGCCACCGAATCTGGTGCAGGGCACCGAAAGTAAAAAGTAAATGTCTAATCAATCCGTGCAAACCGTTAGCACGACGAACGATAAGTTCAAAGTCGTGTTGGCAGTTGTGGCGTTGATTGCAGGCGTGGTCGGATTCTTTGTCCTGACCGGTAAACCAACCCTGGTGCGGGCAGCCGCGCTTGTGGTTGGTTTGCTTATTTCCGCCGGCATCGCGTACACCTCTGCTGCAGGCCGTGATTTCCTGAATTTTGCGAAAGAATCCGTTCGCGAGACCAAGAAAGTTGTGTGGCCGACCCACAAGGAAGCCCGTCAGATCACTCTGATCGTGTTTGCTTTTGTGCTGGTCATGGCGATTTTCCTCTGGGGCACGGATAAGATCCTCGAATTTGTGTTGTACGACCTCATCCTGGGTTGGAAGAAATAATGAGCGAAATTGTACAAGACGAGCCAGGCAAGGAAGAGCCTGCGCAGGCAGTGTCGACGCCAGTCAGCAACAAGCGCTGGTACGTCGTGCATGCCTACTCCGGCATGGAGAAAAGCGTACAGCGCGCCCTGATGGAGCGCGTCGAGCGCGCCGGCATGCAAGACCAGTTCGGCCAGATCCTGGTGCCGACCGAAGAAGTCGTTGAAGTTCGTAACGGGCAGAAGTCCGTTACCGAGCGCCGCTTCTTCCCAGGCTATGTGCTGGTGGAAATGGAAATGACTGATGAAACCTGGCACCTGGTGAAGAACACCAGCAAAGTGACCGGCTTCATCGGCGGCAAGTCGAACAAGCCGACCCCGATCCCTGCGCGCGAGATCGACAAGATCATGCAGCAAATGCAGGAAGGCGTGGAAAAGCCGCGTCCGAAAGTGTTGTACGAAGTGGGCGAGCAAGTCCGCATCAAGGATGGCCCGTTCACTGACTTCAACGGCAACGTCGAAGAAGTCAACTACGAGAAATCCAAGGTGCGTGTATCTGTCACCATCTTCGGCCGCGCGACCCCAGTCGAACTGGAATTCGGTCAAGTCGAAAAAGTTTAACGCCTGGCTGAGCGTCTAATCAGTCAAACAAGAGGAGCCCCGCCGCGTGCGGGGCGCTACTACTCAATCCAACGATAGGAAGTGCCCAAATGGCAAAGAAAATCATTGGCTTTATCAAGCTGCAAGTTCCAGCAGGTAAGGCAAACCCATCCCCTCCAATCGGTCCAGCACTGGGCCAGCGCGGTCTGAACATCATGGAATTCTGCAAAGCGTTCAACGCGCAGACCCAAGGTATGGAACCAGGCATGCCGATCCCAGTCGTGATCACTGCGTTCGCGGACAAGTCCTTCACCTTCGTGATGAAGACCCCTCCAGCGACCTTCCTGATCAAGAAGCACTCCGGCGTGCAAAAAGGTTCCGCTAAGCCACATACCGACAAGGTAGGCAAGCTGACCCGCGCTCAAGCTGAAGAAATCGCTAAACTGAAGACCCCGGACCTGACCGCTGCCGACCTGGATGCTGCTGTTCGCACCATCGCTGGTTCCGCACGTTCCATGGGCATCACCGTAGAGGGCATCTAATCATGGCAAAACTGTCCAAGCGCGCTCAAGCCATCAAGGCTAAAGTAGACCGTACCAAAGTGTACGCTTTCGACAACGCTGTCGCCCTGGTGAAAGAACTGGCTACCGCCAAGTTCAACGAATCCATCGACGTGTCCGTTCAACTGGGCGTGGACCCTAAGAAGTCCGACCAGGTTGTGCGCGGTTCCGTGGTTCTGCCAGCTGGCACCGGCAAGACCGTTCGCGTTGCTGTGTTCGCAACCGGCGACAAGGCTGAGCAAGCTAAAGCTGCCGGCGCTGACGTTGTTGGTATGGAAGACCTGGCTGAGCGCGTCAAAGCCGGCGACATGCCTTTCGACATCGTGATCGCTTCCCCAGACACCATGCGTATCGTTGGTACCCTGGGTCAGATCCTGGGCCCACGTGGCCTGATGCCTAACCCGAAAGTGGGCACCGTTACCCCTGACGTCGCTACCGCTGTGAAAAACGCGAAAGCCGGCCAGGTTCAGTACCGTACCGACAAGGCAGGTATCATCCACGCCACCATTGGCCGCAAGTCGTTCGCCGACGCTGATCTGAAGACCAACCTGGTTGCTCTGATCGACGCCCTGAACAAGGCTAAGCCAGCTTCGTCCAAAGGCGTGTACCTGCGCAAAGTATCCCTGTCGTCCACCATGGGCGCTGGCGTACGCGTAGACCACGCTGGCCTGTAATAACCTTCCGGTGTCAGGTGCTGATACGCGAAGCGTGTTCGCCCCTGATACCGCTGGTTAGAGTAAAGAATTAAGTCCCAGCCGGAAGACTGGGCGGATCTTTGGGTTGGCGGCGGTTCTGCCGTCGCCATGCCTTCAAAGACCGTTGGGCTGGATGCATCAGGTAGGCATCTGGTTAATAGCCGAAGGGCTCCCAACGCAGATGGTGATCCCGAACAAGTTTATGTAGTCCCTTTAGACTCCTAAACCTCGGACGCCGTTGTTCGAACCGATGCGAGGCGCAAGCCAAGCATTATTTAAGGAGAAGACCGTGGGTCTCAATCTGAATGACAAAAAGGCCGTCGTTGCCGAAGTTTCCGCAAAAGTAGCAACTGCGCAAACTATCGCTGTGGCCGAGTACCGTGGCATCCAGGTTGGTCACTTGACTAAACTCCGTGCTAATGCGCGTGCGCAAGGCGTGTACATCCGTGTTCTGAAGAACACCCTGGCACGTCGTGCAGTAGAAGGCACGCAGTTCGCCGCTCTGGCCGATTCCATGACCGGTCCGCTGATCTACTCGATCTCGGATGATGCTGTTGCTGCAGCGAAAGTCCTCGCCGACTTCGCCAAAACCAACGACAAACTGGTCCTGAAGGCTGGTAACTATGCAGGTAAGCAGCTCGACGTAGCTGGCGTTACCGCACTGGCGAGCATTCCTAGCCGTGAAGTCCTCATCTCGCAGCTGTTGGGCGTTATGCTGGCTCCGGTGTCGGGCTTTGCACGTGGCCTGGCTGCTCTGGCAGCCAAAAAAGAAACCGAAGCCGCTTAATCGCTGGCCTGGTTTCTTAGTCAATACCAATTCTGTAGTATTACAAACAAATTAGGAGTTTCAAATGGCAATTTCCAAAGACGACATCCTGAACGCAGTGTCCGAAATGTCCGTAATGGACCTGAACGAACTGGTCAAGGCATTCGAAGAAAAGTTCGGCGTGTCCGCAGCTGCAATGGCAGCTCCAGCAGCTGGTGGCGCAGGTCCTGCAGCCGCTGCTGAAGAGCAGACCGAATTCAACCTGGTTCTGTCCGAAGTCGGCGCTAACAAAGTTGGCGTGATCAAGGCTGTTCGCGAAATCACCGGTCTGGGCCTGAAAGAAGCCAAAGACCTGGTTGACGGCGCACCGAAGACCGTGAAAGAAGCAATGGCTAAGGCCGACGCTGAAGCAGCTAAGAAGAAGCTGGAAGAAGCCGGCGCGAAAGCTGACCTGAAGTAATTGAACCAAGGCGGGTAACTGCCTTAGTTTAGGAAGCCAATGCGGCGGATCTCATCCGAAAGGATGGGTCCGCCCTTGGCTCCTTTGTCGTCTCTGAAGTAGAAGTTGTTGTTTTATAGTGAATTGAGCTTTGCGAAGCGCGCCCGCAACGCTGAATTCTCTACCTTTTCCTGTCTCACACGGAGTGTCCATGCACTACTCATTTACTGAGAAGAAACGCATTCGCAAGTCCTTTGCGAAACGCGCCAACGTCCACAACGTTCCGTTCTTGCTGGCTACCCAGCTCGAGTCTTACGAGAACTTCTTGCAAGAGCACACTCCCGTTGCAAACCGCAAGAACGAAGGCCTGCAATCGGCTTTCACGTCGATCTTCCCAATCGTTTCCCACAACGGCTTCGCCCGTCTGGAATTCCTGTCCTATGTCCTGGGTGACCCGGCGTTCGACGTCAAGGAATGCCAGCTGCGCGGCCTGACCTTCGCTTCCCCGCTGCGCGCCAAAGTGCGCCTGGTGATCCTGGACAAGGAATCGCCAACCAAGCCGGTCGTGAAGGAAATGAAGGAACAGGAAGTCTACATGGGCGAACTGCCCCTGATGACCACCACCGGCTCGTTCGTGATCAACGGTACCGAGCGTGTCATCGTCTCCCAGCTGCACCGTTCGCCAGGCGTGTTCTTCGAGCACGACCGCGGCAAGACCCACTCGTCCGGCAAGCTGCTGTTCTCGGCCCGTATCATCCCTTACCGCGGTTCCTGGCTGGACTTCGAGTTCGACCCGAAAGACATCCTGTATTTCCGCGTCGACCGTCGCCGCAAGATGCCGGTATCGATCCTGCTGAAGGCGATCGGCATGACGCCGGAACAGATCCTGGCGAACTTCTTCGTCTTCGACAACTTTACCCTGCGTTCGGAAGGCGCGGAGATGGAGTTCGTGTCCGAACGCCTGCGCGGTGAAGTCGCGCGCTTCGACATCGTCGATCCGAAGTCGGGCAAGACCATCGTCACCAAGGACAAGCGTATCAACGCCAAGCACGTGCGCGAGATCGAAGCAGCCGGCATCCAGCACATCTCCGTGCCGGAAGACTACCTGCTGGGCCGCGTACTGGCCAAGAATATCGTCGACCAGGAAACCGGCGAAGTGGTGGCCCTGGCCAACGACGAGCTGACCGAGGAAACCCTGGGCAAGCTGCGCGATGCCAACATCAGCGCCATCCAGACCCTGTACACCAACGACCTGGACCAGGGCGGCTACATCTCCCAGACCCTGCGTATCGACGACACCGCCGACCAGACCGCCGCACGCGTGGCGATCTACCGCATGATGCGTCCTGGCGAACCGCCAACCGAAGAGTCGGTGGAAGCCCTGTTCAACGGCCTGTTCTACAGCCCGGACCGTTACGACCTGTCGGCCGTGGGCCGCATGAAGTTCAACCGCCGCATCAGCCGCGATGAACTGACCGGCGCCATGACCCTGTCCAACGAAGACGTGCTGGCCGTGATCAAGATCCTGGTTGAGCTGCGCAATGGCCGCGGCGAAGTCGACGATATCGACCACCTGGGTAACCGTCGCGTGCGTTGCGTGGGCGAACTGGCCGAGAACCAGTTCCGCGCCGGCCTGGTGCGCGTTGAGCGCGCCGTCAAGGAACGCCTGGGCCAGGCCGAAGCCGACAACCTGATGCCGCACGACCTGATCAACTCCAAGCCGATCTCGGCTGCTATCCGTGAGTTCTTCGGCTCGTCCCAGCTGTCGCAGTTCATGGACCAGACCAACCCGCTGTCTGAAATCACCCACAAGCGCCGCGTATCGGCCCTGGGCCCTGGCGGTCTGACCCGCGAGCGCGCCGGCTTCGAAGTGCGCGACGTGCACCCGACCCACTACGGCCGCGTATGCCCGATCGAAACGCCTGAAGGCCCGAACATCGGCCTGATCAACTCGCTGGCACTGTACGCCCGCCTGAACGAATACGGCTTCCTGGAAACCCCATACCGCAAGGTGGAAGGCTCCAAGGTCACCGACAAGATCGATTACCTGTCGGCCATTGAAGAAGGCCGCTACATCATCGCCCAGGCAAACGCCAAAGTGAATGAGCAGGGTCAGCTGATCGACGAACTGGTATCGTCCCGTGAAGCCGGCGAAACCATCCTGGTCTCCCCGGAGCGCGTGCAGTACATGGACGTTGCCCCAGGCCAGATCGTGTCCGTTGCCGCATCGCTGATTCCATTCCTGGAGCACGATGACGCGAACCGTGCACTGATGGGCGCCAACATGCAGCGTCAGGCCGTGCCTTGCCTGCGTCCTGAAAAGGCGCTGGTCGGTACCGGTATCGAACGCACCGTGGCAGTCGACTCCGGCACCACCGTGCAGGCACTGCGCGGCGGCGTGGTGGACTACATCGACGCCGGCCGCGTCGTGATTCGCGTGAACGATGAAGAAGCACAGGCTGGCGAAGTCGGTGTGGACATCTATAACCTGATCAAGTACACCCGTTCCAACCAGAACACCAACATCAACCAGCGTCCTATCGTCAAAGTGGGCGACCGTGTTGCCAAAGGCGACGTGATCGCCGACGGCGCATCGACTGACCTGGGCGAACTGGCACTGGGCCAGAACATGACCGTGGCCTTCATGCCATGGAATGGCCTGAACTTCGAAGACTCGATCCTGATCTCGGAAAACGTCGTAAAAGACGACCGTTACACCTCGATCCACATCGAAGAACTGTCCGTGGTTGCCCGTGACACCAAGCTGGGCGCGGAAGAAATCACCCGCGATATTTCGAACCTGGCCGAGAACCAACTGGCTCGCCTGGACGAATCCGGCATCGTGTACATCGGCGCTGAAGTGCAAGCCGGCGACGTGCTGGTCGGTAAGGTGACCCCGAAAGGCGAAACCCAGCTGACCCCGGAAGAGAAGCTGCTGCGCGCGATCTTCGGCGAAAAAGCATCCGACGTGAAAGACACCTCGCTGCGCGTTCCATCCGGCATGGTTGGTACCGTCATCGACGTGCAAGTGTTCACCCGCGAAGGCATCCCGCGCGACAAGCGCGCCCAGCAGATCATCGACGATGAGCTGAAGCGCTACCGCCTGGACCTGAACGACCAGATGCGTATCGTGGAAGGCGACGCCTTCCAGCGTCTGGAAAAGATGATGATCGGCCAGGTTGTGAATGGCGGTCCGAAGAAACTGGCCAAAGGCGCCAAGGTCACCAAGGACTACCTGGACGACCTGGACAAGTTCCACTGGTTCGACATCCGTCCTGCCGACGAAGACATGGCCAAGGCCCTGGAAGCCATCAAGGAATCCATCGCCGAGAAGCGCCACCAGTTCGACCTGGCCTTCGAAGAGAAGCGCAAGAAGCTGACCCAGGGCGACGAACTGCAGCCTGGCGTGCAGAAGATGGTCAAGGTGTACCTGGCCGTCAAGCGTCGCCTGCAGTCCGGCGACAAGATGGCAGGCCGCCACGGTAACAAGGGTGTGGTCTCGCGTATCGTTCCGGTGGAAGACATGCCGTACATGGCTGACGGTACCCCGGCCGACGTGGTGCTGAACCCACTGGGTGTTCCGTCCCGTATGAACGTTGGCCAGATCCTGGAAACCCACCTGGGTTGGGCAGCGAAGGGCCTGGGCATCCGTATCGGCGAAATGCTGCAAGCGCAGATCAAGGTCGAAGAGATGCGCAAGTACCTGACCACCGTGTACAACGAGTCCGGCGCCAAGGAAGACATCGCTTCCCTGTCCGACGACGAGATCATGAAGCTGGCGGCCAACCTGAAGAAGGGTGTGCCGTTCGCGACCCCGGTGTTCGACGGCGCGCACGAATCGGAAATCCGCCGCATGCTGGACCTGGCGTATCCGGACGATATCGCCAAGCACCTGGGCATGACCCCGTCCAAGAACCAGGTCACCATGTACGACGGCCGCACCGGCGAAGCGTTCGAGCGCAAAGTCACCGTGGGCGTGATGCACATGCTGAAGCTGCACCACCTGGTCGACGACAAGATGCACGCCCGTTCCACCGGTCCTTACTCGCTGGTGACGCAGCAGCCTCTGGGCGGTAAAGCCCAGTTCGGCGGCCAGCGCTTCGGTGAGATGGAGGTATGGGCGCTGGAAGCGTACGGCGCGTCCTACGTGCTGCAAGAAATGCTGACCGTGAAGTCCGACGACGTGAACGGCCGTACCAAAGTGTACGAAAACCTCGTCAAGGGCGACCACGTGATCGACGCCGGCATGCCGGAATCGTTCAACGTGCTGGTGAAAGAGATCCGTTCCCTGGGTATCGATATCGACCTGGAACGCAACTAAACACCGGAAAGTAGCCCGCGGCAGCCGCCGGTCGGGTCAGACCCTTGGGTCTGACCCAGATTTACCGGTTTTAGTAAGTAAAGAATTCGTCACTATCTGGAGTGATACATGAAAGCCCTGCTCGATTTATTCAAGCAAGTACAGCAAAACGAGTCGTTCGACGCGATCAAGATCGGTCTGGCCTCTCCCGAGAAAATCCGTTCGTGGTCGTATGGCGAAGTCAAGAAGCCGGAAACCATCAACTACCGTACCTTCAAGCCGGAGCGCGATGGCCTGTTCTGCGCCAAGATCTTTGGCCCGATCAAGGACTACGAATGCCTGTGCGGCAAGTACAAGCGCCTGAAGCACCGCGGTGTCATCTGCGAAAAGTGCGGCGTTGAAGTGACCTTGGCCAAAGTGCGCCGCGAGCGCATGGGCCACATCGAACTGGCGTCGCCAGTTGCCCACATCTGGTTCCTGAAATCGCTGCCGTCGCGTCTGGGCATGGTCCTGGACATGACCCTGCGCGATATCGAACGCGTGCTGTACTTCGAAGCATACGTCGTGACCGACCCAGGCATGACCCCGCTGAAGAAGTGCCAGATCATGTCGGAAGACGACTACGCCGCCAAGTACGAAGAGTACGGCGACGACTTCACCGCCTTCATGGGCGCCGAAGGTATCCGCGAACTGCTGCGCTCGATCGACATCCACCGCGATGCCGAAGCCCTGCGCGTGGAACTGAAGGAATCGAAGTCCGAAGCGAAGATCAAGAAGTACGCCAAGCGCCTGAAAGTGCTGGAAGCGTTCCAGCGTTCCGGCATCAAGCCGGACTGGATGATCATGGAAGTGCTGCCGGTGCTGCCGCCGGAACTGCGCCCACTGGTCCCGCTGGATGGCGGCCGTTTCGCGACCTCCGACCTGAACGACCTGTATCGCCGCGTCATCAACCGTAACAACCGTCTGAAGCGCCTGATGGAGCTGCGTGCTCCAGAGATCATCACGCGTAACGAAAAGCGCATGCTGCAAGAAGCAGTTGACTCGCTGCTGGACAACGGCCGTCGCGGCAAAGCGATGACCGGCGCCAACAAGCGTCCGCTGAAATCGCTGGCTGAAATGATCAAAGGTAAGGGCGGCCGCTTCCGTCAGAACTTGCTGGGTAAGCGCGTCGACTACTCCGGCCGTTCCGTGATCGTGGTGGGTCCACAGCTGAAACTGCACCAGTGCGGCCTGCCGAAGCTGATGGCCCTGGAACTGTTCAAGCCATTCATCTTCAACAAGCTGGAACTGATGGGTCTGGCGACCACCATCAAGGCCGCCAAGAAGCTGGTCGAAGTGCAAGAACCAGTGGTGTGGGACATCCTGGAAGAAGTGATCCGCGAACATCCGATCATGCTGAACCGTGCACCAACCCTGCACCGTCTCGGTATCCAGGCCTTCGAGCCTGTGCTGATCGAAGGTAAAGCGATCCAGCTGCACCCGCTCGTCTGCGCCGCGTTCAACGCGGACTTCGACGGTGACCAGATGGCAGTCCACGTTCCGCTGTCGATCGAAGCACAGATGGAAGCCCGTACCCTGATGCTGGCTTCGAACAACATCCTGTTCCCATCGAACGGCGAACCATCGATCGTTCCTTCCCAGGATATCGTGCTGGGTCTGTATTACGCGACCCGCGAAGCAGTCAACGCCAAGGGCGAAGGCATGATGTTCCCGGACGTGTCGGAAGTGATCCGCGCGTACGACAACAAGGAAGTGGAACTGGCGACCCGCATCACCGTGCGTATCGTTGAGAATCCAAAGGATGCAGCAACCGGCGAGTTCGTCCGTACCGTGACCCGTTACGAGACCACCGTTGGCCGCGCCATCCTGTCCGAGATCTTGCCGAAGGGCCTGCCATTCAGCGTGCTGAACCGTCCGCTGAAGAAGAAAGAGATCTCCAAGCTGATCAACACGTCCTTCCGCAAGTGCGGCCTGCGCGCGACCGTGGTGTTTGCCGACCAGCTGATGCAGTCGGGCTTCCGCCTGGCGACCCGCGCCGGCATTTCCATCTGCGTGGACGACATGCTGGTACCGGAAGTGAAGAAGACCCTGATCGCGACCGCCGAAGCGGAAGTGAAGCAGATCGAGCAGCAGTACGCTTCCGGTCTGGTCACCGCCGGCGAACGTTACAACAAGGTCGTCGACATCTGGGGCAAGACCTCCGACGAAGTCGGCAAGGCGATGATGGACCACCTGAAAGTGGAAGACGTGGTGCGCCGCGACGGCACCCAGTCGACCCAGGAATCGTTCAACGCGATTTACATGATGGCCGACTCCGGTGCGCGTGGTTCCGCAGCACAGATTCGCCAGCTGGCCGGTATGCGAGGCCTGATGGCCAAGCCGGACGGCTCGATTATCGAGACGCCAATTACCGCGAACTTCCGTGAAGGCCTGAACGTTCTGCAGTACTTCATCTCGACCCACGGCGCCCGTAAGGGCCTGGCCGACACCGCGCTGAAGACCGCGAACTCCGGTTACCTGACCCGTCGTCTGGTCGACGTGACCCAGGACCTGGTGGTGATCGAGGACGATTGCGGCACCTCCAACGGCACCCAGATGAAGGCCATGGTCGAAGGCGGTGAAGTGATCGAAGCCCTGCGCGACCGTATCCTCGGCCGCGTGGCGGGCACCGACATCGTCAATCCTGAAACCCAGGAAACCCTGTACGAAGCCGGCACCCTGCTGGACGAAGATATGGTGGAAGAGATCGAACGCGTCGGCATCGACGAAGTGAAGGTCCGTACCCCGCTGACCTGCGACACCCGTTTCGGCCTGTGCGCCAAGTGCTACGGCCGCGACCTGGGCCGCGGCCTGCTGGTCAACTCCGGCGAAGCAGTCGGCGTGGTGGCAGCGCAGTCGATCGGTGAACCTGGTACCCAGCTGACCATGCGTACCTTCCACATCGGTGGTGCGGCATCGCGTGCAGCAGTGGCCTCGTCGGTCGAAGCCAAGTCGAACGGCACCGTGCGCTTCACCGCCACGATGCGTTACGTCACCAACGGCAAGGGCGCCCAGATCGTCATTTCCCGTTCCGGCGAAGTGCTGATCACCGACGACCACGGCCGTGAGCGCGAACGCCACAAGGTGCCGTACGGCGCGACCCTGATCGTCAAGGATGGCATGGCTGTGAAGGCCGGCGCTCCCCTGGCAACGTGGGACCCGCTGACCCGTCCGATCATTACCGAGTACGCCGGTACCATCCGCTTCGAGAACATCGAAGAAGGCGTGACCGTGGCGCGCCAGGTCGATGAAGTGACCGGCCTGGCCACCCTGGTGGTGATCGACGCCAAGCGTCGTGGTTCCCCAGGCAAGGCCCTGCGTCCACAGGTGAAACTGCTGAACGAAGACGGCGGCGAAGTGAAGATCGCCGGCACCGAGCACGCAGTGGCGATCGGCTTCCAGGTCGGCGCGCTGATCATGGTGAAAGACGGCCAGCAAGTATCCGTGGGTGAGGTTCTGGCGCGTATCCCGACCGAATCGCAGAAGACCCGAGACATTACCGGTGGTCTGCCACGCGTTGCGGAACTGTTCGAAGCACGTTCGCCGAAAGACGCGGGCATGCTGGCGGAAGTCACCGGTACCGTGGCCTTCGGTAAGGAAACCAAGGGCAAGCAGCGCCTGGAAATCACCGACATGGACGGCAACAAGCACGAGTTCCTGATTACCAAGGACAAGCAAGTGCTGGTGCACGACGGCCAAGTGGTGAACAAGGGCGAGATGATCGTGGACGGCCCGGCCGATCCGCAAGACATCCTGCGCCTCTTGGGTATCGAAGCGCTGGCACGCTACATCGTCGACGAAGTGCAGGACGTGTACCGACTGCAGGGCGTGAAGATCAACGACAAGCACATCGAGGTGATCGTTCGCCAAATGCTGCGCCGCGTGCAGATCACCAACGCCGGCGACACCGACTACATCGTCGGCGAGCAGGTGGAGCGTTCCGAACTGCTGGAAGAAAACGATCGCGTCAATGCCCTGAACAAGATCCCTGCAACGTACGAAAACGTACTGCTGGGTATTACCAAGGCATCGCTGTCGACCGACTCCTTCATCTCGGCCGCATCGTTCCAGGAAACCACCCGCGTGCTGACCGAAGCAGCGATCATGGGCAAGCGCGATGGTCTGCGCGGCCTGAAGGAAAACGTCATCGTCGGCCGCCTGATCCCTGGCGGTACCGGCCTGGCCTTCCACCGCGCCCGCAAAGAGAAGGAAGTGTGGGAAGCCGAGGAGCGCAAAGCGCTGCTGGAAGCAGAACGCGCCGCGATCGTGGCCGAACTGCCAGCGGACGAACCGCACCACAGCGACGAAGCGTAATCCGCTTCAACGCCAGCAAATAACGCCACCTTCGGGTGGCGTTTTTTTTACTGCAGGGTCCGTGTCCCACCTTGGGGTCAGGCCCCAAGGTGGGACACGGACTCTGCCTAAATAGTGTGCCGTGCTGCAAAAATGCCACCTTCGCGGGGCCTTTTTATTTGCGCAGGCCCCAGAAATATTGTCAGGCGCCAATTGCATACTACAATCAGTATTTCTGGAATTGTTTTGAGAGTGCTATGGCCGAATCCCTGCAAATCACCTGTGACGCGACGACGGTGGGTAATGATGGAAAAATGTACCTGCACGAGTCGATGTTCAGCGGCCTGTTCGACTTGCCAAACAATCATGCGGAAATCGTGGCGCGCCTGCATCCCGCCAAGCGCAAGCTGTTCGATGCCCTGGTAGGCGGGGAGCATATCGAGGTAGAGGCGAAAAACGAGCAAGGCGTCGCGGTCACGGTGCCGCTGGACAATGACATAACGGTGCACGTCAATCAGCGCTATGGCGGCGTGCGCCGCTTCAGCTACGCATCCATCATTGCGAAACATGCCCGTACCTTCGGCGAAGTCCAGGCGCGGGGCTTCGACGCGAACTGCGAGCCGGTCATTCGCCAGATGCCCGACCGCAGTTTCAGGATTATCTTCAATACCATGCCGCCGCGTGGGCACGCATTGGGGGCCGCCTTCAATATGGACCACTTCGGCGCCTGCATGATCAAGCTGACCGAATCCAAGATGACCTGGGATGACCGCGACGTATTCCATCTTCCGTCGGCGACAGAGGCCGAAATCCGTTCCATACTGCAGTTTTTGCTCACTTACGGTAAGAGCTGAGGGCAGGGGAACAAGATTGGCGAAAGCCATGCATGTCAACATGCGTCGAAGTGGCATGCACTTAGGCTAACCGACAAGTCGGCAAACTCAACGTGGACACGATGGAGCGTGATCGGTCGCTTCGTTGAGAGCAAAGCTACGACCGGCCATTCGCCATCGCGAAAACAGGAGTGTGCGATCGGTAGCGAATGGCTGGAAGTAAAGCTACTTCTTATCGCTTGCCGCCGCCTTTGAATCATCGATCAGGTCGAACTTGCCATCGGAGGTCATAAAAAAGGTGCAATCGGCGCCGGTCGCGCAGCCGCTGACGTGCTTTTTGCCGGCAGCTTGCATCAGGTAGGAGCCGGGGCCCAATTTGGTTTCCGGCGCGCCATCGGTTTTGTGCACAAAAGTGCCGGATATGATCACGATTTTTAGCGCATGGGTGTGGTGGTGCAGGGCGTTGACCTGGCCAGCGTCGAATTTCACAAACACGCCATAGGGGCCGCCTTTCATCCAGTCGCCCCATAGCTTGGCGACCTTGGTGCCTGCGACCGGGCCGGCCTCCCATTTCACCGACTCGGCGGGCCAGACCACATCTTCCATGGCCTTGGCCTTATCTTTTGCCAGCGCGCCGGCGCTGAGCAGGGTGGAAACCGCAAGTAACGCAAATGCCATTGTTTTCATGGTGGTGCTCCTTGTTATGGTTGGCGGGGAAACTGGCGTCCATTTATCGTTATAGCCCATCCACAGCGGATTCCAAGTTGGCAGGCAGCGACACTTTCTGTGCTGAAACGGCCGACTTCGACGCGGATTCCAGCCGAGCCCGTGTCGCACTTGGGGTGTGACCCCATGGTGTGACACGGGCTCGGCTGTAGCTGGGGTATATTGCTTCGATGGAGAGCGTGGAAGAGCTTGAGCGGTGGTTCAGGATGGCGGGCGTGCATGCGCTGCATGCCTGCGTCGGGCCGCTTCCCGGATCGGGAGCTGCGCTTGGCCGGTGGACCAGCGATGGGCCGGAACACGCTATCCGCTCGGTGAGTCCGCATCCGGGCACCTATCGCCTGGCGTTGATGATGGAGCCGCTCGATGCTCGCATCTGGCAAGGCAATACGCCGGTGTGGGGCGGTACCATCGGCGCCAATCGGTTCCGGCTTTGCCCGCCGGGGGAGCAGGGGCGCTGGAGCCAGCTTAGCGGCTGCGATATCGTCAACGTCTTCCTGCCGGTGCAACTGATCGATCGTCTGGCGGCCCAGCGCGGCGAAGAACTCGATGCGACGCTGGCGGCAAGCCTGTTCACTTCCGACCGCATGGTGTTCGACCTTGTGCGCAAGATGCTAGATGCGCAGGCGCTGGCCGGGCCGCTGGCAGCTGAAATGTGCGACCACCTTGCCATGGCCCTGGCCTGCTACCTGATCGAGCACTATTCGCGGCCAGCGCAGTCGGAGGAGAGTTCGCTCGGCGGCACGCGCTTGCGCCGCGTGCTGCGCCATATCACTGAACACCTCGACGCACCGCTGGCCAACGCGGAATTGGCTGCGCTTTGCGGCATGAGCGCGGCGCATTTTTCGCGTGAGTTCCATCGCGCCGTGGGGCTGCCGCCGCATCGCTATGTGCTCACACGTCGCCTGGAACAGGCTTGCGCGACGCTCGCTGGCGGCGAGGTGCGCATCGTCGACATCGCGGAGCAATTCGGCTTCCACAGCGCCAGTCATTTCACGCGCGCCTTCTCGGCACACTATGGCCTGTCGCCTGCCGCGTGGCGCGCCAGCCGCTGTAACAATTGTTAATAGCAGGATTGTGCAATTTGCGCGCGTTTGTGCACGCGCAACCGGCTGGGCGGCCACAGAATCTCCAGTCCCAAACCACAAAAAATGGAGAGACAAGATGGCTTCGTTACGAAATTCCCTGGTCCTGCTTGCGCTGTCGGCGGCCGGCGCGGCGCAGGCCGACAATATCTCGCTGCGCATCGGCTTCGCCGAAGGCCGCACCGGGGCGGAATTCAAACCGCTGCATGCAGAAGTGGGCAAATTTGCCGTGACGCCGAACGTGCGACAGCGTGCGGAGGATGACCAGTGGGTGGTGGTCGCCAAGGATGCGCAGGGGCGCGTGCTGCATGAGGTGAGCGTCAACAATGGCTTGCGCCGCCATGTGGAGACTTTCAACCCGCGCTCGGGTGCTATCGACCTGTCGACCACGGTGCAACAGCGTGAAGGCAGCTTTGAGGTTTCGCTGCCCTTCGATAAAGCTACTGCCAGTGTCGAAGTGTTGCCGAAGCAGGGTGGTGCGGCCGGCGCCAAAGCGGCCGTCGCTGCAGCAGGGCCGCTGGCACGCTTCGACCGCAGTACGCTGGAGCAGGCTGCCGCCGGCGGCAAGACTGCACGTTCGGCCATGCTCGCAGCGACGCCGTCCGCAACGGCGACGACGATCCTGAACAACGGCAGCGCGGCGACCCACATGGACTATGTCTTCATCGGCGATGGCTACACTGCTGCAGAAATGGATAAGTGGCGTGCCGATGCGCAGAAGGTGATCAATGGCTTCCTGGCCGATCCGCTGTTCAATGCCAACCGCGCTTCGATGAATATCCATCGCGTCGACGTGGCCAGTAACCAGTCGGGCGTGGACGAACTCGATAAGGGCATTTATCGCGATACGGCGATGGATGGGGAATTCGCTTGCTACAACATCGAACGCCTGCTGTGCGTGAACAATACCAAGGCGACCAATATCGCGGCTTCCGTGCTGGCACCCGATGCGCGCGATGTGATCGTGGTAATCGCGAACTCGACGCGTTACGGCGGGTCCGGCGGCGCGGTGGCGACGCTGTCGATGCATGAGCAGTCGATCGAGGTGGCCTTGCATGAGATCGGCCATACGGCGTTCGCACTGGCGGACGAGTACGAGTACGGCACCTGCAACACCAGCAGTGAGCCGACCGAAGTCAATGTGTCGCTGAAGGGCACGCGGTCCGTCAAATGGGGCAACCTGATTGCGGGCAGCACGGCCGTTCCGACCGGCCTGGGCGTGTATCCGAACGGCACCGTCGGCACTTTCGTGGGCGCGCAGTACTGCGGCTCGGGCAAATACCGTCCGACAGAGAACTCGCGCATGCGGACCTTGGGCTATCCGTGGCATGCAGTGAATGAGGGCGCGGTGAAGAAGGTGTTTGCCAAATACACCGGCTCGGGTTCGGTGACGCAGACGGGCACCCTGGCCAACGGCGGCAGCGCCATCGCGCCGAGCGCTTCGCCAGGTTGGGTGCAGGCGGGAGCTGGCACGTTCTCCCTGCAACTGAGCGGTCCGTCCGGTGCCGACTTCGATCTGTTCCTGTACAAGTGGTCGGGCAGCGCGTGGACCAAGGTCGCTTCCAGCGAGGGCAATACTTCCAGCGAGTCGATCAGCTACAACGGCACGGCGGGCTACTACTACGCGCAGGTGAAGTCGTATTCGGGCAGCGGCAGCTATTCGCTGACCTACGCTTTCCCTAAGCCTTGATCTCGCGCTGGCGTGCCTTTGTCAGCGAGGAGAATGCCTTGTCGTAGGACCATTGCACCAGCTCGACCAGGTAGTCTTCCGGGAAGCGGCGCACGTCGACAATCGTGACCCAATGGAAGCGGCCCATGTAGCGGGCCGGTTTCACGCCGGGCATGCCGGTGAGTTCGAGGAAGCGGTCGGGCGTGGCGCGGAAGCTGAAGCGCCACTGTTCCGGCTCGCTGGTCTTGAAGTAGGCGAAGGTCTTGCCGCCAATTTTGTAGCTCAGTACATTGACCGGCGGTGCATGCAGCAGGCTGTCTGCGCCAGGAAGGCTGGCGCAATGGGCTTTGACTTGAGTGATGTCCACTTTCGCTCCCGACTGGAAAGTGGACATTCTAGCGTCAACTGACCAGCAGTTTTGCCGATTTCAACGTTGCGCTGTCCGGGCCCACCGAAATGGTGAAGGTGCCCGGCTCGACCACGCGCTTCATGTCGGCGTTGTAGAACTGCAGGTCGGCCGGCTTGATGTCGAAGGTGACGGTGCGCTTCTCGCCCGGTTGCAGCGTGATGCGCTGGAAGCTTTTCAGTTCCAGCACAGGGCGGGTAGCGCTGCTGATGTCGTCGCGGATGTACATCTGCACCACTTCGTCGCCGGCGCGCTTGCCGGTGTTGGTGACGTCGACGCTGACTTTCGTGCTGCCGTTGGCGGCGACGGTGGTTTGCGCCAGGCGCGGTTCGCTGAACGCGAAGCTGGTGTAGCTGAGGCCAAAGCCGAACGGGTAAAGCGGCTTGGTGCTGCCGTCGATGTAGCCGCGGCGGGCACTTGGCTTGTGGTTGTAGAAGATCGGCAGCTGGCCCACGTGGCGCGCTACCGATACGGGCAGCTTGCCGCCCGGGTTGGCGCGACCGAACAGGATGTCGGCGGCGGCATGGCCGGTTTCCTGGCCGAGATACCAGCCTTCCACCAGGGCGTCGGCGCGTTCGGCCAGCAGGTTGACCGATAGCGGCCGCCCATTCAGCAGGAACACGACGGTTGGCTTGCCGAGGTCGAAGATGGCCTTGGCCAGTTCGTTCTGCTGGCCCAGCATGTCCAGCGTCTGGCGGTCGCCCAGGTGGTTGTCAGCCCAGGCTTCGCGGCTGGTCTGTTCGTTGTCGCCAAGGACCATGATGATGGTGTCGGCGTTGCGCGCGGCGGCAACGGCTTCGGCAATCAGCTTGGCGTTGGACTGCGGCGGGGTGAAGATGATTTCGTCTTTGCCCCAGATGCGTTCTTCGGTGATGCGCACGCCTTCACGGTATTCGAGCTGGAAGCCTTGGCGCTGGCTTTCGGCTTGCAGGCCTTCGAATACCGACACCACCTGCCGTGGCACGTCGGAGTAGCCGCCGATCGGGGTGTCCTTGGCGTGGGTGCCAAGCAGCAGCACCCTGCCAACCGTCTTGCCGTCCAGCGGCAGCAGGCCTTTGTCGTTCTTCAGCAGCACGACGGCGCGCGCGGCTGTTTCGCGGGCCAGGGCAACGGCGTCCGGCGTGGCGGTCAGGCTGTCGGCAATGGCGGCGTCGACATAAGGCTGTTCGAACAGGCCGGAGAGGAATTTCCATTCAAGGATGCGGGACACCACGGTGTCGATCTCGGCGACGCTGACCTTCTTTTCCTTCACCAGTTGCGGCAGGAGCTGGTAGCCGAAGGCGTCGGGAGTTTCGATGTCCACGCCGGCTTTCACGGCGCGTATGGCAGCGTCCTTCGGCATGTCGGCCAGGCGGTGACGGGTGATCAATTCCTTGACGCCAAAGTAGTCGGATACGGTCAAGCCCTTGAAACCCCATTCTTCGCGCAGCACCTTGTGCAGCAGCCAGCGGTTGGCGTGCGATGGCAGGCCGCCGATCTCGTTATACGAGGGCATCACCGCGGCCGCATTGGTTTCCTTGATGATGCGCTCGAATGGCGGGAAGAATTCTTCGCGCAGCGTGCGTTCGGTGACTTCGGCGGGACCGATGTTGGTGCCGCTTTCCGGTTGGCCGTGGCCGGTCATGTGCTTCAGCGTCGTGAACACCTTGTCCTTGGCCAGCTTGCGTTCCTCACCCTGGAAGCCCAGCACGGCAGCCTTGCCCATTTCGGCGCACACATGCGGGTCTTCGCCGAAGGTTTCTTCAATGCGGCCCCAGCGCGGTTCGCGCGCCACGTCGACCACCGGCGCCAGTGCCAGGTTGGCGCCGCGTGCACGCATTTCGCGGGCGGCGACGCTGAATACCTTGCGCACCAGCGGCGGGTCGAAAGTCGATGCCAGCGCGATCGCCTGCGGGAAGCTGGTGGCGTCCTTCGCCACGTAGCCGTGCAGGGATTCTTCGTGCATGAACAGCGGAATGCCGAGGCGCGTCTGTTCGACAGCCCATTTCTGCGCGGCGTTGGTGTAGGTTGCGGTCTCCTGCGCGTTGCGGTTGGCGCGGGCGCCGCTGTCGCCGGCACCGCCTGCTTCGGCCCCGCCCTGGCGGTCGGAAGGGCGGGCCAGCATGCCGAGGCCATTCGGGTAAGCCTTGGCGGCCTTGGCGGCGGAGAATTCACCGCTGGCGTCCTGGATGACGCCTTTTTCCTGCCAGATGCACAGCATTTGCGCGACCTTTTCCTCCAGCGTCATGCGTCCCAGCAGGTCTTTGACGCGGGCCGGCACCGGCGCAGCGGGGTCTTTGTACAAGGGCCTTGCCGCTGCGGCAGCCATGGCCGCCGGCGTGCCGAGGGCGGCTACGCTGGCCGCGCCGGATAGGGATGTGAGGAACTGCCTGCGTTTCATGCTGTGTCTCCAGTAGTTGTATTGGTTTTATATTTGTCTTGAACCCGCTTAGCCTTCCATCTGCTCCAGCTCCTTGCCGCGCGTTTCATGCACATAGCGCAGCACGAAGAACAGGGAGATCACGGCGGCGACGGTGTAGATGCCGTATGCGCCAGCCAGGCCGATGCCGCCGAGCAGGATGGGGAAGGTTACCGTGATGATGAAATTCGACGTCCATTGCGCGGCGCCTGCGACTGCCAGGCCGGAGCCGCGAATCTGGTTGGGGAACATCTCGCCCAGCATGACCCACATGACCGGGCCCCACGACAGGTTGAAGAAGATCACGTAGACATTCGCGGCGATCAGCGCGAGCACGCCCATCGAGCCGGACAGCGTCAGCTTGCCGCTTGCGTCGAGCGACGCGCTGGCGAATGCGAGCGTGACCAGGCCGAGCGTCACCGCCATGCCGATCGAGCCGATCCACAGCAAGGGTTTGCGGCCGATGCGGTCGATCAGGAAGACGGTAACGATGCAGGCACCGATGCTCAGTGCACCCGAGAGGACGTTAATCAGCAGCGCATCGCTCTCTGAGAAGCCAACGGCCTGCCACAGCACCGCGCCGTAATAGAACACGACGTTGATGCCGACCAGTTGCTGGAAAGTCGCCAGTCCGATGCCGACCCAGACGATAGGACGCAGCTTGCCGGTTGCCTTGTTGATCAGGTCGGACAGGCGTGGGCGATGGTGGTCTTCGGACAGGGAGACGTCGATCGCCGCGAACTTTTCCTTGGCTGCGGAGGCGCCATACAGGCGCTCCAACACGGCCATGGCTTCGGATGTGCGCTTCTTCACGACCAGGAAGCGCGGGCTTTCAGGAATCGCCAGCAGGAGCAGCAGGAACAGCGCGGATGGAATGGCCATTATCCAGAACATCCAGCGCCACGCTTCCTGGCCGAGCCACAGCACGCCGGTCGAACCGCCGGCTGCTTTCGCCAGCATGTAGTTGCTGAGGAAGGCGCAGAACAAGCCGCTGATGATCGCGATTTGCTGGACGGTTGCGAGACGGCCGCGATAGCGGGCCGAGGCAACTTCGGCGATGTAGGCCGGCGACATCACGCTTGCCGCGCCGACGGCAAAGCCGCCCAGTACGCGGGCGGCGATGAACACCGCCGATGTCGTCGCGCAGCCTGCGCCCAGCGCCGACAGCAGGAACATCACGGAGGAAATGATCAGCACTGCACGGCGTCCCCAGCGGTCGCCAAGGCGGCCGGCGAAGAAGGCGCCGATCGCGCAGCCAAGCAACATCGAAGCGACTTCGAAACCGATCCCGGCGGAGGTCGAGTGGAATGCCTGTTTCAGGCCGTCGACCGTGCCGTTGATCACGCCACTATCGAAGCCGAACAGGAAGCCGCCGATGGTGGCTACGCAGCTGATAAGGATGATGAGGCCAGTGTTCTCCTCTTCATGACTGGGTTCGGTATTTTCCAGGGCAATGCTGTTCATGGATGTCTCCTCTTTCTTTATCAGGCCCGGTTCGTGCCGGGTCAGTGATTGTGGCGCGGCGTGTCGTTCGCGACGCCCCGGTAAGCCAGTGCCAGCTCCATGCACGCGCCGTTGGCCATCTGGCCCACGGTGGCACGATAGATCTCCTGCCATGGCGTCTGGCTGGGCGGTACGGGCGGCACGCCGTCTTGCTTGCGGCGTTCAATTTCTTCGTCGTCCACCAGCATATTGCAGCTGCCGGTGTTCAGGTCGATGCGCACCATGTCGCCGGTGCGGATCCAGGCCAGACCGCCCCCCACCGCGCTTTCCGGCGAGGCGTTCAGGATCGAAGGGCTGTCGGAAGTGCCGGACTGGCGGCCGTCGCCAAGGGTCGGCAGGTTGTTGATGCCTTTCCTGATCAGCGCATCAGGCGGTTGCATGTTCACCACTTCCGCCGAACCGGGCCAGCCCACCGGGCCTGCGCCGCGGATCACCAGGATGGTGTTCTCGTCAATGCCCAGTGAAGGATCGTTGATGCGGGCGTGGTAGTCGCCGGAGCCGTCGAATACCACGGCGCGGCATTCAAAGATGTTTTCCTGGCCGGGACGGCGCAGGTAGCGGTTGCGGAAGTCTTCCGAAATCACGCTGCTCTTCATGATCGCGAAGTCGAACAGGTTGCCGCGCAAGACCATGAATCCGGCCTGCTCTTTCAGCGGTTTGTCGAATGGCGTGATCATTTCTCGGTCGGCGCTCTCGCAGCCTTCCAGGTTCTGCGCCATGCTGCGGCCGGTGACGGTCGGGCGTTCGGCGCGCAACTTGCCCGCCTTGTGCAGCTCCCACATCACGGCCGGTACGCCGCCGGCGCGATGGAAGCGCTCGCCGAGGAATTTGCCGGAAGGCTGCATGTTCAGCAGCAGCGGGATGTCGTGGCCGTAGGTCATCCAGTCGTCTTCGTGCAGTTCGACGCCGGCGTGGCGCGCCATGGCCATGATGTGCTGCTGGGCGTTGGTGGAGCCGCCGATGGCGGCATTGACCACGATGGCGTCCAGGAAGGCTTCGCGCGACAGGATGGACGATGGCCGGATGTCCTGCTGCGCCAGTTCGACGATGCGGCGGCCCGTTTCATAGGCCATCTGGCCGCGCTCGCGGTAAGGTGCCGGGATGGCAGAGCAACCGGTGAGCGACATGCCCAGCGCTTCGGCCATGGCGTTCATGGTGGAGGCAGTGCCCATGGTGTTGCAGTGGCCCGCCGACGGTGCCGACGCGGCGGCAATTTCGAGGAACTTCTCGTTGTCGATCTGGCCTGCTGCCAGTTGGCGGCGGCCTTTCCAGATCGCGGCGCCGGAGCCAACCAGCTCGCCATCGAGCCAGCCATCGAGCATTGGTCCGCCGGACAGCACGATGGCGGGAATGTCGACGGTGGATGCGGCCATCAGCTGCGCCGGGGTGGTCTTGTCGCAGCCGGTGGTCAGCACTACGGCGTCGATCGGGTAACCGTGCAGGATCTCGACCAGGCCCATATAGGCCAGGTTACGGTCGATGGCGGCGGTAGGGCGGCGGCAGTTCTCGAAGATCGGGTGCAGCGGGAATTCCATGGGGATACCGCCCGCGTCGCGGATGCCGTCGCGCACGCGCTTGGCCAGGTCGAGGTGGATCCGGTTGCAGGGGCTGATGTCGCTGCCCGACTGCGCGATGCCGATGATCGGGCGGCCGCTGCGCAGCTCTTCCGGGGTGATCCCGTAGTTCATGAAGCGCTCCAGATACAGCGCGGTCATGTCGATGTGGTCCGGGTTGTCGAACCAGTCCTGCGAACGATAGCGGCGAGTGCTCATGCTGCTTTCCTGTCGAATTGATGTTGTGGCAGGCCGGGCACGTCCACGCGGAAGGTGAACACGCCGCCAGCCAGCGGATGGGCGGCCAGGGCTTCTTCGCTCATACCCTTGCGCGCGGTGGTGACGAAGACCGTGCGCAAGTCGGCGCCGCCGAAAGCGACCTTGGTGATGTTAGGGCAGGGCATCGGGACAGTTTGCGCGAGCTTGCCGTCCGGCGCATAGCGTTCGATGCGGCTGCCGCCGAACAGGGAGATCCAGACGTGGCCGTCCGCGTCGACGGCGCTGCCGTCCGGGTGGCCGGGCACGCCATGCGCGTAGCGTACGAACTCGCGCTTGTTCGACAGCGTGCCGTCAGGGGCGCTGTCGTACGCATACACCACGCGCGCCAGCGTGTCGGTATGATAGAAAGTCCTGCCGTCCGGGCTGTGGGTGGGGCCATTGGTAATGATGATGTTGCCATCCATGGCTTGCAGGCCGCGTGCATCGAGGCGGTACAGGGAACCGGTGGGGGCGGATTCGCCGTTGTCCATGGTGCCGAACCACAGGCGCCCGTTGGCATCGATATAGCCGTCGTTGCAGCGGTTGCCCGGCTGGCCGGCTTCAATTTCCAATACTGTGTCGAACTTGCCGGCAGCGGTGAAGCGCGCAAGCTTTCCCGGCAAGCCGCAGATGAAATCGTCATCGGCCATCGGCAGTGCGAAGCCGATTTCGGCAGGGGCCTGCCAGCTAAGGCGTTCGGCGCCATTCTCATTGCAGCGGTGCAGGCGGCATCCCTTGATGTCGACGAAGTAGAAGGCGCGCTCCGCGGCATGCCAGAGCGGCCCTTCGGCCAGCGTGGCGCCGACTTCCCAGATGCATTGCGGGGAGCTCACGATCCGTACCATCCAGCGTCGACGAAGTAGTCGCGGCCGGAGCAGCGCGCTGCATTGCCCGAAGCGAGGAACAGGGTCAGCGCAGCCACGTCATCCGGCTCCACGCGCTCGTGCAGGCACTGGGCGGCCAGGATCGCGGCTTCGTCTTCCGGCGAATGCCACAGCGCCATCTGGCGCGGCGTCTTGATCGAGCCGGGAATGATGCAGTTGACGCGGATGCCGTCGGCGCCCAGGTCGCGCGCCAGGCCGCGGGTCAGGCCCTCGATTGCTGCCTTGGCTGTCATATACAGCGACAGCTTGCCCAGCGCCAGGTGCCAGGAGATCGAGCCGAAGTTCAGGATCACGCCGCCGCCAGCAGCCTTCATGCCCGGGGCCACGGCCTGCGCGCAGAAGAACTGGTGGCGCAGGTTGACAGCCAGGCTGTCGTCCCAGTACTTGGCGGTGACGTCTTCCACCTGGTGGCGGTTGTCGTTGGCGGCGTTGTTGACCAGGACTTCCACCGGGCCGAGTTCGCGCTCGATCTGCTGGAACACCGCGCCGACCGATTCGAGCTCGGTCAGGTCGCAGCGGATGTAACGCGGCGGACACTGCGCGCCTGCCAGGCTTTGCTCCAACGCCTTCGAGGCCTCGTCCTGGATATCGAGGAAGACAACGTGCGCGCCCTGTTTGACGAAGGCGTCGACGATGGCCGCGCCAATGCCGGTGCCGCCGCCCGTGATCACGACGCGCTTGCCGGCGAGGTCGGGGTAGGTGGCGTACACCACGGGTTTTCTTGCTGCTGCTGTCATGTATTTATTCTCCTGCCGCGATGCCGCGGCGTGCCAGGTTGCGGTAGAGGGCGCGGACACCAAAGGTCCACGGCGGCAGCTGGTCGCTGCGTTGCACGTGGTTGACCAGCGCGCCAAGCGCCGCGCTGCTGATGGTAACCCGGTCGCCCAGGTGATGGGTAAAGCCGGCGCCTTTCTGGCCACGGTCCTTGATCGGCGAGAACATCGTGCCGAGGAAGAGCATGAAGCCGTCCGGGTATTGGTGGTGGACGCCGGCGGTTTGCGCAACCAGCTCGAGCGGGTCGCGGCTGATTTCGCACATGCGGCTAAGACCGTCGAGCACGAAGTCGTCGTCGCTGCCTTCGATGGCCAGGCGTACTTCGGCGTTGCGCACGTCGCCCATGGTGAAGCTGCTGTCGAACAGGCGGATGAAGGGGCCGATCGAGCAGGAAGCGTTATTGTCCTTGGCCTTGCCCAGCAGGAGCGCGCTGCGACCTTCGATGTCGCGCAGGTTGACGTCGTTGCCCAAGGCCGCGCCGACAGCTTCGAAGCGGCTGTTCACTGCCAGTACGATCTCCGGCTCGGGATTGTTCCACTGCGAGGCAGGGTGCAGACCGACGTCGGCGCCGAAGCCGACTGCCGACATGGGCTGCGACTTGGAGAACACTTCGGCGAATGGGCCGATGCCCACTTCCATGTATTGCGACCATGCGCCGCGCGCCTGGAATTCGCGCTTGAGCTGCTCCGCCTCCGGCGAGCCCGGCTTGATGCTGGACAAGTCGCCGCCGATGGTGGACAGCAATTCCGCGCGCAGCGCATTGGCGCGCGCCGGATTGCCGCCGGCCTGTTCTTCGATCACGCGTTCCAGCAGGCTGACGGCGAAGGTTACGCCGCAAGCCTTGATGGCTTGCACGTCGCACGGCGCCAGCAGGCGCACGCCTTTGGCATCGCCAGCCAGTGCGGCGCCGATCAGTTCCTCTGCGCTGCCCAACTGCTCGCCGTCCGCATCGCGTGCGAACTGCAGCACGTCCGGACGGTCCAGCAAGTCCGCCACCGTGGCCACATGCGCGGTGATATCGAATACCACGCCATTTCGTACCACGACGACGCAGGGGCCATCCACCGGCGCCGGGCGCCAGACGCGCCCCACCAGGAGGGCATCTTCCAGGTCGTGCGGCAGGCACGCCGATGCATTAATCGTTTGCATAAAGTCTCCTTTGAATTCTTAACGGCCCAGGCTTGGCAGCTTGGGCGAGTACTGCCAGCCTGGCACCAGGTATTGCATGGCCACCGCGTCGTCGCGCGCGCCAGTACCGACCTTCTTGAACAATTCGTGCGCTGCCTCGATGCGCTCCATATCCGGCTCGATGCCCAGGCCGGGCGCCTCTGGTACCGCTACCTCGCCAGCTACGATTTGTGGCGGATTGACGGTCAGGCGTTCCTGTCCCTCCTGCCAGATCCAGTGGGTGTCGATGGCTGTGATGCGCCCCGGCGCGGCAGCCGCAGCATGCGTGAACATGGCCAGCGAAATATCGAAGTGGTTGTTGGAGTGCGAACCCCAGGTCAGGCCCCATTCGGCGCAGAGCTGGGCCAGGCGCACCGAACCTTGCATGGTCCAGAAATGCGGATCGGCCAGAGGAATGTCGACGGCCCCCAGCAGGTGCGAGTGCGCCATCTGGCGCCAGTCGGTGGCGACCATATTGGTGGCGGTCGGAATACCGGTGGCGCGGCGGAATTCGGCCATGACCTCGCGGCCGGAATAGCCGTCCTCGGGGCCGCATGGATCTTCGGCATACGCCAGCAGGTGGCCCTGGCCGCGGCACAGGGCGATTGCCTCGCCGAGCGACCAGGCGCCGTTCGGGTCCAGCGTTACGCGGGCATCGGGGAAGCGCGCCTTGATGGCGGCGATGGCTTCGATCTCCTCGGCGCCGCGCATGACGCCGCCCTTCAGCTTGAAGTCGCGGAAGCCATAGCGGTCTGCCGCTGCCGCTGCCTGGTCGGCGATGGCGGCCGGCGTCAGTGCTTCGCGGTGGCGGGCCGCGTACCAGCCGGTGCTGCCGTTGCCGGACAGGTAAGGCAGGTCGGTGCGCTGGCGGTCGCCGATGTAGAACAGGTAGGCCAGCATCGGCACGCTGTCGCGCTGCTGGCCGGCGCCGAGCAGTTCGCACACCGGCACGCCCAGGTGCTGGCCCAGCAGGTCGAGCAGGGCCGCTTCGATGGCGGTGACCACATTTTCCAGGCGCAGGTTGATTTCGTGCGGCTGCTTGAGCACTGCGGCTTCCGCGGCGGAGGTGACTTGGTGCTGCATGCCGCTGCCTTTGCCGGAAATCGCGGCGCGCACGGCATTCAAGGTGCGATTGAAGCGGCCGGTTTCGGTGCCGACCACCAGCGGAATGGCTTTTTCCAGCGCTTTGGTAATGCCGGCGCCGCCGGGCACTTCGCCGACGCCGGTGCGGCCTGCGCTGTCCTTGAGGACGACCACGGTGCGGATGAAGTAAGGCGCATGGGCACCGCACAGGTTGAGCAGCATGCTGTCGTGGCCGGCGACCGGAATCACCCGCATTTCGGTGATGGCCGGCGTGCTGCCGCCGCCCTGAATTGTTGCGTGTACCATTTGATTACCCTAAAATGAATAGCGCTACCATTTCTCAAGTGTGAGGTATTTATGCGGGCAAGTCAACAGAAGTTGTATGCATGGATTGCGGGGCTGGCCCTGCTGGCTGGCGCTGCCGGCGCCGGGGCGGCAACGCCGCAATGGCGCTGGGTTGCTTCGTGGGGTACGGCACAGATGGTGCCTGAAGGACAGAATGAATTGCCTGCCGCGCAATGGCGCGATGGCAGCCTGCGGCAGGTGGTGCGTGCCTCGCTCGGTGGGAAAGTGTTGCGGGTGCGCGTCAGTAATGCCTTCGGTACCGCTCCGCTGGCGCTGGACGCTGCCAGCATTGCCCGTGCGGTGGCGGCCGGCTCTGCCGATGTTGACGCCGCGACAATCCGCCCCCTGACCTTCGGCGGCCAGGCTGCGGTGGTGATCCCCGCCGGCGCCGAGTATTACAGCGATCCAGTTGAATTGCCGCACGCAGCCGGGACCGACCTGGCAATCTCCTACTACTTCAAGGGCGAACCTGCGCGCCAGACCGGCCACCCAGGTTCGCGCACCACCAGCTTTACGCTGGCGGGGCGCCATGAGGCGGAAGCGAAATGGCCGGAAGCGGGCAAGGTGGTGCGTTGGTACGCACTGGCCGATATCGAGGTGCAGGCGCCGCGCGGCACTGCTGCGGTCGTGGCGATCGGCGACTCGATCACGGACGGCTATGGCACTACGACGGACGGCAATGACCGCTGGACCGATTTCCTGGTGGCGCGGCTGGCGCGGGAGAAGATGACTATTGGCGTGGTGAACGCCGGCATCGGCGGTGGACGCATGCTGCGCGACGGCCTGGGGCCCAACCTGGCATCGCGCTTCGAGCGCGATGTGCTGGGGCGTAGCGGCGTCACGCACGCGCTGGTGCAGATTGGCGTGAATGACCTGGGCGGCCAGCACCGCGCCGGCGAAGATACGCCTGCCGCGCGCGCAGCCCTGCTGGAAGCTTTGAAGCTGGCGCATCGCCAACTGGTGGAGCGCGCCCACGCCCAGGGAATCTGCGTGATTGGCGCGACCGTCACCCCCTATACCGGCAGCGATTACTATCGCCCTGCGCCACATAATGAGGAAGACCGCCAGGCCTTGAACCAATGGATACGCACGTCGGGTGTGTTCGATTCGGTGGCCGACTTCGATGCGGCATTGCGCGATCCCGCGCAGCCGGAGCGCCTGCTGAAGGCGCTCGATGTTGGCGACGGACTGCATCCTTCGATTGCCGGCTATCGCGCAATGGCGGAAGCGTTGCCGCTGAACGCCTTGCGCTCTTGCGGAGCTGCGAAATGAGGCGGTTGTGCGAACTGTTGCTCGTCGTCGCCTTGCTTGGCGCCGGCGCTGCCGGACCGGCCCATGCGCTCGGACAGAAACCCTTCGTCGCGACTGAACGTGCGGCTGCGGCGCCGGGCGCCGTCGTGCTCGCGGAAGCTGGCCGCGCGTCCACGATTTACGTCGATGCCGGCGACCATGCCGGCGTGATGCGCGCGGCAGCCTCGCTGCAGGAGGACATCGGGCAAGTCAGCGGGGCCCGGCCAGCGCTTGAGAAGTCCACGCCGCGCGGCAATGATGTGGTCATCATCGGCACGCTGGGCAAGAGCCGCCTGGTGGACGGCCTGGTGAAAGCCGGCAAGCTCGATGGGAAGGCTATCGCGGGTAAATGGGAGGGCTGGCTGGTGCAGTCGGTGGCGCAGCCGATGCCTGGCGTCGAGCGCGCCCTGGTGATTGCCGGCAGCGACAAGCGCGGCACGATTTTCGGCATCTACGAGCTGTCCGAGCAGATCGGCGTGTCGCCCTGGTATTGGTGGGCCGACGTGCCGGTGAAGCGCGCGAACGCGCTCTACGCATCGCTGACGTCGCCTGTCAGCGATGCGCCGGCAGTGCAATATCGGGGCATCTTCCTGAACGACGAAGCGCCGGCGCTGACCGGCTGGGCCAAGCAGCATTACGGCGGCTACAACCACCAGTTCTACGAAAGAGTATTTGAGCTGATCCTTCGCTTGCGCGGCAACTACCTGTGGCCCGCAATGTGGGACGCGGCGTTCTATGACGACGATCCGCTGAACGGCAAGCTGGCCGATGAATATGGCGTCGTAATCGGCACTTCGCACCACGAACCGATGGCGCGCGCCCACAAGGAGTGGACGCGCTACGGCAAGGGGCCGTGGGATTATTCCCGCAATGAGGCAGTGCTGAAGGACTTCTGGTGGAAAGGCGCAGTGCGTGCGAAAGACTACGAGAAGATCGTCACCCTCGGCATGCGCGGCGACGGTGATGAGCCGATGTCGGAAGAGTCCAACGTCGCGCTGCTGCAGCGCATTGTTGGCGACCAGCGCAAGATGCTGTCGAAGCTTCCTGCCGCGCCACAGGTATGGGCGCTGTACAAGGAGGTGCAGGACTATTACGAGAAGGGCATGCGCGTGCCGGATGACGTAATCCTGCTGTGGTGCGACGACAATTGGGCCAATATCCGGCGCCTGCCGACAGCGGAAGAGCGCAAGCGTCCAGGCGGTGCCGGCGTGTACTACCACTTCGATTATGTCGGCGGTCCGCGCTCGTACAAGTGGTTGAACGTGACGCCGATCCCGAAGATCTGGGAGCAGATGCACCTGGCGTGGGAATACGACGCGCGCAAGCTGTGGATCGTGAATGTCGGCGACCTCAAGCCGATGGAGGTTCCGATCGAGTTCTTCCTGAGCTATGCGTGGAAGCCGGATGCATGGCCTGCATCGCGCCTTCAGGAATACCTGCAGCAGTGGGCGGCGCGCGAGTTCGGTTCCGAGCATGCCGCGGAGATCGCGGACATCGTCGCGAAGTACACCAAGTACAACGGCCGACGCAAACCAGAGCAACTGGAACCGGAAACCTATAGCCTGGTGAACTACAACGAGTCGGAGCGCGTGGTGGCGGAATATCGCGCGCTGGCCGAGCAGGCAGAACGCATCAATGGCCTGCTGCCGGAGGCGAAGCGCGATGCTTTCTTCGAACTGGTGCTGTATCCGGTGAAAGCCGGGGCCGTGGTCAATGAGCTGTACGCAACGGCAGGAATGAACCGCTTGTATGCTCGCCAGGGCAGGGCGGCTGCCAATGTACTGGCCGAGCGTGCACGCGAGCTGTTCCGCCAGGATGCTGCGCTGTCGGAGCAATACCATGCGCTGCGCGGCGGGAAGTGGAACCATATGATGTCGCAGACCAGGCTTGGCTACACTTACTGGAACCAGCCACCAGTGAATGTGATGCCGCCTGTTAGTGGAGTGCAGTTGCTGGCTGCCGGCGCACTCGGCGTGGCCGTTGAAGGCAACGCGGCTGCGTGGCCTGGTCCGGGAAGCGAATCACTCGCCCTGCCGGCGCTGGATGCCTACGAGAAGCGGGCGCACCATGTGGAGGTCTTCAATCGGGGACCGCAGCCGCTGCCGTTCACCATTGTTGCCGACCAGCCCTGGATCATCCTGTCGCGCACCGAAGGCAGCATTGCGGTGCAGGAGCGGATCAGCGTAGACGTCCGATGGGCCGAGGTGCCGCGCGATGCGCGCGAGGCGTCGCTGACCATCCGTGGCGGCGATGGCTCGCGCACCAAAGTCCGCGTGCCGCTGCGGCAGCGTGACGCGGCCGTGGAAGGGCACAACGGAACGTTCGTGGAGGCTGGCGGCGTGGTGTCCATCGAGGCGGCGCACTTCGCGCGCCAGGTTGCGCCTGAAGGGCGCTCCTGGCTGCTGGTGCCCGACCATGGCCGGACCTTGTCGGCAATGACGCCATTGCCGGTCGACGCTACGGCCGGCCTGGCGGATGCGCAAGCGATGCGCCTGGAGTATGACATCGCACTGACAAAGCCAGGCACGTTCACCCTGCATACCACGCTCGCGCCGACCCAGAAATTCCAGCCCGGCGACGGTTTCAGGTTCGCGGTATCGGTAGACGACGAAGCGCCGCAAATCGTCAACATGCACGCCGATGCATCGCTGGCTGCGTGGGAGCGCTCGGTAAGCGATGGTGCGGTGACCTTCCGCACTGCCCATTCCGTGCGCGGCGCGGGCACCCACACCGTCAAGTTCTGGGCGATCTCGCCCGGCGTCGTGCTGCAGAAACTGGTGCTCGATGCCGGCGGGCTGAAGCCAAGCTATCTCGGCCCGCCGGAAAGCCCCCGCCTCTAAGCGGCGAAGCGCTGCGGCATCGCTCGCAGCGCCCCTGCAATCGCCTCGCGCAATGGCTTGGCGCGCAGTTGCGCGTCGTAAGGGCAAGGGCGCATCGGCAGCTTGTCGGTGCGGGGCGCCTCGTGCCAGGTCTGCAGCCAGCTGATATCGTCCGACATTCCCCACAGCAGGAAGTCGTGGCACTGCGGATAGCTGAAGGTCGCGTCAAGGAAGTCGCGCGCCAGCGCCGCCACGCCCGCGTCGCGCGCCGCGATATCGGCCGGCAGCTTGCGGTCGTTGACGTCGAATTCCGTGACCAGCAGATCCAGTCCCATGCCTGTCACTTCGTCGAGGAAGCGCCGCCATGCGGCCAGGTCATGCGAAGCATTGCGGGAATCGTCCCAGGAGCCGATGTGGCCCTGGATGCCAAGTGCCTGCACCGGGGCACCGCGCTTCTTCAGTGCCTGCAGCATCTTCAGCACGCCTGCGCGGTGCTTCGCGCTGCCCTCATCCCAGCGCATGTAGTCGTTGTACACAAGCTGCGCAGCAGGGAGCTGCTCGCGTGCGAGGCGGAAGCACAAATCCACCTGCTCGATGGCACCAAGCCGTTCCGTGAACACATTGCTGCGCATGCTGCCGGTATCGGGATCGACCGCCTCGTTCACGACGTCCCAGCTATAGATTCCGTCGCCGAAGTGCCGGGTAACGGCGCCAATATGGGCCTGCAGCAGGCGTTCGGCTTCGCGCGCCGGCGCAGCGCCGAAATCGTGCTGGTTGACCCAGGCCGGCAGCCATTTGGACGGTTGCCACACCAGCGTGTGGCCGCGCACGTTCATGCCTTTGGCGCGGGCCCATTCGAACATCGCATCGGCGCGGGCAAAGTCGAATTGGCCAGGCCGGGGCTGCACGGCCTGCCATTTCGTTTCGTTCTCGGCAACGATAGTGTTGCATTCCCGCGCCACTAATTCGAGATAAGCGGGCTTGCGATGGGCGTAGCCAAGGGCGTTCCCAAACCGCATGCCTTTCACTGCGGCGATTGATTTCAAAGGGGTTTCTGCCCCGGTGGCGAGTGCGGGAAGGGAGGCCGCTGCCGTCCCGGCGGCAAGCCATTGCATCACCTGGCGTCGATTTTTATTCATGAAAGTCTCCTGTTGGTTTGAATTTTGAGATAAGCTACCATGAAATGGTTGCGCAAACATAAGAAAAAAACCGGGAGACGAAGGATGGTTATTTGGCAGCGTGCCATGCTGGCGCTGGCCCTGCTGCTGCCGCTTGCGGCAGCGCACGCGGAGCAGGAAGATGGATATGAGCTTTGGCTGCGCTATCGGCCGCTTGCCGGCGTAGCGTTGCCAAAGCAGATTGCGCTGGCGTCACCTGGATCGCCGACCGTGCAGGCAGCGGTGCAGGAATTGCAGCGTGGCTTGCGCGCCATGGCTGGCAAGGAGCCATCGCTTGCCACGCTTTCGGCGGGCGCCCAGCAGGCCAGCGGCGCTATCGTGCTGGCAACCCGCGCGCAGCTCGATGCAAGCGGTGGCCAGGCCGCCGTTGCCTGCGCGCTGGAAGGAATGGGCGACGAAGGATATCTGCTGCGTTCGATGCGCTCGCCGAATGGGCGCGGGTACACGCTGATCGCCGCCAACAAGGATATCGGCCTGCTGTACGGCGTGTTCGCCTGGCTGCAGGCGGCGCAATTGGGCAAGCGGCTCGATGCGCTGGATGAACGCAATGCGCCGAAGCTGGCGCGTCGCGTGCTGAACCACTGGGACAACCTGGATCGCACCGTGGAGCGCGGCTACTCAGGTGAATCGATCTGGAACTGGTGGGAGCTGCCGGATATCCGGGAGCAGCGTTACATCGACTATGCGCGCGCCAATGCCTCGCTGGGCATCAATGGCACGGTGCTGAACAACGTCAACTCCAAGCCGGAGATCCTGACTGCACCCTGGATCGCCAAAGCCGCCGCTCTGGCTGACGTGCTGCGCCCCTACGGCCTCCGCGTCTATCTCTCGGTGCGCTGGTCGACGCCGCTGGAGCTGAAGCAAACACGCACCGCCGACCCGCTCGATCCGCAAGTCGCGCAGTGGTGGCGTGCCAAGGCCGACGAGATCTACCGTGCCATCCCTGACTTCGGAGGCTTCCTCGTCAAGGCCAACTCGGAAGGCCAGCCCGGCCCTCAGGATTACCACCGCACGCACGCTGAAGGCGCCAATATGCTGGCTGCCGCGCTGGCCCCGCACAAGGGCATCGTCATGTGGCGCGCCTTTGTATACGCCTCGGATCAGCCGGATGACCGCGCCAAACAGGCCTACAGCGATTTCGCACCGCTGGACGGCAAGTTCGCGCCGAACGTCGTGGTGCAAGTGAAGAATGGCCCGCTGGATTTCCAGCCGCGCGAACCGGTGCATCCCCTGTTCGGCGCGATGCCGAAAACGCCGCTGATGATGGAGTTCCAAGTCACAAAGGAGTACCTCGGCTTCGCCACCCACCTGGCCTACCTCGGCACGCTGTACGAAGAAACCCTGCGCGATGCGGCGCCCGCGGTCGCCGGCATGGCGGGCGTCGCCAATATCGGCAGCAGCCGCACCTGGAGCGGTTCGCACTTCGACCAGGCCAACTGGTACGCCTTCGGCCGCCTGGCCTGGAACCCACAGGCCAGGGCGCGCGATATTGCGCTGGAATGGGCCGGCCGTACTTTTTCTGCGAAGGCCGCACCGGAGGTCGCCGACCTGATGATGATGTCGCGTGAAGCCGTGGTGGACTACATGACGCCCCTCGGCCTGACGCACCTGATGGGCACCGGACACCACTATGGCCCCGCGCCGTGGGTGTCAGACCTGGCGCGCCCCGAATGGAACCCGGCTTATTACCACCGTGCCGACAGCAAGGGCATCGGCTTCGACCGCACGGCGGCCGGCAGCAACGCACTGGCCCAGTACGCGCCGGCGCTGGCGCAGCGCTGGGCGGACGCGCGCAGCACGCCGCCCGAATACCTGTTGTGGTTCCACCACTTGCCGTGGGATTACGCCATGCCGTCCGGCCGCACGCTGTGGGCCGAACTGTTGGCGCATTACGACAATGGCATCGCCGCTGTGGCGGACATGCAGCAGCGCTGGCAGCGCCTCAAACCGCTGGTCGACGCGCGCCGCCATCAGGAGGTAGCGCAGCGGCTGGCCGTGCAGCGGCAGGAGGCGCAGTGGTGGCGCGACGCCAGCATCGCCTACTTCCAGTCTGTATCGAAGTTGCCGCTGCCGGCTGGCGTGCAGGCGCCGCCGCATAGCCTGGAGTACTACAAAGCGCTGCACTTCCCGTTCGCACCGGGACACGGCTGATACAGAACGATACTTTTTTTGTTTGTGTTGGTAGCGGTAACAATTTATGTTACCAAATGGTAGTAATAACTATAATTTGGAGAAGACAGATGCAAGTAATATGCAGAGAGACCCTGCTGGGACTCACCGTCATGGCCGGCATGATTGCCCAGGCCTATGCGCAGGACACGGTCACCCCCGCCAGCAACGTGGTGCAGGTGACCGGCTACCGCGGCAGCCTGGAAACTTCGGCGCGCGACAAGCGTGATGCGATCGGCTTCCAGGATTCCGTGTTTGCCGAAGACCTGGGCAAGTTCCCGGATACGAACATCGCCGAATCCCTGAACCGCATCCCAGGCATCCAAGTCAGCCGCGAGATCAGCGGCGAAGGCCTGAATATCCAGATTCGCGGCCTCGGCACCAGCTTCACCAAGGTCTTGCTGAACGGCGCCCCGGTGGCGGTGGCATCGACCGGCCGCACCGACAACCAGAACACCAATCGCGAGGTTGACCTGGACATGCTGCCGACGGACCTGTTCCGCAAGCTGACCGTCAACAAGAGCCCGACCGCCGGCCTGCTGGAAGGCGGCGCCGCCGGCGTGGTCGACATGCGCAGCGCCCGCCCGTTCGACAACAAGGGCCGCTACATTGCAGCCAACGTGACCGCTACCGAAAACTCGGTCGCCAAGAAAGTCGGCAACCGCGGTTCCGTCCTGGCCAGCAACACCTGGGGCAATACCTTCGGCATCCTTGGCGGCATCGCCTGGGGTACCAACAAGGTCCGCACCGAGGGTTTTGAAACCATCGGCTGGACCAATGCCAACCTTAGCGCTGCCCAAAGCAGCTCGCCGACCCGCAACAACACCGGCGGCGGCAACTGGACCATCCCATCGACCGTGCCGGCCGGCGCGGGCAACGGCCTCACCACCGGCGCCACTATCGACCAGGCTTTCCTGCTGGCGAACAACCCCGGGCTGAACATCACCCAGATCGACAACGCCATCATCCCGCGCCTGGGACGCCAGATGGTCGAAAGCGGCAAGAAGGACAAGGTCTCCATTGTCGGCAGCCTGGAATACCGCCCGACCGAAAACCTGCAGTTCTACCTCGACACCTTGGGTGGCAAGAAGAAGAACACCCTGCAGCGTATCGACATGAACTGGGTCGGCCGCAACGGCGCCATGATCCCGCTGAACATGAAGGTCGACCGTGACGATTGCACCAATGGCTGCGTGGTCACCAGCGGCACCTTCGCCAATGCCCAGCACTTCCTCGAGTTCCGTCCTTATACCGAAGACGTGACCTTGTGGGGCGCCAACCCGGGCATGGAATGGAAGATCAACGACAAGTGGAAGATGGATGCGCAAGCCAACATCACCCGCTCCACCTTCCTGCGCGATTCGCCGACCGTGATGCCGATCACCGCGCTGGGCACCGGTAATACCGTCGCCTTCGACAATACTTCGGGCGACGTCCCCACCATCAGTTCGAACATTGACCTGAACAACCCGGCCAACTTCCAGTGGAGCGGCGGCCGCGTCAACCTGCAGCAGGAAAAGCGCAACACCGAAACCAAGGGCGCGCGCGCCAATGTGACCTGGGGCGAAAAGTCCTTCAACGTCAAGGCCGGCTTCGCACTGGACGACATTTCGCGCCGCATTACCGCCAAGGACAATTCCGGCGCGTGGCAGGCAGCTGTTTGCGGCAACAATCCGAGCGTGTTCCTGCTTGGCCCGAACGGCGCACCGTCGTGCAACGGCGCCAGCACCCCGGGCGCCAGCGCGGCTGCGCTGTATCCAGGTTTCGGCACCGGCTACACTGCCGGCCGCACTGACACCCTGGTGTACAACGGCTCCCTGATTCCGGCGACCGCGCTGCAAAGCTACCTGCAGCCTGGCCCTGGCTTCGTCACGCTGGACTGGAACAAGTTCCGCCAGGACTCGCACTACGACCAGTTCGTGGCGACCGCGCCGGAAACCGGTTCCTCCAACACCAGCGCCTCCGCCGGCTACATCAAGGAAAAGACCAAGGGCTTCTACACCGAGGTCAATGGCGAAGCGGACCTGGCAGGCATGCAGCTGCGCTACAACGCCGGCGTGCGCCGCGTGAAGACCGACCAGACCGTGGGCGCCTTCAATTCGATTCCCGATCCGCGCAACGCAACGCTCACGCTGAACGGCAGCAAGTACCCCAACATCGACAGCTTCTACTACCTCGACACCAGCTACAGCAACACGCTGCCATCGGCCAGCGCCGCCCTCAGCCTGCGCAAGGACCTGCTGCTGCGCGCCTCCGCATCGCGCTCGATGACCCGTGCCGATCCGAACGCGCTGCGTCCGGGCATCAACTTCTCCAACCCGTCGGCCGATATCGGCAGCGTCGGCAACGCCTCGCTCAGCCCCTACCTGTCGGATAACATCGACGTCGGCCTGGAGTGGTACACCGGCCGCGAGGGTTATGTCAGCCTGACCCTGTTCCAGAAGAAGATCAACGGCTTCACCGTCAGCGAAAACGTCACCACCCCGTTCCGCGACCTGGCAGCCTACGGCGTGACCTGGGATGCGCTGACCCCGGTGCAGCAGGCAGCCATCAATGCGCGCGGCGGTCCCGACGCGGCCACCGTGGTCCTGACCCGCCAGAAGAACGCTTCCGGCGAGCTGAAGATCCAGGGCGTGGAACTGGGCTGGGTGCAACCGCTGGACAAGCTGCTGCCGGTGCGCGGCTTCGGCTTCTCCGAGACCATGACCTACACCAGGCAGAAAGCCAGCGGCGAAGGCACCAACGGCTTCGTGGCGCTGGGCGTGCCGCGCCTGACCAACAGCTTCACCGCCTACTACGAGCAGTCCGGCTACAGCATCCGCTTCTCGCACAACTGGACGGAAGGCAGCCAGGTATCGGGCGCCAACCAGAACGGCATCACCAATGCCGCGCTGTTCGTGAACGACTACAAGCAGCTGGACATGTCCTCCAGCGTGGACCTGGCCAAGGTCTTCGACCGCGACAACTGGCCAACGCTGACCTTCGACATCACCAACCTCAGTGATTCGGCGCAGCGTACCTACTTCCAGTACGAGAGCGCAGCCTTTACCAGGTACAAGCCAGGGCGGACTTTCAGCCTGGGGCTGCGTGCAAAGTTCTGATCGCCTGTGGTAGAGTCCCTTTGTTGTCCAACCACAAAGGGTCTTTTAAGCAGATGTCGAGCAAGAAGGTAAAGCCGAAGCCAGAAGCCACGGCGCCGCGCAGCGGGGCGCCGACCATGTCCGACGTGGCCAAGCTGGCCGGCGTCTCGCCGATGACGGTGTCGCGCGTGATGAACGGCGACCCGAACGTACGCAGCACCACGCGCAAGAAGGTGGACGAAGCAGTAGCGGCACTGAATTACGTACCCAACCAGGCGGCGCGCCGCCTGGCCGGGGTACGGCCTGTACGCATTGGCTTCCTCTATTCGAACCCCTCGGCCGGCTACCTGACCGAATTCCTGGTCGGCTTGCTGAACCAGGCGTCGCTGAATAACGTGCAACTGGTGGTGGAGAAGTGCGAAGGGGAGCAGTGGAAAGACAAGACCCAGCGCCTGCTGGATAACGGCGTCGACGGCATCATCCTGCCGCCGCCGCTGTGCGATGTGCCAGGCTTGATCGACCTGGTGGCAAAGGCCCATGTGCCGGCAGTAACGGTTGCCTGCGGCCAGCCCGACAAGCGCGTCAGCGCCGTCAGCATCGACGACTACCAGGCCGCCTACACCATGACCAACCACCTGATTGCGCTGGGCCACCAGCGCATCGGCTTCGTCATCGGCCATCCGAACCAGACCGCCAGCGCGCGCCGCCTGGCAGGCTTCAAGGCTGCCATGTCCGACAAGGGACTGGCGATGCCGAAAGAATTGACGGTGCAAGGGATGTTCACCTACCGTTCCGGCCTCGACGCGGCCGAGCAGCTGCTGGCACTTGAGCATCGCCCGACGGCAGTCTTCGCCAGCAACGACGACATGGCCGCCGCCACGGTGGCGATTGCCCATCGCATGGGACTGGACGTGCCGGGCGACCTGACGGTAGCCGGCTTCGACGACACCGCGCTTGCCACCACCATCTGGCCCGAGCTGACCACCGTGCGCCAGCCGATTGCCGACATGGCGGAAACCGCCGTCAAATTCCTGGTGCACCAGATCCGCGCCCAGCGCGAAGGCGACCCGCAGCAGCCGGAACATCTGGTGATGGATTCGACCCTGGTGCGCCGCCAGTCCGATGCCGCGCCGCGCATGCGCCCGCCGGCCAGGAGCGTCGCCAAAGCCTGATGAAAAATGGGGTACGTCCCCATTATTTGGTCATGCTAATATTTGGCTCATGATCGCTTCGGCCCTGTTTACCCCGGCCCAGCAAAAGCTGCTGGGCTTATTGTTCGTGCGCGTGAATGAGGGATTCCACCTCAATGAAATCATGCGCCTGACAGGGCTGGGCAGCGCTTCCGCACAGCGCGAGCTCAAGCGCCTGCACGAATCGGGGCTGATCGTTTCCGAACGCATTGGCAATGTGCGCCGGTTTCGCCCCAACAAGGAAAATCTGGTCTATCCGGAGCTGGCCAGCCTGGTCAAGAAGACTTTCGGCCTGGTCAGCGTGCTGAACTCGGCGCTGGCGCCAATGCGCAAGCAGCTCAGCGTGGCTTTCGTCTACGGCACCACCGTCAAGCAAGCGGAAGATTCCAGCGCGCCGGTCGAGCTGCTGCTGATCGGCGAAAACACCACGTATGGCGAGCTGCTGAGCCGCTTGCCGGTGGCCGAGCGCCTGCTGCGCCGCAAGATCAATCCCAACCTGTATTCCGTCGACGACTTCCAGCGCCGCTTGCGCGAGCAGCAGCCATTCATTCTCAAGATGCTGGGAGAGCGCAAGGTGTTTGTGCTGGGCGACGATACCGACCTCGATCACATCATCAAGGAAGTCCACCCGGAGGATGAGCATGGAGACGCGTTACCGGACATTTAAGGAGTTCTACCCTTTCTACCTGAAGGAGCACTCCAACAGCACCTGCCGCCGCCTGCATTTCGCCGGCTCCACCATTGTCCTGCTGCTGGTGGCGATGGCCATCGTCAGCGGCGAGCTGGCGCTGCTATGGCTGCTGCCCGTGGTGGGCTACGGTTTCGCCTGGGTCGGCCACTTCTTCTTTGAACACAACCGGCCGGCCACGTTCAGGTATCCGTTGTTCAGCCTAATGGGCGACTGGGTAATGTTCCGCGATATGCTTACGGGCCGGGTTGCATGGTGAGGGCGCCGTGCGCGGCAGGCTGATGGCCACGCGGGTATAGCGCCCCGCCTCCGATTCGCAGCCAATCTCGCCGCCGAAGGCCGACACCACGCGCTTGCAGAAGGCCAGGCCCATGCCGGTGCCGCCGCCATTGCGGTGTGTGGTATAGAACGGCTCAAAGACGTGCGGCAGCACGTCGGGCGCAATGCCATGGCCGTTGTCGCTTACCACCAGCCAGTTATGGTTGCCGCGGGAATAGCACTCGACATCCACTGCACCGCTGCCACCGGCCTTCACCGCCTGCAGCGCGTTCTTCAGCAAGTTATACAGCACGAACATCAGCAGTACGTCCGAACCGTGAAAGCTGTACTCGTTGCGGATGGTGACGCGCACCTGCGCGCGTTCGCTTCCGGAGAAAGGATAGCAAGCCATCGCTTCATCCACGCAGACGCTGATGGAATGCACGGCGAAGCTCTCGCTGCGCATGATGCCATCGCGCGCAGAGGCCAGCAACATGTCCACGATGAAGTTCGAGCGCGACACTTCGGCGTCGATGCTGCGCGCAATCTCGCCCAGGTGTTCCAGCTGGCGCGTGCCGAGTGCGCCCTGGTGTTCCGGCCGGTAGCCAGCGATCAGCTCGGGCAGGTTGCGCGCCAGGATGCGGGTCTGGCTGCGAATGCTGGCCAGCGGGGTGCGCATTTCATGGGCGATGGTGGCGGCAGCGGCCATCGGGTCGGCCAGCAGGTTATGGCGCACCATGGCTTGGGCGATCAGGCCCAGGGAGGCCATGATGAACAGCACGCCCGGCGGATACATTTCGACCCCGTAGTTGCATAGGTAATCGCTGGCCGCGCCGAAGTAGATGAGAATGCTGACCAGCACATAGCGCAGGCGCGTGCGCTCGGTTGATACCGCGCGCTGCTGGCGGTGGTACAGCAGCCACAAGGCGCGCCCGATCACAATCACGGTCTGCGCCAGGTGCAGCGGGTGCAGCCAGCCGGCCTTGGGATAGGCGCCGTAGAAATAATGCTGCAGCCCGGACAGCATCCAGTCCGTGGTTGGCAGCAGCAGGCCCAGGCCACCGGCAAACAGGTAGCTGAGGTAGAGGCCGGGACGCTCGTCCTTGCTGCCGGTCAGTTCGATGATGAAGTGGTACAACGTGGTCGGCAGGAACAGGATGGGCAGGTAGCCCAGGCGCGCCAACACCATGGCGGTGGTGTCGTTATGCGTCAGGAACAGCAGCGCCCAGCTCGCCTGCCAGAAGAAGGTGGTGGCGCATACGGAAAAAAAGGTCATGCCGACCCGGTTTGGGCCGCGCGAGCGCAATACGTACAGCCCATAGCAGATAAATAGGGCTGAGACCAATGCCGGAATTAGCGCATACATTGAGTTTCCTCAGCTTAAAAAGGGATTGTTAACAGCTTATTGTCAAGAAATTAGACAAGTATTGAGGAATATCAATAGTTCGGCGCGCCAATCGGAAAAAGTAAGGGCTGGCATTAAGCCGTTTTACTTTTATGGAGAAATAGTCCTATGTACGTCCACGTCCCAGCCCCCGACGCTCCTGCCGCAGCCGAAATGACCTTCCACCACAAGCTTTCGATTTTCCTCAAGGATTCCAATGCCTACGGCAATACCTACTTTGCGCGGTATTTCGAATGGCAAGGCATTTGCCGGGAGAAGTGGTTTTATGAATGTATTTCCCGCGACATGCTGCAGGCGGAGGGGGTATTTATTACCAAGCATGCCCAGAATGATTACCTGCAAGAGACCTTCCCGTTCCAGGAAGTGTCGTGCGAGGTAAATACCTACGACGTGAGGAAATGCTCGTTCTGGCTTGAATTCCGCTTTTATGCCGATGGAAGCCCGGTATCGGTGGGCCGGCAGCAGATCGTGTTTGCCAACCACGCGAAACAGATTTCGCCGCTGCCCGAGCTGGTGCTCAAGCGCATCAAGCGCTACGCCCTCAAGAAATAACTGCCCAGCCCGTGTCCCACCATGGGGTCACACCCGAAACGGGACACGGGCACGGCCATTGCGCACTTGAGGTCGTGTCTCACTTCGGGTGTGACCCCACGGTGGGACACGGGCCCATCTGTTAGCGCGATGCGGCGATCCAGGCGTCGACTTTGGATTCCAGCAGGGCCAGCGGCACGGTGCCGTCGCCCAGTACGATGGCGTGGAACTTGGCCAGCGTGAACTTGCTGCCCAGGGCCTTCTCGGCCTTGGCGCGCAGCTCCTGGATCTTCAGGGCGCCGGTCTTGTACGCCAGCGCTTGCGCCGGCCATACCATGTAGCGTTCGGTCTGGTTGCGCGCGACACTTTCGTCGCCCAGGGTTTCGGTCATGTATTTGATCGACTGTTCGCGGGTCCAGCCTTTGGCGTGCATGCCGGTGTCGACCACCAGGCGCACTGCGCGCAGCATTTCGTCGTTCAGGTGGCCGAAGTATTGGGCAGGATCTTCGTACAGGCCCATTTCCTTGCCCAGGGTTTCCGCGTACAGCGCCCAGCCTTCGGTGAAGGCGGTATTGCCGCCGAATTTGCGGAACTTCGGCATGTCCAGTTCCTGCATCAGGGCGATGTGGAAGTGGTGGCCAGGTTTGCCTTCGTGCAGGAACAAGGTGTTCATGCCGGTGCTGCCGTATTTGGTCGGGTCGGTGACCACGGACCAGAACACGCCTGGACGCGAGCCGTCCAGCGCCGGCGCGGTGTAGTGGTCGGATGCGGTATCGCGGCTCAGTTCAGGCTCCAGGCGCAGGTCCAGCTTGGCCTTGGGGATCAGGGTGAACATGGCGGGCAGCTTGGTGTCCAGCAGGTCGTTCAGCTTGTGGTACACGGCTTGCACTTCGTCTTCCGTTTTGAACGGGAAGAACTTCGGCTGCTGCGACACCCAGGTCGGCAGGCCGGCGGCCGGGCCGTTGTAGCCGAGTTTCGGGCCCAGCTTGGCGTATTCGGCCTGGATGCGCGCCACTTCGCGCAGGCCGGTCTGGTGGATTTCTTCGGCGCTCTTGCTGGTGGTGGTGGCATCGGCGATGCGTACCTTGTACCAGGCGTCGCCGTTCGGCAGGGCATTCCAGCCGGTGCTGGTGCGGCAGGCCGGGATATATTCTTGCTCCACGAAGGCGGACAGCTTGGCCAAGGCTGGATTCAGCTTGTCGGCCACGGTGGCGCGGAAAGCGGCGGCCAGGCGCTGCTTGTCGGCGTCGCTGAAGCTGGCCGGGAATTTGGTGACCGGCGTGAAGTAGATGTTCTTTTCAGGCGTTTCGCTGACCAGTTTCTGGAACTGCGGCAGCGCGGCAATCATGATGGCTTTCGGCTGGGTGATGCCCTTGGCCATGCCTTCCTTCATGTTGGCGATGGCCTGGTCGATCCAGGCTGGAAGCTGGTTCAGGCGGCTCAGGTAAGCTTCGTATTCCTTGACCGTGGTCAGTGGCTGCGATGCGTCGCCGCTCGAGAAGTTGGCCAGCGTGACCGGCATGCTGTCCATATGGCTGATCGGCAGCAGGTGTTCAGGGAAAGGCTCGTACGCCAGGTAAGTCTTCAGCTCGAAGCCCATCACGTCGTAGCTGATGCGGTCGCCGCGATTGAGCTGCGCGCGCGGGATGGCCTGCAGGCGCTTGGTGAAAGTGCGGTACAGGTCGAACTGCTTGCTGCGCGAGGCGGGCCAGATGGCGGTGCCCAGCTGGTCGTCGAAGCGGTTGTCGCCATTCTGCGTCGCGCCTACCGGATCGAACTTGGCGATGGCATCGTAATACTCGTCGGCCAATGCCCAGAACTGCTTCTTTGCCGCCTCATTGCTCTTGGCCGGAGCTTTTTCCAGCGCCGCAGGTTTGGCCGCGGCAGCATTGGCGTGGACGGGGGCATACGCCAGCAAAACGGCGGCCGCCAACGCGCCGAGGGTAATACGATGTTTCATTTTTCTTGATCCGGGTAAATGAAGGAGCGATAAGCATAGCCGAGCAAGCCCGCTGCTACAATGTTGCAAGATCGCTAATCTGGAACGAGGGAGCCGCATGTCGTATCCGCACATCGTCCCCCCTCCAGAGCGCACCTGATGATCAACCGCGGCACGGGCCCTATGAAAAAAATCCTGGCAATGATGATTCCAGTGGCGGCGATGGCTGGATGCGCAACGGCGCCAACCGCGCAGCGTGGCTGCGTAGCGGAAAAGTTCGACAGCTTCCTGCCGCGCTACATGAGCGATCGCCAGTTCGCCGCCGAGCGCACGGTGTTCCCGCTTGAATCGCTGGCGACGGCGGAAGAAAAGAAAACGCTGGTAGCGCGTGAGCAGTTTGCGGCATCGGCCATGCTGGCAGACATGATCAAGTCCGATCACCTGTCGACCAGGCAGCTCGCAACGCCGGGTGGAATGGAGTTGAACGTGTTCCGGCCCGACTCGGATTCGCTGGTTTATTTCTACCGCTTCCGCCAGCAGGATGGCTGCTGGTACCTGTGGCAATTCGAGGACTCGTCGCTGTGAAAACAGGCGGCATCCGCCGGCAGCCAGGCCGGCCGGGAGCCGCGGCGGGCCGAGTCCCGGGCCTTAGGTAGCGTCCAGCGACTCCGCGCCGGTCATCAGCGATTCCACTGCCCGCTCGAACAGCGGCGAGTATTCCACCGGCCGCAGGCTGCCGTCGCGCATGGCTGCCAGCAGGGCTGCGCGCGAGTACACCAGTGGCGTGGTGTGGTCCGGCGCCGTGAACAGGAAGCCTGCATTGCGCGCCGCCACGGCACCCAGGCGCAGCGGCACGTAACTGCCGCCAGACAGCAGTTCGAAGCCGTTGCCGGCTTGCGCCCAATGCAGCCATTCGTCCTCGTAGCTCGATACCGGGGCCAGTGCCGGGTCGGGCTGCACGGTGGCCAGGACGCCATGCAGCGCAAACTCGGCGCTGAACTGCGGCTGTGCCGGCAAGGCATCGGCATGCGTGGTGGCGGCCAGCGCCGGCTGTCCCGCGTCAATGGCGGCGAAGCGTTCGCGCAAGCCTGCCACGTTCATGCGCGGCGTGGTCGGCATTGGCATATTGTTGGACAGCACATCCATGTGCAGCGACACCAGCTGGTCCAGTGCCGCCTGCGCATCGGCTTCGCTCATGCCGATCGTTGCCAGGCCGGCCCTCAGCTCGCGGCCCAGCGACGGCAGCATTTTCATCAGCACCGAGCGTTCCTCCGGCAGGATTTTTTCCTGCGCGCTCCACACCAGTTCCGGCAGCAGCTTGCCGTAATCGGGCTGCTTGCCATAAGTGTGTACCATCACCTGCGCCCAGGTGCCGGTGATGAAATCCATCATGCGGCGGTCGACATTGACCGATTCGAGATGGCCGCGCAAGTTGTCCGCCAGGGCCGCCACGAAAGGCGCCACTTTCACCGCCCGTTCGAAGGCCGGCATCGAGCGGCGCACCACCGGGTCGCATTCGCGCAGCAGGGCGGCCAGGAAGCTATCCAGTTCCAGGGCCGCATCGGCGAACACGGAAGCGTCGTGCTCGTATTGCTGCAAGACCTGGTTGACCAGCCGTTCCACTTCGCCCTGCAGCGGCACGACCAGCGTCGAATCGGCACCGATGCCCACCGCGGCGCTGCCGATGCGGTCCAGCAGATGGCGCGCCGGCAGGTGGGCGCCTTGCAGCACCGCCAGGTCTTTCAGTGCCGCGCGCAGGAAGGGCGCGTGCAGGCGGCTCAGTTGTTCGCGGATGCCTTTGGGAAGCTGCTCGTCATTCAGGATGAACTCGAACAGCAGGCCGACCAGTTCCACCACGATGCGTTCCGAACTGTGCGGCAGGTTTGCCATGCGGTCGAGCAGGGCCAGCGGCGGTTGCGGGCCGCTGCCGGCATGTTCGCGCTGGAGCTGGCGCAAGGCGGTATCAAGCTGCACGCGCAGCGTGTTCTGCGCCTGCGGCGCACTGCGCCGGATGCCCGAGGGATTGAACATGCTGAAGACCAGCTCCTGCAGTTCCGGCTTGGATGGCACATCGGCTTGCCCGTGCAGGATGCTGGGCGGCGAGTCTTGCTGGATTTCCTTCCGTACCGCCCCCAGGCGCGCCACGCGCTGGCGCATGGCGACGTCGGCGTCGGCCTGCCCGGTTGCGGCGCGTTGCCATGCCAGGCGGTCCTGCTCCAGCCGGCTCAGGGCCGAGGGACGTGCCACCAGGCGCGAACGGATGCCGCGCGATTCGAATACTTCGCGCAGGCGGTTGTAGAACTCACCCAGCTCCGCCGTCATGGCGTGCGACAAGGTATCGAACAGCAGTTTGCTTTGCGCCTCGTCTGCCACCATGGCGCTCAGGGCGTCGTACAGGGAGCGCGCCAGCAGGTAAGGGCGGAACGGGTTTTCACGCTCGCGCACTTCGCTGTCGCCGTGCATCTGGGCGATGATCAGGTTCAGGTGGCCCAGGCTCAGTTCGTCCGCGTCGCGCAGCTTCAACAGCAGGCGCTCGACTTCGATCTGACGCGTTACCACTTCGTCATCGATCAGGGTCAGGGTATCGGCGCGGAAGTCGTGCAGCCCGGTGCGCAGGTCGGTGTGCATGGTCTGCATGGCGCGCGCCAGCAAGCCTGCGTAAGAGCGCTCCATGCGCGCACGCATGGCAGCACCCTGCTCACGCAGGAAGACGCGGCATGCCCCGGCAAGACGCTGGTCCGCCGGCGGCGCCGTACGCAGGGCTTCGCCCAATACTGCGTCCGCCTGCTCGGTCATCCGTTTGCACATTGTCGCAAAGCCTGTTTGCGCTTCTTCTAGGGCGAGTGCAAGCACCCTTTTCAACGTTTGCATATGCCTAGATTCTATCGAAATGTTGCGCCCAACAGTCAACAATTTAACGGTCGAAAATGTGTCAAAATGCAATTTTGACCGGAGTTTCCTGCAATGCGTATCGCGCTAGTTGCTGCCTTGATGTTAACCGCAGTGTCGGCCCAGGCCGATGTAAGCCTGGTGGGCACCATGAAAGAGAGGGCCCTGTTATCGGTCAACGGGGGCGCACCACGCACTTTCCCGGTCGGTGCCACGCTGCCTGATGGTAGCAGACTGGTTGGCGTCACGTCGGGCGAGGCAACCATTGAAGATGGCGGAAAACGCTATGTCATCCGCCTGGGCGAGTACGCCGCATCCAAGTCAAATGGTGGCGGCAATTCGATGGTGCTGTCGCCCGATACGAACGGCCATTACGCGGTGGCCGGCGAAATCAATGGCTTCCCGGTGAAAATGATGCTCGATACCGGCGCCACGCTGGTGTCGATTCCCGCCGCGCTGGCAGGCAAGATGGGCATCGACTACAAGAACAAGGGCCGCCGCGCCGTCACCAATACGGCGGCCGGCATGGCGCCGGTGTGGATTGTGAAGCTGGATAAGGTGAAGGTGGGCGAGTTCGAATTTGCCAACGTGGACGGCTCCATCAACGAAGCCGGCCTGAACGTCATCCTGCTCGGTAACTCGGTCCTCAAGCGGCTTGATATGAAGACGGAGTCGGGGACTCTGACGCTGACAAAGCGTTTCTAGCATACAGCGCCGCCACCACGTCCGATTGCGTCACGATGCCGGCAAAGCGGTCTTCGTGATCAAGCACGGGGATGTGGTGGAAGCCGGAATCGGCCATCAGCGGCACCAGTTCCGTGATGGGCGTGTCGATGCTGGCCGTGCGCGGGTGCTTCACCATGATCTGGCCGACCACCTCCGGCTTTTCCGAATGCGTGGTGCCTGACGGACGCAGGAAATCCAGCAACTGGCGGCGCATGCCGTGGTAGTCGTCCAGCCCGCCGTGCGCCATGAAGTCGCTGGTGGTGACGATGCCGATCACGCGCCGCACGCGGTTCAGGACCGGCACGGCTGCAATACGGTGCTGGCGCATTTCGCGCCAGGCATCGGCCAGCGGGGTGGCGAATTCCGCCGTCACCACGTCCTTCGACATGATGTCGCCGCAGGTGATGATGCCGAAGCGGCGCTGGTAGGCGCGCATCTCGGTCTTCAGGAACAGTTCTTCCAGGTCGTCGCGGCTGATATCGAGTTCCTGGTTGTACTGGCGCAGCACCGCGTCCAGGTCTTCCGGCTGGAAGCCGAAGCGCAGCGTCGGCACCTCGTCTTTTGTTGCGTGGGGGTTCGGGTGCGCCAGCTGCTGGCTGTGGGGATAGCGGCGTCCGGTCAGGTTGTTGTAGACGATTGCCGCCAGCACGACCAGTACGCAGTCCACCAGCACCGGTCCCAAAGGCAGGCGATAGCCCATGGCATGCACGGCCGGCCCGCCGATCACCATCATCAGCGCCGTGGCGCCGCCGGGCGGGTGCAGGCAGCGCAGCGCGTACATGGCGGCAATCGCCAGCGGCGTCGCCAGTGCCGCCGCCAACGGGCCGGGGCCGAAGAACTGCACGCAGGCCACGCCCATCAAGCCGGACACCACATTGCCGCCAATGACGGCCCATGGCTGCGCCATCGGGCTGGCGGGAAGGCAGAACAGCAGCACGGAAGAAGCGCCAACCGGGGCCACCAGCCACATCACGTTATCGCCCAGCAGGTAGTGGGCGGCGAAGCTGGTTATCAGAAGGCCAAGCAGGGCGCCGACACTGGCGCGCAGGCGCTGGCGCTGGCTGGTATTGCTGCGGGCGGGAAGCAGGGAAAGAAGCACGGAATTCAGCATCCGGCCATTATCCCACGGTTGGCCGTGACTCTCAGCCACCGGCCCCGTGCGACACAAGGTCAAGCGGCAGGCTGGTGGTGTACTTGATCTGTTCCATCGAGAACGCGGACGAAACGCCGGTCAGCTGCGCGGCCTTGATCAACTTCTTGTAAAAACGGTCATATCCATCGATATCGGTGGTCACGACCTTCAGCAGGTAATCGATGTCGCCGCTCATGCGATGGAATTCCTGCACTTCCGGCAGCGCCACCACGGCGGCGGCAAACTTTGCCAGCCACTTCTCGTCGTGCTGGCTGGTGCGCACGCTGACAAAGACGGTCACCGGCAAGCCCGCCTTGCGGCGGTTGATGATCGCCACGCGGCGGTCGATATAGCCATCCTCCTCCAGGCGTTTCAGGCGCTTCCAGCATGGCGTGGTCGAAAGGCCAACCTTTTCCGCCAGCTCGGCCACGGACAGCGTGCCATCGACCTGCAGCGCCCCCAGGATCGCGTAATCGAAGCGGTCAAGATCATTCATTTTTATTTATATGGTTATTTGGAATGCTTATTCTACATTGAGGCTTGTTTGAGGTAATTTTGGAATGCCTGATTCACGACTAGTTCGTAAACTATTGAGTATGAGCAAAGAAATCTACCTCGACGGGAATGCCACCACCTGCGTGCTGCCGGCTGCCATTGACGCGGCGGTGCAAGCCATGCGTGATTGTTTCGGGAATCCCAGCAGCACGCACGCCACCGGCCTCAAGGCCAAGGCCATGCTGGACGCCGTGCGCCAGCGCGCCAAACGCCTGCTGGGCGTGGGCAGCGGCCGCATCATGTTCAACAGCGGCGCCACCGAAGGCATCCAGACCGCGGTGCTGTCGGCGCTGTGCGCCCTGCGTGAACGCCGCGAGCGCGGGGAAGCGATCGGCGGCCTGCTGGTGTATGGCGCCACCGAACACAAGGCCGTGCCGGAAGCGCTGGCGCACTGGAATCGCTTGCTGGGCCTGGGCCTCGAACTGAAAAAGCTGCCGGTGGACGGCGACGGCCGCCACGACCTGGCCGCGCTGCGCGCCCTGGCGCCGCAAGCGGCCTTCGTCTGCACCATGGCCGCCAACAACGAAACCGGCGTGGTGTCCGACCTGGTTGGCATTGGCGCCACGCTGGCAGCCAGCAAGGCGCTGTGGATGGTCGACTGCGTGCAAGGCCTGGGCAAGCTGCCGCTCGACCTCGGCAACACCCGCATCGATTACGCCCCGTTCTCCGGCCACAAGCTGTATGCGCCGAAAGGCATCGGCATGCTGTATGTGCGCGAAGGCGCGCCGTACACGCCCCTCGTCATGGGCGGCGGCCAGGAAGCCGGCCTGCGCTCCGGCACCGAAAACATGGCGGGCATTGCGGCGCTGGGCGCCGTGCTGGCCGTGCTGGAAGAAGGCGGCACCTTCCGTTCGCCGTCGGAGCTGCACGGCTTCCGCGATAAACTGGCCGCCAGCTTGCGCGCAGCTTTCCCCGGCATCGTATTCAATGCACCGCTCGACAAGGCGCTGCCGACTACCCTGAATTTCTCCGTGCCCGGCTTGTCGAGCAAGGAACTGCTCGATGTATTCGACGCTGCCAATGTGCGCGTCAGCGCCGGCAGTGCCTGCTCCGCCGCCAAGGCAGCACCAAGTTATGTGCTGGATGCAATGGGACTGCCGGCCTGGCGCAGCAGCAGCGCGGTCCGCATGTCCTTCGGCCCCCTGGCCAGCGAAGAGATCATCAACGAAGCCTGCGTCCGCATCGAACGCTGCGGCATGGCGCTGCGCAACGCAGGCCTGATGGATACGCCGGTGTCCGGCGCCGTCGTGCCGGAAGGCGTGCTGCAACTGAGCCTGGCGGGCAATCACACCTGGCTGCTGCTGGACGAGCCCTCGCGCCAATGCATCGTGGTCGACCACCAGGCCGAACTGGGCGAACGCATTGACAGCCTGCTGCACAGCCACGGCTACCAGCTCTCGGCGCGCCTCAGCACGCGCGACGGCCGCGCGGAAACCGACAGCTTCGCTTTCGGCGCACGCGCGGTGCGCCGAGTGGCGCTGGATTCAACGCGCTCGGCTTACCTGCTGTGCAGCGGCGACAAAGTCGACTACGCCTTCACCGGCCTGGCGGCCTTGTCCGAACTTGCCGGCAAGGTGCCCGTCGACGCTTTGCTATGCGCCGGCCGCGAAGAAGTGAACGCCTGCTGCACCAGCTTGCGCGCCGAGGCGCAAGGCAGCATGGCGAGCACGGAACTGAACCTGGACAGCATCGCCCTGGCGCGCCTGCTGCAAGCGCAACCGCAAGCCGTGCTGGTGGACGTGCGCGAAACCTACGAGCAAGCCGCCTGCATTCCCGGCGGGCGCGCAGCGCAAAGCGTGCCGCTGAGCCGTCTGGCGGCCTTCGTGCCGGGCTGGCTGGCGGCCGTCGACCCGCCGCCGTTGGTGTTCTTCTGTCGCAGCGGAAACCGTAGCGCCAAAGCAGCGCAATGCCTGCGCCGCCTTGGCTACCGGCATGCCTACAGCCTGGCCGGCGGCGTCGCGCTTGCCTCGCCGGAGTTGGCGCTGGCTGCATGATTTTGTGAGGTTGTATCCTGTTTGCGGCGGCCTGCGGGCCGCCGTTTTTTTGTGCCAACCGGCTTAGAGCTTCATTTCCAGCATTGCACGGAACAGGACGCTGGTCGGGGTGATGGTGGTGTCGCTGCGTCGCCCGGTGGTCTCGACGTAGGAAGACTGCGCCAGGTTGTCCTGATGCAGCATGTTCGATGCCGACAGGCGCAGTTGCGTCTTCGGCGTGAATTTCCACAAGCCGTACAAGTCCAGCGCGCGCTTCGGCACCGCATAGGCGTACTGCCTGTCGGAGATGCGCACTGCGCCGCCGCCCTGGTAGCTGTAGGAGCCGCCCAGCGTCAGCGGCAGCTTGTCCAGCTTCCAGTCCGCGCCGACGGTGCCGCTGATCGGTACTTGCTGGTCCAGGCGGTTGTCCGGGCCCGGTACGGTGTCGAGCTTCGACCAGCTGCGCGTCAGGTTGGCGCGCATCTCGACGCCCGGTGCCGCCTTCATGATCGAGCGCAAAGGCAGCTTGGCTTCCAGCTCGATGCCGTAAGTGTTTGCGGTGCCGGCATTGACCGGGCGCGACACCCACACGCCATCGATCAAATCCACGCGGCGGCGCGTGATGTCTTCGATGCGGCGCGCGTAAGTGCTGGCCGACAGCAGGCCGCCGCCTTCACCCAGGTAGTGCTCGAACGCCAGGTCCAGGCCCCAGGCCAGTTCCGGCTTCAGGTTCGGGTTGCCCATCATGTCGGGCGAAGTCGAGCTGTTGTTGTTGGAAGTGAAGCGGCGCGGGATCAGGTCGCCCACGCCCGGCGCCTTGTAGGTGCGGGTCAGGCCGAAGCGCACCTGGTCCTTCTTCTTGTCGCCCAGCTTGTACAGGGTCTGGAACAGCGGGCTCAATACGCTGGAGTTGTTGTCGATGCTGCCGTAGTCGGTGCCTGTGCTCTTGATGTTCACCCCTTCCCAGCGCAGGCCAAGGTAGACGGACCAGCGCTCGCTCACATTCCATTCATCCTGTGCGTAGGCCGCCAGGCGGGCCACGTCGGCGGAGTAGACTTCGTCGAGGTTCTGCGGCGCGATTCCGGCCGGCGCGCGCAGGTATTCTTCGCGCTGGATGCGGTCCTCATCGCGCTTGCTGTAGCCGATATCCCAGCCGCTCGCCAGGGCGTGGCCCGGCACGATCGGGCTGGAGTACTTGCCGGTCGTGGTGAAGCCCTTGTCGGTCGACTCGGAAGTGACGGTGCGCTTGCGCGCAAACTGCGCGCCGGTCTGCAGGTTCGGCGCGCCCACGTTGCGGTGGTTGTAGTTGAGGCCTGCCTTCATATCCAGCTTGGCGCCGCCGGCCAGCGGGCGCGCCCAGCTCAGGTCCGTGCGGAACAATTCCATGTCGGCCTTGATGTCCTGGTCCAGGCTGCTGAACATCGGCTCCTGGCCGTACACGGTGCTGATGCGTTCCGTGTTGTGGGCGCGGAAGCGGTTGACCGCAATGAAGCTCTGCGAAGTGATCACGTCGCCCGGCTTGATCGCGTAGTTGATGCGCGGCGCCAGGTTGAAGTTGCGGAAGTAGCCTTCGCTGCTGGCTTCGCCCCGGCGCAGCAATGGTGCGCTGCCGCTAGCTTCGGTGACGGTATGGCTGGGGCGATCGAAATCGCCGTGCAGGAAGCCGCCGCCGATCGAATACGACCACGGTCCCTTGCGGTCCGACATTTGCAGGTTGACGCTGGCGCCGGGCTGGCCGTTATCCGATTGCAGGCCGGCCTTGATCTCGGTCTGCGCAGTGGAGATGGCTTTCTTCAGCACGATGTTGATGCCGCCGGCAATGGCCTGGGTGCTGAACTCGGCGGTGGCGGCGCGCATCACTTCGATGCGCTCGATCATGTCTGGTGTCAGCGAATCGAGCGAGAAACCCGGTGGCGCCGGCTCGCCGTTCAACATGATCGAGGTGTAGCCGCTGCCCAGGCCACGCATGCGGATATTGCCGCCGCGGCCTTGCACGCCGTCCAGCGTGATGCCGGGCAGGCGCTTGAGCACTTCGCCGATGCTGGTGTCGCCATTTTTCAGGATCTCCTCCTGCGTCACCACGATCTTGGTCGCGGTGTCGTTGCGGCGGATATCCATCGCCGCGCTGCCCTTGATTTCAACTTTTGGCGTGGCTTGGTCGGTGCTGGCTTGCTCTTGTGCGTAAGCGCCGTTCAAGGCCTGGACGATGAGCAACAGGGGGAGAGCGATTTTCTTCATGCAAATGGCGGTGGCTTTTGGGAAACTTAACAGCATACACTGCCGCCGCTGGCCTGGCAGCGATTGGCCGTCATGCGCCTCACTTGGCAAAAAAACTCGTGATCTTTCTGACGCGAAATTTTGCGCCTGAAACGCGCTGATCTGTAAGAAAGCCATATGTACGCTAGCGAACAGTCGCGTGCCGTGCGCCCGCCTAACATTGCTTGGAACATACTGCCCGTCTGCACGGCAGTTCCAAGAATAAGTGTGAGGCCCCCTTGAAAGAGAACCCTTTTTTATGGCCGGCCGCTAGTGCCGGTTTCAAGCAATCGGAATCGGGGTCCCTGGAAAAAGGGACCGGTGAGGAAGATGATTTGCCGCTGCGCGGTGAGCTGTTCAGCGCGCAACAGATGGAGCAGCATGGCCGCGCGCTGGCCGCCAGCCATGAACTCAGCAAGCGCGGCGGTGGCGACCGCCTGCTGGCGAGGCTGAGCGAGAACGAAGTGCTGCTCGGCGCCACCTGCGAAGGCCTGACCGCGGCAGTCAAGGAAGGCCGCCAGGTGACGCCGGCATCGGAATGGCTGCTCGACAACTTCTACCTGATCGAAGACCAGATCCGCACCGCGCGGCGCCACCTGCCCAAGGACTACAGCAAGGAGCTGCCGCGCCTGGCCAAGGGCGCGCCGGAAGGCACGCCGCGCGTCTACCAGATTGCGCTGGAAATCATCGCGCACGGCGACGGCCGCGTCGATCCGGAAAGCCTGAGCCGTTTCGTGGAAGCCTATCAGGAAGTGGCAACCTTGAAGCTGGGCGAGCTGTGGGCCATTCCCATCATGCTGCGCCTGGCGCTGATCGAGAACCTGCGTCGCGTGGCGGCGCGCGTGGCGGAAAACCGCTTCCAGCGCGACCTGGCCAATAGCTGGGCCGACCAGATGGTGGAAATCGCCGACAAGAACCCGAGCGGCTTGATCTTGCTGGTGGCCGACATGGCGCGTTCCGAGCCGCCGATCACCAGTGGCTTCGTGGCCGAACTGGCGCGCCGCTTGCAGGGGCAAAGCCCGGTGCTGACACTGGCGCTCAACTGGATCACCTACCGCCTGGCGGAGTCCGGCCAGACCATCGAGCAGCAGATCCAGGCTGAAATCCATTTGCAGGCGGCCGAGCAGGTGTCGATCGCCAACAGCATCGGCAGCCTGCGCTTCCTCGGCACCATGGACTGGCAGGAGTTTGTCGAGACCATGAGCGTGGTCGAGCAGTCCTTGCGCGAAGATCCGGCCGGCACCTACCCGGACATGGACTTCTCCACGCGCGACCAATACCGCCACAGCGTGGAACGCATGGCGCGCTATTCGCGCGCAACTGAGGCGGAAGTGGCGCAGCAGGCGCTCGAGCTGGCGCGCGCGCGCGCCGCCGATCAGGACACGCGCCTGCATCACGTTGGCTATTACCTGGTCGGCGACGGCATGCTGCTGCTGGAGCGCCAGGTCGGCGTCCGCCTGCCGCCGCTGCGCTCCCTCAAGCGCACCATGCGCACCTCGCCCTTGCTTTCCTATCTCGGGGCAATCGGCGCGCTGTCGGTGATCGCCACTGCGCTGATGCTGGAGCGCGCCTGGCGCGACGGCGTGCAGCCGTGGGCGCTGCTGGTGCTGGGCATTCTCGCACTGATGGGCAGCAGCCAGCTGGCGCTGGCCCTGGTCAACTGGGTGGCGACGCTGTTTGTCGAGCCGCGCCCCTTGCCGCGCATGGATTTTCGCCATGGCATTCCGCCCGATGCACGCACCGTCGTGGCGGTGCCGGCCCTGCTGTATAGCCGCGAGAACGTCGATGAGCTGTGCGAGCAGCTCGAGGTGCGCTTCCTGGCCAACCGCGACCCCAACCTGCGCTTCTGCCTGCTGACGGACTTTGCCGATGCACAGGAGGAGACGCAGCCGGCCGACGCTGCCCTGACCGAGCGCGCGGCCGCCAACATCGCGCGCCTGAACCTGAAGTACACGGAACAGGACGCCGCCGCGCCCTTCCTGCTGCTGCATCGCCCGCGCCGCTGGAACGCAGCGCAGCGCGCCTGGATGGGCGAGGAGCGCAAGCGCGGCAAGCTGTCCGATCTGAACCGCTTCATGCGCGGCGGCGCGCAGGACGCGTTTTCGCTGATCGTTGGCGAGATAGAAGACCTGCCCGCCTTTAAATATGTGATCACGCTCGATAGCGACACGCAGCTGCCGCGCGATGCCGCGCGCCAGTTTGTTGCCACCATGCGCCACCCGCTCAACCTGCCGCGCATCGACCAGCGCCTGCGGCGCGTGGTGGCCGGTTATGGCATCCTGCAACCGCGCGTCGCGGTCAGCCTGCCGAGCGAGGATGCTTCGCGCTATGAAAAACTGTGCGGCGGCGAACCGGGAATCGATCCTTATACGCGCACCGTCAGCGACGTCTACCAGGACGTCTTTGCCGAAGGCTCCTTTATCGGCAAAGGCATCTACGATGTCGACGTGTTCGAAGAAGTGCTGGGCCGGCGCCTGCCGCAGAACCGCATCCTGAGCCACGACCTGCTGGAAGGCTGCTACCTGCGCGCCGGCCTGCTGAGCGACGGCCAGCTGTATGAACACTATCCGGCGCGCTACCGCGATGACGTGAGCCGGCGCCAGCGCTGGATCCGCGGCGACTGGCAACTGCTGCCATGGCTGATGCAGCGCGTGCCGCTGGCGGGCGGCAAGCATGAAAGGAATCCGCTGTCCGCGCTCTCGCGCTGGAAGCTGTTCGACAACTTGCGCCGCAGCCTGGTGGCGCCGGTCCTGACCTTGTCGCTGCTGATGGCCTTTGCCGCCCTGCCGCATCCATGGTTCTGGGCCTGCGCCGTGCTGGCGATCATCTTCCTGCCGCCGCTGGCCAGCGCCATCCACGACTTGCTGCACAAGCCCGACGACACGCTGTGGAGCCAGCATGCGCCGGCTTCGCTGCGCCGCAGCGGCATGCAGTTCGCGCACGCCTTGCTGACGCTGGTATTCCTGCCGTATGAGGCTTATGTCAGCCTGGACGCCATCGTCCGCACCGGATGGCGCCTGCTGGTGTCGCGGCGCCGCTTGCTGGAATGGCGGGCATCGGGGCTGTCGCATGCCGGCACCAGCCTGGCCAGCAACTGGCGCACCATGTGGATTGCGCCGCTGCTGGCGCTGGGAGCCGGGGCCGGCCTGGCCGCGCTGCGCCCTCAAGCCGTCGAGGCGGCGCTGATCTTTGTCGCGGCATGGTTCGTCTCGCCGATGGTGGCGTGGTGGATCAGCCTCCCGATCGCGCGCGTGCAGCGGGCGCTGAAGGAAGACCAGAACCTGTTCCTGCACAAGCTGTCGCGCAAGACCTGGCTGTGGTTTGAAACCTTTGTCGGCCCGGAAGACAACTGGCTGCCGCCGGATAATATGCAGGAGCATCCAACCCAGGTGGTGGCGCATCGCACCTCGCCCACCAATATGGGCATGGCCCTGCTGGCCAACCTGACCGCCTACGACTTCGCCTACATTTCCGGCGCACAGCTTGTGGCGCGCACGGCCAGCACGCTGGACAGCATGTCGCAGCTTGAACGACACCAGGGCCACTTCTACAACTGGTACGACACCCAGTCGATGAAGCCGCTGCATCCGATCTATATTTCCACCGTCGACAGCGGCAACCTGGCCGGGCACCTGCTCACGCTGCAGGCCGGCCTGGTCGGCATTGCCGAACTGCCGATCGTGCATCCGAACCTGGCGCAAGGACTGGCCACCACCTGCGCCCTGCTGCGTGAAGCCGCGGCAACGGCGGGCAGCGTGGCAGCCGATTCGCTGGCCGCGCTGGAAGCGGCCATTGCTGCACCGCCGCCTGACTATCCGCCAAGCTTGCGGCAGCAGCGCGCCTGGCTGCTGCGCGCTTGCGAGGGCGCCGAACTGTTCCTGCGCCAGGCCTCGGTGCCACTCGATCCGCAAGTTGCGGCGTGGGCTGGTGCGCTGCATGCGCAGTGCCGCAGCCTGCTGGACGAACTGGACGGCTTCGCGCCCTGGATCACGGCGCAGGCCGACGCGCAATACGACACGACGCTCGACCGCGTACCGACCTTGCGCGAACTGGCCAGCTGGCCTTTGCCGGGGGCGGTGCCGAGCGACCTGGCGCCGGACGAGCGCGAACGCCAGCAGCAGCTGGCAACGCTGGTGGAGCAGGGCGCGGCGCGCGCGCGCGAGCGGCTCGACACGCTGAACCGTCTGTCGCACCAGGCCAACGAATTCGCCCAGTGCGAGTACGGCTTCCTGTTCAACCCGACCACCAAGCTGCTGGCCATCGGCTACAACCTGAGCGAGCGGCGGCTGGATGCGAGCTGCTACGACTTGCTGGCCTCCGAAGTGCGGCTGGCCAGCTTTGTCGCCATCGCGCAAGGACAACTGCCGCAGGAGCACTGGTTCGCCATGGGGCGCCAGCTTTGCATAGTGCACGGCCAACCGGTGCTGCTGTCCTGGAGCGGCTCGATGTTCGAGTACCTGATGCCGCTGCTGGTGATGCCGACCTACCCGAGCACCTTGCTGGACCAGACCTACCAGTCGGTGGTGGCGGCGCAGGTGGAATACGCTAGGCAGCGCAATGTGCCGTGGGGGATTTCCGAATCCGGCTACAACACCACCGACGCGGCGCTGAACTACCAGTACCGGGCCTTCGGCGTGCCGGGCATCGGACTGAAACGCGGCCTGGCGGAAGACCTGGTGGTGGCGCCGTATGCCACCATGCTGGGGTTGATGGTCGACCCGGATACCGCTTGCCAGAACCTGCAGAAGATGGCGGCCATGGGCTTCATGGGACGTTACGGCTTTTACGAGGCGATCGATTACACGGCGGCGCGCCTGCCGCGCGGCCAGCAATATGCCATCATCAAGTCCTTCATGGTGCACCACCAGGGCATGGGCTTGCTGGCGCTGAGCTATGTGCTGAACGACCGGCCGATGCAGCGCCGCTTCGAATCCGACCCGCTGTTGCAGTCGACCCTGCTGGTGCTGCAGGAACGCAGCCCGCGCATCGGCGCCTTCCATTCGGCCAGCGCGGAGCAGGCCTCGGTGCGCAGCACGGTTCCCGACCAGGCGGCGCCGATGCGCATCATGAGCCAGCATACGCCGCCGGTGCCGGAAACCCAGCTCCTGTCGAACGGCCGCTACCACGTGATGGTGAGCAGCGCCGGCGGCAGCTACAGCCGCTGGAACAACCTGGCCGTGACCCGCTGGCGCGAAGACAGCACGCGCGACAACTGGGGCCAGTTCTGCTACGTGCAGGACGTGGAGGACGGCGCCGTCTGGTCCACCACCTACCAGCCGACCCAAGCCGAGCCGAAGCGGCTGGAGGTGGTCTTCTCCGAAGGCCGCGCAGAATTCCGCCGCAGCGACAACGAGATCGAGCTGTACACGGAAATCGTGGTGTCGCCGGAGGACGATATCGAAATGCGCCGCACGCGCATCAGCAACCATTCCGAGCGGCGCCGCATCATCGAGGTCACCAGCTTCGGCGAAGTGGTGATGGCGCCGGCGCCGGCGGATAACGCGCACCAGGCATTCAGCAAGCTGTTCGTTCAGACCGAGATCGTGGAGGACGAAAGCGCCATCCTGTGCACGCGCCGTCCGCGCGGCAAGGATGAGAAAACGCCTTACCTGCTGCATGTGATGACGGTGCACGATGCGCAGGTCCAGCAGGTGTCCTACGAAACCGACCGGGCGCGCTTCATCGGCCGCGGCAACACGGCGCAGGCGCCGCTGGCGCTGCGGGAGCCTGGGCCGCTGTCCGGCAGCGAGGGCTCGGTGCTCGATCCCGTGGTGGCAATCCGCTACCGTATTGCGCTGGAGCCGGGGCAGGTGTCGGTGATCGACGTGGTGACCGGCATGACCGACACGCGCGATGCCGCGCAATACCTGATCGACAAATACCAGGACCGCCACATGGCGGACCGCGTGTTCGAGCTGGCATGGACGCACAGCCAGGTGGTGCTGCGGCAGCTCAATGCCAGCGAAGCCGAGGCCCAGTTGTACGCGCGCCTGGCCAACCATGTGATCTATCCGAATGCGGCCCTGCGTGCCGATGCCGGCGTGCTGGTGCGCAACCAGCGCGGCCAATCCGGCCTGTGGGCCTACGCCATTTCCGGCGACTTGCCGATCGTACTGATGGAAATCCGCGATGCCGCCAATATCGAACTGGCGCGGCAGCTGGTGCAGGCGCACGCCTACTGGCGCCTGAAAGGGCTGGTGGTGGACCTGGTGATCTGGTACGAGGACCGCTCCGGCTACCGCCAGGCCCTCCATGACCAGATCATGGGGTTGATCGCTTCCGGACTGGATGCGCAGGCGATCGACCGGCCGGGCGGCATCTTCGTGCGGCCGACCGAAGGCATCGCGCCGGAAGACCGGGTGCTGCTGCAGACGGTGGCGCGCGCTGTCCTGAGCGACGAACGCGGCACGCTGGCCGACCAGTTGAAGCGCGGCGTGGCGCCCACGCTGCGCATGCCGCCGCTGATGGCGGAAGCGCGCACCGAAGCGCTTGAACGCGATGCCGCGGCTGGCGTCCCGTTGCCGGATGACTTGATCCTGGTGAATGGCCTGGGCGGTTTCACGCCGGACGGAAAGGAATATGTCATCGCCACCAGCGCCGGAGAACGCACGCCGCTGCCGTGGTCGAACGTGATCGCCAACGCGCAGTTCGGCAGCGTTGTATCGGAAAGCGGCCAGGCCTACACCTGGCAGGAGAACGCGCATGAGTTCCGCCTGACGCCATGGCATAACGACCCGGTGTCGGACCTGAGCGGCGAAGCGTTCTACCTGCGCGACGAGCAGAGCGGCCGTGTCTGGTCGCCATGCGCCTTGCCTGCGCCGGGCGCAGGCAGCTACCTGACGCGCCACGGATTTGGCTATTCTTCGTTCGAGTACGCGGAAGCGGGCATCAGCAGCCGCATGACCACCTTCGTGGCGCTGGATGCGCCTGTGCGTTACACGGTGATCCGGGTGCGCAACGATTCCGACCAGGCGCGCAAGCTGTCGGTAACGGGATATGTGGAATGGGTGCTGGGCGATATGCGCTCCAAGTCGGGCATGCATATCGTGACTGAAATCGATCCGGTGAGCGGCGCCCTGTTTGCACGCAATGCCTACAACACGGAATTCTCCGGCCGCGTAGCCTTCTTCAATGCCGATGCTTCTGTGCGCACCGTGACCTGCGACCGCACGGAGTTCATCGGTCGCAACGGCAGCCTGGCGCGGCCGGCAGCGCTGCGGCGCGTGCGCTTGTCGGGCAAGGCCGGCGCGGGACTGGATGCCTGCGCGGCGATCCAGGCGCCGTTCGAGCTGCAGCCAGGGCAGGAGCGCGAGATCGTGTTCGTGCTCGGCATGGGAGGCCGCCGCAATGCCGACGCCACCAATGTCGTGCAACGGCATGGCGGGCGCGGTGCGGCGCTGCAGGCGCTGGGCGAAGTGCATGCGCATTGGGACAAGGTGCTGGGTGCGGTGCAGGTACAGACGCCTGAGCCGGAGCTCGATGTGCTGGTCAACGGCTGGCTGATGTACCAGACCATTGCCTGCCGCATGTGGGCGCGCAGCGGCTATTACCAGAGCGGCGGCGCGTTCGGCTTCCGCGACCAGCTGCAGGACGCGATGGCGATGGTGCATACGCGTCCCGACATCCTGCGCGAGCATTTGATCCTGTGCGCGGCGCACCAGTTCGTGGAGGGCGACGTGCAGCACTGGTGGCATCCGCCTTCCGACCGAGGCGTGCGCACGCACTGCTCGGATGACTACCTATGGCTGCCGCTCGCGGCATGGCGCTATGTGTCCAGCACGGGAGACATGTCTGTGCTGGATGAGCAGGCACCTTACCTGGAAGGCCGCCCCGTGCAGCCGGAAGAGGATTCCTACTACGACATGCCGAACCGCTCGGCCCATGCGGGTGACTTGTACGAGCACTGCGTGCGCGCCATCCGCAATGGACTGCGGTTTGGCGAGCATGGCTTGCCGCTGATCGGCTCATGCGACTGGAACGACGGCATGGACAAAGTAGGCGAGCACGGCAAGGGCGAGAGCGTCTGGCTGGCCTGGTTCCTGATTGAAGTGCTGCAGCGCTTTGCCGAAGTGGCCGAGAGGCGCGACGACGCCTCTTTCGCCAGCGAGTGCCGCGAGCAGGCCAAACAGATTGCGGCCAATATCGAAGCCAATGCATGGGACGGCCAGTGGTATCGCCGCGCCTACTTCGACGACGGTACCCCGCTAGGCTCCGCACAGAACGAGGAATGCCAGATCGACTCGATCTCGCAAAGCTGGGGTGTGCTGACCGGCGCTGCCGACAAGGCGCGCGTGGAAGGCGCGATGGAGCAGGTGGAAGCGCGGCTGGTGCGGCGCGAGTTCGGCCTGATCCAGCTGCTTGATCCACCGTTCGATAAGTCCGCGCTGAATCCCGGCTATATCCGCGGCTACGTGCCGGGCGTAAGGGAGAACGGCGGCCAGTACACCCACGCCGCTATCTGGACCGTGATGGCCTTCGCGCGCCTGGGGGACGTTGAACGGGCCTGGGACCTGATGCGGATGATCAATCCGGTACGGCACGGTTCGGATGCCGAATCCTGCGCGCGCTACAAGGTCGAGCCGTATGTGGTGACAGCCGACGTCTACGCCGTCGAACCGCACGTCGGCCGCGGCGGCTGGAGCTGGTACACCGGGTCCTCGGGCTGGATGTACCGCCTGCTGCTGGAATCCCTGCTCGGCCTGACGCGCCAGGCCGACAAGCTGCTGCTGGCGCCGCGCATGCCGGCATCCTGGCCAGGTTTCACGCTGCATTACCGCCACGGCAGCAGCACCTACGTCCTGCGCATCACCCGCGGCGAAGCCAGCGCCTCGCCAACGGAAATCGCCCTGGTCGACGACGGCACAACCTACGAGATAGACATTAAAGTGTAATTTGAAAGCCGGGGTCAGGTCTGGCAATCGGACATCGGGCTGCACCAGATGTCCGATTGCCAACCTGACCCCGACTTTAGGTGTGCTATCCTCTGCGCGCTTGTAACAACAGAGAGATGCCATGTTCCGACTGTCTTTGACTGCTGCTGCGTTGGCGGCTGCGTTTGCGCTACCCGCGCGGGCGCAGGATCCGCTGAGCTTTGCGCGCTACGACCAGGTGCGCACCACTGACTTGCACCTGGACCTGAGAGCCGACTTCACCCGCAAGACGCTCGACGGTTATGCGGAACTGTCGCTGAACTGGATCGACAAGTCGGCGCGCACCCTGGTGCTCGACACGCGCCAGCTCAAGATCGCGCGCGTGCAAGTGCAGCGCCCGGACGGCAACTGGGCGCCGGCCTCCTTCATGCTCGACAAGCAAGATCCTAAGAAGGGCCGCGCCCTGCGCATCGCCCTGCAATCGCAGCCCGAGAAAGTCCGCATCTATTACCGTACCGCGCCGAGCGCGAATGCGCTGCAGTGGATGAATCCCGAGCAGACGCTGTCGGGCAAGCGCCCCTTCATGTTCAGCCAGTCGGAAACCATCGATGCACGTTCCTGGGCGCCGGTGCAGGATACGCCGGCGGTGCGCTTCACCTACAGCGCCCATATCGACGCGCCGGCCGGCATGCGTGTCGTAATGAGCGCGGAAGGCGACCAGCATGCGACCGGCAAGGGCGGCTGGGACTTCAAGATGCCGCAGCCGATCCCGGCCTACCTGCTGGCCATCGCCATCGGCGAGATCGAGCTGCGCAACCTCGGCCCGCGCACCGCGGTGTACGCGGAGCCCGGCCGCATCGATGCCGCTGCCTACGAGCTGGCCGACACCGAGAAGATGATCAATGCTGCCGAAGCGCTGTACGGCCCTTATCGCTGGGGGCGCTACGACATGCTGGTGCTGCCGCCCTCGTTCCCGATCGGCGGCATGGAAAACCCGCGCATGACTTTCCTGACCCCGACCATGATCGCGGGCGATCGCAGCCTGAACGACCTGATCGCGCACGAGCTGGCGCACAGCTGGTCCGGCAACCTGGTGACCAACGCTTCGTGGAAGCACTGGTGGCTGAACGAGGGCTTTACCACCTACGTCACCACCCGCATCGTGGAAAGCCTGTACGGCAAGGAAGTGGCCGACATGAACCTGCAAGTGGAGCAGGCCGAAGCCGTCGCTTCGCTGAAAGACATCCCGCCCGCCAAGCAGGCCTTGCTGACCAAGGACCCCGACAACAATCCGGACACCTACACCGACGAGGGCCTGGCTTACCCGAAAGGCGCCTGGCTGCTGCACACGCTGGAGCAGCGTGCCGGCCGCGAAGTGTTCGACCCCTTCCTGCGCGGCTGGTTCGACCAGCACGCCTTCCAGTCGGCGACCACCGCCGAATTCGTCGACTACCTGCGCAAGAACCTGCTGGCAAAGAATCCCGCCATCATGGGCGATGCGGAGCTGGACGAATGGCTGCACGGCAGCGGCATCCCGGCCAGCGCGCAGTACGTGAATTCGCCGCGCCTGGCCGCGCTGGACGGCAAGCGCGACGCCTGGTTGAAAGGCGAGCTGGGCACCAGCCTGCTGGAGACGCAGCAGTGGACCGCGCTGGAGTGGATGCATTTCCTGAACGGCATCGACAGCAAGGCCAATGCTGCGCAAATGAAGGAGCTTGATGAGGCCTTCAAGCTGCGCGATACGAAGAATAATGAAATCGGCTTCCGCTTCCTGCTGGCGTCCGTGCATGCGGGCTATGGCGTGCGCGAGCCGCTGAATGCCTTCCTCATGAGCGTGGGGCGCCAGAAGTTCGTGGTTCCGCTGTACAAGGCGCTGCTGAACAACCCGAACGAAGCAGCATGGGCCAAAGGCGTCTACGCCAAGGCGCGGCCGCGCTACCATCCTGAGACCCAGGGTTCCGTCGATAAATTGCTGAAGAAATGACCATGCTGCTGAAGAAACGAATTGCGGCCCTGCTCATGCTGGCCTTCGCGGCCAGCGCCGCCATCGGCGCGCCGGCCATCGCCGCGGCGGAAGGCGCGGTAGCCGCTGCCGCCGCCAGTGCGCCAGCCTTCGACCTTGAGCGTGACGTCAACCTGGCGCTGAAGACCTTCGACGTGCCCGGCATGGCCATCGCCATCGTCAAGGACGGCAAGTTGGTGGCGGCCAAGGGCTTCGGCGTGCGCCGGCTCGGCAACCCGGCGCCGGTCACGGGGCAAACCCTGTTCGAGATTGCCTCGAATTCGAAAGCCTTTACCGCTGCCGCACTGGCGCAGCTGGTGGACGAGGGCAAGCTGGGCTGGGACGACCCGGTTACCAAACACCTGCCGGGTTTCCAGATGGCGGACGCCTACGTGACCCAAGCCATGACCGTGCGCGACCTGCTGGTGCACCGCAGCGGCCTCGGGCTGGGCGCCGGCGACCTGCTGTGGTGGCCGACCACGACCTTCAGCACCGATGAAATCATCGACCGCCTGCGCAATGTCAAGCTGGCGACCAGCTTTCGCAACAGCTACGCCTACGACAACCTGCTGTACATCGTGGCCGGCAAGATCGTAGCGCAGAAGTCCGGCAAGAGCTGGGAAGAGGCGACGCGCGAACGCATCCTGGCGCCGCTGGGCATGAATGGCAGCACCACCAATGTCGATGACATGCTGAAAACGGCCGACTACTCGGCGCCGCACAGCAAGATCCATGGCAAGGCCGCCGTAGTCAAGCCGATGCCGGTGCAAAACGCGGTTGGCGCGGTCGGCATCCAGACCAATGCGCAAGACATCGCCAAGTGGATGCAGGTCCTGCTCAACGAAGGCAAGATGGAGAACGGCAAGCAGCTGTTCAGCGCCAAGCAGGCGCGCGAGATGTGGACCCAGCAAACGCCGATGAAGATCAGCGATCCGAAACCGGCACTGGCTGCCACCAGGCCAAACTTCGCGGCGTACGGCCTGGGTTTCCAGCTGCGCGATTACCGCGGCCGCAAGGTCGCCATGCACGGCGGCGCGTTGCAGGGCTTTTATTCGCGCATCGTGATGGTGCCGGAAGAGAAGCTGGGCGTGGCCATCTTCACCAATGCGGAAAACGGCCCGGCCATGACGGCGCTGCAATGGCGCATCCTGGACCATTACCTGGGCGCGGCGCCGACCGACTGGATCAAGCTCTACGCCGAGCAGGAAGCTGAAATGCACAAGGAAGAACTGGCGCGCCAGGGCAAGCTGTCCTCAGCCCGGGCGGCGGCGTCCAGGCCTTCGCTGCCGCTGGCATCCTACAACGGCGACTATAACGACCCCTGGTATGGCACGGTGAGCATCAGGCAGGAAGGCGGCAAGCAGCTCATGTCGTTCAGCCGCACGCCGGATTTGACCGGCACGCTGGAGCACTTCCAGCACGACACGTTCATCGTGCGCTGGAAGGAGCGCAATTTCAACGCCGATGCCTATGTGACGTTTTCGCTGAATCCGGACGGTTCGATTGATCGCATGAAGATGGCGCCAGTGTCCACCGAGACTGATTTCAGCTATGACTTCGCCGATTTGTCCTTTACTCCGGTGAAAAAATGACAAAATTCCGACAATCTTGAAACGAAGTGTGAGAATCATTCATGTGCGCATGCAGCATAATAGCGGCTGGTTTATGCACATGGGAGAATGAATGACTAGCCTGATCGTTTCAATTGCCGTCGTCTTGGGCGGTCTTTTCGTTGCCGGATACGGCTTTGTCACCTTGATGAGCCGCCTGCAATCGCGCTAGGAAGCTCCAGTTCAAATACCTTGCGCTTGCGCGCCGCGATCTCCCCCAGGGCGCGCTGGAAAGCCGGGTAGCCGTTCAACAGTTTGTCGAAACTGCCATCGGCTTGCGCAAGTTTCAAGCCTCGCTCCACCCGCGCCGCCAACGCCTTGTTGTCCTTGCTGACAAAGAAATAGAACGGTACGCGGTAATGCAGGAAGATGGTCGGTTCCACCATCAATCCATCCTTCCCATACACCTGTTCCTCGGCCCAGGCCTCGTGCACGCCGCGCGGCATGTAGTCGAAGCGCTTCGCTTTCAGCATCGGGAACAAAGAACTGTAATTGACCGTCGTTTCAACCGGCAGGCGGTTGTGGCGCAACACGTCCACCGACGGCCAGTTGACGCCCGCGCCGGCAGTCAGCTTGCGCAGGTCGCCCAGGTTGCGAACCTCGCGGAAGCGCGCTTCATCCTCCTTGCGGATCATGAAGACGCGGTAATCGTTCAGCTCGCGCACCAGGGAGATGCGAATCGGCAGCAGGTCGCGCTCGCGCTCGGCGTTGGTGCCGTCCCACATGATGTTGATGACGCCATTGCGCTTGAGTTCCAGGGCGCGGCGCGGGCTGGTCAGTTCGTGGGGATAGAACTCGATGGAGAAGGGGCCGTCGGTCTTTTCCAGCGCGAGGCGCAGCAGCAGGTGGAAGTAGGTGACCTGTACCTCGGAGCCAGGCGTGACCGAGGGCAGGACGAAGCGCATCAGCGGCGCATTGGCCGCGGCGCCCGCACTGGCCAGGGTGGATGCCGCCGCCAGCAGCAAGCCGGCGGCAGCGCGTTGCAGCTTTTTCAGCACCGATTACTGCGGCTTGACGAACTTCAGCGTCATGCGGTCGCTCTCGCCAATGGCAGCGTATTTGGCGCGGTCCTTGTCCTTGTTGGTGAAGGTCGGCGGCAAGGCCCACACCCCGTTCTCGTGGTTGGCGTCATCTTTGGCATTGGCGTTGACTTCAGACTTTGCCACCAGCTTGAAGCCGGCCTGTTCGGCCATCTTGATGACATAGGCTTCGTGCATATAGCCGGTGCTGGCCTTGGCATCCTGGGTCATGGCGGACGGCAGGCGGTGTTCTTCCACGCCGAAGATACCGCCTGGTTTCAGGGTGTCGTAGATGCTGGCCATCAGCTTCTTCATGTTCTCGTCGCCGGTGCCGATCCAGTTATGGATGTTGCGGAACGTGAGCACCATGTCGGCGCTGCCTTTCGGCGCGTAAGTGTATACGCCGTTGCCTGGTTCGAAGGCCCCCAGCACCACCTTGTCGCGGCCCGGCTGCTTGGCCAGGAACTCCTGGAAGCGTTCAGCCGACTTGCGCACGCGTTCGTCGCCCGATTGCGGGCTGGAGCCGGCAGTAATCAGCTTGCCCTGGTCGCGCAGATAGGGCGCCAGGATTTCGGTGTACCAGCCGCCGCCCGGCGACAGTTCGACCACCGTCATGTTCGGCTTGATGCCGAAGAAGGTCAGGGTCTCGTAAGGATGGCGGTACTGGTCGCGTTTGATGTTGTCCGCGTTGCGGGTAGGGCTGGCGATTGCAGCTTTCAGGGCAGGATCTGCCAGTGCAACGCCGGAAAAACTGGTAAAGCCGACGGCCAGCAGGCCGGCCAGGACGTACTGTTTCATTCAGGAGTCTCCTTTTTTCGTTGGGCAGGCGACACAGCGGCTCCGGTCGCCCGGGACTTGATGATCGTGCAAGCTGGCCGCCCGGTCAAGTGTCCGCGCGGACGGTGTGCGGACACTGGGCGGACACTGGAAAATTAAATGGGGACGTACCCCATTTAAAAAGAAATTTCCTGTTAAATGGGGTACGTCCCCATTTAATTTTCAAATGTTTCAGGTTTGTACAAGCTTTACACAATGGCATAAAAATTGCGTACGATTTGATCCCTGCAAGCTGTCTTAGGTAAAAACGATAACCCTGGAGAGACTATGGAACGACGTGCATTCCTCAACATGAGCGGCGGTGCGATGGCTGCCATGATGATGCCTTTTGGCCGCGCCATTGCGGCCGACGAGCTGGTAAAGCCCGTGGAAGTGAAGTTCAAGAAAACGCTGGCTGATACCGCGCTGACCGCGGCCACCCAGGCCGGCGCCAGCTACTGCGACGTGCGCATCGGCCGCTACCTGAACCAGTTCATCACCACCCGTGACCTGAACATCGAAAACGTCACCAATACCGAATCCGCAGGCGTGGGCGTGCGCGTGATTGCCAACGGCGCCTACGGCTTTGCCGCCACCAGCGACATGTCGCCGGACGGCGTGGCCGGCGCGGCGCGCCAGGCGGTCGCCATCGCCAAGGCCAATGCCAAGCTGCAGGCAGCCGGTGTGCAGCTGGCGCCGACGCCGGGCGTGGGCGAAGTTTCGTGGGCGACCCCGATCAAGAAAGACTGGCGCACCGTGCCGATCAAGGAGAAGGCCGACCTGCTGATCACCGCCAACAAGGGCGCACTGGAAGCCGGCGCTTCCTTCATCCAGTCCTTGCTGTTCCAGGTCAACCAGCAGAAGTACTTCGCTTCCACCGACGGTTCCTATATCGACCAGGACCTGCATCGCCTGTGGGTGCCGTTCTTCGCCACCGCCGTTGACAAGTCGACCGGCAAGTTCCGCAGCCGTTCCGACCTGGGCACTCCGGTCGGCATGGGCTATGAATACCTGGACGGCCGCAAGGAGGACAAGATCAAGGCAGCGGGCGGCGTCGCTACGCTGTACAACCGTACCTACGACCTGGTCGAGGATGCGAAGGCCGCCGGCCGCCAGGCCAAGGAAAAGCTGACCGCCAAGTCGGTGGAGCCGGGCAAGTACGACCTGGTGCTGTCGCCGGAACACATGTGGCTGACCATCCACGAATCCGTCGGCCACCCGACTGAACTGGACCGCGTGCTGGGCTACGAGGCCAACTTCGCCGGTACTTCCTTCGCGACCCTGGACAAGCAGCAGTCGAAGAAATTCAAGTACGGCTCGGACCTGGTCAACATCGAGGCCGACAAGACCATCCAGGGGTCGCTGGGTGCGGTCGGCTACGACGACGAAGGCGTCAAGTGCAAGAAGTGGGACATCATCAAGGACGGCATCCTGGTCAATTACCAGGCTACGCGCGACCAGGCGGCGGTGATCGGCGAAAAAGAGTCGCACGGCTGCTCCTACGCGGACTCCTGGAGCAATGTGCAGTTCCAGCGCATGCCTAACGTTTCGCTCAAGGCTGGCAAGAAGAGGCTGACCCCGGACGAACTGGTGAAAGACGTGAAGAAGGGCATCTACATCGTGGGCGCCGGTTCCTTCTCGATCGACCAGCAGCGCTACAACTTCCAGTTCGGCGGCCAGATGTTCTATGAGATCAAGGACGGCAAGATCGGCCAGATGCTGGAGGACGTGGCTTACCAGTCGAATACCCAGGAGTTCTGGAACGCTTGCACTGCCATGTGCGATGAGCGCGACTGGCGCATGGGCGGTTCCTTCTTCGACGGCAAAGGCCAGCCGATGCAGGTGAGCGCGGTGTCGCACGGTTCGTCGACCTCGCGCTTCAACGGCATCAATGTGATCAACACCGCCCGCAAGATCGGCTAAGGCGAAAGGACTACGAATGAAGATCCTGAATCAGGAAGAGACCAAGCGCATCGCCGACAAGGTCATGTCGCTGAGCAAAGCCGACGAATGCATCGTTACCATCAACGGCAGCCGCACCGGCAATATCCGCTACGCGCGCAACGCCGTGTCGACTGCCGGCCTGGTGGAAAATACCCAATTGTCCGTGGCGGTCGCCTTCGGCAAGAAGCAGGGCACGGCAGTCATCAACGAGTTCGACGACAAGTCACTGGTGAAAGCCGTGCAGCGCGCGGAAGAACTGGCGAAACTGGCGCCGGAGAATCCGGAGTTCATGCCGACGCCGGACAAGCAGGCGTTCAAGGGCTCCGACACCTTCAGCAAGTCTACCGACGCGATCAATCCCGAGTACCGCGCGCAAGTGGCTGCCTACAGCATCGAGGCCTGCAAGAAGAAGGGCCTGGTCGCTGCCGGCTTCTTTACCGACCAGTCCTCGTTCGAGACCGTCGCCAACTCGCGCGGCGTGTTCGGCCACCAGTCGCAGACCGGCATCGACTTCACCTGCACCGTGCGTACTGAAGACGGCCGCGGTTCGGGCTGGGTGCGCCGCGATGCGCAGGACGTCCATCGCTTCGATCCGCGCGCAGCGGCCGAAGTGGCGATGGAAAAGGCGATCCGTTCGGCTGAAGCCAAGGCGCTGGAGCCTGGCCGCTATACGGTGATCCTGGAACCTGCCGCCACTTCCGACCTGCTGGCATTCATGTTCAACAGCTTCGACGCGCGTTCGGCCGACGAGGGCCGCAGCTTCCTGGCCAAGAAGGGCGGCGGCAACCGCATGGGCGAAAAACTGTTCGACGAGCAGGTGAACGTGTGGGCTGACCCGTGGGATAAGGATATTCCTGTGCTGCCATGGGATAACCAGACCTTGCTGGCGCGCGAGCGCATGGACATCATCAAGAACGGCAAGATCGCTTCGATGAACTACTCGCCGTTTTGGGGCAAGAAGCAGGGCCAGCGCGCCATCGGCCAGCCGGGCAATATCATCATGGCCGGCGGTTCCAAGTCGACCGAGGAGCTGATTGCCTCGACCAAGAAGGGCATCCTGGTGACCCGCACCTGGTATATCCGCATGGTCGATCCGCAAACCGTGCTGCTGACCGGCCTGACCCGCGATGGCACCTTCTACATCGAGAACGGCAAGATCAAGCACCCGGTGAAGAACTTCCGGTTCAATGAAAGCCCGGTAACGATGTTGAACAACATCGAAGAACTGGGCCGTCCGGAAGTGCTGGCTGGCGACGAGTCGCAGTTCCAACTGCTGATTCCAGCGATGAAGGTGCGGGACTTCAACTTCACCTCACTGTCCGACGCTGTTTAAAGCCGGTAGATCAGCCGGTACACGCCGCGTAGGCGGGTCAGGCACTTGTGCCTGACCCGGGTTTGCCGGTTTAAAGTTTTTGGAGCAACACACTTGGAACGTAGATCCTTCCTGAAAGTCGCCGCTGCCGCCGGCGGCACCATGCTGGTCCCCGTCTTCGGCAACGCCATCGCCGCCGAGGACCTGATGAATCCGATGGCCCGCAAGTTCAAGAAAGAACTCGCCGACGCCGCGCTGAACGCCGCCACCAAGGCGGGCGCCAGCTACTGCGACGTGCGCATTGGCCGCTACCTGAACCAGTTCATCACCACCCGCGACACGCGCGTTGAAAACATCGTCAACACCGAATCGACCGGTGTCGGCGTGCGCGTGATCGCCAACGGCGCGTACGGCTTCGCCGCCACCAATGCGCTGACTGTCGACGCCGTCGCCGACGCCGCGCGACAGGCAGTGGCCATTGCGCGCGCCAACGCGCGCCTGCAGGCCTCGCCGGTGCAACTGGCGCCGGTCAAAGGCGTGGGCGAAGTCGCATGGCAGACGCCTTTCAAGAAGGATTGGCGCGAAGTGCCGATCAAGGAAAAGGCCGACATGCTGCTGGCCGCGAACAAGGCTGGCCTGGATGCCGGCGCTTCCTTCATGACCGCCAACCTGTTCCAGGTCAATCAGCAGAAATACTTTGCCTCGACCGACGGTTCCTACATCGACCAGGACGTACACCGCCTGTGGGCGCCGTTCACGGCGACTGCAGTGGACAAGGCAACCGGCAAGTTCCGCACCCGCGACGGCCTGTCTTCGCCGGCCGGCATGGGTTATGAATTCTTCGACGCCAGGCCGGAGCACAAGGTGCGCGCGGCAGGCGGCGTGACGCAGCTGTACAACGGCGGCTACGACATCATCGAAGACGCCAAAGCCGCCGGCAAGCAGGCGCGCGAAAAGCTGTCGGCCAAGTCGGTCGAGCCAGGCAAGTACGACCTGGTGCTGAGCCCTGAACACCTGTTCCTGACCATTCACGAGAACGTCGGTCACGCAACGGAACTGGACCGCGTGCTGGGATATGAAGCCAACTACGCCGGCACTTCCTTTGCCACGCTGGACAAGTGGAAGGGCAGGAACTTCAAATACGGTTCCGACATCGTCAACATCGTGGCCGACAAGACCACCCCCGGTTCGCTGGGCTGTGTGGGCTACGACGATGAAGGCGTGCCTTCAAAGAAATGGGACCTGATCCGCAACGGCATCCTGGTGAATTACCAGGCCACGCGCGACCAGGCGCATATCATCGGCGAGAAGGAGTCTCACGGTTGCTCGTACGCGGATTCCTGGAGCAGCGTGCAGTTCCAGCGCATGCCTAACGTCTCGCTCGAAGCAGGCAAGAAGCCTTTGTCGGTGGACGAGATGGTCAAGGATGTGAAGAAGGGCATCTACATCCTGGGCCGCGGCTCCTACTCGATCGACCAGCAGCGCTACAACTTCCAGTTCGGCGGCCAGTTGTTCTACGAGATCAAGGACGGCAAGGTTGGCCAGATGCTGAACGACGTGGCATACCAGTCGAACACGCAGGAGTTCTGGAATTCCTGTTCGGCCACTTGTGACCAGCGCGACTGGCGTATGGGCGGCTCGTTCTTTGATGGCAAGGGCCAGCCAAGCCAGGTCAGCGCCGTTTCGCATGGTTCTTCGACCACGCGCTTCAATGGCATCAACGTGATCAACACTGCCCGCAAGATTGACTAAGGACGCGATAGATGAAACTCCTGAGCAAAGACGAAGCAAAAAGCATCTGCGACAAAGTGATGGCCATGTCCAAGGCCGACGAGTGCCGCGTCAACCTGAGCGGCAGCCGCAAGGGCAATGTGCGTTACGCCAACAACAGCGTCTCCACTGCCGGTCAGATTGAAGACACGACCCTGGTGGTCAGCGTCGCTTTCGGCAAGAAGCAAGGCTCGGCCACCTGCAACCAGTTCGATGCCAAGTCGCTGGAAGCCGCCGTGCGCCGCGCCGAGGAAATCGCGCGCCTGGCGCCGGAGAATCCGGAATTCATGCCGGCCGTGGCCAAGCAGGAGTTCAAGGCGACCAACACCTTCAACCGCAACGCCGAGGCATTCAATCCGGATTATCGCGCCGACGTGGCCTTTGCCAGTATCGCCGCAGCGAAGAAGGCCGGCCTGCAGGCAGCCGGCTTCTTCAACGACAGCGTCGGTTTCGACTGCATCGCCAACTCCAACGGCGTGTTCGGCTTCCAGGAACTGGGCGGGCTGAATTTCACTGTGACGACGCGCACTGAAGACGGCCGTGGGTCCGGCTGGGTCAATCGCGCCGCCTACGATCCCAAGGCTTTCGATCCGCGCGCAGCCTCCGAGATCGCCATCGAGAAGGCGCTGCGTTCGGTGGACGCAAGAGCGCTGGAGCCAGGGCGCTACACCGTGGTGATGGAGCCCGCCGCCACCAACGACCTGCTGAACTTCATGTTCAGCGCCTTCGATGCGCGTTCGGCCGATGAAGGACGCAGCTTCCTGTCCAAGAAAGGCGGAGCCAATCGCCTGGGCGACAAGCTGTTCGACGAGCAGGTGAATGTCTGGACCGATCCGTGGGATGCCAATGCGCCGGTGCTGCCTTGGGACCAGGGCTCAATGCAGGCACGCGCGCGCCGCGACCTGATCAAGGGAGGTGTCATCACTTCGTTGGACTACAACCGCTACTGGGCGCAAAAGCAGAAGAAAGAAGCTACGCCGCCAGCGGGCAACATCATCATGGCTGGCGGATCGAAGTCGACCGAGGAACTGATTGCTTCGACCAAGAAGGGCATCCTGGTGACCCGCACCTGGTATATCCGCATGGTGGACCCGCAACCGGTGGCGCTGACCGGCCTGACCCGCGACGGCACTTTCTACATCGAGAACGGCAAGATCAAGCACCCAATCAAGAACTTCCGCTTCAACGACAGCCCGGTCTCGATGCTGAACAACATCGATGAACTGGGGCGTCCGGTGCTGATCGGCGATACCGATGCGCGCAAGCTGATGATCCCGGCCATGAAGGTGCGGGACTTCAACTTCACGTCGCTGTCCGACGCGGTCTGAGGAATGCCCGCCTACGATTTCTACTTCACGCGCCTGACTTACGAGTCGGGCGACTGGGATGTCGATATCCGCATGCCGAGCAATGTGCTCAACTCCCTGGTCGAATACACGACCCTGAAAGTTGATCCCGTTGAACGCATCGTCGCGCTGTCCGATCCGAAGATGCTGGAGGCGCCGTTCTGCTACCTGGCGGGCCATAAGCTGGTGCAGTTCACGCCCGCCGAGCGCAAGAACTTCGAGCGCTATGTGCGTGGCGGCGGCTTTGTTTTCGTGGACGACTGCAATCACGACATCGACGGCTTGTTTGCGAAATCGTTCGAGGCGGAAGTGGCAAAGATCTTCGGCCCCAAGGCGTTGCACAAGATCCCCAACAACCATCCGCTGTATTCGGCCTTCTTCAAGTTCGACGGCCCGCCGAATACCGGGATGGAGCTGAATGGCTGGGGCGACGACCTGGTGCACGACTACCTGAAGGCCGTGGTATTCGGCGGCCGCATCAGGCTTTTATATAGCAACAAGGACTATGGCTGCGAGTGGGATTACGACTTCCGCAACAAGCGCTGGCTGGCAATCGACAACACGCGCTTCGCAGTCAACATCATTCAATACGCGTTGGGAGCATGACCGTGGCTGAGAGCGGCTGGAGCGAGAACGAGATCGGCGTACTGCACGCCAAGGTGAAGGCACTGAAGGCGAGCATGGGCCGCGTCATCATCGGTCAGGAAGAAGTGATCGATTCGCTGGTCATCTGCCTGCTGGCCGGCGGCCATGCGCTGGTGGAAGGCGTGCCGGGCCTGGGCAAGACCCTGCTGGTGAAGTCGCTGGCGCAAGCCACCGACATGGAATTCCGCCGCGTGCAATTCACGCCGGACCTGATGCCGTCCGATATCGTCGGTACCGAGATCCTGGAAGAGGACCATGCGACGCGCAAGCGCGAGTTCCGTTTCCAGCAAGGGCCGGTGTTCACGCAAGTGCTGCTGGCGGACGAAATCAACCGCGCGCCGCCGAAGACCCAGTCGGCGTTGCTGGAAGCGATGCAGGAACGCTCGGTGACCTTTGCCGGCCAGACGCACAAGCTGCCGCGTCCATTCTTCGTGCTGGCGACGCAGAATCCGATCGAGCAGGCGGGCACCTATCCGCTGCCTGAAGCGCAGCTGGACCGCTTCCTGCTGCATATCGATGTCGGTTACCCTACGGAAGACGAGGAAATCGCAATGGTGTCGGCCACCACGCACGCCGGCTTGAAAGATGCCGAGCCGGCGATGGACGTGGAAACCTTGCTGCGCCTTCAGGCCCTGGTGCGCGATATCGAAATCGGCGAGCATCTGCTGCGTTATGCAACGCGCCTGGTGCGCGCCACGCGTCCGCGTGAAACGAACGTCGAAGCGGTGAAGAAGCACGTTGGCTGGGGCGCAGGGCCGCGCGCAGGCCAGGCCCTGGTACTGGCCTCCAAGGCGCGTGCATTGATGCAGGGCCGCCTGGCGGTCACCCGCGAGGACATCGGCCACATGCTGCTGCCGGTTCTGGCGCACCGTGTCCTGCGCAATTTCGAAGCGGAAGCTGACGGCATTGCGATTGCCGACATCCTGGCCGCACTGCGCGACGCAATCAAGCCCGAATAAGCAATGCTGGAAACACCCGCGCTGCTGGCGCATTCCGCCGACCTTGAGCTGGTGATCCGCCATGTGCTGGCGGGTCTCGGCCATGGCATTCATGCGGGCCGCGAACGCGGCGCCGGTGTGGAGTTCTCCGAATACCGTGCGTACGCGCCCGGTGACGAATGGCGGCGCGTCGACTGGAAGCTGCTGGCCCGCGCCGATCGCTATTACGTGCGCGAAGCGGAGCGCGACAGCCACGTCGCGACCTGGCTGGTACTGGATGCAACAGCCTCGATGGCAGAGCCAAGCCGCCGCGTCGATGGCTTGAGCAAACACTGGTATGCCCGCACGGCGCTGGCATGCGTGGCGGCGATTGCACAGCGGCAGGGCGACGCTTTCGGGCTGCTGGTGCTTTCCAATGCCAAGGTCGAATTCACGCAAGCTTCGCGCGGTCCGCGCCATCTGCAGCGCGTGCTGGCGGCCCTGCAGCGCGTCACGCCGTCCGGAGAGCTGCCGGATGCTGAAACCCTGCGCGCAAGCCTGCACTTCGCGCGTTCGCAAAGCATGGTGTTCGCTGCAACGGATGCTTTGGACTGGCCGTCGCCGCTTAGCGAAGCGCTGTTGCGCCTGCGCCATATGCGGCACGACGTGCGTCTGCTGGCCTTGCGCACCGAAGCCGAAGTGGAAGCGGATTTCCCTACCGGCCACGCCTATCGCGATCCGGAGGAGGGCGCTTGCCTGCATAGCTTTACCCGCGCCGACCGCGACAATTACCGCAAGGCGCTTGATTCCCACTTCGGTGCCGTGCGCGCCGCATGTCGCCAGCATGACGTGCCGTTATGCGAAGCGCAGATTGAACAATCTTTGGGCGAAGTCCTGCGGGCGTGGTTGAGGAATCCGGAGGCGCGCAGGCCATGACCAGCATGCAGCCTTTGTGGTGGTTTGCCTTGCCGGTGCTTTTGCTGCCGGTGTGGTGGCATATGCGCAAGCGCGAGCGTACGCGCACCGACATTCTCGCCACTGCGCGCTTCGTGCCTGCAGCAGCGCCGCAACAGCAGCGCGTTCTGCGCTGGTCGGACGTTTTGCTCCTGCTGGTGCGGATGGCATTGCTGGTTGTGCTGATCGCCTGGCTGGCAGTGCTTGTCATGCCGTGGAAGGGCGACACGGTGTTCATCGACCCGTCGCTCGAATCCTCGCCGTGGGCTGCGCAGCAGGTGCAGACGGCAGGCATGGGCGCCGCTGCCCGCGAGCCGCTGCCCGGCGACCTGTGGAACTGGCTGGCCCGTAACGAACACGAATGGCGTCCCGATGCACGCTTCCTCATCCTCGCCTCGCGTGCCGCCATGCCCGCGCTGCCCCCGCGCCTGGCCCACGCAGCAGAGCTTCGCCTCGCTCCTTCCGCCACGGCCGCCCAGCCGCCAGTCTCTGTTGCCGCGATGCCTGCGACGCCCCGCAAGCGCCACATCGTCGTGTCCGCGCCAGCCGAGCGCCTGCCTCGCTGGCAAGCGTTGTTTGCAGCCTTCAGCACCGCCGCCGACGGCGTCAATCTCTACGTCCTCTCCGACTCGCCGACAACAGGCACTGAGCTGATAGTCTGGGACCATCCAGGCAACGAACCGCCAAGCTCCTGGAAGGCCCCCCTCTGGTGGCGCACCGCCGCCGCTAACGGACAAACGCAAACCCCGCAGGGCCTCGCCTGGACCGCCACGCACTGGCCATTGCAGGACGTCGATGCAGCCCGCGCACTTTACGAGCGCTGGCAAGCAGCAACTGCGCAGATGGCGACTTACCCGATGCCCGCGCAGACCATGAAGGCCGGGCGCAAGAACCCTCTGTCCGCAGCGCTGGCCCGTTCACCCGAATGGTTGGCGCTTGCCTTGCTGGCGCTGTTCGCAATTGAAAGAATTCTCACCCATGCCCGCCGCCGCTGACCACCTGGCCAGCGTGCGTCAACGCATGCTGCAAGCCCTGATCCGCCGCCGCATCGCGAGTTGGCTTGTGCCACTGCTGCCGGCGGCGTCATTGGCTGCAGCGATAGTCGCTGGAGCGTTCGGCACCGCCAAGACGCTTACGCTTACCGCTCCCCTGGTGTTGGCTGCCGCGGTGATGCTCTGGGCCGCAATCGACCTTGCATTCTGGCGCAGGCGAGTGGAAGAACAATTGCCGTCGTGGTTGAACGACGCGGTTCCCGAACTTGAAGACAGTAGTGCAATGCTGGCTGCTGCCCCGAACACGCCGCTGGGCGGCCTGCAACGCAATCGCCTGCTTGCCCGTATCGAGCAAGCACTCGACGATGAACGCTTACGCGGCATCGCAAACCAGAAAGCCCGCTTCAACGCGATTCCGCTGGCACTGGCAGCGGTGGCGGCCGCCGCTGCATGGGCCTATGCAGCAGCGCACGGCCCCCAGTACGCGTCGCCCGCAGGCCCCGGTCCGGCAGCGCAGGCTGCCATCGCCGCAGCCGGTATAAGCTTGCACGCCGAGCCTCCGCCGTACACTCGCGTGAAGCCAAGTGAAGGCGCTCCGCGCGACCTGCAAATCCCCCAGCACAGCAAAGTGCGCTGGTGCGCGGTCAATGCCGATGCCACCATCGAGCTTGGCGACGGCCAGAATTTGCAGGCGGCGGCGGGCCGCTGCGCTGAATGGATCGCAAGCGATTCCATCTTCTGGCGCAGCCGCCATAACGCGAGCCAGCGCTACACAATCCGCGTCACGCCTGACCAGGCCCCGCAAGTCGCCATTGCCGCGCCGAACGAATCGGTCAGCGTCCTGAAGCCCGGCGCCCAAAGCGCACAGCTCAACGTCAGCGTCGGCGACGACTACGCGATCGTCAAAGCAACCCTGCATATGACCCTCGCGCGCGGAAGCGGCGAAAACATCCGCTTTACCGACAAGGAAGCCCCGCTTCCGGCTTCGTCCGATCCGCGCAAGCGCAGCTGGAACAAGCAATGGATGCTGAAAGAGCTCGGCATGGAGCCCGGTGACGAACTGTATTTCTTCGTGCGCGCCAGCGACAACGCTCCGGTCCCGCATGTTTCGCAATCGCCAACCTACACGTTGCGCATGCCTGGCCAGCAAGGCGAAGCACTCGAATCGACTGCCCTGCCATCGATGGTGAAACCGGAAAACCTGCGCAGCCAGCGCCAGATCATCATCGACACCGAACAACTGGTGGCCGACTCGCCGCGCCTGGACGCCGCAGAACTGCGCGCCCGCAGCGAGAAGATCGCCGGCGACCAGTCCAAGCTGCGCCTGCGCTATGGCCAATTCCTTGGCGAGGAGTCTTCCCTGTTCGGCGGCGAAGAACACGGCGATGGCGATGGCCATGAACACGGTGGCGCCGGCACCCAGGGCCCGGGCGGTTTCGGCACCGGCAATATCTCCGCCCAGTTCGGCCACGCCCATGACCAGGAAGGCAACGCCACCATTTTCGATCCGGCCACCAAGGAGGTCCTGCGCCGCGCATTGCGGGCGATGTGGGACGCTGAGAAGCAGCTTCGCGCCATTGCCCCCAAACCTGCCTTGCCGCCGGAGTATAAAGCGCTTGGCGCCATCAAGGAATTGCAGCAGGCGGAACGCGTCTACCTTCACCGTACAGCCTTCGTGCCGCCTGCCATCAAGGAAGAAAAGCGCATGACCGGTGAGATAAATGGCGCGGCCAGCTACCGCCGTGCGCAAGGCACGGCCAACGAATTCGTGCCGGCCGACGTGCGCGAACTGGTGCTGGCGTTGGATGGAGACGGTGCGCTGCCTTCACTGTGGAGCAAGGCAGCGCGCGAAGCGGTTGCCCGGATCAAGGATGAAGACCAGCGCCTGTCGGCGCAAGCCGCAGTGCAGGATGTGGCCGATGGTTGCCAGCCATGCCGTGCCAAGCTGCGTGCCTGGTTGCGCGCGACCGTGCAGCAGCCGGCAGTGCTGTTGCAGGCACGCCCGCAAGCGCAGACAAGATTTGGCCAGGCCTTGCAAGGGAAGGGCGCGCCGTGAACGTGGATCTCAACTTCCTGTACGGTGGTGCGGTTTTAGCCGGCACGGCAAGCGCCTTGCTGTATTCGCGCAAGAAGCGCTGGGTAGACGCTGCCTTGGCCCTGGCGGCCGGCGCCTCGTTGGCGATCCTGCTTGCCGCCCCTGCTGCTCCTGCTGGCGGTGCACAGCCAATAGTCCTGGCGACGGCAGGTGGCTCGCCTGCGGCACCGGACGACCGGTTGGCGGCAGCGCTGGCACAATTTCCGTCGGCGCTTCGCGATACTCCTGTGGAGGTGCAAGGCCAGGGCCTGCACGAAGCGCAATGGCGTGACATGCCCATACGCCCTATCCAGTGGAAGCCGGCACAGAACGGCCTGCTTTGGCTGGACTTTCCGCGCTCCCTGCCGCTCGGCCGCAATTTCGCGCTGACCGTGCGGCGCGACGCTCCGCAGGCCGGCTGGCGCTTGCAGCTGCTGGCTGAAAACGGCCAGGTGCTGGCCGAATCGCGCGCCGCGGCCGCGGCCGATACCTTGACCGTGCAATGGCAACCGCCACTGGCTGAATCGATGGTGTTGCAGGCGCGCCTGCTCGACAAGGATGGAAAGACCGCTGCGCAAGGCCCTGTTCCGCTGCGGGTTCTGGACGCCGTTCCTCTGCAGGTGCAGGGCCGCTTTGGCGCTCCGTCCTTTGACGCGCGCGTGCTGAACCAGCTGTTGACGGACTCGAACGCCATCGTCGACTGGCAAACTACGCTTGGCAAATCGCTGGCACGCAACGAGGAAGCACGCGCACCGCTGACGCACCCCAACATACTGGTAGCCGATGCCGCCTGGCTTGAGCGCGGCGGACTGCGGGGCGCGCTGGCGCAGGTTGCCCAAGGCTTGCCGCTGCTGGTACTTGGCGGCAATGCAGACGATGCCGCGTTGTGGCAGCGTGGGACAGGATTGAAGCTGTCGGCGCAGTCGGCCACCACGGAGCAGGAAGATGCGCGCCGCCTTGCATTCGCCGGCGCCACCCTGGACTTCGCCCCCGGCGCACAAGTGCCGACGGCTGGCGGCGCGTGGCAGCCTGTCGCGCGCGACAAGGATGGCAAGCCCTGGCTGTGGCAGCGAGACTGGCAGAAAGGCCGCATCCTGTGGCTGGGCGTTCGCGACTGGCACCGGCACGCCATCAGCGAACCGGCGGCTCTGGGCCAGTGGTGGCAGCAAGTGATCGACTTTGCCGCGTTGGGCAGCGAGCAGAAATTGCGCTGGCTTGATGCCGATCCAATGCCGCTGCCAGGCTTGCGCACTGAAATTTGCGCGCAGGGCGTGGCAACGGGGGGCGCTGTCACGGTGGGACAGGAGGCCCTGCACTGGCAGGCCCGCAGTGAGCGTGCGGATTCGGCGTGCGCTGCACTGTGGCCGCGCGCTGCTGGCTGGCTTCCGCTACGGAGCGGCCAGGCGGAAAGCGCCGTCTACGTGTACGCTGCGCAAGACTGGCCGGCATGGCAGGCGGCGCTGCGGCATGACGCGACTGCCCGTTACGCCAGCCGCAGTGCACAGCCGGTTGCCGGACTGGGTGCGGTCGATCCGGCCCCGCTGCGTACCGGCGAACCGCCACCGTGGGCTATTGCCGTGCCGCGCTGGATGCCTGGCCTTGCGTTTGTCCTCTGCATGTTGCTCCTGTGGTGGCGTGAACGCCGCTGAAGCGCAAGCTGTGCTAATGTCATCGCATGAAAGCGATCGACGAATTCCGTGCCAAGCCGCGCCTGCGGCTACGCGACAAGGATGCGAAATCGGACAGCAAGCCCGATCGGGAAATGCTGGACAAGATGTTGGACGACATCTCCGACCTGCAGGAGATGCTGTACGCCGAGCGCAAACGCAAGCTGTTGATCGTGTTGCAGGGCACGGATACCTCCGGCAAGGACGGCACCGTGCGCCATCTGTTCAGCAAAATCAATCCCATGGGCTTGCGCGCCGTGGGTTTCCGCGCGCCGACCGAGATCGAAGCCGCACACGACTTCCTGTGGCGCATCCACCGCGAAGTGCCTAAGGCCGGCGAGATCGCGGTCTTCAACCGCAGCCATTACGAGGACGTGCTGATCACGCGCGTCCTCGGCAAGATCACGCCACACGAATGCAAGCGCCGCTATGCCCAGATTCGCGATTTCGAACGCATGCTGGCAGAAAGCGGCACCACCATCGTCAAGCTGTTCCTGCACATTTCAAAGGATGAGCAGAAAGAACGCCTGCAGGAGCGGGTGGACGATCCGCACAAGCACTGGAAGTTCGACCCTGAAGACTTGAAGCAGCGCGAACTCTGGAAAAACTACCAGAAAGCCTACGAGGATGCGATTACGGAGACCGACGCCGGCCATGCGCCATGGTACGTGGTCCCCGCGGATTCGAAACGTTATCGCAACGAAGTGGTCGCGCGCCTGCTGCTGGAAACCCTGCGCGGCATGCGGCTCGACTGGCCTCCGCCGGACAAGCGGCTGTTGAAACTCAAGGTTCGCTAGCCCACTCGCGCACATAAGCCGGTGCCGCGACCTTGCACTCCGGATCGGTGACCGGCGCGGTGCGCAGTTGCACGAACGGCAGTTCGCCCACCCAGGCAGCGATGCCCATGTCTTCCTCGTCGTCATTCGGCCCGCCGCTGCGCACCTTGCACGCCGCTTCCGCCAGCGGGATCCGCAGCACCGTGGTGGCAGCATGTTCCTTGTCGTTGCCGCCGCGGACCTCGAGGCGGCGGCCCGGCGCCAGGTGATCCATGAAGGCATCCAGCGTGCGGCGCTGCTCCGTCTCGTCGACCGCTTCGAAGCGGCCGTAGATCATTACCGAGCGATAGTTCATCGTATGGTTGAAGGCCGAACGCGCCAGCACCAGGCCGTCCAGGTGGGTGATGGTGACGCAGGCATCCTGCGCCATCAGTTGCTTCAGCATGCGGCTGCCGTTGGAGCCATGGATGTACAGGTGGTCGCCTTCGCGCCAGCAGGCGGTCGGAATGCAGTGCGCGCCCTGCCCGTCGCTGAAGGCGATATGGCAGATATAGGCGGCATCGACAATGGCGCGCACCAGGTCGGGATCATAGGCGGCGTTGGCGGCGCCACGTCGCACGCGGGTGCGGTCGGATGGGGGAGGTGTTGTATTCATGGCATCGGACTATAATGTCCCGCTGGCCCCTGCAACAGGTCCAGGGGTATGCAAAACCATGGAGCCACGATTGGACTACTCGCTGCTGATCTCGAACTTCACCGCCAGCCACGGCCACCACGGCTGGCCGCGCCAACGCCTGCTGCACGAATGCCTGCGCTCTGCCATCCGCGACGGCACGCTGGCTCCCGGCACGCGCCTGGTCGCCACGCGCGCGCTGGCTGCGGAACTGGGCGTGGCGCGCAACACGGTGTTGTACGCCTACGAGCAGCTCACCAGCGAAGGCTATGTGGTGACCGACCGCAGCGGCACCATTGTTGCAGCCGTGGCGCCTGCCCGGCAGCAGCAAGCCAGCGTGGTGGTCCCGCACAAGGGCCTGTCGCAACGGGCGCAGAACCTGCGCCACAGCACCGCTTCTGCCGCCAGCGGCACGCCCTTCGTGCCGGGCGTTCCCGACCTGCCAAGCTTCCCGATCGGCCTGTGGCGCCGGTTGCTGGAGCGCGCCTGGCGTTCGCTGCCCACCGATAAGCTGAATTACGGCGACCCGTGCGGCGAACCGGTGCTGCGCGAAGCCATCGCCGACTACCTGCGCGCCTCGCGCGGCGTGATCTGCGAAGCGGCGCAAGTGTTTATCACGGACGGCAGCCAGAGCAGCCTGGACCTGTGCGGACGCGCCTGCGCCGACGCCGGCGAAACGCTGTGGATGGAAAACCCCGGCTATGGCGGCGCCATGGCCGCCTTCCGCGCAGCCAGCCTGAAGCTGGAGCCGATCGAGGTCGACGACGAGGGTATCGCCCCACGCCCCGAAGACTGGAAGGCGCGTCCGCCGCGCCTGATCTACACCACCCCGTCGCACCAGTACCCGACCGGCACCGTGCTGTCGCTGGCGCGCCGCATGGCCCTGATCGACGGCGCGCGTGCCTGCGGAGCGCTGATCATCGAAGACGATTACGACAGCGAATTCCGCCACGACGGCCCGCCGCTGGCATCGATGCAAGGCTTGCAGCCGGACGCCCCGGTGCTGTACTGCGGTACCTTCAGCAAGACCATGTTCCCCGGCCTGCGCATCGGCTACCTGGTCGTGCCGCCGTGGCTGGTGCAGCCGCTGGCCACCATGCGCCAGCAATCGGCCTCGCGCGGGCGCGCCGCCGACCAGCTGGCACTGGCCGAATTCCTGCGCAGCGGCCAGTTCGCCCTGCACCTGCGCCGCATGCGCCGCGTCTATCGCGAACGGCGCGACGCCCTGGTGGAAGCGCTGGACAGGCACCTTGGCAGCATCGCCAGCGTACAGGGTGCCTCTGCCGGCATGCACCTTGCGCTGCGCTGGGAAGACCCGCGCCTGAGCGACGTGGAGATCAGCCGCCGCGCCCTCGAACAGGAAGGCATGATTGCCAACGCCCTCAGCGTGCACGCCGTGGCCGGCCAATGCAGCTGGCGCGGACTGGCCCTGGGCTATGGCCAGGTCGATCCCGCCGGGGTGGATGCGCTGGTCAAGCGCCTGGCCGGTGTCATTCATTTAACGGCCTACGAAAATTTTTACCGAAAGTTCAAATAGTTGATCGAAGACCTGCGCCGCTTGTTTTTAGAATGAAGTAAATCTGGCCTGACCAGATGTAGTCAAAAACAAAAAACGAATACTGGGGCGCAATGAATCAACATTTCCTGAAGCTGCGGCAGAATTTCAAGGCCGACATGATGGCGCGCTACGCCGTCGACGAACAACTGTTTGACGAAACCAGCCAGTGCATCGCACCCCTGGCAGTGCCGTTTTCGGTGCGCCGCGGCGAGCTGCTGCAGCGCGTTGGCCAGGCCTCGCGCGACGTCTTCTGGCTGACCGGCGGCGTGGCCCGCGTGGGCTATGTCAGCGAAAGCGGCAATGAAGTCACGATGCGCTTCGCCACCGAGAGCCATATCGCGAACGCCTATGAAGACTTGCTGGAGTTTCGCGGCGAGCTGCCGGCGCGTTCCTTCATCGTGGCCGAGACCTCGGTACAGGGTTTCCGTTTCGACTGGGAGCAAATGAGCGTTGCGCGCAGCCAGCACCCGGTGCTGACCGCCTACATGACGCGCCTGCTGGAGTTTGCCGTCTGCAGCCAGGCGCGCCGCTTCATCACGCACACGGCTTCGAGCGCCGAAGAGCGCCTGGCCAATTTCAGGGAAGAGTATCCGAACCTGGAACGCCGGATTTCGCAGAAGGTGCTGGCGTCCTACCTGCAGATCACGCCAGCCTACCTGTCGCAGCTGATGCGCCGCGAACAGGAAGCCCCCTAGCGCTCCTGCTGCTCCTGCTCCTGCCGCAGCAGGGTGGACATGTATTGCGGCGTAATGCCCAGGAAGGAGGCCAGCGATTTCTGCGAAATGCGCTGCTCCAGTCCCGGGTATTGCTCGCGGAAAGCCGCCAGGCGGCAGTTGGCGGACGTCATGCTGCGCACCAGGCAGCTTTGCGAATAGCGGCGGATCGAGTGCTCCGACACCTTCAGGTAGTACTCGCGCATGATGCTGTGCTCTTCGCGCAGGCGGGCCATGGTGGCCCATTCCACGCGGATCGCCGTCACCAGGGTCTCCGCAATGATGAATTCCTGGGCCGGCTGGCCGTCCTGGGCCGCCAGCAAGTCGTGGTGCGATCCGCAGGTATCGCCTTCCGCCGAAAACGCCATCGTCACATCGGCGCCATCCTGCGTGATCATGCCGCGCCGCGCCACGCCGCGGTAAAGCCAGTAAGCCGCGCTGGCCGGCACGCCCGCGCGCTGCAGGTATTCGCCCTTGCGGAAATGTACCTCGACCACGTGCGGGGCGAGAATGCGATTGAAGGCATCGAACATTTCACGCGATACGCCGATGCGGCTCATCGAGTATTCGCTGAATTCTTCTCGCTGTTTTAGGAATGCTTCGGACATTGCGGCAACTCTTGGTCTTTATGACAATATTGTTTCTTGCCTGAAACCACAGGCCCCGCAATATAAACCACTGAAAGACGCCGGGCAATCCCGCCGTGACGACTGTTGCGTACTACCAGTTAAATTTAGTAACTACTTGATAATCTTCAACTATTTAAACAGGAAACGCGCGCGCATGTAGCTATACTACGCGTTGGCCATCCAGTCGCGCATGCCGTCCACCCAGGGACGGGCATTCAGGTTAAGCGATTTCCTGATCTGGCTGGCGCGATCGTACAACAGTGAGAAATCGATCGATGGCGAACGCTTGAAAGCAATCACCACGATGTTGGCGTCGTGCACTTCCGGCAGCCACACCACCGCGTCGAACACCAGTTCCATGTGCTGCAGGTTCTTGGCGTAATTGTCGAAATCGCCAAATACATTGGTGGTCATGATGCCGTCCGGGCCCAGGCAGTCGAAGCAAGCCTGGTAGAACTCAGGCGTATCGAGCACCGGGCCGCGCGCTTCCTCGTCGTACAGGTCGACTTGCAGCACGTCCACCGTGCCGTGGTTGCGCGGGTCGAGCACGAAGTCCATGGCATTCATCTGGCGTACCTCGAGCCGCTCGTCGTTCGGCGGCAGGCCGAACTTCTCTTCGCAAATTGCAATCACGTTGGGGTTGAGCTCGATGGCGGTGACGCGCGCCTTGGGGAATTGGCGGTAGCTGAACTTGGTCAGGGCCGCGCTGCCCAGGCCGAGCTGGACGATATGGCGGGGAGCGGGAATGAATAGCGTCCACATCATCATCATGCGCACGTATTCAAGCTCGATCATGTCGGGCTTGGACAGGCGCATGGCGCCCTGCACCCAGGACGTACCCAGGTGCAGTGAACGGACACCTTCGAACTCGGTGATGGTGGCGGGAGGAAAACCAGGCTGGTCGAATCTACGGGAAGTCATGGCCATTAGTTTACCAGCCCGGCGCTCAAGCCTCCCGGCGGCGCATGAGGGCCGCTGCGCCGGCCACGCCGAGCCGCCAGCAGCAGGGCATATGGGGCCGGCTCCGGCACCGCGCAGATGTTCAGCGTTCTCGAGTAGCTGGCCGAGGCGGGCGTGAAACTGGTGTCTTCAACATTCACGTAGCCGTGCACCGCCGTGGCGGCCAATGCAAGCAGCGTCCCCATGGCTGTCTTCATGCTGTTCTCCTGAAAGCGCAGGCGAGGCGCATGCACATTCCAGGGTAGGCCGCACAATTGAGCTACTGTTTGATCTACGTCAAAGCGGCAGGATGATTGCCACGGCGAGGCCGCCGCCTTCGCGGTTGGCAAGCGCGATACGGCCGCCATGGGCTTCGGCGATCTCGCGCGCCAGGGCCAGGCCGAGGCCGGTGCCGCTGCGCTTGGTGGAATAGAACGGCACCAGGGCGTTGGCCAGCACCGCCTCGCTCATGCCGGGGCCGCGGTCCTGCACTTCGATACGCAGCATGCCTTGCTGGCGGCGCAGCTCGAGTCCAACTTCCTCCGGCGGCGAACCGGATTCGTGGGCATTCTTCAGCAGGTTGAGCAAGGCTTGCTCCATTTGGGCGACGTCGAAGGCGTGCGCTTCGGGCGGCACTTCGCCGAGCAGCTTGAACTGCACCTGGTCGGACAAGGCGGCCAGGAAGGCGCCCCAGTCCTGTTGCTCAAGCCGCGGCGCGGGCAGTTTGGCGAAGCGGGCATAACCGAGGATGAAGCTCTCGAGGTGGCGTGTGCGTTCCTCGATGGTGGCCAGGATTTGCGGCAAGCGCTCGGTCTGGCCGCGCCGCACCAGTTCGCTGCCCGAATGGGCCAGCGAAGTCAGGGGGGCCAGCGAGTTGTTCAATTCATGGCTGATAACGCGGATCACCTTCTTCCATGTCTGGACTTCCTGGCGGCGCAGTTCCTGCGTGAGCTGGCGCAGCAACAGCAGTTCGTGCGGACGGCCATTCAGGCTGAAGCTGCGCCGCGCGAGGTGGAAGACTTCTTCCTCCTCGCTGTCGCCGATGGTAAACAAGCCGTCGCCGCCGCGGCCCAAGGCTTCGCGCAGGGCCGGCTGTACGCGCGCCAGCAACTCCGCCAGGCGCAGGCCCTCCAGCTTGCGGCCCTCGTTGACCAGCTGGCGCGCCGCCAGGTTGCCGAACACGATGGCATCATTGTCGGTGACCAGCAGCATGGCGACCGGCGTGTGCTGGACCATGGTGTCGAGCAAGAGCTCGCGCTGCACCAGGCCAAGGCGCTGCTCGCGCAGCACCTGCCCCAGTTCGTTGTGGGCGGCCACCAGGTCGCTCAATTCATCGTTCTGCGGCCAGTGCAGGCTGAAGGAAAAGTCGCCATCGCGGTAGCTGGCGACGGTGCCGGTCAGCGCGCGATACAGGGAAAGCTGGCGCTGCAGCTGGGCGCGGATGGTAATCACCGCCAGCGGTACCAGGCACAGCAGTGAAATGCCAAGCACCATGGACGGATGCTTCGGCAAGAGCTGGTCCAGCCCAAGCGCAATCAGGATTCCCGTCGCCGTCAGGGTCCCCACCAACGCCGACCATCTGGTAAGAAGAGACAAGCGCATGGCCTATGCAGTTGGGCTCGCGTCCCACCATGGGGTCACACCCCAAATGAGACACAGCCTCGTCTGCGCACCTGCCGGGCTCGTGTCCCGTTTCGGGTGTGACCCCATGGTGGGACACGGGCTGGGCCGTAGTGGGGGGCGGCTCATGGGCGGGCGATGCCGAGGCGTTCCATGCGGCGGTAGAGGGCTTGGCGCGAGAGGCCAAGCTCTGCGGCGGCCTGAGCTACCACGCCGCTGGCGCGCTGCAGGGCGCTGACGATGGCGTCGCGGTCGGGTTCCTGCTCGGGACCGGTTGCTGCACTGTGGCCGTTCATGGTGCTTGCTGGCAGGCCGAGGTCGGGGACGGTGATGGCGTCGCCTTGCGCCAGCAGGCTGGCGCGTGCCATCACGTTCTTCAGCTCGCGTACGTTGCCGGGCCAGCCGTGCGCAAGCAGGGCGGCTTCGGCGTCGGGGCGCAATTGCCGTTCCTGGCCGAGGAAGTGACGTGCCAGCGGCAGGATGTCGCCGGGGCGTTCGGCCAGCGGCGGCAGGCGCAGTTCGATCACGTTCAGGCGGTAGTACAGGTCTTCGCGGAAGGTGCCGGCGCGGATCATGGCTGGCAGGTCGGCATTCGTTGCGCTGACCACGCGTACCTTCACCTGGCGTTCGCGGTTGGAACCGAGGCGTTCGAAGCGGCCGGTTTCCAGCACGCGCAACAGCTTCATCTGGCCTGCCAGCGGCAGGTTGCCGATTTCGTCGAGGAACAGGGTGCCGCCGTCGGCGGCTTCGAACTTGCCTTCACGGGCCTTGGAGGCGCCGGTGTAGGCGCCGGCGTCGGCGCCGAACAGTTCGGCTTCGATCAGTTCGGCGGGCAGGGCGCCGCAGTTCAGCACCACGAAGGGGCCTTCGCGCACCGAGGAATTGGCCTGGATGATGTCGGCGATGCGCTCCTTGCCAGTGCCGTTCGGGCCGGTGATCAGCACTGGCACGTCGGCGCGGGCGACCTGGCAGGCGAGCGATATGACACGCTCGGTGGCGGGGTCGTTCCAGACCATATTGTGCAGCTTGTAGCGTTCCAGTTCGCGGCGCTGGCGCAGTTCGTCGCTGCGGTGCTGGTTGAGGGCGCGGTTGGCCTGGCCCAGTTCCAGCAGGTTGCGTACGGTGGCAATCAGGCGCTTGTCGTCCCACGGCTTGGACAGGTAGTCGGCGGCGCCGGCCTTGATCAGGTCGACGGCGGCGTCGAGGTGGGTCCAGGCGGTCAGCAGGATGACCGGCAGGTCGGGGTGGCGCTTGCGGATGGCGCGGAACAGCTCGACGCCTTCTTCGCCGGAGGTGGTGTCGGCGCTGAAGTTCATGTCCTGCACCACCAGGTCGATGCTGGCGCTGCGCTGGTCGAGCAGGGCGAGGCCTTCTTCCGGGGATGCTGCGTGCAGCGCTTCGATGTCGTGCAGCGAGAACAGGACTTCGAGGGCGACTGCGACTGCGGCGTTGTCGTCGATGATTAGTACGGTTGGCATTTTGGCAGCATACATGAAAACCGGTAAACCGGGGTCAGACCCAAGGGGCTGACCCCGAACGGTTTTGAGGTCGGCGGTTGGGTTGCAAGATCTTGATTCTCGACGAAGATCAAAGGCGCACAACCCAAACCATGGGCAGACCCAGGTTGACCGGGATTAGGCCGAACGGGTCGCCAGTGCCGGCGAGATGGAAGCTGCGCGCCATGCCGGCCCATACACGGCGGCAATGCCGAGCGCCCAGGAGGCCAGCGCGCCAACCACCATATACTCGGCCGGCAAGCGCGCCAGCTCCAGCTTTGACACCAGCAGCTGGTTCAGGGCCAGCGCGCCAAGCAGGCCTCCGACAATCCCGGTAGTGGTGATCATCAGGTTTTCAGTGACGAAGTAGCGCAGGATGTCGAGCTTGCGCGCCCCCAGCGCCCGCCGTACGCCGATTTGCTTACGGCGCTGCGTGACCCACAGGCTGGCCATGCCGACGATACCGCTGGCGGTCACCACCATCAGCAGCACGCTGACGGTGATCAGCATCCAGCACAGCGCGTTGTCGGCGCGGTAGCGCTTGACGCGCTCTTCGGACTGGGTGGTGGTGCGCACCACCACCTGGCCGTTATGCAGTTTGCGGATCGCTTCCTCGGCATCCTTCATGGCGCGGTCGCGCTGGCCAGGCTCGGCGCGCAGGGTGTACAGGGAGCGCGAGCTGCCCGTGATGCGGGCCGGCACCATGGTCGACATCTCGCCATCCTGGCCCATGGCGGCGGATGGGGTCTGCAGCGTGTCGATCACGCCCACCACAGTCACCTCGCGTGCGTCGGCGCCGGTGCCGTAGTAAAGCTTCTTGCCGACAAAGCTTGGCGCGTCCGGCCACACCTTCTGGCCGGTGGCCTTGGTGATCAGGGCGACGATGGGGAAGGCCTTGCTGGTGTTCTGGTCGATTTCCGGCGCGTCCTGTGGCGTGAAATCGCGGCCGTCGATGATCTTCAGGCCCCAGGTTTTGACCAGCGAGTCCGGCGTGACGTACAGGGACGGGCTGGCGTTGCTGCGTTCCTGCTCGCGGCTGGCGGCCACGCTGGTGTAGTTGCCGGAGTTGGACAGCGTGATCTGGTTGGTGTCGGCTACCGATACGATGCCCGGCACGGCGCGCAAGGCAGCCGCCTGCATTTTCTGGTTCGCCAGTTGCTCCTCGTGGCCGCCCGGCTTGAGCGGCTTCACGCGCAGGTTGAACACTTCTTCTTCATTGGCGATGCCGGTCGGGCGCGCGGCGACAGCCTGGCGCACGCTGACGATGTGCATGGCGTTGGCCAGGATGGCGAGGCTGAGCGCCACTTGCACGGCCACCAGGATCGGGCCGGTCTTGGAGCGCATCAGCGCGGAAAAGATTGGTTTGATTTCCATGGTTATCCTCACTGCGATTTCAGTTGCAGGGCCGGTGTGACCTGGCAGGCACGCCAGGTCGGCAGCAGCCCGGCCAGCATGGCGGCGCTGACGGACATGACGAAAGTCACCAGCAGCATCATCCAGTCCATATGGGTGGTGATGGCGATCTGCTCGGAGATACTGCCGATCAGGGCCAGTGCACCCAGTGCCAGCACCAGGCCGAGAATGCCGCCGGCCAGGCCGACCACGGCGCTCTCGATCAGGAACTGGGTGAAGATTTCCTTGCGCGAGGCGCCCAGGGCGCGCCGCACGCCGACTTCCGGTGCGCGTACCGAGAACTTGGCCAGCAGCAGGCCGATGGTGTTGACCAGGCAAAGCAGCAGGAAGCCGAAGGCCAGCATGGCCGACAGGCGGCTGTCCTTGCCGACCACTTTCTGTTCTTCCAGCCACTCCATCACGTTGAACAGCTTGTTCGGCGCGTTGCGCTGCAGGCGTCCCAGCTTGCGCTGTTCGGCGGCGTAGGCGTCCAGCCAGGCCTGCAGTTGCGGGCGGTCGGATGCCGAGTGCAGTTCGAACCAGAACTGGATCCAGATGCACTCCGAATCGAGCAGGGCCTGGTAGCCGGGGCCGCGGTCGCTGCTGCAGTTCATATTGCCGCTCTGTCCCATTTCGTGGCGGATCGCGTTGTGGAAGGGGATGTAGAACTCGTCCTGGTCGCCGAAGGCGCCGGGTCCGCCGACGATCCGGTGGTAGCGCGGCACCGGCTTCCAGTTGCCGTACACGCCGACCACGGCGTAGTCGAAGCCGCGGAAGCGCACGCGCTGGCCGACCGGATTGGCATTGCCGAACAGGCGTTCGGCCAGCTTGCCGCTCAGGACCATCACGTCGGCGCCGGACTTGTCGTCCGCTTCGCTCCACGGTCCGCCGTGCACGAAGGGGACTTCAAACATGGCGAAGAAGTCGCGCGTCGGCGACAGGCCTTCGGTGGTGAATACCGGCAGGTCCTTGCGCGCCGGTTCGATGGTGCCGTCGACACCGCGAACTGCGGTGCGGCGGTCGCCCTGGCCGGAAGCGAGCAGGTTGACGGCGTCGCGGTAGGACATCTCGTCGCCTTCGCGCTCGCCCGGGGTGTAGCCCTTGAGCGGTCCGTTGTCGACCAGCGGCACGATCAGGCGCTCGCTCTTGTGCGGGATAGGGTCGCCCGACATCACGTGCAGGATGGTCAGGGTCGACACGCTGGCGGCTACGCCGACCGCCAGGATCAGCACCATCAGCGCGGTCAGGATCGGGTTGCGACGCAGGCTGCGCACGCCCAGCAGGAAATAGTACTGGATCATCTCAGGCCTCCTTGGCGACCACCAGCGACGGCGATTTGCGCACCAGATCGGACACCTGGCCGTCGATGATGTGGACGTTGCGCTGGGTACGCTGGGCCAGTTCCGGGTCGTGGGTCACCATCAGGATGGTGGTGCCTTCGGCGTTGATTTCTTCCAGCAGTTCCATCACGCCGCGCGCCATCTGGGTATCCAGGTTGCCGGTCGGTTCGTCGGCAAGCAGCAGTTTTGGCGAGCCGGCCAGGGCGCGGGCGATGGCCACGCGCTGCTGCTGGCCGCCCGACAGTTCTGCCGGGTAGTGGCGCATGCGCGAGGCCAGGCCGACCTTGGCCAGCGCGTCTTCGATACGCTCCTTGCGTTCGGCGGCGTTGAAGCCGCGGTAGCGCAGCGGAACGTCGACGTTGTCGAACAGGCTCAGGTCGGGAATCAGGTTGAAGCCCTGGAAGATGAAACCCAGTTTTTCGTTGCGCAGGCGCGAGCGGGCGTTGTCGTCCATCCCTTTGACGTTGATACCGTCCAGGACGTAGTCGCCACTGGTGAAGTCTTCCAGCAGGCCAGCGATATTCAGGAAGCTGGTCTTGCCGGAACCGGATGGGCCGGTGACGGTGACGAATTCGCCCTGCTTGACTTCGATTTCGAAGCCGCGCAGCGCGTGGGTTTCGATCATGTGGGTGCGATAGACTTTGCTCAGGTTATTCATGCGCAGCATGGTTTGCCTCTCCGTAAGGGGTTATTTGTTGATCGAGACGCGCTTGGCGTTCTCGAAGTTTTCGGTACCGGCGATCACGATCTTGTCGCCTTGTTTCAATCCGTTGACGATCTCCACTGCAGCCACGCTGGTGGCGCCCAGTTGCACCGGGGTGCGCACGGCGATGCCGTCCTGCAGCAGGTAGACATAGCGGCCGCCTTCCGATTCAACGAAAGGACCGCGCTGCACCATCAGCACGTTCGGCTTCTCGTCGATCAGCAGGCGCGCCGATACGCGCTGGCTCTGGCGCAGGCCTTCCGGCTGCTTGTCGAAGCGCACGCGCGCCAGTACCTGGTTCTTCACCACTTCCGGGGACAGGGCCGACAACTTGCCCTTGGTCTTGGCGCCGGCCACTTCGATTTCGGCGGTCATGCCCAGGCCCAGGTCGTTGACGTAGGATTCCGGCACTTCCAGTTCCACTTCGAGCTGCGACAGGTCGACCAGCGTCATGAGCGGCGTGTTGGCTTGCACCACGCTGCGGTTGGCTACCGACAGGGTGCCGATGAAGCCGTCCACCGGCGCGCGCACGGTCAGCTCGTCGACGCGGCGCTGGGCGTTGGCCTGCGACAGCTTCTGGCGCTCCATCTGCGCAGTCTTCGTCTTCAGTTCCAGCGAGACGTTGTCGCCTTCCAGTTCGGCGGCCTGCTTGGTGTGCCTGGCGCGGATGTCGGCGGCGGCCACGGCGTCCTTGGCTTTTTGCATGTCGATCTTGGCGATGATGCCTTCGGTCGACACGCTCTCGTAACGCTGCAGGGTGCGCATGGCGGATATGCGCTCGATTTCCGCGGTGTCGGCTTCGCGCTGGGCGGCCAGCTTCTGCTTGCGGGCCAGGATCTGCTGGCGCGCCACTTCGGCCTGCAGCTCGTTGAACAGCGTCTGTTCCTTTTTCAGTTCGTCGGTCAGGTCGGGCGATTCCAGCACGGCCAGCACCTGGCCTTTCTTGACGGTGTCGCCGGCGTGCACTTTCAGTTCGACCGTGGAGGTGGAGGTCGAGTACAGGGTCGGACTGACGGCGGCCACGATGCGGCCGTTGACGGCGGCGTCGCGGATCAGGGTGCCGCGCGTGACTTCGCCGATGCGCAGGCGGGCGGCGCTGACCGATTGCTCGCTGCCGCTCCAGCTTTTCAGCAGGCCATAGCCGGCCGCAGCCAGCGCGAGGCCGACCACCAGCAGCAGCACCTTGCGGCGCGGGAAGCGGCTGGCCGGAGGGGCGATCACTTGGTCCTGGTGTGAGGTGTCGCGAATCATGTTTGTTCCTGGTATTGGGGATTTGGTCAATCTTGCTGATGCATGAAGTGTGCCAACACGTATGTCTTTGATTCATATGAGGTCCACCTTGCCGCGGCCGCTGTCCGCGAGCGTCCACCGTGTCCACCTGTCCGCCCTGGCCAGTCAACCGGACTACTTGATTTTTTTGTAAGCGGCTATACTTGTTGGCTTATCTTTATGGCAAGGAGTGGTTCTGTGGAGTATTCGTTCTCCGACAGCGCGGTGGCGCGTTACGATGAACTGGCCGGCGCCAGCGGCAACGGCGCGGTGGATGGGCAAACATGGCAGGATTTGCTGCTCGCGCCCTACCTGCGGGCGGTCGGCGAGGGGGCCAGCATCTTCGGCCGTCAAATGCTGTACCGGCGCTTGCGGCGCGGCGCCAGCGTTGCCGCGGCCGATCGTGTGCGCGCCTTGCTGACGGACGTCGGCGCGCGTGAGCGTCTTGCTACGCAACTCGCGCCTTTACGCAAGGCCAGCGCGGAGGTCAGCGAATCCTTGTTCGTCCCGGTGACGGACGCTGTAGTGCAGACCGAGTCGCCGCTGCCGCCCGTGCCGCGCTGGTCGGCATGGCTCTGGCTGGTCCCCGTAGCCTTTCTCGCCAGTGTTGCGGCCAGCTTTTTCTGGCTGGCGGCGCTGGTTCCTGCGGTTGTGCTGTCGCTGGTGCTGATGGCGATCCAGATTGCTTTCCACTCTCGCGTCCAACGGTGGTCGGCCATTTCCGAGGCGCTGCAATTGCAGCTCTACGCGCATAGCCAGCAAGCAGACGCGCCCGGCGCCGGCCAGGCCGCCCAACTGCGCAGCAAGCTTGCGCGCAATGCTTTCACCACGGCGCCTGGCGTGACCGAGTATGCCGACTGGGTCATGCTCGCCAACCTGAAGCACTATTTCGCCACTCGCCGCCTGGTGCGCGGTCACGCGGCCTTCCTGCGTGAGAGCTTTGAACTGGTGGCCGGCCACGATGCCGATCTTGCGCTGGCGCGCCACCTGTCGACGCAAGCGCAATGGTGCTGGGCGGAAGAGGGCTGGGAGCAGGAGGTCCAACTGCGTGCAGTCCGACATCCGCTGCTGCCTGATGCGCAGGCGCTGGACCTGGAACTGGATGGCAAGAGCGCCTTCATCAGCGGCCAGAATGGCATCGGCAAAAGTACCCTGCTGCGCACGGTCGGCCTCAACCTGCTGGCCGCGCGCGCATTCGGCTTCTGCTACGCGGAGGCTGCGCACGTGCCGAACCTGCCGGTCTACGCCAGCATGCAGAATGAAGACGCGCTTGATGGTGGCGAAAGCCTCTACCAGTCGGAGCTGCGCCGCGCACATGAATTGCTGGCGCTGGCGAAGGCGCCGCAACGCGCGGTCTTCATCATCGATGAAATTTTCCGCGGCACGAATCACCTCGAGTCGGTTTCCGCTGCTGCCGCAGTCCTTGAGCAACTGGCCGGCCGTGGCACCGTGCTGGTGTCTTCGCACAACGTGGTGCTGGCGCAACTGCTCGAGCTATGCTGCGAACCGTTGCTCGTGCAAAAACGCGCCGCCCGCCTGGTGCTGACGCCCGGCGTGCTGGCCGAGACCAACGGCCTGACCCTGCTCGCCCAATCCGGCTTCGACGCTTCCATCGAACAACGCGCGCGCGACGTCTACAAACGCCTCAGTGGCCGGCTACTGCCAGCGTAGGATCGGCTTAACGATCTCGAAACAATGAAGGCGCTTTTGCAGCGGGGCTGAGCGCAAACTGTACTGGGCGAAGAGGCTGGCAAACTCCGTCTTTCCCTTGGCGCATCGAACGCTATCCGGGATGAGTTTGGACGGCAGCCGGGCCAGCAGTCTTGCGACGCAGCCAAAGCTTGGTCAGGCCGTACATGATTGCGATGACGCCGACCCACGCCGCGTAGACCACGGCCAAGGAAGGCTCGTAGCCTTTCGGTAGCGTGAATCCTCCCGGCCCGCCTTGCGGGGTTGCGCCATAGCGCAGGATGAAGTACGGCCCGGAGAGGAAGTGAATCATGGCGATGTGGATCACGTAGAAGAACATCGGGGTGCCGCCGAACAGCATCAGCAGCGGCACGGGGCGCAGGCGCTCGAACCACGCCAACAGGGGCAGGGCAATGCCGATCGTCACGCACAGGTAGAGTAGTGACGGCGGATATTTGTGCACGCGGATGAAGGAAATGAAGTCCCACACGAAGCCGCGTCCCTGCGGCGACCAAGGGTCGGGATCTCCGTAGAAATTCCCGCTGCGCAGGGCGACGAAGACCATCAACAGCACGGCGCCTGCAACCAGCAGGAAACGCTGCCGGCGTGCCGGCTCCCATTGGAACACGGGTCCCAGCGCGTAGCCGGCCGCGATCAGGCCGAGCCATGGCATCAATGGATAGGCGAGATACACGCCGTAATTGCCGGCCACTGGCCAGAATCCGCGCTGGTGCCAGGCCAGCCACAGCGGGTGGGTGGACTGGATCGAATCGAGCAGGTTATGCGGCAGGATCAAGAGCGCAGCAATGACCGCGATCGCGGGCCAGGGCAGCCACGCCAGCCCGGCAAGGAAGATCATCCCCATGCCCAGTGCCCACAGCACCTGCAGGATGGTGACGTTGTAGCCGAACTGCCAGCTGAAACTGATCCAGGTCGCTTCAAGCACCAGCAGCAGCAGGCCGCGCGTCACGAGATAGCGCGACAACGCGGGAATTCCGCTCTTGGTGCCGCGCAGGTAGGCCGAAGTGCCAGCCAGCAGCACGAACGTCGACGCGCACAGATGCGTGATCCAGCGCGTGGCGAACCACAGCGGCGTGGTCTTGGCCAGGTCCTCCGGATCGAAAAGTGCAGCGCCAAAGAAGTCGCGCGTATGGTCCAGCGCCATCAATACAATGACCAGGCCGCGCAGCAGATCGATGCTGGCGAGCCGCTTCGTAGTCTGCATTAGCGTCCCCCATGTTTATTTGCTATGCATTGTGGGCGCGAATTGCCATCCAGGCAAATATTTAATTTCTGTCTTGACAGAAATTAATGTAAACATAGAATGACAGGTATGGAACTGAAACCGATAGCCGAACGATTTGTACTGCACTGGGGCGAGATGGGTTCGCGCTGGGGCGTCAACCGCACCGTGGCGCAAATTCATGCGCTGCTGTACCTGGCCGCGCGCCCAATGGACGCCGAGGAGATCCAGAATACGCTGGGCGTGGCGCGCTCCAACGTCAGCAACAGCCTGAAAGAGCTGCAGTCCTGGAACCTGGTGAAGGTGGTGCACCTGAAGGGCGACCGCCGCGACCATTTCGAAACTTCGACCGATGTGTGGGAGCTGTTCAAGCTGATCGTGGCCGGGCGACGCCAGCGCGAGATCGATCCCACCGCCGCCGCATTGTCGGAGTGTCTCGCCAACCCTGCGATGGCGGACGAGGACGAAGGTACGCGTGAACGGATCGAGGAAACGCTGAAGTTCATCGAAGTGATGGCGACGCTGTCGGATGAACTGCTGCGCTACAAGCCGGAAACGCTGATGAAGACGTTGGGCGTCAGCGCAAAAATCAGCCGGGCCATCCGCGGCAAGCAGTGATCGGGCAATAACGGCGGCGGGCAGGAATGCCCGCTTTTTTGAACATAAAATTTCTGTATTTACAGAAATTACTGTCTAAGGAGATTGTAAAATGTTGATCGCCTATGAAATCGTAATACCGCTGCTGGTTGGCCTGGCTGTCAGTCGTTACTTGCGTGATGTGTTGCGCCGCCTGCTGATCGACCTGTGCGGAACGGCAGAATGCTCCGAATTCTGGGTGCGTGTCACCACGGTTCTGATTAGCGCCTTCCCGGTGCTGTTGGCCTTGTGGTTTGGCCACAGCGACGCGCGCGATGCCAACCTGGCCAGCGTGCTGCGCACGACCCTGATCATGACCACCGCAGGCATCGTGGCAGGCGTCGCCGTGATGGCCTGGAGCATTGCAAAGTCGATGCCCAAGGCGGCCAAATGAAGGTCCTTGTTTGCGGCGCGACTGGCTTCATCGGCCGCGCAATTTGCCTGAGGTTGGCAGCGGCCGGACACGAAGTCCTGCGCGGAGTGCGCCGTCCTGCAAGAGGCGGCGACGTGGCAGTCGATTACTCTGCCGACCTGCAAGCGGCCGACTGGCTGGAGCGCCTGCGCGGCGTCGATGCCTTGGTGAATGCAGTGGGCATCATCAGCGAAAAGGGCGCGGCCACTTTCGATGCACTGCACGCCCGCGCGCCGGTTGTCTTGTTTGCCGCATGCGCCCAAGCCGGCGTACGGCGCGTAGTGCAAATCTCCGCGCTCGGCGCGGATGGCGGCGACACTGCCTACTTCACCAGCAAGCGTGCGGCCGACGAAGCGTTGATGGCACTTCCAGTGGAATGGATCATTTTGCGCCCATCGCTGGTGTTCGGTGCGGAAGGCGCGTCGGCTGCAATGTTCTGCCGGGCCGCCAGCATGCCGGTAATCGCGGCGCCGGCCTTGGGCAAGGCGCGCTTCCAGCCGCTTCACGTCGACGACCTGGCGCAAGCGGTAGCAGCTGCGCTCTCTCCGGCGACGCCAGCACAGCGCGTGATCGATATCGCCGGCGGCAGGGCCGTCAGCTACGATGGCATGCTGTCCGCCTACCGTAGCGCGATGGCCTTTCCTCCTGCACCTGTGCTGCACATTCCCGCAACGATCATGGCATGCGCGGCCTGGGCCGGACAGTTCTGCGGCGCGCTCCTGACGCCGGACACCTGGCGCATGCTGCGCGCAGGCAGTGCACTGCCGAAGAGCTGCGCCGCCAGCGCCGCCCCGATATGCGAGCTATTGGGCCGTTCGCCGCGCGGCATCAACGACTTCATGGCGCCCGCCGAACGTGAACTGTTTCGCCTGCGCGCGCTGGCCGCCTGGCGCACCGCTTTGCTGCGCTGGGTCCTGGCCATTGTCTGGCTGGCGACTGCCATCGTGAGCGCCTTCGTCTACCCGCAAGCGGACAGCCTGGCATTGCTGGCACGTGTCGGCCTTGAGGGCATGCCGGCCATCGCCGCGCTGTATGGCGCGGCGGCCCTTGACTTCATATTCGGCATTGCCTGCATCGTCCGCCCGCGCCGCGCGCTCTGGCTGGTGCAAGGCGCGCTGATACTCGGCTACAGTGCGGCAATTGCGGCCTGCCTGCCGGAATACCTGTGGCATCCCTTCGGCCCCCTGCTGAAAAACCTGCCGATCCTGGCCATCCTGTTCATCTTGTTTGCAGAGGAAAAAACGTGGACTACCTGACCGTCAAGACTATCCACATCCTGTCCTCGGTGCTGCTGGTCGGCACCGGTTTCGGCACGGCGTTCTACCTGTTCTTCGCCAACCGTTCGCGATCGGTAGAAGCCATTGCCGTGGTCTCGCGGCTGGTGGTGCGCGCCGATGGGTGGTTCACCACGCCGGCCGTGATCGTGCAGCCCCTGTCCGGCGCCTGGATGATCCACCTCGCCGGCTACCCGCTGGACGCGTTCTGGATCAAGGCTTCGCTGGCGCTGTACGTCCTGGCGGGCGCCTGCTGGCTGCCGGTGGTGTGGTACCAGGTCAGGATGGGCAGGCTGGCGCTGGCAGCACATGCCGCCAACACCGCGCTGCCGGCCCAGTACTGGCGCTATGCGCGGCGCTGGGAACTGCTTGGCTATCCGGCCTTCATCGCCATGCTTGCCGTGTACTGGCTGATGGTGCACAAGCCGGTATAGGACTTACTTGTCCTGCGACTGCGGCTTGCCCTTGTCGATCACTTCGCGGCAGTCGCCTTTGAACTTTGCGTTGTCGTAGTTGGTCCAGCCGTAGCTGTCCACCACCCGCTTGTGCACCTGGAAGTCCTTGTTGAGGAAACTCCAGGCCGGCTTGTCGTCCGGGTAGCGGATGTTCGCCACGTCCAGCATGGTATGGAAGATGTTTTCCGTTGCCAGCTTGGCCTTGCGGTTGCGCAGCAAGGCGCCCACCTTGTCCGGATAGCGATCGAGGTACTGGTCCGAGAACCACATGAAGGCCGGCACATGGAATTCATAGTCGGTGTTGTGGCCGTGGAAGGCCAGGCGGCATGTGCCGTCGTACAGGGTCTGGCCATGGTCGGCGACGTACAGCATCGATGCCAGCTGGCCCGTGCCTTTCAGGTCGCCGATCAGCTGCGACAGGAACCAGTCGGTGTACAGGATCGAGTTGTCGTAGCTGTTATTCAGTTGCTGCTTGATCTTCAGATCGGTGTAGGCCGGCTTGTCGACGCCGAACAGCGAGGGCTGCCACTTGTCGAATTCCTTCGGGTGGCGCTGGCTGTAATTCCAGTGGCTGCCCAGCGAATGCAACACGATCAGCTTTTTCGGCGCCGGGTCGGCCAGCGCGCGCTTGAGCGGCTCGAACAGCACGTCGTCGTAATTGGAGTGGTTGGTGAAGCCGCCCAGGTTGAGGAACTGGATCACGTCCGCTTCCTTGGCAAACACCGACACCGGCGTATCGTACTGGCCGAACGAGATCTGGTTCGACAGCCACCAGGTCTTGAAGCCGGCTTCCTTGTAGGCCGTCAGGAAGGATTTTTCGCTGAAGCCATCCTTCAGGCTCTGCGTGGCGGGCTTGCGCGAAATGATGACCGGCACCGACAGGCGCGTCGCCGATACCGACGTGATCACGTCCGACAGCGGCACCAGGTTGCTTTCCTTGGCCAGCAAGGGATTGGTCTCGCGCTTGTAGCCGTTCAGGCTCCAGCGGTCGTAGCGCGACGATTCGCCCAGCACCATCACCACGATTTCCGGCTGCGTGCCGCCGTCGACCTGGCGCGCGCCGAACTCGAAGCTGGCGCTGCGTTCATTGAGGTCTGCCAGGTAGCGCCGCTCCTTGTAGAAATCATAGCCGCGCGCGGCCAGGCCGAAGGGCCAGGATTCGATGAAGGCGCCCGGATCGAACGGCAGGCGCGCCCAATAAGGCAGGGCAGGGCCGGGCAGGTGCAGGGTGTGGGCGCCAGCCACTGCGGCGCGCGCTGAGGCGCTCTCGCTGGAATCGTCATCGCTGGCGGCGCTTTCGCTTGCACTGTCGCTGTCTTTCGCGGCGCTGGCGGTCACGCTGGCTGCCGGGCGCGCCGGCGCCGCGTCGATGCCGAATTCATAGCCCCAGGCCGCCGTGGCAGCCAGTACGACCAGGGAGAACAGTGCCAGCCAGCGCGAGCCGCCATGCCAGTCCAGCCCGCGCGTCTGGCGCGCTGCGCGGAAGGTCAGTACCCACCACACAGCGACGCCCACCATCACGGCCAGCATGGTCCACACTTTGCGGCCGAGGAACTCCAGCGCTTCCTGCGGGCTGGTTTCGGCCAGGATGCCGAGGTGGTGGGTGGAAATGCCCTGGCCGTAAAATACGAACAGGTAAATTTCGGTCGGCAACGCCAGGAAGGCCGGGATCAGCAGCCAGTGGAAGTAGGCCGGGCGCTTGAACAGTGCCCATATCGTGACCCAGGCCACGAACTCGATTCCCAGCAATTGCCACGGCTGCTCCACCGGCTTGCCCAATAGCAAAGGCAGGAAAGGCACGGCGGATAGCGCCAGGTAGCTAAACAGGATGAACAGGGTGGAAGGGCGCGCCAGCATTGCTTACAGGAAAGTACAAAATGATCGCTATTATGCTGCCAATAGCGGGCCGTGGGGCGTTCCAATACTGCCACTTTATTCAGCATTGCGGTTGACTGAGTTGTTAACCAGGTATATACTCGCGAGTTCTCAATTTAGTCTGCGCATCGTATACGCCTCGTTTCGAGTGACGTTCAGCGCACACTGGGAGATACCGTTTTAGCCCCCGGGCAAAGCTGCCCGGGTTGTCAATGCTGTAATTTTGTTGGATTTAAAACGATGCCAACCATCAACCAATTGATTCGCCAACCACGTACCAAGCTGGTCGTGAAGAGCAAATCGCCGGCACTTGAAAACTGCCCACAAAAGCGTGGCGTGTGCACCCGTGTGTACACCACCACTCCTAAGAAGCCTAACTCGGCACTGCGTAAAGTTGCAAAAGTGCGTCTGACCAACGGTTTCGAAGTGATTTCGTACATCGGCGGTGAAGGCCACAACCTGCAGGAACACAGCGTTGTCCTGCTGCGCGGCGGTCGTGTAAAAGACTTGCCAGGTGTGCGTTACCACATGGTCCGTGGCTCTCTGGATACCCAGGGCGTGAAAGACCGTAAGCAAGCTCGCTCCAAGTACGGTGCGAAGCGCGCTAAGGCCGCTAAGAAGTAATTTGCAATTTAACTGAGTTGAGGCGGTCGCGAGACCGAGTAAGTGGATGGCTATGATGGCCACCGCGAGTGCCGAATCAGAGGCGCTCAACTGAAGAAAAGGAAATGACATGCCACGTCGTCGTGAAGTACCCAAGCGCGAAATTCTGCCGGATCCAAAATTCGGTAGCACCGAAGTCGCTAAATTCGTTAACGTTCTGATGCTGTCCGGCAAGAAGTCGGTTGCAGAAAACATCATCTACGGTGCCTTTGACCATATCCAATCGAAGTCCGGCAAGGACCCGCTGGAAGTGTTCACCGCAGCGATCAACAACGCCAAGCCAATGGTTGAAGTGAAGTCCCGCCGTGTTGGCGGCGCGAACTACCAGGTTCCAGTCGAAGTGCGCCCAGTGCGCCGCCTGGCCCTGTCCATGCGTTGGCTGCGTGAAGCCGCGAACAAGCGCTCCGAAAAGTCCATGCCACAGCGCCTGGGCGGTGAGCTGCTGGAAGCCGCGGAAGGCCGTGGCGGTGCAATGAAGCGCCGTGACGAAGTCCACCGTATGGCTGAAGCGAACAAAGCGTTCTCGCACTTCCGCTTCTAATACGTTTGGCCGGCCTGACCTGGCCGGCCTAGTTCAAGCCGGGCGCATTTTTCTAGTAAAAATGTTGCTCGGTTTTGTCCATTCAAAGATTTAGGATCAATTATGGCCCGCAAGACCCCCATTGAGCGCTACCGTAATATCGGTATCTCCGCTCACATCGACGCCGGTAAGACCACCACTACCGAGCGCGTGCTGTTCTACACCGGCGTGAACCACAAGATTGGTGAAGTGCACGACGGCGCCGCCACCATGGACTGGATGGAGCAGGAGCAAGAGCGCGGCATTACCATTACCTCGGCAGCGACCACCTGCTTCTGGAATGGTATGGCCAACAATTTCAAGCCACACCACATCAACATCATCGACACCCCAGGGCACGTTGACTTCACCATCGAGGTGGAGCGTTCGATGCGCGTTCTGGACGGCGCTTGCATGGTTTACTGTGCAGTGGGCGGCGTGCAGCCACAGTCTGAAACCGTATGGCGCCAGGCTAACAAGTACAAGGTCCCTCGTCTGGCCTTCGTGAACAAGATGGACCGTACCGGCGCCAACTTCTTCAAGGTCTACGAGCAGATGCGTTCGCGCCTGAAGGCCAACCCAATCCTGATCCAGATCCCGATCGGCGCTGAAGACAACTTCAAGGGCGTGATCGACCTGGTCAAGATGAAGGCCATCATCTGGGACGACGCGTCCCAGGGCATGAAGTTCGACTACGTTGACATCCCTGCAGAACTGCAGGATTCCGCGACCGAGTGGCGCGAGAAGATGGTGGAAGCCGCTGCTGAAGCGTCGGAAGACCTGATGAACAAGTACCTGGAAGAAGGCGAGCTCTCCGAAGAAGAGATCAAGCAAGCCCTGCGCCAGCGTACCATCGCTTCGGAAATCGTTCCGATGATGTGCGGCACCGCCTTCAAGAACAAGGGCGTGCAGGCCATGCTGGACGCCGTGATCGAATACCTGCCATCGCCAGTGGACATCGCTGACGTTGCCGGTACCGACGAAGACGAACAGCCAGCTACCCGTAAGGCTTCGGACGAAGAGAAGTTCGCTGCCCTGGCATTCAAGATCATGACCGACCCGTTCGTGGGCCAGCTGGCCTTCTTCCGCGTCTACTCCGGCGTGGTGAACGCAGGCGACACCGTGTACAACTCGGTGAAGCAGCGTAAAGAGCGTCTGGGCCGTATCCTGCAGATGCACGCCAACCAGCGTGAAGAGATCAAGGAAGTGCGCGCCGGCGACATCGCCGCTGCCGTGGGCCTGAAGGACGTGACCACCGGCGAAACCCTGTGCGATCCATCCTCGATCATCACCCTGGAAAAGATGGTGTTCCCAGAGCCGGTGATCCAGCAGGCAGTCGAGCCTAAGACCAAGGCTGACCAGGAAAAGATGGGCCTGGCCCTGAACCGCCTGGCACAGGAAGATCCTTCGTTCCGCGTCAAGACCGACGAAGAATCCGGCCAGACCATCATCGGTGGTATGGGCGAGCTGCACCTGGAAATTATCGTTGACCGTATGAAGCGCGAATTCGGCGTGGAAGCAACCGTTGGCAAGCCACAGGTTGCATACCGCGAAACCGTGCGCAAGTCGGTGTCCGACGTGGAAGGCAAGTTCGTCAAGCAGTCCGGCGGCCGCGGCCAGTACGGTCACGCTGTTGTTACCCTGGAACCACAGGAACAAGGCAAGGGCTTCGAATTCGTCGACGCGATCAAGGGCGGTGTGATTCCTCGCGAATTCATCCCTGCGGTGGAAAAAGGCGTGCGCGAAACCCTGAACAACGGTGTCCTGGCAGGCTACCCAGTGGTGGACGTCAAAGTCACCCTGACCTTCGGTTCCTACCACGACGTTGACTCGAACGAAAATGCATTCCGCATGGCCGGTTCGATGGCGTTCAAGGAAGCGTGCCGTCGCGCTAGCCCGGTGATCCTGGAGCCAATGATGGCTGTTGAAGTCGAGACTCCGGAAGACTACGCCGGTACCGTGATGGGCGACCTGTCGTCCCGCCGCGGTATGGTGCAGGGCATGGACGAGATCCCAGGCGGCGGCGGCAAGATCATCAAGGCAGAGGTACCTCTGTCGGAGATGTTCGGCTACTCGACCATCCTGCGTTCCGCGACCCAGGGCCGCGCGACCTACACCATGGAGTTCAAGCACTACTCCGAGGCGCCTAAGCACGTGATCGACGCAATCGTCACCGCTAAAGCGAAGTAAAATAAATAATTACCCGGGCGGGGGAGACCCTCCCGTCCGGAATTGACCTTAAATCTAAAGTTCTGAGGAAGAATTAAAATGGCAAAAGAAAAGTTCGAGCGGACTAAACCGCACGTGAACGTTGGCACCATCGGTCACGTTGACCACGGCAAGACCACCCTGACCGCTGCTATCGCAACCGTCCTGTCGAAGAAATTCGGCGGCGAAGCCAAAGCTTACGACCAGATCGACGCTGCTCCAGAAGAAAAAGCACGCGGCATTACCATCAACACCGCCCACGTTGAGTACGAGACCGCCAACCGTCACTACGCTCACGTTGACTGCCCAGGCCACGCCGACTACATCAAGAACATGATTACCGGTGCTGCGCAGATGGACGGCGCGATCCTGGTTTGCTCCGCAGCTGACGGCCCAATGCCACAGACCCGCGAGCACATCCTGCTGGCACGCCAGGTTGGCGTTCCATACATCATCGTGTTCCTGAACAAGTGCGACCTGGTCGACGACGCAGAACTGCTGGAACTGGTCGAAATGGAAGTGCGCGAGCTGCTCTCCAAGTACGAATTCCCAGGCGACGACCTGCCAATCATCAAGGGTTCGGCACGTATGGCGCTGGAAGGCCAGCCTGGCGAAATGGGCGAAGAGTGCATCATCCGTCTGGCTGAAGCCCTGGACTCCTACATCCCAACCCCAGAGCGCGCAGTTGACGGCGCCTTCCTGATGCCTGTGGAAGACGTGTTCTCGATCTCCGGCCGCGGCACCGTGGTGACCGGTCGTGTTGAGCGCGGCGTGATCAAGGTCGGCGAAGAAATCGAAATCGTCGGCATCATCGACACCGTGAAGACCACCTGCACCGGCGTGGAAATGTTCCGCAAGCTGCTGGACCAGGGTCAAGCCGGCGACAACGTTGGCCTGCTGCTGCGCGGCACCAAGCGTGAAGACGTCCAGCGTGGCCAGGTTCTGGCCAAGCCAGGTTCGATCAAGCCGCACGATCACTTCACCGGCGAGATCTACGTTCTGTCGAAAGATGAAGGCGGCCGTCACACCCCGTTCTTCAACAACTACCGTCCGCAGTTCTACTTCCGTACCACCGACGTGACCGGCTCCATCGAGCTGCCAGCGGACAAGGAAATGGTTATGCCAGGCGACAACGTCTCCATCACCGTCAAGCTGATCTCCCCGATCGCTATGGAAGAAGGCCTGCGTTTCGCTATCCGTGAAGGCGGCCGTACCGTCGGCGCGGGCGTGGTAGCCAAGATCCTGGCCTAATTAGTCCTGGATGAATCAAGCGGGCCGGCATGTGCTATCATGTCGGCCCGTCGTAGTATTTACATACATTGCCGGAAACATATTGTTGCCGGTTCGTTCTTTTAAGGAATAAGCATGTCCGCTCCAAACCAAAAGATCCGTATCCGCCTGAAGGCTTTCGACTACAAGCTGATCGACCAGTCCGCACTGGAAATCGTTGACACCGCCAAGCGCACCGGCGCCGTGGTAAAAGGCCCAGTTCCTCTGCCAACCCGCATCCAGCGTTACGACGTGCTGCGTTCCCCGCACGTGAACAAGACTTCCCGCGACCAGTTCGAAATCCGTACCCACCAGCGCCTGATGGACATCGTGGACCCAACCGACAAGACTGTTGACGCCCTGATGAAGCTGGACCTGCCAGCTGGCGTGGACGTCGAAATCAAACTGCAGTAATACCGGTTTCGTCGCAAGACACCTTAAAAGCCCGCTCCTGAGCGGGCTTTTCTTTTTCCAGGAGATTGGCATGAAACGCTTCGCAGTCATCGCCGCCATCGCGGCACTGTCCCTGCTCACCGCCTGCGGCAAGAAGAACCCGGCCGACCAGGCGGCGCAAGATATCAAGGCCATGGGTGCCCAGCGCGACAAGGCGAAGGATGCACTCAAGGCGGCGCAAGAGGCACAACAAAAGCAGAGAGATGAAGCCGACAAGAACTGACGCGCTATACTGCCGCGCATGAGTGACAAGACCATCCTGATCGTCGAAGACGAACAAGCCATTGCAGACAGTATTGCCTTCGCCCTCGGCAAGGAGGGCTTTGCTCCGCACCATGTGATGCTGGGCGAGCAGGCGCTGGTAGCCGCGCGCGAGCAGGCGCCGGCGCTGGTGATCCTCGATGTCGGCCTGCCCGATATCAGCGGCCTCGATGTGTGCCGCCGCCTGCGTCAGTTCTCCGAAGTGCCGGTAATTTTCCTCACCGCGCGCAGCGATGAAATCGACCGCATCGTCGGCCTCGAGATCGGCGCCGACGATTACGTCACCAAGCCTTTTTCGCCGCGTGAACTCGTGGCGCGCGTGCGCGTCATCCTGCGCCGCGCCGGCAACGGCAACGGCGTCGCGCCCGCCGCGCCGGTCTCGCCCCCGTCGGCGCCGGCTGCCTCGCGCACGCCAGGCTTCGAACTGCGCGCTGCTGAAGCGCGCATCCTGTTCTGCGGCCAGCCGCTCGACCTGACCCGCTACGAATACCTGCTGCTGAAAACCCTGGTCGAACACCCGGGCCACGTGCTGTCGCGCGCCCAGTTGATGGACCGCGTCTGGTGCGACGCCCCGGAAACGCTGGACCGCACGGTGGACGCCCACGTCAAATCCCTGCGCGCCAAGTTGCGCGCCATCGATGAAAACGCCGACCCGATCCAGACCCATCGCGGCATGGGCTACAGCCTGCAGACCGGCGCATGAAAATCGGCCTGCGCATCCTGCTGGGCTACTTCCTGATTGTCGGCCTGGCAGCCTGGTTCCTGCTCAATGTCTTCGTGCAGGAAGTCAAACCCGGCGCCCGCTCCACGCTGGAAGCGGCGATGGTCGACACCGCACAACTGCTGGCGCAAGTGGTTGCCGACGACGTTAAGGGTGGCGCCACGGAACCGGCCCTGCTGGAAAAGATCGGCGCCGCCAGCCGCAACACCGACTACCGCATCACCATCACCGATGCACATGGCATTGTGCGCTTCGATTCCGCCGGCAAGGCGGTGGGCAAGGACTATTCGAAGTGGAATGACGTCTACCTCACGCTGCGCGGCAAGTACGGCGCCCGCATGTCGAGTGACTCGCCGCGTGAATACGGCGGCCTGGCAATGTACGTCGCGGCGCCGGTGCGCGACGGCGCCAACATCATTGGCGCGCTGACGGTGTCCAAGCCCATCTCCAGTGTGCAAGGGCTCATTGAGCGCAGCCAGCGCAAGATCCTCAAGTGGGGCGTGGTGCTGCTTGGCCTGTCGCTGCTGATCGGCGTTGCGATCACCTGGCGCATGGCCAGCACCGTCAACAAGCTGATGGTGTTTGTGGAAGAGGTGCAGGCCGGCCGCAAAGCCGTCATGCCCAAACTGGGCAGCAGCGAGATCAGCACCCTGGGCCACGCGCTGGAGGCGATGCGCGCCAAGCTGGAAGGCAAGGACTACGTCGAGACCCTGATGCACACGCTCACGCACGAGCTGAAAAGCCCGATCGCCGCCATCCAGGCGACGGCCGAACTGCTGGAAGAAGACATGCCGCCCGAGCAGCGCCGCCAGTTCCTGTCGACCATCCAGGCCCAGAATGCCCGCCAGCGCGACCTGATCGACAAGCTGCTGGCACTGGTGCGGGTGGAGAAGCAACAGCGCATCGATGACGCGGCCCCGATCAACGTGGCCGGCCTGCTGCAGGACGTAGCCGGGGACTTTCAGGCCCGCCTCGCTGCGCACTCGCTGCAGATCGAGGTGGACGCGCTGTCGCAATTGCAGTTGCTGGGTGACCGTCTGCTGCTGCGCCAGGCGCTAGGCAACCTGCTTGACAATGCCATCAGCTTCGCGCCCCGCGGCAGCCGCATTGGCTTGTCTGCGCGAGACAATGGCGACGTTCTCGAGATCGTGGTCGCCGATAACGGCCCCGGCGTCCCGGACTACGCAGTCGAACGCGTATTCGAGCGCTTCTACTCGCTGCCACGCCCGGATGCCCCGAAGAGTACTGGCCTCGGACTGCCTTTTGTGCGAGAAGTGGTAACGCTGCATGGCGGTACAGCCCAGGTTGTCAATGCGTCCGGTGGCGGTTGCCGTGCCATAGCGCGCCTGCCCAAAAAATCGTAGAATGCCCAGTCAATCTTTTGCCGATCATTCAATCGGACATTATTTTCAACAGACTTGTTTTTGAGGGATGCTGGGTGAGGCGGTCGGGAATTGGTTTATTGGTAGGTTCGATACTGTTGGCGGGGTGTGCCTCGGTTTACCAGCAGCCGGGCGCGGGCGAAAAATCGGCTCAGATGGCGGTACATATCCCACCAGAGGCAGGAAACTGGCTAAGCAAAAATAAGTCGCGCATGGTAGAAGTTTCAGGCTTCGCCGATGCGCAATGTACGCCCGGTGCCGGCAATGGCCGGGTGGTTATTTTGGGTAACATGTTGGGTATTCGTAAGAATGCAATGGTTGCTGCTGGCCGCCGCCTATACCTGCAGATCTCCCGGCTTGAAACCACTCATAAGACTTTGAACGGTGCGCAGAATGCTTTGAATGCCGTGCTGAAGGTCCCGGGAAAGACAATACTTGAGATTGAGGTAACTACCGAGCGATGTGTCCGTGTCATGAGCTTTGAGCCAGAGCCGGGTAAATCATACGAAATGCTAGTAGACGGCGAACCGGGCGATTGCGTGGTATCGCTGGCAGACGCTAGTACCCATCAGGCGCCGCCGGACCTTCAAGAGCACGAGGTCGGAGGAGCTTGTGAGATAGCCCCCTGAATCACCGGACACAGTCTATGCATTATCCTTACGACTAGGAATAGGACTAGGCATATGACTAAAAGCAGGCAAACAATCGAGGTGGTGACGTCAGCGACGAGAAGCGTCGCCGGTGGTCCGCCGCAGAAAAAGCAGCACTGGTGCGAGAAACGTACGAGCCAGGAATGAGCGTTTCTCTGGTAGCGCGCAAACACGGAATCAGCGCGAGCCAGCTATTCAACTGGCGAAAGCTGGAACGCGAAGGTGCCCTGGTCGCAATCCATGCTGGCGAATCGGTCGTGCCGGCGAGTGAACTTGCAGCCGCTCGCGCCCAAATCGCGTAGCTGCAGCGCATGTTGGGCAAGAAGACCATGGAAGCAGAAATCCTGAAAGAAGCCGTGGAATTCGCCCGCGAAAAAAAGTGGATTGCGCGCGCCCTTGTTGCCGAAGGTCGACCAGTGAAACCGGTCTGCCAGGCCTTGGGCGTGGCGCGCTCTCACGTGATTAAGTTGATGACGCGGTCGCCGGATTGGGTTGATGGCCGGAGTGTGCTGCAGATCGATGTGCTTGCCGACTTGGCGTTGGTGGACGCGGTTCGAGCAGAGATTGGCCAGTTGCCGACGTACGGTTATCGACGTGCTGGGGCACTGGTCAATCGTCGGCGAATGGCGGCAGGTCTGGCGTTGTTTAACCACAAGCGCTTTTACCGGGTCATGAAGGCTTATCGGCTGCTGCTTCCGAAAGCACCGAAGCGGATCGTTAGCGCCCGCGTGCATAACGGCACCGTGGCGGTCCAGGAATCGAATCGCCGATGGTGTTCCGACGGCTTCGAGATCGGATGCGACAACGGTGACGTGGTCACAGGCGTATTCCTGAAAGACTGCTGCGACCGCGAGATCATTTCGTGGCGTGCGTGGTCCAGCCGAGGCCTGCCCGGTGAACCTGTGCGTGATATGCTGGTTGAGGGCGTCGAGGCGCGCTTTGGCGAGGCAAGAGTACGCAGTGGCGTCGAGCTGGAATTCTTGAGCGATAATGGCGGCGCTTTTCGGGCGAAGGATACGCATACCTTGGTCAAGGAGCTGGGCATCAAACCCGTCCACACCCCGGCGTGCAGTCCGCAATCCAATGGCATGGCCGAGAGCTTCGTGAACACGTTTAAACGCGATTACGTCAGCCAGATGGATCGCACCAGCGCAGACATCGTGCTGCGACAGATGCCGGCTGCGTTCAAGCATTTCAATGAGGTTCATCCGCATTCGTCCTTGGGCTACAAGTCACCAAGCATGTTTCGGAAAGAGCTACTGCGCCGAGCTCAGATCGGCGCTAACTAAGCGATAGACTGTGTCCGGAAGTGACGGGGCAAGATCACTTGCATACAAATCCGTTGAGCGCTCTTCACACGAAACGCATCACCAGCGCATAAACGCTCCCTACACTGGCGCAACCTTAACAACAGAATGCGCCAAATCATGCAAAAAAGACTCCTGGTCAAAGCCCTCATCGTCGGAGTGCTGATGCTGCTGCTCGGCGTGCCGCTGGCCATGATCCAATCCACCATTGCTGAACGCATCGCCTACCGCGATGAAGCGGCGCGCAGCATTGCCGCCGATTCGGTGGGCGAGCAGCATATTTACGGGCCGGTGCTGGTCATGCCGTACAGCGAGGTCTACACCGTCGAAGAAAAGGACAAGGACGGCAAGCCGGAAATCAAGCGCTACCGTAAGCGATCGCAGCACCTGGTTTTCCCCAATGAGCTGGAGGTGGTATCCAACCTTGGCACCGAGCGCCGCCACCGCGGTATCCACCAGGTGCTGATGTTCAATGGAGCGCACAAGATCAACGGCGACTTCATCGTGCCGGCGGCAGCTGAGCTGCCGCATACCGAGTCCGGCTCGCAGATCACAGCGGAGCGCCCTTACATTGCGCTCGCTGTAGCCGACGTGCGCGGCGTACGTGATATTCCGCGCCTGGTGTGGGGCACGCGCAGCGTTGAATTCGAACAGGGCTCCGGCCTACGCTCCACGCGGCAGGGCTTGCATGCCAATCTCTCGATGGACGATGCCACGCCGGGTCCGGTCAAGTTCAGCTATGGCCTGAACCTGGCGGGAATGAACAGCCAGGCCTTTGTTCCGCTGGCGCGCAATAACCGCTTCGTCATGTCGTCGAGCTGGCCGCACCCGCAATTCAGCGGTCGATTCCTGCCTGAGCAATACAACCTCGACGGCAAGGGCTTCCAGGCCATGTGGCGGATTTCCTCGCTGGCTAGCGAAGCCCAGTCTCAGCTGCGACTGCGCGAACAATCGGCCGGGCAGGGTGACAATGCTTTGCCGGCACTCGACACCATTCAAGCTGCGTTCATTGAACCGGTCAATGTGTACTCGATGGCCGACCGTGCCACCAAGTACGGCTTGATGTTTGTTGCGCTGACCTTCGCCGCCTTCTTCCTGTTCGAAGTGATGAAGCGGCTGCCGATTCACCCGGTGCAGTACTTGCTGGTGGGACTGGCACTGGCGCTATTCTTCCTGCTGCTGGTCAGCCTGTCCGAGCATTACAACTTTGTCGCTTCCTACCTTGCCGCCAGCGCGGCCTGCATCGTGCTGATTACTTATTACCTGATTCACGTACTGCATGACTGGAAACGCGGCCTCGGCTTTGGCGGCGCTCTGTGTGCTCTGTACGGCATCCTGTTCGGCCTGCTCATTTCGGAAAACAATGCCCTGATGCTGGGCGCGATCCTGCTGTTCGCCGTGCTGGCCGCCATCATGGTTGCCACTCGCAAGGTCGATTGGTACAGCTTGGGAAGCCCGGCGCCACTGCCGGCGGAGCAAGCGTGATGCTGCCGGGCGGCCTGTTGACGCCAGCCCTCGCCGAGGGGGCGCAAATGGTAGTGCTGTCCGGCTATACGGCCAGTCAGCCGTCCGGTCCGGTGCGGGTGGTGCTGGACCAGCGCGGCACGCGCGTGGTACTGGTGCTGGCCAGCTATGAGACGGTGGCGTGGCAGCTGGATGTCCGTCCCGGCACGGAGTTGGTGGCCATAGTGGTCAGTGCCTACCGCGAGGTTGCGGTAACCGGGCATGGCAGCGCGCCGGCCTACAGCTTGGCCCTGCCGTGCGCACCGGCGCGGGACAGCGCTGCCTACCGGGACCTGATGCAGATTCTTCAAGCGAGGCTGGGGCGTGGCCAGGCCGATACGTTTCGCGGCTATATCCGCTGGCCGGAACAGGTGGCAATCGCGTCCTGCGGATCAGCGCTATTGGTGGCGGCGCAGCCACAGCCAGGCATACAGCGTGAGGTTCACGCCCAGCACGACGCTCGCCAGTATGTATTGCACGGCAGGCGTCAGGCCGGCAGGGTACATCAAGGGCAGCAGGTAATGCTCGATGAATCCCTCCGAATAGCCCTGTTGGCCTGCGCGCATGCGTAAGTCGTTTTCCAGATAGGTGAGCGGGCAGATTGCACCCATCAGTTCAATGCCAACAGCCCACAGGACAACCGGCAGCTGAAGTCGCCAAATGCGCGGCCAGCGCAGCGCCGCACAAGGCAAACACGATGAAGGCCAGGTGCAACAATAAGACTGCATCGGCAGCAAGACGAAATAGCATCGCTGCATTGTACGCTGCCATTCTGGACGAGCCCGTGTCACCTTTGGGGTGTGACCCCATGGTGTGACACGGGCTCGGCGGTGCTTATGGGCGGATGAAGCTCCATTGCTGGTTGGTGCCGTTGTTCAGCGACCATTGGATGATCTGGGCGTTTTCGGCGGTGCTCTTGTTTTGCACGTCGACCACGTAGCCGCTCAGCAGGTTCTTCACCGTGTACCAGCCGCTGGCGGGGCTGGCGAAGCTCCAGTGCTGGCCGTTGCCGGCCCAGTAGGACCATTGCGCGATATTGGTGCCGGCCGTGGTGGAGTTTTCCCAGTTGTCGAGGCTGAGCAGGCTGCCGGCGTTGATGATGCTGTATTGGCCGTCGCCATGCCCGATCAAATACCATTGCTGGTGCTTGCCGCCGCTGTAGGTCTGCTGCTGCACCATGGCGCCGTTGCTGGTGGAGGCGTTGGCGACCGCCAGCGCTTTGCCGCTCAGGCGCGACTTGATCACGTAGGGGCCGTCGCTCATGCCGCCGCAACCGGCGAAATTCGTGAAGTTGCGCGTCAGGCTGGGCCAGCCGCCGCTATACGTCATGCGCAAGATGTCGAGCTTGGCATTGCCGCCGTCGTTCAGGTCGTAGTAGTGGATCGAAGTGAAGTTGCAGCCATCCTGCTTCAATACGCCGATGTGGCCGGGGCCTTTGTATTTGCCGTCGACATTCGGCAGCACGGTGCGGGTGCCGGAGTAGGGGCCGGTAATGCTGGTGGCGCGCTGCACCTCGACGTAGTAGGTGCTGTTGCTGCCTTTGCAGCAGGCGCCGCGATTGACGAATAGGTAGTAGTAGCCGCCGTCGCGGGTGATGTAGGGGGCTTCGATGTCCTGGCCGTTGCCGCCCCAGATCTTGGTGACGTTGCCGGCCAGCTTGCCGGTCGACTGGTTGATCTCGGCCACGCCGATGCCGCCGAAGAAGGAGCCGTAGCTCATGTACACCTTGCCGTCATGGTCGCGGTACAGGGCCGGGTCGATGGCGTTGATCTCGCTGCTGCCGCCAAACGATTCGACCACAATGCCGAGGTCGGTCCAGGCCGGGTTTTTCAGCGAGGCCGAGCGGGCCACGCCGATCGCCGAGCTGGACGTCCCAAAGGTCGAGACCGAGTAGTAAATATAGTAATACCCGTTCATGTGGATCACGTCCGGCGCCCAGAACGAGCCGCTGAAGTTGGGGATCTTGTTGGCGATCCAGCTTGGGTAGGTGTTGAACACCGGCCCCGGGCCGCCCTGCCAGGTGGTCAGGTCGGTCGAGGTGGAATACCAGATCCCGGTGCCGGTGGTGAAGTTGAAATAGGTGTCGCCGTCCTTGGTGATGGTGCCTGGGTCGTGGGCGTTCTGCAGCCCGGCGAGGTTGATGGCCTGCGCCGCCAGGGCGTGCAGGCACAGGCAGAGTACTGCCAGCAGCTTTTTCATTCGGTCTCCTTATCTATTTATAGGGCGCACTAGCCCATCACCAGATTAGGAGGCGTTGCCTCAAGGCACCAATGAGTTTTTTATCCGCTGCGATACCGTTTCCGGCATAGTCCGAGCAGGCCCAGGCCGGCGCCCAGCATGCCCCAGTTGGCCGGCTCCGGCACCGGCGAGAGCGCGTCGACCATCAGCTGGGTTCGCCACAGCAGTTGCTGGTTGTAGGCAGTGTCGTTGTGCCAACCCAGCGAGAAGCTGTCGCTAAACCCACCCGGTTCTGCGCCCAGCGTACTGCCGCGCTTGTAGTCAGGTTCGCAGGCGGCGGGACTCAGGTCGAGGCAGATTCCGGCGAAGCCGCTGCTTTTGGCGCCGCCCGCGCTGCTGTCGTGGAAGGCCAGTTGCAAGCGGCCGCTGACGGTCACACTGGCGCCGGGTGCAAGATTGAGAAGAATGTCGGTCCACAGGCTGCTTTCGCCGCTGCGCCAGGCGCCGTCTCCTTCGGCCATGTCGACCGCCAGGCCGCCGCCGCCGGCCAGCGGGTTCCAGCCGCCTTGCGCCTGCGAGCCGTTGTGCTGGGCGTTGGTGGCCACGGGCTGCCAGCTATCCTTGTCGATGGCCCATTCGGCAATGTCCTTATAAGTGTCGACGTTGACGATGCGCGAATACAGTTTGCGATTGTCCGGCTGCACGGTGTAGTTGCCGCTGCCTTGCAGCTGCAGCTGATCGACCGTGAGGGTGGCGCCGACGTTGCCGGCGTGGGTCAGGGGAGCGGCCAGCAGGCCGGCCAGGAGTGCGGGAATTGCCAGTTTTACCATGGGAACCTCCGTACACAAAGGAGGCAATCTTATCCGCGAGTTAACTGGCGGCGGCGCTCGCTTGCCGCCAGGCTAAAACATATGACATACCTCGTACAAAGCTGTTGCGTCAAGGGGGAAATGTCGGTACACTAGCCGGCTTCGGTATGGGTTCGTCTTTTTTGCCCGTATCTTTTTTTGTAGTTAAACAAAGCCCCGCCCAATCGTAGGTGGGAATGGAGAAAAAATGAGCCTTGGCCTCCTCGGTCGCAAGGTTGGCATGATGCGCATCTTCACCGATGACGGGGATTCGATCCCAGTCACCGTGTTGGACGTATCGAACAACCGTGTTGCGCAAATCAAAACTCCTGAAGTGGATGGTTATTCCGCTGTTCAGGTTGTCTTCGGTCAGCGTCGCGCATCCCGCGTGACTAAAGCTGCTGCCGGTCACTACGCTAAAGCAGGTGTTGAAGCTGGTTCCTTCCTGAAGGAATTCCGCGTTGACGCAGCTAAGGCAAACGAACTGAAAGCCGGTGAAGTTATCGCCGCTTCCCTGTTCGAAGTCGGTCAGAAGATCGACGTGCAGGGTGTGTCGATTGGTAAAGGCTACGCCGGTACCATCAAGCGTCACAACTTCGCATCGGGTCGTCAAACCCACGGTAACTCCCGTTCGCACAACGTACCAGGCTCCATCGGTATGGCGCAGGATCCAGGCCGTGTGTTCCCAGGTAAGCGCATGACCGGTCACATGGGCGACGTTACCGTCACCACCCAGAACCTGGAAATCGCTCGTATCGACGCTGAACGCCAGCTGCTGCTGGTGAAAGGTGCAGTACCAGGCGCGAAAAACGGCCAGGTTGTTGTATCGCCAGCTGTTAAAGTTAAAGCAAAGAAGGGAGCTTAATCGATGGAACTCAAGCTCTTGAACGCGCAAGGTCAAGCCGCCTCTAACGTTGCCGTCGCAGACACCGTCTTCGGCCGTGATTACAACGAAGCGCTGATCCACCAAGTCGTCGTTGCCTACGCTGCCAACGCACGTAGCGGCAACCGCAAGCAAAAAGACCGTGAAGAAGTCCACCACACGACCAAGAAGCCATGGCGCCAAAAAGGCACCGGCCGTGCTCGTGCTGGTATGTCCTCCTCCCCGCTGTGGCGCGGTGGTGGTCGCATCTTCCCGAACTCCCCTGACGAGAACTTCTCGCACAAGGTCAACAAGAAGATGTATCGCGCAGGTATCTGCTCGATCCTGTCGCAGCTGGCCCGCGAAGAGCGCCTGGTTGTGATCGAAGACCTGGCTATCGACGCTCCTAAGACCAAGCTGCTGTCGCAAAAGCTGACCGGCATGGGCCTGGACTCGGTCCTGATCGTTACCGACACCATCCAGGAAAACCTGGAACTGGCTTCCCGCAACCTGCCGAACGTGCTGGTTGTCGAGCCGCGTCACGCTGACCCAATGTCCCTGGTCTTCTACAAGAAGGTCCTGGTCACCAAGGCAGCCCTGGCACAGATTGAGGAGATGCTGGCATGAGCGCAGTTATCAAACACAGCGAAGAGCGCCTGATGAAGGTGCTGCTGGCTCCGGTCATTTCCGAAAAAGCCACCATGGTTGCGGAAAAGAACGAACAGATCGTGTTCCTGGTTTCCAAGGACGCGACCAAGCCAGAAATCAAGGCCGCCGTTGAACTGCTGTTCAAGGTTGAAGTGGAATCGGTGCAGACCGTGAACCGCGAAGGTAAGGTCAAGCGTTCCGGCCGTTTCATCGGTCGCCGCAACCACACCAAGCGTGCTTTCGTGTGCCTGAAGCCAGGCCAGGAAATCAATTTCACCGAGGAGGCTAAATAATGGCACTCGTTAAGATGAAGCCAACCTCCCCAGGCCGTCGCGGCATGGTGAAGGTTGTGAACAGCGACCTGTTCAAAGGTCGTCCGTTCGCCGCCCTGCTGGAAAAGAAGTCCAAGACTGCTGGCCGTAACAACAACGGTCACATCACCACCCGCCACATCGGCGGTGGCCACAAGCACCACTACCGTGTTGTGGACTTCAAGCGCACCAAGGATGGCATCCCTGCGAAAGTGGAACGTATCGAATACGATCCAAACCGTACCGCACACATCGCCCTGCTGTGCTACGCCGACGGCGAGCGCAAGTACATCATCGCCCCGAAAGGCGTTGCTGTTGGCGACACCCTGCTGAACGGTTCGGAAGCGCCGATCAAGGCCGGTAACTGCCTGCCAATCCGCAACATCCCAGTCGGCACCAACATCCACTGCGTGGAAATGCTGCCAGGTAAAGGCGCCCAGATGGCCCGTACCGCTGGCGCCGTTGTGGTCCTGATGGCCCGCGAAGGTACTTACGCCCAGGTTCGCCTGCGCTCCGGCGAAGTGCGCCGCGTGCACATCGAGTGCCGCGCCACCATCGGCGAAGTCGGCAATGCTGAGCACAGCCTGCGCAAGATCGGTAAAGCCGGTGCCATGCGCTGGCGCGGTGTTCGCCCAACCGTCCGCGGTGTGGTAATGAACCCGATCGACCACCCGCACGGTGGTGGTGAAGGCCGTACCGCAGCTGGTCGTCATCCAGTGTCCCCATGGGGCCAGCAGACCAAGGGTAAGAAGACTCGCTCCAACAAGCGTACTTCTTCGATGATCGTCTCTCGCCGCGGCAAGAAATAAGGATAAACCATGACTCGTTCATTGAAAAAAGGGCCGTTCTGCGACGCCCACCTGGTGAAAAAAGTCGAAGCCGCTCAAGCGACCAAAGACAAAAAGCCAATCAAAACCTGGTCCCGTCGCTCGACGATCATGCCTGACTTCATCGGTCTGACCATTGCCGTGCACAACGGCAAGGTCCACGTGCCTGTGTACGTGTCCGAAAACATGGTTGGTCACAAGCTCGGCGAATTCGCGCTGACCCGTACCTTCAAGGGCCACGCTGCTGACAAAAAGGCTAAGAAATAATGGAAACCAAAGCTATCCTCAAAGGCGTGCGCCTGTCGGATCAAAAGGGTCGCCTGATCGCTGACCTGATCCGCGGCAAGAAGGTTGACGCTGCGCTGAACATCCTGCAGTTCAGCCCTAAGAAAGGCGCGTTCATCGTCAAGAAAGTGCTGGAGTCCGCTATTGCGAACGCCGAGCACAACGACGGTGCCGACATCGACGAACTGTTCGTGAAAACGATCTACGTCGAAAAGGGTCCAATCCTGAAGCGCTTCACTGCACGCGCTAAAGGTCGTGGCGACCGTATCTCGAAACAATCCTGTCACATTTACGTGACTGTCGGTAACTAAGGAGCTGCGATGGGTCAGAAAATTCATCCAACCGGTTTCCGTCTGGCGGTCACCCGTAACTGGGCATCTCGCTGGTACGCAACCAACGGTAACTTCGCTTCGATGCTGAACGAAGACCTGAAGGCACGTGCTTTCCTGAAGAAGAAGCTGAAAAACGCTTCCGTAGGCCGCATCGTGATCGAGCGTCCTGCCAAGAACGCACGCTTCACCGTGTACAGCTCGCGTCCTGGCGTCGTGATCGGCAAGAAGGGCGAGGACATCGAAGTCCTGAAGTCCGCCCTGACCAAGATCATGGGCGTGCCAGTGCACGTGAACATCGAAGAAATCCGTAAGCCGGAAATCGACGCTCAGCTGATCGCTGACTCGATCTCCCAGCAGCTGGAAAAGCGTATTATGTTCCGCCGCGCCATGAAGCGCGCCATGCAGAACGCAATGCGCCTGGGCGCCCAGGGCATCAAGATCATGTCCTCGGGTCGTCTGAACGGCATCGAGATCGCCCGTACCGAATGGTATCGCGAAGGCCGCGTGCCTCTGCATACCCTGAAGGCGGACATCGACTACGGTACCTCCGAAGCTTCCACCACCTACGGCATCATCGGTGTCAAGGTGTGGGTGTACAAGGGTGACCGCTCCGCCACCGGCGAAGCACCAGTCATCGACACCCCGGCTGAAGAGAAGAAGCCACGTGGCCCGCGCCGCGACGACGGTAAGCCAGCTGGCCGCCGTCCAGCTCCAGGCGCCAAAGCCCCAGCCGCCCGCCGCGCTGCCAAGCCGGCTGCAGCTGACAAAGCAGGAGAATAAGCATGCTGCAACCAAGCCGCAGGAAATATCGTAAAGAGCAGAAAGGCCGCAACACCGGCATTTCGCACTCCACCGGCACTAACGTGTCGTTCGGTGAGTTCGGCCTGAAGGCCGTGGCTCGTGGCCGTATCACTGCACGCCAGATCGAGTCCGCTCGTCGTGCAATGACCCGTCACATCAAGCGTGGTGGCCGTATCTGGATCCGTGTTTTCCCAGACAAGCCGATCTCCAACAAGCCTGCCGAAGTCCGTATGGGTAACGGTAAAGGTAATCCGGAGTACTACGTTGCCGAAATCCGTCCAGGCAAAGTCCTGTACGAAATGGATGGCGTTGGCGAAGAACTGGCACGCGAAGCGTTCCGTCTGGCTGCTGCTAAACTGCCTCTGGCTACCACCTTCGTGGTGCGCCAGGTTGGCCAATAATTGGAGTGAAATATGAAAGCATCTGAACTCCGTGGCAAAGACCAGGCTGCACTGCAGAAAGAACTGAACGACCTGCTGAAGGCGCAGTTCGGTCTGCGTATGCAAGCTGCTACCCAGCAGCTGGGCAACAGTTCGCAGCTGAAGAAGGTCCGCCGCGACATCGCCCGCGTGAAAACGGTAATGAACTCGAAGGAAGCGAAATGACCGAACAAGTTAAGCTGAAGCGTACTCTGATCGGTAAAGTCGTGTCCGACAAGATGGACAAGACCGTTACCGTTCTGATCGAACGTCACGTCAAGCACCCTCTGTATGGCAAGATCATCGTGCGTAGCGCCAAGTACCACGCGCACGACGAGACCAACCAGGTCAAAGCCGGTGATACGGTAGAGATCGTGGAAGGTCGTCCGATCTCCAAAACGAAGGCGTGGACGGTGACCCGTGTAGTGCAAGCTGCACAAATCGTCTAAGTAAGTTGCCAGCCGGGAGCGTGAGTTCCCGGCCACAATTTAATTAGTTCTTGCAGGCCCGCAGGTTTTATGTGATACTTGCGGGCTTCGTCCATGTGTCCGCCGCAAAGTTTCTCTCCGTAGACGCGATAGCGGTCAGTACTTGTATGAAGATCAAGCACCCAATCAGCAGGCGTTGTGTTTGCTGGCGGGACCAAGACTGACCGATGTCCGCATTGTGTGGATTCTTCGGCTTAAGTTGGGAAAGAGATAACTATGATTCAAACTGAAAGCCGGCTCGAAGTGGCCGACAACACCGGTGCCAAGGAAGTCATGTGCATCAAGGTGTTGGGCGGTTCCAAGCGCCGTTACGCTGGCATCGGCGACGTGATCAAGGTCACCGTTAAGGTGGCTCAGCCTCGCGGCCGTGTCAAAAAAGGTGAAATTTATAACGCCGTGGTAGTGCGCACCGCTAAGGGTGTGCGTCGCCAGGACGGTTCGCTGGTGAAGTTCGACGGCAATGCTGCTGTCCTGCTGAACAACAAGCTGGAACCGATCGGTACCCGTATCTTTGGCCCAGTGACGCGTGAACTGCGCACTGAGAAGTTCATGAAGATCGTGTCCCTGGCACCGGAAGTCCTGTAAGGAGTCAGACAATGGATAAGATTCGCAAAAACGACGAAGTCATCGTCCTGACTGGTAAGGACAAGGGCAAGCGCGGCGTAGTGACCCAGCGTGTAGACGCTGAGCACGTCGTGGTGGACGGCGTTAACGTGGCTAAAAAAGCCGTTAAGCCAAACCCGATGACTGGTGTTCAAGGTGGCATCGTTGACAAGACCATGCCAATTCACGTGTCCAACGTTGCTCTGTTCAACGCTGCGACCGGTAAGGCAGATCGCGTAGGCTTCAAGGAAGTGGATGGCAAAAAAGTCCGCGTCTTCAAGTCCTCCGGCGAAGTAGTGAAAGGGTAATCAGAAATGGCCCGTCTGCAACAACTGTACAAAGACAAGATCGTCGCTGAGTTGACCGGCAAGTTCGGTTATTCCTCCGTGATGGAAGTGCCGCGCCTGACCAAGATCACCCTGAACATGGGTCTCTCGGAAGCCGTGGCTGACAAGAAAATCATCGAGCACGCTGTTGGCGACCTGACCAAGATCGCCGGCCAGAAGCCAGTCGTGACCAAGGCCCGTAAGGCAATCGCAGGTTTCAAGATCCGCGAAGGCTACCCGATCGGTACCATGGTGACCCTGCGCGGCGCCCGCATGTACGAATTCCTGGACCGTCTGATCACCGTGGCCCTGCCGCGCGTGCGTGACTTCCGTGGTGTGTCTGGCAAATCCTTCGATGGCCGTGGTAACTACAACATCGGCGTGAAAGAACAGATCATCTTCCCGGAAATCGAGTACGACAAGATCGACGCACTGCGTGGTATGAACATCTCGATCACCACCACCGCGAAGACCGACGATGAAGCCAAAGCGCTGCTCGCCGCCTTTAAATTCCCGTTCAGGAACTAAACGATCATGGCAAAACTCGCACTGATTAACCGTGAACAGAAGCGTGCTGACCTGGTAGCCAAGTTTGCTGCCAAGCGCGCCGCTCTGAAGGCCATCATTGATGACCAGACCAAGTCGGAAGAAGAGCGTTACGAAGCGCGCCTGAAACTGCAGGCACTGCCGCGTAACTCGGCTCCAACCCGTCAGCGCAACCGCTGCCAGGTCACCGGTCGCCCACGTGGCACCTTCCGTAAATTCGGCCTGGGTCGTATCAAGCTCCGTGAATTCGCCATGCGTGGCGAAATCCCGGGTATGACCAAAGCCAGCTGGTAATAGGAGAATAAGCAATGAGTATGAGCGATCCTATCGCCGATATGCTGACCCGTATTCGCAACGCACAGACCGTGCAAAAGACCTCCGTGGCCATGCCATCGTCGAAGGTGAAAGTTGCGATTGCCAACGTCCTGAAAGACGAGGGTTACATTGAAGATTTCGTCGTGTCCACCAACGAGGGCAAGTCGGAACTGAAAATCGGTTTGAAATATTATGTAGGCCGTCCTGTGATCGAGCGTCTGGAACGTGTTTCGCGTCCAGGCCTGCGTATCTACAAAGGCAAAGATGAGATCCCAACCGTGATGAACGGCCTGGGCGTGGCAATCGTGTCGACCCCGCAAGGCGTCATGACCGATCGCAAGGCGCGCGCTACCGGTGTTGGTGGCGAAGTCATCTGCTTCGTGGCTTAAGGAGTAACACAATGTCTCGTGTAGCTAAAATGCCGATCGTTGTGCCTGCTGGCGCCGAAGTTGCCATCTCCGCACAAGCGATCACCGTCAAGGGCCCGCTGGGCACCCTGACCCAGAGCCTGAACGGCCTGGTAAAAGTTGAAAACAACGCTGGCACCCTGTCCTTCGACGTGGTGAACGACAGCCGTGAATCGAACGCCATGTCCGGCACCCTGCGTGCCCTGGTCAACAACATGGTGGTGGGCGTAACCAAGGGCTTCGAGAAGAAGCTGTCCCTGGTCGGCGTGGGCTACAAAGCCCAGGCTCAAGGCGACAAGCTGAATCTGTCCCTGGGCTTCTCGCACCCGGTCGTTCACGACATGCCAACCGGCGTGAAGTGCGCAACCCCGACCCCAACCGAGATCATCATCTCTGGCGTTGATCGCCAAAAGGTTGGCCAGGTTGCCGCCGAAGTGCGTGCTTACCGCTCCCCTGAGCCATACAAAGGCAAGGGTGTCCGCTATGTGGACGAAGTGGTTAAGCTCAAAGAAACCAAGAAGAAGTAATTAGGGGCTGACGATGGACAAAAAAGAATCTCGTCTGCGCCGCGGACGTCAAACTCGCATCAAGATCGCGCAACTGAAAGTGAACCGCCTGTCGGTTCATCGCACCAACCTGCACATTTACGCGAACCTGATCAGCCCGGACGCCAAAGTTCTGGTTTCGGCCTCGACCGTGGAAGCGGAAGTGCGCGCCGAGCTGGCTGGCAAGTCTGGCAAGGGTGGCAACGCCGCCGCTGCCGCACTGGTTGGCAAGCGTGTCGCAGAAAAAGCACTGAAAGCGGGCATCACCGAAGTCGCCTTCGACCGCTCCGGTTTCCGTTACCACGGCCGCATCAAGGCGCTGGCTGAAGCCGCGCGTGAAGCTGGCCTGAAGTTCTAAGGGTACGATCATGGCAAAAATGCAAGCAAAAATGGCATCCGATAAGCCGGATGATGGCATGCGCGAAAAAATGATCGCGATCAACCGCGTGACCAAAGTGGTCAAGGGTGGTCGCATCATGGGCTTCGCCGCGCTGACCGTGGTTGGTGACGGCGATGGCCGCATCGGCATGGGCAAGGGCAAGTCGAAGGAAGTTCCAGTCGGTGTGCAGAAGGCAATGGAAGAAGCCCGCCGCAACCTGATCAAGGTTCCTCTGAAGAACGGCACCCTGCAGCACACCGTCACCGGCCGCCACGGCGCGTCGAAAGTGATGATGTCGCCAGCCAAGCCAGGTACCGGCGTGATCGCAGGTGGCGCCATGCGCGCTATCTTCGAGGTGATGGGCGTGACCGACGTGGTGGCGAAATCCACCGGTTCGAACAACCCGTACAACCTGGTGCGCGCCACCCTGGACGGCCTGGCCAAAATGAGCACTCCAGCTGACATCGCTGCCAAGCGCGGCAAGTCGGTTGAAGAGATCCTGGGTTAATAGGGAGCACTTCAATGAGCACTATCAAAGTCAAACTGGTGAAGGGCCTGATCGGCACCCGTCAAGACCACCGCGCTACCGTGCGTGGCCTGGGCCTGCGTCGTGTGAACTCTGTCAGCGAACTGCAGGACACTCCTGCTGTGCGCGGCATGATCAACAAGGTCGCCTACCTCGTTAAAGTCGTTTCCTAAGCGACCCTTAGGAACTGGAGAAAACAATGCAACTGAATACCATTCAACCAGCAGAAGGCGCGAAGCACGCTAAGCGCCGCGTTGGCCGCGGTATCGGCTCCGGCCTGGGTAAAACCGCAGGCCGCGGCCACAAAGGTCAGAAATCGCGTTCGGGCGGCTTCCACAAAGTCGGCTTCGAAGGCGGTCAAATGCCTCTGCAGCGTCGTCTGCCTAAGCGTGGCTTCAAATCCCTGAATGCCACTTTCAAGGCTGAAGTGCGTCTGTCCGACCTGAACGCCCTGGCTGTCGGTGAAGTCGACATCCTGGTGCTGAAACAGGCCGGCGTGCTGAATGTTCTGGCACGCGACGTACGTGTGATCGCTTCCGGCGAAATCACCAAAGCAGTGACCGTAAAAGGCCTGAAGGTGACCGCTGGCGCGAAAGCAGCCATCGAAGCAGCTGGCGGCTCGGTAGCCTGAGCCGGCTAGCTTAATCGGAGCGAAAATTGGCGACGAACCAACAGCTTGCTAAATCCGCCGCCGCCGGCTTCCCTTGGAACCGGCTGTGGTTTTTGCTGGGCGCTCTGGTGGTGTACCGTATTGGTGCACACATCCCTGTTCCGGGTGTCAACCCGGTAGAGCTGGCACGGTTGTTTGAAACGCAGCAGAACGGCATCCTGGGCATGTTCAACATGTTCTCGGGTGGCGCGCTGTCGCGGTTCACGATCTTTGCCCTGGGCATTACTCCATACATTTCGGCCTCGATCATCATGCAACTGGTGTCGATCGTGTCGCCGACCATGGAGGCGCTGAAAAAAGAAGGTGAATCGGGCCGTCGCAAGATTACCCAGTACACCCGTTATGCAACTGTCGGTCTGGCTTTGTTCCAGGCGTTCGGCATCGCGGTCGCGCTGGAAGCCCAGCCTGGCCTGGTGATCGACCCTGGCATGGGCTTCCGCTTCGTCACCGTGGTGACGCTGCTGACCGGCACCATGTTCGTGATGTGGTTGGGCGAGCAGATTACCGAGCGTGGCCTTGGTAACGGCATCTCGATCATCATCTTCGCCGGTATCGCGGCGGGTCTGCCAAATGCGCTGGGTGGCTTGTTCACCCAGGTCAGCAACAACCAGATCAACGCGTTCTCGGGGATTCTCATCGTGGTCCTGGTGGCAGCCGTCACCTACGCCGTGGTGTTCGTCGAACGTGGCCAGCGCAAGATCCTGGTCAACTACGCCAAACGTCAGGTCGGCAACAAGATCTACGGTGGGCAGACCAGCCACCTGCCGCTCAAGCTCAACATGGCAGGCGTGATTCCGCCGATCTTCGCTTCGTCGATTATCTTGTTCCCGGCTACCATCGTGGACTGGTTTTCGAAAGGTGCGGACACCTCTAACCCAGTGGTCCGCTTCCTGAAAGATCTGGCTGCGTCGATGGCTCCAGGTGAGCCAATCCATGCACTGCTGTACGCCGTGGCAATCGTGTTCTTCTGCTTCTTCTACACCGCACTGGTGTTCAACAGCAAGGAAACTGCGGACAACTTGAAGAAGAGCGGGGCCTTTGTGCCAGGGATTCGTCCCGGTGAGCAGACAGCCCGTTACATCGACAAGATCCTGATGCGATTGACCCTGGCGGGCGCCGTGTACATCACCGCCGTGTGCTTGCTGCCGGAATTCATGCAAGCCCAGTGGAAGGTGTCGTTCTATTTTGGTGGTACTTCGCTGTTGATTATTGTGGTTGTGACCATGGACTTCATGGCTCAAGTGCAAAACTATGTGATGTCGCAGCAATATGAATCGCTGCTGCGCAAAGCTAACTTCAAGGGCGGACTTCCGACACGATAAATGGCAAAAGACGACGTCATTCAGATGCAGGGCGAGATCCTGGAGAACTTGCCCAACGCAACTTTTCGAGTAAAGCTGGAAAATGGCCACGTGGTACTCGGCCACATTTCGGGTAAAATGCGGATGAACTATATCCGCATTCTCCCTGGCGACAAGGTCACGGTTGAATTGACGCCGTACGACCTGAGCCGGGCCCGTATTGTGTTCCGGACAAAGTAATTAATTAAGCAATTTCGAACATAAGAGAGTGCAATCATGAAAGTTAACGCTTCAGTTAAGCGCATCTGCCGCAACTGCAAGATCATCAAGCGCAAGGGCGTGGTCCGCGTAATCTGCGTGGAAGCTCGTCACAAGCAGCGTCAAGGTTAATTCGAGGGAATAACGAATGGCACGTATTGCAGGGGTTAACATCCCAAACCATAAGCACACCGTTATCGGCCTGACCGAGATCTACGGTATCGGCCGTCCTCGTTCGCAGTTCATCTGCGCACAAGCCGGCGTTGCAACCAACAAGAAGGTCAAGGACCTGGACGACAGCGAGCTGGAAAAGCTGCGTGAAGAAATCGGCAAGTTCATCGTGGAAGGCGACCTGCGCCGCGAACTGTCGATGAACATCAAGCGTCTGATGGACCTGGGCTGCTACCGTGGTCTGCGTCACCGTAAGGGCCTGCCGGTCCGCGGTCAGCGCACCCGCACCAATGCACGTACCCGCAAGGGCCCGCGCAAGGCCGCTCAATCGCTGAAGAAATAATCTAGGGAACTACTATGGCTAAGCAACAAAGCTCCGCAGCAGCCGCTCGCGTACGCAAGAAAGTCAAGAAGAACGTCGCTGAAGGTATCGCACACGTTCACGCTTCCTTCAACAACACCATCATCACCATCACCGACCGCCAGGGCAACGCTCTGTCGTGGGCGACCTCCGGTGGTGCAGGCTTCAAGGGTTCGCGTAAGTCGACCCCGTTCGCAGCGCAGGTTGCTGCTGAAGCCGCTGGTAAAGTTGCGCAGGAATGCGGCGTGAAGAACCTGGAAGTTCGCATCAAGGGCCCTGGTCCTGGCCGCGAATCCGCTGTTCGCGCACTGAACAACCTGGGCATCAAGATCACCGAGATCCAGGACGTGACCCCAGTGCCGCACAACGGCTGCCGTCCTCCTAAGCGTCGTCGCATCTAATATCTGCAAGACAATGGCCGGTCTGGTGTGGACCGGCCACCGTTTTTCAGACGTCAAAATCGCTGGAACAGTGAACCGGAAACGGTTATACTGTCCGGCTATTTTTGCCTTTCCGCGCCGCTTTTCGTGGCCGGACTGGCAATGTTGAGCCACCGCCTGTGCTGAAAGTGAGCCAGGCTAGCGCCTAACCGCATTCCGATGCGGCTGGGGCGTCATTTACATCATTAAGGAAAATACCGTGGCACGTTATATCGGACCAAAAGCAAAACTGTCCCGCCGTGAAGGCACCGACCTGTTCCTGAAGAGCGCACGCCGCTCCCTGGATTCCAAGTGCAAACTGGACGTCAAGCCAGGCCAGCACGGCGTGAAATCCGGCGCCCGCACCTCCGACTACGGCAACCAGCTGCGCGAAAAGCAGAAGGTCAAGCGTATGTACGGCGTGCTGGAACGCCAGTTCCGTCGCTACTTCGCTGAAGCTGAGCGCCGCAAGGGCCCAACTGGCGAAACCCTGCTGTCCCTGCTGGAATCCCGCCTGGACAACGTTGCCTACCGCATGGGCTTCGGCTCGACCCGCGCTGAAGCGCGTCAGCTGGTTTCCCACAAAGCCTTCACCGTGAACGGCCAAGTGGTGAACATCCCTTCGTTCAACGTCAAGACCGGCGACGTGATCGCCGTGCGCGAAAAGTCGAAGAAGCAGACCCGTATCGTTGAAGCGCTGTCGCTGGCTGAACAAGTTGGCATGCCAGCTTGGGTGTCGGTTGACTCCAAGAAAATGGAAGGTACTTTCAAGTCCCTGCCAGAGCGCAACGAAATCGCTGCCGACGTCAACGAATCGCTGATCGTCGAACTGTATTCCCGTTAATCTCGGGTGCTGTACCAGGGCGGGACGCGGTCCCGCCTTTTCCATTTAATGCCATCAGCCTTATCGGTGTAACGAGCCGAGGGTAATGAAAAGGACATTTACATGCAAAATAGCTTGTTGAAACCACGTATTATCGATGTTGAAGCCCTGGGCCACGGTCACGCCAAAGTCGTGATGGAGCCGTTCGAGCGCGGCTACGGCCACACTCTGGGCAACGCACTGCGCCGCGTGCTGCTGTCTTCGATGACCGGCTTTGCGCCGACCGAAGTCACCATCGCCGGTGTCGTTCACGAGTACTCCTCGCTGGACGGCGTGCAGGAAGACGTGGTGGACCTGCTGCTGAACCTGAAGGGCGTCGTGTTCAAGGTGCACAACCGTGACTCCGTGACCCTGACCCTGAAGAAGGAAGGCGAAGGCCCAGTGATGGCGTCGGACATCGACCTGCCACACGACGTGGAACTGATCAACCCGGACCACGTGATCGCCAACCTGACCGCTGGCGGCAAGCTGGACATGCAGATCAAGGTCGAAAAAGGCCGCGGCTACGTTCCTGGCAACGTGCGTCGCCTGTCGGAAGACACCAACAAGACCATCGGCCGCATCATCCTGGACGCTTCGTTCTCGCCAGTGCGCCGTGTTTCCTACGCTGTCGAATCGGCACGTGTGGAACAGCGTACCGACCTGGACAAGCTGATCATCAACATTGAAACCAATGGCGTGATCACCCCGGAAGAAGCGATCCGCCAGTCGGCACGCGTGCTGGTCGACCAGCTGAATGTGTTTGCTGCCCTGGAAGGCACCGAAACCACCGCTGAAGCGCCGTCGCGCGCACCAATGGTCGATCCGATCCTGCTGCGTCCAGTGGACGACCTGGAACTGACCGTGCGTTCGGCCAACTGCCTGAAAGCGGAAAACATCTACTACATCGGCGACCTGATCCAGCGTACCGAAAACGAGCTGCTGAAGACCCCGAACCTGGGCCGCAAGTCGCTCAACGAAATTAAGGAAGTGCTGGCATCCCGTGGTCTGACCCTGGGCATGAAGCTGGAAAACTGGCCGCCAGCCGGCCTCGAGAAGTAATTTGCTGTACCCGCCTGGCGCATAGTGCGCCGGGCGTTTTCAACTTGAACCGGACCGCACCCCCGGGTGATCGAAGATCTCGGATTTAAACATTATCGAAAGGAAGTACCATGCGTCACCGTAACGGCCTCCGTAAACTGAACCGTACCTCGTCCCACCGTCTGGCAATGCTGCGCAACATGACTGTTTCGCTGCTGCGTCACGAAGCGATCAAGACCACCCTGCCAAAGGCAAAGGAACTGCGTCGCGTCGTGGAACCAATCCTGACCCTGGGCAAGACCGATACCCTGGCCAACAAGCGCCTGGCTTTCTCCCGTCTGCGCGACCGCGAGATGGTTCTGAAGCTGTTCGCTGAACTGGGCCCACGCTACGCAAACCGCAACGGCGGCTACCTGCGTATTCTGAAAATGGGTTTCCGTCATGGCGACAACGCTCCAATGGCTTTCATCGAGCTGCTGGACCGTCCAGAAACCACCTCCGCTGACGAGGCACCAACCGCTGAGTAATCTCAGGCAGGTTTATTGAAAGGCCGGGCATTGCCCGGCTTTTTTTATTTCCAACTGGTGGTAGCTTAAAGCAGCGTTAAGCCGCCCGGTGTACCATTGGCGTGCCCGATCGATTCACCGCCAGATTCACCGCCCAAGACCATGCACCGACAAGCGTCCTTCTTCAAGACGTGGCTGTTCGCCGCGCTCTCGCTCTTTGTATTCCTGTTTGCCGGCGTGGCGCGGGCCGATGAGGAATTCCTTGATCCGCAGGTGGCGTTCAAGTTTTCCGCCAAGGTGGTGGAGGGCAAGGCCATCGCGGTGACCTACGAGATCGCGGAAGGCTATTACATGTACCGCGAACGCTTCAAGTTCGTTGCCGACGGCGCAACCTTGGGCGAGCCGCAAATCCCGCCGGGCAAGGTCAAGTACGATGAAACGTTTGCCAAGAATGTGGAGACCTATCGTCACCAGGTGACGATCGTGATCCCGGTGCAGGCGCCCGGCCCGTTCACCTTGACGGCCACCAGCCAGGGCTGCTCGGAAAAAGGCCTGTGCTATTCGCCGATGGAATCGTCGGCGCGCCTGATGGTGGTTGGCGGCAGCAGCGCACCGTCTGGCGGCAGCGTCTTCGGCATCGGCGCCAAGCAGGGCGCTGCAGGGGGCGCGCAAAGCGTTCCTGGCGCGGTTTCGCAGGCTGGCGTGGATATACCCGCCGCCGGCGCTATCGACGGCGGCCCGGTGGCCGCTGGCGGCGCCTCCAACCCGGTCGCGCCAGTTGCCGCCGCGGGAAGCGACAGCGAAATGGGCAAGATTGAATCGGCGTTGAAAGGCGGCCGCCTGCTGGTGATCGCGCCGCTGTTTATCCTGCTTGGGCTGGGGCTGTCCTTCACGCCCTGCGTGCTGCCGATGGTGCCGATCCTGTCCTCGATCATCGTTGGTGATGGGTCGGCCGGCAACCGCTCGCGCGGCTTCGCGCTGTCGGTCAGTTATTCGCTCGGCATGGCCATTGTCTACACAGTCCTGGGCGTGGCGGCGGGCCTGATTGGCCAGGGCCTGTCGGCTGCCTTGCAAAACCCGTGGGTGCTGGGCTTCTTCGGCTTGGGCATGGCCGGCATGGCACTGTCCATGTTTGGCGTCTATGACCTGCAAGTCCCTGCAGCGATGCAATCGCGCCTTGCTGGCGCATCGAACCGCCAGTCCGGCGGCAAGCTGGCCGGCGTCTTTGCCATGGGCGCCATCTCGGCCCTGATTGTCGGCCCTTGTGTGGCAGCCCCGCTGGCCGGCGCGCTGGTGTACATCAGCCAGACCCGTGACGTCGTGGTCGGCGGCAGCGCCTTGTTCTCGATGGCCGTGGGCATGAGTATTCCGTTGCTGCTGGTCGGCATCTCGGCCGGCGCCCTGGTGCCGCGCGCGGGCATCTGGATGCAGGCCGTGAAGCGTTTCTTCGGCGTGCTGATGCTGGCAATGGCCTTGTGGCTGGTGTCGCCGGTATTGCCGGGCAGGCTGCAGATGATCGGTTGGGCCATCCTGGGCGTGGGCTATGCGTTTTTCCTGCTGACCCATGAGCGCGGCACATGGCTGCCGAAAGTCATTGCATTCTTCTTTGCGGTATTGGGGCTGATCCAGGTGGCCGGCCTGGCGACCGGCAGCGCCGATCCGCTGCATCCGATCGAAAGGCTGGCCGGCCGTGCCGACCGCCACCTGCAATTCACCCGCATCAAGACGGTGGCGGACCTGGACCAGGTGCTGGCGCAAACCGGTGGCAAAACCGTGCTGCTGGACTTCTATGCCGACTGGTGCGTGTCGTGCAAGGAGATGGAGAAGCTGACCTTTATCGACCCGGCGGTCCAGCAGAAACTGGCCAATACGATATTGCTGCAAGTAGACGTGACTGAAAATAACGAGGCCGATAAAGCCATGCTGCAACGGTTCACCTTATTCGGCCCTCCGGGCATTATCCTGTTTAATGCCGCTGGCCAGGAAATTCCCGAATCACGGGTCATTGGTTTCCAGGATACCGGGAAATTCCTGCGATCCCTGCAAAAACTGAATCAATAAAGAATGGGCGCCGGGGGGGGGCGCCCATTATTATCAGCCGTGCTGGCGCATCATCCGATGATGCTGGTGACGGCCGAAATGGCCGGCCTTTTCGTCAAACAGCTTTTGCTGTTCAGGCGTTAGCGTGGCGTAAAAAGTCTTCGTCGCCGTCAGGTTGCTTTCCATGCGCGCCAAATGGGCTTTCGCCATTTCAATCCGCTTTTCCATGCGCTCCGGCGCAGGCAAGTTCTTGAACGAAGCGCGATCGTACTGGCCATGTTGCGGCATATTCGATTTCAGCGCTGACAAATAAGCCTGCCATGCACCTTCCTGGGCTGGCGTGATTTTCAAAGTATCGTGCATGCGCTTGGCATGCGCATCCATGCGCTCCTGCATTTTGACCGGATCGAATTTGGTGGCCGCATATTGATGCTGTGGAGCTTCTTCCGCCATGGCCGGCAACGCCGCCGCGCCAAATCCCAACACCGCTGCGCCGATGACGAATGCTTTATGCAAGGTTTTCATCATTAATCCCTTCAGAAATAAATTTATGAAAATGTGCACTCGCACTGCACATGGAAGCATCTTCCCGTTTTCCTGTTTCGCCGAAGTGTCCCAGAGCAAGGACTTTGTATCCAGATGTTGCGTTTTCGATTACTTTATGGCAATATTATTGGCTTTTCATTTAACAATCGGTCTTGAGGAAGTACATGCGCAATAGTTGGCTGACGATCGTGGTAGCGGCGGGAATGCTCGCTGGTTGTGGTGGCGGTGGTAGTGGTTCTGGCAACGGAAGTACCTCGGCCCAATTGCCGTCCGGCCCCAAGACTTATACGGCTGCCAAGGCCACCGTCGGCGACTATTACGCCTACAAATTGACTTATCGGGAGCAGAATTCCAGCTATGAGTCCGAGGCTTATGCCACCAGGCTGGTCAGTAACGTGGCCGCCAATGGCACCGTTTCCATCAAGAGCTTTTCCGATGATCAGGTATCCAACGAGCCACTGGCTTTTGCCTCCAACAGTTACTCCGCTGATTTCGATGCACTGGGGCGCTGGCTGGGTTCCAGCAACTGGGATTGCGGCGCCAGCAGCAATCCGCCGATGTTTTTGATTGCTCCGCTTACCTTATCAGTCGGTATGAAATGGGAATATTCCGGTGTGGGCTCGTCCAAGTGCTCCACCGAAGCGGCCACGCAAACGACGCTTGCCAATCAGAATGCTGCTGTCGCACAGGAACAGGTAACGGTAGCGGCCGGAACCTTCAATACGATCAAAGTATCCCGCAGTGCCGTTGAAGACTCTGACCGTACCAGGTATACGGCAGAGCGCAGTTGCTGGTGGGAGCCCGAGCTGGGAGTTGAAGTCAAATGCGTGGCAAACCAGTCCAGCACCGACAAGACAACCGGCGTGAAGAGCGTAAGTAGCCAAGCCTGGGAATTGCAAGGCTATTCCAACCAGAAGCTGTCACGTAAAGCTGATTCGGTGCAGCGCTTCGCCGGCAACTGGGCAGGGCGCTACCAGGCCCGCGTCTCCGGCAGCGACAGCGCGGGAGACTGCACCTTCATCATCGACCTCGCTGGCAATATAACAGGTAGCTGTAGCGGCGCTGCAGTGTATTTCTCGGTGACCGGCAACGTTAGCGCGGATGGCAAGCTCGCACTCAACATTGCGAATAGCAACTCTGCCTGGGCGGTTGCAGGCAAGGTGGACAGCGTCGAGCAGCTCAGCGGTACCTGGACTGCGCCGGAGTTCGGCAGCGGCACTTGGATCGTCAAGCAGTATTAAACAAGCGCTGCATGAGTTTGTAACGCATTGTGTACTCGCGATTGATTTACACATGGCGATACAAACTCATTCCCCTGCCTGAGCGTATCAAGGGATAATTGTAGGCATGGAAAATGCCGCAACTATCCTCATCGTCGATGACGACCGCGATATCCGCACCCTGTTGCAGGATTATCTGGAAACCAACGGTTACCGTACCCATGGCGCCAGCGACGGGGCGGCCATGTGGAAGCTGCTCGATAACAGCAAGCCCGACCTGATCGTGCTGGACCTGAACCTGCCCGGCGAGGACGGCCTGACCCTGTGCCGCAAGCTGCGCGCCCACTCGACCCTGCCGGTCATCATGCTGACCGCGCGCAGCGAACCGCTGGACCGCATCCTCGGCCTGGAAATGGGCGCCGACGATTACCTGCCCAAGCCATTCGAGCCGCGCGAGCTGCTGGCCCGCATCCGCAGCGTGCTGCGCCGGAGCACCAACACCGCTGCCAGCGGCGTCGAAAAGGCCAGCCGCATCCGCTTTTCCAACTGGGTGCTGGACCTGACCGCGCGCCACCTGGTCAATCCGCAGGGCACGGTCATCATGCTGTCCGGCGCCGAATTCCGCCTGCTCAAGGTCTTCCTCGAGCACCCGAACCGCGTGCTCAACCGCGACCAGCTGCTGAACCTGACCCAGGGCCGCGACGCCGATCCATTCGACCGCTCGATCGACATCCAGATCAGCCGCCTGCGCCAGAAGCTGGGCGAAGACGCGCGCCTGCCGCAAATCATCAAGACAGTGCGCAATGGCGGCTACGTATTGGCGGGTACGGTGGCGGTGGAGCCTGACTGATGAAAGCGTTTTTCAGGGGCATGACGGGCCGGGTCTTCCTGGTCCTGATGCTGGGCATCCTTGCCTCTGCCGCGCTGACCCAATACCTCGCTGTCAATGAACGCCAGCGCACGCTGCAGCGCTATCGTGATTTCTTTGCCCTCGAGCGTGCCGAGCAAATCATTTCCACTGCAGTTGTCGTGCTGCCGGAATCGCGCAACCAATACCTGCGCGTGGCCAGCATGGGCGCCATCAAGCTCGAGGTCCTCGACGACTTGGCCGGCATCAGTCCGGAAATGAGCGAATTCGGCGCCACCCTGGCCAACCGCCTCGGCAAGGAATACACCTTGCAATCCCTGCTGGACCGCCCGGATGCCTGCGAGCGTCCGACGCCCGCCTACACGGCCTTCTCCGTGTTCGGTGCCGGCACCGGCACCTGGCGCGGCACCTGCGAATCGCTGGCGGTCACCATGCCCGACGGCCAGCACCTGAAATTGTCCATCCTGCCGCCGCGCCAGCCCGCGCCGACAGGCAAAAATGAATATGCCGCTTTTGTTCCCTTCCTCCTCAGCATTGCCGTGCTGGCCTACCTGGTGGCCCGCATGACGATGGGCCCGCTGAAGAATCTGGCCGTCGCCGCCAAAAACCTGGGTCACGACATCAATCACCCGCCGATCAAGCTGGGCGGCGCGACAGAAATCCGCACCGCCTCGGCCGCCTTCAACGCCATGCAGGCGCGCATCCGCCAGCACATCGCCCAGCGCACGGAAATGCTGGCGGCCATCACGCACGACCTGCAGACGCCGCTGACCCGCATGCGCCTGCGCCTGGAAAAGGTGCAGGACCCGGAACTGCAGGGCAAGCTGCTGGAAGACCTGTCGGCGATGCAGCAGATGGTCAAGGAAGGCCTGGACCTGGCGCGCAGCATGGATACCACCGAGGCCATGCAGCGCGTCGACCTCGACGCCCTGCTCGACAGCGTATGCGCCGACGCCACCGACGCCGGCCAGCAGGTGACGCTGCAAGGCCGGGCCGGCATGGACTTGATGGGCCGTCCGCTCGACATCCGTCGCTGCCTGGTGAACCTGATCGACAACGCGGTCAAGTACGGCCAGCGCGCGCACGTGACGGTCGAGCGCGAAGCGGGTGCTTCGCGCGTGCGCATCCGCGATGAAGGGCCGGGCATCCCGGCCGGCCAGCTGGCGCAGGTGTTCGAGCCGTTCTACCGCCTGGAATCGTCGCGCAACCGCTCGTCCGGCGGCACCGGACTTGGCCTTACGATTGCACGCAATATCGCTGAACAGCATGGCGCCAGCCTGAGCCTGGCCAACCACGCGCGTGGCGGCTTGGAGGCCACTCTCGTGTTCCCCGAATTTTATGCAGGAAAGTAGTTAAACCTCTCATGAAGAAGAAAACTCTGGCAGTAGTGGTGGGCCTGGCCGTGGCAATCGGCGGCGGCGCCTGGTATGCGAGCAAGGCCCCGGCCGAGCAGGGCGCCGAGCATGGACAAGGCAACGCCGCTGGCGGCAAAGGCAAGGGCGAACAGGGCCCGACCACGGTCAACGTGGTGGCGCCGCTGCGCCAGGACGTGCCGGTGGCGCTGTCGGCCAATGGCACAGTGAGCCCGATCTCGACGGTCGACCTGCACCCGCAAACCACCAGCACCATCGTCAAAGTGCATGTGAAGGAAGGCCAGTTCGTCAAGCAGGGCGAGCTGATGTTCTCGCTCGACGCCCGCACCGAGGCGGCCAACGTTGAGAAAGCCGATGCGCAAGTGGCCAAGGACCGCGCCACCCTGGCCGACCTGGAGCGCCAGTACAAGCGCGCCCAGGAATTGCGCACCCAGAACTTCCTGGCCCAGAGCGCGGTCGACACACTGAGGAGTCAGGTGGACTCCAGCCGCGCCACGCTGGAAGCTGACATCGCCGTCGCCCGCGCCAGCAAGGTCGACCAGAGCTTCACGCAAATCCGTTCGCCGCTGACCGGCCGGGTCGGCGCCATCAATGTCTATCCGGGCAGCCTGGTTCAGCTCAGCACGTCGCTGACCACGGTGACCCAGCTCAACCCGATCAACGTTGCCTTCACCGTGCCGGAATCGAGCCTGGCGGCCTTGCTCGATGCGCAGCGCGCCGGCAAGGTGGCGGTGCAAGCCTTCCAGAACAATTCGGACAAGCCGATCAAAGGCCAGCTCAGCTTTGTCGACAATACCGTCGACCCGGTCGCCGGCGTGATCCGCGTCAAGGCCGTGTTCGACAATGCCGATACCCGCCTGTGGCCGGGCCAGTACGTCAACACCAGGCTGACCGTCGCTACCCTGAAAGACGCGCTGGTTGTTCCGCAGAACGCTATTATTACCAATACCAAAGGTACTTTTGTGTACACCGTTGCGCCTGACCAGACGGCCAAGGTGGTCAACGTCCAACGCATCCACGGCTTCGGCGCATTGGCCGCAGTCACCGGCCTGAACGGCGATGAGCAGATCATCGTGGAAGGCAAGCAGAACCTGCGCCCGGGCGGCAAAGTCCGCATCGCCGAACCCGCCGTCGCCCAGAACGGCAAAGCCCACAAGAAGGGTAAGGCAGAATGAACCTTTCCGAGCTGAGTATCCGGCGCCCCGTCATGGTGGTGCTGCTCTCGCTGAGCCTGATCCTGGCAGGCGTGCTGGCCTATTCCCACATCCCCGTCGCCGCACTGCCGAGCTACAACACCCCGGTCATCAACGTCAGCGCCGACCTGCCGGGCGCGTCGCCGGAAACCATGGCATCGTCGGTTGCGCTGCCGCTGGAAAAACAATTCTCGACCATCGGCGGCCTGTCGATGATCACCTCCACCAGCACGCTCGGCAATACCTCGCTGACGCTGGAATTCGACCCGTCGATCAACGTCAACGAAGCCGCCGTCGACGTGCAGGCCGCGCTGCTGCGCGCCCAGCGTTCGCTGCCGCAGGAGATGACGGACCTGCCGTCTTACCGCAAGGTCAACCCGGCCGATGCGCCGGTGCTGTTCGCCACCATGACCTCGCCATCGCTGAGCCTGTCCGAGCTCAACGACTACGCGGAAAACCTGGTGGCGCCCAACCTGTCGACCCTGCCGGGCGTGGCCCAGGTCTCGGTCAACGGCCAGAAGCGCTTTGCCGTGCGCGTACGCGCCAAGCCGGACCTGATGAACTCGCGCAACCTGACGCTCGACGAGCTGCAGGCCGCCATCAAGGCCGCCAACGCCAACACGCCGCTCGGCACCATCGACGGTCCGAGCCAGACCCTGACCATCCAGGGCAATGCCCAGCTGATGCGCGCCGCCGATTTCGCCGACCTGATCATCGCCACCCGCAATGGGCAGCCGGTGCGCCTGAAGGAAGTCGCGACGGTGGAAGACAGCTACCAGTCGATCAAGGCTGCCGGTAGTTACAACGGCGAGCGCGCCATCGTGCTGCTGGTACAACGCCAGCCCGATGCCAATACCGTGCAAGTGGTCGATGCAGTGCGCAAACTGCTGCCGCGCTTCCGCGCCCAGTTGCCGGAATCGGTCTCGATCAACCTGGTCAACGACCGCTCGGTTTCGATCCGAGAGGCAATCCACGATGTAAACCTGACGCTCGCGCTGACCGTGGTGCTGGTCGTGCTGGTGATCTTCCTGTTCCTGCGCCGCCTGGCCGCGACCTTTATTCCGGCTGTCACCATGCCGATCTCGCTGCTGGGTGCCTTGTCGCTGCTGTACGCGCTGGGCTACAGCCTCGACAACGTGTCCCTGCTTGGCATCACGCTGGCGGTTGGCCTGGTGGTCGACGACGCGATCGTGGTGCTGGAAAACATCGTGCGCCATATCGAACTGGGCAAGAAGCCTTTGCAGGCAGCCCTCGTTGGGTCGAAGGAAATGGGCTTCACCATCGTGTCGATTTCGATTTCGCTGGTGGCGGTGTTCATTCCGATCTTCTTCATGCCGGGCGTGATGGGCCTGATGTTCCACGAATTCGCCGTGGTGGTCGGCCTGTCCGTACTGGTGTCGGCAGTCGTGTCGCTGACCCTGGTGCCGATGCTGGCCTCGCGCTTCATGCCGGCCGATTCGCATGAAACCTCGGGCGACGATACCTTCATCGGCCGCCACTTCGAGCGCGCCTTCCATGCCACGCGCGATGCTTATGCGCGCACGCTGGACCTGGCCTTGCACCATCGCTTCGTGGTGCTGGGCATCGCCGTCGGCAGCTTCGCGCTGACGGCCTGGCTGTACATCGCGATCCCGAAAGGCTTCTTCCCTGAAGAAGACCTGGGCCAGATTCGCGTGAACACCGAAGCGTCGGAAGACATCTCCACCTCAGCCATGCTGGAGCTGCAGGAAAAGGTCGCCGCCACGATCCAGGCCAACCCGAACATCAAGGATGTGACTTCGTTTACCAGCGGCGGCAATACTGGCCGCATGTTCATCGTGCTGAAGCCGCGCGGCGAACGCAAGAAGATGAGCGAGGTGCTGGATAGCCTGCGCAAGGAAACGAAAAAGATTGCCGGCATCCAGGTCTACCTGAGCCCGGTTCAAAACCTGCAGCTGGGCGGACGTCCTTCGAAGAGCCGCTACCAGTACACGCTGCAATCGGTCAGCCCGGATGCGCTGAACGACTGGGCCGCCAAGTTCCTGGACCTGATGCGGGCCGACACCGATTTCCGCGACGTGACCAGCGATTCGCAAAACCGCGGCTTGCAGGCGCAACTGAAGATCGACCGCGACAAGGCCAATATGCTGGGCGTCAAATTGGCCGACGTACGCACGGCGCTCTACCTGGCCTTCGGCGAGCGCCAGGTATCGACCATCTACTCCTCGGCCGCCAGTTATTTCGTCATCCTGGAAGCCGCCACCGAAGACCGCCAGTTCGACGATTCGCTGACCAAGCTGTCCGTACGAAACAGCAGCGGCCAGCTGGTGCAGCTGTCGAGCTTTGCCAACGTCGAGCGCACGGTGGGTCCAACCTCGGTCAACCACCAGGGCCAGTTGCAGGCGATCACGATTTCCTTCAACCTGGCGCCCGATGTCCCGCTGGGCAATGCCACGGCCAAGATCGAAAAGATGGGCATGCAGATGGGCCTGCCGGCCTCGATCATCACCAGCTACGGCGGCGATGCGGCCGTGTTCAAGGATTCCCAGAGCAGCCAACTGATCCTGATCGTGGCGGCGCTGGGCGTGATTTATGTGCTGCTGGGCGTGCTGTACGAAAGCTATATCCACCCGCTGACCATCCTGGCCGGCCTGCCGTCTGCTGCTGTGGGCGCGCTGCTGACCTTGTGGATCTTCAGGATGGACCTGACCATGATCGCCATCATCGGTATCCTGATGCTGATCGGTATCGTGAAAAAGAACGCCATCATGATGATCGACTTCGCCCTGGTGGCGCAGCGGCAGGAGGGCAAGGCGCCGATGGATGCGATCCGCGAGGCGTGCATCCTGCGCTTCCGCCCGATCATGATGACCACGCTGGCGGCCCTGATGGGCGCCTTGCCGATCGCGCTTGGCCTCGGCGCCGGCGCCGAACTGCGCCAGCCGCTGGGCTTGGCCGTCATTGGGGGCCTGCTGTTCTCCCAGGTGATTACTTTGTATATCACGCCGGTGATTTACCTGTTCCTGGATAAATATTCCGGCAGCGGTCCGATGAAGGACCAGGACCTCGATGATGGATCGGCAACGGAAGCCGTGCAACCGGTCGAGCTCAGGGCCGTCAAAGCCGCCAAACACTGATAATATGCGGGGCGGCGCTTACAACCTGTAACATTCGTCAAGGGCGAAAGTCGGTAAGCTCCACCCCAGCATCTTCAGTTAAAAGCCAATATCTTGCATCAGTACACCCATTCCCACGCCGAACTTGCGGCCCACGACGGGCATACCTGCCCGACCTGCGGCCAGCCATGGCCGCAGGACAAGGTACTCGAATATGGTGCGAGCAAGCCTAACCGCTGGGGGATGGCCTTCACCATCGGCCTGCACTTGCTGGTGGTGCTGATCTACTTCATCAAGCCCAAGGAAAAGATCGACATTACGCCGCCTTCCAAGGCCGGTGAGATGGTCTATATCACGCCGGGCAAGCCAGCGCCGCAGCCAAAGCCCAAATCGCAGCCGAAGGCAAAGCCGTCCAAGGAAACGCCGCGCTCATCGCGTGCCTACCTGCCGCCAAACAAGAATGCGATCACCGAAGTCATCAAGCCGCAGGAGAAGATTGTTCCGCCCGAGCAGGCCAAGCTGACGCCGGTGCCGGACACTGTGCCTGACATGGCAGCCCTGATTGAACAGCGCCGCCGCGCGCGCCAGGGCGATTCGCAGCAGCCGGCGCAGGAAGAAGATGCCGGGGCCACCGGCAAGGCGCGCGCCTTGGCCAATATCATGGGCGCCCAGGGCCGCAACGCCAATGGCGAGCGCAACGACACCGGCGGTGTGTTCCAGATTGTCAACCAGACCTTCAACGGCGCCGATATCAAGTTCCGCGGTTTCAGCACCAATTTCAAGCGTACCTGGCAGCAGCAGGTCCATGTGGACCAGGGTTCGGAGAAGGATATCGAAACGGCAATCGTCAAGAAGATGATCGAGATGATCCGCAAGGAGAAGCCGGGCGACTTCATCTGGGAATCGCACCGCCTGGGCCGCAATGTACCGATGAGCGCGCGCAAGGAAGATGAGAAAGAGCTGCAGGCCTTCCTCTTGCTGGAATTCTGGCCGAATTACGGGAAGTTGCGCTGATCGATGGCCGCGACGCCGATCGCGACCAGCCTGGAACTGTGTACCGCCGGGCTGGGGTTGTTCCTGGCGGCGCCCCTTCTGGGCACGTGCGGCCGGCGCGCGGCGCACTGCTGGCCGCTAAGGTGTTGTAGTTTGTCAGGGTGATGTGTAAAAAGCGCCAATTTCTTGATTCAGCTGAAGTTCTTGCAGCTATAATCGCGAAATTTGCCGCCTGGAGCCGGAGTTTTCGCCGCGATGAACATCACCCTGATTTCCTTTGTTGTGCTGTACCTGCTGGGCACGCTTGGCCTTGGCGTGTGGGCCGGTACCCGCATCAAGAATACGACCGACTTCGCAGTGGCCGGCCGCAGCCTGCCGCTGATCATGGTGGTTACGACAACTTTTGCAACCTGGTTTGGCGCGGAAACCGTGATGGGCATTCCTGCCAAGTTCGTGCAGGGCGGCCTGAACGCCATCGTGGAAGACCCGTTCGGCGCCGGTACTTGCCTGATCCTGGTCGGCATGTTCTTCGCGGCCCGCCTGTACAAGCTAAACCTGCTGACCATCGGCGACTTTTATCGCCAGCGCTTCGGCAAGGGCATCGAGGTGTTTTGCTCGGTGGCCATCATCGTTTCCTACCTGGGCTGGGTGGCGGCGCAGATTACCGCCCTGGGCCTGGTGTTCTCCGTGCTGACCAACGGCGCCATGTCGGAAACCGCCGGCATGATTGTCGGTACCCTGGCGGTGCTGATCTACGTGGTGATTGGCGGCTTCCTGGCGGTGGCCTGGACTGACTTCATCCAGATGATCGTGCTGGTGGTGGGCCTGTCCGTGATCGCCTTCTTTTCCGCCGACCTGGCGGGCGGCGCCGGCAAGGTAGCCGACATGGTGGCCAGCAAGGACCTGGGCAACTTCCTGCCTCCCGCGCAATTCACCGACATCGCCTTCTTCGTCGGTTCGGCCGTCACCATGATGCTGGGCTCGATTCCGCAGCAGGACGTGTTCCAGCGCGTGATGTCGGCCAAGAATGCGCCGACCGCGCGCACCGGTGCCATCATCGGCGGCGCCAGCTACATCCTGTTCGCCGCGGTGCCGATGTTCATTGTCTCCTGCGCCATTATCGTGTTGGGCGACCACGGCCTGGAAATGGCCAAGAACGATTACCAGCGTTTGCTGCCCACCTTCGTGCTGAGCAAGATGCCGCTGGTGATGCAGATCCTGTTCTTCGGCGCGCTGCTGTCGGCGATCAAGTCGACTTCGTCGGCAACGCTGCTGGCGCCGTCCACCAGTTTCGTTGAGAACATCCTGAAGAACCTGCGTCCGGGCATGGGCGACAAGCAGCAATTGTTCGCGATGCGCGCCACGATTGTGGTGTTTGCCGGTTCCGTGCTGTTGTACGCGGTGGCGATGAAGGGCACTTCGATTTATGAACTGGTGTCGAGCGCATACCAGGTCACACTGGTCGGCGCCTTTGTGCCGCTGCTGATGGGCCTGTACTGGAAGCGCGCCACCACGCAGGGCGCGATCCTGTCGCTGGCATTCGGCATCGGGACCTGGCTGGTATTCTTCCCGCAGATCGGCGGCGAAGAACTGGCCGCGAAATTCCCGGGCCAATTGGCCGGCTTGGCAATGGCCTTCGTCGGCATGATCGTCGGCTCTCTGATGCCGCAATTCCTGCAGGACCGCCAGGAAGGCGTACACCACGTCAAAGGCTTGAACGCCTGAGACAAATAAATGGGGACGTACCCCATTTATTGAGCAACATTGCAAAATAAATGGGGTACGTCCCCATTTATTTCTTAGGCGAGGCCTTTCAGCTTGCGGGCGATGTCGAGCGCGAAGTAGGTGAGGACGCCGTCGGCGCCGGCGCGCTTGAAGGCCATCATCGCTTCCATCATCACCTTGTCGTGATCGAGCCAGCCGTTCAGCGCGGCGGCCTTCAGCATGGCGTATTCGCCCGATACCTGGTAGGCGTAGGTCGGCACCTTGAATTCATCCTTCACGCGGCGCACGATGTCCAGGTAAGGCATGCCTGGCTTGACCATCACCATGTCCGCGCCTTCGGCGATGTCCAGCGCCACTTCGCGCAGGGCTTCGTCGGTGTTGGCCGGGTCCATCTGGTAGGTGAACTTGTCGGCCTTGCCCAGCGCCGCCGCGGAACCGACCGCATCGCGGAACGGGCCGTAGAAGGCGGAGGCATATTTCGCCGAGTAAGCCATGATGCGGGTGTGGATCAGGCCTTTGTCTTCCAGCGCCTTGCGCATCACGCCGATACGGCCGTCCATCATGTCGGACGGGCCGACGATGTCGACGCCGGCTTCGGCCTGGCACAGCGCCTGGCGCACCAGCATCTCGGTGGTTTCGTCGTTCAGGATCGAGCCTTTTTCGTCGACGGTGCCGTCCTGGCCGTGGCTGGTGTATGGGTCCAGCGCCACGTCGGTCATGATGCCCAGCTCGGGGAAGTTCTTCTTCAGCTCGCGCACGGCGCGCGGGATCAGGCCTTCGGGATTGGTGGCTTCCACGCCGTCATTGGTTTTCAGCGATGGGTCGATGTTCGGGAACAGCGACAGCACCGGAATGCCCAGCTTGACGCATTCCTCGGCCACTTTCAGCAGGTTGTCGATCGAAATGCGGTCCACGCCCGGCATGGTGGTCACTGCTTCGCGGCGGTTGGCACCTTCCACCACGAAGACCGGGTAAATCAGGTCGTCCACGGTGACGGTGTTCTCGCGCATCAGGGCGCGCGAGAACGGGTCGCGGCGCATGCGGCGCATGCGGATGGCTGGAAAATCAGGAGTGATCATTCTTCGCTTTCATCAGGAGTGGGCACTGGTTCGCCGTCGGCGAGGCCGGCTAGTTCTTCGATCTTGGCCGTCGCTTCCTCGATGCCGATGCGCTTCAGCGCGGAAAACAGTTGCACGGTGAAGGGGAAGCCTTCGCCGTCTTCATCGACATAGCTGTCGAGCTTGGCCTTGGCCTGGCGCAGCACGTTGATGGATTCATTGCGGTTGAGCTTGTCGGCCTTGGTCAGGATGCAGTGGATCGGCTTGCCGGTCGGGGCGAACCATTCGATCATTTGCACGTCGAGGTCGGTGAACGGACGGCGCGCATCCATCATCAGCACCAGGGCGGCCAGCTGATCGCGGCGCTGCACGTAGTCGCCCAGCAGGCGCTGCCAGTGGTTCTTGGCGTCCCCCGATACTTCCGCATAGCCGTAACCCGGCAAGTCGGCGATCAGGCATTGCAGTTCGTCCATGTTGATCGGGTCGTGGCGGTGCATCGCGACGTGGGCGCCACCGATCGAGAAGAAGTTAATGTGCTGGGTGCGGCCAGGGGTTTTGGAGGCGAACGCCAGCCCCTTCTGGTTGCACAGGATATTGATCGCGGTCGATTTGCCAGCATTAGAACGGCCCGCAAAGGCGATCTCTGGCACCGTCGTGCGCGGCAGGTCGCGCAGATGGTTAACGGTTGTGAAAAAGCGGGCTTGCCAGAGTTTGGACATGGGGAAAGCAACAAAAAGAGGGCAAAAATGCAGGAAAGCTATTGTACAATAAGGGGTTACGAATTGTTGCCATGCTATATTGCCCAATTCTTATACTACTCATTATTTACTTCTGTCCCAAGGTGTCTGAATGAATCGTGCGTTTTCGCCATTTGTAAAATCCTTGTTCGTCGCAATGCTGGCTGTTTCCGGCGTGGCCTCCGCTAATGAAGCGCATGCCCCGGCAGCAGCCAAGGTTGATCCAGCCAAAGGCGCGACCCTGTACGCTGAAGGTGACAACGCACGTGGCATTCCAGCCTGCGTATCCTGCCACGGCGCCAAGGGTGCATCGACCATCACCGTCAATCCCAAGCTGGGCGGCCAGGGCGAAGCCTACGTCTACAAGCAACTGGTGGCCTTCAGCGGCGATGCCCGGCCGGGCACCGTGATGACTGCCTTTGCCAAGGCACTGACCGACGAAGAGAAGAAGAACGTGGCTGCCTACCTGGCCACCGAGCCAAGCAAGGCTGGCGCTGCCAAGAACAAGGACACCGTTGAGTTGGGCAAGAAGATCTACCGCGGCGGCATCGCTGAAAACCGTGTCCCGGCCTGCGCCTCCTGTCACGGCCCGGCCGGCGGCGGCATGCCAGCCATGTACCCACGCGTAGGCGGCCAGCACCAGGACTACACCGCTGCCACCCTGAAAGCCTTCAAGGCTGGCACCCGCAAGTCCAGCCCTGAAATGCAGACCATCGCTTACCGCATGTCCGACAAGGAAATCGAAGCGGTTGCCGACTACATGGCCGGCTTGAAGTAATTGCAATGCGCCGCCCAATGCAGGGCGGTTCTGGACATGAAAAGGGCGGCCGCGCAAGCAGGCTGCCTTTTTTTTGCGTATCCTCCTGACTTTTCCCCTGAGTAGCAATGAGCGACGCCCCAAGTACCTCCGGAATCCAGCTTCGCAACCGGCGCGGGCCACTGGCCGAGACGGTCGAACTGCTGTCCTCGATGCGGTTTGCGATCGCGTTGTTCGTGGTGATCATCTTCGCCGCGATCATCGGCACCATCGTGCAGCAAAGCCAGCCAATGCCGAACTACATCAACCAGTTTGGCCCGTTCTGGTTCGAAGTGTTCAACAAGTTGGGGCTGTACGCGATCTATTCGTCGTGGTGGTTCGTGTCCATGTGCGGCTTGCTGGTCGTATCGACCACGCTGTGTATCGTGCACAATACGCCGAAGATGCTGAAGGATATGCGTAGCTGGCGCGAGAAGGTGCGCGAAGCTTCGCTCAACAATTTCCACCACAAGACCCACTGGCAGTCGCCGCTGTCGCGTGAGCAACTCGCCGGCCAGACCGTCCAGCGCCTGGGCCATGCCGGCTACGGCACCAAAGTCATTGAGAAAGACGGCGCCATCCTGGTCTCGGCCAAGCGCGGCGCCGGCAATAAGTTCGGCTACATCTTTGCTCACAGCGCCATCGTCGTGATCCTGGTGGGCGGCATGCTCGACTCCGACCTGCCGATCCGCTTCCAGCAGTGGGTGCTGGGCAAGACCGCCTTCGGCGGCACGGGCCTGATTGCCGACATCCCGGCCCAGCATCGCCTGGGTGTGCACAATCCAACTTACCGCGGCAATATCGCGCTGCCGGAAGGCACGGCTGGCAATACGGCTATCCTGGCGCGCCCGGATGGCGTGCTGATCCAGGAACTACCGTTCACCATCGAGCTCAAGAAATTCGATATCGACTTCTACAGCACCGGCATGCCGAAGCTGTTCGCCAGCCACGTCACCGTGCGCTCCAACGACAGCGGCAAAACCGTCGATGCCGTGGTCGAAGTCAACAAGCCGCTGATCTTCGAAGGCGTGGCGATCTACCAGTCTTCTTTCGAAGATGGCGGCAGCAAGCTGAAGCTGCTCGGCCACCCGATGAAGGGTACTGATACCACCACCTTCGGCCTGGACGGCGAAGTCAACGGCACCACCAAGCTGAACGATGAATACACCGTGGAGTGGAGCGATTTCCGCCCCTTCAACGTCGAAAACATCAGCGGCCAGGATGCGCGCGCCGTGACCAAGGGCGAGAGCCTGAATGAATCCTTCTCGCGCAGCCTGGACAAGCAGTTGGGCTCGGCCGCCAAGACCGCCCACAACAAGGACCTGAAGAACGTCGGCCCGTCGGTGCAGTACAAGCTGCGCGACAAGACCGGCCAGGCGCGCGAATACCAGAACTATATGCAGCCGGTGACCATCGAAGGCGATACCGTGTTCCTGGCCGGCGTGCGCGCCAACCCGTCCGACCCGTTCAGCTACCTGCGCATTCCTGCCGACGACGAGCACAGCGTGCGCGAGTGGATGCGCCTGCGCGCCGCCTTGCAGGACCCGGCCTTGCGCCAGAAAGCCGCCGCCAGCTATGCGGCGCACGCCATGCCGCAGTCGAAGGCCGGAGATGCCCTGCGCGGACAGCTGGAAGCCTCCGCCCTGAAAGGCCTGGAAATCTTTGCCGGGGATGCCAATGGCGCCGGCTTCTTCGCCATCAGCCGCTTCCTGGAGAAGGTGCCGCAGGCCGAACAGACCAAGGCGGCGGAAATCTTCCTGAAGATCCTGAACGGCTCGATGTGGGAATTATGGCAAGCCGCCCGCGCCCAGGACGGCAAGCCGGCCGCCGCAATGGACGAGACCCACGGCCGCTTCCTGCAACTGGCCACCAACGCGCTGTCGGACAGCTTCTTCTACGGCGCACCAGTTTATCTGCAGCTCGATGAGTTCACCCAAATCAAAGCATCGGTATTCCAGGTGACCCGCTCGCCGGGCAAGACTATCGTGTACATTGGCTGCCTGCTGCTGGTGCTGGGCGTATTTGCCATGTTCTACATTCGCGAGCGCCGCGTCTGGGTATGGATCAAGGACGGCAAGGATGGTGCGGAGGCCCTGATGGCCATGAGCACCCAGCGCAAGACGCTGGACTTCGAGCAGGAATTTAAGGAACTCAAGGAAAAACTGCCGCAATCGGCGTAAGCTGTTGCCAGGTTTTGGAGAATCGCAAATGGAAGCAACACAAACTTATACTCAGCAGCCCGGCTACTTCAAGCGCCTGAACGCGTTCGACTGGCTGTTTGCGGTGGTGCTGTGCGCGGGGGCGCTGTACGCCTTCAACCGCTTCGGCGCCTACATGGATATTTACGAAAAGGCTATCCTGCTGGCGTCGGGGCCGGTGTTTGCCGCGCTGGGCTGGTACTGGAAGCCGCTGCGCTGGCTGATGCCGCTGTCGTTTGCACTGGCGCTGTGGGCGGTCAGCCTGTATGGCGGCGACCTGGCGGCGGCGGACAAGCGCTTCTTCCTCAAGTACATGCTGTCGAGCCAGTCCGCCATCCTGTGGATGAGCACCATGTTTGTCCTGTCGACCCTGTTCTACTGGGGGGGGCTGGTGGCGCGCTCGGATTTCGGCGGCGCGATCGGCTCGCGCCTGTGCTGGGCCGGCATCGTGCTGGGCGTCACCGGCATGCTGGTGCGCTGGTACGAGTCCTACCTGATCGGCACCGACGTCGGCCACATCCCAATCTCGAACCTGTATGAAGTGTTCATCCTGTTCTCGCTGATCACCGCGATGTTTTACCTGTACTACGAAGCGCACTACAAGACCCGCGCCCTGGGTCCTTTCGTGCTGCTGGTGATTTCGGCTGCTGTCGGCTTCCTGCTGTGGTACACCGTGGCGCGCGGCGCGTCGGAAATCCAGCCGCTGGTGCCAGCCCTGCAAAGCTGGTGGATGAAGATCCACGTACCGGCCAACTTCATCGGCTACGGCACCTTCGCCCTGGCAGCCATGGTCGCCTCGGCCTACCTGCTGAAGTCGCACGGCATGCTGGAAGACCGCCTGCCATCTCTGGAAGTGCTGGACGACGTGATGTACAAGGCCATCTCGATCGGTTTTGCCTTCTTCACCATTGCCACCATCCTCGGCGCCCTGTGGGCGGCAGAAGCCTGGGGCGGTTACTGGTCCTGGGACCCGAAGGAAACCTGGGCCCTGATCGTCTGGCTGAACTACGCGGCCTGGCTGCACATGCGCCTCATGTCGGGCCTGCGCGGTCGCCCCGCGGCATGGTGGGCCCTGGTTGGCCTGCTGGTCACCACTTTCGCCTTCCTGGGCGTAAACATGTTCCTCTCAGGCCTGCATTCCTACGGCAAGCTTTAATATCGGCTTCAGCAAACTGGTGTAAGGTTTAGCTATTACCTTGCACCAGTTGGAGCCGACCATGCTGATCCTCCCATCCGAAATCACGCCGCGCGAAGTATTCGAGTCGCGCCGCAAGTTCATCAAGCTGGCTGCTGCCGGCGCCATCCTCGGTCCTGAATTGGTTCAAGCGGCCAACCTGCCAGCCAAGCTGAATCCCGCGTATGCCGTGATGGAAAAGCCGACCTCGCGCAAGGACGCCACCAGCTACAACAACTTCTACGAATTCGGCACCGACAAGTCCGACCCGGCCGAGAATGCGCACACGCTGCGCACCCGCCCGTGGACGGTGCAGATCGAAGGCGAAGTCAAAAAGCCGATGGCGCTCGATATCGACAGCCTGCTCAAGCTGGCGCCGCTGGAAGAGCGTATCTACCGCCTGCGATGCGTGGAAGGATGGTCGATGGTGATCCCGTGGATTGGCTATTCCTTTTCCGAGTTGATCAAGAAGGTCGAGCCGACCGGCAACGCCAAGTTCGTTGAATTCATCACACTGGCCGACCACCAGCAAATGCCGGGCGTGCGCAGCCGCGTACTGGACTGGCCCTATGTGGAAGGCTTGCGCATCGACGAAGCCAATCACCCCCTGGCGCTGCTCACGCTGGGCATGTATGGTGACGTGCTGCCGAACCAGAACGGCGCGCCCGTGCGCATGGTAGTGCCGTGGAAGTACGGCTTCAAATCGGCCAAGTCGATCGTCAAGATCCGCTTCGTACGCGACATGCCAAGCACCTCGTGGAACAAGTCGGCGCCTAATGAATACGGCTTCTATTCCAACGTGAACCCGGAAGTCGACCACCCGCGCTGGTCGCAGGCGTCCGAGCGCCGTATCGGCGAAGACGGTTTCTTCACCAAGAAACGCAAGACTTTAATGTTCAACGGCTACCCGGAAGTGGCGTCCCTGTACACCGGCATGGATTTGAAGAAGTTCTACTGATGGCCTTTACTCCAACACCGCGCCAGCTGACGGCAATCAAGAGCAGCGCCTTCGTGTTTGCGCTGGTGCCGTTCTTCGCCCTGGTATATCTGGTGGCGACCGACCAACTGGTCGAACCGCTGCAGTACATCACGCGTAATACGGGTTCGTGGACCCTGTACTTCCTGTGCATCACGCTGGCCGTCACGCCGCTGCGCCGTTTGTCCGGTTGGAATTGGCTGCTCAAGCTGCGCCGCATGATGGGGCTGTACGCCTTTTTCTACGCGCTGCTGCACTTCAGCACCTTCCTGTGGTTCGATCACTTCTTTGACGTGCAGGAGATGTTGAAGGATGTCGCCAAGCGGCCCTTCATCACGGTCGGCTTCACCGCCTTTGTGCTGCTGGTACCGCTGGCCGTGACCAGCACCAACGGCATGGTGCGCCGCCTGGGCGGCAAGCGCTGGCAGATGCTGCACAAGCTGGTTTACGTGATTGCGCCGCTCGGCATCCTGCATTTCTGGTGGATGCGGGCCGGCAAGCATGACTTCAACAAGCCGATCCTGTTTGGCCTGATTTTGCTGGCGCTGCTAGGTATTCGGGCCTGGTGGGCGCGAAGCAAGGCTACGACTGCTTCTGCCACCGTCGTCCCGCGCCGCTGAAGCTTTGGTTGGGGCGGCGTTGGATGCCGCCCCGGCGGGATTACTCGATCACCGATTCCAGCGCGAACAGGTCGGCTGGATTTTCGCGCTGGCGCACGACGTGGACCTTGTCGCCGTCGACGATCAGCTCCACGGCGCGGCCGCGGGTGTTGTAGTTGGAAGCCATGGTCATGCCATAGGCGCCGGCGGTCTTCATCACCAGCAGGTCGCCGGCATCGACGTTCAGTTCGCGGTCGCGCGCCAGCCAGTCGCCGGATTCGCAGATCGGGCCGACCACGTCGAACATGGCGGCAGCGGTGTCGTTGCGCACCACCGGCTGCATGTCCATCCAGGCCTGGTACATCGCCGGGCGCGCCATATCGTTCATGGCCGCGTCGACGATGCAGAAGTTCTTCTCTTCGCCGTGCTTGATGAATTCCACGCGGGTCAGCAGCACGCCGGCGTTGCCGACGATGGAGCGGCCCGGTTCGAAGATCACCGTGATCGGTGCGCCGCCATGCTTTTCGGCGCGCCAGGCATCGATGCGCTTGAACAGGCGCGCCAGGTAGTCGCCGACAGGCACCGGTGCGCCGTCGCCATAGTCGATGCCCAGGCCGCCGCCGATGTCCAGGTGGTGCAGGTGGATGCCTTCCGCGCCCAGCGCGTCGATCAGTTCAATCAGCTTGTCCAGCGCTTCCAGCAGCGGTGCGTCGTCCAGCAGCTGCGAGCCGATATGACAGTCGATGCCCGACACGTCCAGGTGCGGCAGCTTGGCGGCGGTACGGTAGGTTTCCAGCGCGTCGTCGAAGGCCACGCCGAACTTGTTGGCTTTCAGGCCGGTGGCGATGTAGGGGTGGGTCTTGGCGTCCACGTTCGGATTCACGCGCAGCGAGATGCGCGCCTTCTTGCCCATGCTGCCTGCCACTTCGTTCAGGCGGTGCAGCTCGGGGATCGATTCGACGTTGAAGCAGAGGATGTCATGTTCGAGCGCCAGGCGCATTTCATCCACGCTCTTGCCGACGCCGGAGAAGATCACTTTCTTCGGGTCGCCGCCGGCGGCAATCACGCGCAGCAGTTCGCCGCCCGACACGATATCGAAACCGGCGCCGCGGCGGGCCAGCAGGTCGAGGATCGCCAGGTTGGAGTTCGCCTTCATCGCATAGCACACCAGCGCGTCGCGGCCGGCGCAGGCATTGGCATAGGAGTCGAAGTTTTCGGTGAGCTGGGATTTGGAATAGACGTAGGCGGGGGTGCCGTGCTGTTCTGCGATGGCACTGAGCGCAACGCCTTCGGCGTGCAGCACGCCGTTCTGGTATTCGAAGTGGGACATAAGCTTACTGTTGGGATGCTGGTGGTGTGGACGGAACCGGAGCCGCCGGTGGCGCCACGCCCGGTTTCGCCTCGGTGGCGGGCTTGGCGGGTCGCTTTGGCATGTAGAGGGGGCCGGTTTGGCCGCATCCGGCCAGCAGGGCTGCCATTGTAAGGACAGCAAGTGCGATTGGGGACTTCACGATTAAAATAGGGGCTTGATAGGAATCTTGGAGTGTAGCATGACCGAATCGGAATTTTTGGACCTGGCCGAAGCGACCCTGGATGCGATCGAGGCTTCGCTGGATCGCCTGTGCGAGCAGGATATGGTGGACGTGGAGTGCAGCCGCAGCGGGAACGTGCTGGAGATCGAGTTCGTGGAGAACGGATCGAAGGTGATCGTCAACTCGCAGGCGCCGATGCAGGAGTTGTGGGTGGCGGCACGCTCAGGGGGCTTCCACTATCGCCAGGTGGAGGGTAAGTGGGTCGATACGCGCCGCGGGACGGAGTTGTATGCGGCGCTGTCGGAGATTGTGACGGAGCAGGGTGGGGCGCCGGTGGTGGTGGCGCCTTGAAACCGGTGAACCGGCCGGATGGCCGCCCGGTCAGACCCACAGGGTCTGACACCCGGCTGTTGGTTTAGAACAGCTCGTTTTTCACGGCATCCTTCTGTTTCTCCTCCGCTGGCGTGCCGCGGGTCGCGCCTTCCAGGCTGTCGATGCCCACGCCGGGCGGATTCTCCGCATAGTAGTACTCGCCATCCTGGGCAATGATGCCCTGCGGAATTGGACGTTCCTCAATCGGAATATTCTTCAGCGCCTTGCCCATGTAGCTGATCCAGATCGGCAGGGCCAGGCCGCCGCCGGTTTCCTTGTTGCCCAGGTTCTTGGGCTGGTCGAAGCCGATCCAGGCGATGCCCACCAGCTTGGCCTGGTAGCCGGCAAACCAGGCATCGATCGAATCGTTGGTGGTGCCGGTCTTGCCGGCGATGTCCGGGCGCTTCAGCGACAGGGCGCGGGTCGCGGTACCGAAGCGCACCACGTCCTTCATCATCGAATCCATCAGGAAGGCATTGCGTTCGTCGATCACGCGGTTCTTCTCGTCGCCGGCCTTGTCCGGGTTGGCCTGCGACAGCACCTTGCCGTTGGAGTCGGTGACCTTGGCGATCAGGTAAGGCGAGATCTTGTAGCCGCCGTTGGCAAATACCGCGTAGGCGCCGGCCATTTGCATCGGGGTCACGCCGCCCGCGCCCAGGGCAAGCGTCAAATAGGGCGGGTTGCGCTCGGGGTCGAAGCCAAAGCGGGTGGTGTATTCCTGGCCGTACTTGGCGCCGATGCGGTGCAGGATGCGGATCGAGATCATGTTCTTCGACTTGGTCAGGCCGCGGCGCATGGTCATCGGGCCTTCGTACTTGCCGTCGTAGTTCTTCGGCTCCCAGGCCTGGCCGCCGGTCTGGCCGGCGTCGAACGAGATCGGCGCATCGTTGATCATGGTGGCCGGTGACAGGCCGCGCTCAAGAGATGCTGAGTAAATGAAAGGCTTGAACGAGGAACCGGGCTGGCGCCAGGCCTGGGTCACGTGGTTGAACTTGTTGCGGTTGTAGTCGAAGCCGCCCACCATGGCCTTGATCGCGCCATCTTCGGTGCTGGCCGAAACAAAGGCCGATTCCACTTCCGGCATCTGCGTAATCAGCCAGTCCTTGTCGTCCTGCATCACGCGGATCACCGCGCCGCGGCGGATGCGCTTGTTCGGCGGGTTTTTGTCCGAAAGCCAGCTCTTGCCCATGGCCAGGCCGGCGCCCTTGATGGTAATTTCCTCGCCGGAAGCGGTGACAGCCACCACCTTGTCGGCAGCGGCGCTCAACACCATGGCGGCCACGATATTGTCGCTGTCCGGATGCTCGGCCAGTTCGGTCTCCACGATTTCGTCGGCTTCCGACTTGTTGGCCGGCAGGTCGACATACGATTCCGGGCCGCGGTAAGCGTGGCGCTTCTCGTATTCCATCACGCCGCTGCGCAGCGCCAGGTAGGCGGCGTCCTGGTCGGCCTTGGTAATCGTGGTGAACACGTTCAGGCCGCGCGTGTACGTCTCTTCCTTGAACTGCTCGTAGACCAGCTGGCGCGCCATTTCCGCAACATATTCGGCATGAACTCCAAACGCGCTGCTGTCTGTTTTCACTTTTAACTGCTCATTCTTCGCCACCTCATACTGTGCGGGCGTAATATAGCCAAGCTGGGCCATGCGCTGCAGGATGTACTGCTGGCGCACCTTGGCGCGCTTCGGGTTGACCACCGGGTTGTAGGCCGAAGGCGCTTTGGGCAGGCCGGCCAGCATGGCCGCTTCCGCCACGCTAATGTCTTTCAGGTTCTTGCCGAAATAGATTTGGGCGGCCGATGAAAAGCCGTAGGCCCGCTGCCCCAGGTAGATCTGGTTCATGTAGACCTCAAGGATCTGGTCCTTGGTCAGGTTCTGCTCGATCTTCCAGGCCAGCAGCGCTTCATAGGCCTTGCGCTTGAACGTCTGCTCGCTGGAGAGGAAGAAGTTGCGCGCTACCTGCTGCGTGATGGTGGACGCGCCCTGGCGGGCGCCGCCGGTCGCGTTGTGGACTGCGGCGCGCAGGATGCCCCAGTAGTCGACGCCGCCGTGTTCATAGAAGTTGCTGTCTTCGATCGCCAGCACGGCCTTCTTCATGACATCGGGGATGTCTTTGATATGCACCAGGTTGCGGCGCTCTTCGCCGAACTCGCCCAGCAGCACATTGTCGGCCGAGTAAATACGCAGCGGTATTTTCGGACGGTAATCGGTAATGGTATCCAGCGACGGCAGGTTGGGGTAGGCCAGGGCCAGGCCGAATACCACCAGCAGCACGCCGGCCAGGATCAGGCCCAGCAAAGAAATCAGGGCCATCAGCAGAAAACCCTTCGGCGATTTTTTTGCCGTGGTCTCGTGGTTGTTTGCAGTCATATGCAGCTTCAGTAAGTTTTATGCAAGGCATTATAAATGAGGCCCGAGGCCCTTGAGCGCACGTGATCTCTGGAAATATTGGCCGTAGGCAACAAGACAACTTAGTTTATTGATATGCCATTAATTGCAAGATTGGGTGTGGCAAATCCCTCACAAAACATTAATGGTGCACTGGAGAAATACCTTTACACGGCGCTGACAATGTTGCTAGCATCTAATGTACTGTCTCATGTTTGCGGTCTAAACACGGGTTTTTAAACGAATTTGGATATGTAAATGTCTATGGAGTTGTCAGGAGTGCATCCATGTCATTGGACCTGAAAGCCCTGTTTGGCGGCGCCCAAGGCCCGCTGGTTGGCTTAGATATCAGCACCTCGAGTGTGCGTATGGTGGAATTGTCCGAAGCGGGCAAGGACGGCATTCGCCTCGACCGGTGCGCCTCGGAACCCTTGCCGCGCGGCGCAGTTGCCGACGGCAATATTGAAAATATGGAGCAAGTGGTCGAGGCGGTGCGCCGCCTGATCAAGAAAAGCGGCACGCGCGCCAAACACGTCGCGCTGGGCATGCCGCCTGCCTCCGTGATCACCAAGAAGATCGTGCTGCCAGCCGGTCTGTCGGAACAGCAGCTCGAATTGCAGGTCGAATCCGAAGCTGCCCAGTACATCCCGTTTGCGCTCGACGAGGTGAGCCTGGACTTCGACGTGATCGGGCCGGTTGCCAATTCGACGGATGACATCGAAGTCATGCTGGCTGCGGCTCGCCGCGAAAAGGTGGTCGACCGCGTGGCGATTGCTGAAGAGGCCGGTCTGAAGGCAGCGGTAGTGGATGTCGAATCCTATGCCGCGCGTGCCGCGCTGGACCACGTCACCTCGCAGCTGCCGAATGCCGGCGCCGGCCAGGTGATCGCGCTGTTCCAGATTGGCGCCGTGTCGACTCAGATTTCGGTGATGCTCGATGGCGCCACGGTCTACGAGCGCGAGCAGCCTTTCGGCGGCAATTCGCTGACCCAGGATATCGTGCGTTCCTACGGCCTGGCCTTCGAAGAGGCCGAGGCGCGCAAGAAAGCTGGCGACCTGCCGGAGAACTACCAGTCCGATGTGCTCGCACCCTGGCTGGAAGGCGCCGCGCTGGAAGTGACGCGCGCGATCCAGTTCTTCTTCACCTCGACGCCTTTTACCAAGATCGACCAGATTTTCCTGGCGGGCGGCTGCGCCGTGCTGCCGGGCTTGCTGGACATGATCGCCAGCCGCACCCGTATTTCCAGCGCCGTCATTTCGCCGTTCAAGGGCATGCAGCTGGCTTCCGGCGTGCGTGAACAGGCGCTGCGCAACGATGCGCCGGCATACCTGGTGGCCTGCGGCCTAGCCATGCGGAGGTTCGGCTGATGATACGCATTAACCTTCTCCCTCACCGGGAGGAAAAACGCGCGCTGCGCAAAAAAGCCTTTTACGCAATGCTTGGCATCGGCGCCATCGCCGGCGCGGCGGTCGTGCTGATGGTAGGCGGCTATAACGCCCGTGCCATTTCGATCCAGGACTTGCGCAACGGTGAACTGAAGGGCGCCATCGCTGAACTGGACAAGAAAATCGTGGAAATTTCCACGCTGCGCCAGGAAATCGACGCGCTGAAAGCGCGCCAGCAAGCGGTGGAAGACCTGCAGGCCGACCGCAACCAGCCGGTCTACCTGATGGATGAACTGGTCAAGCAGACGCCACCGGGCGTGTTCCTGAAGTCCGTCAAGCAGGAAGGCCAAAAAGTCACGCTGACCGGCAGTGCCCAGTCGCAGGAACGTGTGTCCGAGCTGCTGCGCAACCTGTCCGGCAATTCGCCGTGGCTGGAACGCCCGGAACTGGTGGAAGTCAAGGCCGGCACGATCGGCGGCAAGGACAAGTCGAGCGGCCGCGCCATCGTCGAGTTCCAGCTGTCCGTCATGATCAAACGTCCGCGCGACAAGGACGAAAACCCGGACGGCAAGCCGGGCGTCAAGCCTGGCGCCACTCCGAATGCCGCAGCCAAGTCCTGAGAACATAACTATGGCAACTGATTTGAAACATTTAGATGAGGTGCTCAAGGCCCAGTTCAGGGACCTGAACGGGGTGCACCCGGGCCTGTGGCCGATCCTGCCACGCGTGCTGCTTGCGCTTGGCGTGGCGGCTCTGGCCGTCGCTGCCGGCTATTTCCTGTACTGGGAGTCCCAGTATGAGGAGCTGGAAGCGGGCGCCCAGCAGGAGCAAAAGCTGCGCGACGAGTACAAGCTGAAGATCGCCCAGGCGGTCAACCTCGAGGAGCTCAAGCGCCAGAAGGAGCAGGTCGACAAGTACGTGGTGCAGATGGAGAAGCAACTGCCGGGCAAGGCAGAAATGGCGGCCCTGCTGTCGGACATCAACAATGCCGGTACCGGCCGCGGCCTGACGTTTGAGCTGTTCAAGCCGAACCATGTCGAAGTCAAGGATTACTACGCCGAGCAACCGATCGAACTGCGCGTCAACGGCAGCTACCACGATCTTGGGGCTTTCGCCGGCGACCTGGCAGGCATGGCGCGTATCGTCACGCTGAACAACGTCTCGCTGGATATCAAGCCAAAGGAAGGCAAGGAGTTGCCCGCCGGCGTGCTGCAATTGAACGCCATTGCCAAGACCTTCCGTTATCTTGATGCAGAGGAAGTGGCCGAGCAGCGCAAGGCGGCCAACGAGAAGAAAAAGGGAGGTAAGAAGGAATGAAGAAGTTTGCCCCCCTCGCCTGTGCCCTGCTGCTGACCGCCTGCGGCGAGAGCGACGTGCAACAGGTGCGTACCTGGATGAAGGAAACCGAGGCCCAGACCAAGCCGACCGTCAAGCCGCTGCAGGAGCCGAAGACTTTCGTGCCTTTCGCCTACGTGGCCGGAGACGTGCTTGATCCCTTCAACGCCAGCAAGCTGCTGACCGAACTGGCCAAGAGCCGCGCAGGCAGTTCCCAGGCGCCGGACCAGAACCGGCGCAAGGAATTCCTCGAAAGCTTCCCGCTGGATGCCATGAAGATGGTTGGCACCATGGAAAAGAACAATGTGGTAAACGGCCTGGTGCAGATCGACCGCACCGTTTACCAGGTCAAGAAGGGACAGTACGTGGGACAGAATTATGGTTTGATCACCGGGGTCTCGGATGACGCGATCACGGTGCGTGAAATTGTTCAGGATGCGGCCGGCGACTGGGTCGAGCGCATGTCGAAGCTGGAACTGCAGGAAAGTAAGGAGAGCTCCAAATGATCGCCATCAGAACCCTGAAGCGCTTGTGCCGCCAGGCTAGCGTAGTGCTGGCCCTGGCCGGCAGCGCAGCCGTTGCGCAGGCCCAGCAAGGCAACGCGATCGAATCGATCACGGCCAACCAGCAGGGCAGCAATGTGATCGTGAAGATCGCAATGAAGGATACGCCGCAAAAGCTGCCGATCGGCTTTGCCATCACCAATCCGGCCCGCATCGCGCTTGATTTCGGCCAGACCACCAATGCCACCGGCAAGACCAGCCAGGACCTGAACATGGGCGACCTGGCCAGCGTCAACGTGGTGCAGGCGGGCGATCGCTCGCGCCTGGTGTTCAACCTGAAGCGCACGCTGAATTACGCCACCGCCATCGACGGCAAGAACGTGATCCTGACCATCGACGCTTCCGGCGGCGTGGCGCAGGCAGTTGATGCGCGCGGCCTGCCGGTGGGGGCAGCCAAGCCGGCGGCGCCGGCGCCTGCCGGCAAGCAAGCGCTGCGCGATATCGACTTCCGCCGCGGCAACAACGGCGAAGGCCGCGTGGTGATCGACCTGCCGAACAACCAGGTCGCCGTCGATGTGCGCCAGACTCCGACCGGCGTCGTGGTGGACTTCCTCAAGACTACCGTGCCGGATACCCTGCGCCGCCGCCTGGACGTGACCGATTTCGGCACCCCGGTCAACCGCATCACCACCGTGCCGCACGGCGACAATGTGCGCATGACCGTGGAAGCGCACGGCCTGTGGGAGCAGAGCGTGTACCAGAGCGACACCCAGCTGGTGGTAGACGTCAAGCCGATCAAGGAAGACCCGAACAAGCTGGTGCAAGGCAGCCAGGGCTACCGCGGCGAAAAGCTGTCGTTCAACTTCCAGAACGTGGAAGTGCGCGCGGCGCTGCAGGCGATTGCCGATATCTCGGGCCTGAACATCATCACCAGCGACAGCGTGCAGGGCAACCTGACCCTGCGCCTGAAGGAAGTGCCTTGGGACCAGGCGCTGGACGTGGTGCTGCAAGCCAAGGGCCTGGACATGCGCAAGAACGGCAATGTGCTGTGGATCGCGCCGAAGGAAGAATTGCTGACCAAGGAAAAGCTGGAGCTGGAGCAGAAAGCCCAGATCGCCGACCTGGAGCCGCTCAAGTCCGAGATCTTCCAGCTTAACTACCAGAAGGCAGAAGCGTTCAAGACCGTGTTCGGCATTGAAGGCAGCGGCGACACCAAGAACCGCATTCTGTCCAAGCGCGGCAGCGCCATCATCGAAACGCGCACCAACCAGCTGTTCGTGACCGACATCGCCTCCAAGCTGGAAGAAGTGCGCAAGCTGATCCAGAAGACCGACATCGCCACCAAGCAAGTGCTGATCGAAGCGCGTATCGTCGAAGCCTCCGATACCTTTACCCGCAACCTGGGCGCCAAGCTGGGCTTCGCCGACATGCGCGCCATCCGTGGCGGCGACGCCGGCTGGGGCGTTGGCAACGGTAACAACCGCGTCGGCCTGACCGGTAACATCACCGGCATGGGCCAGCAGCAGGGCATCGTGAAGGTGGACGATGGCCAGGGTTCCTACAACAATACCCAGTTCATCAACCTGCCAGCGGCATCGATCAACGGCGCCCAGGCTGGCAGCCTGGCGGTCAGCCTGTTCAATTCAGCCGCCAACCGTTTCCTGAACCTGGAACTGTCGGCCCTGGAAGCTGATGGCGCCGGCAAGATCATCTCCAGCCCACGCGTGGTGACCGCCGACAAGGCCCCGGCCACCATCGAACAGGGCGTGGAACTGCCATACCAGGTGGCGACCTCTTCCGGCGCGACGTCGATCGTGTTCCGCAAGGCCAACCTGAAGCTGGATGTAGTCCCGCAGATCACGCCGGATGGCAACGTGGTGCTGGATGTTGACGTGAACAAGGACTCGGTGGGCCAGGAAACCCGCGCTGGTTTCGCCATCGATACCAAACACGTCAAGACCCAGGTAATGGTGGAAAACGGCGGCACCGTAGTGCTGGGCGGCATCTACCAGCAGGTCGAGCGCAACACCACGAGCAAGGTGCCGGTACTGGGCGATGTGCCGATCCTGGGCAACCTGTTCAAATCGAATACGCGCGTCAATGACAAGACAGAGCTGCTGGTCTTCATTACGCCAAAGATCGTTACCGACCGCCTGTCCGCGCGTTGAGACGAAGTTAGTGTCATCAGAATAAAGGAAAGAACATGGCAAACGTAGTAATCCGAAAACTGTCTGGCCTGGTAGGCGCGCTGGCTTGCGCCAGTCTGCTGGCAGCTTGCGGCGGCGGCGGCGGCAGCCCCGGCACCAGCCCCACCAATCCTGATCCGCTGACGCCGAAGGCGTCCAGTGTGGTGGTGAGTTCCAGCTCCGATACCATTGCCGCCTCTGGCATCGACGGCACGGAAGTGACGATCACTGCCACCGTCAAGGACGGTGGCAACCAGGCTGTGCCTGGCGTAACCGTGCTGTTCAGCACCTCTGCCGGCACCATCAGCAACAGCGGTGCAACCACGGACAGCAATGGCCGGGTAAGCGAGAAATTGAGCGTAAAAGGCGTTAACCAGCCGGCTGGCCTGAAAATCCAGATTTCGGCCGGCGTCAAAGGCGTCGACCACGTCACCACCAACACCATTACCGTCACGACGGTGTAGGCGGGACCCGCTGCGGCGCCTGCCCGGCGGCAGGCTGCTGCCGCATAATTTGCGCTATCATGCGTGAATGCAAAATGTTTACTTAGTTGGGTTGATGGGGGCTGGCAAGACGACCATTGGTCGCCAGCTGGCCCGCAAGCTGGGCTTGCGGTTTGTCGATTCGGATCATGAAATCGAAAGCCGCACCGGCGCTTCGATCCCGTGGATTTTCGAGATCGAAGGCGAGCCGGCCTTTCGCCGGCGCGAAGCGGAAGTCATCCGCGAACTGACTAGCCAGCAGGGCATCGTGCTGGCCACCGGCGGCGGCGCCATCCTCAACCAGGACAGCCGCACCCTGCTGCAACAACGCGGCACCGTCATCTACCTGCGTGCATCGATCAACTCGATCCTGGCGCGCACCGCGCACGACAAGAACCGGCCCCTGCTGCAAACGGCCGATCCCCGCAAGAAACTCGAAGAACTGCTGGCGCAGCGCGAGCCGCTGTACATGGACATGGCCGACCTGGTCATCGATACCGGCCGCCCTAACGTACAATCGATGGTCCAGAACATCATCAACCAGCTCGATGCGCTGGCCTGCCAGGCAGCGCCCAATTGCATCACCAAGGCACAACCCGCGATGAACGAACAAACCAACATCCTGCTCAATGTCGACCTGGCCGAGCGCAGCTACCCGATCGCCATCGGCCCTGCGCTGCTGGACGATGCCGGCCTGCTGGCCAAATACGTGGGCGGCAAGAAAGTCGCCATCGTCTCCAACGACACCGTGGCGCCGCTGTACATGGAGCGCGTGCGCGCGCCGCTGGCCGCCGCCGGCAAGGAGGTGATCGAAGTGGTGCTGCCGGACGGCGAGGAGCACAAGCACTGGGAATCGCTGATGAAGGTGTTCGACGCCCTGCTGGCCAACAAGGCCGACCGCAAGACCACCCTGGTGGCGCTGGGCGGCGGCGTGATCGGCGACATGACCGGCTATGCTGCCGCCTCCTACATGCGCGGGATCGACTTCGTGCAGGTGCCGACCACCTTGCTTTCGCAGGTCGATTCCTCGGTTGGCGGCAAGACGGGCATCAACCACCCGCTGGGCAAGAACATGATTGGCGCTTTCTACCAGCCGAAGGCGGTGATCGCCGACACCACTACGCTGGAAACGCTGCCGGTGCGCGAACTGTCGGCCGGCCTGGCGGAAGTGATCAAATACGGCTGCATCATCGAGGTGCCGTTCTTCGAATGGATCGAAGCGAACATGGGCCTGCTGATGGCGCGCGACAAGGGCGCGCTGGCGTATGCCATCGCCCGCTCCTGCGAGATCAAGGCCGACGTGGTACGCCAGGATGAACGCGAAGGCGGCCTGCGCGCGATCCTGAATTTCGGCCACACCTTTGGCCACGCCATCGAAGCGGGCATGGGCTATGGCGCCTGGCTGCATGGCGAAGCGGTCGGCTGCGGCATGGTGATGGCGGCCGATCTGTCGCAACGCCTGGGCTTCATCGACGAAGCCACGGTGGAACGCGTCCGCGACCTGGTGTCCGCCGCCGGTCTGCCGATCGTGGCGCCGGACCTGGGCGCCGAACGCTGGCTGGAGCTGATGGAAGTGGACAAGAAAAACGAGGGCGGGGCGATCAAGTTCATCCTGCTCGACCCACTGGGCAAGGCGCGCATCACGACGGCGCCGCAAGACCTGCTGCTGCAAACCCTGGCCGCCTGCACGGAATAATATGGAAGAAACGCTCGCCCCCTACGCAGCACATTCGGACAAGGGGCGCGGCCGCCGCTTCCCCGAGACGCCGCATGCCTCGCGTTCGCAATTTCAGCGCGACCGCGACCGCATCATCCATTCGACCGCCTTCCGCCGGCTCGAATACAAGACCCAGGTTTTTCTCAACCATGAGGGTGACCTGTTCCGCACCCGCCTGACGCACAGCCTGGAAGTGGCCCAGATCGGCCGTTCGCTGGCACGCAACCTGCGCCTGAACGAAGACTTGGTGGAGGCCATCGCGCTGGCGCACGACCTGGGCCACACGCCATTCGGCCACGTGGGGCAGGACGTGCTGCACGAATGCATGAAGGAGCATGGCGGCTTCGAGCACAACCTGCAAAGCTTGCGCGTGGTCGACCTGCTGGAGGAGCAGTATGGCGCCTTCGATGGCCTGAACCTGATGTTTGAAACGCGCGAAGGCATCCTGAAGCACTGCTCGGCCAATAATGCCCGCCTGCTGGGCGACGTCGCGCAGCGCTTCCTCGACAAGACCCAGCCTTCGCTGGAAGCCCAACTGACCAACCTGGCCGACGAAATCGCCTACAACAGCCATGACATTGACGATGGCTTGCGGTCCGGCCTGATCGCCATCGCGCAGCTTGAGCAAGTGGATTTCTTCGGCCGCCTGTGGCGCGAGGTGCAGGCCGCCCATCCGGGACTGGCCGGCCGCCGCGCCATCTACGAGACCTTGCGCCGCCTGATCACGGCACTGGCGGACGATTTGATCGCCACCTCGCAAGAGCGCATTGCCGCCCACGGCCCGCGCAGCATGGACGACGTGCGCGCCGCACCGCCGCTGATCCGCTTTTCCGACCAGATGCGCAGGGATGCCACGGAGCTCAAGCGCTTCCTGCACGAGAACCTGTATCGCCACTACAAGGTCAACCGCATGCGCCAGAAGGCCAGCCGCATGGTGCGCGAATTGTATGACGCCTTCACCGCCGACCCCTCGCTGCTGCCGCCCGATTACCGCAGCCCGCCTGGCGACGCAAGCGGCCAGGCGCGCCGTGTGGCCGACTACATCGCCGGCATGACCGACCGCTACGCCATTGCCGAACACCGCCGTATCTACTCGCTGGAGAACCTCTAGCCTTGCGTCGGCGCATGTGGCGGGTTAATCTTCTGGCAAATCCAACTTGCCAGAAGAATCATGACTGATACCACTGCTCCCGCCGCAACCAGCCCGCAACTCAGCAAGCACCGCATCGAAGCGCTTGTGGACGGCATCTTCGCCGTTACCATGACGCTGCTGGTGATCGAACTGCGTTTGCCTGAACACGCCAATATGCATAGCAGCGCCGAATTGCTGGAAGTGCTGCATGAGCTGATGCCGACCTTCATTTCATGGGTGCTGAGCTTCCTGGTACTTGCGCTCTACTGGACCGCCAACCATCGCCTGTTCAGCTATGTGCGCCACGTCGATACGCCATTGCTGTGGTACACCATCCTGATGCTGGCGGGCGCCAGCCTGTTGCCCTTCGCTTCCGCAGTGAACAGCCGCTACCTGTCGCAACTGGCGCAGGCGGTATACGCGGGAGTGATGTGCCTGATGTCGATCGGCTCGCTGCTGGTGGCCACCCGCGTTTACCGTCATCCGGAGTTGTGCGCGCACCCGATGGATAAGGCGACCTATGTCGCGGCCTGCTCCCGTACCGGCATCATGATTGTCATCGCCATCGCGACCGTCGTGGTGGCCGGCCAGGTGGCGGGCATTGCCAACTCGGCCTTCCTGCTGCTGTTCTTCGCGCGCCCGCTCAGCAACCTGCTGACCCGCCGCCTGCGCTAAGCCTGGGCCTGTTTGAAGATTTCCGTGGGCTGGCGCAGAATGACATGACGGCGTCCGGCCAGCAGGGCTTGGCCAATGAGCGACGCCACGCAGCGATCGAGCGCGACGTTGCCGTCATCAGGTCGAACTACGCCACAAAGGAAGACATCGCGCGACTTGAAACCCAGATGGCGCGCATGGAAACGCGCCTGGTCAAATGGGTGATTGGAGCGATGGCTGCCAGCATCGTCAGCGTCATCGGCACTGCCTTGAATCTCGCGAAGCTATTATTTCCTGAACGCGCTCAGAACATGCGTGCCTGATCGCTTTCGCCCAGCAGGTCGAGCACCAGTTTCTTGATTGGCGCCGGCAAGGCTGCGCCGGGAACAGCTGCGGCATCGAGCCACACGTAACGTTGTTCGCCAGCCAGTGCGGCGCGGCTGGCAAGCGTCACCAGCAGCGGGTGGATGTGCAGCTTATAGTGGGTGAAAATGTGCACCACCGGCAGCAAGCGCTCCAGCGACTCCATGGCGCCAAATGGCTGCACCGCAGCCGCCACGGCGGAATCGTCTGGCACGTCGGCGTGTGCGGCGTGGCCCGCCAGTTCAGGCAGCGACATGAGGCCGCCCCAGATGCCGGTCGCCGGTCGCTGTTCCAGCAGCACCTGGCCGCGATCCACTACCAGCAGCATGTGTGCAGACTTTTCCGGCGTGGCTTTCTTTGGCTTGCGCACCGGCAGTTCGGCGGTGCGGCCAGTGGCAAATGCCACGCAGCGCGACTGCATCGGGCAGCGTTCGCAGGATGGGCTGCTGCGCGTGCACAGCGTCGCCCCCATGTCCATCAAGCCTTGTGTGTAAGCTTCGATGCCCTCAGCCGGCGCCAGCGCTTCGGCGCGGGCCCACATCGCTACTTCAGTCTTGCGTTCGCCCGGATAGGTGTCGATGCCGAACACGCGTGCGAACACGCGCTTGACATTGCCGTCCATGATGGCCGCGCGGCGGCCGGCCGAGAAGGCGGCAATGGCAGCTGCGGTGGAGCGTCCGATGCCAGGAAGTTCGGCCAGCAAGGCCGGATCGGAAGGGAAGACGCCGCCATACTCCGCCATCACGCGCTGGGCGCATTTGTGCAGGTTGCGCGCGCGGGTGTAGTAGCCCAAGCCAGCCCACTGCGCCATCACGTCTTCAACGGGAGCGGCGGCCAGCGAGGCGAGGGTGGGGAAGCGTTCCAGGAAGCGCGCGTAATAGCCCAGCACCGCCGAAACCTGCGTCTGCTGCAGCATGATCTCGGACAGCCACACCAGGTAGGCATCTCGGGTGTTTTGCCACGGCAGCTCGTGGCGGCCATGTTGCTTCTGCCACGCCACCAGCGTGGCAGAAAAGCTCGGGTCTTCGTACTGCAATTACGCCGCTGCCTCCAGCACGACATGCTCGGCCGAGATCGCATCGTTGATGGCAGCGGCCAGCGCGGCCAGCTTGGCCTTTTGCGCCTCCAGTTCGGCCTGGGTGGCTTCGAAGGCTTCGATCTTCTGCTCCAGCGTATCGGTCGCATCGTGGATGCGCGCGATCGATTGCTGGCGGTGCTTCAGCTGTTCCTTGTGCTGGCGGATCTGCGCTTCGAGCGGCGCCATGATCACCTTCAGCCAGGCATCGGTATCGGCGTTGGCGGCCTTGAAGCAGCGCTTGACGGCCGATGCCACGGAGTCGAAGAAGCGCTCCATCAGCACCACGCGTGAAGTGGTCAGCATGACCGCGGTACCGAACTGCTTCTCGTAGATGCCGTGGGCTTCATTGATTTCATCGCGGTACTTGGCCAGCGAGAAGGCCATCGGCATCGGCAGGGTCAGGCCGTGCTCCGCCGAGAACTTCTTGTACATGGTTTCCATCATGCTGCGGATTTCTTCGATCTTGCGCTCCGATTCATCCAGGTTGGCGTGGATGCTGTCGAAGTACACCTTGATGGCATCGCGCAGGCCGGTAGTGAAGCGGCTGTTCTGCATTTCCGAACGCGCCTTGATCAGGTTGTCGCGCAGGATGCCCATGCCCAGGCTGGAATACAGCTCGGTGGACAGGCGGGTGAACACCGCGCGCGTGGCCTGCAGCTTGAACAGGCTTTCGTCGAACTCCTTTTTCTCGGCTTCGACGCGGCGCGCCATATGCGCGATGACCGACTGGTTCTTGCCGCGCAGGCCCTTCAGTTCCAGCAACTGCTCGACGATGCCGCGCGTCTTGGCCGACAGCGCCGCGTACTGGGCGCCGCTCAGTGCCGCCAGTTCGTCGCCCAGGCGGCGGCGGATGATGTCCTTGCGGGCCGGGATCAGTTCGTTGAACAGCGCGCTCTCCAGCTGCTTCATGCGGCTCTTGTGCACCAGTGCATGGTCGCCGGTGATCTTGCCCAGCAGCGCTTTCTGCGCCGAGACAGGGAATACCTGGCGCGCATCAAGGCCCAGCATATGGGCTGCGTGCTCGCGCTGGCGCGCGATGGCTGCTTCGATTTCTTCTTCGGTGCGCAGCGGGTCCCACATGGAGTCGATCTTGTTCAGCACCACCATGCGCCCGGCGCCATTGCCGATGTGGGTGCGCCATACTTCGATGTCGCTCTTGGTGACGCCGGTGTCGGCGGCCAGGATGAACAGCACCGCATGCGCGTGCGGGATCATGTTCAGCGTCAGTTCCGGCTCGGTACCGATGGCGTTCAGGCCCGGCGTATCGAGGATCACCAGGCCCTGCTTCAGCAGCGGGTGCGGGAAGTTGATGATGGCGTGGCGCCACTGCGAAATCTCGACCAGGCCGTTGTTGTCCAGCGTGGCGCCCATGTCGGGGTCGTTCTCGTCGTACAGGCCGTAGCGCTTGGCTTCTTCCACCGGCACGTGGCGGGTCAGGCTGACCTGCTTGAACACTTCCTGCATCTGTTCCGCGGAATCGAGCTGCAGCGGCAGGACGGTCCAGGCGTGCGGTTCGTCGCGGTAGTCGCTGGTCGACAGGTTTTCGGCGCGCGTTTCGATCGGCAGCAGGCGGATGCATGCAGGGTAGGCCGGGTCGTACATCAGCTCGGTCGGGCACATGGTGGTGCGGCCGGCTGCCGACGGCAGGATGCGCTGGCCGAAGTCGGCGAAGAAGATCGAATTGATCAGTTCGGATTTGCCGCGCGAAAATTCCGCCACAAAGGCCACCGACAGCTTGTCGTCGGCCAGTTTGGACAGCGTTTGCGCCAGGCGCTGTTCGGTCGCGGCATCGGACAGATCGGCCTGCACGATCCAGTCTCGGTAGTTTGCGACGGCGCCCATGACGCCTTGGCGCCATTGGCTGTATTGTTCCAGGTCCCGTACCATTAGCTTCTCGTTATTTCTGGCAATTTACACAATAAAAAGTGGATCTTTGACCCTGTTTGATCTGGCGCACAGGCGCGCCGCATAAACGGCAGGGCACACCAGCACGATCATAGACGAAATATGTCTGTTGGAAATACCCCGATTGTCCATTTACCCCGATAAAATCGCGCAAAGTGCTGCCGCCTTGCACAATTGCCTCGGCCAGCACGTCGCGGATGGCCTGCGCCAGGCGGTCGTAGCGGGCAGCACTGATGCGGTTGGCTGCGGTTTTCGGGTTGATCCCGGCGCGAAACAGGCTTTCAGAGCAGTAGATATTGCCGACGCCGACCACGATGTCGCCAGCCATCAGCACTTGCTTGATGGCCGCGCTGCGGGTGCGGGTCTGCTCGAACAGCAGTTTGCCGGAAAATTGCGGGCCCAGCGGCTCCACGCCCAGGCCGCGCAGCAGCAGATGCTCTTCCAGTGCGCCATCTTCCGCCGCGTGCCACAGCACGGCGCCGAAACGGCGCGGATCGGTCAGGCGCAGCACGTGCTTCCCGTCGGCGCCTTCCACCATCATGTCGAAATGATCATGTTTTTCCGGCGGAATGCCGCTTGCCAGCACGCGCAGGTGGCCGCTCATGCCAAGGTGGATAATCAGCGTGCCATGCTCGAATTGCAGCAACAGGTACTTGCCGCGGCGGTCGGTCGCGACGATGCGGCGGCCGGCCAGCAGCGCCGGCAGGTCGTCCGGGAAGGGCCAGCGCAAGCCGTCGCGGCGCAGCACGACATCGCGCACGATACGGCCTTCGATATAAGGTGCGACACCGCGCCGGGTAACTTCTACTTCTGGTAATTCAGGCATGAGGGTGGTTTCTTGCAGGTTGGCGTAGAATCAAGTCTTGAGCCCGATTTGCAGGATCTCCCTTTGAAAAACGCATTCGCCATTGTAACCCTGTCGGCCCTCGTGTCCGCCTGCGCAGTCGTGCCACCGGAGCAGGCTGCGCCTGAGCCTGCAGCGCCATCCGTCGTGCCGGCCACTCCGGCCGCCGACGCCATTGCCAAGGCTGCGCCACCCGATGACAAGCTGCCCAACGTCGAACTGACCAGCGATTTGTTCTACAAGCTGACCAAGGCCGAACTCGATTTCAAACGCGGCCAGTGGCAAAGCGCGTATGTGACGATGATGGTGCTGGCGCAGCAGACGCGCGACCCGCGCCTGGCGCGTCGCGCTTCCGAAATGGCGCTGTCGGCCAAGCAGGGCAATGAGGCGCTGGCAGCGATCCGCCTGTGGCGCGAACTGGCGCCTGATTCTGACGAGGCTGCACAGTATTTCCTCGGCTTTGCCGTCCTGGGCGACGACCTGGGCGAGGCAGAGACGCTGTTCGCGCAGCGCTTGAAAGCCTCGCCGCCGACTGGTCGTCCGCTGCTGATGTTCCAGATGCAGCAATTCCTGCTGCGCGCAAAGGACAAGGCTGCCGCCTTCGGTCTGATGGAGCGCGTCCTGCAGCCCTACCTGAATACGCAAGAAGCCCACCTGGTGCTGGCGCAAGGCGCCAGTGCCGCCAGCGATGCCGAGCGCGCGCGCGCGGAAGCGAAGAAGGCCGTGGCGATCAAACCCGACTCCGAACTGGCCACGCTGACCATGGGGCAAATGCTGGGCGACCTGGATGGCGCGCAAAAACTGTTTGCCGACTTCCTGCAGAAATACCCGGCCGCGCGCGAAGTGCGTTCGGCCTATGCTCGCCTGCTGGTGGAACAGAAGCAGTATGACCAGGCGCGCGAACAGTTCCTGCTGCTGCTGAAAGAGCAGCCAGACAATCCGGGGACCCTGTACGCGCTCGGCATCATGGCGCTGCAGGGGCAGGATAGCAAGGCGGCCGAGGGTTATTTCAAGCGCTATGTGGAAGTGCTGGAAGCGGCGCCCGATCCTGAACGCGACCCGAACAAGGCGCTGATACTGCTGGCCCAGATCGCCGAAGAAAGGGGCGACCTCGATGGCGCGCTGGCATGGCTGGACAAGATCGACGGCGAAGATGCCCGCGCCGCCCTGCCGGCCCGCCTGAAGCGCGCTCATCTCACAGCACGGAAAGGCGACGTCGACGGCGCACGCGCGCAGTTGAAGGAGATTGCCCCGGCCGACCAGGCCGAGCAGGTGCAGATCCTGCAAACGGAAGGCCAGCTGCTGCGCGACTCGGGCCGCGCAGTCGAAGCCTTCAAGACCTTGCAGGATGGCGTGCTGCGCTTCCCCAACAGCCCCGACCTGATGTACGACTACGCGCTGGCCGCGGAAAAGCTGGGCAAGGTCGATGCGATGGAAACCGCGCTGCGCAAGGTGATCGAGTCGGTGCCCGACAACCACCACGCCTACAATGCGCTGGGCTATTCGCTGGCGGACCGCAATGTACGCCTGGACGAAGCGTATGAGCTGATCGACAAGGCGCTGAAGATGGCGCCGGGCGACCCTTACATCATGGACAGCATGGGCTGGGTGCTGTTCCGCATGGGCAAGCTGAAAGAGGCAGAGCAATCGCTGCGCCAGGCTTATGCGCTGCGTGGCGACGCAGAAATCGCCGTGCACCTGGGCGAAGTGCTGTGGAAGCAGGGCGACAAGGCCGGCGCCGCCCGGCTGTGGCGCGAAGCCCGCAACAAGGACCCGAAAAACGACGCGCTGCGCAGCACGCTGGCGCGCCTCAACGCAGGAATTTAATGAGCTTCAAGACACTCGCCGCCATCGCCGGCGCGTCCGCCATCCTGTGCGGCTGCGCCACCACGCCAACGACGCCGCCGTCGACTGCCGTTGTCGCGCCCTACGCCGACAGCCTGGCCGTGTCGGGGCGCTTGAACGTGCGCTATATCAAGAACGGCAACCCGGAGTCCTCCACCGTCAAATTCGACTGGAAGCAGGATGCGCAGAGCACCGAGGTCGCCTTGTTTGATCCCTTCGGCAGCAAGGTGGCCAATATCAGCGTGACGCCGGAGGGCGCCACGCTGCGCCAGGGCGGCAACAAGCCGCCGTTGACCGCGCCAAGCATCGACGCGCTGAGTGCGCGTGCGCTGGGATGGGCGTTGCCGGTAGCCGGCCTGCGCGGCTGGCTGCAAGGCCACGCCACCGCTGCCGATGGCAAGCCGTGGTCGGCCAGCCCGGCCAACAGCGAAGTGACCACGCGTGAAGGCTGGCACCTGCAATATACGGATTGGCAGCCCGACAGCTCCCCGCCGCGCCCGAAACTGATCGACGCCGAACACCCGGGCGGAGGCGATGTGCAGCAAATGGCCTTGCGGATCGTCATCTCCGAATAAACATGAAAAGCCTGTTGAACTGCCCGGCGCCGGCCAAGCTGAACCTGTTCCTGCACGTGAATGGCCGCCGCGCCGATGGCTACCATCTGCTGCAATCGGTATTCCAGATCGTCGATCGCTGCGATACCCTGCATTTCTCGCTGCGCGACGATGCTGAACTGCATCGCTGCAACGATATCCCCGGCGTGCCCGTCGAGGAGGACCTGGTGATCCGCGCTGCCCGCATCCTGCAGGCCGAAGTCTTGCGCCGCACCGGCGCCTTGCCAGCAGGCGTGAATATCACGGTCGACAAGATCCTGCCCATGGGCGGCGGGCTGGGCGGCGGCTCTTCCGATGCCGCCACCACTTTCATGGCGCTGAACAAGCTGTGGGCTGCAGGACTGCAGCGCGAAGAGCTGATGGCGCTGGCCTTGCCGCTGGGCGCCGACGTGCCTTTCTTTATCTTTGGCCAGACCGGCTTTGCCGAAGGCGTTGGCGAAGAGCTGCAGCCGGTGGATGCGCCCGACTGTTGGTATGTTGTCATCGAGCCCGGCGTGGCTTGCCCGACGGCGCAAATTTTTACCTCCGAGCATTTGACAAGGGATACTCCGCCCGTTAAGATGTCGGACTTTTCCAGCTACCACGCAAATCGACAAGATCTGCGGCAGTTTGGAAGGAACGATTTGCAACAAGTGGCGTGCCGCTTATTCCCGCAAGTAGCAGAAGCGGTAGAATGGCTGGGCGCTGTCGGTGACGCCAGGATGACTGGCTCCGGAGCTTGTGTGTTCGTCGCAGTCCAGCGCGAAGAACAGGCCGATGCGGTGCTTGCGAAAGTGCCAGCCGCCTGGACCGGATGGAAAGCGAAGGCGCTGAAACAGCATCCGATCATCGCAAAGTTGTGAAGCGTAAAAAGATTTGGTTTTTCGTGAAATAGGCTATATAATGTCGGCCTACTGACGGAAGACAGTCAGTTAAGAGTAGGGGAATCGCCAAGCTGGTTAAGGCACCGGATTTTGATTCCGGCATACCAAGGTTCGAATCCTTGTTCCCCTGCCACCGTTTTCCCTGGGTCTGTCGAGGCAGCAGTCTCCGGCCAGGGTCAAGACAAAAGCTCCTGTGTCGCAGGAGTGCCTCAAGAATTCAACACTACCTCTCGGGACTCCCAATGGCTTACGAAAACCTGATGGTTTTTACCGGCAACGCTAATCCAGCCTTAGCAGAAGGGGTCGCAAAAAATCTCGGCATCCCACTCGGCAAAGCAGTCGTATCGAAGTTCTCGGACGGCGAAGTCATGGTCGAAATCAACGAAAACGTCCGCGGTAAAGACGTGTTCGTGCTGCAATCGACCTGTGCACCGACCAACGACAACCTGATGGAACTGATCCTGATGGTCGATGCCCTGAAACGTGCGTCCGCTGGCCGTATCACCGCTGCAATTCCTTACTTTGGCTATGCCCGCCAGGATCGCCGTCCGCGCTCCGCCCGTGTGGCCATTTCGGCAAAAGTGGTTGCCAATATGCTGGAAGAAGCCGGCGTCGAGCGCGTCCTGATCATGGACCTGCACGCTGACCAGATCCAGGGCTTCTTCGATATCCCGGTTGACAATATTTACGCTTCGCCAATCCTGCTGGGCGACCTGCAGAAGAAGGCCGAGCAAGACCTGCTGGTGGTGTCGCCTGACGTCGGCGGCGTGGTGCGTGCCCGTGCCCTGGCCAAGCGCCTCGGTTGCGACCTGGCCATCATCGACAAGCGCCGTCCAAAAGCCAACGTGTCCGAAGTGATGAACATCATCGGCGACGTCGAAGGCCGCAACTGCGTGATCATGGACGACATGGTCGACACCGCAGGTACCCTGGTCAAGGCTGCCGAAGTGCTGAAAGAGCGCGGCGCCAAGAAAGTCACCGCTTACTGCACGCACCCCGTGCTGTCCGGTCCGGCAATCGACCGCATCTCCGGCTCTTCGCTGGACGAGCTGGTGGTGACTGACACCATCCCGCTGTCCGAAGCTGCCAAGGCATGCGGCAAGATCCGCCAACTGACCTGCGCACCGCTGCTGGCCGAGACCTTCAAGCGCATCATCAAGGGCGACTCGGTGATTTCCCTGTTCGTCGACTAACAGTTTTTCCGGCCGCGGCGCAAGCGGCGGCCGATTTGTTGAAGTGCCCTGGTCGCGGGGCACTTCGTTGATCGACAAGGCGCGAGCCTTGTTTTATTTTTTGGAGTATTCCATGAAAGTTGTAGCATTCAAACGTGATCTGCAAGGTACGGGTGCGAGCCGCCGCCTGCGCAACTCCGGCCAGACCCCTGGCATCATCTACGGTGGCACCGAAGCCCCTGTGACCATCGCCCTGGACCACAACGCACTGTTCCACGCGCTGAAAAAAGAAGCTTTCCACTCGTCCATCCTGGACATGGAAATCGACGGCAAAGTGGAAAAAGTGCTGCTGCGTGACTTCCAGATGCACGCGTTCAAGCAACTGGTCCTGCACGCTGACTTCCAGCGCGTTGATGCCAACAAGCCACTGCACGTGAAAGTTGCCCTGCACTTTGAAAACGCTGACGTGTCCCCAGCTGTGAAACTGCACGCAGCGACCATCAGCCACGTGGCCAACGAGATCGAAATCTCCTGCCTGCCAGCTGACCTGCCAGAGTTCCTGACCGTTGACCTGTCGAAGATGGACGTCGGCCAGTCGATCCACGCTTCCCAGCTGACCCTGCCGAAGGGCGTGACCATCGTGACCCACGGTTCCGATGCCACCATCGCTACCGCATCCGTGCCAGCCGGCGCTGTTGCTGCTGAAGCCGCTGCTGCTAAAGAGTAATTCTGCCGCAATAAAAAATGGGGACGTACCCTTTTAAAGGGGTACGTCCCTTTTTTTATTGCTTACGCGCCTGGCCGTGGCTGGGGTGCCGCCGGCGGTACCACGATGGCGTAGTTCAGTCGCATGAGCTTGAAGCCGGCCAGTCCGTTGTTGGCGCGTGCCTGGGTGCGGGCAATAAAGGCCTCAAACGGCTCCTCGCGCACTTCCGGCGCCGACGAATGCAGGAAGCGGCGTCCGCCCTGCGCATCGAGCACCACCAGGCCGACGTGGGTCACCATGTGCTGGCCCTTGCGCACCGACACTACTTCCACCATATCGCCCTCGTCCAGCGTACTGAATTCCTGCAGCGCGCGCTCAACCGGCAGGTAGCTTTCCAGCGTGTCCTGCACTGGAATGTCACGCTGCACATGGTGCTGGACCCTGAGGAACTGCGCACGATCGACGCGCATGGCATAGCTGGCACCGCTGCTGGCATCTGAGAGCAGCCATTGGTTGTTGATGTTCCAGTCCACTTCCATGTAGTGGTTGCGGCTGGCTACGCCGATCACGCCGTCCTTGTAGCGAATGCGCTGCAGCGTCCAGAAGAACTCCTCCCACGAGGAGCTGAGCGCCATCGCATAGGTGTGCTCGGCGAAAACCAGGCAATCGCTGGCGGACAGGCTGTACATCGGCAGCGTGTCGTGCAGCTCGTAAGGGAATTCGCCCAGCAGGTTCAGCTTGTATGGCTGACCGATATTGCGCCGGCCGATGGCGGCGATGCGCTTGCGCAGCTCGGGCTCGGCGCGCCGCACTTCGGCGATGAAGGCGCCAGCTTCCTGCGGCGACATCTGGTAAATCTGTTTCGGTTCCGCCGCCGCGGTGAGCGCGGCGGCGAGCATGACATTGGCAAGGAAAGGCATGTTCAGGCTGGTTTGGTTTTCGAGGGCCAGGTGAAATAGGACTTGGCGATATAGCCCCAAGGTACGGCAATAATAGCCAGCAGCACGCCCAGGAAAGCATAGGTGGTACCTTCCGCCGGCGAACCGGCCAGCTCACCGCGCGACCAGAGCGGGTAGGCGACGATCGCAAGCCACATCACCTTGTAGAGGATTTCGAGCAGGATGATCGGCAGCATCTTTACCGGCCGTAGCAAGCCAAGGCCTGCCAGCGTGGCAAAAGCCGTCCATACGGTCCATGCCACAGCCTTGTTCGGCTCCCAGGGGCCCTGGTGGGTCAGGATTTCAGTCCAGGTGGTTTGGCCCAGCATGAAGAACATCAGCGCATAGAGCAGGCGCAGCAGGTAGATGTTGATGCGCATGACGCCTTCATGCCGCGCATCGCGCTGACACAGGCAGGCCAGCATCAGCCCACCTCTTTCAGCATGGTTTCGACTTCGGCCAGGCGGCCGTTCATGTTGGCCAGCGTGGCCTGCATGGCGGCCAGCGCGGCGGCGTTTTCCGCCTGGGCGGCTGCCGCTTTCGCGGCCAGTGCGCGGTAAGCCTCGGCGCTGGCCGCCTCGGCGCGCGCCTTGTGCGCGGCGGACCAGTACTTCATGCCAAAGACAATCAGTACGGTTGCCAACGGCAGGCCCAGGGTCAACAGGTAAATATGTTCGGACACGGTCATTCCCTTTCCAGGTTGAGATGTTTGGCAGCTTCCGCGATCGCAGCGGGATCGAGCGTCAGGCGAAAATCGGCCACTTCAAAGTAGTTCAGCGCCTTGCCGTCGCTGGAAAGCTCGTGCTTGCTGGTGACAAGGCCAGCCGCCTCCAGCTTGGCAAGGTGCAGGTGCAGCAGCGGGCGGCTGATGCCTACGTCGCGGGCCAGTTGACTGACGTAGTTGCGGCCGTCCGTTTTCAATGCAGCGATGATGCGCAAGCGGTGCGGATTGGCAAGCGCTTCCAGCACTGGCAATAGCTTTTGCATTCCACTCACTTCAACAGCAGGCGGCAGTTGGCGCTGACCGATTCAGTCGCCATCGCCCCTTTTTCGCCACGCGCGGCTTGCATGCATTGGGCGAAGGTTTCTTCCTTGGTTTTGGGACGCTCGCATTGTTGGGCCAGCAGGGTGTTCTGGGCGATCAGCATCCTGTTTTGTTCAAGCAGCTGGTCGATGCGCTCCTTGTCCGTGATTGGCGCGTCAGCGGCCATGGCGGGGGCGGCCAGGACTGCGGCAAACATCAGGGTAGTCAGGTACTTCATGGCACGTCCTTTCTGTTTTAAATCGAAGACACGTGTAATAAATATCTTACAGGTGGAATCTGTTGTCAAGTGTTCTATGCTGAAATGACTTTTCACCACGGGAGGACGATCCAATGAAAGCGCAACTTGCAGGGGTGATGGTGCTGGTAGCCGTATGTGCTGTGCCGGCGTTTGCGGCTGACGCCAAAGCGGATGGAGCGGCGATCAAGGCAGTCGACCAGGCTTGGCTGAAAGCCTTCACGGCAGCAGATGGCGATGGACTGGCCAGGCTGTACGACGAAAACGCGGTACTGATGCCGCCAGGCGCGCCGGCAGTCACCGGCCGCGCGGCCATCCGCGAATTCCTGCTGAAGGAGGCGCAGGGCGCCGGCAAGTCCGGCATGATGTTCAGCTTTGGCGAGAAATCGGACAGCGGCGCAAGCGGCAACCTGGGCTGGTCGTCCGGCACCTATATGGTGAAAGACAAGGACGGCAAGGTGGTCGAGACCGGCAAGTACCTGTCGGTGGACAAGAAGGTCAATGGCAAATGGATGTATTGGCGCGATACCTGGAACGCTGACGGCGCACCGCCGAAATAGTTCCGCCCATACTTGCGCCCCGGCTCAAGGCCCATTGCGCGAAAATGGCAAACAATGGTGGCTTGCCGACAGCGGGAGGCCGCCATGGAGCAGCTGACCCCCGATGACCGGGTTGCCGCACAGGAGATAGCCTTGGATGCCGTCAATTGCGAATTGGCCTTGCTGCGACAGCACATGGATGCGCAGTTCGCCAGCATGCAGGCCTCCTTCGACGCACAGTTCGCCAGCATGCGCCAGTACATTGACGACGGCTTCGTGAAGCTTCGTCTCGAAATGCAGCTTTACACACGCGATGAGATTGTCAAGGCCGTGGCAGCGCTGCAGGCCCAGATCGATGCACTGCGCGATCACGTAGACCGTATCAGCCACTGGGGATTCGGCATGATGGCCATGATACTGATAGGCGAACTTGCCTTGCTGGCGCGCGGACTACTCGGTTGAGGGCAAGGGTATAATCTGCGGTTTTGCACTCGCAACCGCAAGACCATGCCCATCCGCCTGATCGTTGGCCTCGGCAATCCCGGCGCCGAATACGAACAAACCCGCCACAACGCCGGCTTCTGGCTGGTGGACAACCTCGCAAACTCGCTGCCGAATGCGCGCCTGCAGCGCGAATCCGGCTTCAATGCCATGGTGGCCAAGACCATCATCGGCGGCAACCAACTGTGGCTGCTGGAGCCGCAAACCTACATGAACCGCTCCGGCCAGTCGGTCGGCGCCATTGCGCGCTTCTACAAGATCCAGCCGGACGAAGTGCTGGTAGTGCACGATGAACTGGATTTGCCGCCTGGCGCCGCCAAGCTGAAAAAGGGCGGTTCGTCTGGCGGCCACAATGGCCTCAAGGACATCACATCAGCCCTGGGCACCCAGGACTACTGGCGCCTGCGCATCGGCATCGGCCATCCTCGCACGCTGAACCTGAACCAACCGGTGGCCGACTTCGTGCTGCACCGCCCGCGTCGCGAAGAGCAATTGCTGATCGAAGAAGCGATCGAGAAAGCCCTGCGCATCATTCCCACCGCCATCGCCGGCGACTTCACCAAGGCGACGATGGAGCTGCATACCAATTAAGAGGAGCCGGCGCCTGCCTGCCGCAGCAGGCGCCATACCATCCCCGCCACAAGCGCCACGCCCAGCACCAGCACGCCCCACAGGATCATCAAGCGGTTCTGGGCGGCGCTGTTGTCGGCGTTTGCGCGCTTGGCTGCGTTGGCCAGCGCTTCAAGCTGCTCTTGCGCTGGGCCAGCGGTAGCGTGATCCAGCGTGCGCAATTCTGCCTCGGTAAAGCCGGGCGCCACCTCCCTGATATCGCGCCCCGCCGGCGCGGCTTTGTCGCGCCCTACCGCCAGCCTGTAAGGCGGGGTGCCGCCGGCAACGAATACCAATGTGGCCGGCACCCAGCTCACGCGCAGCGCGGGTTTGACCGTCGGTGGCTGGTCGAAGCGCAGCACCCAACGGTCGCCAAGCCAGGCCGGAACGGCGATGTCGTCCGAGAGCCGTGATTTGCCATCCTTCTCCAGGCGGTAGAAGGTGGTGCGCAGGGCGGGTTCGAAACGGAACTGGCCGGTGCGACGTACTTCGACATAGCTGCCCAGCATCGCGGGCAACACCATATTGCCGCTGTCGATCTGCAGCCCGACGCGCCGAGCGGTGACGCCTGCCGGCTTGCTGTATTGAAGGTCGCGCGGGTCGCGGCCCGGTTGCGGCTGCAGCAGCAAGGATTCAAGCGGCGCTGCAGCCGGCCCCTGAACCGGCGACTGGGCGCTGATGCTGGCGAAGGGGAGCGGCTCGCCGCTGCGCCAGCTGAGGCGCGCATAGCGCATCTGGCGGGCCGGGAATTCCAGCTTGTCGTTGGCCAGTGTTTCAGCGCTGGCATTGGCCAGCCAGCTCAACTCCGCCACGCCGATAGCGTCCCAGTGTTTCAGGTCGTCGCTCGCTTCCAGCCATACCTGGCCGGTATAGGTGTTGCGGTCCGGCGGCAGTGCGAAATGCAGCGCGTCGACGGTAGGCGCTTGCTGCATGCCGTCCTGCCGCAGGTCGAGCACCAGTCCGGCCAGGCGTTCCTGCGTGCGGCCGGCCGGCGCGGCGCCCTGTTGCGTGGGCAGGCGGACGGAGAGCACGCGGCCATCGGTTGCAGTGCTGACTTCCAGCCCCGCCAGCGGGGCGTCGGAACGTTCCGCCATCAGTGGGAAGATACGTACCGGAAGGGCCCGGTGGCTGATGGTTGGCGCCGCATCCGGCTGGCGCAGGGCAAATGGTTGCGGCGTGCCATGCGCATCGAACACGCGCAAATCGTTGAGCGACGGCGAGCGCGCATTCAGGTAGGCATCGCGCGGCAACTGCAACTGCACTACGCTTGGCTTGCCATTCACCGATAGCGGAATGAGGTGGGTGTAATCCTGCGGCAAATCGCTTACCGCAGTGGTGGCGACAGCAGCCGCCAAAAGCAACGCGCTCATGCCGCTTCCTTTTCATTTTCGCCGCCGCGTGCGGACGGATAGGGGGCAAGGTAACCGATGCCGACCATCAGCGCACCAACGCCGAGGAAGGAAACGATGCGCTCGACGCCGCCGACATTGGACAGGTCCACCAGGAACAGCTTGGCGACCACGACACCGAGCAGTACTGCGCCGGCGATCCACAATTTTCGATCCTGCCTGCTGGCCGCGAAGCGCATCAACAGCAGCGCGGTCACGCTCCAAACCAGCGAGAGCATGGCTTGCACGAACTGCGATGCAAACAAGTCATCGAACTGGTACGGCACGCCGACGTAGTGCGACACGGTGCGCAGCAGCGCCAGGTTGAACCACGCGTAGGCGAGCAATGCTGCGCAGGCCAGCAATTGTGGACGGTAGGGCGAGAGCTTGTCCTGCAGCATGCGGTAAGCGGCAAGCGACAGCAGCAGCGCGAAGATGCTGGTCAGGTCAAGCGGATTTGCCAACGGGAGGTAGGGCAGCGGCGCCATCGCGCCATCCTGGCCCAGGTTCCAGACTGCCACCAGCAGCAGCGACCAGCCGCAGCCCAGCGGCAGCAACACGTCGCGGTACCAGTCCGCGACCGGTTGCACGGGCCAGCCGTTGGCCCGCACGCGGCGCATGACCCAGGCCAGGCCGCCCATCATCAGCCAGGCCGGCAGGAAGTTGGACCAGGCCGGATCGGCGCCGCTGCCTTCCAGCCCGCGCGAAATCCAGTAGGCGCCAACCGGCCAGATCATCAGCCAGGGACCGGTGCTGCGCAGCGTGTGCAGGATCACCAGCGGCGTCTTGCCCAGTGTTGCGCCACGCATCAGCCATTCGGAGAGCAGCCATAGGGCGGCGTAGGCAAACCATACCTCGCCGGCGGGCACCGTGATGCTGCTATACAGCGCGCCAAGCATGCCCAGCGTTGTCATGCCGAATAGCAGCCATGCCGGCAGCACTGCGGCGCGCAGGGCTGGCCAGGACAGTCGTTGCGCCAGCTTGACGAACAGCGGCGTGGTGGCGACGATCATCAGGTTGTAGGCGCTGGCGCGCAGCGGGCTGTGCGGCTCGAAATTGCCGGTGGTGGCGATTTCATAATGGGCCAGCAGCCAGTTGGCGAGTGTCGGCACGATCACCAGCAGCCACCATACGGCGGAATACGCCAATACCGCATTTGACCAGGCAGGCGGGTATTGCGAACCGTGACGCTTCAGCGTCCAGGCGCTGAACATGGCGCCGGCCAACAGCATCACGCTACCCAGGAAAGGCGTGGAGAACAGGTCCGGCGACATCGGTGCCACTTGCCAGTTCAAGGCGAGCAGCACGGCCAGCACCAGGCCGGCCAGCAGTTGTGCGGCCAGGGCCAGGCCGCGTGCCATCGGCCAGGCCAGGCGGCGCCCGATCAGGGCCATGACGACGGCTGCGCCAAGGGCGCTGGCAACCAGCAGGTTGGCCTGCAGTTTACCGCTGGTGCGAAGAATGACTTCGGTCCAGGCGCCGCCGACCAGCCAGATAGCGGAGCCGGCGAGAAACAGCGCCCCCAGCAGTTGCAGACGGCCCAAGCCCTCTTCGCTGGAATGGCTGCGGAAACGCATGGCCATGATGCAGGCGCTGATCGCCAGCAGCAGGAAGCCAAGCCACAGGTTGGAATGCATTGCGGCCTCCGGATTCAGGCCGGACACCGAGCCGATGAAGCTGACCCAGGCGCCCAGCTGTACCAGCAGGCCGAAGCCCCAGGCCAGCGGCTGACGCTGGCGCAGGCCGATCCAGACGATGCCGGCGCCTTCCAGCGCCCAGGCGGCGGAGGTCCAGCGCCCGTCAAGCGCCATCGGGATGGCGAGCGTGCCGAACACCACCGCCAGTGCGGTGAAGGCATCGACCAGCAGGCCATAGGTGGCGCGGCGGCGCGCCAGCGTGATTGCCAGCACGGCGTAGAACAGGCCGAGTGCGAGGGCGGAATAGGCCATGCCGAATTCGAAGCCCTTGACCAGGCCGAATTGCAGGCTGGCGGCCAGCATCGGCGTGCCGAAGACCAGCGTGCCGTCGACATAGCTTTTCAGCTTGGGCGCCTCGAGGTGGGCGTAGGCGATGGCGATGCCGACGTAGTACAGGAAGAACAGCGCCAGGAAGCCTTGCACCGACAGGTAGAACTGCGGCTCGTAGCGCAGCACGCCCCAGGTGGTGCCAATGGCGAAGGTGAACGCGAAGCCGAGCAGGTTCAGTGCGCGCCAGGAGCGCTTGAGGGCGATGGCCAGGATGCCGGCGTTGAGCAGGGCGTAATAGCTGAACAGGCCAATGTGGCTGCCCTGGCCGGTGGACGCCAGGATGGGCGCCGCGAAGCCGCCGGTAATGCCGAAGATGGCCAGCCATTGGGCGTTCTGCAGCACTGCCAGCAGGCAGGTGCCCAGCGTTAGCAGGAACAGCATGGCGAAGGCCATGCCACCGGGGATCAGGTGGTAGATGCGGAAGGCGCCAAACACCACCAGCATCAGCACCGCCATGCAGGTGCCCTGCAGTGGCAGGCTGACGCCCTTGTTGCTGTTGCGGATGCGCCAGGCCCAGGCCAGCGCGGCCAGGTCGGCGAGCACGATGCCGGCCAGCCGCAGTTCGATCGGCACCGTGACGCGGGCGGCGGCGTATTTCAGCAGGAAGCTGACGCCGATGAACAGGATGAGAAGGCCAATCTTCGCCACCAGATTGCCTTCGAACAGCCAGTTGCGGGCGGCGGTCAACCAGGCTGGCGGCTCGCTTGGCGGCCGGTTTGGGCGCGCAGGAGCCCGGGCTCGTTCTGCCCTGCTTGCCTTGGCAGCAGTTTCTGGGCGCAGCGCGGCAGGTGGCTCGGCAGTTGCGATGGGCGATGCAGCGGCGGCTACCTCGGCCAGAAGTTCGGGCGTGGCGGCCGGCTCCATTGGCGCCGCGGGTGTTTCGGCCAGTGCTGGCGTTGGCGGCTCCGCTTGCGCTGGGAGCTTGGCGGCACGCGCTGCCAGCGGCTCGCGCTCGGCTGGCCTGGATGGCTCGAAGGAAGGCGCCGCTGCAGCTGGCGGTTCCGGCGCGACCGCTGCTTGCTGGGCAGCGGTGCGTTGCTGGAGGCTGGCAACGGTGATTTCCAACGCAGCGAGGTCGCGCTGCAACTGGAGGGCATGCTCGCGTGCCTGTCGGGCATCGCGGCGCGCGAGCCAGGCCCAGCGTGACACGAGCGCCAGCACGATAAACCACAGCAAATCCATGAATGCTCCTGTATTGTACTAATGGCATTATTTTCCATTGGTAACAATATTACAAGCGCCAGCGATACCCGTATCGCCGATTGTCCAGAGGCGTATCAGGATTTGATCCTGCTTAAGCCTCCGCCTCAGGAACCAGCAACAGCAGGTCCGTCGTGCCCACGTCAACGCCGGCCTGGGACAGCAGGGTGGTGGCCTGGCCGCGATGATGGGTTTGATGATTGAAGAAATGCAGCAGCAATAGCCCGAGTTGCCGCTGATTGGCTTCGCCGTTCACGCGGCGATAGCTGATGACGGCGTCCAGGTCCGCCTCCGCCAGGCCGGCGCTCCAGTCAAGGATCAGGCGGTCAAGCCAGGCCCGCTGCTCGCGCAGGGTGGGCAGCGAATCGAAGAGTGGCTGGTCCAGCGCGATTGGTGTCGACAAGGCCAATACAGGCGCGAGTGCGGCGGCAAAGCGCGGATGGCCGCCGATGCGTTTCAGCCAGAGGATGTCTGCCACCGCGATATGGTTCAGGGTCGCCAGCAGGGAGCCAAAGAACGCGCCGCGGTCTGCCGTCAATTCCTCCGCCGGCAAGCCCGACGCCGCTTCGTACAGCTTGTTGTTCATCCACTCGTTGTAGCGGGCCAGCAGGGCGATATGGGCGGTTCTTGACATGTTCTGGGGTACAATCTCGGTCTATTTGCGGAAAATTCCGTAGCAGAACAATATCATCTAAAGGTTTTCCATGAGTCTCAAATGCGGCATCGTCGGCCTGCCTAACGTCGGCAAGTCCACTCTTTTCAATGCTCTGACCAAGGCCGGCATCGCGGCCGAGAACTACCCGTTCTGCACCATCGAGCCAAACGTTGGCGTGGTGGAAGTGCCTGATCCGCGCCTGAAGCAGCTGGCTGAAATCGTCAAGCCTGAGCGCATTCTTCCTGCCATCGTGGAATTCGTCGACATCGCCGGCCTGGTGGCTGGCGCGTCCAAGGGTGAAGGCCTGGGCAACCAGTTCCTGTCCCACATCCGCGAAACCGACGCTATCGTGAACGTGGTGCGCTGCTTCGAAGACGACAACGTGGTGCACGTGGCCGGCCGCGTATCGCCGCTGGACGACATCGAAGTGATCCAGACCGAGCTGGCGCTGGCCGACCTGTCGACCGTGGAAAAAACCATTGCCCGTGAACAGAAGAAAGCGCGCTCCGGCGACAAGGATTCGGCCAAGCTGGTAGCCCTGCTGGAAACCCTGGTGCCGCACCTGAACGAAGCCAAGCCAGTGCGCGCCATGGGCCTGGGCGCCGAAGACATGGCCCTGATCAAGCCGCTGTGCCTGATCACCGCCAAGCCAGCCATGTATGTGGCCAACGTGTCCGACAGCGGCTTCACCAACAATCCGCTGCTGGACCAGCTGACCAAGTACGCCGAAGCGCAGAACGCGCCGATCGTGGCCATTTGCGCCGCCATCGAAGCGGAAATCGCCGAACTGGACGACGCCGACAAGGAAGCCTTCCTGTCCGACATGGGCATGTCCGAACCTGGCCTGGACCGCCTGATCCGCGCCGGCTTCAAGCTGCTCGGCCTGCAAACCTACTTCACCGCCGGCGTGAAGGAAGTGCGCGCCTGGACCATCCACGTGGGCGACACCGCGCCGCAAGCGGCAGGCGTGATCCACACCGACTTCGAGCGCGGCTTCATCCGCGCCCAGACCATCGCCTTCGACGACTACATCGCTTACAAGGGCGAAACCGGCGCCAAGGAAGCTGGCAAGATGCGCGCTGAAGGCAAGGAATACGTGGTCAAGGATGGCGACGTGCTGAACTTCCTGTTCAACGTTTGATGCAGGCCAGCGCCCTCGCTGCCGCGCTGGCGGCGCTGCTGTTTACTGCGCCGGCGCTGGCGCAGCAGGGCGCCTACTTCCACAAGAAATTTGACGGCACCATCGGCGACAAGCTCAAGTTCAGCATGGACTTGAAGAATGTCGATGGCGTCATTTCCGGAACTTACCGCTATGCGGGCAAGAAATCCGAGCTCTTCCTGAAAGGCAAGGCCGCGCCCGACGGCACGCTTGTGATGGACGAGCAGCTCGCATTCAATCCCACGGTCAAGGGCCGCTTGCGCGCGGTGCTGCGCGACGGCAGCCTGCAGGGCAGCTGGCAATCGCCGGACGGCGGCAAGAACTTGCCGCTGGTCGCCCACCAGACTTCTGAAATCATCATCCCGCCGAAAAAGGCGCTGTTGGCCGGTGCGGTCGGCAAGTATCGCCTGTCCGCGATCCAAGGCTTTGGCGGTGCCAATACCATGTGGGACCTGAGCCGCGACAGCAAGGGGCGCTGGAGTGGCAGCGAATCTTCGATTTCCGGCGGCACGCGCCAAGGGGGCGACATGGGCTTGAGCAAGAGCGACGAAAAGCTCCTTGCCAGCACCCTTGTCGAAGTGTTGCCCGACCTGTCCGTGCGCCTGTCGGCTGGAGGCAAGTTGCTGCTTACCGTGCCGTTTCGCGAAGAAGGCATGGAGTACGGCCTGAAGGAGGCCTTCGAGGACAATCTGACAGCCTTGTCGCCCAGGACTACGGTGTGGGATGAGCAGCTGTACCTGCTGGCTCAGGAAAACACCACCTTCTACCGCTCCCTCTATACCGCTCTGGTCGACGATCAACCGGCCCGGGTGCTGCTGCGCTACTCGGTCGTCAGCGCATCGTTCGAGCTGACCATTAAGCCGGCCGGGTGCTGCGACAATGCGGCCCTGACCTTCGCCCGCTCCAACTGATCGAGCGGGGATTGCCGGCCCAAGTCCTGCCTTGCGCGGCGCTTTTATCGAATCTCAAAAATGGGCTATCAAGTCGAGAAGATGTCCCGCGAGGACTATCTCTTCTCCAATGGTGCGTGGTACAGGCTATATCGCCGCGGACCGATCTCCAATCAAGTTGCTATTGAAGGCCAAGCCCGGATTCCGCCAAAATTGCTAAGCCGCCTGAAGGAAGAAATTACGGCGGCTTTTGCAGTATTTGGCGATTCGGGGCGCGGCCCCACGATAGGAGCTACAGGCTGGCCGATGATCCCTGCTTTCGTCGCGGAGGACAGGCGGGGTTGATTGTTACTTGGTCTTTGCCTCGTGCTCGGCGATCGCTTTGGTGAAGCTATCCATCAACGGGTTCGGCACGGCCAGCGACAGCTGGTAATGCTCGATTTTGAACTCCTTGCCGGTGTTGAGCAGCACGCCGCTGGCCTGGCAAGTGCCCATCTGTGTGTTTAGCTGTTCGTCGAACCACACGTATTTCTTATCCGGCGAGAAGTAGACATTGCGCTTTTGCGCGGTGAAGCTCCACGCCTTCTTGCGGTCCCAGAAGCGCTTGGCCCATGCCTTGAATTCCTTGTAGCTCCATACCTCGCTCTTGTCGGTGCCGATGAAGACGGCGTCCGGCGCGAACTTGTCCCAGTAGTCAGGGCGGGTGTTGGCTGCATCGTCGTGCCAGCTGTCGACGAAGGCGTTGACCTGCTGGCGGAATTCGGCGTCGGGGTCGGCCGCCAGGGCACTATGCATCACGAGGGCGAGGGCAGTGGCGATCAACTGGCGTTTCATTTGCTTGTCTCCGGGTCAGTGTTGATGAAATAGTATAATCGCCGGATTGTGCACAGCTTCCGGTAAAAGAAAAAATGGCCTCACCTAACGAAAACGCCAGCATGGCGCTGTTCTGCGACTTCGAAAACGTCGCGCTGGGCGTCCGCGACGCCAACTATGAGAAATTCGACATCAAGCCGGTGCTGGAGCGCCTGCTGCTGAAGGGCAGCATCGTGGTCAAGAAGGCCTACTGCGACTGGGACCGCTACAAGGCTTTCAAGGCGCCGATGCATGAGGCGAATTTCGAATTGATCGAAATCCCGCACGTGCGCCTGTCCGGCAAGAACTCGGCCGATATCCGCATGGTGGTCGATGCGCTCGACCTGTGCTACACCAAGGCCCACGTCAACACTTTCGTCATCATTTCCGGCGATTCCGATTTTTCGCCGCTGGTGTCCAAACTGCGCGAAAACGCCAAGCGCGTGATTGGCGTGGGCGTGAAGGATTCCACCTCGGACCTGCTGGTAGCCAACTGCGACGAGTTCATTTTCTACGACGATCTGGTGCGCGAATCGCGCCGCCAGCGCCAGGCGAGCCGCGATGCGAGCGAGCAAAAGCCGAAGCGTACGCCGGAAGAAGAGAAGCGCCGCCGCGAAGAGATGGACAAGCGCCGCAACCAGTGCGTTGAAATCGCCTACACGACGTTCGATGCGCTGGCTGCCGAACGTGGTGAGGGCAAGATCTGGGCTTCCGTGCTGAAGGAGGCGATCAAGCGCCGCAAGCCGGATTTCAGCGAGTCGTATTACGGTTTCCGCACCTTCGGCAACCTGCTGGAGGAAATGAAGGCGCGCGGCCTGCTGGAATTCGGCCGCGACGAGAAGTCGGGCGCATATGTGTACCGCAGCAGCCAGCCGGTGATGCTGCCGGTCGTTGAGGCGCCGTCGGAGCACGATGCAGGCCTCGTGCCGGAGGCAGGCGCCGAGATGCAGGAGAGCGCTGAGGAAGCTGGCGAAGCGCGCCGCGAGCGTGAAAGCCGCGACAGCCGCCGTAATCGCGGCAACCGTGGCGGCCGAGGCCGCCGTGGCGAGGGCGATGCGGCCGCACCCGCTGCAGTTCCTGTCGCCGTGCCGGACGATGCCGAAGTCGCTGCCGTGGCGGCGGTGGAAGAAGTGGCGCCAGTGGTGGATGCGCCGGCCGAAGCGCCGGCCAAGCGTACCCGCGCTGCAGCCAAGAAGCCGGCAGCGAAAAAGACCAGCTCGCGCGGCAGCAAGGTAGCCCAGGCCGCGGCCAATGCGGCGGAGGCGGTGCAGGAGGCGGAAGCCGTGCTCACGGCTGCCGCGGAAGCCGCCGTGGTGGCAGAAGCAGCGGCAGTAGACCCGGCGGAGGCCAAGCCCGCGGCGTCGAAGCGCTCCAGGAAGCCGGGCACGCACAAGGCATCGGCGCGCAGCAAGCTGCCAAAGAAACCGAAAGCGGAAGCCTAGGGTCAGGATTGTCGGGAATTCGCCGCGCGCCGCGCGGCGAAGTTTTTTCTGCCATACTCACGGGCACTATGCCCTTCATCTCCGAACTTACCCTTTACCCGATCAAGTCCTGCGCCGGCCTGTCGCTGAAGCACGCGACCTTGACCCGCGCCGGCCTGATGACCGAGCAAATCTACGATCGCGAGTGGATGCTGGTCGACAGCAACGGCGTGGCGCTGACCCAGCGCGACCATCCGCGCATGGCGCTGATCGTGCCGCGCCTGAAAGCTGAAACCATGGAGCTGCGCGCGCCCGGCATGCTGCAGCTGGAAATCCCGCTTGGCCTGCCCGACCCGGATCGCGCGCCGACGCTGCAGGTACAAGTCTGGGAAGACAGCGTGCTGGCCTACGATTGCGATGAAACGACCGCCACCTGGTTCAGCAAATTCCTCGGCATCGAATGCCGTCTGGCACGCTTCCACGCCAACGCCAGGCGCCTGACCAGCGGCAAGTGGACCAATGGCGAGCAGCACCCTACGCTGTTTTCGGACGGTTATCCGATCCTGGTCGTCGGCACCGGCTCGCTGCAGGACCTCAACGAAAAGCTGCAGCAGCAAGGCCGCCAGCCCTTGCCGATGAACCGCTTCCGCCCCAACCTGGTGGTGGGCGACCTGGACGCCTTCGAAGAAGACTACACCGAAGAATTCCGCATCGGCGAGGCCGCCCTGAAGCCGGTCAAGCCCTGCGCGCGCTGCCCGATGCCGTCGGTCGACCAAGCCACCGGCGAATTCGGCCCGGACCCGCTGGACATCCTGCAAAGCTACCGCGCCAAGCCCGAAGTCGATGGCGGCATCTGCTTCGGCATGAATGCAATCGTAGCAATAGGTGATGGCATAAAACTATCGGTTGGCGACCCAATCGAGGTTACACTGTCGTTTTAGTAGTAAATATCGGCAGGGCGATGGAGATCACGCAGAAAATCACGGGCAAGCAGCCCACATTGGCGGAACTGGCGGCAGAAAACCAGTCCCTGCGCGCCCGTCTTGCCTACCTGATCGAGCAGGCCGAACGCAATCACTCGATCATGACGCGCCACCAGGCGTTCGACCTGGAGATCGTCGGCGCGGCCAGCTTCCCCGAGCTGATTGGCACCATTTTCCGCACCCTGCCGGTGATTTCCGACCTCGATGCGGTGACCCTGTCGCTGGTCGACGTGGATGACGATATTCGCACCGTGATGGAAAAGCTGGGTGTCGATTTCGCCGACTTTCCCAACCTGGTGTTCGTGCCGGACACGGAGAACCTGGCCATCGAGATCGAACCGGGCCAGGCGCCCAAGCCCTGCCTCGGGATGTTCGACACACAGAAGCACGGGTCGCAGTTCCCGCAGCCTGGCACGCGCCTGCAAAGCGTGGGCGTGGTACCGCTGCTGCGCAACAAGCGGCTGATTGGTTCGCTGAACCTGGGCAGTGCCGACCCGACGCGTTTCTCGCCCAGCCTGGGCACCGACTTCATCGAGCATATGGCCTCCATCATCGCCATCTGCCTGGAGAACGTGATCTCCAACGAAATGCTGAAGTACATGGGGCTGACCGATGCGCTGACCGGCGTGTTCAACCGCCGCTACGTGGATCGCCGCCTGCTCGAAGAAATTGCGCGCGCACGCCGGCAGTCCTATCCGGTGTCGTTCATGTACATCGACATCGACCATTTCAAGCGCGTCAACGACACGGTCGGCCACGGCGGCGGCGATGAAGTGCTGCGCGAGGTAGCCAATCGCATCAAGGCGGAGCTGCGCCTGTCGGACGCGCTGGCGCGCTTTGGCGGCGAGGAGTTCGTGGTGCTGCTGATCGATGCGGACCTGGAGAGCGCGACCTATGTGGGCGAGCGCATCCGCGCCGGCATCGCGGCCAGCATGATCGAGTTGTCGCACGGCGTGAAGGTGTCGATCACGGCCTCGGTCGGCGTGTCCAGCCTGGCGCAGGTGCCCGGCGACGTACCGCCGGAACTGCAGGCGACGCAACTGATCGAACAGGCCGACGAAGCCCTGTACCAGGCCAAGGAAGGCGGCCGCAACCGCGTGATCCGCTACGCCTCGTAAGGCGCCTCCACCAGCCGCTGCGAGATCCACCAGATATTGCCATGCGGGTCCCTGATGCCGCCCTGGCGGTCGCCATACGGCATGTCGCCCACTTCCATCTCCAGCTTGCCGCCAGCGGACAGTGCGCGCGCCATCGATTGCCTTGCGTCTTCCACGTAGAGGTAGAAGGCGGCCGGCATCGGCGGATATTTTTCACTGGCTTCGCTGGCCATAACGGTCGAGGTGCCGATGCGCACCTGGACGTTGGCGATGCGGCCGTCAGGGCGCTTGCTGCGCACCACTTCCTGGCCGCCCAGGCCTTCGACAAGGAAAGCCACGAAGCGCTCTGCATCCCTGACGAAGCAGTAGGGGGTGATCGTGTTGAAACCTGGGGGTACGTACATGGTAGCCTCCTGCGGGAAAAACCGATCAGGAAATCTACCACCAATCAGGCCAGCAGATCGTTCTCCGCGCGCGCCACTTCCTCGGCCGTGCCGCGCAGCACCACCACGTCGCCTGCCTCCAGCGTGGTGCCTGCATCTGCATGCAGCCGCACTGTACCGCGACGGATGGCGGAGATCTCGGCGCCGGTGTCATCCAGACCCAGGTCTTTCACGCATTTGCCGATGCAGGAAGCCTGCTCGCCCAGCGGCACCGAGTGCAGGCGCACCATTTCCGATTCGTCGCCGCTGTCGCTGGCGCCGTGGAAATAGCCGCGCAGCGAAGCGTAGCGCTCTTCGCGTGCGCGCTGCACGCGGTGCACCACGCGCCGCAGCGGCACGCCCAGCATCACCAGCGCGTGCGATGCCAGCATCAGCGAGCCTTCCATCAGTTCCGGCACCACTTCGGCAGCGCCGGCCTCCTTCAGGCGGTCCAGGTCCGAATCGTCGTGCGAGCGCACGATCACCGGCAGCTCCGGCGCCAGTTCGTGCACCAGGTGCAGCACCCGCAGCGCTGAAGGCGTGGAGGCGTAAGTGATCACCACCGCCGAAGCGCGCTTGATGCCGGCTGCCACCAGCGACTCGCGCCGCGCCGCGTCGCCGTAGGACACGTTGGCGCCGGCGGCCTGCGCCTCCTGCACCCGCAGCGGGTCCAGGTCCAGCGCCTGGTAGGGGATCTTCTCTTCGGTCAGCAAGGTCGCCAGCGACTGTCCCGAGCGGCCGAAGCCGGCCACGATCACGTGCTTCTGCGCCGACATCGTGCGCGCTGCGATATTGGTCAGGTTCAGCGACTGCATCATCCACTCGTTGGCGGAGAACTTCAGCACGATCTTGTCCGACTGCGCGATCAGGAAAGGCGCCAGCAGCATCGACAGCACCATCGAGGCCAGCACCACCTGCACCACGAAGGGGTCGACCAGCTTCATGCCGCCCACCACGTTCAGCAGCACGAAGCCGAATTCGCCGGCCTGCGCCAGCGCCAGGCCGGTGCGCATGGCAGTCGAGGTGGAGGCGCCGAACAGGCGCGCCAGGCCCGCGATCAGGGCAAACTTGAGCAGCACCGGCCCGGTCAGCAGCACCAATACCAGCCACCAGTTTTCCAGCACCACGCGCGCGTTCAGCAGCATGCCGACGGTGATGAAGAACAGGCCAAGCAGCACGTCGCGGAAGGGCTTGATGTCTTCTTCCACCTGGTGCTTGTACTCGGTCTCGGAGATCAGCATGCCGGCCACGAAAGCGCCCAGCGCCATCGACAGGCCGGCCTGCTCGGTGATCCAGGCCGCGCCCAGCGTCACCAGCAGCAGGTTGAGCATGAACAGCTCCTGTGAGCGGCGCAGCACGACAATGGTGAACCACCTGCGCATCACTTTCTGGCCGACGAACAGCAGCAGGAGCAGCACCACGGCCGCCTTCAGCCCGGCCAGGCCCAGGGTCTTGGGCAAGTCGGCCGGATTCTGCGCCAGGGCCGGGATCAGGATCAGCAGCGGCACCACCGCCAGGTCCTGGAACAGCAGGATGCCGATGATCTTGCGTCCATGCTCGCTCTCCAGCTCCAGGCGTTCCGTGAGCAATTTGACTACAATGGCGGTCGACGACATGGCCAGCGCGCCGCCCAGTGCGAACGAAGCTTGCCAGCCCAGCTGGATCGTGGGCGGCAGCAGGAAGTGGATGAGCCAGCCGAACAGCATGGTGGCGGCAATGGTGAGGCCGACCTGCGCCATGCCCAGCCCGAACACGATCGAGCGCATGGCCATCAGCTTGGGCAGGGAAAACTCCAGCCCGATCGAGAACATCAGGAACACCACCCCGAACTCGCCCAGCAACTCCGTCGCGTGGCTTTGCTCGGCCAGCCCCATGGCATGGGGGCCCAGCAGGATGCCGACCGCCAGATAGCCCAGCATCGGCGGCAGATGCATCATGCGGAAAGCGACTACGCCAAGGACGGCGCTGCCGAGGAGGAGGAGGGTCAGTTCAAGGGGGGAGAACATCCGTTGTTTGTTTTGTCTGGCAAGTTTTTTGCTTATCTAATTCGGCTATACTTCGGGCATGAGTTTAACCCATGAAAAAACAATGCTGAAATCTTTTGATGCCAAGACCGCAACACGTGCCCTGGAACTGGCGCGCGAGGCCCTGCAGATCGAAACGGACGCACTGGCAGCGCTGAATGCGCGCCTGGCCACCGACGAAACTGTGGGCCAGGCGGTGTCCTTGTTGCTGCAATGCAAGGGGCGCGTCGTGGTATCCGGCATCGGCAAGTCCGGCCACATCGGCCGCAAGATTGCGGCGACGCTGGCCTCGACCGGCACCCCGGCCCTGTTCGTGCACCCGGCCGAAGCGGCGCACGGCGACCTGGGCATGGTGACGCCGCAAGACGTGGTGATCGCTATTTCGTATTCCGGCGAAGCAGCCGAACTGATGGCGATCCTGCCCGTGGTCAAGCGCATGGGCGGCCACGTGATTGCCATGACCGGCAAGCCTGCGTCGAGCCTGGCCAAGCTGGCCGACGTGCACCTGGACGTGTCCGTGGCCAAGGAGGCATGCCCGATGAACCTGGCGCCGACCGCTTCCACCACCGTCACGCTGGCGCTGGGCGATGCGATCGCGGTGGCGCTGCTGGACCTGCGCGGCTTCAAGGAAGAAGATTTTGCGCGTTCCCACCCTGGCGGCGCCCTCGGCCGCCGCTTGCTGACGCATGTGCGCGACATCATGCGCAAGGATGGCGCCATCCCGGCCGTGGGCCTGGAAACGCGGCTGCCCGATGCGCTGCTGGAAATCACCCAGAAGGGCATGGGCATGACCGCCATCGTCGACGCGGCCAACAAGCCGGTCGGCGTCTTCACCGACGGCGACCTGCGCCGCATGATCGAAAAAGTCCAGGACTTCAACAAGGTCGTCATCAAGGACGTGATGCACCTGAACCCGCGCACCATCGGCCCCGACCAGCTGGCGGTCGATGCCGTGGCGGTGATGGAAGAATTCCGCATCAACCAGATGCTGGTGGTGGATGCCGACGGCATGCTGGTTGGCGCGCTGCACATCCACGACCTGACCCGCGCCAAGGTGATCTGATGACGCTCGAACGCGAAGACCTCTTAGCTCGTGCAGCCAAGGTGCGCCTGTTCATCTTCGACGTGGACGGTGTGCTGACCGACGGCAGCCTGACTTATGGCGCCGACGGTGAAATGGTCAAGACTTTCAATGTGCACGACGGCCTGGGCATCAAGCTGCTGCAGGAAGCGGGCATCAAGACCGCGATCATCAGCGCCCGGCGCACGCCGATCGTGCTGGCACGCGCCAGGGACCTGGGCATCGATTACGTACACCAGGGCGGCCACGACAAGCTGACCCCGTTCAAGGCCTTGCTGGCCGATCTGGGGCTGGCGGAAGAGCAGGTTGCCTTCATCGGCGACGACGTGGTGGACCTGCCGCTGTTGAGCCGTGTGGGCTTTGCGGTCAGCGTGCCGAATGGCCGCAAGGAGGCGCACGATCGCTCCCACTACATTACCGAAGCTGCGGGCGGCCGCGGCGCGGTGCGCGAGGCCTGCGAATTCGTGCTGCGTGCCAGCGGCAGCTATGACCGCGTGATGGCCCAGTTCCTGGTGTAAGGGGCAAGCAATGCGTAACCAGAGGACCGCCCACCGCTTCCGCCTGTCGCTCGGCATGATCTTCGTGCTGCTGGCGGCGCTTGGCAGCTTCTACCTGATCGAGCTGCTGAACCGCGCGGACGAACAGATGCAGGCCGACAAGCGCATGAACGAGCCGGATTACATCATCCATAACTTCTCCTTCGTGCGCATGACGAAGGACGGCAAGCCAAGCTATATCATTGCCGGCGACAAGCTGACCCACCGCCCGATCGACGACTCGTCCGAGATCGACAATCCGCGCGTGCACAGCCTGGCCGGCGAGCAGCCGCCGATGGAGATCGTGGCGAATACGGCGCGCGTGGACGACACCAACAGCCGCGTCACCCTGAACGGCAGCGTGACGATCGACCGCGCGGCATCGCCGCAGTCGCAACTGCTGCACCTGGAATCGGACAAGCTGGTGATCTTCCCGGACGAAGACCGCATGGAAACCGACCATCCGGTGAAACTGCGGCTGGGGGATACGACTGCTGCGGCCAACAGCATGCGCGCCAATAATGCGACGCGCGAAATGCACCTGGCCGGCAACGGCACGCTGCAGATTCCGCCCAAGGCCGCAGACCAATAACTGAGGAATGAATATGAAACGACTACTCTTGTCGGCAGCCTTGCTGCTGGGAGTCGCCGCTCCGGCGCTGGCTGAGAAAGCCGACTCCTACAAGCCGACCAACATCAGCTACGGCTCGATGGACATCGACGACGTCAAGCAGGTCACCATCCTGCTGGGCGGCGTCAAGCTGACCCGCGGCACCCTGACCATGACGGCCGAGCGCGCCTACGTCAAGCAGACGCCGGAGGGTTTCCAGCAAGTGACGCTGTTTGGCGACGGCAAGAAAGCCACCTTCCGCCAGAAGCGCGACGGCGCCGGCGACCAGTGGGTGGAAGGCGATGCCGACCGCATCGAGTACGAGGAACAGGTTGAACTGGTGAAGATGTTCAACAAGGCTACCATCCGCCGCCTGGAAGGCGGCAAGCAGAACGATGAAGTGCAGGGTGAGTTCATTTCTTACGACAGCCGCAAGGAATTCTTCAGCGTGCGCAATTCGGCCAGCGGGGAAAGCAAGCCCGGCGGCGGTCGCGGCACCATGGTGATCCAGCCGACCCGTACCGAACCCCCAGCGACGCCGACGGAGAAGAAGTAAGCATGCAAGCAAATAACTGCGCCAGCACGCTGGTCGTGCGCGGCCTCCAGAAAACCTATGGCAAACGCCAGGTGGTGCACGACGTTTCGCTGCAAGTCGATTGCGGCGAAGTGGTCGGCCTGCTGGGTCCCAACGGTGCCGGCAAGACGACCTCTTTCTACATGATCGTCGGCCTGGTGGCTTCCGATGGAGGCACCATCGATATCGGCGGCACCGACGTGTCGAGCCTGCCGATCCACAAGCGCGCCACGCTGGGCCTGTCCTACCTGCCGCAGGAAGCTTCGGTGTTCCGCAAGCTGACGGTGGAAGAAAACATCCGCGCCGTGCTGGAACTGCAGAAGGTGGACGGCAAGCCTCTGCCCAAGGCGGAAATCAACCAGCGCCTGGAATCGCTGCTGGCCGACTTGCAAATCGAAAAGCTGCGCGAGAACGCGGCCTTGTCGCTGTCCGGTGGCGAACGCCGCCGCGTGGAAATTGCGCGCGCCCTGGCCACCAACCCGCGCTTCGTGCTGCTGGACGAGCCATTTGCCGGCGTCGACCCGATCGCCGTGATCGAAATCCAACGTATTGTGCGTTTCCTGAAGGAGCGCAATATCGGTGTGCTGATCACCGACCATAATGTGCGTGAGACCCTCGGCATTTGCGACCGCGCCTACATCATCAACCAGGGCGCCGTGCTGGCCTCGGGCCGCCCGGACGACATCATTGCCAACGAATCCGTTCGTCGCGTCTACCTCGGCGAACACTTCCGCATGTAAGCGAAGGCCATGAAACAAACACTGCAACTGCGAACCTCGCAACACCTGGCGCTGACGCCGCAGCTGCAACAATCCATCCGCCTGCTGCAGCTGTCCACGCTGGAGCTGCACCAGGAGTTGGAACAGCTGCTTGGCGACAATCCCATGCTGGAGCGCCTTGACGACCCGCTCGACCACACGGTACGCCTGCTGGCCGATGGCGCCATCAGCCAGGGCAACGGCAATGGCGCCGAAGCTCCCGCCACGCCTTCGGCTGAAGGCCCGCAAGGCGAGGGCGGCGAAGCCCCGGCCGCTGCCGGCGAAAGCGATACCTATGAAGCCGGCGACCGTGAAGCCGGCAACGGCAGCGACGACGCCGACTGGAGCGCCAGCGCCGGCAGCAAATCCGCCGACGACGAAGACAGTCGCCCGCAACTGGAAGCTTCCGGCTGCACGCTGCGCGAACACCTGCTCGAGCAGATGCGCGTCACCGTGCAGGAGCCGCGCGACCGCGCGCTGATGGAACTGATCATCGATGCGCTGGACGAGAACGGCTACCTGGAAGAGCCGCTGGAAGAAATCCACGAGCGCCTGCCGCCCGAGCTGGAAATCGAACTGGACGACCTGCGTTGCAGCCTGGTGCTGCTGCAAAGCTTCGATCCGCCCGGCGTCGCCGCACGCAATGCCTCCGAATGCTTGGCGCTGCAGATCAGGCGCATGCCCGGCGTGCCGCTGGTGACGCGCCGCATGGCGCTGACCATCGTCGAGAAGCACCTGGCCTGGTTCGCCCAGCGCGAGTTCACCAAGCTGAAGAAAGCGCTCGACTGCGACGATGAAGACTTGCGCGAAGCGCAGTGCGTGATCCGCCAGTGCAACCCGCATCCGGGCGCCGAATTTGCGTCAGGCGAGTCAGACTACGTGGTGCCGGACGTGATTGTGAAAAAGGGCCGCGGCGGCTGGATCGTCACCCTGAATAACGACGTGGTGCCGCGCCTGCGGGTGAACGCGCTGTATGCCAACTTGCTCAAGCAAGGCAAGAGCGAGTCGCAGATGAATGGCCAGCTGCAGGAAGCCAAGTGGTTGATCAAGAATATGCGCCAGCGCTTCGACACGATCCTGCGCGTCGCGGAAGCGATAGTAGAAAGACAAAAGAACTTTTTCAGTCATGGCGCAGTGGCCATGAGACCCCTTGTGTTGCGTGAAATTGCTGATACACTGGGACTACACGAGAGCACTATTTCTCGCGTAACAACTCAAAAATATATGCTCACCCCACACGGCATGTTTGAGTTGAAATATTTCTTTGGTAGCCACGTCGCGACCGAAGCCGGGGGGGAGGCTTCCTCGACTGCGATACGGGCACTGATCGTGCAATTGACAGGAGCAGAAGACCCGAAAAATCCTTTATCCGACAGTAAGATTGCGGACATGCTGGGTGAACAAGGCATGGTGATTGCGCGACGGACTGTTGCCAAATATCGAGAAGCGTTGAAGATCCCTCCAGTTAGCCTCCGCAAATCCTTGTAGTGCAGTGCATGGGTTCCTCTGTGCGTTTCGGCGTACACGAACTCGAGAGCGACATCATCTTTAGGAGTGTGTATGAATCTCACCATCAGTGGACATCATGTCGAAGTGACCCCAGCCATTCGCGAGTACGTGCAGAACAAGCTGGAACGAGTCAAGCGCCATTTCGATCAAGTAATCGATATTGCTGTCATCCTGACCGTAGATAACCTCACCGAGAAAGAGAAACGCCAGAAAGCCGAAATCAACCTGCGCATGTCTGGCAAAACTGTTTACGTCGAAAGCCTGTCGCAGGATCTTTACGCCGCCATCGATACCCTGATTGATAAACTGGATCGCCAGGTCATGAAATACAAGGACCGTGTGCAGAACCACAGTCATGCGGCCATCAAGCATTTCCCGGATACGTATGAGGCACCACCCACCGCCATGTAAAGGACTGGCCGTGTAGCACACCAAAGGGCGCAATTGGCGCCCTTTTTTGCGACCAGTGTGCGTTAGAATATTTGCATGAGCGAACACGTACACACCCAACTCTCCAACGGTATCGGCTTCATCACGCTGGACCGCCCCAAAGCCCTCAATTCACTGTCCCTCGACATGGTGCGCGCGATGTCCCAGGCGCTGCTGGCATGGCGCGACGACGCGTCGGTGGCGGCGGTCGTGGTGCGCAGCAGCAGCGAACGCGCGCTGTGCGCAGGCGGCGATATCCGCTTCTTCCACGACGTCGGCCGCAGCAATACGCAAGGCGGTAGCGCGCTGCTGGAAGACTTCTTCACCGAAGAATATGCGCTGAACCATTTAATCCATTTCTATCCCAAGCCTTATGTGGCGCTGATGGATGGCGTGGTGATGGGCGGCGGCATGGGCATCGCGCAGGGCGGGCCGGCGTGCGGCGTGCGCATCGTCACGGGCCGTACCAGGATGGCGATGCCCGAGGTGAACATCGGCCTGTTTCCCGACGTGGGCGGCAGCCACTTCCTGTCGCATGCGCCGGGACAGCTTGGCATGTGGCTCGGCCTCACCGGGCTGACGGTCGGCGCCGCGGATGCGCTCTACCTCGACCTGGCCGACTTCTTCGTGCCGGAGACGGAACTGGCCGGACTGGCCAAGCTGTTCGAGTCGACGCCCGGCAATTCGTTGCGCGACGCTGTCGCAGTCTTCGCTGGCCCGCACAACGCCTTCGCCGGCGACAGCGAACTGGAAGCGCAGCGCGGCCTGATCGACCAGCATTTCTCGGCGGGCTCGGTACCCGCCATCATGGATTCGCTGCGAGGCGACAGCACGCCTTTCGCGCAGAAGTCGCTGAAGGCAATGGAAATGCGCTCGCCGCTGATGATGAGCGTGACCCACGAGCTGCTGAAGCGCGGCGCGTCGCTGGGCGTGTCCGACTGCTTGCGCATGGAGCGCAACCTGGTGCGCCGCAACTTCGAACACGGCGAGATTTTCGAAGGCGTGCGCGCGCTGGTGATCGACAAGGACAACCAGCCGCAGTGGAATCCTGCAACGCTGGCCGAAGTGACGCCCGCCATGGTGGAGCGCTTCTTCGAACCATGCTGGCCGGCCTGGGCGCACCCCTTGCGCCACCTCGCATGAGGGATCTGGACCGGATCGACCGGGGCATCCTGAATATCCTGCAAGAAGATGCCAGCACGCCGTTGCGCGAGATCGCGGAGCGCGTGCATTCGTCGGTCGCGACCTGCCAGCGCCGCATTGAAAGGCTGCGCAACGACGGCGTGCTGGTCAAGGCTGTCGCGCTGGTTGACCGCGCGCTCGCCGGGCGGCCGCTGACGGTATTCGTGTCGGTCGAACTGGAGAAGCAGAATACCGACATCCTCAAGCAGTTCGAACACCGCATGCGTTCCGAGCCCGAGGTGATGTCCTGCTACGAAGTGGCCGGCGAGTTCGACTTCCACCTGATCGTCACGGTGGAGTCGATGGAAGAGTACAGCGCCTTCACACGGCGCGTCTTCACCTCGCACCACAACGTCATCAACGTCAAGAGCCTGTTCGCGATGAACTGCTCCAAGTTCGAGACCAAGCTGACGCTGTAGTCATGGCTCGCAGCTGTAGCGCAAGCTGTCGTCCAGCGCGGGCGGCAGCACCAGCGTTTGGAACTTGCGGGCGTTGGCATCGGCGCACAGCTTGGCACGCGCTGTGGGATCGCTGCTGTATGGCGCAGCATACTCACTGATCCGTATCGTTTTTCAATGCAATGGACATTCCCCGGCGGTGCGCTTCGCTTGCCAGGAATCGGTTGTAACCGAGCTGCGTGGCGTCGTCGTCGGTGCCTACTACCCTGAACTTTGCATTCAATTTCTTCAGGACTTCGATTACCAGCCCAGGGTTTATTTCTTGAGCGAATAACGAGACAGGTTCCGTTGCCATCGTTTGAGTTTCCTTTGTGCAGTCGACCTTTACGCCAGTCGGTCGCGAGCGATGTCGTTGCGTATGGTATAGGCGGTCACCATCGTGGAAAGGCAGGGCAGCCAAACCCATAGGAGTTCAGATTTAATGACAGTCAAGCCGGCAGGGCCCAGGAAGCGCCCCATTGTCAATGGCGATACGCGGATAAACTGGACCGGGAAGAAATGCCGCTGATCGGAGAATGGCCACCAGATGGCTGCACCGAGGCCGCCGGTTGTCAGCATGTCGAGCAAGGGATGCGAAACGCAGGCAATCGACACGAACGCCATCGTCACCCATCGTTTCGCCTGCAGCCACGGCGCGGCAAGTGCCGCCAGCATTCCCAATGCAAGTGCAAACACGATCGAATGCGATGCGCCGCGGTGTCCGAGCTGGTTCGCGTATTCGATCCCGAGCTTGAAAGCGATGACGTCCATGTCAGGCACGATCGCCGCAACCATGCCTGCCAACAGCAGCCGGCGGGAAATGCGGTTTGGGCCAAGCACGACGCCGAGTGCCAGCGGAATCGCTGGATGGGTAAGGATAGTGGGCATGGTGCAGAGGAACTTAAATGGGAGGCTTGCTGTGGAAATCGACGTACAAGGCCTGCAGTTGCAATGGCAGCTTTTTCCAATATGCGGCGGCTTTCGCTGGCGGCACCTGCCAGAACAGGTTCTCCACAAACGAAACGTCGATGCAGCGCCTGACTTCTTCGCTGGCTGACGCGAATACATGCGCGATGAACAGGAAGGCTTCCGCACTTTCGGGGAGATAGGCCTCCCGTCTCATCTCATCGTTCAATGTGTTGGCGACGAATTGGAACCAGCCATAGGCATCTTGCTCCGAAGGCTGCTCGCCCCAGTCCTTGAGGTACTTGCGATCAGTCTTCTGGGCCAGGGTGGGGAAGCGTTCTCTGACTGCCAAATAGAAGGAGGCATTCGTCTCCATTACTCTTTGGGACAGTCGACCGGAGGCAACGGGCCGAATACGACCTCGGAATCAGCTGGGCCGGAAGTTTGCAGGATGTAGACGACCTTGGCTGCGCTGTCGACGTACATCATGTGGGCTCGCCCTCCTGGCAGCATGCCGGGTGAATTCAGCGTCATGTGGCGTGTGTCGCGCAAGTTCTCCGGCAGCTTCGGCACCGTAGGCCATTTTTCGCGGGTGCCGGAGGGCGACACGAAGCCGGCGTAGTGCGCAGCCGTGCAGCGCCAGATTGGTTCCGGCTCGGGAGGTGCAGCGCCCAGCGCTGCGGCAAGCAGTAATGAGATCGCCATATGCAGATGATAGATCAAAAATCGGCCGTCGATTTGTTTTTAATTGTTACCGGCGGCTGAGCTGCGGCCGGGCTGGAGGCGCGCCGCTTTCCATGCGGATGCGCAGTTCTCCGTCTTCCTTGATCAGGAGAACGGCGTAGGAATGGGACGTGGTCTCGCGGCCAGCCTGGTCGCTCCGCGCCACACCGCCGGTGACCATCACCGACTGGTCACCGAGTTTTTCGAATGCCAGGCCTTGCCAACGGAACGTGACGGGCGGCTTCCAGCTTTTTGCGTATTCGTTGGAAAGCTTGTCAAAGCCAATTTCTTCTTTCCATTCTCCGCCAATGAAAATGGTGCCGCGCCGGGAATAGCGGTTGGCCAGCGCCTTGCGATCGCCGGCGGTGAGGTCTTCTGCATAGGTGTCCATGAAGAAGTGCGCGAGATCGAGGATGTCGGTTGCCGCAGGATCCGCACAGGCGATCTTTGGCAGTGGGCCGAAGATCACGATGGAATCCCGCGTGCCGGCGGATTGCTCGACGTAAGCGTTGCCGGCTTTGACATCAACGTACATGACATGCGACTTGCCGCCGGCATAGGCGCCCGCTGTGTTGAGCAGCATGGACCTCTTGTTGCGCAAGTGTTCCGGCAAGGCCTTCAGCACGGGCCATTTGGCCGCGGCGCCGGATGGCGAAACGAAGGCGCCATAGTGCTGCGCCGTGCAGCGCCAGGCCGGATCGGGATCGACGGGCGCAGAACCGACAGCGGCTGCTGCCAGCAAGACGAGCAGGCTCATTTTTCCTTCAACTCCCTCATGCGTTGCGGGATCAGACCCATCTTGCTTTCAACGTTGAATTCATCGCAGCTGTCCGCAACTTTTTGTTCCTGGCCACCCTCTTTGGTGAAGTAAAGCTTCTCGCAATCGCAGCGCAGGCGAGCCTTGAGCTGCTTGCCCTGCTTGAGTTCTGCAGTCCAGCAGGAGTCGGCACAGCCGCAGGATTGGTAGCTCAGGACTTCGCCTGCACGCGGCCAGTCCAGATTGTATTTGGGGTGCTGTCCAGCTGCCTGCACCGCAGGAATCAGGACCAGCATCGCCAGAATGAGGATGGGAATTGATTTCTTCATATCGGCGAATGTTAGCATATCGATAAGTGAAAAAATTACTCACCGCTATAGATGTAATCGGGAAATTGTTTCGCCTGGACTGCCTAAGATGATCGCTCGTTGTTTGAAAGGAGAGCATCATGATTGACCACGTATCCATTGCCACCCGCGATCTGCCACGCGCGGTTGAATTCTACAAAGCCTGCCTGGAGCCGCTTGGCTACAGCGTGCAGCACGAAGACGAAGGCCAGGCCATCTTCGGCGCCGACGGCCACTGGGCCTTTGCAATCTATCCGGCGCAAGGCGACGCGCCGCTGGTGGGCCAGCGCGGGCACATTGCGATCAAGGCGCCATCGCAGCTGGCAACGCACGCCTTCCACGCCAACGCCATGGCGCAAGGCGCCGCTTCTTTGCGCAAGCCGGGCCTGCGGCCCGATGTCAACGCGCGCTATTTTGGGACGATGATCACCGATCCTGACCAGCATACGATCGAAGTGGTGCACTGGCTGGATTAATTTGGTGCACGGGGCCGGCCGGCGGCTGGCCCGCATCTTGCTGTAATGCTTGGGTCATCAAACTTCACCCAAGCGCTCATGCCCACCATACGCTCAGCCCACCCGGCCGATGCTGCTGCCATCGCTGCAATCTACAACCACTACGTTTCAACTACCACCATTACTTTCGAAGAGGCCGAAGTCGGTGTCGACGACATGGCCGGCCGCATCACGAAAGTGATTTCATCGAAGCTGCCCTGGCTGGTGCTGGAGCAGGATGGCAAGATCCTGGGCTACGCCTACGCCAGCAAATGGAAGGAGCGCTCCGCTTATCGCTTCTCGGTCGAAAGCTCCATCTACCTTCACCAGGAGGTGCGCGGCAAAGGCTTTGCGCGCAATTTGTACCAGCATTTGTTCAATCTGCTGCGCCAGAGCGGCGTGCATCTTGTGATCGGCGGCGTGGCGATGCCGAATGAAGCCAGCGTTGGCCTGCATGAGAAGATGGGCTTCCAGCCGGTCGGCGCGTTCAAGGAAGTCGGCCGCAAGTTTGGCCGGTGGGTCGACGTCAGCTACTGGCAGCTACGCCTGGAGTGATCAGGATTGCTCGCGGTGGCGCAGCACAACGGTTTCAGTCGGCGCGAAGTGACGCGCCAGGCGTTCGGCCATATACACTGAACGGTGCTGGCCGCCGGTGCAGCCGACGGCTACCGTCAGGTAGGAGCGGTTGTCGCGCTTGAAGTGCGGCAGCCATTTGGTGACGAAGCCCTTGATGTCCTGGAACATCTCTTCCGCGCTTTCCTGCGCATCGAGGAAGGCGATCACCGGTGCGTCGCGGCCGTTCAACGGACGCAAGGTGAGGTCGTAATACGGGTTGGGAATCGCGCGCACGTCGAACACGAAATCGGCGTCGAGCGGCACGCCGAGCTTGAAGGCGAACGATTCAAAGAACAGCGTCAATGGCGCGTTCTCGCTGTGCACCAGGTCCTTGACCCAGGCGCGCAGTTTGTTGGCACTCATTTCCGACGTATCGATCACGTGGCCAAGCTGCTGGATCGCGGACAGGCGCTCGCGTTCTTCGGCGATGCATTCGATCAGCGTGCGGCGGGCTGCAGGATTTTCGCCAGGAGCCAGCTCGTGCGACAGCGGGTGGCTGCGGCGGGTTTCGGAGAAGCGCGCCACCAGCGAGTGGGTATTCGCAGTGAGGAAGATCACCTTGACCTCGTGGCCGTCTTCTTTCAGCTTGCGGTATTCGCCGGGCAGGCTGGCAAGGCTGGAAGCGCTGCGTGCGTCGACCGCGACGGCCAATGCATCCGTTCCCTCGATTGCGAGGCGATTGATCAGGTCCGGCAGCAGGGCAGGCGGCAGGTTGTCGACGCAGTAGTAGCCGATGTCTTCAAGGACATTCAGCGCAACGGATTTGCCGGAGCCGGAGATGCCGGTGAGTAGGATGATTCGCATGTGACCGATAGTACCATTAGTCCGTATCAGTCGCCGGACATGGCCTGTCGTTGCCGCTCCATGAATTCCTGCAGCGTGTCGATTCCGCGCAGTTGCAGGATCGTGTTGCGAACCGCAGCTTCCAGCAGCACCGCGATGTTGCGGCCGGCTGCAACGGGAATCACGACCTTGCGGATCGGAAGTCCCAGCACGTCTTCGGTCGGGAACTGGAACGGCAGGCGTTCCACCTCTTCTTCCAGCGCTGAACGGCGCACCAGGTGCACGATCAGCTTCAGGCGCATCTTGCGGCGCACGGCAGTCTCGCCGAAGATCGCCTTGATATCGAGCAGGCCCAGGCCACGCACTTCCAGCAGGTTTTGCAGCAGTGGCGGACAGCGGCCTTCGATCATGTTGGGAGCGATGCGCGCGAATTCCACCGCATCGTCGGCCACCAGTCCGTGCGAACGTGAAATCAATTCAAGTCCCAGCTCGGATTTGCCGAGGCCGGAGTCGCCGGTAATCAGCACGCCCACCCCCAGCACGTCCATGAACACGCCGTGCATGATGATGCGTTGCGCCAGCTTTTTCGACAGGTAGACGCGCAGGAAGTCGATCACCTGCGCTGCAGGCAGCGGCGTGGAGAACAGCGGGATATTCTTTTCGTCGCAAATCGCCAGGATGTCAGGCGGGGTCTCGAGCCCTTGGGCGATGATCAGCGCCGGCGGGCCGCCTGCGATCAGTTCACCGATCACATGGGCGCGCGTCAGCGATTTGAGGCGCTGGTAGTAATTGATTTCCTGGTGGCCGAACACCTGGATGCGTCCAGGGTGAATCGTATTCAAGTGGCCAACCTGGTCGGCCGCCGAAGCGACGTCGCCGGAGATCAGGCGCTCGCCGCCTGGAAAGCCGGCGAACCAGCCCAGTTGCAGGGTTTCGCGATTGTCGTCGTACAGTCTCTGGATCGTCAGCGGCGTTTGCAGCATGTTCAACCTGCCGCTTGCAGGCTAGGCTGCCAGTTGACGATGCGGCTGTAGACCGATTTCGGGTCCGGGTCTTCCGTCAGTGCCTGGCGGAAGGCGTCGTCCGAGAACATTTCTGCGATCTCGGACAGGATTTCGAGGTGCTGCTGCGTCACGTGGTCGGGGATGAGCAGGAAGAACAGCAGGTTCACAGGTTTGCCGTCCGGAGATTCAAAAGGAATCGGTTCGGCCAGGCGGACGAAGGCGGCCAGCGGTGCCTTCAGGCTCTTGGAACCCTTGATGCGCCCGTGCGGCACAGCGACGCCGTGGCCGAGGCCGGTGGAGCCCAGGCGCTCACGCGCGAACAGGTTGTCCGATACGGTGGAGCGAGCGATGCCGCAGTTGTTCTCGAAGATCAGGCCGGCTTGCTCGAAAGCGCGCTTTTTGCTGGAGACTTCCAGGTCGAGCTGGACGTTCTCTAGCGAAAGGATTTTGCTCAGGTTATTCATGACGCGACATTGATGTGCTTTGCGAGCGCATTATAGGCCTCTTTCTCAGCCGTGTAACTCGAATTTCACGCAATGTTTCTACGTGGAAAAATCCCTTACTGGCGGGCGTTGCGCAAATTGGACGGCCGCTGTGCACTACTAAAGTTGGTGCGCCATGGGTTGATATCAAGGCCGCCTCGGCGGGTATACCGTGCATACACCGTCAAGTGCTGCGGCTTGCACTGGCGCAGGATGTCCGTGAAGATGCGCTCGACGCACTGCTCGTGGAATTCATTATGCTCGCGGAAGCCGATCAGGTATTTGAGCAGGCTTTCCTGGTCGATCTGCGGCCCGTAGTAGCTGATTTGCACGCTGCCCCAGTCGGGTTGGCCAGTGACCAGGCAATTTGACTTCAGCAAATGCGAGACGAGGGTCTCCTCTACTGGCAGCTCCTCGAAGTTGGCTTTCAGTGTGTGCGGCTGAGGGGAGTAGTTGTCGACGTCGATGTCGAGGCGGTCCAGCAACTGGCCTTCCAGCTCGCCCATTTCCAGTTTTTGGAAGTCCTCCTGCATGGTCAGGGTGACATGCACGCTGGCGCCGGCGGCGGCGGACAAGTCTTGCTGCAGCAGCATTTTCAGCGCGTCGGGGCCGGCCAGTTTGGTCTGGTTGAAGGAATTGAGGTAAAGCTTGAAAGATTTGGATTCGATCAAGTTTGGCGAATCGGCAGGGATGGTGAAGCGGGCCACCGCCACTTGCGGCTTGCCGCGCATGTTCAGCCAGGACAGCTCGTAGCCGTTCCAGATGTCCACTCCGAAGAAGGGCAGGGTGCCTTTCAGTCCCAGTTCGTCACGCTTGCCCTGGCGCGGGATGGGGAACAGGAGTTCCGGCGCGTAGTCGGTGCGGTAGGCGGAGGTTTTGCCGAGGGGGGAATGTTCGGGGAGGTTGGACATGGCGTGCTGGCTTTTCTTGATACGGCCTGCCAGTTTACCAAAAACCGGTAAATCCGGGTCTGACCCAAGGGTCAGACCCCCAACGGTTTCGAAGCCGTGAGGTGGGTTCGAGGACTTTGACTTTCGACGAAGATCAAGAGCGCACAACCAGCACCGTTGGCCGCGCTGCAGATAGGGTCTGACCCTCGGGTCAGACCCAGGCTTACCGGTTTCAGAGGAACAGCTTATACACCGGATTCTGCGACTCATCCCAATAGCGATACCCCAGCGTCGCCAGGAATTGCGCAAACTTATCCATATCCTGCGGCGGCACCTGCAAGCCAATCAGAATCCGCCCCACGTCGCCGCCCTGCGAGCGGTAATGGCACAAGGAGATATTCCACTCCGGCGCCATCGAATCGAGGAAGCGCATCAGCGCCCCCGGCCGCTCAGGGAATTCAAAGCGATACAGCAATTCATCCTTGGCCAGCACGCTCTTGCCGCCGACCAGGTGGCGCAGGTGCGACTTGGCCAGTTCGTCATGGGTCAAATCCAGCGTCTTGAAGTTGTTCTCCTCAAAGCGCCGCGCAATCGACGAAGACTCGCTGCGATCGGCAATCTGCACGCCGACGAACACGTGCGCCTGCTCCTGGTCGCTTATCCGGTAGTTGAATTCCGTCACATTGCGCGGGCCAACCAGGCTGCAGAAGCGCTTGAACGAGCCGCGCTGCTCCGGCATGGTGACGGCAAACACGGCTTCGCGCGACTCACCGAGTTCGGCGCGTTCCGCCACGAAGCGCAGGCGGTCGAAGTTCATGTTGGCGCCGCTGCAGATGGTCACCAGCGTCTCGCCCTGCACCGGATATTTGCCCATTTCCGAGCGTTCGACATAAGCCTTGGCGCCGGCTACGGCCAGCGCGCCGGAAGGCTCCAGGATCGAGCGCGTATCGGTGAACACGTCCTTGATCGCCGCGCAGATCGCATCGGTATCGACCACGATCACTTCATCGACGAATTGCTGTGCGAGGCGGAAGGTTTCTTCGCCAACCAGGCGCACCGCGGTACCGTCGGCAAACAGGCCCACGTCGGACAAGGTCACCCGCTCTCCAGCCTTGACCGAGCGGCCCATCGCATCCGAATCCATGGTTTGCACGCCGATGATCTTGATATCCGGGCGAAGCTGCTTCACATAGGCTGCGACACCGGCAATCAGGCCGCCGCCGCCGATCGGCACGAAGATCGCGTGGATGGGGCCGGAATGCTGGCGCAGGATTTCCATGGCAATCGTGCCCTGGCCGGCGATCACTTCCGGATCGTCGAACGGGTGCACGAAAGTCAGCTTCTGCTCTTTCTCAAGCTGCAGGGCGTGGTTGTAGGCGTCCGTATAGGACTCGCCGTGCAGCACAACCTCCACGCTGGCGCCGCCGCGGCGGCGCACGGATTCAATTTTCAGCAGCGGGGTGGTGGCCGGCATGACGATGAGCGCTCGGCAACCGAGTTTGGCTGCGGAGAGGGCGACGCCCTGCGCGTGGTTGCCGGCGGAGGCGCAAATGACGCCGCGCTTCAATTGCGCGTCGCTCAGATTCGCCATCTTGTTGTAAGCGCCGCGTACCTTGAAGCTAAAGACGTCCTGCATGTCCTCGCGCTTGAAGTAAATCTGATTGCCAATTCGTTGCGAGAGAATCGGTGCCAGTTCGAGCGGAGTTTCATGGGCCACGTCGTAGACGCGGGAAGTCAGGATTTTCTTCAGGTAGTCGATAGTCATGATTTGCAAAAGTAAAGGTGTGGTGCAAAGACTGACAACGGCGGGTAACCGAAGGGGATGCACGCCTGCCATGCGGGTATGCGGGTGGCAGGTTGTCTAACGTGCTTTGTGCTTGGTACGGATGATTATAATTGACCCATGATTGAAAACGCTATTCGCTGGTTGCTCGACCTTATTGCAGCGCCAGAAGTGGGGCTGACATCCGTCTTTATCATCAGTTTCGTCTCTGCTACGCTGGTGCCCCTGGGCTCGGAGCCTGCTGTCTTTGCCGTCTGTAAAGCCAACCCCGAACTGTTCTGGCCGGCCATTGCGGTCGCCACCGTCGGCAACACGCTGGGCGGGATCGCTGACTACTGGATCGGTTATTACGCGAAGAAGGCCTTTACCAAGGAACGTTCGAGCCGCTGGTTCGGCTGGCTTGCGCACTATGGGGCCAAGACCATGCTGCTGTCCTGGGTGCCGGGGATTGGCGACCCCCTGTGCACCCTGGGCGGCTGGCTGAAGCTGCCGTTCTGGTCGTCGGTCATGTACATGGCGATCGGCAAACTGGCGCGCTACCTGACGATGACCTCGCTGCTGCTGTATGTGCCGGATGGCTTCTGGCGCTCGCTGGCCCACGCTCTCGGCGGATAAACATTCCGCATAGCAGCAAGGATGCAAAACTTCGGCACCGCAGTGCGGGTCTATGGAAAATTAACGGCGGAATTTTTCATTTATTTCGATACAATATTCCGCAGATTGACGTTAACGGAACCCCGTTGACCTCTAAGGCTGTTTCCATCTTGTGCGCCGCAATAAGATAGAATGGCCTGTCCCAGCGTCAGCCCCCCGTCCACGCAATATGAACGCACCAGCTCAAATCCAGGCACTGCTCGCCGAATCGCCCGATGGTCACGCCCATGCCCGCTTGCGGGAAATTCCGTACAACTACACCTCCTTCTCCGATCGCGAGATCGTGATTCGCCTGCTGGGCGAAGAATCCTGGGCGTTGTTGGACGAACTGCGGGCATCCCGCCAGACAGGCCGTTCCGCACGCATGCTGTACGAAGTGCTGGGTGATATCTGGGTCGTGCGCCGCAACCCTTACCTGCAGGATGACCTGCTGGACAACCCGAAGCGCCGCCAGGCCCTGATCGACGCGCTGCACCACCGCCTGTCGGAAGTCGACAAGCGCCGCAACACCGTTGACGCGGTGGCCGATGCCGAATCGCAGAAGCGCAGCGGCAACGTGGAAAAGCTGTTGCGCGCCGCCAGCAAGGCGGTGGCCGACTTCGGCGAGGAATTCCGCCAGATGTACGACCTGCGCAAGCGTACGCTGAAGGTGCTGGGCAAGTACACCGAGAAGCACAATATCTGCTTCGATGGCATGAAGCGCATCAGCCACGTGACCGATGCGACCGACTGGCGCGTCGAGTATCCATTCGTGGTGCTGACGCCGGACAGCGAAGACGAAATGGCCGGCCTGGTGAAAGGTTGTATCGAACTTGGCCTGACCATTATCCCGCGCGGCGGCGGCACCGGCTACACCGGCGGCGCCATTCCGCTGACGCCGCTGTCGGCCGTGATCAACACCGAAAAGCTGCTCAAGCTGGGCGCCGTTGAAATGAAGGTGCTGCCGGGCCTGGACCGCGAATACGCGACCGTGCATTCGGAAGCGGGCGTCATCACCAACAAGGTCAGCGAGGCGGCCGAGAAGGCGGGCTTCGTGTTCGCCGTCGATCCGACTTCGGCCCACGCGTCCTGCATCGGTGGCAATATCGCGATGAATGCGGGCGGCAAGAAGGCCGTGCTGTGGGGGACCGCGCTGGATAACCTGGCGTCGTGGCGCATGGTCGACCCGAACGGCGACTGGCTGGAAGTCACGCGCCTGGACCACAACCTGTCCAAGATCCACGACACGCCGCTCGCGCGCTTCAAGCTGGAATGGACGCATCCGAATTCGCGCGGCGAAGCCAAGGGCGAACCGTTCAAGACCGAGATCCTGGAAATCGAAGGCCGCAAGTTCCGCAAGGAAGGCCTGGGCAAGGACGTCACCGACAAGTTCCTGGCTGGCCTGCCGGGCGTGCAGAAAGAGGGCACGGATGGCCTGATCACCTCGGCGCGCTGGATCCTGCACAAGATGCCGAAGTTCACGCGCACGGTCTGCCTGGAGTTCTTCGGCCAGGCGCGCGACGCGATTCCTTCGATCGTGGAGATCAAGGATTACCTGGACGGCCTGCCGGCACAGGGCGAACAGTTCAAGACCATCCGCCTCGCCGGCCTGGAGCACCTGGACGAGCGCTACCTGCGCGCCGTCGGCTACGCGACCAAGTCCAAGCGCGGCGTGTTGCCGAAGATGGCGCTGTTCGGCGACATCGTCGGAGACGATGAAGACGCGGTGGCGCTGGCCGCATCCGAAGTGGTACGGCTGGCGAACACCCGCGTCGGCGAAGGCTTCGTGGCCGTGAGCCCGGAAGCGCGCAAGAAATTCTGGCTGGACCGTGCCCGCACCGCGGCAATCGCAAAACACACCAACGCCTTCAAGATCAATGAAGACGTGGTGATTCCGCTGAACCGCATGGGCGAATACACCGACGGCATCGAGCGCATCAACATCGAACTGTCGATCAAGAACAAGCTGCAACTGGCTCAAGAATTACGCGAATTCCTCGCTGCCGACAAGCTCCCGATCGGCAAGAGCGACGACGCCACCGACGACAAGGTCGGCTATGCGGAAATGCTGGGCGACCGCCAGGCGCAGGCGCTGGCGCTGGTGGACCAGGTGCATGCACGCTGGACCTTCATCCTCGCCAACCTGGACAAGCCGCTGGCGGAAGTGCGCGGCGACCTGCTGGCGCTGGGCCTGGAGCATCTGGCCGGCGCGCTGGACGACCGCCTGCAGCATCAGCCGCAAGCGACCCTGTTCGACGTAGCGCAAGACCGCACCGTGCGCATCAGCTGGAAGCAGGAAATCCGCGCACAGCTGCGCCAGATCTTCAACGGCGGCGCCTACAAGCAGATCCTGGACGAAGCGCAGGCGATCCACAAGCGCGTGCTGCATGGCCGCGTCTTCGTGGCGCTGCACATGCATGCCGGCGACGGCAACGTGCACACCAACCTGCCGGTCAACTCGGACCATTACGAAATGCTGCAGGATGCGCACAAGGCCGTGGCGCGCATCATGAAGCTGGCCCGTTCGCTGAACGGCGTGATCTCGGGCGAACATGGCATCGGCATTACCAAGCTGGAATTCCTGACCGAAGATGAGATCGGCGAATTCCGCGAGTACAAAAAGCGCGTCGACCCGGAAGGCCGCTTCAACAAAGGCAAACTGCTCAACCTGCCGGGCATGGAAGCCACGCTGGAAAACGCCTACACGCCGTCCTTCGGCCTCATGGGCCACGAATCGCTGATCATGCAGCAAAGCGATATCGGCGACATCGCCAACAGCGTGAAGGACTGCCTGCGCTGCGGCAAGTGCAAGCCGGTGTGCTCGACCCACGTGCCGCGCGCCAATCTGCTGTATTCGCCGCGCGACAAGATCCTCGCCACCTCGTCGCTGATCGAAGCCTTCCTGTACGAAGAACAGACCCGCCGCGGCATTTCGATCCGCCACTGGGAAGAATTCGAAGACGTCAGCGACCACTGCACCGTGTGTCACAAGTGCGCCACGCCTTGCCCGGTCAATATCGACTTCGGCGACGTGTCGATGAACATGCGTAACCTGCTGCGCAAGATGAACAAGCGGTCGTTCAATCCGGGCAAGAAGGCGACCATGTTCTTCCTGAACGCGACCGACCCTGCGACCATCAACGCCACCCGCCAGACCATGATCGGCTGGGGCTACAAGGCGCAGCGCCTTGGGCATGAAGTGTTCAAGGCCGTGGCGCGCAAGCAGACCAAGGCGCCGCCGCCAACCGTCGGCAAGCCGGCCGTGCGCGAGCAGGTGATCCACTTCGTGAACAAGAAGATGCCGGGCAACCTGCCGAAGAAAACGGCGCGTGCGCTGCTGGACATCGAAGACAACAAGATGATCCCGATCATCCGCGATCCGAAGAAGACCAACGCCAATACCGAGGCGGTGTTCTACTTCCCGGGCTGCGGTTCGGAGCGCCTGTTCTCGCAGGTGGGCCTAGCGACCCAGGCCATGCTGTGGGAAGTGGGCGTGCAAACCGTGCTGCCACCGGGCTACCTGTGCTGCGGCTATCCGCAGCGCGGCGCGGGTGACTTCGACAAGGCCGAGAAGATGATGACGGATAACCGCGTCCTCTTCCACCGCATGGCGAATACGCTGAACTACCTCGATATCAAGACCGTGGTGGTGTCTTGCGGCACCTGCTACGACCAGCTGGCCACCTACGAGTTCGAGAAGATCTTCCCGGGCTGCCGCATCATGGACATCCACGAATTCCTGCTGGAGAAGGGCGTCAAGCTGGAAGGTGTCGAGGGTACCCGCTACATGTACCACGATCCTTGCCACACGCCAATGAAGCAGCAGGACCCGATCAAGACCGTGAATGCCCTGGTGTCGACCATCGACAACGTGAAGATCGAGAAGAACGACCGCTGCTGCGGCGAGTCCGGTTCGCTGGCGAATGCGCGTCCGGATATTTCGACCCAGGTCCGCTTCCGCAAGGAGCAGGAAATGGTGTCGGGCGCAGACAAGCTGCGTGCCGACGGCTTCCAGGGCGACGTCAAGATCCTGACTTCCTGCCCATCGTGCATGCAGGGCCTGAGCCGCTATAACGACGATTCGGGAACCACCGCCGATTACATCGTGATCGAAATCGCCAAGCATAAGCTGGGCGACAACTGGCTGGTGGATTACGTGGCGCGCGCCAATGATGGCGGCATCGAGAGGGTGCTGGTATGACGACGACTGCGAACTGCGACCTGTGCAAGCTGCTGGCCGGCTTCGACGCGGCGCCGGCCGGCGCGGCCAGCCAGCTGGTCTGGCGCGACGACCGCCTGGCTGTCGTCCTGGTCGACGAGCCTGGCTATCCGGGCTATACGCGCGTGGTGTGGCAGGACCATGTGCGCGAGATGACCGACCTGTCGCCGGAAGACCGCGACCACGTCATGTGGGCGGTGTGGGCGGTAGAGCAGGCGCAACGCACGACCATGGCGCCGCACAAGGTCAACGTGGCCAGCTTCGGCAATATGACGCCGCACGTGCACTGGCACGTGATCCCGCGCTACACTGACGATGCGCACTTCCCGAACCCGACCTGGGGCGCGAAGCAGCGCGAAGCCGATCCAGCCGCCGTGGCAGCACGTGCGGCTTTGCTGCCGGCCTTGCGCGCGGCGATTGTCCTGAACCTGAAATGAGCACTCCTACCGGCCTGACTGTCCACAGCAAATCGCGCTACCTCGAAGTTTCCTTCGACGATGGCGCGAGCTTCAATATTCCTTTCGAACTGCTGCGCGTGTATTCGCCGTCTGCGGAAGTGAAGGGCCATGGACCGGGCCAGGAAGTGCTGCAGGTCGGCAAGCGGGAGGTCGTCATGACCAACCTCGAGCCGGTCGGGAATTATGCCGTCAAGCCGACTTTCGACGATGGCCACAACTCCGGTCTCTACACCTGGGATTACCTGTACGATCTCGGCGCGCGCATGGAGCATCACTGGGCCGACTACCTGAAGCGCCTGGAAGCCGCCGGCTTCCCAGGTGATTCCGGCCGTGAACCCGGCACCGTCCTGCCCGGAGCCGCCAACAAGGCACACGGCTGCGGCCACCACCACTGAATTAGTCGCTGTCCAACCTCAGGCGGGTGATTGCCTGAAGAGCAATTTCGGAAGTGCAGAGGGTGCGGGTATGCGCCTGACAGGTGCGTGCGTAGGCGCTACGGGCTGGCGGGTCGGCCAGGGCGCAGAGGATGGAAGTGTCGAGGTAGGTCTTGCTGGGCATTGGGCCAGCTTACGCTTGGCCCGAATGCCTGCTTTCGGATACTTCAGGGAATGGCGGCATGTTGCCGCCACTGAAAGTGTGCTTAGTTGACCATCATTTTGCGGCGCTGGAACTCTTCGTAGCGCTGCTGCTCGCGTTCCCAGATGTAGCGGAATGCGGCGCGGGCTTCAGGAGTCAAACGGCGAATTGCCTCGACGTTGAAGGTCATTGGATGCGGCTCAGCGGACGCCAGGGCGCGCGATTGGGCGCGGGTGGCATCGATGAACTGCTTGGTGGCTTCGTCGATATCCGGGAAAAAAATGTCCGCGGGCAATTTTTGCTGAAGCTCCATCTGAAAATCTCCTTGTAAGACAAATCGTCTGAGCCATAAAACGACCCGTTGAGCATTCTGGTTGACAAGCTTCATCAAAATCTGTGCGTCACCCCACAAATGTATAATGCGGCAATTACAAGGCACCCTCAAATGACCAATACCACCCATTTCGGTTATAAAACCGTCAACGAAGACGACAAAGTCAAGGAAGTCGCCAAGGTCTTCCACTCCGTCGCCGCCAAGTACGACATCATGAACGACCTGCTGTCCGGCGGCCTGCACCGCATCTGGAAGGCTTTCACAATTGCTAACGCTGCCGTGCGGCCAGGCATGAAGGTGCTCGACATCGCGGGTGGCACTGGCGACCTGGCCAAGGCGTTTGCCAAGGCGGCTGGCTCAACTGGCGAGGTGTGGCTGACGGATATCAATGAGTCGATGCTGCGTGTCGGCCGTGATCGTCTCTTGAATAAGGGACTGGTTACCCCCACCTTGATTTGCGATGCGGAGAAGTTGCCGTTTCCGGATAACTACTTCGACCGTGTCAGCGTGGCGTTCGGCCTGCGCAATATGACGCACAAGGATGTTGCACTTTCTGAAATGCGTCGCGTGTTGAAGCCGGGCGGCAAATTGCTGGTGCTGGAATTCTCGAAAGTGGATCCGCTCTTGCAAAAACCATATGACTTTTATTCCTTCACGGTGTTGCCGTGGATGGGCCAGAAAGTGGCCAACGATTCGGAGAGCTATCGCTACCTGGCCGAATCGATCCGCATGCACCCGGACCAGGAAACGCTGAAGACCATGATGCAGGCTGCGGGTCTGGAGCGCGTGCAGTACTACAACCTGACGGCGGGTGTGGCCGCTTTACACACTGGCATCAAAATGTGAGACATCCAACGATGAACATGAAGAAATTCCTGGCCGGCGCGATGATTGCGCTGTCCGCTGTGAGCATGATGAGCGAGTTGTCTGCGCGCCCGATGGGCGGCAGCAAATCCTTCGGCCGCCAGTCGTCGAGCGTGAGCAGCATGCCGAAGCAGACCACTACTGCACCGGCGCCCACCGCTCCGGCTGCAGCGCCGACTGCCACCCGTCCGGCTGCAGCGCCTGCGCCTGCAGCACCGGCTCCGGCGCCGAAACCTAGCATGTGGAAGGGCATCCTCGGCGGAGCACTGCTCGGCCTCGGTCTGGGCGCACTGCTGTCGCACTTCGGCCTGGGCGGCGCCATGGCGTCGGCCATCAGCTCGATCCTGATGATCGCCCTGATCGGCGGCGTGATCTTCTTCATCGTCCGCATGCTGCGCCGTAAATCGCAGCCGGCAGGCCAGCCAGCGTTCAGCGGTGCTTACAGCGGCGGCAATGTGCACCAATTGCAGCCGACGGCTTTCGAACCGGTGATGCCTGCTGCCGGTGCAGCCCTGGCGGCGCCTGCAGCTGCAGAAACCGTGGCGCATACCCCATGGGGCGTGCCGGCCGACTTCGACACCGCCGGCTTCCTGCGTGCGGCCAAGTCCAACTACATCCGCCTGCAAGCGGCATGGGACAAGGCGGACGTGGAAGATATCCGTACTTTCACCACGCCCGAAGTTTTTGCCGAGCTGCGCATGCAGATCCAGGAGCGCGGTGCGCAAGCCGAGTACACCGATGTGGTGGCGATCGAGGCCGAATTGCTGGGCATCGAGAATGACGGCAATGACTCCCTGGCCAGCGTGAAGTTCTGGGGCAAGATGAAACCCGCCGCCGATGCGCTGCCGGAACCGTTCCAGGAAGTCTGGAACCTGAGCAAACCGCATAACGGCAAAACTGGCTGGATGCTGGCAGGTATCCAGCAGCTTGCGTGAGCTGGCGCAGTAACTGGTAAGATCGAGACCGCCCTGGTTTTCCGGGGCGGTTTTGTTTTATTTGGACTCACTTGAAAATGTTCCCATTCCCTCCCAGGCTGCCTGGCCTGAGCATGCCGGCAGCAGCCACTGTCAACCACCTGCTGGCGCAGGAGCCCTGGGCGCGCACTGAGCTCAAGCTGCATGCCGGCAAGGTCGCCGTGATCGATGCCACCCCCGCTGTGCTGCGCCTGCGCGTGGCGCCCGATGGCATGGTGGAAGCGGCGGGCAACGAGGCCGGGGCAGCGGTGACGATCCGCCTGAAGCTGGGCGACCTGCCCCTGATCGCGCAAAACCGCGAGCGTGCTTTCTCCTACGTGCAGATCGAAGGCGACGCCGAATTCGCCAACGCCATTTCACGCCTGTCGCAATCGTTGCGCTGGGAAGCCGAGTACGACCTGGAAAAACTGGTGGGCCCGATTGCAGCCGTGCGCCTGGTGCAGGGCGCCAAGGCGGTAGTGCAGGGCGCGCGCAACGGCCAGCGCAAAGTGGCCGAGAATGTCGCGGAGTATTTCCTCGACGAGAACCCGCTGTTGATCCGCCCGGTGGTGGCGGAAAGCTTTGCGGCCGATGTGACCCGCTTCCGCGACGACGTGGAACGCGCCAGCAAGCGGCTGGAAAAACTCGAACAAAAACTGGCTACATGATTCGCAAATTCCTCAGGCTGTTCAAGATTGTCCGCGTCTCCGTCCAGTACGGGCTGGATGAAATCGCCATTTCCGGCTTCGACAAGCCACGCATCAGCAAGTTCCTCGATACCGTCTTTTTCTGGCGCGACCTGTCGACGCCGCGCGCCGTGCGCCTGCGCCGCGCGCTGGAGGAACTGGGGCCGATCTTCGTGAAATTCGGCCAGGTGCTGTCGACCCGCAGCGACCTGTTCCCGCTCGATATCGTGGCCGAGCTGTCCAAGCTGCAGGACCGCGTACCGCCCTTCGATTCCGACCTGGCGATCAGGATGATCGAGGAGTCGCTGGGCGCCCATCCTGACGAATTGTTTGCGCGCTTCGAGCGCGTGCCGGTGGCGTCGGCCTCCATCGCCCAAGTGCACTTCGCGGCGCTGAAGGATGGCACCCAGGTGGCAGTGAAAGTCCTGCGCCCGGGCATGAAGAAACTGATCGATGAAGACGTGGCACTGATGCATATCGCGGCCAACTTCATCAACCGCGTGTGGGCCGATTCAAAGCGCCTGAAAATCCAGGAGGTGGTGCAGGAGTTCGACAAGTACCTGCACGATGAACTGGACCTGATGCGCGAGGCCGCCAACGCCAGCCAGTTGCGCCGCAACTTTGCCGACTCGAAGTTGCTGCTGGTGCCGGAGATGCACTGGGATTATTGCTCCAGCAATGTGATCGTAATGGAGCGCATGTACGGCATTCCGGTGTCGCAGATCGATCGCCTGATCGAGGCCGGCGTGGACCTGAAAAAGCTGTCGTCCGATGGCGTCGAGATCTTCTTCACGCAGGTGTTCCGCGATGGCTTCTTCCACGCCGATATGCACCCGGGGAATATCCTGGTGTCAATCGAGCCTGAGTCGTTCGGCCGCTATATTGCGCTGGACTTCGGCATCGTCGGCACGCTGAACGATTACGACAAGGATTACCTGTCACAGAACTTCCTGGCCTTCTTCCGCCGCGATTACAAGCGCGTGGCGGAGGCGCATATCGAGTCGGGCTGGGCGCCGAAAGAGACCCGTGTCGATGAACTGGAGGCCGCGGTGCGGGCGTGCTGCGAGCCGATCTTCGACCGTCCGCTGAAGGATATTTCGTTCGGCCAGGTGCTGCTGCGCCTGTTCCAGACTTCGCGCCGCTTCAACGTGGAAGTGCAGCCGCAGCTGGTGCTGCTGCAAAAGACGCTGCTGAATATTGAAGGTCTGGGCCGCCAGCTCGATCCTGACCTGGACCTGTGGAAGACGGCCAAGCCTTACCTGGAGCGCTGGATGGCGGAGCAGGTCGGCTGGCGCGGGCTGGTGGAACGCCTGAAGGCGGAAGCGCCGCGCTATTCGCATATCTTCCCGCAGTTGCCTCGGCTGGCACACCAGGCGCTGACCGTCGCCGCGGAGCGCGACGTGGAGACCAGGCAGTTGCTGGCCCACTTGGTCGCAGAGCAGCGGCATACCAATCGCTTGCTGTCGTTCTTTGCGTTCCTGGTCGGGTCGTTTGTGTTGGGCGCTGTGGCGTACGTCGCTTATGCCCGACTTCACTAACCGCGATCCGCGCACGCCGGAGTTCTGGGACCAGCGGTTCGATGGCGAATTCACGCCGTGGGATCGGGGTGGGGTGCCGGTGCAATTGGCGCGCTGGCTTAAAACCGGTAACCCAGGGTCTGACCCAAGCCGGATGGGCCGTCCCGTCAGACCCGAATCCGCAGCAGTCGTAGGAGCGGGTCAGACCCTTGGGTCTGACCCTGGTTTGCCGGTTTTGACTGCGCTGATCCCCGGCTGCGGCAGCGGCTACGAGCTGCAAGCCTTCTGCGAAGCCGGCTGGAACGCCACCGCCATCGATTTCTCCCCGTCTGCCGTTGTTGCGGCGCAACAAGCCGTCGGCCCCTGGCGTGAGCATGTGATCGAAGCCGATTTCTTCGACTACACGCCGCCGCAGCCGCTGGACCTGGTCTACGAACGCGCCTTCCTGTGCGCCATGCCGCGCGAGATGTGGCCGCGGGTGGTGCAGCGCTGGGCGCAACTGCTGCCGGAGGGCGGCCTGCTCCTGGGCTACTTTTTCTTCGATAGCAATCCGAAAGGCCCGCCGTTCGGCGCCGACCGGGAGCAGCTGAGCAGGTTAATGAGCGCTTACTTTGCCCTCGCGCAAGACGCGCCTGTCGAAGACTCCATCGCGGTATTCAAGGGCAAGGAGCGCTGGATGGCCTGGCGCCGGAAAAAAGCTTTATAATTCAGGGTTTTGATGTTTTTTGCGGAGTAATCGATGCCTATCTACGCTTACCGCTGCGAGGAATGTGGCTTTGCCAAGGACGTGCTGCAAAAGATCTCCGATCCGCAGCTCGCCGATTGCCCTTCCTGCGGCAAGTCCACCTTTAAGAAGCAACTGACCGCAGCCGGCTTCCAACTCAAAGGCACCGGCTGGTACGTAACCGATTTCCGTGGCGGCAGCGCCCCGGCAACCGGCGTTGCCAGCACGGCCAAGACCGAAGCACCGGCAGCCGCCGCCCCGGCGCCTGCACCGGCAAAGTCCGCCAGCGAGGCTTGATTTACCCCGCACAAGGAACGCGATGCGCAAATATTTCATTACCGGCTTGCTGATCCTGGTCCCCCTGGCGATTACCGCCTGGGTGCTCAACATCATCATCAGCACCATGGACCAGTCGCTCCTGATCGTCCCGGAGCGCTGGCAGCCGCGTACCCTGATCGGTTTCGATATCCCAGGCCTGGGCACTATCCTGACCGTGCTGATCGTGTTCATTACCGGCCTGCTGACCAATAACCTGGTCGGCAACTTTGTCGTCAAGCAGTGGGAAAAGCTGCTGCACCGCATCCCTGTGGTCAGCTCCCTGTACGGCAGCGTGAAGCAGGTATCGGATACGCTGTTCTCCGATTCCGGCAATGCCTTCCGCAAGGCAGTGCTGGTGCCTTATCCGCATGCCGGCTCGCGCACCATCGGCTTCCTGACCGGCGCGCCAGCTACCGAAGTGCAGAAGCACCTGGACGATGAATACATCAGCGTCTACGTGCCAACCACGCCGAACCCGACTTCCGGCTTCTTCCTGATGTTTCCGAAAAAAGATGTAATCGAGCTCGATATGAGCGTCGATGCCGCACTGAAGTACATCGTTTCGATGGGCGTTGTCGTCCCTGAATAAAACTTAACCTGAAACTGAGAATCAATATGTCCATGCGTACTGAATACTGCGGCCTCGTAACCGAAGCCCTCGTAGGCCAAACCGTCAGCCTGTGCGGCTGGGTGCACCGTCGTCGCGACCACGGCGGCGTGATCTTCATCGACCTGCGCGACCGCGAAGGCCTGGTGCAGGTGGTCTGCAACCCGGACCAGGCGGAAGTGTTCTCCGTCGCCGAATCCGTGCGTAACGAGTACTGCCTGCGCATCACCGGCACCGTGAAAGACCGCCTGGCCGGCACCGTCAACAACAACCTGAAGTCGGGCAAGATCGAAGTCGTTGCCTCTAAAGTGGAAGTGCTGAACGCCTCCGTGCCTGTTCCATTCCAGCTGGACGACGACAACCTGTCCGAAACCACCCGCCTGACCCACCGCGTGCTGGACCTGCGCCGCCCACAAATGCAGAACAACCTGCGCCTGCGTTACAAAGTGACCATGGAAGTGCGCAAGTACCTGGACGACCTGGGCTTCATCGATATCGAAACCCCGGTGCTGACCAAGTCCACCCCGGAAGGCGCGCGCGACTACCTGGTGCCGTCCCGCGTGAACGCGCACGAATTCTTCGCGCTGCCGCAGTCGCCTCAGCTGTTCAAGCAGCTGCTGATGGTCGCCAACTTCGACCGCTACTACCAGATCACCAAGTGCTTCCGCGACGAAGACCTGCGTGCCGACCGCCAGCCTGAATTCACCCAGATCGATTGCGAAACCTCGTTCCTGACCGAACAGGAAATCCGCGACCTGTTCGAAACCATGATCCGCAAAGTGTTCAAGAACACCATGGACGTGGATCTGCCAAACCCGTTCCCGGTCATGGACTTCGCCGAAGCCATGGCGAAGTATGGTTCGGACAAGCCTGACATGCGCGTCAAGCTGGAATTCACCGACCTGACCGAGGTGATGAAGGACGTCGAGTTCAAGGTCTTCTCCGGCGCCGCCAACATGAAGAACGGCCGCGTAGTCGGCATGCGCGTGCCGAAGGGCGCCGACATGCCGCGTTCGGAAATCGACGCGTACACCCAGTTCGTCGCCATCTATGGCGCCAAGGGCCTGGCCTACATCAAGGTCAACGAGAAGGCCAAGGGCCGTGACGGCCTGCAGTCGCCGATCGTGAAGAACATCCACGACGAAGCCCTGAACAAGATCCTGGAACTGACCGGCGCGCAAGACGGCGACCTGATCTTCTTCGGCGCCGACAAGGCCAAGGTTGTGAACGACGCGATCGGCGCGCTGCGCGTGAAGATCGGCCACTCCGAGTTCGGCAAGGCCAACGGCCTGTTCAATGACGTGTGGGCGCCGCTGTGGGTGATCGACTTCCCGATGTTCGAATACGACGAAGAAGAAGACCGCTGGACCGCAACCCACCACCCGTTCACCTCGCCAAAAGACGGCCACGAAGACATGCTGGAAACCAATCCGGGCGCATGTATCGCCAAGGCTTACGACATGGTGCTGAACGGCTGGGAACTGGGCGGCGGCTCGATCCGTATCCACCGCGAAGAAGTGCAGTCCAAAGTGTTCCGCGCGCTGAAGATCGGTGCTGAAGAAGCACGCGAGAAGTTCGGCTTCCTGCTGGACGCGCTGCAGTACGGCGCGCCTCCGCACGGCGGCCTGGCCTTCGGCCTGGATCGTATCGTGACCCTGATGACCAAGTCCGATTCGATCCGCGACGTGATCGCCTTCCCGAAAACCCAGCGTGCACAGTGTCTGCTGACCCAGGCGCCATCGCCGGTGGACGAGAAGCAGCTGCGTGAGCTGCATATCCGCCTGCGTTCGGCTGAGCCTAAGGTGGCCGGCTAAAGCCGGTAAACCTGTGTCAGACCCGAGGGTCTGACACACCGCTACAGGCGCTGCAGACAGGGTCGGACCCTCGGGTCTGACCCAGGTTTACCGGGTCAAAATGAAGCCCTACAAAATCCCCGAATCCGTCCTGGTGGTAATCCACACCGCCGACCTGGAAGTGCTCCTGATCGAGCGCGCTGGCAACCCCGGCTACTGGCAATCCGTCACCGGCTCGAAAGACGCCCTCGACGAACCCCTGACCACCACCGCCACCCGCGAACTGTTCGAAGAAACCGGCATCGTCGCCGACGGCAAGCACATCGTACTGCGCGACTGGGGCCTGCAGAACATCTACGAAATCTATCCCATCTGGCGCCACCGCTACGAACCCGGCGTCACCCACAACCTCGAACACATCTTCAGCGTGCAGGTGCCGCGCAACGTGCCCGTCATGCTGAGCCCGCGCGAACATACCGCCCACGTCTGGCTGCCGTATCTGGAAGCTGCCGACCGCTGCTTTTCCCCCTCCAACGCCGAAGCAATCCTCCAGTTACCGCAATATACGTAACTTGCAGTTTGCTTGTAAATCGCACTGCGCGCGATTGGCTATAATCGGACATCGACTGTCACGCTGGGGGCACATGCCATGCCGGAGACTCAGGATATTCTTCTGGAGCAGTTGCAGGTAGGCTTGTATGTCCACCTCGACCTGAAGTGGTTTGAGCATCCTTTTGCATTCAGCCATTTCAAGATCAAGTCGCAGGAGCAGATCCACCAGTTGCGCAGCCTCGGCTTGCACAAGATCCGCATCGATCCTGCCTTGAGCGACGTACAGCCTGCCGCGCTGTCGGCCGAAGCGCAGGAAATTGCCGCCGCTGCGCCGCCGCCGCCGCCCGCGCCTGAATCTCCCGAGCTTGCAGCCAAGCGCGCCATGATGGAACGCATGCGCCAGCAGCGCGAGAACGCCGCCCGCATCGAACATGCGTTTGTCGATACGGCGCGCGCCATGAAAGACATGGAAAAGAACATCTTCGCGCGCCCGGCCGAGAACCTGCAGAAGGCCAGCGAGATGATCGGCAAGATCGCCGACTCCATCCTGAGTGCGCCGGATCTGGCGATCCACGTCATGGGCGACCGCACCGGCGGCGAGGAAATCTACCTGCATTCGCTCAACGTCACGATGCTGTCGATGATGATTGCGCGCGACATCAAGCTGCCGCGCGAGGTGGCGGGTGCGATGGGCGTGGGCGCCATGTTCCATGACCTTGGCGTGCGCAATATCCCGGACAAGGTGCTGACCAAGACCGAGCCATGGACGCACTCCGAGCAACACCTTTACGAAACCCATTGCGCGGTGGGGACGGAAATGGGGCAGCAGCTCAAGTTCCCGGCCGCCGCCGTTGCCATCGTGCGCGACCACCATGAAATGTTCGACGGCAGCGGCTACCCGCGGCAATTGAAAGGCGAGGAGATCGGCGTGCTGGCGCGCATCGTGGCGATCGCCAACTACTACGACCGCCTGTGCAACCCGGTCAACGGCACGCCCGGCCTGACTCCGCATGAAGCGCTGTCGCTGATGTTCGCCAAGAACCGCGGCAAGTTCGATCCGAAGCTCCTGCAGGTGTTCATCCGCTGCCTTGGCGTATACCCGCCGGGCACTATCGTGCAGTTGTCGAACGGGGCCACCGGCATGGTCGCCACCGTCAATACTGAAAAGCCGAACAAGCCGGAACTCGTGGTGTATGAGAGCGGCGTGCCGCGCGAAGACGCGATCATGGTGGACATGGCGCTGGAAAGCGACCTGAATATCGTACGGGCCATCAAGCCTGCGCAGGTGCCGAAGGAAATCTACGCTTACCTCAGCCCGCGCAAGCGGGTCAGCTACTACTTCGACGCCACCAAGCCGGGCCAGGGAGCGACCGGGTGATTTCCGCACTGCGCCAGCTGATGCTCGACCACAGTCCGCATATGATGCTGCTGGTCGATCCCACCGACCTGCACATCATCGTCGCCAACAAGGTGGCCGAGCAAGTGCTTGGCTATTCGGCAGCGCAACTGGTCGAAATGCAGATCACCGACATCGAGAGCTCGCTGCAGGACGTGTTCTATTGGGAGGATGTGCGCGGCGGCCACTTCCAGGATATCGATGCGCAGGAGGGCGAATACCAGCGCGCCGACGGCACGCAAATCATGGTCATGAAATCGCTGCGCGTGCTGCGCCATGAAGAGCGCTGGCTGATCCTGATCCTGGCCCGCGATGCACGCCAGGAACGCAAGGTGGAGGACGTGCTGGAGCAGACCCTGTCGCAGCTGCGCACCACGCTGGAAGCAACCGGCAACGGCATCCTGGTGATCGACTGGCACAACAAGATCGCCAGCATGAACCGGCAGTTCAGCGAAATGTGGCACATCCCTGAAGCCTTCCTCAAGAACGGCAACGACGCAGCCATCCTCGAATTCCTGACTGCCAATGTGGTCGAGCAGGACTTATGCCGCGAACGGCTGCAGCAAGTGAGCGATCCGCACGAGGCGCTGGACCAGTTCCACCTGCACGATGGCCGCGTGTTCGAATGCAGTTCGCGCCCGCAATTCCTCGGCGAGCGCATTATCGGCCGGGTGTACGGCTTCCTCGACAATACGGAGCGCGTGCATGCGGAGCAGGCCCTGCGCGAATCGCGCGACCAACTGGAGAGCCGCGTGCACGAACGCACGCTGGCGCTGCAGATGGCGAACATCACGCTGGAGAGCGAGAAGACGCGCCAGGCCGACCTGATCCGCAAGCTGGGGGAAGCGCAAAACCAGCTGCTGCAATCGGAAAAGATGGCTTCCATCGGCGTGCTGGCAGCCGGCGTGGCGCACGAGATCAACAACCCGGTCGGCTTCGTCAATTCCAACCTGAGCAGCCTGCAGCGCTATATGCAGTCGCTGATGCGGCTGCTGGATGCCTACGAGGCACGCGAAGAGCACCTGCCGGACAGCGACCGCAGCGAGCTGAATGCACTGCGCAAGGAGATCGATGCCGATTACCTGCGCGAGGACCTGGGCAGCCTGCTGTCCGAGTCGATGGATGGCCTGGACCGCATCAAGCGCATCGTGCAGGACATGAAGGACTTCTCGCACGTAGGCGGTGGCGACGTGCTGGTGGCTAACCTGGAAACAGGCCTGGACAGCACCCTGAACGTGGTCTGGAACGAGCTGAAATACAAGGCGGAAGTCGTGAAGGAATATGGTGGCGTGCCGGAAATCGAATGCATTCCGTCGCAGTTGAACCAGGTGTTCATGAACCTGCTGGTCAACGCCGCCCACGCCATCGAGAACCGTGGCCGCATCACGGTGCGCACCAGTTACGAAAACGAAATGGTGACGGTCGCAGTGAGCGATACCGGCGGCGGCATCGCGGCGGAAAACCTGGGACGCATCTTCGAACCGTTCTTCACCACCAAGCCGGTAGGCAAGGGCACGGGGCTGGGCCTGTCGCTGTCCTACAGCATCGTGCAAAAGCATGGCGGGCGTATCGAGGTCGACAGCGAAATCGGCAGAGGTACTACCTTCCGTGTGATCCTGCCGCGACAGATGACGCCCGCGGCCGAGGAGAACGATGTTGTAAATTGACTAATTGGTGCGCGATTCGCTAAGATTTCGCGCATGAAAAACTTCTTTCACCTTGGCCCGCGCGCCAGCACCATCCGCCCCCAACAGACTGGCGCCTGCTACAACTGCCACGCGACGGTTTCCGGAAAATTTTGCGGCCAGTGCGGCCAGCAGGCGCATCTGCATGTGGCCAGCGTCCACGAGTTCCTGCACCACTTCATCGGCCATTATGTGGCTGCGGAAGGCAAGCTTTGGCCGACGTTGAAGGCCTTGCTGTTGCGGCCGGGGCAATTAACGCTCGAATATATACGCGGCCGGCGCACGCACTTCATCGACCCGCTGCGCCTGCTCCTGACGCTCTCGCTGCTGGCTTTTTTTGCTATCAAGCTGATGCTTCTGGTCGATCCGATCAATCCGGCAGTCCACGCCGGGGCGCGTTACAGCACGACCCAAGCGGAAGCCGAAGCGAAGATGGGGCCGCTACAAAAGGCCGTCGTCGACGCCTACCGACGCAACAGCCCGGCTTTCGCCGAAAATTACGCTCGGTCGTACCGTTTGGCCGATGGCGAAAGAGCGCAGCGCTTCATGAACGCATGGCTCTCGATCGGACCTACCATTGCGTTACTGATGATCCCCGTAATTGCGTTCTGGCTTAAGCTGGCGCATCTGGGTACCGGCTGGCGCTACGGCGAACACCTGGTATTTTCAATGCATTGGCTGGCAGTGGCGTTGTGCTGGCTGGTGTTGGCGCAGTTCAACCGGTACCTGTGGATGGCCTTTGTGGCGATGCTGCCGCTGTACCTGCTGCTGGCCCTTCGCAAGGTGTATGGCGGCAATTGGCCCATCGTCCTCCTGCGCGCATCGGTGGTCGCCTACCTGAGCTTTACTGGATTCAGGTTCGTGATGTGGATCATCCTGTATGGCCGCATGGCGATGCCGCACCCTGGCGTCAATTAAAGCAGGGAATGGCGAAGTCCACGTGGTAATGCTCGTCGTGCCGCACCCAGGGTTTCCCCTTCATAAAGTTCAGCTTCTCTAACTCTGTCCCATGCGGTGTGAGGAACAGGCGCGGCAAGTACGCGGTGTCAAAGATTACCAGCGCGATGCCACGCCCGCGCGCACGTGCGGCCTGGTCTAACTGGTACAGGTGTTCCGCCATGGCGGCAAAGTCGATGGTGTACTCGCCGTAGCGTGCCTCGCGGTCGAATTCGATGTCGTAGCCGAAGCGTTTGGCAGGCGGCGTTGGCAGGCGAGCGGGTTGGCCGTTCTTGTCGCGCACGGGCACGAAGAAATCGACCGACGTTCCGTTCTGGTGTGTGCGGTGGGGGCGGAAGCGTCCGCCGTACTCATTGCCTGATTCCCCGTACACGTATTGCGCCCCCGGCGCTGCGTCCGCGAGCTTCACGTAAGCGTCCAGGATGATGGCCGATACCTCGCTATGGACATGGTTGCGCCCCATCGCCACCGCCAGCGTGCTGTAGGCGGTGAAATTGGCGCCTTCGGCCGGAAGCGGGACGCTGCCCTCAATGCTGCCGCGATTGACGGTGCCGTGACAGCGGCTGCCAGCTGCGCCAGCTTGCGCGGCGACAACAGCCATCAACACCGCCGCCGCGGATTTATAAACGGATTTCATCGTCCATGACTATAAAGCAATTCCCAACACTTTTGACGGGGAGCAAGCCGGGCAGTTGGGGTTAGAATGGTTCCATGAAGATCCGCGTTGCCACATACAACATCCACAAAGGCATGTCATACCGTAGCCACCCACGGGTGCATGCCTTGCGCCATGCGATAGAGGCCTTCCATGCCGACCTGGTCTTCCTGCAGGAAGTGCAGGGCCAGCACGACCGGATCGAGGCCCGCTATGGCGAGGAAAGCGCGGGCCATCGGCACTGGCCGAAAAAGGCCCAGCATGAATTCTTCGCGGGCGAGTCGCACCAGTCCGTGTACGGCCTGAATGCGCAATACGATCATGGCCACCACGGCAATGCGCTGCTCAGCAAATACCCGATCGCGCGCTGGACCAATACCGATATCTCCGACCACGCCTACGAATCGCGCGGCATCCTGCATTCGGTGGTGGAAACGGAGGGCCAGCTGGTGCACTGCTATGTGATCCACCTTGGCCTGTTCGAGCGCAGCCGCGTGCGGCAGGTGGACATGCTGATCGAAGCCGTGCGCAGTTCGGCGCCCGATGGCGAGCCCGTCATCATCGCCGGCGACTTCAACGACTGGCGCAATACGCTGACGGACAAGCTGCAAAGCGCGCTTGGCGTGCGCGAAGTCTTCGACGAGATCAAGCACGGCCATTCGGTCGGCGACCTGGTGCGCACCCTGGCGCGGCGCAAGGCCGCCCAGCGCCCGGCCCGCACCTTCCCGGCCGCCTTGCCATTTTTCAGGTTGGACCGCATCTATGTGCGGGGCTTCAAGGTAGAATCCGCGGAAGTCCTGCATGGCCCGCTGTGGGCCAGGCTGTCGGATCACGCGCCCATCGTGGCGAACCTGAAACTGGTTTCCTGACACATGCGTCACGTTGATTTTCTAGCCGATAACGAAGTCAAACTCCTGCATTGCGGCACCGATTATTTTCCGGCACTGGTCGAGGCGATTGAGGCCGCGCAGTTTGAGATCTATTTCGAAACCTATATCTTTGCCGAGGACGAGACCGGCAAACGTGTCATGGCCGCGCTGAAAGCTGCCGCCCAGCGCGGCGTGACGGTGCGCATGATTACCGACTGGTTCGGCACCGGCCACAAGCCCGCATACCGCCTGCATGCCGAGGTGACGGCAGCCGGCGTCGAGCATCGCATCTTCAACCCCTGGTTCCGGCGCGGGGTAACGCGCACCCACCGCAAGATCTGCGTGGTGGATGCCCAGGTGGCTTTTGTCGGCGGCATCAATATCAACGACGATATGTTCACCGATTACGACCACAATAAAGCGCTGGCAGCCCCGCGCTGGGATTTTGCGGTGGCGGTGCGCGGGCCGCTGGTCGAATCGATTCATAGCGAGGCGGAAACGCAATGGACGCGCCTGGGGCATATGAACATCGTCAAACGCCTGACCCTGTTCAACGAAGTGCGCAAGCTGAACAAGATCGCGCGCCAGAGCGCCATGCAGGCCGGCTTCGTGGTGCGCGACAACCTGCGCAATCGCCGCACCATCCAGCGCGCCTACCTGCAAGCGCTGGGACGGGCCAGGAAAAGCGTGCTGCTGGCCAATCCCTACTTCGCGCCGGGCCGCAAATTCCGCCGTGCGCTGGCTGCAACCGCACAGCGTGGGGTGGAAGTGGTGCTGCTGATCGGCGTCGGAGAATTCTGGCTGCAGGATGCGGTGGCACACTCTTTCTACCCGAAGCTGCTGGAAGCGGGCGTCAAGGTGGTGGAGTATCGCAAGACGCAACTGCACGCCAAGGTAGCGGTCATCGACGATGACTGGGCGACCGTTGGCTCTTCCAATGTGGATGGGCTGAGCCTGTTCCTCAACCAGGAAGCCAACGTGGTGATCAAGGACGCGCAATTCACGCGTTCGCTGCGCGGAAAGATCGAGGATGCCATCGCCGATGGGGTGGTGATCCACCCGCAGGATTTCGAACATGTCGGGCGCTTCCGGCGGGTCGGATACGAAGTGGCGTACTTCTTCTACCGCACGCTGATGCGCATTTTTGCAGTCGGAAAGTACACATGAGTGACGTAAGGATAGACAAATGGCTGTGGGCGGCGCGTTTCTTCAAGACGCGCCAGCTGGCCATCGACGCCATCGACAAGGGCAAGGTGAAACTGTCGAGCGGCGAACGCATCAAGCCCTCACGCAACGCGAAGCTGGGCGAGCGCCTGCATATAGATAACGGCGCGGATGAATGGGACGTGCTGGTGGTCGGCATTTCCGGCAAGCGGGAAGGCGCGCCGATAGCACGCCTGCTCTATGAAGAAAGTGAAGAATCCCTCGCCCGCCGCGCCGCCCTGATCGAGCGCAAGCGGCTGTTCCCCGAACCGTTCGCCGACAACAAAGGCCGCCCGACCAAGCGCGATCGCCGCGCCTGGGAACGCGCCACAACAAAATAAATGGGGACGTACCCCATTTTCCGCCTTCGGGGAAAAATAAATGGGGTACGTCCCCATTTATTTTGTTGCAACGCAACAATAGAGGTGCACTTCTAGTGGTGCCGTTTGACTTTCGCCACACGCTGGATAATAGTACGAACGTTCGCAAAACTTTTCACCAGCGGCCGATCTGTTAGAGCGAGAATAAGGTTTTTCCTTCTATCTGGATGGGTTCAAAAGTGAGTGGAATTCTTGTCAATACACCAACAAAATTCATGCGCAAAGGCGAAATGACCCGTGCGGCCATCCTCGACGTGGCCCTCGACCTGGCAAGCCGTGATGGCCTCGAAGGCCTCACCATTGGTTTGCTCGCCGACAAGATGAACATGAGCAAGTCCGGTGTATTCGCGCACTTTGGTTCGCGGGAAGATTTGCAGATTGAAGTCCTGAAGCTGTATCACCATCGCTTCGAGCAGGAAGTGTTTTACCCGGCGATGAAGGAGGCCCGTGGCCTGCCTCGCCTGCGCGCCATGTTTGCCAACTGGATCAAACGTGTGAGCGTGGAAATCGCCTCGGGCTGCATCTATATCAGCGGCGCCGTCGAGTATGACGACCGCCCTGGCCCGATCCGTGAAGAACTGCTGGCCATGGTCGGCGCGTGGCAGGCAGCCTTGCTGCGTTGCGTGCGCCAGGCCATCGACAACGGCGACCTGCGGTCCGATACCGATGCGAGCCAGCTTGTGTATGAAATGTACGGCCTGATATTGGCCCTGCACCATGAGGCGCGTTTCATGCGCACTCCTGGCAGCGTGGACCGGGCAGGCGTGGGCTTCAACCGACTGATCGAAAACTATCAACCATCCTAAGGCTGCGTTTCGCAGCAGCCGAGCAAACATAACCTTTTAGCTTTCTGGAGAAAAAAATGGGTCAATACGTCGCGCCAATCCGTGATATGCAGTTCGTCCTGCACGAGCTGCTGAAGGTGGAAGAGAAGCTGAAAGAGCTGCCTCCTCACGCCGAAACCGACGCGGACATCATCAACCAGGTGCTGGAAGAAGGCGCCAAGTTCACCTCCGAAGTGCTGTTCCCGCTGAACCACTCGGGCGACCGCGAAGGCTGCCACCACGATGCAGCGGCCAAGACCGTGACCACTCCAAAAGGCTTCAAGGAAGCCTACGCACAGTACGTTGAAGGCGGCTGGGCTGCGCTGGCTTGCGATCCAGAATACGGCGGCCAGGGCCTGCCTATCGTTCTGAACAACTCGTTCTACGAGATGCTGAACTCGGCCAACCAGGCATGGACCATGTACCCGGGCCTGTCGCACGGCGCCTACGAGTGCCTGAAGGAGCACGGCACCGACGAGCAGAAGCGCCTGTACCTGCCGAAGCTGGTTTCCGGCGAATGGACCGGCACCATGTGCCTGACCGAGCCACACTGCGGCACCGACCTGGGCATGCTGCGCTCGAAGGCCATCCCTAACGCCGACGGTTCGTGGGACATCACCGGCGCCAAGATCTTCATCTCGGCCGGCGAACACGATATGGCCGAAAACATCCTGCACCTGGTGCTGGCCCGCGTTCCGGACGCTCCAGAAGGTTCGAAAGGCATCTCGCTGTTCCTGGTGCCTAAGTTCATCCCTAACGCCGACGGTTCGATCGGCGAGCGCAACCCGATCTTCTGCGGCGCGATCGAAGAGAAGATGGGCATCCACGGTAACTCGACCTGCCAGATGAACCTGGACGGCGCCAAGGGCTGGATCATCGGCCAGCCAAACAAGGGCCTGAACGCGATGTTCGTGTTCATGAACGCCGCCCGCCTGGGCGTGGGCGTGCAGTCCCTGGGCCTGACCGAAGTGGCTTACCAGAACGCGCTGGTGTACGCAAAAGACCGCCTGCAAATGCGTTCGCTGTCCGGCGTGAAGAATCCTGAAGGTCCTGCCGACCCGATCATCGTGCACCCGGACGTGCGCCGCATGCTGCTGACCGGCAAAGCCTACGCTGAAGGCGCGCGTGCCTTCGCTTCCTACGTGGCGCTGCAGATCGACCGCGAACTGCACCACCCTGACGAAGAAGTGCGCAAGGAAGCCGGCGACGAAGTGGCCCTGCTGACCCCGATCATCAAGGCCTTCATCACCGACAACGCATGGATCGCCACCTCCGACGCAATGCAGGTGTACGGCGGCCACGGCTACATCTCCGAGTGGGGCATGGAGCAGTACGTGCGCGACGCGCGTATCAACCTGATTTACGAAGGCACCAACACCGTGCAGTCGCTGGACCTGCTGGGTCGTAAGATCCTGATGGACAACGGCGCCAAGCTGCGCAAGTTCGGCGAGAAAGTGCGCGCCTTCGTGGAAGAAAACGGTACCGACGAAGCGATGTCCGAGTTCATCACCCCGCTGGGCGACCTGGGCGAGAAGTTGACCAAGCTGACCATGGAAATCGGCATGAAAGCCTTCCAGAACCAGGACGAAGTGGGCGCCGCCGCCGTGCCTTACCTGCGCGTCGCCGGCCACCTGGTGTACTCCTACTTCTTCGCACAGATGGCGAAGATCGCCCTGGAAAAAGAAGCGTCTGGCGACAAGTTCTACACCTCGAAGCTGGCAACCATCCGCTTCTACTTCGGCCGCCTGTACCCAGAAACCGCAACCCTGATCCGCCAGGCTCGTTCCGGCGCCGCCAACCTGATGGCCCTGGATGCCGACCTGTTCTAATTAAAGGAATAACATGAGCAACTTCAACGTGAAAAAAGTAGCGGTGCTGGGCGCCGGCGTGATGGGCGCGCAGATCGCTGCCCACTGCGTCAACGCCAAGGTACCAGTCGTTCTGTTCGACCTGCCGGGCAAAGAGGGCACGCCTAAGAACGGCATCGTCCTGAAAGCCATCGAGAACCTGAAAAAGCTGTCGCCTGCGCCGTTCGGCGACAAGGCCGACGCGGAACTGATCCAGGTCGCCAACTATGAAGACAACCTGGACCTGCTGGCCGGCTGCGACCTGATCATCGAAGCCATCGCCGAGCGCATGGACTGGAAGCACGACCTGTACAAGAAGGTCGCTCCGCACATCGCCCAGAACGCGATCTTCGCCTCGAACACCTCCGGCCTGTCGATCAACAAGCTGGCCGAAGGCTTCGACGCCGACCTGAAGGCGCGCTTCTGCGGCGTACACTTCTTCAACCCACCGCGCTACATGCACCTGGTGGAACTGATCCCGACCACCGACACCAAGCCGGAAATCCTGGACCAGCTGGAAACCTTCATGACTTCCGTGCTGGGCAAGGGCGTGGTCCGCGCAAAGGACACCCCGAACTTCATCGCTAACCGCGTTGGCGTGTTCGGCATCCTGGCCATCATCCACGAAGCCGAGAAATTCGGCCTGTCCGTCGACGTGGTCGACGACCTGACCGGCGCCAAGCTGGGCCGCGCCAAGTCCGGTACCTTCCGTACCGCCGACGTGGTTGGCCTGGACACCATGGGCCACGTGATCAAGACCATGGAAGACAACCTGCCGAACGATCCGTTCGCAGCGCTGTACAAGACTCCTGCCGTGCTGTCCGGCCTGGTCGCCAAGGGCGCCCTGGGCCAGAAGTCCGGCGCCGGCTTCTACAAGAAGGTCGGCAAGGACATCATGCGCCTGGACGCAGCCACCGGAGAATACGTCGCCGGCGGCAAGAAGGCAGACGATATCATCGCCCGCATCCTGAAGGAAAAGGATCCGGTCAAGAAGATGAAGGCACTGCGCGAATCGACCAACCCGCAAGGCCAGTTCCTGTGGGCGATCTTCCGCGACGCTTTCCACTACATCGCGATCCACCTGGAATCGATCGCCGACAACGCACGCGACATCGACTTCGCCATGCGCTGGGGCTTCGGCTGGAACGTTGGTCCATTCGAAACCTGGCAGGCAGCCGGCTGGGGCCAGGTTGCACAGTGGGTCAAGGAAGACATCGAAGCCGGCAAGGCGCTGTGCAATGCACCGCTGCCAGCATGGGTCTTCGAAGGCAAAGTGGGCGAGCAGGGCGTGCATACCGCTGAAGGTTCGTTCTCGCCAGCGACCAAGTCCTACACCCCGCGTTCGGAACTGGCCGTGTACAAGCGCCAGGAATTCCGTGCTCCGGTAGTGGGCGGCGGCGGCGCAGATCCCAAGACTGCCGGCGTGACCGTGCACGAAGACGAATCCGTGCGCCTGTGGCACACCGGCGACGACGTCCTGATCCTGTCGCTGAAGACCAAGATGCACGTGATCGGCAAAGGCGTGATCGGCGGCATCCAGCGCGGCCTGGCCGAAGCTGAGAAGAACTTCAAGGGCCTGGTGATCTGGAACACCGACGCAGCCGAAGGCGGCGCCTTCTCGGCCGGCGCCGACCTGCAGGAAGCCCTGCCAGCCTTCATGGCAGGCGGCGCGAAAGCAGTCGACCCGATCATCAAGGAACTGCAAGACACCTTCATGAAGATGAAGTATTCCAACGTGCCAGTGGTGGCGGCTGTTGCCGGTATCGCCCTGGGCGGCGGCTGCGAAATGATGCTGCACGCGTCCAAGCGCGTAGCTGCCCTGGAATCGTACATCGGTCTGGTGGAAGTGGGCGTTGGCCTGATCCCTGGCGGCGGCGGCCTGAAGGAAGCGGCTGTACGTGCTGCCCGCGAAGCCAAAGGCAACGATATCCTGCAGTTCCTGAAGACCGGCTTCACCAACGCTGCCACCGCGAACGTTTCGAAGTCCGCGCTGGAAGCGAAGGCCATGGGCTACCTGAAGGAAGACGACATCATCGTGTTCAACGCCTACGAACTGCTGCACGTGGCGAAGACCACTGCACGTGCAATGGCTGACGCAGGCTACCGCGCTCCGATCCAGCGCCCAGTGCCAGTGACCGGCCGTTACGGCTGGGGCACCATCCGCGGCCAGCTGGTCAACATGCGCGACGGCGGCTTTATCTCCGCGCACGACTACAAGCTGGGCGACATGATCGCCGAGATCGTGTCCGGCGGCGACATCGACCAGGGCAGCGTCGTGAGCGAGCAGTGGCTGCTGGATATGGAACGCAAGGCCTTCCTGGAATTGCTGAACCATCCTAAGTCGCAAGAGCGCATCATGGGCATGCTGCAGACCGGTAAGCCGGTACGCAACTAAGAGCAAATGTCCATCCTGTCGCTGGCCTTCAAAATCCTGTTGCGAGTGAAACCAAGCATGGTCTATGAGCAAATCAAGAAGCACATGACGGAGTCGCTGCCGTTCGTGCGCCTGCTCGGCATCCGCATCGACAGCATCGGCCCGGGAACGGCCGAAGTGTCGATGCCGGACGACGGCAAGCTGCACAACCACCTCGGCACGCCGCATGCAGGCGCGCTGTTTACGCTGGCCGAAACGGCGTCCGGCGCGGCCATGGCAGGCGGCTTTGCCGACCTGATCATGGACATGCGCCCGGTCGCCAAGGAGTCGCGCATCCAGTACCAGAAAGTTGCCAAGGGCGCGACGCGCGCCTCCGGCAAGGTACCGGGCGACCTGGCCGCGATCCGCGCCCAGCTCAAGGATGAAGGAAAAGTAGCGTTCCCGGTCAACGTCGACATCTTCGACGAACACGGCACGCTGGCAGCACAAGTACAGGTGGACTGGTACCTCTCCGCCAAACGCTAACGAACACAGATACTGGAAAGCTTAAAATGAGCAAACAACTGCAAGACGCATACATCGTCGCCGCAACCCGCACCCCGATCGGCAAAGCACCGCGCGGCATGTTCAGCAAGACTCGCCCGGACGACCTGCTGGTCGCCGCCATCCGCGGCGCCATGGCTGCCGTGCCTAACCTGGACCCGGCCCTGATCGTCGACGCGATCGTCGGCTGTTCCTTCCCGGAGGCAGAGCAGGGCTTCAACATCGCCCGTAACTCCGTGGTGCTGGCAGGCCTGCCGAACACCGTGGGCGGCGTGACCATCAACCGTTACTGCGCATCGGGCATCACCGCCCTGGCCATGGCTGCCGACCGCATCCGCGTTGGCGAAGCCGACGTGATGATCGCCGGCGGCGTGGAATCGATGTCCATGGTGCCGATGATGGGCCACCACCCATCGATTAACATGGATACCTTCAAGGACGAGAACGTGGGCCTGGCCTACGGCATGGGCCTGACCGCCGAGAAAGTGGCGCAGCAGTGGAAGATCTCCCGCGAAGACCAGGACGCCTTCGGCCTGGAATCGCACCGCAAGGCGATCGCTGCCCAGCAAGCCGGCTTCTTCAAGGACGAGACCACTCCGGTCGAAATCATCACCCGCACCCCTGACCTGCGCACCGGCGAGATCAAGGTTGGCAAGCGTACCGTGGACACCGACGAAGGCGCCCGCGCCGACGCCTCCATGGAAGGCATGGCCAAGCTGAAGCCAGTGTTCGCCGCCAAGGGCACCGTGACCGCTGCGACCTCTTCGCAGATGTCCGACGGCGCCGGCGCGCTGATCGTGGTCTCCGAGAAGATCCTGAAGGAACACAACCTGACCCCGCTGGCCAAGTTCTCCTCGTTCGCCGTACGCGGCGTGCCGCCGGAAATCATGGGCATCGGTCCTAAGGTTGCAATTCCTGCGGCCTGTGCGGCCGCAGGGATCACCCAGGACCAGCTGGACTGGATCGAACTGAACGAAGCGTTCGCCGCACAGGCCCTGGCCGTGATCCGCGACCTGAACCTGGATACCAGCAAAGTGAACCCGATGGGCGGCGCAATCGCCCTGGGCCACCCGCTGGGCGCAACCGGCGCGATCCGCGCTGCGACCGTGGTGCACGCACTGCGCCGCAACTCGCTGAAGTACGGCATGGTCACCATGTGCGTGGGCGCCGGCATGGGCGCAGCAGGCATCATCGAGCGCGTATAATCCGCGCGACGACGCGATAACGCATCAGCAAGGCGGGTCGATTGGCCCGCCTTTTTTACATCCACAGTCCTGTGAGCAGACTGGGTCAGACCCTTGGGTCTGACCCAGGTTTACCGGGTAAAAAATGGAGACAACAATGGCCATCCTGACCAGCAAAGCCAACGGCATCCTGACCATCGAATTCGACCGCGTGGACCGCAAGAACGCGATCACCTCCGCCATGTACCAGACCATGGCCGACACCATCAACGCCGCCGAGGGCGACGCTGAAGTACGCGCTATCCTCTTCACCGGCAAGCCGGAGATCTTCACCGCCGGCAACGACCTGGTCGACTTCGCAATGACCACCACCGCCAACGACGGCGTGGCATTCACCGATCGCCCCGTAATCCAGTTCATGAAAGCCCTGTTCAACAGCAGCAAGCCTGTTGTCGCAGCCGTGAACGGCGCCGCCATCGGCATCGGGACCACCATGCTGATGCACTGCGACCTGGTATATGCCGCCGACAACGCGAAATTCTCCGTGCCTTTCGCAGCACTGGGCCTGTGCCCTGAGTTTGGCTCCAGCATGCTGCTGCCGGCCAACGGCGGCCATGCCCGCGCAGCGGAAAAGCTGATGCTGGGCGAACCTTTCAGCGCACAGGAAGCCTACGACATGGGCCTGATCTCCAAGCTGCTGCCAGCCGAGCAGGTGCTAGCTCACGCGCAGGCGCAAGCCGCCAAACTGGTAGCCCTGCCAGCCGAATCGATCCGCCAGACCAAGCGCCTGATGAAAGCTGGCCGCGAAGCGCTGAAAGCCCACATCGACGTGGAAAGCGCGCAGTTCGGGGCCATGCTGACCGGCGCCGAAGCCAAAGAAGCGTTCACTGCATTCTTTGAAAAGCGCAAGCCGGACTTCTCGAAGTTCTCCTGATCGGAGCATGCAATTGATTTCCGCGCCTGCCTGGCTGCCATTCGGCTTGCTGGGCCTTTCAATTGCCAGCACCGGCCTCGCGGTCATGCATAGCGAGCGGCCGGCTTTCTTGCGGCATCTCTGGCTGGTCTTGCTCGGCCTGGCGACCTGTGCCGGCATGGCGGCGGGCGTGTTGCGCCCCATCGCCCTGGCCAGCATCGCCGCCTTGCTGGCTTTCGCCTGGCTGGCGACCCGCCATGGCAAGACCGCTGTGCGGGCGGTGTTTACGATATTGACGCTGGTGCTGGCACTTGCGCTTGCAATGCACGCCGTTCCCGGCTACGACAATCCCTTGCTCTTGAAAGATGTCCGGCTGTCGGCGCACTCGGCGCCTTACACCTTGTATGCGAACTTCGACAAAGGCGTGGTCGGGCTGGTGCTGCTCGTGCTGTTCTGCCGCCGCGCCAGTTCCTGGCGGGATTTTGCCGTCGCATCGAAGTCGCAAGCACCCGTGCTCGCGGGGCTGTTGTGCGGAGTGCTAAGCATAGGCTGGGCGATTGGATTCGTGCATCCGGATTTCAAGCTGTCGCCATTCCTGCCGCTGTTCGCCGTCATCAACCTGCTGTTTGTCTGCGTAGCGGAGGAAGCATTCTTCCGTGGCGTCATCCAGGAACAGCTCGCACGCTACAGCGATGCCATGGCCGTCGTGGTCTCCGGCCTGCTGTTCGGCGCTGCGCACCTGGGCGGCGGCTGGCAGTTTGGTGCGCTCGCCAGCCTGGCCGGCCTGGGTTACGCGGTGCTGTATTCGAGGACAAAGCGCATCGAGATTCCGATTGCGGCCCACTTCGTGTTAAACCTGGTGCATTTCGTGGCATTCACGTATCCGCGCGCCGGCTGAAAAAAGTCTCAGGGGGATGCGGATATGGCAGTGGTCATCCGCCGCGGCCCTCGCGTTGCACCGCATTCGTTGGCTGCAACCGGGGCATCGACGAGTTTCATGCCGGACAATGGCTGAAGGGGCGGATCTACGAGCGCCGTTGCGATATATCCGCTCGCGATGAACGGCCGCTGGCAGTCGGAAGCGAAAGGTTCCTGGACCGCGATCTCGCGCGTGCCTTACCTTGCGGCGCTTACCTCCAGTTCGAACCTATCCAGGTTGCCTAATAATCTTCCACCAAGGTTGCTCGCGTACCGCTGTTTTCAAAGCCATGGAACTGCGGTAGCAGGCTCTCGTGGCATACGACGCCAGGGGAGAAGCAACCGTCGAGCACGAAGAGCTGACGCTCATTGAATGGTGTATTTGCCAAGAGCTGGGCATTGAATCGCAAAGTCATGATGTTCGGCGGAAGACTTGTGCCGCCTTCCTCGCCATCATCGTCACCCTCTTTGTCCTTGCCGGTGTATTCCGACAGTTTCCTGTCCCAGCAATCGAACCTTCCGATGAAGCCCACGTACCAATAGTCTTCATGCAGCGTCTTGTCGTCGTGGACATACCATGCGGGGTGTGTGAAGATCCGGCTGATTCCGGTTCCCAGCAGGGTGTCCCGTACCGGCTTGCGTACCAGCAGGTTGTCGAAGTCGAACATTACGTCGGGCGGCTCGGGCATCATCGGATGGCCATGCCTGCGGGCCCACCTCTTCGAAATATTGTAGAAGGCAAGCGGCGGCGAATCCGGAGCCAAGAGTTTCTCCCTGAATTCGCGCGCTGCCGTCTCATGGAATGGGCTCGGAGTAGGCAGCGAATCGTTGCTGTCGCGTTCGAGGATGTAATACTCTTTTTCAAAGTTGGTCATGGCGTGCTCTTATTCGTAATCTACAGTCCCGGCCTGGGGACCTGAGGTCCTGTGGCCCATGCTGCCGCAGCGGCGGCATGATTTGTCCTTGTGGATCGCAGCTTTCAGCGTTGCCAGGCCGGAGCGCGACGTGGGAGGCAACTCCAGTTCATCTTCCCGCCCCTCGGCGCGGAGGGCGCCGATCTTGTGCACTTCATCTGCAGCACGCGTGAACTGGACCAGCGACTCGGCGAATACTTCGGGGGCCCAGTCAAATGCCAGGCCGTCGTGCCCGCCGGTCAGTGAAGCTTCAAGACGTTCGCCAATCTCGACGATGACATTGTCGACCACCGGTCCGGTGCAAAGCAGCAGGAGGGGCAACAACAGCCGCAGTTCCAGCATCAGCGTGCCGCCTCCGGCGCCCGCGATATAAGCGTACATGGCGGGAGGAATGGCGTCGAACATGATCTCCATATGGGCCAGCCAAATGAGCATGCTCTCGTGCTCGTCGAGCAGGTCGTCGACCAGTTGCCGGTCTTGCGACGCGCGGATTGCGTCGGCCAGTTCCGGCCAGATCGCCGGCAGCACGCGCGCGAGAAAGTCTTCGATGCCGGCCTTGTCGCCATTGGCGATCAGCGTGGGAAGGGATAAGACGGCGTCGCGATGTTCCCGCAAGGCGGCGGCAAACGCCTCCCCATTGCCTGTGGTCCCGTGGGTGAAGTCATGCGAAGCGGCGCGACGCTCGCGGCCGGGCCGCAGTTTGAGTCCACTGGCGACGGGCAGGCCTTGCATCGATTCCTTCCACCAGACCCATTCGTCTGCCTGGTCGGACTGCGCCCCGTCGCCTGGAATGGCATGCAGGCGCAAACTGTCGGAAAAGTCGCGCCACAGCCCGGCGTCAAACACGATGGGCCGTGAGCGGAGCCACTTGGCAGGCGGCGGATTCCAGCCCGCTTCCGCTGCGGCCTGGTAGGTGATGGCGGCCGCTTCCTCCCAGTGTTTACGATAGGACTCCAGTGCTTCCACCATGTACAGGAAGGCGCAGTGCAAGCGCATGGCAATCATCTTGCGCTGTCCCCTGATTTCATGCGCAAGCTCTTTCGTGAGAAGGTCTATAGCGACCGCCGATACAAGTTTTGACATGGTTCTACAAATTGCAAAAAAAGCAAACAAGTATTGTAACAACAGGTCCAAAGTCGTGTCGTACAGCCATGCGGTGCCGCGTATAATGCAAGCGACTTTTCAACCGGAGACCTGTCAATGTCCATGCAAGTCCTGCGCCGCGCCGCTGTCCTGTCCGTTCTGGCTGCCGCCATCGCTATCCCTGCCTACGCTGGCAGTTCCGCTTCGTCCGCATCGAGTGCCGGTTCCGAGTCCTCGGGCAGCGTGTCCGATTCGATCGGCGGCTCAAGCAAGAGCTCCAGCGGGGACGACAGGAAAGTGGCCGCTGGCCAGTACCGCGTCATCGACGTTGCAGAAGCGCCGGGCAAGCCGGGTGCTACGCGCCTGAAGCTGCAAGGCCAGGGCAATGAATTCTTCCTGACCGTGCCGAAAGCCGCCCTGGCAGAACGCGCACTGCCTGCCGGCGCGCTGGTGCAGGTCAACGAGCGTCCATACGGCTACGAATTCGCATATGCCGATACGCAGCAGGCCTTCTTCCTTGCCCTGGACGAAGCATGGCAACGCGAACTGCGCTCGCACGCCATCTGATTGCCGCCTGCCTGGCGCTCGGCTGGAATGCCGCAGCGCAGGCCGGCGGAATGATGTTCTGCGAACGTCCCGCGAAAGTCACGGCGACGGCGCAGGACCACGTGCTGCGTTTTGCAGCCGTGGTGAAGAATGAACTGGAACGCTCCGGCGCCACGGCCGCCGTCGTTTCGCGCGCCGGCCTTGACCTGGCGCGCCTCGGCCTGCGTTACTCGCACGCCGGCCTGGCGCTGAAAGACAATCCGAACAGCCCCTGGTCGGTGCGCCAGCTTTACTATGCTTGCGACGAAAAGCGTCCACGCATCTTCGACCAGGGCATGGCCGGCTTCGTGCTCGGCGCGGAAGAACCGGCGCAAGGCCACTTGTCGCTGGTGCTGCTGCCGGAGGACCAGGCCAGGACGCTGCAGGCGGCCGCACTGGATGCGCAAACGCCGCTGTCGCTGCTGGCAGGGGAGTACAGCGCCAATGCGTATGCCTACAGCACGCGCTATCAAAACTGCAACCAGTGGCTGGTAGAGCTGATGGCAAGCGCCTGGGGCGCAGCCGCTCCCCGGCGCGAAGACGCGCAAAGCTGGCTGCGCGAACGCGGTTACCAAGCGGAGCCGGTCGCCGTTGGCCGTACGCTGGTGATTGCCGCCCATTTCGTGCCGCTGGTGCATGTGCAGGACCATCCCGACCAAGACCTGCGCGCGCAGACCATGCGCGTCAGCATGCCTTCGTCGATTGAACATTTTGTTCATCGCGAGGCGCCGCAAGCGCGCCGCCTCGAGCTTTGCTATAACCCGAACCATATCGTGATCCGGCGTGGTTGGGAACCGATGGGCGCAGGCTGCGAAGCGCAGCCTGGCGACGAGGTAATCGCTTTTGAAAACAGTCACTGACAAGGCCATATGAATACGATTGCTTCGCTTTACCTGATCTCCGCAGGGGCGCTCGCAATGTCGGCATTCCAGTCGGCCCTGGTGGCGCGCAACAGCTCCTTTGGGCGCGCGTGCTGGGCGTTTGCGGCCATCTGCCTGTCCTTTGCCGGTTTCCAGTACGCGAACGTGCAGCAGCAGCTTGCTCCGGGACTGGCGGAAGCCATCGCGGCGCATAAATGGGTCAACTTCTTTTCGATCCTGCTGGCGCCGCAGTTCTGCTACCTGGTCGCCTCGCTCGACCCAAGCCGGAACGCGTTCCGCCTGACCTACGGCATTGCCTTCATCTCGGCCATCCTGGCGGTGGACAATTTCATGGTGCCTTATGGCTACCGCTTTTCTACACTGGAGACCGAAGCGCCCACCGAGCTGGTGTGGGGCGGGCATGCATTCCTGCTGTTCGGTGAAACGACGGCTGCCTATACGGTCAGCCGCTTGCTGTCGCTGGGGGCGACGGCGTTCGCAGTCGTCTACTGCGTCCGTGTGCAACGCCAGAAGGCGCGTTTTTCCAACCGGCTGGTGTGGAGCTCCGCCGCGCTGGTGGTGGTGACGACGGCGTTGGGAGGTGCGACCGACACCGGCATGCTGCGGATGCCGTATTTGAGCGGTTTCGGATTCCTGTTCCTGGCTGCCTCCTATCTGCTGCTGGTCCGGCGTGAAGCGACCCAGCGCCTGACCGAGAAGATCCGCATCAGTGCCGCGCTGGAGCGCGAACTGGAGAACCACAAGCTTTCCAGCAGGCGCATCGAGCGCGCCCTGACCAATGATGAGCTGACACGGTTGCCGAATCGCGAGGGCGCGCTGGAAAAGCTGCGCGCCATGTTCGTCTGGAGCGAATCCAGCCTGACCAGGACCGCTGTGCTGCTGCTCGACCTGGACCGGTTGGCGATCATCAACGGTACGCGCGGCTACGAGATAGGCAACCAGGTGTTGATCGAGGTGGCGCAGCGGCTGCGCGAACACTGTGGCAAGCGCAGGCTGGTGGCAAGGCTGGGCAGCGCGCGCTTCGCCGTTGGCATTGCGGGCCACAAGACCCTGGCAGGGATCGAGCGCGAAGTGGAGGGCATCATGGCAGCCATCAAGCCGCCATTCACCGTGGCGGACACCGTACTGAACATGACGTTCAGTGCCGGCGTGGCGATCTATCCGGACCACGCCAATTCGGCGGAAGACTTGCTGGCGTCAGCAGGCCTGGCGCTGCACGAGGCGCGCGACCTGGGGCCGGGCCATTTGCGCATGTTCCACCCTTCGCTGCAGCAGTCGCTGAGTGAGCGCATCGGCCTTGAAAATGAGCTGAAGGAAGCACTCGAGAACGGCGAGCTGTTCCTGCACTACCAGCCGCAGGTCTGCGCCGTTACTGAACGGGTGCTGGGCATGGAAGCGCTGATCCGCTGGCAGCATCCGGAGCTGGGCCTGGTCATGCCGGACAAGTTCATTCCACTGGCCGAGGCGACGGGCACGATTGCGGCGATTGGCGCGTGGGTGATTGATAGCGCCTGCCAGCAATTGCAGAATTGGCGGGCGCTGGGCTTCTGCGACGTGCGGATGGCGGTCAACCTGTCGGCACAGCAGCTGCTGCTAAGCGATCTTGGCGACAACGTGCAGGCAGCCTTACGGCGCGCGGGGCTGATGGGTGAAGACCTTGAACTCGAAATTACCGAGTCGGTGCTGATGCAGGACCCGCAGCGCTCCATCGAAAAACTGGAGTCCCTGCGCCGGCTGGGTGTGCGGCTGTCAATCGACGACTTCGGCACCGGCTATTCCTCGCTCGGCTACCTGAAAATGCTGCCGGTGCACTCCTTCAAGCTTGATCGCAGTTTTGTGCGCGATATCGGCACCAGCGAGAAGGATCTCGAAATCTGCGCCACGGCTGTCGGCCTGGCGCGCAACCTCGGCCTGGAAATCGTTGCCGAAGGCGTGGAAGATGCTGTGCAGGCCGACCAGCTTCGCCAGTTGGGCTGCAACCTGCTGCAGGGCTATTACTTTGCGCGCCCGCTTGCAGCACATGCGGCGACCAATTATTTGATGGACCAGATGGAAGCTGCTGCATAAGCTGGCAAATCGAAAAATAACTTGTTCAATTTGCTTTCGTTTAAAATAACTTGCATTGCCAAAAAGAAATGAACGAGGATTGATATGGATGCACCCATTGCTTCGCTCTACCTGATATCCGTGGGAGCGCTAGCAATGTGTTCATTCCAGGCGGCTTTGCTGGCGCGCAGCAGTTCCTACGTGCGGGCTTGCTGGGTCTTCGCCGTGATTTGCTTCACGTTTGCCTTGTTCCAGTATGCGAATCTGCGGCAGCAGTTGGCGCCCGACCTGGCGGCGGCCATTGCCGCCCACAAGTGGGTCAACCTGTTTTCGCTATTGCTGGTGCCGCAGATCTGGTACCTGATTGCCGCACTCGACGACCGCAAGCGGGCCTTCTTCCTTAGTTATTTTGTCGCCGGCGTGACGCTGTTCCTGGTGGCGGACAATTTCGTCTCGCCATTTGGCTACCGCTTTGCTTCCCTGGCGGCCGAGGCGCCCTGCAAACTGCCCTGGGGAGAGCAGGCATTTCTCCTGGCCGGTGAGACGACGCCGGCCTATACCGTCAACCGCCTGTTGTCCCTGGGAGCCGCGCTGTACGCAGCGGCCTTCTGCATCCGCGTCCGGCGCGAGCGCGCGCGCTTCTCCAATCGCGTGGTATGGCTTTCCGTGGCGCTGATCGTTGTGACGACCGCCATGGGCGGCGCAACCGATGCGGGCAGGCTGCAATTGCCTTACCTGAGCGGCTTCGGTTTCCTGTGCCTCGCTGCTTCGTACTTGCTGCTGGTGCGGCGGGAGGCCGCGCGGAGCATGACCGAGAAGATTCGTATCAGCGCCGCGCTGGAACGCGAAGTCGAGAGCCACAAGCTTTCCAGCCTGCGCTTCGAGCATGCGCTGACCAACGATGCGCTGACGCGTTTGCCGAATCGCGCGGGTGCGCTGGAAAAGCTGCACGCCATGTTCATCCAGAGTGAATCGAACCTGACCAGGATGGCGGTGCTGCTGCTTGACCTGGACCGGCTGGCGATCATCAACGGCACCCGCGGCTACGAGGCCGGCAATCAATTGCTGGTCGAAGTGGCGCAGCGCCTGCGGCAGGACTGCAGCAAAGGCGGGCTGGTGGCGCGCCTGGGAAGCGCGCGCTTTGTCGTCGGCATTGCGGGCCACAAGACAGTGGCTGGCATCGAGCGCGAAGTGGAAGAAATACTGGCCGCGGTCAAGCCGCCATTCAGCGTTCCCGGCACGGTACTGAACATGACCTTCAGCGCCGGCGTGGCCGTCTATCCCGACCACGCTGCGTCGGCGGAGGATCTCCTGGCTTCGGCCGCGCTGGCCTTGCACCAGGCGCGCGACGCAGGGCCGGGCAACCTGCGCGTGTTCCACCCTTCGCTGCAGCAGACGCTGAGCGAACGCATCGGCCTGGAGAACGAATTGAAGGGCGCGCTTGAAAAAGAGCAGTTCGTCCTGCACTACCAGCCGCAGATATGTGCCGCCTCCGGGCGCGTGGTGTGCATGGAAGCGCTGATCCGCTGGCATCATCCGTCGCTCGGGCTGGTCATGCCGGACAAGTTCATCCCGCTGGCTGAAGCGACCGGCGCGATTGCCGCTATCGGTTCGTGGGTGATCGATGCCGCCTGTCGGCAATTGGCGAGCTGGCGTGAAAACGGTTTCATCGATATCCGCGTGGCGGTCAACCTGTCGGCGCAGCAGTTGCTGCTGTCCGATCTTGGCGATACCGTGCAGGCGGCCTTGCAGCGCGCCGGCCTGCAGGGCGCCGATCTGGAACTGGAAATCACGGAGTCGGTGCTGATGCAGGACCCGCAACGCTCGATTGAACGGCTGGAGGCTTTGCGCAGGCTGGGCGTGCGCCTGTCGATTGACGATTTCGGCACAGGCTATTCTTCGCTCGGCTACCTGAAGCTGCTGCCGGTGCATGCCTTCAAACTTGACCGCAGCTTTGTGCGCGATATCGGCAAGTCGGCCAAGGACCTGGAGATCTGCGCCACCGCGGTCGGCCTGGCGCGCAACCTTGGTCTTGAAATCGTGGCCGAAGGGGTGGAAGATGCGAGCCAGGCGGCGCAGTTGCGCAAGCTCGGCTGCCATCTCCTGCAGGGCTATTACTTCGCCCGTCCGTTGGCCGTCTACGCCGCGACGGATTTCCTGGCAAACGAAAGGCGGGTCGCATGAGGCCCGGCTGGAAACCGACCCGGCGCAATCGCAACGCCGGCACCAAGTCATTCCCAGTGCCAGGACTGGCCCCAGCTTTCCTGGTAGTCCCACAGGTGCAGGTCCTGGCCATCGAATGAACCCCACCAGGCGTCCTTGACGTCGACCGCCTTGCCAGGGGCGTGGGCCGGCCGCAGGGTCTGGCCGGACCAGGAGAAACGCTGGTTGGCCTTGTCGTTGCAGTCCCAGACGACCAGCTTGGCCCCGTTGCCGGTACCGAAGGCGTAGACGTCGACGCATTTGTCGGGATTGTTCTTGCTGCGCAGCAGGCCATCCGGGTCCTGGTACCACAGTTGCGTGACCTGGCCTTGGCAGCTCCAGTGGTGGACCGGCGTGCCGTTGGTCAGGTTGTTGCCCTCAATGTCCATGCATTTGCCACGGCCGTCGACCAGCTTGCGGAACACATAGGCGCTGCCAGGCTTGACGCTGGCAGTCACGCCCGCCCCGGTGACGGAACCATCCGACACCAGGCGGATGCGCGCGCTGTCGCCGCCGACCATGAAGCTGGTGGCGATGGCGCCGGACAGCGATTTCACCAGCGCTCCATTGCGGTCATACACGTGGATGAAGTCCCGGTTCGCATCGGTGGCGCCGTTGACGTAGACTTTCAGCGCGGCTGCGCCGGGGATAGTCAGCCACTGGGAGCGGTCTTCGTTGTTGCCGTAAGCACCGCTGCTCCAGCTCGTGGCAAGCGCTTCGATGCTGACGCTCGCTCCGCTGGACGTGCCGGCGCCGGCGGAGACCAGTTGCGCGATGACGGCGTTGTCGGCAACAACCAGCGATTGGGCAAGGGCTCCGCTGAAGCTCTGCAGCGGGCGACGGTTGCTGTCGTAAATACGCAGCACGTCGCCCGCACCCAGCAAGCCGCTGACGTTGACGCGCACTGCGCCGGCACCGGGCAGGCGCAAGGTTTGCGAGAGGTCGGCGTTATTGCCATAGGCGCCGGTGTCCCAGCGCGTTGGCGCATCGTCATACTTTTCCCATTTGCCTTCCTCCGCCTGGTCCGAGTAATTGAGCCATACCGGATTAGCGCCCGCCGCCAGGCGCAGGCGTTCATTCATGTACGCGTTGGCGGGAACGGAAAACGCGAAGCCGCTGCCGAAAGCCGCGACGCACGCCTGCTTGCCGCCCTGCCAGGCGCCAGCCGCAGGCGTGACGCGCCAGTCATCCGGCTGGGCCTTGCTCTGGCAGGCGAAGCGCAGCGCCACGGTGCAAGCGGCATCGTTCCAGCGCCCGTCGCCGCGCATTTGCGCGCAGTCTTCATTGTTATAGCCGTTCGGTTCGCCATCGGCCCAGGACCAGATGGCGGAGGCGATCATGCCTTCGTCCCAGCGGTCCGCATCGACGTTGTCGACGCCGCAGCGCATCAGGGCAGGGATGTTGGAAGCGTCGATGGTGCCGGTTTCGTCGACCCAGGAATCGGGCAGCACGTCTTTGCCCAGCTTGGAGTCGGAGACCGCGTAGATTTTGTCCTGCTCGATCGGCAACCCGTCTACTGTGCAGTTGGCGGTGTTGACGTACTTGACTTGCCGGCTGTTCCAGCCGCCCGCAGCGCCGGTGGCAAACAACGGGCCTTGCCAGACCACGGCGCCATCGTAGGTATTGTTGGCAGACTTGACGATCACCCGCTTGCCGCGGGCGATCATTTCGCGCGGCGTTTCCCAGCGGTTGGCCGGCTTGTCGGAGGGCTTGTACAGCAGGGGGCCGAAGACCGCTGTCAAGGGACCCACCACGCCGGCCTGGTTGTTGGCACGGTCCTCCAGGTCGACAAAGACGATTGCCTTCGGGTTCGCGTCAAGCCAGTTGCGAATCTTCCACAACTCATTGGGATAATTGTCGGGAGCGCCGTAGATCGCCGCACAGTCCTGGTGGCACAGCTGCACTTCTCCATTATTCATGTGCAGGTCCAGGTCGATGTTGCGGATACCCGAATTGAGCAACTGGTTCATCGGCCAGCGCTGGTTGGCCCAGGTCGCGCCGCTGTCGTTCCAAGCATTATGCGCGCCCAGTACCTGGATGCGATTGAGCGGGGTGTCCATGGCTACGTCGTATTGCGTGCGGATGCCCAGGCCCAGGTCCGCCGCGTGCAACGCCTGCATCCCGAGCAGGAGAGAAACGATGACGCCTGCCAGCTTCATTCTGCCTCCGAAAAGTGAGTGTCCTGAACCGGAAAACTTACCCCAGGAAGCGCGTGCGCACGATGGAGGGCCGCCTCTAAGATTTTGGCTCGTGCGGTCATTTACTTGTAGCAGAGTCCTGCTAGTTTGGCCGGCACACCCATTTATAGGAGGAACAGATGCTGAAAACCGTTAGCTGCGCGGTCGTGGCCGCGTGCGCCTTTTCCGTCTTGCCGGCGTTGGCGGCTTGCCCTGACTACGTGACGGCGGCCAATCCGCCTGCGCTGTCGGGCCCTGCGCGCAAGGGCTTTGCCAACTTCGGCAACACCATCCTGGCCGGCCTGTACAAGCCCTGGCATATGGCGCACGACGTCATTGTGAAGGCGGGGCAGCCCGCGACCATCACGGGCAAGTTCGATTACGACGCGGTCCTGCACAAGGACCTGGAAGGCGAACGGGTGCATGCCTACCTGTATGGCACCGGCATGCAGCAGTGGCAGTATCTCGGCAGCTTTATTACCGACAGCGACGGCAAGGCCAGCGTGCCCCTTGGCGTGCGCCCGGTCGGCGACTATGTGGTGCGCTTCGTGGTGGAGGGTGACCTGAGCAGCACGAACGGCTACCTGAGCGTGGTCGATCCAAGCCGTGACGCGGTGCTGTTCGACATCGACGGCACCCTGACCATCAACGATTTCGAAGCCTATGCCGATTACGTCGGCGTCAAGACTGCAACGGCGTATTCCTACGCGCCGCAGGTCGTGAATGCCTACCGCCAGAAAGGCTACCAGGTCATTTTCCTGACCGGACGGCCTTACTGGGTAACGAAGGATGGCCTGGAATGGCTGAAGATCCAGAACATGGGGCAATGGCACTACCACTCAAATCCCTACGGCGGCGGCCCCATTCCACCGGACACGCAACAGTTCAAGACCGATTATGTGCGCTACCTGCGCAACACCGTTGGCCTGAATATCGTGCGCGCCTACGGCAACGCCACGACCGATATTACGGCCTATGCCGACGGCGGCATACCGAAGGCGCAGACTTATATCATCGGGCCGAATGCAGGCGCTTCCGGCACGCAGCCTATCCAGGGCGATTACACTGCCCATTACAGCTTCGTGGTGGAACCTACGCCGGTGGCGAGCTGCCGCCTGTAACGTGGTAGATTCCCACTTTGACACTGAGAAGGAGGGTTGAAGTGGGAATCCTTGACGGCATGCTGGGTAACGCGTCCAAGATCGACATCGCGGACTTGCGGGAAGACTTTGCAAAAGTCCTTGCACCGAATGAGCGAGTGGAGCATGCTTACCAGCTGATACGCGACTATTTTGTGTTTACCGACAAGCGCCTGGTGGTAGTGAACATCCAGGGTGTCACGGGCAGCAAGAAGGAGTATCACTCGATCCCTTACAAGAGCGTGACGCATTTCAGCATCGAGACCGGCGGCACGCTGGACCTCGACGCCGACTTGAAGATCTGGATCTCCAGCACTGCGGAACCGTTCACGCAAAAATTCAACAAGCGCCTGAGCATCTATGAAGTGCAGGCAGTCCTGGCAAGCTATGTGCTGAAATGAAGCGATTTGTCGTCGTGCTGGTGTTGGCTGCAGTCGCCTTCTTTATCTGGGGCGATCCTGCTGGGCTGCTGCACCGCGTCAGCATGTGGACTTGCGACTGGCTGCGCGTCTTCAAGGTTTGCTGACGCATCCATTCTTCGCCGGCTGACGAATTGTTACGGCGAGGCGCTCGCTAGCATGATGGCTTTGAAGGGAGCCAGCCATGCCAGCCTACGAAGTAATCGACATCCCCAGCCACCAGCCAGCCCTGGTGGCGCGAGTGCGGCACACCGCCCCCGACCGTGCCAATGGCGCTCTGCCCGTGCTGTTCGTGCACGGAGCTTCGTTCCCCTCGGGATTGTCTTTCGATTTCCGCATGGATGGCCAGTCGTGGATGGACTGGATGGCTGCCCGCGGATACGACGTGTATGCGCTCGACTTTCCCGGCTACGGGCTGTCGGATCGCTATGCCGGCGCTGCAGCATCGCCGCCTGGCCGCGCGCGCGAGGTGACGCAGGACGTGGGCAGCGCGGTGGACGCCATCCTGCGCAGGACGGGCAAGCCGCAAGTCCTGCTGGTCGGGCATTCCTGGGGCGGCTCGGTGGTGGCGCGCTACGCCCAGGACCACGCGGCCAAAGTGGCGAAGCTGGTGCTGTTCGCGGCCATCACGCCGCGTGCTGCAGCCGACCCAGCGCCGGCGGCTGCACCTGCCAAGCCGGTCGATGCCTACGAGGCATTGACGCCCGCCCAGCGCATCGCTGCCATGGACGGCCTGCGCCCACCGCAAGAACCGCCGCTGTTGCACGCCGATGTCTTCGCTCGCTGGGGCGCGCAATGGCTGGCGTCGGATGGGCGCCGCGATGGCGCAGTAAGCTTCCCTGCCGGTCCCAGTGCCGACCTTGCGGACTTGCAGCAGGGCCGCAGCTACTACGATCCCGCGCGGCTGGCAATGTCCGTGCTGCTGGTGCGCGGCGAATGGGACGCCTGGCCCGGCGACGCCGACTACCGCACCTTGCAGGCCGCGATCAAGGGCGCAACCTACGTAACCATCGCGCGCGGCACCCACGTGATGCACCTGGAAGCGGCACGCGTACAGCTCTACGAAACGGTGCGCGGATTCCTGGATTAATTGATGCCGTAGCGCGCACGGATTGCAGCCAGCGCGCCGTTCTGCTCCAGCTGGGTGATCGCCTGGTTGATGCGCGCGAGTTGCGCTTGCGTGGTGCTGGCGGCATTCAGCATCAAATGCACCGGCGCGTGATAGGGCATGTAGGGCAGCTGCACGATCCGGACCTTTTGCTGGCGCGCGATGTGGCGCAGGGCGTGGGCATCGCCCATGATCAGGTCTCCGCGCCCCGCCTCCAGCATCTTGATGCCCTGTTCGAAAGTGCCGAAGGTGCTGCGCCGTCCTTCCGCGTTCAGCAGCGGCAGGGCGCGTTCGTAGTCGTCGCCGTAAAAGCCAAGGCGCGGCGCCAGCAGGCTGGCATGCTGGGTGGCGATGTCCTGGAAGCTGTCGATGCGGCGCAGTTTGTCCAGCTTTTCGGGCAGCGTGAACAGGCCCACCGTCTCCTGCCGGTAGGGCAGGCTGAAACGGGCGTAGCCGCGCCGCTCCTCAGTGGCGGACGCGGCCATCAGCAGGTCCAGTTTGCCTTGCTGGAACAGCACGTTGCGCCGCGCCGGCGGCATTTCCTTTTCCAGTTGCAGGGCGCAGCCGGCATGCTTGAGTATGGCCTGCAGCAATTCGAAATCGACGCCACTCAGCACTTCCTTGTCATTGTGATAAAAGTAGGGCGGCCATTCTTCCGGCGCCATGCGCAAGGTGCACGCCCCGGCCGGGCAGGCGAGCTGAATCAGGAGTGCGGCGAGCAACATCCTCATGACCGAGGGCATCCGAAAATATCCACGAGGACAGTGTTTCAGATGGCAGCGTCGCTGTAAAGAAAAAAGCTGGTGAATGTGGTGCCGGTATATTTCCCGACCGCCGGCCCCGGTAGTGGCGCGGCAGCGCCAGATGCACGCATTTTGCTGGCAGAATGTGACGGCTGTTTGACGCCTGTGTGACGGCTTGGTGTAATAGCGGCCATGAAAGAAATACATTCACTGCTGCAACAAGCCGTTGCACTGCACCAGAAGGGTGAACTGTCTCGCGCGCAAGCCATCTACGATGAGGTGCTGCGCGACCAGCCACTCAATTTCGATGCGCTGCACCTGAGCGGCGCCCTGGCGCGCCAGCAGGGCGAGCCGCAGCGCGCGCTGGACTTGATCGATGGCGCATTGGCCATCGATGCCCGCCGCGCCATCGCCCACTGCAACCGCGGCGTAGCCTTGCAGGACCTGGGCCGCTACGAAGAAGCCCTGGCCAGCTTCGAAAGGGCGCTGGTCCTGCAGCCGAAGTACGCCATCGCCCTGAGCAACCGCGGCAACGCCTTGCGCCATCTTGGGCATCTCGATCGCGCGCTGGAAAGCTATGAGGCGGCGCTGAGCCTCGCGCCCGGGTATGCCGACGCCTTGTGCAACCGTGCGCTGGCGCTGCAGGCACTGGCACGCCACGAGGCCGCCCTGGACAGCTTCGCTGCGGCGCTGAGGGTGCGGCAGGAATATCCGGAGGCCTTGCATGGCGCCGCCGTGTCGCTGCTGGCCCTGGGCAAGCCGGCCGATGCGCTGGAAGGCTTCGAGCGCGCACTGCACCTGCAGCCGGAGTACGCGGAAGCATGGTGTTCGCGCGGCGCCTTGCTGCTGCGTGCGCAGGATTACGAGGAAGCCCTGGCGAGCTTCCAGGATGCGCTGGCGGTGCGTCCGCGCTACGCCCGCGCCCAGCTTGGACTGGCGAACACACTGCGCGCGATGGGCCGCCGCGATGAAGCGGTGGAAGCCTACCAGGCAGCGCTGGCCTTTGGCGCTGACGCCGAAACCGTCGGCTACATGCTGGCCATCATGGGCGCCGAGCAGGCGCCGGGAGCCTCGCCGGCCGCGTACGTGAAGGCGCTCTTCGACCAGTATGCCGGCAATTTCGACCGCCACCTGGTCGACGTGCTGCGTTACCGCACACCGTCGCTGCTGGTGGAGGCCTTGCGCCGCCACTTGCCGCCGGGCGAGCTCGATGTGCTGGACGCCGGCTGCGGCACCGGCCTGTGCGGGCCGCTGCTGCGGCCACTGGCCTGCCTGCTGGAAGGCGTCGACCTGTCGCCGCACATGCTGGACCGCGCTCGCGATACCGGCCTGTATGACGGCTTGTACTGCGGCGAGATGGTGGGCTATTTGCGGACCCGCCCGGCCAGCGCCGACGTCATCGTCGCGGCCGACGTGTTTGTCTACCTGGGGGAGCTGAAAGCGGTGTTTTCCGTGGCGCGGCTGGCGTTGCGCAGGGGCGGCCGCTTGGCCTTCTCGGTGGAGGCGCACGATGGCGCCGAGGACTTCGTATTGCGTTCCTCCGGCCGCTATGCGCATTCGCGCCAGGGCATCGAAGCGCTTGCGCGCAGCCACGGCTTTGCCATCAATGAAATCACCCCAAGCACCCTGCGCCAGGAAAGCGGCGAAGACATGCGCGGGTTGCTGGTCATATTATCGAGAGGCTGAATACGTCCCATGCGCATGATTATGGCTGAGCCGCTTGAAATCGCTGCAAATGCGATCATGGCAGTCTCGATCGTCCTGGCGGGACGCAACAACATCCATTCCTGGTGGACCGGCATTGTTGGCTGCTCGCTGTTTTCCGTGCTGTTCTACGACTCCCAACTGTATGCCGACGTGGCGCTGCAGCTGTTCTTCATCGTCACCTGCATTATCGGCTGGCGCCAGTGGCTGCGCGGCGACCATGGCCATGCGCTGCATATCCGTACCACGCGGCCTGCTGCCCTGCTGATGATGGCGCTGGCGGGCGTCGCGGCCACCGCCGCTTATGGCCTGATGCTGAAGCACTACACCAACGCCTTCGCGCCTTTTGTCGATTCGACCGTGCTGATGTTCTCTGTCATCGCGCAAGTGCTGCTGATGGGGCGCCGCATCGAGAACTGGCCGGTGTGGCTGCTGGTGAATACCATCTCGGTGCCGCTATACGCCAGCCGCGGGCTGTACCTGACGGCCGTGCTGTATGCGGCCTACTGGATCAATGCCCTGGTGGCGTGGCGGCATTGGCGCCGCGAGCGCCGGGCAGGGCACTAGGCAGTCTCAGAACTGGCGCTCGTAGCTGGCGCGGATCCAGGCCGGATTGTCGATGGACTGCACATTCTCCTTGCGGCCGTTGGCATCCGCATACACGCTCCCGGCAAGAGACGGCTGGCGCAGGATGCTGCCGGCGGTGATGCGCCATTGGCTGCCGGGTGCGAGGCGGTAGCTGACGTAAGCTTCCAGGTTGCGTTCAATGCCGTTATAAGCGGATTGCCATCGCGTGATCCGGACCCAGCCCGTGGCGGTGTACGACAGGTTGGCGCCGCCACCCCATGGCCCCGAACGGTAATCGGCGCCGGCGTTCGCTGTCCAACGTGGTTGCCGGGCCAGCCGGTTATCCGGTCCCGGTACGCTGTCCACATGCGACCAATGGCGCCCGGCGTTGAGGGAGAAGCGCAGCGGCGTTGCCGGAAGCGGGCCTTTCCATTCCAGCTCCATGCTGCTGGTGCGTGCGCTGCCGAAGTTATCGGGCGAGGAAACCCAGCGCCCATCCTTCTCGGAGACTGCGTTGAAGATCACGTCGCCGATGTGCCGCATACCGGCGGACAGGGAGAACAAGGCGCCATCCTTGCCGTAAGCTTCGAATGCGACATCCAGGCCGCGCGCCAGCTCGGGCCTGAGCTGCGGGTTGCCGCTGGTATCGGGCGCCAGTTCCGTATTGACCAGGCTAAGAGAACGGCGCGGCATTAACTGGTTGGTGGTGGGGGCCTTGTAAGTTCGGGCCAGGGCAAAGCGTAGTTGGCGGCGCTGCTCGCCCGGCAGCTTCCATAGCGCTTGCAGGATCGGGCTGGTGACGCCGGCGCTCACCGTCACCGCGGCAAAATCGTTGCCGCTGCTGTGCGTCTCGCTGGTCTCACGCCGCAGGCCGCCATACAGCGACCAGCCGGACCCGACTTCCCATTCGTCCTGCACGTACGCCGCTGCATTGCGCAGGCGGGCGCGCGAGGTACGATCGAAATCGACGACGCCGGCGCCGCCTGCCGACGTCTCGTCCTGCTGTTCGCGCTCGCGCTGGCGGCTGGATGACAGGTCCCAACCGAGGCTGATGGCATGGCCGCGTGCGGCCGGCAGCGACAGCTTGCCGGTCCAGCCTCCGCGGCGGCTGCTGGCGTCGACGTCGTAGCCACGGTCCAGGGTACGCTCGCCAGCGATGCGATCAAAGCCCGAGTTGCGCTCGCGTTGCGCCTGGTCGCCGCTGATGCTCAGCGTGGATTCGATGCGGCCGCCTTCACCCCACGGGCGCGACCAGTTGCCTTCCGTGCGCAGCGCCGCCGTTTCATCCTTGCGCCCATAGTCGGTGTGCACGTAGGGCAGCACGCTGCCGCCGGTCAGTTGCACTGCGCGTGCGCGGTCGGCATGAAAGCGCACCACACTGGCGAAGGTTTGCCATCCCAGCGTTTCCTTTGCAGGCAGCCTCCAGTTGAAGCGGCTGTTTGCATTGAAGAACAGGAAGCGGTTGCGGCTGCGCTCTTCCTCCTCGCGCCGGCTGGTGACCGCGCCGGCCGGGCTGGTCTCCAGCACAGCGGTATGTTCTGGGCGATGGTTGTTGCCTTGCGTGACGCTGGCATTGAAGTTATGGCTGCCTGTGCCATCCTTGTCCGCCAGGCCGAAGCCGGCGCTGCGCGATGGCAGGCGCGCCGGCAGGGTGGCGGCAGCGCGCCATTCCCGCGTTGGCGCGCTGGCGGTCTTGCGCAGAACGATATTGATGGTGCCTGCTACCGCCTGCGTGCTGTGCTCTGCCGTGGCGGAGCGTATCACTTCGATCTTGTCGATCACTTCCGGTGCCAGGTTGTCCAGTGAAAAGCCGGGGGGAGGGCGATCGCCGTTGAGGAGGACCTGGGTGTAGCCGGCACCGAGGCCGCGCATGCGCGGGCCGCCGTCGCTGACGGACACCCCCGGTAGCCGCTTCAGCACTTCAAGGGCATTGGCGTCGCCAAACTTGAGGATTTCCTCGCGGGTGATGATGGTGCGCGAGGCAGTGTCGCGCTCGCGCTGCATGTCGGCGCTGGCTTTTACCTGCACGACAGGTGGCGTTTCCTGGGCGTAGGCGCGTGCGAAGGCCATCGCCGCGCAGGCGATCAGTCGAATTTTCATCAGATATGCTCCGAGAAACCCGGTACTTCAGGGCGGGGAGTGAAAAGAGCCGACCGCAAAGCAGCTGTTCCCCTTGAGATTAGTGAAATACTGTATAAAGTTACAGTATGATTCTCGTCTACCGTTTCCGTGTGAAATCGAAAAACGGGCTGCTTGATCTGCGAGCCCGTAAGGTGAATTTCGTCTGGAACTACTGCAATGACCGGCAGAAAGATGCCTTGCGGTTCGAGCGCCCTTGGCTGACTGGCTTCGACTTGAACAAGCTGACTACCGGCAGCAGCAAAGAATTGGAGCTGCACTCTGGTGTGATCAATGCCGTATGCGAACAATTTGCCAAATCGCGTGCACAACACCGTCGGCCGTATTTGCGCTACCGCGGCCGAAAATCCTTGGGCTGGGTCCCGCTCAAAGGGCGCGACCTGCACCGGGAAGGCAACGCGTTTCGCTTTGCTGGCGATACGTTCCGAGTGTTTCACTCGCGCCCGCTTCCTGATGGGAAAATCAAGGATGGCAGCTGTTTTGCGCAAGACAGCCGGGGCAATTGGTTTCTCAATATTGTGATCGAGGTTGCCGCAGCTCCGGTCCGTCCACTCGGCCACGGCGTCGGGATCGACCTTGGCTTGAAGGATCTCGCTACCCCGTCCGAGGGAGAAAAAATTCCGGCGCCGGGTTTTTACCGTGAGTCCGAAGGGGCGCTGGCAGTAGCGCAGCGAGCCCACAAGCGGCGCCGCGTCAAAGCCATCCAGGCGCGCACGGCGCGGCGCCGGCTGGACTTCTTGCATAAGAGTTCGGTGAATCTTGCCCGCGCCTTCGACCATATCGCTGTTGGCAACGTCAACGCTAGTGGACTCGCCCAAACCAGCCTGGCGAAGTCCGTGCTTGATGCAGGCTGGTCGTCCTTCCGTAAGATGCTGGCGTACAAGACCATGAGGCATGGCGCGCGGTTTGTGGAAGTGGACGAACGCTTTACCACCCAGACCTGCTCGAATTGTGGTGCACTGCCCGATTCGAGGCCGAAGGGTATCGCAGGCCTTGGAATAAGAGAGTGGGAATGCAGCGAATGCGGTGTGGTACATGATCGTGATCGTAATGCTGCGTTAAACATTCTCCGTCGCGGACGTGCGACGCTGGAAGCAGGAATCCCCGTCCTTTAGGGCGGGGGGACGTCAAGGCTTGTGGCTTACTTCAGGACGAAGATGGCATTCACGGTTTGTAAATAGGGGATTGAATCCGGCACGCTGTATTTGCCGGTTTGCGGCGCGGTGCCGCGAGTTTCGCGGCCGGCCTGCTGCTCCATGAACGGTGCGCCGACCTGGGCAAGCGGGCCGCGTGCGATGGCGACCACCGGGCCAAGCTTGCGGCCGAAGGCTTTGGCCAGCGAGTTGCCATTGTTGCGCGCGTCGTCGGCGGCGGCTGCCATCAGCTGGGTGTTGATATCGTCGCTATCAGTGCGGTCGAAGGTCGAACTGATGCCGGTGATGTGGGCCAACTCGACCAGCTTGGCGAGCAGGTCCGGCCATTGCGCCAGGTCGCGCACGCGGGCGTGGAACAGGCGGCCCATCGAATAGGCTGGCGCCTGTTGCTCGTTGACCGGGACGGTTTTCTTTTCGATCTCGTAGGATTCGATGTCGGCTTGCTGCACGCCGTGATCGGCCAGCAGCTGCATCACGCTGGCGCTCAATTCCTGCAATTGTGCGGCGGCGGCTTCCGCGCTCGCATCCTGGGCCCCGGCTTCGAACTTCACTTCGCCGATGTCGGGCCGCATCCACAGTTGCGCCTTGCCGCTGCTGCTGACGAACGGATACGAGGGGAGGGCGATGCCGGAGGCCTGCGCGCTGCCGGCGGCAGACACCAGGCCCAGAACCAGTGCCGCGATGGTGGTACTCAATCTCATCAGCAGTGTTCCTTATTCGAGGGTCCAAACGTACTGCATTTGCTGCCAGGTAGCGACGGGTTTGCCGCGCACCCTGGCGGGTTTGAAATGGCATTTGCCGATGCCGGTTTGCGCGGCCATGTCCAGGCCCGGGTGGCCGCTGGACCTGACCACGCGCGAGCCGGCGACGTTGCCGCGTTCGTCGATGTGGAACGACAGCGTCACGGTGCCGGTATGCTCGGCTTGCAGGTCCTCGCTGGGCCACAGCGGCTTGGCGCAGGACTTGAAGTCGACCACGGCCGGCATGCGCGCTGCCGGCACGTTGGCGGCGTCGACGCGGGCATTCGCGTAGCCGGCCAGGCAGGCTGCGGCGACGCCCAGCGCAGCCACAGCGGCTCTCCAGTTGCTGTGCTGCTCTTGCGGCGCCATCAGGTGGCGGATGCGCTGCATCAGGTCGCCCCCATCGGCAGCCAGCGCTACGCGCTGCGAGGCGAACTGCATTTTCTCCAGCTCGGACAAGGCGAGTGCCAGGCGGCGCGGTTCGCCAGTCAACCGTGCGGCAATGCTGTCGGCCACCAGTTCGCGTTCGTGGCGGATGCGGCGCGATAGCCACCACACGGCAGGGTGGTAGAACAGCAGGGTCTCGACCACGTTTTGCAGCAGGTTGACCAGGAAGTCGTGGCGGCGCACATGGGCCAGCTCGTGCGCCAGCAAGGCTTCCAGCAATTCCGGCGGCATGCGCGCTAACAGCGCGGCCGGGACCAGCACGACCGGACGCCACCAGCCCGCAGTGATAGGGCTGGCCAGCGTTTCAACGATGCGCAGGCCGACCTGGCGGCGAATGCCAAGGCGGGTTGCGAGATTCGAAAGGCGCTGCTGCCAATGGCCGTTGCGGCCGCCGGTGCGGCGGGCGCGGGCTATCCAGGCCAAGCCGAAGGCGCTGCGCAGCGCCAGTGCGCCGACGCAGGCCAGCCAGGCTGCGACCAGCATCGGCAAGTGCCTGTCGATGCTGGCCAGCAGTTCGCTTTGTCCGAGCGTGGCCGCGCTGCCAGACAGTACCAGGGCTTGCAGGGAGCGCGGCGTGGTTTGCAGCGCACTGGCGAATTCGCCGGCAGGCCACAGCAGGCAGGCCAGCATGGCCATGCAGGCAACTGCGTAGCGCGCGCCGGTGCGGGCGTCGCGCATCAGCCAGAGCAGGGCGGCCGCAGCGAGGCCGACCAGTGCACCTTGCCAGACAAAGTGGAGCAGGGCCCAGCCGGCCGCGTGGATGATGTCATTCATTCGGCTTGTCCTCCTGCTTCAGCAGCGCTTCGATTTCTTCGCGTTCCTTCTTCGAGATGCCGCTGCGCAGGGCCGCGAGCACCAGCGCCTTGGCCGAACCGGCGAAGGCGCGCTGCAGCAAGTCCTGCAGCATATTGCCCTGCATTGCCTCGCGCGCCACGGCGGCGGCATAGATATGGGAGCGCTGGCTCTCGTCGCGGATCAACAGGCCCTTGCCATGCATGATCTGCATCAGGCGCAGCACGGCGCCATAGGCCAGGTCAGGCTTCTCGCCCAGCATGGCTTCGTGCACCTGCTTGGCGGTGGCGGGGCCCAGCGGCCAGATCGCCTGCAGCAATTCCAGCTCGGCGGGAGTGGGTTTCGGAATGGTAGCCATGTTTGTTTCCTTCTAACGTTTTGAATAGAATAGCCTGTCTAGACAGTGTTGTATACTTTGACGTTTTCCTTGTGGCGAAATGTAGACAATGCTGTCTATATATTCAAATCGCATATAAGCCTGAGTTTTAATACGCCATGGCGCAAGAGCCGCAGGAAGTCTTCGTCGATGTGAATTCGCTGCCGATGGCCGCCGTGCAGCGCATCGAAGTGCTGAAGATGGCGCCTCGTCCTTCTACGGTTCGGATGCGGTAGTAGGTGTGGTCAATATCATCCTGTACAAGGAATTCAAGGCTACGGAGGTGAGCGCGCAAGTGGGTTCGTCCACCGAGGGCACTGGCCAGCTTGAACGCGGCGCGTCGTTGCAGAGGGGCCGCGCATGAAGCAGGACAAGGTGGACCGCCATCAAGGGCAACTGGAACGGCTGGGAATACGACGCTTCCATCGCCCGCTCGGACAGCAAGCTGATGGAAACCTTACGGAATTTCGTGGCGAATGCCTTTGACCGCAAACCTTCGTGGGACAGCTCGTTCAACTTCTTCGACTATACGCAAGGCGATCCGCGCGGCCGCTTCGCCTCAGTCAAGCTCAATCACAAGTTTTGATGATCGAGGCGCGGTAGCTGCTGGGAGTGGTGCCCATCCGCTCGCGGAAGGCGGTTGCGAAATTGCCGGCATTGGCAAACCCGAGCAGCAGGGCAATGTCCTGCACGTCCATGTCGGTATCGCGCAGCAGGTGCATGCCGCGCTGGATGCGCGCTTCGCGGATGTAGGCGAACACGGTCATGCCGGTATGGGTACGAAACAGCTGGTTCAGTTTTTCGCGGTAGGTACCCACGCTGGCGGCGATTTCCGCCAGGCCGGGCAGGGCCGCCAGGTTGTCGTAGATCAGGCGCTTGGCGGCGTTGACGATCACCGAGTCGGTGTCGATCGGCTCGGCTTCGCCGGCCTCGACCGGGGGCCGCTTCATGAGATTCAGGTGCACATGGATGCGCGCCGCCAGTTCACCGGGCGTAAACGGCTTGCTGACAAAGTCCACCCCGCCAAGCTGAAGGCCCATGATGCGGTCTTCCACCGCCTCGGTGCCGCTCAGGAAAATGATCGGGATATCGCGCGTGGCCGGGTTGGCCTTTAACAGGCGGCAACAGGTGTAGCCGTCCATATTCGGCATCCGCACGTCCAGCAGGATCAGGTCCGGCCTGCCGGACAGGGCCAGCTGGTAGCCCTGCTCGCCATTAAAGGCCACCGACACGCGGTAGGGCAATTCGCTTAACAAGTCGACGAGCATGCGTTGTTCGAACGCGGAATCATCCACGATCAAAATATTTCGCACTTGTGCATCGCTGGTCAGGTACATGGTCGCTCAGGGTGGGGCCGTGTTGCTTATTATGCCCATGTTTGAAAAAATGTTGCGCATTTCACATTGGGCAAAGGCATTCTCTCCTCTGGCAAAAGTAAAGTGCGCCGCAACAACGCCGAATGGAAAGAAGATAGCTACGTTCCTTGCAAGAGTGATTTTTGGAGAGTCTTTTAGGGGTGTTTTCGCGGTTCAATTGAGTCTGAAGCATTCAACTGGTTAAACCAAACCAACTGACTAGGAGGCAACATGAAACATACCGACTTTGGCCAAATGCCCTGCCCGATCGCGCGTAGCCTCGGCAAGGTAGGCGAGTGGTGGAGCATCTTGATTCTGCGCGATGCGTTTTACGGCCTGACCCGCTTCGATGAATTCGAGAAGAGCCTGAAGATTGCGCCGAACATGCTGACCCGTCGTCTGGCCGGCCTGGTCGAGGGCGGCCTGATGGAGCGCCGCCAGTACAGCACCCGTCCGCCGCGCTATGAGTACATCCTGACCAAGGCCGGCCGCGACTTCAAGCCTGTGCTGCTGGCCTTCATCGCCTGGGGTAATGAGCACCTGTCGCCGGAAGGCGCCAGCTTGCTGGTGGTGAGCCGCGAAACCGGCAAGCCGGCCGACCAGGTGCTGGTCGATGCCAATAGCGGCCTGGCCATCAATGACGAGGACTATATGTTCGCGCCAGGGCCTGCAGCGCCGGAAGTGATGCGTAACCGTATTACCGAAGCCGGCCGCCGCATGCCTAATTAGGCTGCAGCTGTTCGTAGACCGCGTTCGCGACCTGCGACAGCTCTTTCTTCCCGACGGCAGCCGACAGTGCATAGCCGAAGCTGCCGTCGATCCAGTAAAACACTCCCACATTGCCTTCCTGCGCGAACCGGAATCCTGTGTCGCGGTTTTGCTGTTGGCCGGAACTGACGTAGAGAGTCAGGCGCTGGCCGCCGGCGTCGGCGTACATGAATTGGGCAACCGGACCCGTGTCGCCGGGCAGCAGCCTTCCTCCCACCAGTTCATAACCCTGTTGCGCCAGTTGCGGCGGACGCAGTTGCTTGCCCAGGCGTTTCGACAGCCAGGCCACCAGGTGCTGCTGCTGGTCGGCGCCGACTTCGACCGGGTGTTTTATTTCTGGCGCGTAGACGGCGTGCGCGATGGCGGCTTCGCGCGGCAGGGAGGCCAGGGGCAGCACCGGGCTGCTGGCCGCAAGTCCGGTGCTGCCATCCATTCCCGCGCCGCGCAGCGTCCACCCGGCCGCGCCGCCGATCACCCCCGCGCCGGCGGCTAGCGCCAGCATGGCGGCCATGCGGCGCCAGGCTGGCATGGCCCACGCAGGACTGTTGGCCGGGCCGGGCCGGCCAGGCGGCGCCGGGTGCAGTGCTTGCGGAACATCGGCGTCCAGCATGTCGTCGAACAGCGCGTGCAGGGCGGCATTCTGCTCGCGGTAGGCTTGCAGCCGGCCGGCTTCGGCGGGATGATCCGCCAGGTAGCGATCGACCGCCGCTTGCCGATCCGGCGGCAGGCGGCCATCGACCCAGGCTTGCAATTCGGCTTCGTTCATTTCACAACCTTCAAATTGACGGCCGGCGGCTGCCCCGTCATCAGCCGGCGCAGGTTCTCGCGCGCGCGGCTCAGGCGCGACATCACCGTGCCAAGCGGGATATCGAGCGTGGCGGCCACCTCTTCGTAACGCATTTCTTCCAGCGCCACCAGCAGCAGGACCTCGCGCTGGGCAGGCGGCAGCTGCTGCAAGGCGCGCTCCAGGTCGCGCAAGTCGAGTCCCGCCGCGGGCGGCGCGGCCGGCAGGTCCGCGTCGTCAAGCTCCACGGCCGGCGGCGGCGAGCGCCGCACCTGGTCCACGTGCAGGTTGTGCATGATGCCGAACAACCAGGCGCGCAAGTCACCATCGGGGCGCCACTGGGCGATGCGCTCCCAGCCGCGTTCCACGGTATCCTGCACCAGGTCGTCCGCGCTGGCGCTATCGCCGGTCAGCGCCCGCGCATAGCGGCGCAGGCGCGGCAGGCAGGCCAGCAAGCGTTCATGCATTTCCTGCATGCGCTCAATCCTTGACGACGTGCCAGATATCCTTGACGTTGTCGCCTGCGCGGTCGCCGGCTTTCTTGTCGCCGACGAACAGGTAAAGCGGCTTGCCCTTGTAGGCCAGCTGCTTGCTGCCATCGTCGCGGGTGATGGCCGACCACGGCGCGGACAGTTCGCCGCTGGCGGCAACGGCAGGCCAGTTTTTCAGGCAGCCATCGACGCAGGCGCTCTTGCCGCTGCCGGCAACGTCCTTGTCGAAGGTGTAGACGGTCATGCCGGCGGCATCGACGTACACGCCGTCAGCTTTCTTCAGCGGTTCGGCGGCAAGGGCGGCAGTGCTCAGCAGGGCAGCCAGGGTCAGTACGATAGCTTTCATTTTGTCCTCCGTGTGTGATGAGTATTGCGTATACGTAGCGTGTGGCCAGCTTATTCCATCCTGCCTAAAATATTTTCCTGCCTATTCAGTCACGGAGGATGCGATGAACAATTTCATGCGTGTAGCTGTATTGTCAGCCCTGCTTGGCGTCGGAAGCGCCTGGGCGGATGGCCTGGCCAAAGCGGACCAGAAGATGCTGACCGACCTGGCCCTGGCCAATATGGCGGAAATCGAGACAGCCAAGCTGGCCTTGCAAAAGACCCAGAGCGACCGCGTCAAGAGCTTCGCCCAGCAAATGGTCGACGACCATACCAAGGGGCTGGAAGAAGTGCGCAAAGTGGCGGCTGCGCGCAGCCTGACCTTGCCGACCGAGCTCGATGCCAAGCATAAGGCCATGGCCGCCAAGCTGGAAAAACTCTCCGGCGACAAGTTCGACCGCAGTTATATGGAGCAGGCCGGGGTGCAAGCCCACAAGGAAGCACACCAGCTGGTGAGCAAGGCGGAATCGACAGCACAGGACAGCGAACTGAAATCGCTGGCCACGCGCTTGCAGCCAACCATCCACCAGCACCTGAACAATGCCGAGCAGCTAAATGCCGCGATCAAGGGCGGCAGCGCGACGGTGGGCAGCAGCGGCACCCAGGGCAGCAGCGGCGCCGGCACCATGCCGCAAACCGAAGCCAGTGGCCACGACCATGGCAGCACTGGCGGCAACAAGCCTGATTCCAGCACCCGCAGTACCAAGCCGGAACGGCGCTGACGGCCAGCCGCGGGCAGCCGCGGCGTCGTCAGCTTTGCAGTGCTTAAGCTACTTGAACACCGAAAAGTCCGGTCGTGCGGTATGATTCCAGACTGCAACACCTATTTCAAGGATATCAAGTAGTGGATTTGTTCGCGCTCGACGAAGAGCTGGCCCTGTGGGAAGCAGAATTGCCTTTTGCTGAGGGCGAACGCCGCCTGAAATTGCTCTCCCGGCTGGCCTGGCACCTGCGGCAGCGCGATGGTGTGCGTTCGGCGCAACTTGTCGCAGAAGCAACTCCGCTTGCCCATCTTTTGCCGGCGGCGGAAAGGCGTGTGCTGGCAGCGCGCTGGGAACTGGTAAAGGCTGAAAACTGTTGGCTCGCGGGCCAGCTCGACGCTGCCATCGCCATCGCCGAACGCGCCATGCTGGAATTTGCCCGCCACAATGACCGGCTGGGTGCTGCCGACACCCATAGCCTGCTGGCCTGGGTCGCAGTCGACCGCGGCGACTCGGCCGGCTGCGACAACGAGCTGGCGCTGGCCATTGCAGATGCCCGCGCCTCCGGCGACGCCATGCGCATCGATATTTTCGAGAGCCTGGCAGCGCTGTTCAGCGTGTTTCGCAATGCGCCGGCCGCCAACGAGCGCTGGAGCAAGCGCTTTGCGATCGACTTGGCGGGCCGCCATCCGGTGGTCGCGGGATCGATTTCGGATTATCTCGGCACGGCGGCATTTCAGGCGGCGGAGTTCGGCCGCGCCATCAGGCACCTGATCGCGGCATTTGAAGCGGCCCTGGTCTCCGGCCAGGTGCGCCGCGCCGTGATCCTCGCCACCAATATCGGCAACGCCTTCACGCGCCTGAATGCGCACGACGCCGCGCTGGAATGGATGCAGCGCGGGCTGGAGCTGGCGCGGCCGACCGGCTGGCCAATGTGCATCGGCCTGAGCCAGATGCAGTCGGCTGAAACGCTGCGCCACCTCGGCCAGCGGCCGGCGGCAAAAGCGCTGCTGCGCGACGCGCTGCAGATGCTGGCTCCCTTGTCCGGCTCGCGCGCCTTCGTCATGGCGCTGGAATACCAGGGCGACCTGGCGCTGGATCTTGGCGACAATGAAGCGGCGCTGGCTAGCTTTCGCGAACTGGAACTGCGCGGCCACGCCCTGGCGCAGAGCGATTTCCATCGTTGCGCGCGGCGCGGCCAGGCGCATGCGCTGGCGGGGCTGGGGCGAATGGAGGAGGCGCAGGCCGCCGCCAGGTCGGCGCTGGCGCTGGCGCGCGAGCTGAACGACCCGTTCAGCCAGATCGCGGCCTTGCGCGTTCTGGCCGATATCCACGCCGGCAACGCGATGTCCGTGCTGCAGTACCTGCGCGAGGCCTTGATGATTGCCGCCACCATCGACGGCTATATCGTTCCCGGCGAACTGCTCGATGCCGTGGCGCGCGAATATGCGGCCGTTGGCGACTTCGCGCGCGCTTATGAGTTTTCGCTGCAGGCCAATGCGGCGCGCGACCGCAGCAACAGCCAGGAAGCGACCAACCGCGCCATTGCAATGCAGGTTCAGCACCAGACCGAGCGCGATCGACAGCTTGCCGCCGCCGAGGCGCAGCGCGCGGAGGTGCTGGCCCAGACCAGCGCCACGCTGAGCCACCTGTCCGCGATTGGCCAGGAAATCACTGCGCAACTCGATGCCTCGGCCGTGTTCCGCGCGCTGGACCGGCACGTGCACGGCCTGCTCGATTCGACTCACTTCTCGATCTTCCTGCTGGAGACGGACGGCGATTTCCTGCATTGCGCGTTTGGCGTGGAAATGGGCTTGCCGCTGCCGCCGACGCGCATCGCGCTGTCCGATCCGCATTTCAACACGGCGCGCTGCGTGCGCGAGCGCGATGAAATCCTGATCGAAATCGAAGACAAGTCCGACACGCCCAACCTGATCCCCGGCACCCTGCCGACACTCACGCTGCTGTTTGCGCCGCTGATGATCGGCGAGCGCGTGCTGGGCGTCATGACGGTGCAGTCGATGCTGCCGCACGCTTACGGTGAGCGAGAGCGCCTGATTTTCCGCACCCTGTGCGCTTACGGCGCCATCGCGCTGGACAACGCCGCCGCGCAGGCGCAACTGCTGGAAAAGAATCTCGAACTGGAGCGCGCCTACAAGGCGCTGGAGGAGGTGAGCCTGACCGACCAGTTGACCGGCTTGCGCAATCGCCGCTTCTTCCTGCAGCACGTGGAGTCGGACGTGGCACTCAGCCTGCGCGGCTACGACGGGCCGGCCTCGGGAACCGAGGCTGTGGCCGACCGCGATCTGGTGTTTTACATGGTGGACCTGGACCACTTCAAGGAAGTCAACGACTGTCACGGCCATGCTGCCGGCGATTCGGTGCTGGTGCAGATGAAGGACCGCCTGCGCGAAGTGTTCCGCGAGTCGGACTACCTGGTGCGCTGGGGCGGCGAAGAATTCCTGGTGCTGGCGCGCGCTACCGATCGCAGCGGCGCGCATGTGGTGGCGGAGCGCATCCGCCAGGCAGTGTCGTCGCGTGAATTCGTCCTGCCGGATGGCACGCGGCTGGCGCGCACTTGCTCGATCGGCTTTGCCTGCTATCCCTTCCTGCCTTCGCACCCGCGCCTGATGTCCTGGTCGCAGGTGGTGGAGCTGGCAGACCTGGGGCTGTACATTTCCAAGCATTCCGGGCGCGACGCCTGGACTGCCGTGCATGCGACCGAGGCGGCGCAGCCGGAAGAATTGTTCCCACGCCTGGTGCACCAGCTTGGCCGATGTATCGAGCGCGGCGAAGCGCGCATCGTGACCAGCCTTGGCGAGCGCACTATAATCACCCAATGAGCACACATCGCTGTTCCTGGGCCAATCCAAACAATCCACGCTATATCGCCTACCACGACCAGGAGTGGGGCGTCCCATGCCGCGACGAACTGCGCCTGTTCGAGATGCTGAATCTCGAAGGCGCGCAGGCGGGCCTGAGCTGGGAGACGATCCTCAACAAGCGCGACAACTATCGCGCGGCGTTCGATGGCTGGGACGCGCGCAAGATTGCTGACTATGACGAGGCGAAGGTCGAGCAGCTGCTGTCCGATCCCGGGATCGTGCGCAACCGGCTCAAGGTCAATGCCGCCATCACCAATGCGCGTGCCTACCTGCGCCTGCTGGAAGAGGGCGGCAGCCTGTCTTCGCTGCTATGGGGCTTTGTCGACGGCAAGCCGATCGTGAATCGCATCACAGCGCAGGGCGAGCGCCCGGCGCGCACGGAACTGTCCGACAGGATTTCCAAGGACCTCGCCAGGCGCGGTTTCAAGTTTGTCGGATCGACGATCATTTATGCCTACATGCAGGGGATCGGGATGGTGAACGACCATGACCTCGCATGCTTCCGATACAAGGAGTGCCAGCACGGTGGCTGATTCGCGCCACGTCGTCCTCGACACCGCGTTTGGCAGCGGCGCCCAGTTCCTCGCAACCCTCGCCCGCCACCGACCCGAGGCTGGCGGCGCCGGCGCTAGCCATCTGCATTATCTCGCGATCGTGCCTGCCGTTCCGGGTCTGTCCACGCTTGCCGCGCTGGCGCAGGCCGTGCCCGCCCTGGCGGCGCAGTGGCCGGTCGACGTCCCCGGCCTGCACCGCCTGCACCTGCCTGCGGAACGCCTGACGCTCGACCTGCTCGCCGGTCCTGCAGAAGCCTGGCTGCCCGAAATCGTGGCCCGTGTCGACGAGTTCATTATCGACCGGCCGCTGGAGCACATCCGCGCCCTGCAACGCCTCGCAGCGCCCGCATCCACGCTGCGCATCCGCCGGCCCAACGAACATGCGCTGCGCTCCCTGCGCGCCGCCGGCTTCACCGTCACCGGCGAACCTGAAGGCGAGTGGCAACGTGCCGCCTACACCAGCCTCAAGCCCCAGCCGCCGCGCGCCCCATCGCCCGAGCGCCGCGCCATCATTGTCGGTGCAGGCGTGGCAGGCAGCGCCGCCTGCGAACGCCTGGCAGCCCGCGGCTGGCAGCTTACCCTGATCGAACGCCACGGCGCCCCTGCGCAGGAAGCTTCCGGCAACCGCGCCGGCATCTTCATGCCTTTGCTGTCGAAAGACGACAATATTCCGACCCGCCTGGCGCGCGCGGCGTACCTGTACGCGCAGCGCGCCTGGCAGCACCTGGGCGGCCTCGATCCGCAGGCACCAGGCCCCGATGCTGAAACAGGTGCAATCCGCGGCAACCAGTGCGGCGTGCTGCAACTGGCGCGCGATGCCGAACACGCGCTGCTGCAAAAGGAAGTCGTCGACACCTGGCGCTACCCGGAGCAATACGTGCGTTGGCTCGATGCGCAAGAGGCAAGCGCCATGCTCGGCGCACCGACGCCCCACGGGGCCTGGTATTTCCCCCAGGGAGGCTGGGCGACGCCGGCCACCGCCTGCCGCGCCATGCTGCAAGCCTGCGGCGACAAGCTGCGCCGGATTTTCCACACCGAAGCGCTGCGTATCGAGCGCGCGCAAGACGAGTGGCGCGTAAGCGATGCCCAAGGCCAGCTGCTTGCCGCGGCGCCGACGGTCGTGCTGGCGAACGGCGCCGGCGCGAGAGCGCTCGAGCAGGCCAGTGAGCTGCCGCTCTACACCATGCGCGGCCAGGTCACCCACCTGGAGCAAGGCAGCTTTCCCAGCCTCAAGCTGGTGGTCTGCCGCGAAGCCTATATGACGCCGCCGGTGGACGGCATTGTTTGCGTCGGCGCCACCTACGACAAGTCCACCGAGCGCCAGCTGTGGCAATCGAGCCAGGTTGAAAACCTGCTGCGCGCGGAAGAAATCCTCGGCAGCCCGCACGGTGCAGGCGCCCCGCTGCAAGGCCGGGTAGGGTTCCGCACCATGGCCCCGGACCGCCTGCCGCTGGTGGGCCCGCTGCCCGACAGCGCCAGCGGGGCCCGCACCGAACGCCTGCGCGACTTGCCGCGCCACGCGGGCCTCCATGCCTTGCTCGGCTACGCCAGCCGGGGCTTGATCTGGGCCCCGCTCGCAGCGGAAATCCTGGCCTGTCAACTGGAAGACGAACCCCTTCCCATCGAAGCAACACTGGCCGCCGCACTGGACCCCGGACGCTTCCTGCTCAAGCAGCGCCGCAAGCTATAATGGCCTCCTATCCAATGGCTGGAGAATCCATGGAAGACCGCGCCGGCTCGCCAGAGCTGTTCATGTTCCTCGCCTCCACGGTGCACGACATGAAGAATTCCATCAGCGTGCTGACCGGCACGCTGGAGAACCTGCTTGTGCAGGCAGGAGATTCCGGGCAAGACAATCCAGCCTATCCGCAGATGGCGCAAATGCTGTACCAGTCCAAGCGCCTGAACGATCACCTGATCCAGCTACTAGCGCTCTACAAGGAAGTCGGCCGCCCCAATTATCCTTTCGATCCGGCTCCGGTGCAGGTCAGTGAGCTGGTCGACCAGCTGGTGGCCCAGCAGCGCGTGCTGCTGCAATCGAAGGGCATCCAGCTCGACATCGAATCCCCGTCCGGCCTGATCTGGACCCTGGACGAAGACCTGGTACTAGGCCTGCTGGCGCACGCAATCAACAACGCCGTGCGCTACACGCGCGACCGCATCGCCCTCACCATCCGCGAAGACGATGGCTTCATGGAGGCCCGGGTGGAAGACAACGGCGCCGGCTTCCCGTCCAATATGCTGGAAGCGGGCCAGGTGACAGGGCAGGGCATCAACTTCCTGGCTAACAGCAGCGGCCTTGGCCTCTACTTCGCCAGCGAAGTAGCCAAGTCCCACAAGCACCGCCAGCGCCAGGGCAGCATCGCGCTGGAAAACGGCGGCGCGCTGGGCGGCGGCTGTTTCATCCTGCGCTTGCCATGAATGCGCCTGCCGTCAGCACGCCTGTCGCAACGGCGCCGGAAAAAGAACCGGGCGTCAACTGGGCCGACAAGCGCTACCTGATCGTGGACGACTTTGTCGGCGTGCGACAGTTGCTGCGCGAAGCCTTGCGCAGCCTGGGTGCGCGCCACATCGACCAGGCATCGAGCGGCGGCGAGGCGATCGGACTGCTGGCGCGCATCCAGTACGACGTCATCCTGTGCGATTTCAACCTCGGCGAAGGCAAGAGCGGCCAGCACGTGCTGGAAGAAGCCCGCATCCGCGGCCTGCTGATGCCAAGCTGCGTATGGTTGATGGTGTCCGCCGAGAAGAGCGTGGAGGCCGTGATGGGCGCCGCCGAGCACCAGCCAGACGCCTACCTGATCAAGCCGATCACCGAAGGCGTGCTCCTCACCCGCCTGAACCGCGCCTGGCAGAAGAAGCAGGTATTCCAGGACATCGACCAGGCCTACCTGGAAAAAGACTACCTGCGCGCCGCCCGCTTGTGCGCCGAAGCGGCCGGCCGCAACAAGCTGCATGAGGTCGACTTGATGCGCATGCGCGCCACCTTGCTGCTGAAAGCCGGCGAGACCGAGCAGGCGCGCCTTGTTTACGAAAAGGTTCTGCAGGAACGCGACTTCAACTGGGCCCGTACCGGCGTCGGCAAGATCCGCATGTCCAATGGCGAGAACGAGGCCGCGCGCCAGATGTTCCAGGGCGTGATCGCCGAGAACCGTTTTTACCTGGATGCATACGACCAGCTGGCCAAGTCGCTGCAGAACATGGGCCGCATCGAGGAAAGCTGCGAGGTACTGGAACGCGCAGCCAGGATGTCGCCCAATTCGGTGCCGCGCCAGCGCGCGCTGGGCACGACAGCGCTCAAGCTGGGCAATATCGCGCTGGCCGAGCGGGCTTTCCGCAAGTGCCTGCAGATCGGCGAATACTCCATCATGAAGACCGTGGATGCCTACTTCGGCCTGGCGCGCGTGCTGGGCCAGAAGAACGACGCCAAGGAAGCCTTGCTGCTGCTGGCCGCGGCCCAGCGCGACTTTTCCGGCGGCATGGTGGAACTGCGCTCCAAGATCACCGAGGGCCTGGTGTACCACGAGAGCGGCGATTACCGGCGCGCGCGCAAGTCCGGCGATGAACTGGAAACCATGCTGAAGCAAGACAGCGAGCGGCCCGACACCGCAACCTGCCTGGAAATGGCGACCCTGCTGTTTGCCGTCGGCGTAAAGGATGCGCCGGTGGAGTTGCTGTGCTACGTGGTGCGCAACAACGACGAAAACACCGTGATCCATGATGAAGTGCAGCGCATCTTCGACAAGGCGCGCATGGGCGACGAAGGCGCAGCCCTGATCAACACGGCGCGCAAGGAAGCATCGGAGATGATGAACAAGGGCGTGCTGCTGTGGAAGACCGACAAGCTCGATGACGCAGTCGAATGGATGCGCGAAGCGCGTCGCAGCCTGCCGGACAATATGCGGATCCTGTTCAACTCCGCCCAGATCCTGATCTCCCACATGCAGGCCAAGGACTATAACGACGCCCTGATGGCCGAAGCGAATGATGTCTTGATGCACGTTGACCGGATTGCACCGGGCCAGCAGCGCTTTGCGCAGTTAATCGAGCAGTTGCAGAAGTTGATCCCCGGCCGGATGTCGGCGGAAGAAATCGAAGCCGAGCTGACGGCCGCCATGAAAGACGACCACGACAAGGAGTGATCCATGCGCGATATCGCCAAAGAGGTCTATAACAAGATGAAGGTGGGGGCTGCCGCCTGGATTCGTCCAGTCAGCGCCAAGGGCGACACCATCGAATCCTTCCAGTCCGCGCATGATGCGGCCAAGGCCCTGGAAGACGAAGGCTTGATCAATATCATGAAGGTCCAGCGCGATGAAGATGGCCTGATCGAGGCCATCCGCATCCAGAAGCTGAATTAAGGCTTGGCGGCCTTCGTGGCGCGCTTGCTTGCCGGCTTGCGCGCTGCCGGTTTGGCGACAGGCAAGCTGGCGTCATGTGCGGCGCCGTTCTTTGCTTCTGCCGGCTTGCCGGCCGGGTCGGGAGCCATCGCCGTGCTGACGGCTTGCGCAAACTGCTCTTGCAGCAGGTTCCACCATGCGGCAGGGTTGGCCATCTGGTTGGCGGCGGCACTGGCAGTGTCGTGAGCGGCGGGCTTGGCATCGGCCGGTTTTTCGGCCGGCTTGGCGGCGTCGCCGGCAGGCTTGTCCGCTGGCCTGGCTGCCGCAGCGGCGGCCGGCTTGGCAAACGGATCGTTGTGCGGCGCCTGCTGTACGGCGGCGGCCAGCGATTGACCCATCGACTTCAACGCCGCGATGGTGCCGCGCTGGACTTCCAGCGCCTGGATGCTCGAGCGCAGCATGGTGGCGTTCAGGTTGAGCCAGGACTCGACCGCTTTCAGTTCGCTGATTTTCTTGTCCAGGTCATCCACCGACAGCGTCGGCGCGGCGATGCCGGGAAGGCTGATGCCTGGCACACCCATGCTTCCCCACAGGGATTTTACGAAGTCCAGCGTATCCGTCATCACTGCAGCGCCGGGGATGTGGGGCATTTGTGGATTGCTCATATTGGGTCTCCAAGGGTAGGTTGTTTAGCGTAGCACACAGCTCTCCCAGACAGCAACGAGCAGCAGCACGGCGACGCAAGCGCCGCTGGCCAGCAGCGGGGAAAGGTGCAGCACGATCGACAGGACGCCCAGCGCCAGCAGCAGCGCGATGCCGAGCAAATGGGACAGCGGCGGCCAGGCGCGCGTATGCGCCAGCCATTTGAACACGGCGGTGCCGCACAGGAACAGCAGCGGGCCGCCGATGATGGCGGCCAGCGCTGCCGGGCTGCCATGCTGGGGATGGCTCAGCACCAGCTCATCGCCGACGGCGCCGACGATGATGCCGGCCACGATGGGAATGTGCAGGTAGGTGTAGTTGTTGCGCGCATGGCGGCCCGGGGTTTGCGAATGCACGATGCGGTGGTGCCCCTGTTCCAGCCCATGGTCGAAATACAGCCACCACATCAGGATCGAGCCAACGACTGCCAGCAGGAAGGCCAATACGGTAAGCGGATCGAAGTCCAGGTCGGCAAACGTGGCGCCAGTCACCAGCAGCGATTCGCCGAGCGCGATGATGACGAACAGCGCACAGCGTTCGGCCATGTGGCTGCCGTCCACGTTCCAGTCGGCCAGGGTGGAGCGGCCCAGTCCAGGCACGAAATAGAACATGACCGGCCCCAGCATGTCGATCGCCAGTGCGCCGAGCCACCATCCCAGGCGCGAAGCCGGCTCCGCCAGGCCGCCGGCAAGCCATAGCGCGCCGCTGGCGCCAAGCCACAATGTAATGCGCACGAAATTGCAGCGCAGCGCGGCATCTTCGCCGCGGCTGGCCGCCAGCATCGCCAGCGTGCGGCCCACCTGCTGCACCAGGATCGAGGCGCCGAACAGCCAGCCCATGTCGGTGAAGGCGCGCGGAATCGAGACCGACATCAGCAGGCCGGCCACCAGCAGCGCAAACAGGGCGGCGCGCACGGATTTCTTGTCCGGGTCAAACCAGTTGGTGGCCCAGACCGTGTAGATCCACACCCACCACGTCGCCATGAACAGCAGGCCGACTTGCAGCGCGCCTTGCGCATCGAGCTTTTTCAGCAGGGTGTGGGATAGCTGGGTGACGGCAAACACGAACACAAGATCGAAGAACAGTTCGACCATGCCGACCTTGCCGGAATCGGCCTGGCCGCGCTGGCGCAAAAGGGACATCGGGACTCCTTGTCAGAATATCCAGGAAATTATGCCATTGCGCGTGCTGTCAGCGGAATCGGGGGCCGGCACGTTAAACTAGCGACCATGACGATCGTTTCTTTTCCACGCCACCCACGCCGCATCATTGCCATTTGCGCAGCCACCGTGGCACTGCATTTCATGACGATCAACTGGGTCAGCGGCCGCATTGGCGCAGCGGCGCGCGAACGCGATGCTGAAAAAAACGTCATCAGCGCGGAGTTGCGCCTGGCGCCACCGCCGCCTGAACCAGTCGCTCCGGAGCCGGTCCAAGCGCCGCCGCCGAAGCCCAAGCCGAAACCGAAGCCACCCAAGCCCGCGCCGCCTGCGCCTGAAGAAGCGGCACCAGCCGCCAACAGCGCGCCGGCCGACGCAGGACAAGTCCCGGCTGGGGAGCCGGAGGCGGCTGCGCCGGACGGCCAATCGGGCGCTGCGCCCGCCACGCCTGCCGTAGAATCCGCGCAGCCGCAGCCTGAAGCCGCGCCGCCAGCCAGCGTCCAGCGCTGGAAAGTTGCGCTGCCGCCGTCGGCCAGATTCGAACTGGATGTCAGGCGCAAGGATGCGGACGGCACCAACTGGAGCGGCTCGGCCAATATTGGCTGGGAGACCGATGGCGCCACTTACAAGGCGACGCAGGAAGTCGGCATCAGCCTGCTGATTGCGCGCGTCAAGCTGCTGGAGGTGAGCAGCGAAGGCACGATCAACGAAACGGGCATCGCCCCGGCGAAATTCACCGAGAAGCGCCGCAACCGATCGGCCACCGCTACCCACTTCAACCAGCTGGAACAAAAGATCACCTTCTCCGCCAGCGAGCGCAGCGTGCCACTGGCGGCGGGAGCGCAGGACCGCGCCACGGTGCTGTTCCAGCTGGCCGGCATCGGCCGCGCGGACGTCAACCAGTTCGGCAAGCCGATGGACATCCTGGTCGGCGAAGACCGCAATGCCCAGCTCTACAGCTTCCTGCTGGTCGGCGAAGATGAACTGGAAACCCAGTTGGGCAAGCTGATCACCTGGCACCTGGCGCGCCCGCCCAAGCCCGGCAGCTACAGCGCCAGGCTCGATATCTGGCTGGCGCCCAGCCTTGACTGGTACCCGGTGCAGATCCGCAATACGGAAAGCAACGGCGCCGTCACCACCCAAACCGTCACCCGCATCATCAAGTAAGGAAGCAACCATGCGCAGTACCCTGATTACCCTGGCATTAGCCCTCGCAGCCACCACCGCCAGCGCCGCCAAATCCGATTACCCGGTCGCCAGGCGCGCCACCAGCCTGCCGCCGTCGGCTGACCTGAGCTACGCGGTCAAGGGCAGCAACCATGGCTTCCCCTTGCTGGGCGCCGGCACCATCGCCTGGCGCCAGGGCGACGGCAGCTATTCCCTGTATACCGAAGCGCGTTCCAGCCTGTTCGGCAAAGTGCTCGAGCAGCGCAGCGAAGGCACGCTGGACGGCTACGGCCTGGCGCCCGCCAGCTTTTACGAGAAACGCTTCCGCAAAGACCCCACCACGACCCGCTTCGACCGCGACGCGCGCCGTATCGAATTCGAAGACGGCAAGGTGAGTTACGCCATCCGCGGCGGCGAGCAGGATCGCAGCAGCGTGACCTTCCAGCTGGCGATCCTGGCCCGCGCCACCCCGGAGAAATTCACGCCGGGCAGCGAATGGACCTTCTTCGTGGCCGGCCGCCGCGACGGCGAACCCTGGACTTTCCGCGTGGTCGGCACGGAAACCATGGAAAGCGCCACCCTCGGCGAACAGAAGGTGCTGCACTTCAGCCGCAAGCAGGTCGGCGGCCACGAGCAGCAGGCCGACCTGTGGCTGGCCCCCGACCTCGACTGGTACCCGGCGCGCATCCTGTTGAAGGAAGAAGACGGCGATTCCTTCGAGCAAGTCCTAGAGAAAGTCAACCGAAAATAGCCACACCCGGCCTGTTATACTTGCACCCTCAAAGTCGGGGTCAGGTCTGGCAATCCGCCATTCTTTTCGCATAGCGAAATTTGTGGCGGATTGCCAGACCTGACCCCGGTTTTAATTACTGGAGCGCAATGATTGATTTGATGGCAAGTGCGGCCTTGGCCGACACCAACCCGACTGAGCAAGAGCAGCAGGACGCCCTGCAGGCCCACTTCCAGCCCCACATTTCCGCCGACGAGATCGAGCAGGTCTATCACCTGAAGCGCGCCCAGCCGCTGTTGCAGGTGTTCACCGCTTTGTTCCACGGCGGCTTCGAGGGGGTGCTGGTGCGCCTGCTCGTCTTGCGTGAGCTTGCCAATGATGCAACTTCGTCGGCGTTTTCGCGCGCCGATATCAACACGCGCCTGGCTTACCTGCTGCCGGAAAGCCTGGAAACTGTGCTGAACCGCCTGCGCTCCAACGGCCTGCTGGCTTGGGATGCGCAGCAATCGGTCTACCGCGTGACGCCGATGGCGCGCAATGTGCTGGCCGCGATCGACAGCCTGCTGGCCCTGGCCGCTCCGGAGGACGACGATGCCGAAATGGGCTTCCTGCTGTCGCAGGTGGCCGGCGCCCAGGCCGTGGGCGGGATCACCACCGAGCAGCTGCAGCACCTGCTGGGCCGCCTGGTCGACCTGACCGAAGAATTCCGCGACGCCATCGCGTCCGGTTCCGAATTCCGCCTGCGCGAATCGCAGGCAAAGTGGCACCAGGCCTGCGACTGGGTCGAGAAGGGCTCCCAGATCCTGCGTGCCATCACCACTGACGAAAATGCGGACAGCGCCACCCACCGCGCCGCGCAAGCCATCGGCCGTGCCCAGTCGCAGCTGCTGAACATGCAGGGCATGTTCTCGCGCGCGCTGAACCAGATCGAGCGCCAGCGCGTGCACCTGGGCCAGTCCGGCCTTTCCACTACCGACATCAAACGCTGGCTGCTGGCCCATGAGGACCTGTCTTCGCTGGCGAATGATGCGATCGACCAACCGGTGAAGCCGCTGTTCATCACGCCTGCCGAGATGATCGACGTCGCCGAGACAGAATTAATGACAGAACGTGCCAATAACAATGGGCTGAACGGCCTGCCTGCCGGCCAGGATGCGCCGACCACGATCAACGACAGCCCAGCGATGCAGAAGGAGCTGGACGACTGGCTGGCCCGCCTGTCCGACTTCGCGCAGCTGAACAATTTCCCTTCGGTGGCCGAGGAGTCGCCGCGCGAAGTGAAGGTGCACGAGGCGCTGCTGCCGGCCTCCTTCGCCCTGGCGTCCTACCGCGCCTCGATGCTGCCGCTCTTGGGCGACGAGGCCGAGGCGTCGATGCAGGGCACCACTGCCGACCTGGCGCGCCTGCCGGTGCGCTTCTCACCGCAGGACGAAATGGTGCAGCTGCCCGACCTGGAGGTCGCCGCCATGTCCCTGGCCGCGCTGACCCTCGAATTAGACAAAGAAAGTCCGAAGTCCGATGAGTGACGATACCCAAATCCTGATCGCGCGCCTGGTGGCGCACCAGACCTTGCGCCGCGACGACAAGATGGTCAAGCGCGCGCTGTCGGACGAGTTGTTCCGCGCCGAAGTCGATGCGCGCCTGGCCGCCTGCGGCATGAAGCTGCTCGATAACGTCTACGCCGACCACGTCACGCTGGCCCTGCACCGCAATATCGAGCCGAAGGTCTTCGGCGCGCGCGACACCTGGCAGAACAACAATTTCGGCCTGGCGCGCGACGGCGTGGCCTTGCTGGTGGTGCTGTGGGCGCTGATCATCCTGCCCAAGCGCGAACGCCAGGAAACCCACCAGGCGGCGGACGACGACCAGAACGATATGTTCGGCACCGAGAAGCCGGTGCCGCGCGCGGAAGATACCTCGATCGGCATCCCGTACAAGGCGCTGCTGGCCGACTTCGGCGACAAGCTGGGCAAGAAGACCCGCATGGACATGAACCTCGGCATCCTGGGCAAGCTCGGTTTCATCGAGCGCCGCGGCGAGATCATCGTCGAAGGCCCGCTGCTGGACCTGCTGATGGATACCGACCTGCTGAAAGAGCGCATCATCAACGGCGCCCTGGCTGACGTGTTCAAGCGCGCGCCGGCGCAGATCGTGCACATCCCGCGCGAAGTGCTGGCCGCCGCCAACGACGCCGAGCCGCAGCAAGCGGCCAACGAAGAAACCCCGACGGAAGAATAAGCGATGTTCCAAATCAAATCCCTTGAGCTGGTCCACTGGGACTACTGGCAGCGCATCAAGAACATTCCGCTGGATGCCAAGATCATCACCATCGCGGGCCAGAACGGCTCCGGCAAGACCACCTTGCTGGACGCGCTGCGCACGCTGTTCGGCCTCGATTGCTCGATGGGGCGCACCTACAAGCACTATGCCCGCCACAGCGGCCAGCAGACCGCCTGGCTGCGCGCCGTGGTCGACAACAAGCCGCAGGGCAAGCAGCTGTCCAACCGTCCGTTCCGCAGCAGCGGCTTCTTCGCCGAAGACGAGGTGACCCTGTTCTGCCAGGTGCAGAAAAACGGCGGCGACTGGAAGCGCCAGTACCTGATGCGTCCCGGTAACGTGGACATCGAAGAAGTCACCGAAGCCAACGACTGGCTGGGCGTGGAGAACTACCGCAAGCGCCTGGCCAACGCCGGCCTGTCGCAAGCCATGTCGAAAGTGCTGGCGCTGGAGCAGGGCGAAACCGACAAGCTGTGCGAGTACGCGCCGCGCCAGTTGCTGGACCTGGTGTTCCAGGTGTTCGGCGACAAGGAAGTGCTGGATGCCTACGACGAAGCGAAACGCCACCAGCGCGATACCGAAGAAGAGCTGAAGCGCTTCGAGGCCGAACTGGAAGGCTCCAAGACCAACCTGGAGGGCTTGCGCCTGCGCGTGGCCAACTACCACCAGTGGGAAACGCTGCACAAGGAACGCCGCAACCTGCAGGAAGAAGTGCTGCCATCGCTGGAATACCACGAGGCGCGCGAGAAGGCCGCCAACGTCAGCCGCCAGCTACGCGAAGCGCGCAAGCCGCTGGCGCAGGCCGACCAGCTGCTGGCCGACAAGCGCGGCGAGGTGGCCAAGCAGGCCAAGGCCCTGCAGGACGCGCAGCAGCAGGAAACCCTGCTGGAACAGGAGCAAACCGCGCTGACTTCGCGCCTGAATCTCATCAACGGCAAACTGAAGCCGCTGGAATCGCTGGCGGAGCAGAAGTCCCGCCTGCAAAAACTGGCCGCCGAATCGGGCGCCGACGTGGCCGATGCGGCCGCGCAGCTCGAAGCCAAGGAAACCGAGCTGCTGAAGCTGCGCTCGCAGCGCGATGCCGTGTCCAACCGCATCGCGCAGGACAAGGCCACCATCAACGCACTGTCTGGCAAGACCGCCATGCCGGAGCCGGACAATGTGCGCGCCATGCGCCGCGCGCTGAACGATGCGGGCATCCCGCACGCCATGCTGTCGGACATCGTCGAAGTGACCGATCCGAAATGGCAGGGTGCCGTCGAGGGCGTGCTGGGCGGCTACGCCTCCGTGGTGCTGCTGGAGCGCTCCTCCGATGCCTCCTCGGCCTACCGCCTGGCGGAAAAGGAACGCTATCGCCACTTCATTGTGCCCGATTGCGTGAAGGCGCACGAGCCGAAGAACCAGAGCCTGCTGTCGGTGGTGAAGTTCAGCGGCCTGGCGCCGGAATGGCTGATCGACCAGCTGTCGCGAATCACGCGCGTGGAGTCGGTGGAAGAAGGCGCAAAGCTGGGCAATATCGAAGAATGGATCACGCCTGAGGCCTACCACAAGGAACGCCGCGGCGGCCGCTCGCTGTTCGTGGAAGCTGCGCGCTATCGCTTCGGTTCCGCCGGCAAGACTTCGCGCATGGATGCGATCCAGAAGAACCTGCCGAACCTGGAAGCCGAGGAAGACAAGTACACGCTGCAGATTTCCAAGCTGGCGTCGGAAACCTCAGCGCTGAAAGCCCGCCTGGCGGGAGTGGATGCGGTGAAGGAGCTGTCCGCCCGTACCGAGGAATTCGACGAAGCCGCCCGCTCCGCCGTGCCGCTGCGCGCCGAGCGCCTGGAAGTGGGCTCGCGCCTGGGCGAACTGCAGGGCTTGATGAAGAACGCCACCGTGGCGCGCACCAAGGCCGACACTGCATGGCAAAGCGCCCGCATGTCGCTGTCCGAGGCGGAAGCGGGCCTGCGCCTGAACTTCAAGCGCCAGATGGAACAGCGCTCCGACCACGCCCGTGCCATGCTGGCGCTGCGCCGCCAGTGGCGCCACTTGCCGGGGGCCTGGCGCCGTCCTGCGCGCCGCCAGGCGCTGGTGCAGCAGCACCAGAATGCGCACCAGGTCGACCTGCGTATCGCCAGCCTGCAATCCTCGCTGGCGCGCGATGACTGGGAACTCGATGCGACCGTGATCGACCAGTATGCGCGCCTGAACGAGCAGCTGTCGAACCGCAAGACGGAAACCGAAGAACGCCGCTACCAGAACAACCGCGCGATCGAAGCGACTGCCAATGCGCGCGGCGCCTACATCGAGCGCCTGCGCTACACGATCAAGACCTATTCGTCGAACATCAAGGAATTGGGCGCGCTGGCCAATATCGACGTGCACGTCGAGCCGGTCAAGCTGGAGAACGACGACCTGCTGCTGTCGCAGGCCGGCCTGCAGGTACGCTTCAAGTTCGACGGCAAGGGCCCGATTGGCCTGAACGACGGCGAAGCGTCGGGCGGCCAGCAGGTGATGAAATCGCTGGTGCTGCTGATCGGCTTGCTGAAGTCGGAAGATGGCTCCGGCGGCTTCGTGTTCATCGACGAACCGTTCGCCCACCTGGATATCCGCAACATCCAGCTGGTCGGCGAGTTCCTGAAGAACACCGACGCGCAGTACCTGATGACGACGCCGCTGACCCACAACACGGACGTCTACGATCCTTCCGACCTCACGCTCATCACGAGCAAGAAAAAGAAGGACACCCAGTGGGCGCAGCCGATCTTCGTGCTGCAGCGCCGCCAGGCGGCAGCGGCTTGATCGCCGCTGGCCGTCATTCCGACGGCACGAAGCAGGGGCAGAGCCTGATCGTGCCGGGAGTGACCTGAATCAGATTCAGGCGGCTTCCTTGGAACAGGCGCCCAGGATGGCGTCCAGTTCCTTTTTCAGGGCCAGCATGACGGGCCGGCCGCGGATGCGGTTCACCATTTCGAAGAAGGTGATGCGCATCGCTTTCAAATCCTCCAGCGTGGCGGCGGCTTCCAGCTTGGCTTGCATGACCTGGCCGCGTGCACCCAAGGTCGGTTCGATGGTGCGTGCATAGAAGGCGCGCGCCTGCGCATACTGCGCTGCAAGTTCCTCCTCGGTCGGCGGGATCGGCATGATCGTGATTGGCGGAGCCTCACCTTCTTCGATGAAACCTTGTGCCAGCAGTTCTTGCACGGCGCCGGCATCGAGCCCCAGCCCCGTTACTTTCGGCAGCAACTCTTCCATTGGATGGCGGCCGTCAATCATCACCAGCAGGGTGCGCATACGGGACGGCAAGCCATAGGTGCGTGCCGAAATTTCCTCTCGTCCCTTTGCGGTCTTATTGTAAGTCGTCATAGGAATGTTTCCTCATGGCAATCATTTTCGTGTGATTTTAGAATACACGACCTTTAAGGAATTGACATCGTCTGAAATATCGTCTTTAATTTCTGTAACGACAGAAAAAAATGAAAAATAACATAATTCAACAAATATTCATTCTGGAACCGGTGGAAATCCGTGACTTTCAGGATGTTAAGCGTGTTTCGGATGAATTTCACGTTTGTAGTTTTTATGTCACAAATGGAGTGAGCCAATGGCCGCACTGACCCTGTTTTTCGATAATGCCTGCCCGTTTTGCCGGAGCGAGATGTCCCGCCTGCGGCGCTGGGACCGCGCCGGCCGCCTGGCCTTCGTCGATATCGCTGCACCCGGCTTCGATCCCGCTCCGCTGGGCACCAGCCTCGCTGCCATGAACACGGAGTTGCACGGACTGCGTGCCGACGGCGCCATGCTGGTCGGCACCGATGCCATCCTGGCGGCCTACACGCTGGCGGGACGCGCCTGGCTGGTATGGCCGCTGCGGGTAGCAGCGCTGCGGCCGATGCTGGCCGCGGCCTACCGCAGTTTCGCCCGCAACCGCTACCGCATTTCGCGCTGGCTCCGGATCGACGGCGCGCGCCCTGCCTGCGACGGCGAGCGTTGCCAGGTCTACTTCGGAGGCAAGGATGGAGCGTAAATGGCTGGTGCGCTGGATGTACGCCAGCGCGGTTGGACATTTGCTGGTCGGCCTGGTGCTGCCCTGGATCGCCGGCGCCGCAGCCCTTGACTGGTATCTCGCCTGGCTTGGCCCGGCATCGACGCGCCCGCAGCACGCCTGGTGGATGGCGCTGTTCGGGCCCACCATCCAGTGCGTCGGGCTATGGATGCTGGCACTGGTGTGGTTCGGCGACCAGCGCCGTGAGCCGGCGGCCTGGCTGTGGGTGGCGGCAGGACTGCTGTTGTGGGGGCCGCAGGACATCATGGTATCGCTACGCGCTGGCGTATGGCCGAATGCGTGGCTCGACATCGCCACGCTGGCGCTGTTGCTGCCTGCCGCCTGGCGCCTGTACCGGATCGACGCTGCCGCGCGTGACGCCGGCGAGGCGGCGCCGCTGGTGGGCGAGGGAGAGCTGTTCCGCAAAATCCTCGGCAGCGAGTGGAGCAAGCTGCACCCCGACATCCAGCAGCGCTTCGCCAAGAATCCGGCACCCGGCAAGCCCTTGCTGTACTACGGCACCCTGTCGGAGTTGCGCGCCTCGCGATTCGGCAAGCTGCTCGGCTTCGCCAGCAAACCCTTCATCCAGGGCGCACTGATACCCTACGACGACAGCGGCTTCCCGGTCGACATCCAGGTCTACGGCAAACCGGGCTCGCAGAACATCTACAAGCAGCGCATCTACATGCTGAATGGCCGCAAGCCGGTCAAGTTCACCTCCTATATGGCGGAGAGCGAGCGCGGCGAAGTGCTCGAATACGTGGGACTGGGCCTCGGCATGAAGCTCAAGCTGCACGTGGCCGATGGCAACCTGCATTTCACCAGCGACGGCTATTTCTGGGACCTGCTGGGCTGGCGCATCCCCCTGCCTGGCGTGCTCACGCCGGGCAAGACCTACCTGCGCCACTGCAACGAGGCGCCCAACCGATTCAACATCCGCATCGAAATCCGCCACGCCCTGTTTGGCACGACCTTCGTGCAAGCCGGCGTCTTCCACGAGGGGCGTGCAGCGGAGAGGGAGGCAGCATGAACACGCATCTGCTCGCATTGCAGCTCATGGCCGCACAAGGCTGCCTGGGCGCCTTCGACACCATCTACCACCATGAGCTGACGGAAGCCTTGCCGCAGCGCGCCACGGCAAGGCGCGAGCTTGCCATTCACGCAGTGCGTGCCACGATCTACGGCGTGCTGTTCGTGGGGTTGTCGGCCTGGGTGTGGCAGGGCGCCTGGGCCTGGGTGCTGCTGGCGCTGTTCGGCATCGAGATTGTCCTCACGCTGTGGGACTTCGTGGTGGAGGACCAGACCCGCCTGCTGCCTGCCACCGAGCGCGTAACGCACACCGTGCTGGCGATTAACGGCGGCGCCTTCATTACCCTGCTGATGCTGGGAATGCCGGCAGCCATCGATGCGCCGACAGGATTCGCTTATGCGCCGCAGGGCTGGCTCAGCGTCTTCCTCGCCTTGTGCGGCGTGGGCGTGTTCGTGTCCGGCGTCCGGGACGCCTTCGCCTCGCGTGCCGTGCCTGGCGCTGCCTCGCAAAGCGTACGCTTCGACGGCCCGCCGCAAACGGTGCTGGTCACCGGCGCGACCGGATTTGTCGGGCATTCGCTCGTGCCAGCCTTGCTTGCCGGCGGCCACCGGGTCATCGTGCTGTCGCGCGAGCCGCGCAAGGCGGCATGGGAATATGGCGGCGCCGTGCGCGCAGTTGCCGGCATGGGCGACTTGTCGCCGGCCGAACCGGTCGACGTCGTCATCAACCTCGCCGGCGCCCGCATTCTTGGCTGGCGCTGGAGCGAGCGGCGCAAGGCCGTGCTGCGCGGCAGCCGCGCCGGGCTGACGCAAGGCGTGGTGGACTGGATTGCGCGGGCCGTGCACAAGCCGCGCCTGGTGATCAATGCATCCGCGGTCGGCTACTACGGCATCCAGCCGCAGGGCAGTGGCCAGGTATTGAACGAAGCCAGCCCGCCGCAGGCAATCTTCATGTCGCAGCTATGCCAGGAATGGGAGGCCGCCGCCAGCCGTGCACGCGAGTATGGCGTACCGGTTGCGCTGGCGCGCTTCGGGGTGGTCTACGGCCATGGCGGCGCGCTGCAGCCTATGCTGCTGCCGATCAGACTGGGCTTCGGCGGCCGCATGGGAACAGGACGCCAGCGCAACTCCTGGATCCACATTGCCGATTTGCTGGGGGCGATGGCCCACGTCTGGCGCCTCGGCGCCAACGCTGACGGCGCCTGGAATTTCACGGCTCCGGAGCAGCCGACGCAACTGGAGTTCACCCGGGCCGCCGCCGCCGAGCTGCATCGCCCGAGCGCGATTCCTACGCCGGCCTGGCCGGTGCGCTTGCTGCTCGGCGAGCAAGCGGGCCTGCTTCTGGAAGGCGCCGCCGTAGCGCCGACCCGCCTGCTCGCCAGCGGTTTCAGCTTCCGCTTCCCGACAGTCCGGCAAGCGCTGGCCGACCTGGTTTAGTCGAGCTTCTTCTGCGCCATGCTCCAGCGCAGCAGGCCGATGGAGTAGGCGGCAAGGTAGCCCAGCATCAGGCCGAAGGGAATGACGGTCAGCGGATGTTGCAGGACTTCGGCCTGGTTGATCACGCGCGGGTGTTCGGACTGGCGGTTGACGTAGAACTCGACGCCGATCTGCAGCACCCGGGCGGCGAACAGCATGCAGATCAGGATCGCGGTGCGGCTCGGCGGGGTGAAATACAGCTTGCTGCCGGTGTTTTCGAAGCGGGTCTTCTTGAGCGCGAAGAAGGCCATCCAGGCGCCGGCTATCACGGCGGCAGCCATCATCGCCAGCGCCGGCGGGTTGCGCAGCATGGACTGGGCGGCTGCCAGCAGCAGGACCGGCAAGCCGGCCGCGCCGACCCAGTGCCGCCACGCCACCGATTCCTGGCGGCGGAACACCAGCTTCAGGCGCGAATAGATGCGCCAGATCAGCGTCGGAACGAGGATGAGCAGGACTACGGTGGTGACAGTCAGTTGCATTGGGCGCCGGATTCGGGAAAAAAAGAAGAATTTTAACCGCAGGCGTAAAATACCCCTTCGTGATCTCGCTTTCGGGGGTTCCAGCCATGGAAAAACACCGTATCCACGCCCACCGCGCACCGGATTTGCCGGTGCCAGTCGACGAGTCGCAGCCGCACCCCGAGCCGGTGCATCCGCACAGCCCGCACAACCCTGTCCCGCAAGACGAGCCGGTGCCCAACCATAATCCCGAGCTGCGTCCGCCCGGTCAGTCGAAAGCCCAGTTGTAAAGCACGTCCAGTGCGTTGTTGGTGCCCGTCTGCACCTGCAGCGTCACGCGGTTGTTGACCTTGTAGCGCAGCTTGACCAGACTGGTCGCGGTGCCCGCGCCCTGCTCGAAGCTGATGTAGGCGCGCGAAGACAGCTTTTTGCCGACCGTGACGACCGTGCTTTCCAGCCCCTTGGCCTGGCTGACGCCCAGCTCATCGAGACCGACCCGGTTGGCCAGGCTCGGCCCGCCGCTGCCGCCCAGCAGGGCGCCGGCTGCGGTGCCGAGCAGGCTCATTTCATTGCCGGCCATGTCGGCGGTGCCGTGGCCGAGCACCATCCAGGCCAGTTTTTCGCTGTCCGGCACGGAAGGCGTGGAAACCAGCTTGGCCGATGGCGCCAGCGCGGTGCCGCGCACTTCGACGCCGGCTTCCACATTGGTCTCGCTCAGCTCATCGCCTTCGGGGCGCTTGCGCACGGCGCGGATGTTCAGGCCCGGGTTGTCGTAGGCGCCGGTGAAATTCAGCACGCCGCGTTCGATCGCCAGGCGCTGGCCGTAGGCGGCGTACGTGCCGCTGACGACGCGGATGCTGCCGTTGACGCGCGGGGCGCGGCGATCGGCCATGCGCACGCGCACGGTGCCGGCCAGCTGCGCGTCCAGGCCCTTGCCGCGCAAGGTGAAATCGTCGCCCAGGTCGGCCTCCAGGTCGATATTCAGGGGCAGCCCGCTGCTGGCGGCAGCCTTCGGTTTTTCACGGCCCAGGATCACCACGTCTTCGCTGATGGTGGGCGTGTCGAGCGAAGGCAGTTCGATGACGGCGCGGTTGGCCCTGAACTTGCCGTCGAACTCGAAGCGCTTGGCGTCGCGCACCAGGGTGCTGCTGCCGCTCAGCACCAGGGTGCGGTCCGGGCGGTTGAATACTTCGAGCTTGTTGGCGGCCAGCTTGAGGTCCATCGACATGTCGCCGCCTGCCAGCCGCAACCAGCCGTCAGCCTGTACATTGCCGTCGGTTCCATCGAAGCGCAGGCGTTGCAGCTGCAGCTGGTCGCCGCTCACTTTGGCCTGCAGGGCGCCGTTGCGCAGGCGGATGCCTTGCTCGGCCCAGTTGATCACCAGCTGTTCGCCCACCACCTCGCCATCCAGCAGGGGATTGGCGATGGTGCCGTGGCCGCTGGCATGGGCGCGCAGGGCGCCGCCCAGTTCCATTCCTTGCACGCCAAGCAGCGGGGACAGCCAGGCAATGGAAGGCAGGCTGGCGCTGGCGCCGAAAGTCAGGGGGCTGTCGGATGGAATGCGGCCGTCGCGCAACTGGGCGCTGGCTTCCAGGCGCGCATTGCCGGCGCGGTCGCCGGCCAGTTCGGCCTGGGCGCGCAGCTGGTCGCCGGCGACCGTGACGCGCGCGTCCAGCACCTTCAGCTCGAGCGGGATCGGGCGTTCGCCGCCGGTGATCGTTACGTCGCCTTTTTCGCGGAATACGTGCAGGTAGCCGTCCAGCGCGGGCGCGGCGCCTTTCGCGGCGGGCTCTGCCAGTTCCAGCGACCAGTCGCCGCCCAGGGTCATGGTGCTGGCCACGTTGCTGCGCCAGGTGTCGGACAGTTGGGCGAGGTAGCTGGCGTTGACGCCGCTGGCGGTGCCTTTGCTGCGCCAGCGCAGGCCGTTCTTCTCCAGCGTGTCGATGCGCAGGCTGCCTTCCGGCATGGCGATGGTGGCGCTGCTTAACTCGAGCTGCTCCGGCTGCGCCAGGCCGGCAACGCCATCGCCTTTGCGGCCGCTAATGCGCAGCGTGGCCGGCGCCTGCAGGGTGAGGGCGAAGCGGCCTTTGTTCTGCAGGGCGTCGATGCTGCCGTTCCAGCTATCCGGGGCGAAGCTGCCGTGGACTTTTGTGCTGGCGTCGAAGTCGGGATTGGCGGCAGCTACCCGCACCGTGTGGTCGCCGGCAGTGCCGCTGGCTTGCAGGCGCAAGCGGTCAAGCAGGAGGCCGGGCATGTTCAGGCCGCTGACCATCAGGTCGGCCTGCAGCGGATCGTCAGGTGCGAAAGAGGTGCCGATGGTGGCGCTGCCCTTGATCGAAGAGATCTCACGCTGACCGGGCAGGCGCAGGTAGGCGCCGTCCAGCGTGGCGCTGAGCGTTGGCATGGCGTTGGGGCCGCGGCCAGCGACGTTGCCGCCACTGGCGTAGCCGCTGCCGCGCAGGTTGCCGGACCAGCCGCTGCCCAGAACCGCCAGTTGTGGTGCGTCGAGCTTCCAGTCGATGCGGTCTTGCGGCTTGCCGAACGAGCCTTTGGCCTGCAGCAGGTTGGGGCCGAGGTGCAGGTCGACGTCGCTGTCCTGCACGCGGCCGGGGGCGGCGGCGAACTTTGCATGGCCGCTCAGTGCCGCGTTGCCAAGCGTGGACGCCGGCTGCAGGCGGATATCGGCATTGGCCAGCCAGTCCGCCGAGGCGCGCAGCGTGGCGTCGAAATCGGCGTTGACGTTGCCCGCGACCGAAGCGCCAAAGCTGGCCGGGTTGAGGCGCATTGCGCTGCCGGACAGCTTGAAGTCCATTGCGCCGAAGAGCGCCGCTTCGCCGCTGGCACGGATCACGCTGTCGGCGCGGGCCGGCGCCGGCGTGGCCGCGGCCGGGCGCTGGCCGCCTGGCGGCTGGTAGCCCAGGCCGCGCGCGTCCGCGCTGAAACTGGTGCGCGGCGCCTTGTAGCCGCCGCCCAGGGTGCCGCTGGCAGTCGCGCTGCCTTGCAGTTGCGGGTCGAGTACGGAAAGCTGAGGGGCGTCGAGCTGCCATTCCAGCTTGTCGCCGGCAGCGCCGAATGCGCCGCGCGCGGTGGCGGTATTGCGGGCGTAAGCGAGGCGGGCGTCGATGCTGGCGATGTGCTGCGCATCGGCGGCCAGCTTGACGCTGCCCGAGAGCGGCTGCCCCATCAACTTGCTGGGCTGCAGGACGATGTCGGCGTTGGCGCGCCAGTCCGGCGCCAGCTTTCCGCTGGCCTGCAGTTCCGCGTTCAGGTCGGCTGAAGGGAAGGCGCCCAGCGCGGCCGGATCGAAGCGCTTGACCGCCGCGTTGGCCTTGAAGGTTTTGTCATCCTTCAGGCTGGCCTGGGCGGTGGCGGAGACGCTGCCCTGGCCGGCGCTGATGCGCGCCTGGTGCACGGTCAGCAGCAGGTCTTGCAGTGTGGCGTGGGCGTCCAGGCGCAGCTTGCCTTCGCCCAGCGCGGCGCGCAAGGTGTGCTGCTTGCCCTTGGTTTCGGCGCTGATGTCGCCGGCAATCGCCGTGCTGATGGCGGCGCCGTGCAGGCCGCGCAGGTCGAGGCGGTCGGTGTGCAGGCGCACGCTGGCGGTGTCGATGCTGCCGTCTTTCGGCAGGCTGCGCAGCTTGCCGCTGCCGGTGAACTTGCCGGCGGCGCCCAGGTCGATCAGCAGGCCGCTGAGGCTTGCATTGTCCAGCGTGCCGCCCAGTTGTGCGGCGGCGCTGTGCAGGGGCAGCTTTTGCTGGTCGAGCGGGCCGGGGGCGCTGCGGTTGGTAGCGGCCAGCTTGCCGGACAGCTTGTCGCCATTGATGGCGGCGTCCAGCGCCAGGTCGATTGCCGCCTTTGGCCAGGCCGGGTCGAAGCGGGCCGGGTCGACGTCGCGCGCCTGCAGGCGGATGCTGCGCAGGGGCAGGGCATCGAACGGCGCCAGCACCAGGGTGCCGTCGCCGTTGGCGTAGTTCGATTTGCCTTTGACGTCCAGCTTCAGTTGCGCAAGGTCGCCGCTGGCGTACAGCTCCAGCCGCGTGGCGCTGCGCTCGACCATGCCGGGGGCGGGCGGCGTTGCCGCCGCAGCGCCGGGTGGTGTAACGGGATTACTGGCAGGCCGGGCCGCGGGAGTCGACGGCGGCAGCGGCGCCAGGGCGGCGGTGGCGCTCAGTTTGTACGGGCGCGTGGTCGAAATTTCCGCGCTGGCGGCAAGGGCGCCAATGGGTGTCTCGGCGCTGGCGTCCTTCAGTTGCCAATGCTGGCCGTCGCCCTGGAGCTGCAGCTTGATGGCGCGCAGCTCGGTGCGGCTGCCGTCTTCGCTGACCAGGGCCAGCGTGCTGACGCGGCCGTCCGCAATGCTCAGGCGGAACGGCGGCGTGATCGATGCCGGCATCACGGCTGGTTTGGATGGCCCGGTGCTGCGCGATTCGGCGCGCGCCACATGCAGCTCGCTGATCGCCACGCCCTCGCTGAAGTATTGCAGCGGCGACCAGTTGATGTCGATGTTATCGAGCGTCAGGACGCTCGACTCGTCGCGGTAGATGATGCGGCCGATATGCATGCGGCCATACAGCGAACCGCTGACGCCGGTGACCACGATCTGGCCGCCGCTGGCGCGCGCAACCTGCGCCACGATCTGCTGCAGCGTGGTTTCGCGTCCCAGCAGCCACGCCGCGCCGCCCAGCACGGCCAGCGTCACGCCGCCGCCGATCAGCGTGCGGCGCAGCCACTTGCGGCGAGGCGCTGCCAGCGGCGCCTCAGGCGGCGCAGGAGGATGGGGGGGATGGCGCGGCGTATCCATCAGAACGTGAACCCCAGCGAGAAGTGCAGCCGGGCCTTTTTAGTGGCATGGCCATATGCGACGTCGACATTGATCGGCCCGACCGGGCTCTTGTAGCGCGCACCGACGCCGTAGCCGGACTTGGGACGCAAGCCGCCCAGCGAATTAGACGCATTGCCGGCGTCATAGAACACCGCCGCGCCCCAGGTCGGCTTGAACCAGTACTGGTATTCGGCGCTGCCGGTGACCAGGTAGCGGCCGCCGACCGTCGCTTCGCCCTGCTGCACGCCCAGCTCCTGGTAGGCATAGCCGCGCACCGAGTTGTCGCCGCCGGCGCGGAACAGGTAGGTGGTCGGCACGCCTTCCTGGTGCGCCGAGCCGAGGGCGCCGAATTCGGCGCGCAGGATGACGGTGGATTTCGGGCTCAGGGGCCGGTAAGTGATGCCGCGCGCCGTGGCGCGGATGAATTTTTCATCCGTCAGCACCGGCAGCAGCGCCCCGCCCAGCGTGGCATTCAGCACATAGCCCTTGGTCGGGAACACCAGGTTATCCACCTTGCGCCAGGTGGCGGCATAGGTGATCGGCAAGGACTGGCTGTGCGACGAGAGCACCCGGTTCACGGTCTTGCTCTCGTTCAGGTACTCGATGGAGATGCTGCGCTCGAGCAGCGGCGTGCCCCAGGCCCGCTTGGCCGCGACGGAAGCGGTGCGCGTGATCTCGCCTTCGATATCCTTGCGTTCCAGCGCCGCGCCGAAGCTGTCGTTGTAGCCGTCCGCCGTGGTGGGAAAATAGAAATCGCTGCGCGCCTGCTGGCGCTTGGTTTCCAGCGTCAGCGCGCTCTTCATCTTCAGGCCGAACACGTTCAGGTCATCGTAGGTGCCCGAGGTGCGGTAGCCGGTATTGGTGCTGAAGCCGATACCCACGCTGGCATTCTTGCGCTTGTTCTCCACCACGCGCACCAGCAGCGGCAGCGGCGCCATCGTCGCCGGCTGCGGCACGCCCTCGGCCTTGCCCTCGGCCGCCTCGATCTGCTCGCCCAGCAGGGACGACAGGTCGGCGCTCACCTCGACGTTGGAGAAATAGCCGGTCTCCTGCAGCTTGCCCTGGTAAGCCTGCAGCGCCGCTTCGCTGTAGACGTCGCCCGGCTTGATCGGGTTCAGGTTGCGCACCACCGATTCGGGATAGCGCCGCAAACCCTCGATTTTCAGTTCGCCGAAGCGCATTTCCGGCCCGCTGTCGAGCGCCACGTGCAGCAGTGCGCGCCGGGTCTCCGGATCGACCACCGCTTCGCTGGAAATCATTTGCGCGCGCGGGTAGCGCGTCTGCACCACGGCGCGCAGCAGATCGCGCTTGGCCTTTTCCCATTCGTCCTGGCGGAACACGGCGCCGCGCGGCAGGGCCCAGCCGGCCTTCAGCGCCTCCTGGTCGAACGGCGCGCCCGACGCCGACTGGAAACCTTCCAGCACGATCTCCACCTCGCCCACCAGCACCGGCTCGCCCGGCTGCACGTCGACCGTGACGGTCGGCGTGCCGCTTTCGTCCAGGCGGATATTCACCGCCGGCGTGTAGTAACCGGCAGTCGCAACCAGCGTCCTGATCTGCTCCGGCGCGGCGCGCAGCATGCGCTGCAGCTGGTCGCGGTCCATGCGCTCGTTCGTGCGGTAGCGCACCAGGTCGAGGTTATCTTCGAGAAGCGACTCCAGCGCGCGCGGGGCGTTGATGCGGACCTGGTAAGTCCAGCCCTGGGCAGCCGCCAGCAAGGGCAGCAGCAGGGCAGCGCAGCCCAGTACAAGGCCCCTCAATACTTTTATGCCGGTTTGTGCCAAAATTCGTGGTCTGTGATCTGGAAGTCGAAACCGAATGTTACCGGATCAGCCGCAATCTTGTCGGCCACTTAATGATTGATTACAAATAGACCTCTAAGAAAGACTGCGATGCTGACAAACGACGCCGCACTGGTCCTGTTCAGCGGTGGACAGGACTCGACAACCTGCCTGGCCTGGGCCCTGGAGCGCTATCCGCGCGTCGAAACCATCGGCTTCGACTACGGCCAGCGCCATGCGATTGAGCTGACCGTGCGCCCGCGCGTGCTGCAGCAGATGCGCAGCGTGAAGCCGGAATGGGCGGAACGCCTGGGCGAAGACCACATGGTCGACCTGGGCCTGATCTCGCAACTGTCGAAGACGGCCATGACCGAGGACATCGAGATCGTGATGCAGGAAAACGGCCTGCCGAACACCTTCGTCCCCGGCCGCAACCTGCTGTTCATGACCGTGGCCGCCACCCTGGCGTATCGCCGCGGCCTCACCGTGCTGGTCGGCGGCATGTGCGAAACCGACTTCTCCGGCTATCCGGACTGCCGCGACGACACCATGAAGGCGCTGCAGGTGGCCCTGAACCTCGGCATGGACACCCGCAACAAGCTGGAAACCCCGCTGATGTGGCTGGACAAGGCGCAAACCTGGCAACTGGCCGAACGCCTCGGCGGCCAGGAACTGGTCGACCTGATCCGCGCCGACACCCATACCTGCTACAAGGGGGAACGCGGCGCGCTGCACGACTGGGGCTATGGCTGCGGCACCTGCCCGGCCTGCGAGTTGCGCGCGCGCGGCTACCGCCTGTACCAGGCCGCACTGCGCGGCAATCACGATAGTAGCGCCGATTGACTTTTTCTATAGGGCAATTGCTTTGCCCTAAACAAACTAAGATGCTGGTATGCCGAGGCCACCTGCCAGCCCGCCGCTCCAACGCCTGCTCCAACCCCGCCTGCTGGCTGGGCTGGTGGTTGCGCTTTGCCTGACGGCGACCGGCAGCGTCTGGTGGGGCGCCCACGCCGATGCCGAGCGCGACGCCCGCAGCGGCTTCGAATACCGCGCCCGCGAACTGGTCAACAATATGGCTGCGCGCATGCAGGCCTATGTGCAGGTGCTGTACGGCGTGCAGGGCTTGTTCGCCAGTTCCGACTACGTCGACCGGCAGGAATTCCACACCTATATCGAGCGCCTGGAACTGGGACAGAACTTTCCTGGCATGCAGGGCATCGGCTTCATGCGCCTGGTGCCGGGTGCGCAGCTTGAGTCGCACGTCGCCATCGTCAAGGCCGAGGGCTTTCCCGACTACGCGGTGACGCCGCCCGGCCAGCGCAGCCAGTACGGCCCGGTGGTCTATCTGGAACCGTTCTCCGGCGCCAATATGCAGGCTTTCGGCTATGACGGGCTGTCCGAGCCAGTGCGCCGTGCCGCTTTCGAGCAGGCGCGCGATTCCGGCCTGCCGACCATGACGGGCAAGCTGCTCCTCAAGCAGGAAACCGCCGACCCGGTGCAGTCCGGCTTCATTATCGCGCTGCCGATCTACCAGAACGGCGTGGGCCGCTACACCCTGATCCAGCGCCGCAGTGCGCTGAAAGGCTGGGTCTACGCGCCGTTTCGCGTGGGAGACGTGATGGCGGCGCTGGGGCACGATGCCCTGCGCGGCCTGGACGTGGAGGTCTACGACGGCGACGCACCCAACGCCATGACGCGCATGTTCGACAGCGCGCCGGCGGCTGCCGCGGTGGAAGGGCGCCAGCACGCGCTCAAGCGCATCAGCCTGGCGGGCCGGCGCTGGACCCTGCATATCAGCGCGCTGCCCAAGGCCAACGGCGTGCTTTCGGATAAACCGCGCGCCATCGCCATTGGCGGCCTGTTGATCAGCGCCTTGCTGGCGCTGCTGGCCTACGTGCTGGCGGAAAGCCGGCAGCGCCTGCGCCTGGCGCTCGACCAGAGCAGCCGCATGGGCGATGAATTGCGCGAGGGGCAGGAAACCCTGCTGGCCATGGCCGAACATGCCCAGGGCAGCCAGGCGGTGTTGCGCTGCATCCTCGATTCCACGGTGGACGGCATCCTGGTCGACAACTACAGCGGCGCCGTGCTGAACTCCAATCGCCGCTTCCGCCAGTTGTGGAATGTGCCGGAGCAGCTCGATTGGGAAAACGACGGCGCCATCCTGCTGGCCCATATGGCCAGCCAGCTGGAACAGCCCGATGCCTTCCTGCAGGCCTGCGCCCGGCCCGAGCCGGACGACGAGGACAGCCACAGCCAGCTGCAGATGCGCGATGGCCGCGTGCTGGAAGTGACCACGCGCCCGCTGCGCCTGGGCAGCGAAGCAGCAAGGCTGTGGTCCTTCCGCGACGTCACCGAACGCACCCTGAACGAGCGGCGCGAGGAAGGGCGCCACCAGGTGCTGGAATTGCTGGCCGCCGGTGCGCCGCAGCAGGAGGTGCTGGACAGCCTGATGCGCGGCATCGAGGTGGTCAACCCCGGCATGATCTGCAGCGTGATGCTGCTTGACGAAGAAGGCAGGCACCTGCACCTGTCCGCCGCCCCCAGCCTGCCGGCCTTTTTCAGGCAGGCCATCGACGGCTTGCCGATCGGCTTTGGCAACGGTTCCTGCGGCAAGGCCGTCACCAGCAACAGCCGCGTGATCGTGGCGGACATCGCCAGCGACCCGCTGTGGGCGCCGTACCGCGAGATGGCCTTGCGGGCGGGACTGGGCGCCTGCTGGTCGGAGCCGGTGCACGGCGCCAACGGCAAGGTGCTGGGCGCCTTTGCCATCTATCACCGCGAACCGCAGCGTCCCAGCGTGGCGCAGCTGGCCCTGATCGACCAGGCTGCCAGCCTGGCCGGCATCGCGGTGGAACAGGCGCGCGCCGCCGAAGCCTTGCGCGTCGGCGAGGCGCGCTTCCGCAGCCTGTACGACCATGCGCCGGTCGCCTTGTGGCAGCAGGACTGGTCGGCCGTGCGCGCGGCCTTGCTGGAGCTGGCCGATTCGGGCGTGGAAGATGTGGCGCAATGGCTGCAGGTAAACCCCAGCCAGTTGCAACGCCTGGCCGGGCTGGTGCACATCACCGACGTCAATGCCGCCGCGCTGGCCCAGGTTGGCGCCGACCCGGCCTGCAAGCAGGCGGGCAAGCTGGGCCTGGCGCAGAATTTCGCGCCGTCGGCCATGCGGGAATTCAGGCGTGCGCTGCTGGCAATGGAGCAGGGCGCGCACCTGTTCCAGTGCGAAGGCAGCTTTCTGCGCCTGGATGGCGTGCAGCGCCAGAATGAACTGACCCTGCTGGTGATGCCGGGCCACGAACATGCGCTGGACTTCGTGATCGTCTCCACCATCGACATCACGGAGCGCAAGCGCCTGAATGAAGAGCTGCTGCAGCTGGCCACCACCGACTTCCTGACCGGCTTGCCGAACCGGCGCGAATTCATGGCGCGCCTGGAAGACGAGCAGGCCCGCCTGCAGCGCGATGTCGGCGGCCGCGCCGCCGTGCTGATGCTGGACATCGACTACTTCAAGGACATCAACGACGCCCACGGCCACGACTGGGGCGACGCCGTGCTGCGCCACCTGGCCGGCCTGATGCGCGATTCGCAGCGCAAGATCGACATGCTGGGCCGCGTGGGCGGCGAGGAATTCGCCATCCTGCTGCCGGGCGCCGACCTGGAAGCGGCGCGCGCTTTTGCCGAGCGCCTGCGCCAGCGCATTGCCGAGACCCCGATGGGACGCAATGGCAACAGCATCGCCATCACGGTCAGCATCGGCATCGCCAGCATGGCGTCGGCCGATCGCAGCGGCGACGCGGCCCTGGTGCGGGCCGACCACGCGCTATACCGGGCCAAGCGCGCCGGCCGCAACCGGGTGGAAGGCTGATCAGTCCGGACGCATGCGCAGCTGTTCGACCTTGTCGCCCTTGCCCAGGCTCAGGTCGACCAACAGGGCGCCGCTGGCGTAGTTCAGGCGGTAGCTGTACTTGCGCATCTCGCCGTCGGTGCTGCGCGCCAGCGCATCCACCGTGCGCAGCGGACCCCATTCGCGCAGGTCTTCGGACACCATGTCCAGGAACTCCGGCGGCAGGTTGCCGGCTACCTTGTCGCTCAAGCCTTCCGGCAGCTTGCGCTCGGCGATGCTGGCGAACATGGCGCGCACGCGTTCGGCCACGGCTGGTTCGGTTTCCGCAATCGCAGGTTTCGGCTTGACGGCCAGCGCCGGCAGGAAATGCGCGGCGACGATGTCCCCCAGCTTGCCGGGGCGCGCGCTGGCCGAATTGGCCAGCACCACCACCGACAGCCTGTCGTCCACGAAGCGGTACAGCTGCGAACGGAAACCTTGCCATGCGCCGCCGTGAGCGATGGCGCGGTGGCCGTTACGCTGGAACAATTGCCAGCCATAGCCGTATTCGGTGGCAGTGCCGTCGTTCAGCTTGGCGGGCGTCCAGCTGGCGTTGCGCACGCTGGCCGGCAGCACCTTGTCGCCATACAGCGCCAGGTCCCATTTCGCCAGGTCGCGCGCCGTCAGGTACAGGCTGCCGTCCGCCGTGGTGTTCAGGCGCGGCGCCACCCAGGACTGGTTCACCAGCTTGCCGCCCTTGCGTTCATAGCCGCGCGCACGGTGCGGAATGATGTCGGCTTCGCTGATGATGCGGGTGCCCATGTCCAGCGGCGCGAAGATGCGCTCGCGCAGTTGGTCGCCATAGAACTTGCCGCCCGCCTTGTTGCAGATGAAGCCGAGCAGGTGGTAGCCCATGTTCGAGTACGACCATTTCTCGCCCGGCGCGAACAGCACGGGGATCTCCGCCTCCAGCGCGATCAGCTCTTCTTCCGTGTAATCCTTGGTCAGGTCCAGCTTGGCGTAAGGATCGCCCAGGCCCGAGGTATGCGACAGCAGGTGGCGGATGGTGATGCCGTCCCAGGCCTTGGGCGTGTTCGCCAGGTGCCTGGAAACAGGGTCATCCAGCGACAGTTTGCCGTCTTCGGCCAGCAGCATCACCAGGGCCGCGGTGAAGGTCTTGCCGACCGAGCCGGACTGGAAGATGGTGGCGGGCGTGACCTTGACCTTGTTTTCCAGGTCGGCCAGGCCATAGCCTTGTTCGCGGATGATCTTGCCGTCCTTCACGACGGCGATGGAAACGCCGGGGATATGGCTGCGTTTCATCTCCGCCAGGATGGCGTCATCGAGCTTGTCAGCGAAAGCGGGGGCACAGAAGGCGAGGGAGAGCAGCAGGATGGTCGGGCGCATGGAGGCAATCCTTGAGTTGCAAAAAATGCATTCTAGCACCCGATCCGGGCGAGTCAGGCAGGGGCATGTTCCAGCGCCGGCGCGGCAGCTTCGGCAGGCTTGCGGTGGCGGCGCTTCACCAGCCAGTAGATGAAGAACGGGATCATCAGCGGCAGCAACAGGGGCGACACGGCTGCCATGGTCACCACGGCCGCCAGCGCCAGGGACAGGATCACGATCACGCCGACCCCGGCCATCACCACGGCCACGATCGCCGCCGCGAAGATCATCGCCACCGCCACCACGGCAAATACGCTGCCCGTCAGCACGGTACCGAACAGGGCGCCCAGCGGCCCGTCATAGTCCGTGTCGCCGACCGTGACGACGAGGTCGCTGGCATCGAAGGTGATCCAGGCTGCCAGCATGCAGAAGAACAGCAGGACGAGGGACAGGGCAAATACCTTTTTCATGATGGGCCTCTTGGCGTTGAACATGGTGTCACTGTAGGCGCGGCGCCCCTTGCCAGCCATCCGCTTGCGACGAACGGTGGATTTTGCATGATGAATGGAAAAAGTCCGCCGTTGCGCCTTGAATTGATTAACTGTTTGCCTATACTGAATATCCGATCTCTGAGATGGAGGGGAATATGGCTTGGCTAGTAAGAGACGGGAGCCAATCGTTGCTCCTGGGAATCGACAGCGAACCGCGCCAGCGCAGCGCAATTTCATGGTTCGGCGGCGGCCCCAAAGGCCCGCCATCCGCACCACCGACGATTCCACCAATCATCATCAATCCCTTCAAATACCAGACGCCCGACCCGGCCATCGATCCGCGCATTACCCCCCTCGGCCCGCCGGTGCTGCCGCCGCGGCGGCCTGCCATGTCGCTGCATTGATCTGGCACAAACTTGGCTTTCCTGATACAGCCCGCGCACCACGCGGGCTTTGTTTTCCGCTGGCTAGCGTGGGCGCCTCCTGCTATATTTCCCAGACGCATCTAACCTTGGGAATAAGATGGAAAGCCGTCTGCGCCGCCTGGAGGCCGTCCAGGAAATCCTGCTGGAAATTGGCAAGCTGTCCAATAGTTGCACCGACATCCTGGTCTTCCTGCAGTCCGTGCACGCGGCACTGGGCCGCATCATGTACGCCGCCAATTTCTACGTGGCCCTGAGCGACCGCGACGCGCCCGGCAATGCGGTGCGCTTCGTCTATTTTGTCGACGAAGTGGATGACCATCCCTACAAGGACCAGCTGGTGCAGCTGGCTACGCCCGACCAGTCGCCCACCGCCTGGGTCATCCTGAACAAGCAGCGCCTGGTGATGACGGGCGACGAACACCGCGCCCGCGCAGAAAACGAAGTGTTCGGCGTCGGCACGATCGCCGAGCACTGGGTCGGCTGCCCCTTGCTGGACCAGGACCATGACGTGCTGGGCGCCATGGTGATCCAGAGCTACGACAAGGAGCACACCTACAGCGAGGAAGACCAGGCCCTGTTCGCACAGATTGCCAACCACGTGTCGAGCGCCCTGCAAGGCTTGCAGAGCATGGACCGGCTCGAGCGTGCCGTGCGCGAACGCACCTTGGAACTGGAGCGCGAAGTAGCGGAGCGCAGCAAGGCCGAACGCCTGCAACGCGCGCTGTACGAGATTGCCAGCCTGTCCGCATCGGCATCGGCCGAATCGGACGCCAGGCTGCTGTACGCCCGCCTGCACGAGATTGTCGGCAGCCTGATCACCGCCCGCAATTTCCTGATTGCGCTCTACCATCCCAAACGCGACGAAATTTCGATCCCTTACTTCGTCGACGAGAAAGACCAGGAAGCGCCGCTCCGGCGTTTCGAATACGGCGTCGGCGTGAGCTCCTTCGTGCTGAAGGAGCGCCAGCCCATGCTGCTCGACGGACCCGCGTTCGCGGCGCTGATGGGCCGAGGCGAAATCAATGAACCACTGGGCAACCAGGGCATCGCGAGCTGGATGGGCTGCCCGATGATGGTGGGCGAGCAGGCGCTGGGCGTCATCATCGTGCAAAGCTACGACGCGTCGGTCATGTATTCGCAGGCCGAACTCGATATCCTGGCCTATGTTGCCAACCACACCGCCGCCGCCATCGCGCGGACCCGCGCCGACCTTGCGATCCGCCGCGCCAAGGCCGAACTGGAAGAACAGAACACCGCGCTGGCCACCGCGCTGACGCAATTGCAGACGGCGCAATCGGAGCTGGTGCGGCAAGAGAAGCTCGCCTCGCTGGGGCGCCTGGTCGCCGGCGTCGCGCATGAGATCAACACCCCGCTTGGCATCTGCGTGACCGCCACCAGCCACCTGGTGGAAGAACTGCGCCTGTGCCGCCTCGACCTGGCCGAAGGCACGCTGGACGAAGACGGCTTGCACCAGTTCTTCGACACGGTCGACCAGTCGCTCAAGATCATGACCACCAACACCCAGCGCGCCGCGGCGCTGGTGCGCAGCTTCAAGCAGGTGGCGGTGGACCAGTCGTCCGACAATATCCGCCACTTCAACCTGCGCAAATACCTGGATGAAGTGCTGCTGTCGCTGCAGCCCAAGCTGAAGGGCAAGCCGATTGCCGTCAACGTCGACTGCCCGCCGGACATTCATTGCGAGAGTTTCCCCGGCGCCGTCTCGCAGATCGTCACCAATATGGTGGTGAACTCTCTGGTGCACGGCTTCGAAGAAGGGCAGAAGGGCACCATCCGCATCACCGGCAAGCTCGAAGGCGATCACGTGCTGTTTGATTACAGCGACGACGGCGTCGGCATGGATTCCACCACGCTGCAGCAGCTGTTCGATCCTTTCTTCACCACCAAGCGCGGCTCCGGCGGCAGTGGCCTGGGGGCGCACATCCTGTACAACCTGGTAACCGGACCGCTGGGCGGCACGGTGAAGGTGGTCAGCTCGCCCGGCATGGGACTGCACTACCACCTGCGTTTCCCGCGCGACCAGCGCAAGCCGGCGGTGTAAGGTGAGGGCCGCTATCCTTGCTGCCAGCCTGCTGCCCTTCGCGGCTCAGGCTGGAGATTGCCTGAAGAGCGCGGAAGCGGCAGCCAGGCAATTCGTTGCGCTGGGCGTGACGGATCCTGTCCGTTCGGCGGGGCTAGTGGAATCCGCGTCCCTGGAGGCATATGGCGAACGCATCCGGCAAGTGCTGGACGACCGCTATGCACCGGGATCGGTGGCGATCCGCCAACGCCTGCTTGGCCCGGACTGGAGCGATGAGCGCCTACGGAGCGCAGCCACGGAAGAACTGGTGGCGGCGTACTTGGCGGCGGGCCTGGCGCAAAGGGCGAACTATCGCGTGCAGATACTTGGCGCTTCCTCGTCAAGGCAGCGATGGGGTATGGGAAAGGACGTCACCGTGTCGTACCGCCTGGCGGGGCCAAATGGCGAGCAAGAGCTGAAGAAAGTCTTGTCCGTCGCGCAGGATTCATCATGCTGGAAGGTCGAAATGCCGTTTGACGTTTATGACCGCATCGGCGTATTGGCAAATGCGCTGAAGGAAGGGCGGCCGGAACCGGTTCACGCCGTCAAAAGCAGGTCGGCGATCAAGTTGCAGCTGTTGCATGCAAGTTACTTGCCCAAGGAGGGGATGCATGAAACCATCTGGTCGCGCAGCAGGTCGGGAGAGACGCGGATATGGGTCGGCCGGGAGCCGATTGTGACCGAGGCAGGCTTGCTGGGCACGTCCGCGTATTGGAGCTGCGATAACGTCAATTTCGAGTATCCCTCGCTGCATTTGCTGCTGAATCCCGGCGCCGCGCAGGCACTCAACGACTGGAGTTCGGCGCATCTCGGCGAGGACCTGGCGCTGCTTCTGGACGGGAAGGTTGTCAGCTACGGTAAAGTCGCGGGAAAACTGGATCGCCACTTGCAGCTATGCATGGCGGATCGCTCGCTGGAGGAGGTTGACGCTCTGGCCGCCGACTTGGCAGGAAAGTAGAACGGCGCCGATGGTGCCGTTTCTCTTAAAGTCGGGGTCAGGTCTGTCATTTGGACAGACAGCCCACACCTTTGACAAAAATCAAAACGCGGCGAATCGCAATATCGCGTCTTCGTCCCATCCTGCTGTTTTTCGGTGATTTGATTTTTGTCAAACGTCGTTCACCGCTGTCCAAATGACAGACCTGACCCCGAATTTCAGTCGGGGAAGCGCTCGTTGATCGCGAGCGCCTTGTCCATATTGGCGATCAGCAGTTCGACGAATTTGGGGTCGAGGTGAGTGCCCGCCACTTCGCGCATGTGCTCCACCGCTTTCTCGACCGGCCAGGCATCCTTGTAGCAGCGCTTGTGCATCAGCGCGTCGAACACGTCGGACACGGCCACGATCCGGGCGTACTCGTGGATAGCGTGGCCCTTCAGCCCTTGCGGGTAGCCGCTGCCGTCGAACTTTTCATGGTGCTGGTGGGCGATCACGGCGGCTGCCTTCAGGATCGGGCGCTGCGAGCCGTCCAGGATCGACAGGCCGACCGTTGGATGCTGCTTCATGATTTCCCACTCGGCCGCATCAAGCTTGCCCGGTTTGAGCAGCACCGAATCCGGCGTGGCGATCTTGCCGATATCGTGCATCGGCGCCGCGTGTTTCAGCACGGCGGTTTCATCTTCCGGCATGCCGGAGGCGCTGGCCAGCAGGTGGCAGAATTCGGCCATGCGCCGCACGTGGTTGCCGGCTTCGTTGGAGCGCGATTCGACCACATCGCCCAGGCGCATGATCAGCTCGGCCTGGGTGTCGGTGATTTCCTGCGTCAGCAGGATATTGTCGAAGGCGATCGCCACCCCGCTGCAGAAAATCTCCAGCAGCTTCTGGTCGATCTCGGAAATCTCGTCCACGCCCTTCAGCACCAGCAGCGACGCCTTGCCGCTGCTGTTGGGGAAGTAGCCGACGAAGGTGTCGCCGGCCATGCGCGAGATGCGGTTGCGCTCGGCGTCCTTGAGCTGGGCCAGCAGCTCCGGCGTCAGCAGGCTGTCCTCGTCCTGGCCGATCTGGGCCAGCACTTCGTAATCGTGCTCGCCGCTGACGGCGCTGGCGCCGCGCAGGCGCACCAGCATGCTGTGCTCCAGGCGCAGCAGCGCAACTACCTGCTGCAGCAAGCCGTTGGCGAAGTCTTTCAGGTTGCGTGCCTGGAAGATGTGGGCCGAGGCGGCGATCACGCGCTCCAGGCCTTCGCGGTAATGCATTTGCTGCTGGCGCGCTTCTTCCACCTTCATGATGTCGCGGTAGGCGCGCAGGGCGGCGAAAGTAGTGGTGAACAGCTTGGTGCGATCGAGCTCGGTCTTTTCCTTGTAATCGTTGATGTCGTAATTGACGATCACGCGTTCTTCCGGCGCCTGGCCCGGCTGTCCGGTGCGCAGCACGATGCGGGTGAACTGGTTGTCGAGGTCCTCGCGCAGCCAGCGCGCCACTTCCAGGCCGGAGTCTTCGCGCTCCATCACCACGTCGAGGAAGACCAAGGCGATGTCTTTTTCTTTTGCCAGCACTTCCTTCGCTTCGGCGCCGCTGTATGCGTGCAGGAAAGCAAGGCTGCGTCCTTCCAGGCGAAACCGGCTCAGCGTGAGCTTGGTGATGTCATGGATATCGGGTTCGTCATCAACCAGCAGGATGCGCCACGGCGCAAGTTTGGGCGTAGCAGAAGACAAGAAAGACATATTGGCAAATTCCAAATGTGACACACAGTCCTGGATGATGCGCGTTTCAGGCGCATCAAATTGATTGTAGTCCTACCCATTGTTATTAACAACAGGCAATACTGGACGAGCTAGAGCTTTACAACATCTTCTGCGTCGCCGTAACGCTTTTGACAGCGCTCGCACCAGAACGTACGGCGCTGGGTGAGCCCGAGATGGGCCCGGTGCAGTTTGATATTACAGCGCGGGCACACGGCACGGTTGTGCACCAGCCAATGTTTTTTCAATTCAAACGCCAGTTTCCATTGTTTGAATTCAAAACTGTATTGGCGGGCTTGCTTCACCAGCTCACGCAACTTTCCTTGTGGCAACTTACTTACCATGGAGAGAGGGTGCATATGCAAACGAAACAATACTTCGTTTTTAATAATATTGCCAACGCCAGCGAAGATGTCCTGGTCGAGCAGGACATCGCAGACCAGCCGCTCAGGATTTTCGCGCAGTTTTTTCAGCGCCAGGCGCGGACTCCAATGCGCCGACATCACGTCGCCGCGCCAATCGTAAGCCTGCTCCAGTTCGCCTTCCACCAGCTTGACCGAACAGGTATAGAAGTTCAGCTCGCCGCCTTCTTCGAATTGCAGCGACAGCCGTGGCTCGGCGTCTGCCTTGCGCTCGTCGATGCGGTAGCTGCCGAACATCAGGAAGTGGATGCGCAGCGTGTACAGCGGCAATTCAATCAGGAAATGCTTGCCCCAGCTGCGCAGCGACAGCACAGGCTGGCCGGGCAGCTCGTCGAACGGTACGGCCTTGCTGTTGCCGCTGGCGCAGGCAATGGTGCGCCCTTCAAACGCGCGCACCTGTTCGCTGAGGATGACGATCGACGGGCCTTCGGGCATGGCGCACCTCCTTGCCGACAGCATCGGCGCTGCAGCGCTGCGGCGCCGTGCGCGCACGCACAATTGCTATACTCGCAGCATGCTGATCCGACCTACGACCGAACACGACTGGACCACCCTCAAAGAGCTGCGCCTGGCCGCGCTGCTCGATGCGCCCACTGCCTTTGGCGTGACGCACGCCAGCGCCGCCGCCAACCCGGATCGCCAGTGGCAAGACCGTGCTGCGGGGCGCGGGCCGGCGGCCTACCTGCTGGCCTTTGACGGCGGCATGCCGGTCGGCATGATCGGTGGTGTGCTGAGTGAGGCGCAGGAGTTCAGCTTGATCGCGATGTGGGTCAAGCCGGCACTGCGCGGCAGTGGCGCGGCGGCAGCGCTGGTCGATGCGATGAAGCGGCACGCGCAAGCAAAGGGCCACCAGCGCGTGGTGCTCGAGGTATCGCCGGCGAACGAACGCGCCGCAGCGTTTTACCGCAAACTCGGCTTCCAGTTCCTGCCGCAGTGGGAAGCGCTGGAAAGCCACCCGCATATCCAGCTGCAAAAGATGGAATGGCGGGCGAGCGAAAGCTGAACCGGCCGTCCCTTTCGTTTGCGGCGCGCAATCGGATAGTCACAATGTTGTCATCTTCGCTTCCTAGAATGGCGGGCAGTTTCAACTACCCCCACTTTTGGAAAGCGTCATGGAAAACAAAATCGATCACGACGATATCGGCTACAACGATACCCCGAACGAGCACTTCAGCGAAATTCTCGACAAGCGCATCAGCCGCCGCAACCTGCTGCGCGGTTCGGTAGCGTCGGCCATCTCCGTGATGATGGGCTCTGCCACGCTGACCGCCTGCGGCGGTGGCGGCGACGATGCACCGGTGGTCACCAAGCCGGACACGCCGGCACCGGTGGAAAAGCTGCTGGGCTTTACGGCCGTGGGCAAGAGCCTGGCCGACCTGGTCACCGTGCCGGCCGGCTATACCGCCACCGTCATCTACGCACTGGGTGACCCGCTGACCGCTTCCGCCACTGCCTTCAAGAACGACGGCAGCGATGCCGACTTCGAGAACCGCGCCGGCGACCACCACGACGGCATGGAATTCTTTGGCCTGGACAGCGCCGGCAAACCTTCTGCCAGCGGCAACGACCGCGGCCTGCTAGCTATCAACCACGAAGCGACAACCAATGAAAAGCTGGCGTCCTTCTTCATCCACGCCAATGGCGGCACCAACACCCTGCCGCGCCCGGCCGCGGAAATCGACCGCGAAACTTCGCTGCACGGCATCTCCGTGGTGGAAGTGCGCAAGAACGCCGGCAAATGGGAATACGTCAAGGATTCGGCGTTCAACCGCCGCGTCACCTGCCTGAGTGAATGCGATCTCAGCGGCCCGGTCAAGGGCAGTGCCCTGGTGAAGACCAAGTACTCGCCGGACGGCAGCAAGATCCGCGGCACCCTGAACAACTGCGGCACCGGCCGCACTCCATGGGGTTCCTTTGTCTCCGGCGAAGAAAACTGGAGCGGCTACTTCACCCGCAGCGCCACCGACGATGCCGCGCGCGGCAACGACAAGAGCGTCGCCGCGCTCAAGCGCTACGGCCGCAGCCAGGGCGCCGCATCGCGCCACGGCTGGGAATCGGGCGGCGCCGACGACAAGTACGCGCGCTGGAACAACTCCAAGCTGGGTGCTTCGCTCGACGGGAGCGACGACTACCGCAACGAAATGAACGGCATGGGTTATATCGTGGAAGCCGATCCGTACAACAAGGGCAAGAACCTGCGCAAGCGCACCGCGCTGGGTCGCTACGCCCACGAGAGCGCCGCCTTCGGCAAGACCGTGGCCGGTCAGCCGCTGGCCGTGTACATGGGCGACGACTCGCGCAACGAGTACATTTACAAATTCGTCTCCACCGCCACCTGGAGCGAGGCCGACGCTGCGCCGGCCGACCTGCTGGCCACCGGCGACAAATACCTGGATTCGGGCAAGCTGTTCGTGGCCAAGTTTGCTGCCGACGGCAGCGGTTCCTGGATCGAGCTGAACATCAGCAACGCCGCCATCGCCGCTTACACGACCTATAAGTTCGCCGACCAGGCCGACGTGCTGGTCAATGCCCGCCTGGCAGCCGACGCCGTGGGCGCCACCAAGATGGACCGCCCGGAATGGTGCTCGGTCAACCCGGCCAATGGCGAGGTCTACTTCACCCTCACCAACAACAGCGCCCGTACCGCACCGGACGGCCCGAACCCGCGCACCTATGACGACATGAAGGGCACGTCCAAGCAGAGCGGCAACGTCAATGGCCACATCCTGCGCGTCAAGGAAAAAGACGGCAATGCTTCCGCCGCCTTCACCTGGGACGTCTACCTGTTCGGCGCCCAGTCGGACGCCAACCCAAGCCTGGTCAACCTGTCCAGCCTGACTGCCGACCAGGACTTCTCCAGCCCGGATGGCCTGGCCTTCTCGCGCTCCACCGGCATCTGCTGGATCCAGACCGACGACGGCGCCTATACCGATGTCACCAACTGCATGATGCTGGCCGGCCTGCCAGGCCAGGTGGGCGACGGCAAGAAAGTCACGCTGGCGTACGGCGCCACCAATGTCGACACCTTCGTCGGCAAGACCCCGACCGCCGACACGCTCAAGCGCTTCCTGGTCGGCCCGGTCGACTGCGAACTGACCGGCATCACCGAAACGCCGGATGGCAAGACGCTGTTCGTCAACATCCAGCACCCGGGCGAGGGCACGGCCGGCGCCAATATCGCCGACCCAACGAAATACACCAGCCAGTGGCCGGGCAATGCCGGCTACGGCGTGGGCAAGCGTCCGCGCTCGGCCACCATCGCCATCACCAAGAACGACGGCGGCCGCATCGGTAGCTGATTGTAAAAAGTTGTCTGAAAAATGGGGTACGTCCCCATTTATTCTGGGCCGGACGTATCCGGCCCGTTTTTTTTGTCAGGAATTGTTTCAATGACAGCGCGGGCGGGGGCGCGGAGTATATTAAAGGTTATCTAGGAAAGGAAACCGATCATGAAACGCCAAACTCGCTTCTGGATTGCCGCCGCCTTGCTGCTGGCGGCGGCCGGCGCCGCCTCGGCGGGCGGGGTGACCGTCAAGTACCAGGACCCGGACAAGTTCTCTGACGTGCCGTTCTGGGAACAGGACCGTGACCAGGTGCTGAAGGAGCTGACCGCCCATTTCGAAGGCTTGGCCAAGCAACTGCCGGCCAACCAGCAATTATCGATCACCGTGACCGACATCGACCTGGCCGGACGCGTCGAGCCGCGCCGCCGTTCCCTGCACGACTTGCGCATCCTGCGCGGCGGGGCCGACTGGCCGACCATGGAATTGACCTATACGCTGCAACAGGATGGCAAGGTGCTTGCCAGCGGCACCGACCGCCTCAGCAACATGATGTACCTGGACGGCCTGAACCGGTACGCGGGCGGTGATTCGCTGCGGTATGAAAAGCCGATGGTCGACGACTGGTTCAAGAAAACCTTCGGCGCAGCGACCCAGCTCAGCAGCAAATGAGGCTGCCGCTCAGTCCAGTCAGTCGATCCAGCTCAGTCGATCCAGTTTACGCGGCTGAACTTGGCGCGGAAGTCGTCCGGCATCGGCACCACCTGGCTGTGGCGGTAGTGGTAGAACACGAAGCCTTGCTTGGCCATGGCAACCAGCGTGCCGTCGGCCGGGCGGGTAATGCGGAAGATGACGTCGCCGCCGTACTTGTTGAAATCCATCACGCCCACGTCGAACAGCAACTGGTCGCGCGCGTGCGCTTCGGCGCGGTAGGTGGTAGCCAGGTCGGTGACGATGATGCCGGTGCCGTCCGCTTCGGTTTCCTGCACGCCGAACTCGAACAGGAAGCGCGCCCGCGCTTCCGAGATCATGGAAATCATCGAGTCGTTGCCCAGGTGGTTAGCGCCATTGATGTCGGTCACGCGGACCGTCAGCTGGGTCGAAAAGCAGAATTGGTCTTCCGGGAACGCAAGCGTCAGTCTGGCCATGTCTTTCGCGGGCTGGTGGGAAAGCGCCCATTGTAGCGCGCCTTCGCCACCGGGACCGGCCGTTACGGTTTGCGGATGATCTGATACACCTTGCCGGATTCGCTCAGCATGTACAGCTCGCCTGCCGCATCCTGCCCGAAGGAGGGGATCTTGCCGATGTCGCCCACCGCCCAGTCCTTGCTTTCACTGACAGCGCCGTTGGCATACTGGAAGCTCTTTAGGAAGCCCTTGCAGTAGTCGGAATAGAGGTAGCGCCCGGCCAGTTCCGGCAGCACGCTGCCTCGATAGACGAAACCGCCGGTAATCGCGCAACCGTTGGCATTGTTGACGCCGAGGTCGTAGTCGAATATGGGCAGGGTCAGTCCTTGCTGGGAGCAACTGGTTGAGTTGTAGCAACTGCTTCCTTCCATAATGTTCCAGCCGAAATTGGCTGCCTTCAGCGAGGTGGGAACCACGTCCACTTCTTCCTTCGACGCCTGGCCAACATCTGTAAGGTAGAGCGAGGCACTGCTGTTGTCGAACGCGAAGCGCCACGGATTGCGCAAGCCATAGGCCCAGATTTCGCCGCGCTTGCCGGCCTGGCCGACGAATGGATTGTCGGCCGGCACGTTGTACAGCGGCGCAACGACGTTATCTACTTTCAGGCGCAGCAGCTTGCCCAGCAGAGAGTCGAGGTTTTGCGCATTGCCGCTGGGGTCGCCAACGCCCCCGCCATCGCCGGTGCCGGCATACAGGTAGCCGTCGGCGCCGAAGGCCAGCATGCCGCCGTAATGGTTGGTGTAGGTCGGGTGCGGGATGGTGATGATGCGCTTGAGCGAGTTGGCATCGGCCACGTTGGTGTCGGCCGATACCTTCACTTCATCGATGGCGATATTGCTGAACTTGTCCGTGTAGTAGATGTAGAAGCGGCCGTTCTGGGCATAGGCCGGATGGAAGGCCATCGACAGCAGGCCGCCTTCGCCATCGGTGCTGATCAGGCCGGACAAGTCGAGGAAGGCGGTGCTGCGCAGGGTGCCGTCGCTGGACAGGATGCGGATGCGGCCCGGGCGCTCGACGATGAAGCGGCGCGTGTCGCCGGCGGGGGCGGTCAGCAATACTGGAGTGCTGAGGCCGCTGGCCACTTCCTTCACGGCCAGCGCGAAGGCCGGCTTGGGCGGTTCCGGCGGCGGTGGCGCCGGTTGCGTCACGGGGGGCGAACTGCCGCCGCCGCCGCCACCGCAAGCTGCCAGCAGCGCGGCCATCAAGGTTGCAGCCAGCGTGCTGGCCGGGGACACAGCGAGGGCCGCAGGCGCGGGCCGGGAATTCAGGTCATCAGCCATCATTTCCTCCGGTTGGGTTAGCAGCCAACTGTAGGACTGCCCAACTGCGCCATCTGTGCGGGAACGCACTTACTGGTTTTCACTTAAAAACAGCAGGGTGTGGCCGTGCGCTTCGGCGGCGCTGGGCTGGTGGTAGCTGTTGCGGTGGTTGCAGTTGAAGCCGTGTTCGGCGTCCGGATAGAGGTGGATTTCAACCTGTTCGCGCGCGCCGAAACGCTCGGCCACCTGGCGCACGGCCTCCAGCGGGATGTGGGCGTCGCGCCCGCCAAAGTGCAGCAGCAGCGGCGCGCGGATGTCGTCGGCGCGCTCCAGGCAATGCTGGATGCCGCCGCCGTAGTAGGCGACCGCATGCTCGGCGTGGCCATTGGCCAGGGCCAGGTAGGCCATGCGGCCGCCCCAGCAATAGCCCAGCGCGGCCAGCCGGCCTTCGGCGCCGGGCGTGGCGCGCAGCGCAGCCGCGGCGGCGCCGATGTCGGCCTGGGCCTGCGCCACGTCGGCGCGCTGCATGCACTGGGCGGCGCGGCCCCAGTCCGCCTCGTCATAACCGAACTCCAGGCGCTTGCCCTGGCGCCAGAACAGGTCGGGCGCCAGCACCACATAGCCGTCGGCGGCATATTGCTCGGCCACTGCGCGGATGTGGGCGTTGACGCCGAAGATTTCCTGCAGCAAGAGCAGGGCGGGACCGTGGCCGCTGCGCGGCAGGGCCAGGAAGGCGTCGAAGGCGCCGTCCGGGCCCTGCACCGTGACCCATTGCGTGCTGAGGTCCATGCCTTAGCCGCCCTGCTGCGGCCGGGCCAGCGCCTGCAGGCAGGCATCGAGGTCCTGGCGCGCAAAGGCCGACACGTTCTTGGGCACTTCGGCCGTGACCAGCTTGCGGGTCTGCTTGTCCAGGCTGTCGCGCAGCAAGCCCAGGAAGCGCGGCGCGGCCACCAGGGCCAGGTGCTGGTAGCGGTTCTGGGCGGCGGCGGTGTCGAGCCGGTGGCCGATCTCGCGCGCGAACTGGCGCACCTCGTGCTGCACCGGTTCTTCTACCCGCGGCGCGGTGTGGCCGCGTCCTTCGGGGCCGAAATACTGGCCGTGGCCGTCGGAGGCCAGCTGGCGGTTGTCGGCGCGTCCCAGCGGGTTGGCCAGGTCTTCGATTTCTTCGGCCGGCAACTGGCCGTCGCGCAATTGGAAGATGCGGGCGTGGCTGCTGTCAGCCACGACGATCCAGGTTTTTTCCATGGTCGCCTCCTCGTGGTGTGGGCAGCCCAGTATAGGCCGCTGCCGCAGCGCCCGGCGCGCGTGAGCCGGGTGGAAAATGTTTCCTTGTGGCATTAAATGGCCGGCCGTGCGAAAATGGTAAGCTGGCACAGCGAAGGCAGGGGCACGATGGACCATCCGATCAACGCAGCATCACAGCAACCGTTTCGCACGCGCACGGCGGTGCTGGCGCTGCTGTGCGGCTTCGGCCTGACCGGCGCCCTGTTTGCCGGCGTCAGCCGGCTGGAAGCGCAGCGCGCGCAACTGGCCTTCGAGCAGCGCGTGCAGGCGCGCGCCTTCGTGCTGCGCGAGGGCATCGGCAGCGCCCTGGCCAGCCTGCATGCGGTCAACCAGCTGTTCGTGGCCCGTCCCGGCGCCAGCCGCGAAGAATTCCACCGTTTCGTCACGCCGCTGCTGGTGCGCCGGCCGTATGTGCTGGGCATCAGCTACCTGCGCTACATCGGGCATGGCGAACGGCCCGCCTTCGAGGCTGCGCTGCAGGCGGTGCAGCCCGGCGCCACGGTGCGCGAGTTGCACGCTGGCGCAGCGCAGCCGGCTGCCGTGCGGCCGCGCTACCGGGTGATCGACTACATCGAACCGCTGGCCGGCAATGAGGCGGCGCTCGGCCTCGATACGCTGTTTCCCGGCCACGATGAAAGCGCGCGCCAGCGCGCCTATGCCAGCGGCGCGCCGGCGGCCGGGCCGCTGGTGCAACTGGTGCAGCGCGATGGCGCGCGCAAGCGCCTGGGCGTGGTGGTGGCGATGCCCTTGTACGCCGGCGCTGCGCCGGGCGGCACGGTGATTGGCGAGACGGCCCTGACCTTGCCGCCTGGCGCAATGATCGAGAAGATTTTCGCCAGCGCCGGCCCTGGCGCCGGCGTTTTGGACATGCAGGTGTATGCCAGCGCCGAACCCGATCCGGCAGCCCTGGTGTACGATGCGGCGCCGGCGCCGGCGCCATCGCATGGCGGCCTGGCCGTGCCGGCCTGGCTGTACCCGGCCCGCACGGCGCCGCTGCAGCTGGCGCTCGACGTGGCGGGCTCGCGCTGGCTGATGGTGGCCACGCCCGGCGCGCGCATCCTGGCCAGCGAGCACCTGGCTTCGCTGTCCACGCTGGGGCTGGGCGTGCTGATTACCCTGATCGGGTCGGCCTTCATTGATTCGCTTAAGCGACGCAAGCTCCTGATCCAGCAGCGCGTGGCCACGCGCACGGCGGAACTGAAAGCGGCCAACCAGGCCTTGCTGCTGCGCCAGCGCGCCATCGAGTCGAGCACCAATGCGGTGATGATCACGGCAGCCGAGCCGCACAACCCGATCGTGTACGTGAACCCGGCCTACGAGCGCATCACCGGCTACCGTGCGGACGAGGCGCTGGGTACGAGCCCGAGCGTGCTGTTTGGCGAGGACCTCGACCAGCCGGGCATCGACGAGCTGCGCGCCGCGATCCGCGAACAGCGCGACGGCCACGCGGTGCTGCGCTGCTACCGCAAGGACGGCACCCAATACTGGAACGACGTGGTGATGTCGCCAGTGCGCGACGAACATGGCGCGGTGGTCAACTTCATCTCGATCCAGCACGACATCAGCGCCATCAAGGCTTATGAGTCGGAGCTGGCGCACAAATCCACCCATGACGCGCTGACCGGACTGCCCAACCGCGTGCTGCTGCAGGACCGGCTGGCCCAGACCATCCAGCATTCCGGGCGCAAGGGGCATGAACTGTGGCTGGTGTCGATCGATCTCGATCGCTTCAAGTTCACCAACAGCCGCCTGGGCCACAAGGGCGGCGACCGCTTGCTGCAGATCGTGGCGGCGCGGCTGCAGGCGGCCGTGCGGCCGGTCGACACGGTGGCGCGCCTGGGCGGCGACGAGTTTGCGCTGCTGCTGTTGCCGGAACGGAGCGGCCTGGCGCCGCGCGCCGAACAATTGCAGCGCGTGCTGGACAGCCTGGCAGCGCCGCTGGTGCTCGATGGCACGGAGCTGTTCCTGACCGCCAGCGCCGGCATTGCCGTGTTCCCGACCGACAGCAAGGAGCCCGCCGTGTTAGCCGAACGGGCCGACATGGCCATGTTCCGCGCCAAGGAAATGGGCGGCAACCAGTACCAGTTCTACACCGCGGCCATGAACGAGCGCCTGGGCGAGCGGCTGCGCATCGACAGCGCGCTGCGCACGGCGCTGGAGCGGCGCGAGTTCGAACTGCACTACCAGCCGCAGGTCGATTGCAGCACCGGCCGCATCATGGGCATGGAAGCGCTGATCCGCTGGCGCCATCCGGAGATGGGCATGGTGGCGCCCAACCGCTTCATCCCGCTGGCGGAGGAGACTGGCCAGATCCTCGCTGTCGGGCATTGGGTGCTGCGCACAGCCTGCCGCCAGTTGCGGGACTGGCAGCGCGACGGGCGGCGCGGCCTGCGCATTGCAGTCAACGTCTCGGCGCGGCAGCTGGCCGAACCGGACTTCGTGCAAGGCGTGGCAGACGTGCTGGCCGACACCGGCCTGGCGCCGCATTGCCTGGAGCTGGAACTGACCGAGAGCGCGGTGATGAACGATGTGGCGCACGCCATGGCTGTCATGCACGCATTGAAGAAACTGGGCGTGAAGCTGGCGATCGACGATTTCGGCACCGGCTATTCCTCGCTGGCGCACCTGAAGCGCTTCGAGATCGACGTGCTGAAGATCGACCAGACCTTCGTGCGCGACCTGACGGTCGATCCGGACGATGCCGCCATCGTCACCACCATCATTGCGCTGGCAGGCAACCTCGGGCTGGAAGTGATTTCGGAAGGGGTGGAGACGCAGGAGCAGCTGGACTTCCTGCGCCGCCATGGCTGCCGCCACATGCAGGGCTACTTCTTCGGCCGGCCGCTGCCGGCCGAAGGCTTCCTCGCCCTGTTGCAGCAGGATGAAGCGGCGGCTAGCGCTTCACAAAGCTGAACGGGTCGCCTTTCTTCCAGGCCGGCATGGCCTTGCCGTTGGCCACTGCATAGCCCAGGTTCAGGGTGAACTGGGCTTGCTGCACCATGCCCGACAAATCCCAGTTGGCATGGTACTCGTCCTTGACGCTGTGGTAGTCGCGCTTGAAGGCGACGATGCTGGCGGCCGAGGCATCGTGCGCATGCTCGAACTCGAAGTGGCCGTCGCCCGAGAACACGGCGGAACCGACGTTAAACGCCGGCACGCCGGCCTTGGCGAACTGGAAGTGGTCGGCGCGGAAGTAGGCGCCCGACAGGTCTGGGATCGGCGGCGCCAGTTTCAGGCCCATCTGCTTCGCCACCTTGGCCGCACTGTCATGCAGCGAGCTGCGCTCGGCGCCGGCCACCCCGATGTCTTTGGTGCTGCCGGCGAAATTCATCGAATCGAGGTTCAGGTCGGCCAACGTGCGCTTGAGCGGGAAGGCCGGGTTGGCGACGTAGGCCTGTGCGCCGTGCATGCCCACTTCCTCGGCGGCCGGCCACAGGAAGACTTGCGAGCGCTTGGCTGGCTTCTGCACCGCGGCGGCAGCCATCGCCAGCAGGGCGGCGGCGCCGGAACCGTTGTCGATGGCGCCGTTATAGATGCGGTCGCTGCCGTCAGCCGGGCCGTCGGCCTTGCCCAGGTGGTCCCAGTGCGCGGAATAGACTACCGCCTCGTCCTTCAGTTTCGGGTCGCTGCCGGGCACGATGCCGACCACGTTGAACTGCTCGACCTGGCGCACGCTGGAGCGGATTTCGCTGTGGGCGCTGATGTTCAGGGCGACCGGGCGGAAGTCGCGCCGTTCGGCGGCGGCGCGCAGGGCGTCCAGCTCGAAGCCGGCGGCCCTGAACAGGGTGCGCGTGTAGTCCTCGGACAGCCAGCCTTCGACCAGGTTGCCGCCGCCGGGGGCATGGAAGCGCTCCAGCGAGAAGCTGGTGGCGGGAACGTTCCAGCCATAGGCGGCCGATGGGGTGGTGTGGATCAGCAGCGCGCCGGCGGCGCCGCGGCGCACTGCTTCTTCGTACTTGTACATCCAGCGGCCGTAATAAGTGTAGCCTGTGCCGGCAAAGCGGTTCGGTTCTTCGGCGGTGGGCTGCGGGTCGTTGACCATCATGACCAGGATCTTGCCCTTGACGTCGGCGTCCTTGTAGTCGTTCCAGTTTTCCTCAGGCGCGATGGCGCCGTAGCCGACGAACACCAGCGGCGCATCGAATATCACTTCGGCACGGCCGCTGCCGGTGCCGATCAGGAGGTCCTCGCCCAGGCGCGGGGTCAGGGTGCTGGCGCCGGCCGTAAATATGACCGAACTGCCGGGCTGCAGGCGGGTGCCCTGGAACCTCACGGGCTGGCGATAGGAGCCGTCGGCCAGCGGCTTCAGGCCGATGGCCGCGGCCTGGGTCTCCAGGTAGCGCACTGCCAGGTCGCCGCCGCGCTGGCCGGTGCCGCGGCCCTCGAGCAGGTCGTCGGCGAGGAAGGAAAGGTGGGCGCGCAGCGGCGCTTCCTTGACTGTGGGCGCTTGCTGCGCTGCTGCAGCAGCGGCCGCCAGCAGCAGGCTGGCAGGGATCAGGTACTTGGTATGCATGGCGGGGATCTTACCCCATAATGGAGCGCATTCCCGGCGTCGAAACAAAGGAGATACATGGAAGTCATTATCATCACCGGCGCATCCGACGGCATCGGAGCAGAAATGGCGCGCCAGCTGGCGCGCACGCGCGGCAAGGATGTGGCGCTGGTGCTGGCCGCCCGCAACGAGGCCGCCCTGCAGGCGGTGGCTGCCGACTGCGGCGCCGCCGGCGCGGCAACGCTGGTGGTGGCCACCGACGTAGCGCAGCAGGACCAGTGCCGCCACTTGGTGGCCGCCGCGGTGGAGCGCTTCGGCCGCATCGACGCCCTGGTCAACAACGCCGGCCGCTCGGCCCACGCGCTGTTCGAGGACGTGACGGACCTGGGCTGGTATGAAGACCTGATGAAAGTGAATCTGTGGGGCGCCATCTGGTGCACCCACGCTGCGCTGCCGTACCTGAAGGCGTCGCAGGGCAGGATCGTGGCCGTGTCGTCGCTGGCGGGACTGGTCGGCGTGCCTGGACGCACTGCCTACGGCGCCACCAAATTCGCCATGGCAGGCTTCTTCGAGGCGCTACGGGCGGAAATGAAGCCACATGGGGTCAGCGTGACCACCGCCTATCCGGGCGTGGTGGATACCCAGATCCGTTATCGGGGTTACAACGCCGCCGGCGGGGAGCTGGGCAAGAGCAGCCTGCGCGAGGACGATGCGATGCCGGTGGCTGAATGCGCGCAGCTGATTATCGATGGCATGGCGGGGCGCAGGCGCGAGGTGGTGATGACGGCCAAGGGCAAGATCGGACGCTGGCTCAAGCTGCTGGCGCCGGGGCTGATCGAGAAAATGGCCCTGAATGCGCTGAAGGATGATGTCAGGCCGCACACCGAAACCCGGTAAATCTGGGTCGGCCCCAAGGGTCAGACCCTTGGGGCTGACCCGGGTTCACCGGGTTTAAAGGGTAAAATAGCGCTTTCCGTCGCATCAGGCGATACAACAACAACCTTACGAGTGCCGCCATGTCTGACACCCTGTTTACCGATTTGAACCTCAGCGCCCCCATTTTGAAGGCGCTGAAAGAAGTAGGCTACGAGACCCCGTCTCCGATCCAGGCCTCCACCATCCCGCACCTGCTGGAAAACCGCGACGTGCTGGGCACCGCGCAAACCGGCACCGGCAAGACCGCCGCTTTTGCTCTGCCTATCCTGTCGCGCATCGACATCAAGCAGGCCTCGCCCCAGGCACTGGTGCTGGCGCCGACGCGCGAACTGGCGATCCAGGTCGCGGAAGCGTTCCAGCGCTACGCCGCCCACATCCCAAAATTCCACGTGCTGCCGATCTACGGCGGCCAGTCCTACGGCCCGCAGCTGCAGGCGCTGCGCCGCGGCGTGCACGTGGTGGTCGGCACCCCGGGCCGCGTCATCGACCACCTGGAAAAAGGCTCGCTCGACCTGTCGCAGCTGAAAACCCTGGTGCTGGACGAAGCGGACGAAATGCTGCGCATGGGCTTCATCGAGGATGTCGAGCGCATCCTGCAGGAGACGCCTGAATCGCGCCAGACCGCGCTGTTCTCGGCCACCATGCCGGCCCAGGTCAAGCGCATCGCCACCACCTACCTGAACGACCCGGCCGAAGTGATGGTGGCTGCCAAGACCACCACCAACACCAATATCCGCCAGCGCTACTGGCTGGTGTCCGGCATGCACAAGCTGGACGCACTGACCCGCATCCTGGAAGCGGAGCCGTTCGACGGCATGATCATCTTCTCGCGCACCAAGATCGGCACAGAGGAACTGGCCGAGCGGCTGCAGGCGCGCGGTTTCTCGGCCGGCGCCATCAACGGCGACATGCAGCAGGCGGCGCGCGAGCGCATCATCGCCCAGCTCAAGGACGGCAAGATCGACATCCTGGTCGCCACCGACGTTGCCGCGCGCGGCCTGGACGTGGAGCGCATTTCGCACGTGGTCAACTACGACGTGCCGTATGACCCGGAAAGCTACACCCACCGCATCGGCCGCACCGGCCGCGCCGGACGCAGTGGCGATGCGATCCTGTTCATCACCCCGCGCGAACGCAACCTGCTGAAACTGATCGAGCGCACCACGCGCCAGCCGGTCACGCCGATGACCCTGCCTACCCTGCAGGCGGTCAATGACGTGCGCATCCAGCGCTTCAAGGACCAGATCACCGATGCCCTGGCGCAGGAAGGCCTGTCCTTCTTCGAGAACCTGGTGCGCGAATACGAAACCGAACACAATATCCCGGCGGTGGAAGTGGCGGCGGCACTGGCCATGATGGCCTGCGGCGGCAAGCCTCTGCTGCTGGACAAGTCGCGCGAAAAAGGCTGGCATGAAGACGGCGCGCCGCGCCAGGAAGGCCAGGGCCGTGACGCCCGCGAGCCACGCGAACCGCGTGAACCTCGCGAGCCGCGTCCGAAGAAGGAACGCATCGAGCGCGAGCCGGAGCAGGGCATGGCGACCTACCGCGTGGAAGTGGGCTACCAGCACGGCGTCAAGCCCGGCAACATCGTCGGCGCCATTGCCAACGAAGGCGGCATCGATTCCAAGTTCATCGGCCGTATCGAGATTTACGACGACTACTCGCTGCTGGACATGCCGGCCGACCTGCTGCCGGGCGACATCGACGCGATTGCCGCGCTGCGCGTTGCAGGCCAGGCATTGCGCATTCACCGCGACGGCGAAACGCCGCCGCCGGCGCCAGCCGCCAAAGCGCCACGCGCAGCCAAGCCTGAGCGCGCCGAGCGCCCGGAACGCGCCGCGCCACCGCTGTCCGAACGCGCCGATGACGACGAGCCAATGTTCGAGGAGGCTCCGAAGCGCAAGAAGAAGGATAAGGCCGCAGCCGGCGAGGGCGCGCCAATGCCGATGCGCGCCTACCGCGTGGAAGTTGGTGCGGGCGATGGCGTCAATGCCGGCAACCTGGTTGGCGCCATTGCCAACGAGAGCGGCCTCGAATCGCGCTTCATCGGCCGCATTGAAATCCTGGAAGACCACGCCTTCGTCGAGATGCCGGACGGCATGCCGGACGATATCTTCAAGCACCTGCGCAAGGTATGGGTCGGCGGCAAGCAGCTGAAAATGTCGCTGGCTGACGCCATGCCGCCGATGTCCGGCAAGCACACCCCGCCGAAAAAGCCGGTTCCCGGCAAGAAGGGCAAGTAAGCCCTTTCCCTGGCATGCCGCGCCTCCCGCCTGACGGGATGGCGCGGCGCCGCCACCGCACGCTTGGCCGCTGAGCCAGGAAGATTACAGGCGACCGCTCATGTTTAGTATGTATCGCAGTTTCGTTATCGTGCGAATGGTTTTCCTGATCCTGTTTTTCACTGTGATTCTTGGTGCCCTCACCAGAAACATGCAGAAAATATTTGACATTGGACTGGTGTCAGTATTTTTGTTCTTCGCCTTCGTGGATGCGCTGATCAGCTACTTGCTTCCGCAGCTGGAGAACCAGGTCGCTCCGGATGGAATGCTCCGGAAGGTGCTCGCACTGTCGCCTGTCTCTAACACGGGGGCGCATGCAACGCCGACGTATAAATTGCTTATGGCGGTATTCTCGTTACTGGGGGCGATATGGGTTTCGGCAAAGGTCCTGCACCTGAGTCCCTTCTGACTTTCTTCTGCGGAACACCGGGGGCGGTAATGCCTTTGAAGAAGGGCAATTAAGCCCTTGCGCGGTGCCGCCAGCGCGGCAAGGAATTGTTGCCGGAATAGCCATCGCCACGCTATGCTGCTGGCTGTCCCGGACTTCGCCGCGAAAAACCATGCTCAAACTGATTCGCCATTCCCTGTGCGCCGCTGCCGGCGCCGCTGCTGTAGGTGCGTCCGCCGCGCCAGCCGATGCGGTGGTCACCAAGCCGATGGATTTGCAGGACTATCTCGCGCTGAAAGGCCCAGCGCCCGACAAGCGAATCTTGTACGGTACTGCGCCAAGCCAGTTTGTCGAACTGTTCAAGCCTGCCGGCCCGGGCCCGCATCCGGTCGTGGTACTGATCCACGGCGGCTGCTGGACTGTGCACTTCGGCGGCATCGAGCAAATGCGCAACATGGCAGGCGCGCTGACCCGGCAAGGCATCGCGGTCTGGAACGTGGAATATCGCCGCTATGACGAAGAAGGCGGCGGTTATCCCGGCATGTACCAGGACGTCGCCACCGCTGTGGACTTGCTGAAGCACGAAGCCAAGTCCAGTGCCCTGGACCTGAGCCGCATCGTCGCAGTCGGCCATTCCGCCGGCGGCCACCTTGCGCAGTGGGCGGTCTCACGCCACAAGCTGCCCGAGTGGAGCCCTGCCTGGGCGCCGCAGCCGCTGAAGATCAATACCGTCATCAGCCTTGGGGGCCTGGCCGACCTGCGCAACGAAGCCGCCCTGATCCGACGCACCTGCGATCGCGAGACCGCTCAGATTGCCGGCCTGCCGAGCGCTTCGCGCCCCGACGTTTTCGCCGACACCTCGCCGGCTGAAATGCTGCCGGCCGGCGTGCACACGATCCTGATCCACGGCGAACATGACGATATTTCGCCGACCGTTACCGGAGAAAACTACGCCCGTCGCGCCAAGGCTGCGGGCGACCAGGCGGAGGTGCTGGTTCTGCCAGGCGGCAGCCACTACGACGAAGTCTCGGCCGACTCGAAAGCCTGGGGAATCGTCAGTACGCAGATTCGCAAGGCGCTAGGTTTCTGATGGAAGCGATCATGTTTGTCGGCATCCAGGCTTCCGGCAAATCGACCTTCTATAAAGAGCACTTCTTCAATTCCCACGTCCGCATCAGTAACGATTTGCTGAAAACGAAGAACAGGGAAAAGCTGATGTTCGCGCTTTGCTTCGATACTGGAATGCCGCTGGTGATCGACAACACGCATGTCAGCAGGGAAGTGCGGGCGCGCTATATCGCGATGCTGAAGGAGCACGGCTATCGCATCAGGTGTTATTACTTCAAGAGCGATCTTGAGCGGTCGCTTGAATGGAATGGCCAGCGACAAGGGGCCGAATGCATACCGCAGGTCGGCATCTTCAGTACCCATAAGCGGCTGGAAATCCCGACGCGCGAAGAAGGCTTTGATGAACTGTTCTACGTTGACTGGATTGATGGAGAACGTGTTGTAAAGGAATGGATTAGTGAAGTTTGATGAGCTCGACGAATCAATGCGGGTGTATGAAACCGCGCACGACCAGTGCGTCCTGCCGGGCATCTATATGGTCGCGAGGATCGACGGCCGCAGTTTCACGCGCCTGACCAAGGAGCTTGCCGGCTTTGAGGCCCCGTTCGATGTCCGCTTCCGCGACTTCATGATCGAAACCACCAGGCACTTGATGAACTGCGGCTTCAAGGTCATCTACGGTTACACCGAGAGCGACGAAATCTCCCTGCTGTTCGACCCGGACATCAATGTCTTCGGCCGCAAGACCCGGAAATACAACTCCATCCTTGCCGGTGAAGCGTCCGCCAAATTCAGCCTGATGCTGGGACAGTTGGGTGCTTTCGATTGCAGGATTGCGGAACTGCCCACCAAGCGCCTGGTGGTCGACTACTTCCGCTGGCGTAACGAAGACGCGCACCGCAACGCATTGAACGCCCATTGCTACTGGATGCTGCGCAAGGAAGGCGTGGAGCCGAACAGCGCAGCCGCAACGATTGCCGGCAAGTCGCTGGCCGACAAGAATGAGCTGCTGTTTAGCCGTGGGATCAACTTCAACGAGCTGCCAAACTGGCAGAAGCGCGGCGTCGGTCTTTACTGGGGCACCGAAGAAAAAGCAGGCTTCAATCCCAAGGATAATTCGCCTGTCGTGTCGCGCCGTCGCGCTATCGTGACGGATTTGGAATTGCCGATGCGTGACGAGTACAGCACTTTCATCGCCAATCTTGTGGAAGGTCGCTAGTCCGGGGCAGCTTCCGTCAGGAACTCCCCTCAGTACAATTTTGCCGAGGGATTACCACGCGCATGTGCGCTCAGATGATTGCGACTGGCCCCTCTTCCAGGCCATTATTTGCCGCTCGAACTAACTAATAAGGAATTCCCATGGGTGCCTGGGGGCCTGCACTGTATTCAGATGACACGACATGCGATGTGCGCGATGCATATGTCGAAAACTTAAAGTTGGGGCGGTCCGACACGGAAGCCTATGAATATGTATTGCGTGGTTATGCTGATCGTGCTGACGACTGGCAGGTGATGTGCCTCGTGTATTTCGCGCTGGCGGATACGGCATGGAAGTATGGCCGCCTCCATGAGCCCATCAAGGCTCGCGCACTTGAACTGATTGGTCAGGGTGGGGATATCTCAGTTTGGGAGCGCGATGCGCCGGACGAAGTCCCGGCACGACGTAAGACATTGCGTTCCTTGGAGGTGAGGCTGCTGTCTGAGCAACCAGAACCCCGGCAAGTCACGGTATCAACGCCGAAGCCGAAAAAGATTCGATGTAAGGCGCCTGTCGGTACCGTGTTTACGCTGGACTTGCCCAGCGGGTACCAGGCATTCGTTGCTATAGCGGGGTTTATCGATCTCGGAAAAAGCGTCGATCCCGTGTTTTCCATACTGGACTGGCGATGTCATACCCTTCCTTCGCAAGCGGAGCTCAACGAGGCGGCATTAAAAACCCTTCCTGTCAAATCGGGACTTGGCAACCAGGCGCATTGGGGCATTTTCCCCAGGGACGAGCGAAAAAATGTGATGGCTTGCCTGCAGCAGACCGAACACTGTCTCACCATCGATATCCCTTATGATCCCTCGCAAGTCGTTTTTTCGTATGCGGAGTCGCTCGCTGCAGAAATTGATGCCCACTATGCTGCCAATGCCAAGTAAGGCCGATCATCCGAAGGTCAAGCATCTTCAGTAGCAGAGATAGCGCAGCCCCGTGCGTTTCAGCACACGTAGCCGCTGTCGGCGGTCACGGTTCCGGTGGCGGGTATTTGATGGCATTGAGCTGGATCTTCTCCAGCGCCGCCGCATGCAGGTCGACATCGAGCTTGTCGGCGATCTGCACCAGGTAGAGCAGCACGTCGGCCAGTTCGTGGCGGATCGCTTCGTGCTGGCCCCCTGCCAGCTCGCCGGCGCGGCCGGTGGGCAGCCACTGGAAATGCTCGGCCAGTTCTGCCACTTCCACGGACAGCGCCATCGCCAGGTTCTTCGGCGTGTGGTACTGCTCCCAGTCGCGTGCAGCGGCAAAGGCGCGGGTGCGCTCGCGCAGGTCCGCCAGTGAGTCCCTCATGCCGACTTCTCCATGAATACGCTCAACGGATCGTCGCGGTATTCGCCATACGGCCCGCGCACGCGGTAGCCCAGGCGCTGATACAAAGCGATCGCTTCCGGCTGCGAGGGACCGGTCTCCAGCATGAACTGGCGGCAGCCGCGCGCCAGCGCTTCCGTCTCCAGCATGCCGAGCAGGCGCTGCGCCACGCCCTGGCCGCGCGCGGACGGATGCACGAACATGCGCTTCACTTCCCCGTACTCCGGCGTCACCACGATGGCGCCGCAGCCCACCGCTGCGCCGTCGAGATTGCGCGCCACGGCAAACAGCACATTTGGCTGCAGCAGCGAATTCATGTCGAGCGCATACACGCTCTCCGGTGGGTACAGCGACAGCTGGTAAGCGTCCAGCAGGTCGATCAGGGCCACGACTTCGGGCTGGTTGGGGGTCTCAAGTTTGATGTCCATCGACCAATGGTATCATCCCTGCGCCACCTGACCGGGGCCGGTCCGGGGCGAGACATGTCTAAGGATAACCATGAAATCGCTAGTTCCTCATGCCATTACACTGGCAGTCAGTGCACTTGTCGCCACCAGCGGCATCGCGGCCGACAATAGCGCCATTACCCCGCGCGCTGAAAACCCCTACCTGAGCCAGGTCGATGCTGCCGCCCGCTCGGCGCGCGTGTCCAATGTCGCTTATGTCCTCGACTTCACGCTGACCGGCCAGGAAAGCTTCAGCAACACCACCACCGTCGCCTTCGACCTCAAAGACAACGCGCAGCCGCTGACGCTGGACCTGGACAAGGCCACCATCAAGCGCCTGCTGGTCAATGGCAAGCAGGTCGCCGCGCCGCAGTACAACAACTGGTTCATCACGCTGGCCGCCGCCGACCTGAAGGCAGGCCGCAACAGCGTTACCGTGGAATTCGAGCGCAAGCACAGCACCAATGGCGAAGGCCTGCACCGCATGGTCGACCCGGTCGACGGCCGCGTCTATACCTACTCGCACTTCGAACCGGCTGCCGCGCACCAGATGTTCGCGCTGTTCGACCAGCCGGACCTGAAGGCCACCTACCAGGTCAATGTCACCGCGCCTGCCGACTGGACCGTGGTGTCCACCACGCGCGAATCCAAAGTGGAAGACGTGGCCAACGGCAAGCGCTGGACCTTCCCTGTCTCCAAGATCCTCAGCCCCTACAATTTCTCCATGCACGCGGGCCCGTACAAGGTATGGGAAGACGCTACCAGCGCCAAATACCCGATGCGCCTGTTCGCGCGCCAGTCGGTGGCCGACCAGGTCGACCCGGCGCCGTGGTTCGAATACACGAAACAAGGCCTGGCCTGGTTTGACGACTACTTCGGCATTCCTTACCAGTACGGCAAATACGACCAGCTGCTGGTGCCGGACTTCCTGTATGGCGCAATGGAAAACGCCGGCGCGGTCACCTTCGCCGAACACTCCTTCCTGCACAAGGACAAGATGACCAGCGCCGAGAAGCACGACCTGGCCAGCGTCATCATGCACGAAATGGCGCACCAGTGGTTCGGCGACCTGGTCACCATGCAGTGGTGGAACGGGCTGTGGCTGAACGAGAGCTTCGCCTCCTTCATGGGCACCCTGGCCACCGCCGAAGCCACCGAATACAAGGACTCCGCCTGGCAGTATTTCTATTCGCAGGGCAAGTCGGGCGCCTACGTGCAGGACCAGCGCGTCACCACCCACCCGATCGAAACCCCGGTGCCGTCGACCGCCAACGCCTTCGACAACATCGACGCCATCACCTACGCGAAAGGCGCTTCGACCCTGAAGCAGTTGCGCCACCTGCTGGGCGAAGAGACCTTCCGCAAGGGCGTGCATAACTACCTGGTCAAGTACCAGTTCAGTAACGCCAGGCTCGATGATTTCATCGGCAGCCTGGCCGACGCGGCCGGCCGCGACCTGGGGCAGTGGACCCAGGACTGGCTGTACCAGCCGGGCGTGAACACCATCACCGCCAACTACAGCTGCAAGGCCGGCAAGATCGACGCCTTCAGCCTGCAGCAGACGGCCGTGGCGCAGTTCCCGACCCTGCGCGAGCAACGCGTGCAACTGGCGCTGATGCAGAAGAAGGGCAAGCAGCTGGACCTCGCCAGGGTGCTGCCGGTGACCTACAAGGGCGCGACTACCGAGGTGCCGGAGCTGAAGGGCGCGGCCTGCCCGGACCTGGTCTACCCGAACTACCAGGACTGGGGCTTTGTGAAAGCCAAGCTCGATACCCGTTCCTTTGCCACCGCGCGCCAGGATGTGAGCAAGGTGGAAGACAAGCTGCTGCGCACCATGCTGTGGCATAGCATGTGGGACAACGTACGCGACGGGGCGCTGCCGCTCAACGAGTTCCTCGACACGGTGCTGGTCAACGCGCCGCAGGAAAAGGACTACGTGCTGCTGGGCGACGTGCTGGGCAAGATGAACCAGTCGATCCGCTACCTGCGCACCATGTCGGCCGACGGCGCCTACACCCGCACCGTGGTCGGGCGCCTGGAAAAGATGGCATGGCTGCAGGCCAAGGCCAGCAAGGGCGACTTCCAGCGCCGCTGGTTCGGCGCCTACCTTGGCACTGCCGGCAGCAAGGAATCGCTGGAGCGCATCGCCGCCATGCTGGACGGCCGCGAGAAGCTGGCCGGCCTGACCCTGAGCCAGGACCTGCGCTGGGACATGATCGCTGTCCTGAACCGCAAGGACTATCCGGGCGCCGAGGCGCGCATCGCCGCCGAGCAGGCCAGGGACAAATCCGACAGCGGCGAGCTGGCTGCCGTGGCAGCCCAGGCCGCACGCCCGGATGCCAAGGTGAAGCAGGAATGGCTGGCCAGGATCGGCGACACGCAGACCAAGCTGCCGTTCTCGCGCCTCCGCACTGCGATGCATGCGCTGTATCCTTCCTCGCAGGTGGCGCTCAATGAGCAAAGCGCTGCGGCGCGCCTGGCCCAGTTGCCCGTGCTGGACAAGTCGGCCGGCCCGGTCTTCATGCGCGACTATGCAGGTACCATGATCCCGGCCACCTGCACGGCGCAAAGCGTGCAGCGCCTGGCCGATACGGCAGCTGCCAACCCCGGCCTGAGCGCCGGCACCCGCCGCTCGCTGCTGGTGGCGCACCAGGAAGACCAGCGCTGCGTGGCGATCCGCAAAGCCCTGACGGTAAAGCTCAACTAGACGGCAGCCCCGGTGGAGAGCGCGGCCTGCGCAGCCAGCAGGTCGAGCAGCGCCGGCAGCGGGGCCGGGCGGCCCAGCAGGTAGCCTTGCAGTGCATGGCAGCCGTGGGCCGCCAGGAAGTCGGCCTGGGCCTGTGTCTCCACCCCTTCCGCCACCACCCGCAAGCCCATCTGGCCGGCCATGGCCAGGATGGTCTGCACGATCACCACGTCGCTGGCGTCGTCCGGCATGTCCATGATGAAGCTGCGGTCGATCTTCAGCTCATATAGCGGCATGCGCTTCAGGTAGGCCAGGCTGGAATAGCCGGTGCCGAAATCGTCGATGGAAAAGCGCACCCCGAGCTCGGCCAGCTCGTTCATGCGCGCCACGATTTCATCCATTTTCTCCACCAGCAGGCCTTCCGTCACCTCCAGGATCAGCAGCGCCGGTTCCACGCCGTGCTCCTGCAAGATCGTGCGCACCTGCTGCACGAAGTCGGCCTGGCGGAATTGCCGCGGGCTGACGTTGACCGACAGCGGCAAGGACAGGCCCAGCACCGACATGCGCTGCTGCGCCAGGCAGGCCTGTTTCAAGGCCCATAGCCCGAGCGGTACGATCAGGCCCGCTTCTTCCGCCAGCGGGATGAAGATGGCAGGCGACACCATGCCGCCCTCGTCGCGCTCCCAGCGCATCAGCAATTCGGCGCCATGCAGCCGCCCCTGGCAATCGAACTGCGGCTGGAACGCCACGTGCAGGCGCTCCTGCTCGATGGCCTGGCCCAGCTCGCGCTCCAGCGTCAGGCGCCGCTCGACTTCGGACTGCATGGCCGCTTCGAAGAAGGCGATGCCGTTGCGGCCGGCGGCTTTGGCGCGGTACATCGCCGTATCGGCTTCGCGCAGCAGGTCGTCGGCTTGCTGGCCGTACCGGGGCAGCAGCGTGACGCCGATGCTGGCCGAGCAGCCGTAGCCCTGGCCGGCAATCTCGAACTCCTGCGCCAGGGCGGCGCGGATCTTTTCCGCCACCGCTTGCGCCGCATTGCCGGCCGCGGCCAGGTCGGGCGCCAGGTGCGCCAGCAGCACCACGAATTCGTCGCCGCCGATGCGCGCCACGGTGTCGCTCTTGCGCACCGCTTCCGACAGGCGCTGCGCGGCCAGCCGCAGCAAATGGTCGCCGGTGGCATGGCCGCGCGCATCGTTGATGGTCTTGAAGCGGTCGAGGTCGACAAACATCACGGCGCTGAACACCTGCTGGCGCTCGGAACTGGCCAGCAGGCCGGCCAGCCGGTCCAGCAGCAGGCGCCGGTTTGGCAGCCCGGTCAGCGGGTCGTAGAACGCCAGCTGCTCGCCTTCGGCCAGCGAGCGCGCCAGGTGGCGCAGCAGCACGCCGCAGCTCATGGTGAGGATGCCGGCAATGAACAGGTAATTGAGCGCCACGATCGAAGCGCGCAAGGCAGCGTCGTCGGACAGGCCGACGGCTGCCGGATCGGGCGGCGGCGCAAAGCCGGTCAGCACGATGGCGACGGCGCCGGCCAGCAACAGCCAGATGGCCGGCTTCAGGCCCACCAGCAGCGCGGCCAGGCAGGGCACCGCCAGCAGGTAGGTGTGTGCCACGGGACCGACCTGCAGCATCAGCGCCACGCCGACCGCGAAGGTGATCAGCAGGAACTGCATGGCGCGCACCGGGTAGGACACCACTTCCTGCAGCCGCCACAGGGCAGTCAGCCAGGACAGCGCAATCGCGTCGACCACCACCACGCCCCACAGCCCTTCGCGCAGCGATTGCACGATGCTGGGAATGGCCGTGGCCAGGCCCAGTGCCAGCACAATCTGGACCAGGCGGGCAAAGATTTTTTCGCGCCAGTGGGTGATCTGGTCGGGGGCAGCCATGGGCTAGCTTCCTTGCTCTTCGGAACCTTGATGGTACGCCCAATGGCGGCTTGTGTCACGGCAGCCTCAGCGTGATTATTTGATAGTTTTTTTGGCATGCCTTTCTTATAAAATCAGCTGTTTCATCCAAAAATTAGGGGATCTACGTATGAAGACCAAACTGTTCGCGGCCGTGGCGGCCCTGGCGCTGGCCGGCTGTGCCGGCACCCAACCAACCCTCGGCGGCGGCAGTACCATGGCCACCGGCAGCGCCGGCGGCGCCACCGCCGCCAATGCCAACACCCAGCTGGAAAAATGCGAGCGGCCGCTGGGCACCCTGTCGGTGGTGGAAGACCGCAGCATGCCGTGGTTCCAGCAACTGAGCCAGTACAAGCTGGGCTCCACCACGCCGGTGCTGCGCATGATGATCCAGCAGTCGAACTGCTTCGTGGTGGTGGAACGCGGCGCCGCCATGGACCACATGATGGGCGAGCGCGCGCTGGAAAAATCGGGCGAGATGCGCGCCAACAGCAACTACGGCAAGGGCCAGATCGCCGCTGCCGACTACACCATGAGCCCGACCATCACCTTCAGCCAGAAAGGCACTTCGGGCGTGGGCGGCGCACTGGGCGGCTTTGGCCTGATCGGCAGCGTGGCAGGCATGGTGGCCGGCAATATGAAGACCAATGAAGCGTCGACCATGCTGCTGATGATCGACAACCGTTCCGGCGTGCAGCTGGCGGCAGCCGAGGGCAGCGCCAAGAACACCGACTTCGGCGCGTTCGGCGCCCTGTTCGGCGGCGGCGCCGCGGCCGGCGCCAGCGGCTACACCAACACGCCGGAAGGCAAGATCCTGGTGGCAGCCTTCATGGATTCGTACAACAACGTGGTGCGTGCAGTGCGCAACTACAAGCAGCAGGAAGTAGCCGGCGGCCTGGGCACCGGCGGCGCGCTGGGCGTGCAGGGTGGCACCACGGCCGCTTCGCAGCAGCCGGTGGCCGCGCAGTCGCAGGTGCAGGCGCCTGCTGCCAAAGCCAAGGCCAAGAAGAAGTAATTCCCCCGTTTGCCGGGCGTACAGCACGCCCGGCAAATTGCCAGTCCCGCCCTCAGTTGTTATAGTTCCCCTTGCAGTCTTGCGCGGAGCTATACTTTGAATACCCCTACCATTCCAGACACCGCCGCGCCAATCCGGGTGCTGCTGGTGGACGACCATCCCATGCTGCGCGCCGGCCTGGCCGATGCGATTGCCGGCCAGCCCGACATGCAGGTGGCGGCCGAAGCCGGCGACGGCCGCGAAGCCGTTGCCGCGTGGGCCTCCGTGCGCCCCGACCTGGCCCTCATGGACCTTGCCATGCCCGGCATGTGCGGCCTTGAGGCGCTGCAGGCCATCCGCGCCCAGTTCCCGGCGGCGCGTATCGTGATGCTGACCACCTTCGGCGGCGACGCCCAGGTTCGGCGCGCGCTGGCGGCGGGCGCCAGCGGCTTCCTGCTCAAGAGCAGCTTGCGCAAGGAGCTGGTGGGCATGATCCGCGCCGTGCACGGCGGCCAGCGCTACATCTCGCCGGAAATCGCGCAGCAGCTGGCCAGCCAACTGGGCGCCGCCCTGCTCAGCGAGCGCGAGGCCGAGGTGCTGCAATGCGCGGCGGCTGGCAACGCCAACAAGCGCATCGCCAGCCAGCTGGCGATTTCGGAAGAAACCGTGAAGGCGCACATGCGCAGCATCCTGGCCAAGCTCGGTGCCAACGATCGCACGCACGCCGTCACCATTGCCTTAAAGCGCGGCATTATCGGACTTTGAAGCGTCGGACTTTGCCAGCGCCGCCATCAGCACCAGCAGCGCGATAGCCGGCAGCAGGCCGGCCCCCATGCCCCAGCGCGAGGCCAGCGCCCCCATCACGCAGCCCGCCGCGAACGCCAGCACGCCGCCGGCCAGCGGCGCCAGCGCGGGCCGTTCGGCACCGCTCGCATGGTCCAGGCAATCGATCACCAGTTGCGTGACATTGCCGGTCATGACCGTGCTGGCCGGCAGTTTCGCCAGCAGCAGCTTGCCGTAGCCGTTCTGCGCTCCCATGGCGGCAGCGCACAGCAGGCCGGCAGCCATGTCCCAGCGCGCGCTGGCCGCCGCCGCCAGCATCAGCGCCGCCTGCATCAGGTGGGCCGGCCGCAGCGCCTCCCTGCCGCCGCCCTGGCAGCGCCGCACCAGGGACCGTACTGCCACGACGCCGCCGACGAAGGCAGGGAAGGCGAGCAGCTTGAGCAGCACGTCATTACCCGGCGACACCACTTCCCGCCCGAGCAGGACGAAGTTGCCCGTCACGTGGGCCGTGAACAGGCCATGCAAGGCCACGAAGCCAAGGGTGTCGACGTAGCCGGCCAGGAAACTCAGGGTCGTTGCGCGTGCCATCTGCCCCCCTCGCGTGTCAGATCGTGCCAGGCCACCAGCAGGAAGCCGCCAGCCAGGCCGAGGTGCTCGTAAAAGCTGTTGGCCGCCATGAAGCGCTCCATGCCCGCCATTTCCCAAAAACGGTTGGCGATGAAGCTGGCCGCCACCGTGAACAGGGCCAGCCAGGCGGCGCCCAGCCAGCGCAGGCGGCCGCTCAGGATCATCGCCGCCGCCCCCAGCTCGCCGGTGATGACCAGGACCGCCAGCGGCGCTGCCGGCTGCAGCCCGAAGTGCTGCATTTCGCCGACCGCGCTGCCGAAGTCGAGCAGCTTGTTCAAGCCGCCCTGCAGGTAGGCCGCGCACAGCAGGAGCAGGGCCAGCCAGTGCAGGGCGCGGATGCCCGCGCCGGGCCTGTGCGGCGCCATGTCACACCGCCCAGCAGGAGCAGCCCAGCGCGCCCCAGAACGACTTCAGGTCCGCAATCGGCAGGGAACGGGTCCAGGCCGTCGCGTGCTGGTGGCCGTGCATGCCGCATTGGCTGGAGCAGCCGCAGGCCGCCGCCGCTGCCATGGCAGCAGTCCTGGCGTGGCCTGCTGCGCCACCCTGCGCGCCGCGCACCACAGCGCCCGGCATGGCGCCCCAGGCGCCGTAGCCGCCGTACTGGCGCACCGGCGACCAGTCCGGCATGGCGGCCGGGGTCGGCGGATCGTACTGGCCGAACAGTCCGGCGCCATACACCACCTTGCCGCCAACCACGGTGAGCAGGGACGTGGTGTCGGCAATCTCGTCCTCCGGGCAGCGCAGGAAGTCGCGGTCCGGCACCATCAGGTCGGCCAGCTGGCCGACGGCAATGCGGCCCTTCTTGCCTTCCTCGTTGGAGAACCAGGTCACGTTCTCGGTCCACATGCGCAGCGCCGCTTCGCGGTCCAGCAGGTTGCGCTGCGGGTAGAGCCGCATGCCGCCCACGGTGCGCCCGGTGGTCAGCCAGGACAGCGAGACCCAGGGGTTGTAGGAAGCCACGCGCGTGGCGTCCGTGCCTGCCGACACCTTGACGCCGGACTCGAGCAGGTACTTCACGGGTGGCGTCGCCTCCGCCGCTGCCGCACCGTAGCGCTCGACGAAATACTCGCCCTGGTATGCCATGCGGTGCTGCACCGCCACGCCGCCGCCCAGCGCCGCGATGCGATCGATCGATTGCGGCGAAATGGTCTCCGCATGGTCGAAGAACCAGTGCAGGCCATCGAGCGGCATGTCGCGATTCACTTTTTCGAACACGTCCAGTGCGCGCGAAATCGTTTCGTCATAGGTTGCATGCATGCGCCACGGCCAGCGGTTCTGCACCAGGATGCGGATCACGCCTTCCAGGTCGTCTTCCATGCTGGCCGGCATGTCCGGCCGCGGCTGGCGGAAGTCTTCGAAGTCGGCGGCCGAGAAAGTCAGCATCTCGCCCGCGCCGTTGTGGCGGAAGTAATCGTCGCCCTGCTGGTACTTGCTGCCGGCCGCCCAGCGCAGGAAATCGTCCTTCTCTTGTTTCGGCTTTTGCGTGAACAGGTTGTAGGCCAGGCGGATGGTCAGTTCCCCCGCGTCGGCGAGTTGCTGGATTACCTGGTAGTCCTCGGGGTAGTTCTGGTTGCCGCCGCCCGCATCCAGGGCGCCAGTCACGCCCAGGCGGTTCAGTTCGCGCATGAAGTGGCGGGTGGAGTTGAGCTGGTATTCCGGCGGCAGTTTGGGGCCCTTGGCCAGCGTGGCGTACAGGATCGAGGCGTTCGGCTTGGCCAGCAGCAGCCCGGTGGGGTTGCCGGCGCTGTCGCGCAGGATCTGGCCGCCCGGCGGCTCCGGCGTGTTGCGGTCGTAGCCTACAGCGCGCAGCGCGGCGCCGTTCAGCAGGGCGCGGTCGTACAGGTGCAGGATGAATACCGGCGTGTCAGGCGCCACGGCATTCAGTTCCTCGAGGGTCGGCAGGCGCTTTTCCACGAACTGGTGTTGGGTGAAGCCGCCCACCACGCGTACCCATTGTGGCGCCGGGGTGATGGCCACCTGGGCGCGCAGCATGGCCATGGCGTCGGCCAGCGAGCGCACGCCGTCCCAGCGCAACTCCATATTGAAGTTCAGGCCGCCGCGGATCAGGTGCAGGTGGTTGTCGATCAGGCCGGGCAGCACGCGCCGGCCCTGCAGGTCGATCACGCGCGTTTGCGCTTCCGCCAGCGGCAGGATCTCGCGCGCCTCGCCCACATGGGAAAAACGGCCGCCGGTGACGGCGACCGCATCGGCCTCGGGCTGGCTCTTGTCCAGCGTCGTGAAGCGGCCGTTGTGGAGTATCAGCTCCGGAGCAGTCATTGCTTCTCCTCGTTCTTTGCGGCGCAAGGCAGTTCGCCGAAACAGTGCGGCTTGACCTGTTCTTGCAGCCATGATAACTGCTGTTCCTTCGGCGCCAGCCACTGGCGAACCAGCGGCGGCACCTGTTCTCCCAGCAGGATGCCGAGCAGCCCCACCAGCGCCACCACGGGCGGCGCCGGCGAGCGCACGTTCAGCACGCCGTACAGGATGCCGGCCAGCAGGCCGGCACCCAGCGAGAGAAGATAGATCTTCACTGGCCTTCCTTGGCGTGGAACATGGTCTGGGCGTAGATGATGCCCAGGCCATAGGCGCCGCCGAATTTCTTGGCGATGCCGGTGGTCAGTTCATAGGTGTCGGTGCGGGCCCAGTCGCGCTGCAGTTCCAGCAGGTATTGCAGGGAGGTCATTGGACGGGCGCCGGCCTGCACCATGCGTTCCATGGCGCGTTCGTGCGCTTCGGTGGACACGTCGCCGCAGGCGTCGGCGATCACGTACACCTCGAAGCCCTGGTCCAGCGCCGACAGTGCCGGGCCGACGATGCAGACGCCGGTCCACAGGCCGGCCAGCACGATGCGTTTCTTGCCGATGGCGTTGACGCGGCGGATCACGTTCTCGTCTTCCCAGGTGTTCATGGACGTGCGGTCGGTGATTTCCGCGCCCGGGAAGGCGTCCTTGATCTCGTCGAAGACCGGGCCGGAGAAGCTCTTCTCGGCCACGGTGGTGACGATGGTCGACACGTCGAATCCGGCGGCGGCGTGCGCCACCAGGGCGGCGTTGTTGCGCAGCTGGACGGCGTCGATCGAGTGGGTGGCGAACGCCATCTGCGACTGGTGGTCGATCATGATCAGGGTGTGGTCGCGCGGCGTCAGCAGCAGGGAACCCGGGGTGGCTTTGGCGGTAATGGTCATGTTTTTTCCTTTTAAGTGGGTTACCAGAGTGGGCGCAACTTGTCGAGCGCGGCGGACACGCCGGCGCCGTAGGCTTCATCGGCCTTGTTGCAGTTTTCAATGTGGCGCTGCTGGATGTGCAGCGGCACGCCGGCAAGCGAGCGGGCGGTGTTGTCGAACAGGGCCTGGCGCTGCTGCTCGTCCATCAGGCGGAACAGGGCGCGCGGCTGGCTGTAATAGTCGTCGTCGGCGCGGTGGTTGTAGTGCGCGGCGGCGCCGTCCAGGGACAGGGGCGGTTCGGCGTAGGCGGCTTGTTGCTGCCATGCGCCTTTCGAATTCGGCTCGTAGCCGATGGTGGCGCCCTGGTTGCCGTCGACGCGCATGGCGCCGTCGCGGTGATAGCTGTGGAAGGGGCAGCGCGGCGCGTTGACCGGGATCGCATGGTGGTTGACGCCCAGGCGGTAGCGCTGGGCATCGCCGTAGGCGAACAGGCGCGATTGCAGCATGCGGTCGGGCGAAAAACCGATGCCCGGCACCACATTGGCCGGGGTGAAGGCGGCCTGCTCGACGTCGGCATGATAGTTGTCCGGATTGCGGTTCAACTCCAGCACGCCCACTTCATGCAGCGGATAGTCCTTGTGCGGCCAGACCTTGGTCAGGTCGAAGGGATTGAAGGGCGCCTGCGCGGCCTGCTGCTCCGTCATCAGCTGCACTTTCAGCGTCCAGCGCGGGTACTCGCCGCGCTCGATCGCTTCGAACAGGTCGCGCTGGGACGATTCGCGGTCCTTTGCAATCAATTCCGCAGCCTCGGCATCGCTCAGGTTGACGATGCCTTGCTGGCTGGTGAAGTGGAACTTGACCCAGTGCCGTTCACCGCCGGCGTTGATGAAACTGAAGGTGTGGCTGCCGAAACCGTGCATGTGGCGGTACGAGGCCGGGATGCCGCGCTCGCTCATCACGATAGTCACCTGGTGCAGCGCTTCCGGCAGCAGGGTCCAGAAGTCCCAGTTGTTCTCGGCGCTGCGCAGGTTGGTGCGCGGGTCGCGCTTGACGGCGTGGTTCAGGTCCGGGAACTTCAGCGGATCGCGCATGAAGAATACCGGGGTGTTGTTGCCTACTACGTCCCAGTTGCCCTGCTCGGTGTAGAACTTGACGGCAAAGCCGCGGATATCGCGTTCCGCATCGGCCGCACCGCGCTCGCCGGCCACGGTGGAAAAGCGCGCGAACACCTCGGTCTTCTTGCCGATCGCACCGAACAGCGCGGCCTTGGTGTAGCGGCTGATGTCGTGCGTCACGGTGAACGTGCCAAAGGCGCCCGAGCCCTTGGCGTGCATGCGCCGCTCAGGGATCACTTCGCGGTGGAAGTGGGCCAGCTTTTCCAGGTGCCACACGTCCTGCAGCAGCATGGGGCCGCGCGGGCCCGCGGTTTCCACGTTCTGGTTGTCCGCAACCGGCGCGCCGGCCGCGGTAGTCAGCTTGTGTTCCATGGCTTAGCCCTTGATGAAGGCCAGCAGGTCGGCGTTCAGCTTGTCCTTGTGGGTATCGGTCAGGCCATGCGGGGCGCCGGGGTAGACTACCAGCTTAGCATTTTTCAGCAGTTTTGCTGCCGCTTTTGCCGAAGCGTCGATCGGCACGATCTGGTCGTCGTCGCCGTGCAGTACCAGCATCGGGATTTCGATCTTTTTCAGGTCGGCGGTGAAGTCGGTTTCGGAGAAGGCCTTGATGCAGTCGTAGGTGTTCTTGTGGCCGGCCATCATGCCCTGCATCCACCAGGCGTTGATCATCCCTTGCGACGGCTTGGCGCCGGGGCGGTTGAAGTTGAAGAACGGGCCGGAAGCGATGTCCAGGTAGAGCTGCGAGCGGTCTTTCAGCGAGCCGGCGCGGATGCCGTCGAACACTTCGATCGGCAGGCCGCCTGGATTGGTGGCGGTCTTCAGCATCAGCGGCGGCACGGCGGAAATCAGGCCGGCTTTGGCAATGCGCTTGCTGCCATGGCGGCTCAGGTAGCGCGCCACTTCGCCGCCGCCGGTCGAGAAGCCGAACAGCGCCGCATTCTTCACGTCCAGCAGGTCGAGCAACTGCGCCAGGTCGTCGGCGTAGTGGTCCATATCGTTTCCGTCCCACGGCTGGCTGGAACGGCCATGGCCACGGCGGTCGTGCGCGATGGTGCGGTAGCCATGGTCGGCCAGGAACAGCATCTGCGATTCCCAGCTGTCGGAGTTCAGCGGCCAGCCGTGGCTGAACACGACCACCGGGCCGTTGCGCGGACCCCAGTCCTTGTAATAGATCTCCACGCCGTCGCGGGTGGTGAAGGTGCCGGAAGTACGGCCGGCGGCAGCGGACGTCTTGGCGCCGGCCGGTGCGGCGGCTGCGCTGGAAGCGGAGAGGGAAGCGCCGGCGGCGGCGACGGCGGTGGCGGCGCCCAGCAGGACGTTGCGGCGGCGGTTGCTGATAGGGGATGGCATGGTCGGTTCTTCTTTCTTCAAGTAGTTAAACAGCACTTGAAAGAATAGCCAGACTATGCCGCAGCCGAATCGCCCATCCGGGGGCGCGCCGCCTACCTCTTTTGGGGGAGGGCCGGCAGCGCCGGCTTGTCGGGCAGCCAGCGCCACAGGCGGCGCAGCAGGCTGTCGCTGCGCCGTTCGGCGTAGGCCAGTTGCGCCGGCATCTGCAGGCGCATCGTGGTGCCGCCCTGCGGCGGCGCGACGATGGTGCAGGTGGCGCCCAGCGCCGCGGCGCGTTCCTGCATGCCAACCAGGCCGAAATGTCCGGGCGGGGCCGGATTGCTGCCGATGCCGCCGCCGTTGTCGCTGACTTCGAGCTGGAACAGGGTGGCGCCGTAGTCGATCAGCAAATCGACTCGCGTCGCCTGGGAATGGCGCGCCGCATTGAACAGCGCCTCGCGCGCGATGACCAGCACCTCGCAGTGCACGTGGTCGAGCAGCGGGCGCGGCGCCTGCGTCACCGACAAATGGAAGCGCTCGTTCAGCAGCACCGTGCCGTACTGGCGCAGCACCTGGGCCAGGTTCTCCGCCTCGCCGTCGCCGCGCAAGTCCAAAATGTAGTTGCGGCCCTCGGCCATCAGTTGGTCGGCCAGCTCCAGCGTCTGCTCGATCCTGGCCTTTTCCTCGCTGCCGCGGGGCAGCAAGGCAGCCTGGCGGTCGAAGAACATGATCAGCCCCTGCACGCTCTGCAGCAGCGTGTCGTGCAGGCCGCGCGCGATGCGGGCGCGCTCGGCCAGGCGCTCCTGCTGCAGGTCGCGCATGCGTTCCGTCAGCTGGCGCACGCGCAAGGCATACAGCGCCAGCAGCACCAGCGCCACCGCCGCCAGCAGCAGGGCGTCGAACCAGCCGGTCTGGGTGAACGTTGGCAGGATTTCCAGCTGCATGCTGGCGCCGTCCTGGTTCCACACACCGTGCTCGTTGGCCGCCGTCACGCGGAAGCGATAGCTGCCCGGCTGCAGGTTGGTGTAAAAGGCCTCGCGCCGGCCTTGCACCTCCTGCCACTCCGGGTCCATGCCCTCCAGCCGATAGCGAAACCGCACCCGCTCCGGCATCGACAGGCTGAGCGCCGTGAAGGCGATTGCCAGGTCCTTGCTGCCCTTGGGCAGCTGCAAGGAAGGCAGCGGCAGGTAGGAGGCGCCGCCCGAACGCAGGGCACGGATCTGCACCGTCGGCGCCAGCGTGTTGCGCGCGATGTTGGCCGGGTCGATGCTGGCGATATGGTTGGCGGTTGAAAACCACAGCTTGCCGTCGCTGCCCTGCACCAGCGAGGGCAGGGGACGGAACTGCTCCGCGCTACCGAGCAGGCCATCCTGGGCATCGAAGCGCTCGAACTGCGGCACGTAAGCGCGGTCGGTCAGCAACTGCGTAAGCTGCGTGGCCGACAGGCGCGAGATGCCGTCCAGGCCGTGCAGCCAGAGCTCGCCCTGCGCCGTGCGCGCTATGCCGGAAATGCCGCGCAAGCTGGCATCCACCGCATGGTAGCCTGCGCTGTCGAACCAGCCCAGGCCGAATTCGCCGCCGGCCCACACGCGCGGGCCATCGGCCTGCAGCGCCAGCACGTTACCAAGGCGCACCCCCTGCTCGGGGCCGAAGATGCGCGCCCGGCCATCCTCGATGACAGCGATGCGGCTGCCCAGGTAGCCGACCCAGATGCGGCCCTGGTCGTCGCTGGTCACGGCGGGCGCCAGCCCCTGCGGCAGCCCGGCTACGCCGCCATCCTTGCGCCAGCTGTTGCCCTCGGCCATGAACAGTCCCTGGCGCGAGAGCGACAGCCACATGCGGCCTGCCCGGTCCAGCGTCATGGCCTGCACATCGTGCCGCGCATATTGCGGCGGGTGCGGGAAGCGGGTCAGCAGGCCCGATGGCGCACGGCGCCAGCGCTCGCTGTCGGTGCCGAACCAGAGCGCGCCGTCCGGGGCGCGGTAGCCGGCGGTCATGCTGGCGACTTCGCGCCGCAGGCGCAGGCCGTCGCTGCTGTAGCTGTAGACCGCGCCCGCCATATTGCCGACCAGGATGCGGCCCTCGCTGTCGGCCAGCAAACCCGGGTGGTCCAGTTCATCGGGCGTGGCCAGCAGGCGCAGGCGGTTGCGGCGCAGCCGGTCCAGGCCGGCCGAGGTGCCGATCCAGATATTGCCTTCGCGGTCTTCGAACCAGGTCTGCGGCAGGCCGCCGCTGATGCCGCTCCCGCGCGTCAGCTGCTGCGCCGCATCGCCGTCGCCAGCGCCGTCCGCAGCCAGGCGCTCCAGCGCATGCGCCTTGAGCAGCCACATGGTCCCGTTGCGGTCGAAGTGGATGCCGTTGGCCGCCACTTCCGCGTGCGGCGCGGCGCCGTTGGCCGGGGCCCGGGCCAGCAGGCGGTAGCCATGGTCGTTGCCGTCCGTGGCCCACATGGTGCCGTCCGGTCCTTCCGCCATCGACATCAGGTCGAGGTGGGGCCAGGCGCGCTGGAACTGCTGCTGGCCCGGGTCGCGCCAATAGACGCCGCCCTGCACCGACACCCATTGCCGCCCGCTGCGGCTGAACAGGATCTGGCGCGCGCCGCCGTCGGGCAGTCCGCTCTCCGGCCCGACGCGTTGGAAGCGGCCGGCGCCGGGCCTGAGCTGCGCCAGCCCGCCGCCGGCCGCGACCCAGATGCTGCCGTCCGGGCCTTCCGTCAGGCTCAGCACAGCCGAAGCGGGCAGGCCCTCCGCCGGCGTGAATTCGCGCACCTTGCCGTCCACGAAGGCCGTGACGCCGCCGAAGCGGTGCCCGATCCACAAGCCGCCGTCCCGGGTGGCCAGCAAGCCCATGGTGCTGGCCGACTGCAGGCGGTGCCCGGCCAGGCTTTCGATGCGCTCGAACTGGGCGCCGTCGAAGCGGTGCAGGCCACCTGGCGAGGAAATCCACAGCCAGCCGTCGCGCGTTTGGGCGAACTTGACGACGTCGCTGGGGGCGCCCTGCAAGCGGGTCCAGGCAGTATGGGTGTAGTCGGCCAGCAGGCGGGCCGGCGCGGCCTGCGTGACGCAGCTTGCCGCCAGCAGGATGGCAGCGTTCAGGGTGCGGAAGAACATTCCGCTAGTGTAAGTGATGTGTGCCCGGGCTATAAACGCGAAAGGTCGGGCCCATCGCCTGGCCCCAGCCAAGTGGCGGCAAGACGCTTGCGCGCGGCCGCGGCAGCGGCCTGGTCGCCGCGCTTCTCGTACACCGCGGCCAGGCCGCCCAGGGCCCAGCCGTTGCTGGGCGTTTTCGCAAACGAGGCGCGGAAGGCCGCTTCCGCCTCTTCCAGCTTGCCGGCCTTGAGCAGCGCCGCTCCGAGCGACTGGCGCACCGGGTAGTACCAGTAGGGCGGCTCGGTGTAGGGCAGTGCGTCCTGCGCCGCCACCGCTTGCGTGAACAGCGTGATCGCGCTGGGCAGCTCGCCCTTTGCTTCGGCCAGCTTGCCTGCCGCCACCAGGCGCGCGGTGCGTACGATGTCGGCGCCAGGCACGCCCCAGTCCAGCAGCGGCTTGAAGTCGGCCTGCTGCTCGATGGCGGCGATGCTGTCGACCTCGCGCTGGCTGTCGTCCCACATGCCCTTGCGGGTAAAGCCGATGGCGCGTGCGTAGTGCCACATTGCGCGCAGCAGCACGAATTCCTCGGCCGGCGGCGTCAGCGCCAGCAGTGTTTCCGGGCTGCTGAACTGCACGTGGGCGAAGTAGGGCGCGGCACGCACCGGCTGCATCGGCGGGATGGCGCGCAGCTGCTCAGGGCCGATCGATTGTTCCAGCTTTTGCGTAGCCTGCAGCGTCTTCTTGCCGTCGCCGCCCATCAGCGCCGATACCATCGCGAAGTGGATGTTGTGCGGATAATAGGCGCCCTTGTACACCGGGTCGCTGGCAGCGCCGCGGAAGTATTTTTCGTCGATGGCAATGGCGTCGATATTCGCCTGCAGCGCGTCCTTGTACAGGCCCACGCGGTAGTAGATGTGCGAGGGCATGTGCACGATATGGCCGGCGCCGGGGATCTGCTTCGCCAGCCGGCGCGCATGCGGCAGGGCTTTTTCGGGATGGGTCGAGGCCTCCATCGCGTGGATGTAGTAATGGATGGCGCCGGGGTGGCTGGGATTGCGCTCCAGCACCCGTTCCAGTGCATCGACCAGCTCCTGCGTGCGGCCTTTCGGACTGGCGCCGCCGGCTTCCCAGTAATTCCATGGCGACAGGTCCATCAGGGCTTCGGCGAACAGCACCTGCACCGTGTCGTCATTGGGGAAGCTGCGCGCGGTGCCGGCCATGGCGGCGGCATAGGCCTGGTCCAGCGGCGCGCGCTCGGCCGGCGGCTGCGCGGCGTAGCGCTTGTTGACGGCGCGTACCAGAGCCTGTTCCACCGGGCTGGCGGTATTGGCCGCCGCCGCTGCGCGCTCGGCTGCCGCAAAGGCCGGCGCCACCATTTCCGGGGACATCGGCGCATTGATGTTCGGGCCCAGCACCAGGGCCTCGCCCCAATGGCACATGGCGCATTGCGGATCGGCCTGCTGCGCGGCGCGGAAGGCGCGGGCCGCTTCCGCGTGGTTGAAGGCAAACAGCAGGCGCAGCCCCTGGTCGAAATAGGCCTGGGCGCGCGGGCTGCGCGTGGTGATCGATAAATGCAACTGGCCCAGGTCCTTGTACAGCGGCGGCGGGCCGTCCGCCTGCGCCTGGCGTGCCTGCTGCGCCGGCTTGAAGGGCGCCATTTCCGCCGGCGCCGCCAGCGCCAGCAGCAGCGGGCGCGCGCCGGCCGGATTGGCGCACAGCGCGCCTGCGAACAGCGGGTCGAAGACCGGCTCGCGCACTGCCCGCGAGCCGGTGGGGAGGGCGCCGGCAGCCAGGCACAGCATCAGGGGCAGGGCACGGACGGCCGGCATCGTAGTCTCCTTTAGTGGTGCAGGTTTGCCCCGGCTGGCTTGCCGGTCGTGGTGGCCGGGTGCAGGGCATGTTCCAGCTTGCTGGTGTCGTAATAGGCGCGCAGCGAAACGACCTTGTTGTCCCGCATTTTGAAGACATGAACGAATGGATTGTCGTAGGCGATGCCGGTGCTGCGGGCAATCCAGCTGGAGTCGCCGGTCACCACCACGGTATCGCCTTCCTGCACCATGGTCTTGGGTTCGAAGTAGGTGCACTGTGCGGTTTCATTCAACTTCGCGAAGAATTCGGCAATTTGTTGCTTGCCTTGATAGCTGCCGCCGATGGGCAGGTAGTCGGAGTCGGGATTGATCATCTCCGCATCGTCGTTATAGCGTTCGAGCAGGCCTTTCAGGTCGCCTGCTGCGAACAGCTTGTAGCCTTCACTGATGAACTTCTTGGTGTCCATGACATCCCCCAAACACCGGCACCTGCAGCGGCATGCCGCAGGCTGCCGATCAGATAAGCCTAGTACGCAGGAGACAGAAGTCAAGCTCAGCGCGGGGCGCCGAACACCTGGGTCCAGTAGGCAGCCGGGCGCTTGGCCTGGCGGATGGCGACGCCGGCGCCGAACTCGGTGAAGCGCGGGTTCATCAGGTTCTGGCAATGGCCGGGACTGTTGATCCAGCCGGCCACGGCTTCTGCTGCACTGGGCTGGCCACGCGAGATATTCTCGCCGACATGGCGCCAGCGGTAGCCTTGCGCTTCGGCGCGCTGCGACACCTCGTTGCCCTGCTTGTTCTTATGGGCGAAGTAGCCTTGCTGCGCCATGTCCTGGCTGTGGGCCAGGGCTGCCGCTGCCAAGTCCTTGTTCCAGGCCAGCGGCGGCGCAGCTTCCATCCAGGTGTCGCCGCATTGGCGCGCCTCGGCGCGGGCCGCATTGGTGGCCTTGAAGACCTCCCGCGCTGCTTCGGCCGCGTCGGGCAGCAGCACAAGCGGGTTCGGCGCCGGCACCGCCAGCACGATGGTCCATTCATTGCCTGAGCGGTGGGCGCCGATATCGCGATAACGCGCGCTGCCCAGCGTGGCGCAGTACGAGTCGCGCAGGGCCTCGAAGGCGCTGCGCGCATTGTCGGGGCCTTCCACATTGACGGCATCGGCCACTTCGGGATCGTAGCCCGAGCTGTCCAGCGCTGCGAGCAGGATCGTGCCGGGCCGCAGCGCGATACGCGACAGTATCGGGCGTGGCGTCAGGACCGGTACGGGCGGGCGCTGCTTGCCCTGGCAGGCGGCCGGCGCGGCACGCCAGGCATTGACCATGGCGACCAGTTGCTCGGCCTCGCCGGCATGGGCAGGAGGCAGCAGCGTAGCGAGCGTGGTTGCGAGAATGATAAGTCTCTTCATGCCGGCACTATACGCGCTCTGCTAAACTTGCGGGCAACAAAGGAGTGTGACAATGGTTTCATTGCAAGAACAATTGATGAAGGCTGGCCTGGTCGACAAGAAAAAGGTCAACAAGGTGCAGCAGGAAAAGTCCAAGCAGCACAAGGAAGAACTGCGCAGCGGCGCCAAGGCAGTGGACCAGACGCGCGAGGCCGCGCTCGAACAGCAGCGCAAGGCCGCCGAGCGTGCGCGCGAATTGAACGCGCAGCGCGATGCGGCCGCCGGCCAGAAGGCCATCATGGCCCAGGTGGTCCAGATGGTGCAGCAGCACCGCCAGCCGAAAGGCAACGGCGACGTCGCCTACAACTTCACCATCGGCAGCAAGATCGAGCGCATTTACGTGTCGGATAAGGTGCAGCAGCACCTGGTCAACGGCCGCCTGGTGATCGTGGTGCTGGACGGCGTGGCCGAACTGGTGCCGAAAGTGGTGGGCGAGAAGATCGCCGAACGCGCGCCGGAACTGGTGGTGGCGGTCAAGAAGGCCGCCAGCGAGCAGCCGGCGGAAGACGATCCTTACGCCGACTACAAGATCCCGGACGACTTTACCTGGTGAGCAGAACCCCGGCTTCGGCGGACACGGTGAACGGCACCGTGGCACCGCCATAGCCGGCCCAGTTGCGCAAATCGAAGCTGCCGCCGCCCGACATGCGCTGTCCCTGCAGGTTCAGGTAGGTCAAGGGCTGCTTCGGCTTGCACACTTGCGGCAGGCCGACCGATTGCAGGAAGGTGACCGCGCCCGCGCCCACGCGCGTGCCCTTGCCGTCTTCCACCAGCAGCGCCGTTTCCACGTCCACCCCGATGCCGCGCGCCATGCCGGCCCAGCCATCATTGACGATGCGGGCGATGAAGGCCACCAGGCGACCCATGCGGTCGCGCGTGTCGAAGTGGGCGTCGGTAATCACGCTGCCCAGGTCGGGCAGCAGCAGGAAGTCGCGCTCCAGCGTCATGCGCTTGTCGTAGGGATCGGCCAGTGCTTCAGCCGAGGTAATGCTGCCGTTCAGCGCGGCAAAGCCGAAGCGCCCCATCAGGGCCAGGCCGGCGCTGGTGCCGCCGATCGGGATCTTGCGCCCGGCCAGTTCCTGGATCGCAGCCTGCACCGGCGTGCCTTGCCAGAAATTGATGTAGTCCGACTGGTCGCCGCCGGCGATGAACAGTTCTTCCGCATTGCGGATGCGTTCGGCCACGAAGGGATCGTTGGCGGCATCGCGGCTCGGGATCACCAGCGTTTCCACTGATTGTGCCCCGCCCATGGCAAGGATATAGGGGTTGTAGGCGTCGGTGCCGCGGCTGCGGATCACGACGAAGTTGCCGCCGCCGCCTTTCTGGATCATCCAGGCAAAGGCGGCGTCAACGTCCGGCCCGCCACCCATCAGCACCAGGCTGGGTTTTTTCGGCTGCGGCAGGACGACGTTGGTCGGATCGCCCACCGCGTAATACTGGTAAGGCTTGCCGGCGTGGGCGGGTGCTGCCAGCACGGCGGCCAGCAGCAGGAAGACAGCAAACTGGCGGTGGAGGCGTGGCATGGCGATGCTCCCGGGCTGGTTGAAACCTGCCCAGCCATTGTACGCCCGTCACTTGCAGGAATTTAGCTGCGGGCCGGAATATTCAGGCCGCGCGCCACAGCCGGGCGGTCGAGGAAGGCGCCCAGCACGCGGCGCACATTGGCAAATTTCTCGAAGCCCACCAGGTCGCCGGCGCCGTAGTATTCCACCAGGTTGCGCACCCACGGGAAGATCGCGATATCGGCGATGGTGAACTGCTCGCCCATGATCCACTTGCGGCCCTGCAGGCGCTGCTCCAGCACGCCGAGCAGGCGCGCCGATTCGTTGATGTAGCGGTCGCGCGGGCGCTTGTCCTCGTATTCCTTGCCGGCGAACTTGTGGAAGAAGCCCACCTGGCCGAACATCGGCCCGATGCCGCCCATCTGGAACATCACCCACTGGATGGTTTCGTAGCGCGCGGCCGCGTCCTGCGGGATCAGCTTGCCGGTTTTCTCGGCCAGGTAAAGCAGGATGGCGCCCGATTCGAACAGCGGCAGCGGCTGGCCGCCCGGACCGTCCGGGTCAATGATGGCCGGGATCTTGTTGTTCGGATTGAGCGACAGGAACTCCGGCGACATCTGGTCGTTGCTGTCGAAGCTGACCAGGTGCGGCTCGTAAGCCAGGCCGGTTTCTTCCAGCATGATCGATACCTTGACGCCGTTTGGCGTGGGCAGGGAATACAGCTGCAGGCGTTCAGGATGTTGGGCGGGCCATTTGGCGTTGATAGGGAAGTCGGTAATGCCAGTCATGCTCAATCTCTCGCGGTTGGACAATGAACCGCGATTATGGGCCATTCCGGTTTTTCATGCCCAAGGCAGGTTATTATTATCAAGCAATTAACTTTGCCAATACCGAAAAACTAGGAGACAAGATGAGACAGCATGTTTTATCCCGTATTCTGACGTTGATTCCTTTCGCGCTGCTGGCGGCCTGCGGCAGCAGCAGCGACGATCCGCCGGCGGCGCCCACCGTCCCGCCCATCACCGGCACCACGTATGTCGCCTCGATCCGCTACACCTCCTACGGCGTGCCGCACGTCAAGGCGGAGACCTTCAAGGGCGCCGGCTATGGCTATGGCTATGCTTTCGCCAAAGAGAACATCTGCCTGTACGCGGAAGAGCTGGTAACCCTGCACGGCGAGCGCGCGAAATATTTCGGCGGCGCCGGCGGCTACCTTGGCCAGTTGGGCGATACCTTCGGCAATATCGATTCCGATTTCTTCTACAAGCTGCTGTTTACGCCGGCGCTGGCGGCCAAGATCAAGGCCGCTTCCAGCGCCGATGCGCAAGACCTCACCGCCGGCTTCGTGGCCGGCTACAACCGCTACCTGAAGGAGACTCCGCTGGCCAGCCTGCCGGCGGCTTGCAACAACGCCGCCTGGGTGCAGCCGATGACGGAGGACGATGCCTACCTGCGCTTCGCCCAGGCCGCGATGGCCGGCAGTTCGCTGGCCTTCATCAAGCAGATCGGTTCCGCGCAGCCGCCAAAGACCGCCACGGCCGCCCTGCTCAAGCGCAGCAAGCCGCGCCTGCTGGCCGCCTCCGATTACGCCAACTCCTCGATTGCAAAAAGCCTGCAGGCCATCCAGGAGCACACCATCGGCTCCAACGGCTTCGGGCTGGGCAAGGACGTGACGCAGTCCGGCAAGGGCATGGTGTTCGGCAATCCGCACTTCCCGTGGTGGGGCGCGTTGCGCCTGAACCAGCTGCACCTGACCGTCACCGGCAAAGGCTACGATGTGTACGGCGCCACGCTGCTTGGCGTGCCGCTGCCGCTGATCGGCTTTAACGACAAGGTGGCGTGGACCCACACCTTCTCCACCGACAACCGCTTCACGCTGCGCTACCTGGCGCTCGACCCGAGCAGCCCGACCCGCTACATCAAGGACGGCAAGCCAGTGGCGATGACGGCGGTGCCGCTGACCATCAGCGTCAAGGGCGCCGACGGCGCGCTTACCTCGCTGTCGCGCACCCTGTATACCACCGAGTTCGGCCCGATGCTGATGGACAGCTCCTTCGCCTGGGGCACATCGTCGGCGTTTGCAATCCAGGACGCGAACCTGGCCAACTATAAGCTGATCGACCAGGTCCTCCTGAACGGCAAGTCCACCAGCGTGGACGGCTTGCGCACGGCGGCGGCAACCCATGTCGCCCTGCCGTGGGTGAACACCATGGCCGCGGACAAGGCCGGCGATACCCTGTACGGCGACTTCTCGGTAGCGGCCAACGTGCAGGATGCGCAACTGGCCGGCTGCGTACCCGGTGCGGCGCAAGGCGCGCCATTCCAGGACATCATGGCCACCACCGGCGTGGTGGTGATGGCGGGGACGACCTCGGCCTGCGACTGGTCGGGCGCGATCGGCGCCGCCCAGCGGCCCTGGGTCGAGCGCAGCGACTACATCCTGAACGCCAACGACAGCCACTGGTGGCCGTCCGCCAGCACCTTCCTCACCGGCTATCCGAAGATCATTGCCACCGGCCCGAATATGGAAGGCGCTCCGCAGAACAACCGCACCCGTACCGGCCACGCCATCGTGCGCGACCGCCTGGCCAGTGCCGACGGACTGCCGGGCAACCGCTTCACCATGGCCAACCTGCAGCAGATATACCTGCAGGCACGCTTCTTCAAGGCGCAGAAGTGGCTGCCGGAATTCACCGCCGCCTGCCTGGCTTCCAGCACCGCCACGGCGGCGGCCAAGGATGCCTGCACCGTGTTGCAAGCGTGGGACAAGACCCATGCGCCAGGCAGCGCCGGCGCCATCCTGTTCTATGAGCTGTACGCAGCGCTGGGTGAATTGAACGCCGCTTCGTGGTGGAGCGTGCCGTATAACCCGGCCGACCCGCTGGAGACGCCGCGCGGCGCGGCCGGCATCGCCGCCGCCATGGCGAAGCTGGAAGCGCTGGTCGCCAGCAGCCAGTTCGACACCGACGCCAAACGCAGGACCCGGCCGGAAGAAGTGCAGACCATCTCGCGCACGGACGGCAGCCTGGCCGTGCCGGGCGGGCGCTATACCTTCATGAACTGGCGCGGCGTGAAGAACCAGATCTATCCCGGCATCTGGATCTACACCGCGGATTCGAAAACCAACGCCGGCGCCTACGGCAACAGCTATATCCAGTTCGTCACCTGGGACGATAGCGGGCCGGTAGCGGAAGGCATCCTGACTTACAGCCAGTCCTCCAACCCGGACAGCCCGCATTTCAATGACGAGACCAAGCTGTACGTGAAAGGCCAGTGGATCAAACTGCCCTACACCGAGGCCCAGATCACTTCCGACCCGGGCTACAAGCTGGTCGAGATCTCGGAGTAAGCGACGTGGTTTAGCTGGCGCGGCGCGCGGTGCGGCACGCTTCGAGCTGGGCGCGCAGCTCGGCGGCTTCGGCCAGGTAGTTGTCGCGCGCCGTGGTGGCGCCGACCAGTTCCATTTCCGCCGCCAGCTTGGCGTCGGACAGCGTGGCCGCGATGGCGACGCTGCGTTCGAGCTGACCGCGCAAGTCGGCGAGCTGGGCATCCTTGCCTTCGATCGCCAGCTGGTCCTTGGCCTTGCCGACCAGGGCGTCCGCGGCGATATTGCGGGCGTTGCGCAATTCGCCGTTCAGGCGCGTGATCTGGTCTTCGTTTTCTTCCAGCGTGGCGTGAGCGGCCGCCAGTTGCGCACGCAGGTCTTCGATCTCGCTGCGCAGCGGGCTGCCCACTTCCTGGGCGGCTTGCTGCACCCAGCTGCTTAGTGCAGCCTTGACCGCTTCGGGGATTTCCAAGTGGGGGATGTCGTGTTCTGCCATGTCCGGCTCCGGTGAGGTTTGCGCAATCCAGACACGATACCCCTCGATTTGCCGTAGGGCAATGGATGAAAGGAAACTGAAAGCACGTTTTTGTTGCCCTCAAATTTGCTTCTTGGTAACAAGCCAGGGACGACTAAATAACAGGGAGACAATCATGAGTTGGTTCTACCACCTGAAGATCGGGAAGAAATTGCTATGCGCGTTCAGCCTGGTCATCGCATTCACTTGCGTGATGGGGCTGTTTTCCATCGCCGAGCTGGTCAAGGTCAGCAAGTCCTCGACCGATATCGCCACCAATTGGCTGCCGGCAGTGCGCTATGTGGGACAGGTGCAAACCTCGCTGGCCCGCTACCGCATCTCCGAGGCCAGCCACCTCCTGGTGGAGGAGGGCGAGGAGATGAGCACCATCGAAAAAGCCCTGGCCGGCCGCCTGGAAACCATGCGCAAGCAGCAGGCTGCGCTGGCCGCGCTGGTGACCGATGCCGAAGAATCACGTCTCTACGCCGGCCTGGCACAGGACGTAGAAGCCTACCTGGCGCAGAGCGCCAAGCTGGTGGCCCTGTCGCGCGCCGGCAACAAGGAAGAGGCGCGCCTGCTGTTCCGTGGTGCTTCCAACAAGATTTACCGGAAGCTCAATGAGCAGTTCGAAGCGCTGTCGACATATAACGACAAGGGCAGCAACGGCGCCGAACAAGCGGCGGCGGAGCGCTACGAGATGTCGCGCAGGCTGATCATCGGCATGCTGGCCGCGCTGGTGGTGGTCGGCGTGCTGCTGGCGCTGTGGGTGGCGCGCATCGTGGCCACGCCGTTGAACGCGGCGGTGGCGGTGGCGCAGCGCGTGGCCGGCGGCGACCTGACTGCCAGCATCGAGGTCAGCTCGCGCGATGAGACGGGCAAGCTGATGCACTCGCTGCGCGAGATGAACGACAGCCTGGCGCATGTGGTGGGCCAGGTGCGCGGCGGCACCGATGCCATCGCCACCGCTTCGGCGCAAATTGCCAGCGGCAACCTGGACCTGTCGGCCCACACTGAAAGCCAGGCCAGCTCGCTGGAAGAAACCGCGTCGGCCATGGAACAACTAACCTCCACCTTACGGCAGAACGCCGACAATGCGCGCGAGGCGAACCAGCTGGCGCAGTCGGCCTGGAATGTGGCCAGCGACGGCGGCCAGGTGGTGAAGCAGGTGATCCTGACGATGGAGAACATCAGCGCGGCCTCGGGCAAGATCGTCGACATCATCGCGGTGATCGACGGCATTGCGTTCCAGACCAATATCCTGGCGCTGAATGCGGCGGTGGAAGCGGCGCGTGCCGGCGAGCAGGGCCGCGGCTTTGCCGTCGTCGCGTCGGAAGTGCGCAACCTGGCCCAGCGCAGCGCCTCGGCGGCCAAGGAAATCAAGCAGTTGATCGACGACTCGGCGCTGCAGGTGAATTCCGGCACCCAGCTGGTACGGCAAGCCGGCAGCACCATGGAGCAGGTGCTGGCCAGCGTGCGCCGCGTCAGCGACGTGGTGGCGGAAATCTCGGTCGCCAGCGCCGAGCAAAGCACCGGCATCGATGAAGTCAACCGGGCCATCGGCCAGATGGACGAAGCAACCCAGCAGAACGCCGCCCTGGTCGAACAGGCGGCCGCCGCAGCCGACGCGCTGCAGGACCAGGCCGCGCAACTGGCGGGCGTGGACAGCACGTTCCGGCTGGCCGGTGTGGCGGGCCGCCAGCTGGCGCTGCGCTAGCACGTCCCCGGCATAATACAAGCCGCCTTCGGGTGGCTTTTTTTTTGTTTTTCGGGAACGCGCAAGCAGCTGGTGGCATCCAATGTCACGAAAACAGTCAAAACGGGGAAAGCAGATGAACGACCAGGGAGCATTCGAACAGCTCATGCGCCGCCACAACCGCGCGCTTTACCGCACGGCGCGCAGCATCGTGAAAGACGACGCCGAAGCCGAAGACGTGCTGCAGGAAGCCTACCTGCTTGCCTTCCGCGGCATGCAGGGCTTCCGTGGCGAATCCAGCATGTCGACCTGGCTGACCCGCATCGTCATCAACGAAGCAATAGGCCGCACCCGCCGCCGCGGCGCTGAAATCATCCAGCTGGACGGAGATGCACTCATGGACGAACACTAGGAACAACCGGACCAGGCGCTGTTGCGCAGCGAGGCGCGGCGCCTGATCGAGCAGAAGATCGACGGCCTGCCCGACGCCTTCCGCACGGTGTTCGTGCTGCGCGCCCTGGAAGAGATGACGGTGGAGGAAACCGCCGCCTGTCTCGATATCCCGGAGGCGACCGTGCGCACGCGCTATTTCCGCGCCCGCGGCCTGCTGCGTGAAGCCTTGTCGCGCGAACTCGATGTCGCGCTGGAGGACGCGTTTGCCTTCGACGGCGCGCGCTGCGACCGCATCGTTGCCAACGTTCTCGATCGCCTGAAAAACTAGCCACCCACCAAGGAGAAAATCATGTCCTTCCTGAATCGCCGCTTCTTCCTCTCCCAATCAGGCCTGCTATTGTCCGGCGCCGCTGCCGCGCTGCTGGCGGGCAAAGATGCGCTGGCTGCCAAAGGCGGCCCATCGACCGACGACGACGTGCGCGTCCTCAACACGGCGCTGGGCGCCGAACTGGAAGCCATCGCCGCCTATCAGCTGGGCGCGGAAAGCGGCCTGCTGCAAAAGCCGGCGCTCGACCTGGCCGTGACCTTCCAGGGCCATCACAAGGAGCACGCCGACATCCTGGCCAAGACCATCGGCAAGCTTGGCGGCAAGGCAGTCGGCGCGAAGGCGAAATACAGCTTCCCGACCGAGAACCTGAAATCGCAGGCGGACGTGCTGCGCTTTGCCGCCGCGCTGGAGAAGGGCGCCGTCAGCGCCTACCTGGGCGCCGTGCCGCTGTTCGGCAACCGCGAGCTGGCCAAGGCGGCCACCAGCATCCTGGGCGACGAGGCCATGCACTGGGCCGTGCTGCGCAACGCCCTCGGCGAAGCGCCGGTGCCGTCGGCCTTCATGTCATGAGGAGCATGCTTGCCGCGCTGGCGGTGGTGGCCTGCAGCGCCCTGCTGCTGGCCGCGCCGGCTGCCAGCGTGGTGGCAGGCAAGGTGGTCTACGAGCGCTGCCTGGCCTGCCACGCGCTGGCTTACGACCGCACCGGCCCGCGCCACTGCGGCCTGTTCGGACGGCGTGCCGGCAGCGTGCCGGGCTTTGCCTATTCCGACGCGATGCGGCGCTCGGCCATCGTATGGGATGAGAAAACTCTCAACCTGTTCTTGGCTGATCCGCTGCAAACCGTGCCCGGGACCAGCATGGGCTATGCCGGCGTCAAGGACAAGGCCGAGCGGGCCGACCTGATCGCTTACCTGAAGCAGGCCTGCCAATAAATTCGTTGGCGGCTTGTTTTGCGGTATCCTCACCGCATGACCGATGCATTAGTACGCCTGCCAGAGCTGTTACTGGATGCCGTCTTCATGGTGGACGAGGGCGGACGCATCGTGTTCGTCAACCCGGCCTGCCGCGCGATCTTCGGCTATGCGCCGGAAGAAATGACCGGCCGCATCATCCTCGATTTCATCCACCCCGACGACAAGGCCCGCACCGTGGCCGAAATGGGACAGGTGCTGAACGGCCGCCCCGGACTCGGGTTCGAGAACCGCTACCTGCGCAAGGACGGCAGCGTCGCCCACATCATGTGGACCGCGCGCTGGTCGCCGGAAGAACGCTTGCGCATCGGCGTGGCGCGCGATATCAGCGAGCGCAAGCTGGCCGAGCAGCGTCAGGCCGGCATGCTGGCGCTGGCCACCGCCGCCCATGGCGCGGAAGCGCTGCCCGAGCAGTTCCGCGCCTTCGAGCAGATCCTGCAAGGCTTGCTGCCCTTGAGCGGTATGGTGGCCGTGCTGCAGCTGGGCGAACGGTTGGCTTACGCCAGCTCGCCCGAAGGCGCGCCGCTGCCGGACGCGACGGGCTGGCACCACGTCACCTTGTCGACTTCCGGCATCGCGTTCGGCGAATTGCGGCTGGATCTCGGGCGCCATGGCACGTTGCCGGCCAGGGATATCGACCTGCTGGAATTTACCGCCGGCCAGGCCGGCGCCGTGATTGAAAGGCTGGCGCTGCACGCCGACCTGGCCCACGCGGCGCGCTACGACGAGCTGACCGGCTTGTCAAACCGGCGCCTTTTCCAGGACCGCATCCTGTCGGCCATCGCGCGCTGCCGGCGCGGCCAGTCGCGCGGTGCCTTGCTGTTCATCGACCTGGACGACTTCAAGCAGGTCAACGACGAGCACGGGCATGTGGTGGGCGACCAGCTGCTGCATGCCATCGCACGCCGGATTACCTCTTGCGTGCGCGAGGCCGACACGGTGGCGCGCATCGGCGGCGACGAGTTTGTCGCCCTCCTGGAAAACGTGGCCGACCAGGCGCAGGCCGCGGCGCTGGCCGGCAAGATCCAGCAAGTGATCGCTACCCCGCTGGTGCTGGCTGGCTGCAGCCTGCAGCCGCACGCCAGCATCGGCATTGCCCTCTATCCCGAGCATGGGGAGGTCATCGACCAGCTCATGCGCCATGCCGACCAGGCCATGTACGCATCAAAAGCGGCGCGCAAGGCAGCGGCAAGCAGGTGACCGACAGTGCGCGGCTCGGCCAACGATGCCAACGGCAACAAGCTGGCTAACAACTGCGGCAACGGCAACGGCAAGGCGGTGCCACCTCTGCGGAAACGGGCCAAGGGCTGGTCGGTCGGCGTGGTGACCACCACCCGCATCACCCACACCACGCCGGGCGGGTGCCGGCTACATCGCTGCGCTGGGAACGGCTTCGACGTCCTGATGGGCGGTAGCCAGTTCTTCCAGCCGGTCGCAGAAGGGGGGAAGGTTCCGACGACCGCGACCGGAGCGCAGAAATGAAGGTCTTGAGCTACACCTGCGCCAGCATCGCGGCGAAACTGCGGTGGACGGCGGCAATTCCGGCCGCATGCCGGGCTTGTTCAACTCAGTCCAGATGAATTACGGCCTGGAGCGCGAGCCTGCCAAGGAGCCGAGCCTAGTTGGGATATTGTGTGTCCAGTACTACAGCAAAGCCATCACCGCGGAAGGCGTGTCGCACGAAGTACGCTACGAAGAAACCATGCTGCGCCGACCCAGCCACGTATGGAGGATGCGCTTGCCGCCGCCAGTCGTTGCTGCGGACCGTGCCGTCAAGCGCGAACACAGCGTCCACAAGCAGTTCAACTCGGTGCTGTTGCCATGCCATGGATCCGCGGAGTGGCTCGGAAGGGCGGCGGTGGCCGGAGCACTTCAGCCCTGGCTCACCGAACTTAGGAAAGCAAGGTGATGGCAGGCGTGCGCGATGCGCTCCCGTTCTGGGAGGCAGCTCTGCAACGGGCTGGAACGGCGGCCAAGTCCATCATGATTGGGGTATAGCGCGTTATGGGCGTCTGCTTGGTGCATGCGATGTCTTGCTGGACCGCCGCGAAGATGTTCCAGTCGGTCGAGTTTCCAGGGACGGAATACCCAATGTTAGAATATCGGCTTGTTTTAACGCCGTCACAATACTTCTTGCGCCGAATTGCACATCGGGAATTTTCTAGAAATGCGTCCAATAAGAAAAGCTGTATTTCCAATCGCGGGACTGGGGACCCGCTTCCTCCCGGCTACTAAGGCTTCGGCGAAAGAAATGCTGTCGGTCGTGGATAAACCGCTTATTCAATACGCGGTTGAAGAGGCTTATGCTGCCGGAATTCGCCATATGATTTTCGTGACTGGCCGTACCAAACGCAGTGTGGAAGACCACTTTGATACTGCCTATGAACTGGAAAACGAGCTTGAGCTGGCTGGCAAGACCGATTTGCTGAAGATTGCACGTAGCATCGCTCCGGAAGATATGGTGTGTACCTATGTGCGCCAGTCCCGTGCGTTAGGCTTGGGCCACGCAGTCCTATGCTCAAAAGAGTTGGTTGGCAATGAGCCATTTGCGGTGTTGCTTGCCGACGACCTGATGGTGGGAGAGCCGTCAGCCATGGCACAGATGGTCGAACAGTTTTCCGAATGGCGGGCCAGCATACTCGCCGTGCAAAATGTGCCGCTTGAAGACACCAGGCGCTACGGTATCGTAAGTGCCGAAAATATCACGCAGGATCTGGTGAACGTGACTGGCATCGTGGAAAAACCAACCCCTGAACTCGCGCCGTCTACGCTCGCCGTTGTCGGGCGTTATGTCTTGACGCCAGGAATTTTCAAGGAACTGGAAAACCTGCCGCGCGGGGTTGGTGGCGAAATCCAGCTAACGGACGGCATCGCGAATCTTTTGCGCCGCGAGAAAGTGTTTGGCTATCGTTACAAGGGGGCGCGCTACGACTGCGGCACTAAGTTGGGATTCTTGCAAGCTACTGTGGATTTGGGGGTGCAGCACGAGGAAATTGGGGCCGAGTTTTCTGCATGGCTCGATCAACGTCGTGAAACTCCGGCGATGGCCCGTTAAGCAATCGCTTTGCATGGCTGTGCTTTGGCGATGGCTGCTGGCCTGCGTCGATCGTCCGCTCCCCCTTGGCATCCTGCGCGAACCGCTCCAGCCAGCGCTTACCGATTCATTCAGGCTAGCCTAATTTCCATGGTGGAATCGCGCTACGCTTCAAAGTGGCAGTAGATGTGTCAGGATGTTAGAATATTGGCCAACTTACGGGGCGAAAGGCAGAATACTTGGACCGGTATGATGGTTCCGTATAGGACTTCTGCGTTGGCCAGGCTTATATTGTAGTTAAAGTGACATGGTTGGCACGCTGGCCGCCAGAAGCGGAGGCGTATTAAATATGCAAGATGACGGTGCCTTGCCCAAGGTGGCGATTCTGCTTTGTACCTATCACGGGCAGCATTTTCTGGCCGATCAGTTGGACTCGATCGAACGACAGACTTATCCAAAGTGGGAATTATGGGTGTCGGACGACGGTTCGGAAGACGATACTCATGCAATCCTGGAGCGCTACCGCGCGCGATGGGGCGCGCAGCGCATGTCCATCCATAACGGGCCGGCGGAAGGATTCGTTTGTAATTTCCTGTCTCTGACTTGCAAGGCTGATATCCAGGCCGATTGTTACGCCTATTCGGACCAGGATGATATTTGGGAAGTTGACAAGTTACAGCGGGCATTGGATTGGCTGAGTAGTATTCCCAGCGATGTGCCGGCCTTGTATTGCTCGCGTACCCGGTTGGTTGATGCAGAAAATCGCGACATCGGCCTGTCGCCGCTGTTTTCCCGGCCGCCAAGCTTTGGTAATGCGCTGGTCCAGAACATTGGCGGCGCCAACACCATGGTGTTCAATGAAGCCGCGCGTCGCCTGTTGCGCGAAGCTGGCGAAAACATCGAAGTGGTTTCGCATGATAGCTGGGCCTATATGGTCGTGACCGGCTGCGGCGGCAGGGTCATGTACGATGCGTATCCTTCGCTGCGCTACCGACAGCACGGCAGCAATGCGGTGGGCAGCAATTCGACGTGGGCGGCACGCCGGCTGCGCATGCGCATGCTGTGGCGCGGTCATTTGCGCACCTGGAATGAGCGCCATTTGGTAGCATTGCAGCGGCTGCAACGCAGGCTCACGCCCGAGAGCCGCGAGACGCTTGAACTGCTTGCCGGGGCGCGGAAACGCTCGCTGATACCGCGACTGGTATATTTGAAGAAGTCGGGTATTCATCGTCAGACCCTGATGGGTAATCTTGGTCTGTTGGCGGCGGCAATTTTTAAGAAAATTTGACAAAATGACAATTATTGTAACTGGCGGCGCAGGATTTATTGGCGGCAATTTTGTGCTCGACTGGCTGGCACAATCCGACGAGAAAGTAATCAATCTTGACAAGCTGACCTATGCCGGCAACCTCGACAGTCTGCGCAGCCTCGAGGGCGATGCGCGCCATGTCTTCGTGCACGCAGATATTGGCGACCGTGAGAAGCTTGCAGCCCTGTTGGCTGAGCACCAGCCACGCGCCATCCTGAACTTTGCGGCCGAAAGCCATGTGGATCGTTCGATTCATGGCCCGGGGGAATTCATCCAGACCAATATTGTTGGCACTTTCAATCTGCTGGAAGTCGTGCGCGCCTACTGGGGAGATCTTACAAGCGAAGCTAAGGCGGCATTCCGCTTCCTCCACGTGTCGACTGATGAAGTCTATGGTTCGCTGGAACCGCAGGCGCCTGCCTTCACCGAGCAGCACCGCTTCGAACCAAACAGCCCTTATTCGGCCAGCAAGGCATCCAGTGACCACCTGGTGCGCGCTTATCATCACACCTATGGTTTGCCGGTGCTAACCACCAATTGTTCGAATAACTACGGGCCCTACCATTTCCCGGAAAAGCTGATACCCCTTGTGATCCACAATGCGCTGTCGGGCAAGGCTCTGCCGATTTATGGCGACGGCCAGCAGGTCCGCGACTGGCTGTACGTCAAAGACCACTGCAGCGCAATCCGCTGCGTGCTGGAGTCCGGCGTGCTGGGCTCGACCTACAACGTCGGCGGCTGCAACGAAAAAGCCAACCTCGAGGTGGTGCACACCCTGTGCGACATCCTCGACGAACTGCAGCCGCGTGCCGATGGGGAGTCGTACAAGACCCAGATCACGTTCGTCAAGGACCGCCCTGGCCACGATAAGCGGTATGCGATCGATGCTAGCAAATTGGAGCGTGAGCTGGGCTGGAAGCCGGCCGAGACCTTTGAAACTGGAATCCGTAAAACGGTGCAGTGGTATCTGGCCAACCAGGACTGGGTCGAAAACGTCACCAGCGGCAACTACCGCAACTGGGTGGAAAAACAATACGCATGAAGATCCTGCTGATTGGCAAGAACGGCCAAGTCGGGCACGAGCTGCAGCGCACTTTGCTGCCATTGGGCGAATTGGTGGTGCTCGGGCGCGACGCTCTTGACCTGAGCGATTCCGCTGCTTTGAACCAGGTGCTCGAGAGCCAGGCCGCCGACGTCATCGTTAATGCATCTGCCTATACGGCCGTGGACCGCGCCGAAGCTGATGAGGCTGGTGCAATGGCCGTTAACGCCGCTGCAGTGTCTGCGATGGCCGCATATGCGCGGTCGCATGACGCCTTGCTGGTGCATTATTCGACCGACTACGTCTTCGACGGCGACAAGCAGGCCCCCTATATTGAGGACGATGCCACCGCGCCGCAAAGCGCCTATGGCCGCAGCAAGCGCGCCGGCGAGGAAGCCATTCTCGCCAGCGCCTGCAAGGCGCTGGTGTTCCGCACCAGTTGGGTGTTCTCGGTCCATGGCGGCAACTTCATCAAAACCATGCTGCGCCTGGCCGGCGAGCGCGACAGCTTGAATGTGGTTGCGGACCAGTTCGGCGCGCCGACCTCGGCCGAGCTGATTGCCGATGTCACGGCACTGGCCATCGCGGCTTATCGCCGCGGCGCGCTGGCCGATGGCATTTATCACCTGACCGCTGCCGGCGAAACCAGTTGGCATGGCCTGGCCAGCTATGCTATCGAGCGCGCGCAAGCTCGCGGCTTGGCGCTGAAGGTCGCCGCAGCGCAGATCAAGCCAATCCCGACCGAGGCTTATCCGCTGCCGGCCAGACGGCCGCGCAATTCGCGTCTCGACACCAGCAAGCTGAGCAGCGCACTCGACCTGCAAATGCCAGCCTGGCAAGTATATGTCGATCGTCTGATCGATCAACTCTCTTGAACGGGAAAACCGCATGAAACGCAAAGGCATTATCCTCGCTGGCGGCTCCGGTACCCGGCTCCACCCGGCCACGCTGGCAATCAGCAAGCAATTGCTGCCAGTATTCGACAAGCCGATGATTTACTACCCGCTCAGCACCCTCATGCTGGCCGGCATCCGCGACATCCTAATTATTTCCACGCCACAGGATACGCCGCGCTTCCAGCAACTGCTAGGCAATGGTGAACAATGGGGCCTCAACTTGGAATACGCTGTACAAGAGTCACCCGATGGTTTGGCGCAAGCCTTCATTATCGGCGAGAAATTTATCGGCAACGAACCGTCGGCGCTGGTGCTGGGCGACAACATATTCTATGGCCACGAGTTCCAGGACCTGCTCGGCAATGCCATGGCGCGCACCGATGGCGCCAGCGTATTCGCCTATCATGTGCAAGACCCGGAGCGTTACGGCGTTGCTGAGTTCGACGAGCAGCGCCGCGTGCTTTCGCTGGAGGAAAAACCAGCCAAGCCGAAATCGAACTATGCCGTGACCGGCCTGTATTTCTACGATAGCCAGGCGGCCGAGTTGGCCAAGAGCCTGAAGCCATCGCCGCGTGGCGAACTGGAAATCACTGACCTGAACCGCCTGTATCTGGAACAGGACAAGCTCAATGTTGAAATCATGGGCCGCGGCTATGCCTGGCTCGACACCGGCACCCACGAGTCGCTGCTGGAGGCCGGGCAGTTCATTGCAACCCTGGAAAACCGCCAAGGCCTGAAAGTAGCCTGCCCGGAAGAAATTGCCTTCCGCCAGCAATGGATTGGCGCAGGGCAGCTGGAAAAACTGGCCCGTCCGTTGGCTAAGAATGGCTACGGGCAATACCTGCTACGCATCCTGGAAGAAAAGGTGTACTAATGAAGGCGACCCGTCTGAATATTCCCGATGTGTTGCTGATCGAGCCTAAGGTGTTCGGTGACGATCGTGGCTTCTTTTACGAGAGCTTTAACCAGGCGCGTTTCGAAGAAGAGATAAACCGCAGCGTCAAATTTGTGCAGGACAACCACTCGCGCTCGGCGCAGGGCGTGCTGCGCGGCCTGCATTACCAGATCCAGCAGGCGCAGGGTAAGCTGGTGCGCGTAGCAGCCGGAACCGTGTTCGATGTCGCTGTCGACCTGCGCAAGAGCTCGCCCACCTTCGGACAATGGGTCGGCGAAATCCTGAGCGCCGAGAACAAGCGCCAACTGTGGGTGCCGGAAGGGTTTGGCCATGGCTTCGTCGTGCTCAGCGACAGCGCCGAGTTCCTGTATAAGACTACCGATTACTACGCCCCGCAATATGAGCGCAGCATCGCCTGGAATGACCCCGAGCTGGCGATTGACTGGCGGTTCCACGGCACGCCATCGCTGTCGGCCAAGGATGCCAAGGGCACGCCTTTCCGCAGCGCCGAGGTATTTGCGTGACGATTCTGGTGACCGGTGGTGCCGGCTATATTGGTTCCCATACCTGCCTCGAGCTGCTACAGGCCGGGCATCAGGTGCTTGTTTTCGATAATTTCAGCAACGGCCACCCGGAAGCGCTCAAGCGGATCGAACAGCTAGCCGGGCGCCGATTGACCCTGGTGCGCGGCGATATCCGCGACCAGGACGCGGTCGAGGCGGCTTTGCGCCAGCATGGCTGCACGGCCGTCGTTCACTTTGCCGGCCTGAAAGCGGTCGGCGAGTCGGTTGAGCAGCCGCTACGCTATTACGATAACAATGTGGTCGGCACCCAGCGCTTGCTGGCGGCAATGCATAACTGCGGCGTCAACACGATCGTTTTTAGCTCTTCTGCCACGGTGTACGGCGACCCGCAGCGCCTGCCGTTGGCCGAGGATCATCCGCTGTCGGCCACGAATCCCTACGGGCGTAGCAAGCTTTTCATCGAAGATATGCTGCGCGACCTGTATCGGGCCAACCCGGACTGGCGCATCGCCATCTTGCGATACTTCAATCCGGTAGGTGCCCATGCCAGCGGGCGCATCGGGGAAAATCCGCTAGGCACGCCGAACAACCTGATGCCGTTTGTAGCTCAAGTTGCGATCGGCCGTCGCGACTTCCTGAATGTGTGGGGCGGCGACTATGCCACCGCCGATGGTACCGGTGTGCGCGACTATATCCACGTTGTCGACTTGGCCTTGGGGCACCTGAAAGCCCTGCAGCGGCTCGACGTACCGCAATGCACGGAAATCAACCTCGGCACTGGAAATGGATACAGCGTGCTGGAGGTGGTCAAGGCTTTCGAGGTCGCTAGCGGACGTGCGGTGCCCTACCGAGTCTCGCCGCGCCGTGCGGGAGATGTCGCCGCTTGCTACGCGGACCCGTCCTATGCCGAGCGCTTCTTGGGCTGGAAAGCACAGCGCGGCTTGGCCGATATGTGCCGTGATCACTGGAACTGGCAAGAACAAAATCCTGAAGGATATGTATGAAGTGTAAGAAGCAGTTGTTGGAGATGGTTGACTGATGCAGAGTTTCTCCTTATCTCCGGCGGAGATTGGCGCCAGCCTGTGGCGCAACCGTACCCTGGTCAAGGCCTTGATCCAACGCGAAGTGGTTGGCCGTTACCGTGGTTCCCTGATGGGGATCCTGTGGTCGTTCTTCAATCCGGTGCTGATGCTGGTGATCTACACCTTTGTCTTCAGCGTGGTGTTCAAGGCGCGCTGGCATTCCGGCAGCGATTCCAAGACCGAGTTCGCGCTGGTGCTGTTCGCCGGCTTGATCATGTTCAACCTGTTCGCCGAGTGCTTCAACCGCGCACCAAGCATGATCCTGTCCAACGCGAACTATGTGAAAAAAGTGGTCTTTCCACTGGAGATCCTGCCCTGGGTCAGCTTGGGTTCGGCCTTGTTCCATACCCTGATCAGCCTGCTTGTCTGGCTGCTGGCCTATGCGATCCTGTTCGGCATGCCCCATGCGACCGTGCTGCTGTGGCCACTGGTTGCGCTGCCGTTGCTGCTGTTCATCATGGGACTCTCCTGGTGCCTGGCCGCCCTTGGCGTCTACCTGCGCGACGTGGCGCAGGTGATTGGCGTGCTGACGACGGTCCTGATGTTTCTTTCGCCGATCTTCTATTCGGCCGAATCCCTGCCGCAGGAGTACCGCCTGTTCCTGCAGGTCAATCCGCTGACGCCTGCGATCGAGCAGGCGCGCGAAGTGCTGTTCTGGGGGCGGATGCCGGACCTGGCCAATTACCTGCTCTATCTGCTGGGTGCCGCAGTGGTGGCATGGCTGGGTTTTGCCTGGTTCCAAAAGACGCGAAAGGGTTTTGCTGATGTCCTCTGAAATTGCGATCAAGGTCGAGAACCTCAGCAAATGTTACCAAGTCTATGCACAACCTCATGATCGACTGAAAGAGTCAATCTATCCGCGCGTGCAGCGCCTGCTGGGGCAGCAAGCCCAACGGTATTACCAGGAGTTCTGGGCCCTCAGGGACGTTTCGTTCGAAATCAAAAAAGGGGAAACCGTCGGTATCATCGGCCGCAACGGCAGCGGCAAGTCGACGCTGCTGCAGATGATCTGTGGCACCCTCAATCCGACCCATGGCAGCATCACGACGCACGGGCGCATTGCCGCCCTGCTGGAACTGGGGTCGGGCTTCAACCCTGAGTTTACGGGGCGTGAAAATGTCTACATGAACGCCGCTGTGCTCGGGTTGACCCGCGCAGAAACCGAAGCACGCTTTGCCGACATCGTCGCCTTTGCCGATATCGGCGATTTCATTGAGCAACCGGTCAAGACCTATTCCAGCGGCATGATGGTGCGCCTGGCCTTCGCCGTGATTGCCCATGTCGATGCCGACATCCTGGTCGTGGATGAGGCGCTGGCGGTCGGCGACGCATTCTTCACGCAGAAATGCATGCGCTTCCTGCGCGAGTTCATGAGAAATGGCACGGTGCTGTTTGTCAGCCACGACACGGCCGCAGTCAAGAATTTTTGCAGCTTTGCCGTCTGGCTGGAAAAAGGCAAGGTAGTGCAAGAAGGCGCGCCGAAGGAGGTCTGCGAGCGGTACTTGCAAGCGTTCTATGAGGCCCAGCAAGGCGACCGCGCCACCGCAGCCGCGCCGCGCAGCCAGGAACGCCGTGCGTCGGTCCGGAAAGACCAACGCCAGCAATTCATCAATCACAGCAATTTGCGGAACGACTTGCAGGTATTCCAGTTCGACCCGGCTTCCGCTTCGTTCGGCAAGGGCGGCGCGCAGATCACCAACGTGGAATTCCTGGATGCGGACGGCGCGCCGCTGGCCTGGGTGGTTGGCGGCGAAGAGGTGACCCTGCGCGTGGTGGCAAGTGCGCTGGAACAGCTGGACGCGCCGATCATCGGTTTCGTTGTGAAAGACCGGCTGGGGCAGGCGCTGTTTGGCGACAATACTTACCTGAGCTACGCGACCGATCCCCAGACGTGCTGTAGCGGGGAAGAAATCCAGGCTGACTTCCGCTTTGCGATGCCGATCCTGCCGGTCGGCGATTACAGCATCAACGTGGCCATCGCCAGCGGGACCCAGGAGCAGCATGTCCAGCACCACTGGATGCACGATGCGGTGCTGTTCAAGTCCGAATCCACCAGCGCATCGACCGGGCTGGTCGGCATTCCGATGCTCGATATCGCGCTGACAGCGTACCAGCCACACACAAAACTGAGCAATAACTGAGCCAATAAGGAAAAAGAGTACATGGCCCATCCGCAACAAAAGGCGTTCTGCAGCGCGGTAAAAGCGCGTTTCCCGCATTATTTCAACGGCGTGCTCGCGCTTGATATCGGTTCGCTCGACCTGAACGGCAATAACCAATACCTGTTCGATGCCAGCTGCCAATACCTCGGCATTGATGTGGCGGAAGGACGCAACGTCGACATCGTCTCGCCCGGCCACCTGCTGGGCATGCCCGCTGAAACCTTCGACGTCATCGTTTCGACCGAGTGCCTGGAGCACGACCGACATTGGGAACTGACCTTGCAGGAGGCGGTGCGCATGTTGCGCCCCGGCGGCATGCTGCTGATGACCTGCGCGACCACGGGCCGCCCGGAACACGGTACGCGCCGCACCACGCCGCACGACGCTCCCTTGCTGTCCTCGGTCGATGACGAATGGGCCGACTACTACCGCAATCTGGACGAGCAGGATGTACGCAGCGCGCTGGACGTGCCCAAGCTGTTCCAGATGATCGAATTTTCGGTCGGCGAAGAAACGCACGACCTGTATTGCGTGGCGATCAAACAGGGTGTGTTCCAGCGCCGCACCGACCGTTCGATGCAGACCGCATCGCATCCGGTGCGCTTGCTCGAGGAAGATTTGAAGGCGCAATTGCAGCGCGCGTTCGAGGCCCTGCACCGGTCCCAGGACGATGCATCGAGCCTCATCCAAAGCATGACGCAGCAGCAGGGCGAACGGATGGCAATGGCGGACAAGCTGGCCGCCGTGCAAGACAATGAGCGCGTGCTGCTCGAACAACTGAACTTGTCACAAAGCCGCGAGCGCGACCTAAACGATCAGCTTAATTCCGCGCATGCCCGCGAGAGCGCGTTACGCGAACAGAACGCCTACGAGCACACGGCCCAGGCCGCCCTGCAAAAGGAGCTGACCGCCATCGGCGCCTTGATGGCGCAGGCCCAGACCGAACGGGCAAGAGCGGCCGACGAGCTGTCGCGCCTGTACCGCTCCAAATCGTGGCGCATCACGCATCCGCTGCGGGTACTGATGACAGGCGTGGCCGCTGCCGGCCGCACCGCGCGCCGTGCACGCAACGCGCTGCGCTATGTCGCGCGCGGCGACCTGGCCGGTCTGCGCAACCGCCTCCAGGCGCGGCGCGCGGACCTGGCCCTCGAATCCGTGGCGGTGGCCGGGCCACCGCAGCGCTGGGGGGTGATGGCCACCGCGCACACGCTGTTCATCGGCCACCTGATTGCTTCGCGCCTGCGGGCCCACGGCTGGGAAGCCGATGTCATGACCAGCGAACCGGCCGGCTTCCCTCACGATATGTACGTGGTGATCTGCCCGCAGATGTTCAAGAAGCTGCCGCCGGGCGAGAAGCGGATTGCATACCAGATGGAACAGTCGGTCAGTTCGCGCTGGTTTACGGCTGACTACCTGCACATGCTGGAGAATTCGCTGGCAGTGCTCGAGTACGCTCTCGTGAATATCGAGTTCATGGCAGGCAAAGGCATCGCTTATCCGCACGTGCACTATTTGCCGGTCGGCGCCGATGCCAGCTATATGCAGCATTTGCCGGCCCCGGAAAAGCTGTATGACGTGCTGTTCTACGGCGACCCGAACAGCTCGCCGCGCAGGCGCGCCATGCTCGACACCCTGCGCCAGCACTTTGATGTGCGCGTGTGCAGCGAAGTGTTCGGACTGGAGATGATCGAGGAGATCCGCCGCGCCCGGGTGGTGATCAACCTGCATTATTATGAAAATGCGCTGCTGGAAATGCCGCGCATCCAGGAATGCCTTTCGTTGGGGGTCCCGGTGGTGTCGGAGTCGTCGCAGGACCAGGCCGAATACCCGGACCTGGCCGGGGCCGTGGCGTTCTTTGAAGAGGGCGATGAGGCGGGCATGGTGGACACCGTGCGCGCCGCCTTGAAGCAGGGCTTCGCGCCGGCGGCGGTCAGCCAGGCTGCGCTGCTTGGCGCAACGCGCTTCACCTTCATGTTCGACCGTTTCCTGACCGCGATGAATTTTTTGTCGCCGAGCAAGATTGCGGGCGACGGCTTGCCGCTGCCGGCCGATGCCGCCCGCATCGCGCTGTCGATGCCTGAAACCATTGCGCGCCGCCGCATCTTCGAGGCCAACCGTCCTGACGGCTGTGTCGTATTCGACGGCGTGCGGCTGCGCCCAAGCTGGGTCGGTTGCGGCCTGTCCTATGCCAACCTGGCACGGCATGCGCTCAAGAGTGACATCGAGCGCCTGACCGTGCTGGAAGATGACGCCTTGTTGCCCCCCGATTTCGAAGACAAAATGCGCACCGTGCATGCGTACCTCGATGCCAAGGGCGATCAATGGGATGTCTTTGCCGGCGTCATTGCCAGTTTGCACCCCGACGTCAGGGTGTTGAACGTGGAAACTTTCCAAGGCATGCGTTTTGTCACCATCGACAGGATGATCAGCATGGTCTGCAACGTGTACAGCCGCAAGGCACTCGGCGTTCTGGCTGCATGGAATCCGGAGCACCGGGATGACCAGACCAACACCATCGACAAGTACCTGGAACGCCAGGCCAGCTTGCGGGTGGTGGTCGCGCTGCCCTTCCTGGTCGGGCACAGGGAGGAAGTCTTCTCGACCTTGTGGGGCATCCAGAACACGCAGTATTCGGACATGATCGCCGCCAGTGAAGCCGGACTGGTTGGCCTGGCAGCCAGCAGCATGGCGCCGCACGGCTTGTGATGCCGTGCCATGTTGAAACTGAACCTTCATGGTTCGCTCGAATAAGAACAAGGTCTCTTTGAATGGTTATCCGCTATGACTATGAATAACGCCGCCAGCTCCGGGGCGGATGGAAAATCAGGTGCTACATCCTGGCTGAAGGACGGCCGGATGCTTGCCATCCTGAGCGCAGCCGGCATTGGGCTGTTGCTGGTGCTGCTTTTGATCAGGGGCGCATGTGCCACGCCTTTTTCGGATGAATTTTATTTCTACAAGCTGTACGCGTCGGCGAAACAGGGCGCGATCGATGTCAATGAAATTTTCCGGCCGCATTTTGGCCACGTCTATGTTTTGCTGAAATCATGGCTGTGGCTGGTCGTACATTACAAGCTCGACTGGCGTGTCAGCATGTATTTGCAGGCGGGTTTCATTGCCTTGACCGCCCTGTTGCTGTCCCGTTACAGCATGCCGCGCATCGCACCCAAGTTGCGGGTGTACGTGGCAGTCGCGATCGCGCTGGCGCTTGGCAGCCCGCGCCAGTTTGAAAATCTGTACATGGCGATGCAAGTCAGCGCCGCAGTAATGGTCTTCTTCGCATGCGCGGCGTTCTATGCGGTTGCCAAGTATTCTGAAACCGAAAAGGACCGCTATGCGATGCTGGCAATTGCATGCGCCTTCTTGTCATTTATTTCGACCGGTGGCGGCTTGATGGCCTTCGTGCTGGTGCTGGCGTCGCTGCTGCTGATTGCTAAAACCAATAAGCTGAGGATTGTCATTGTCGCCGCCGGTGCCGCTTTCCTGCTGATCGTGGCCAGCTATATGCGCTCCGCGCTGGAAGCCGGCCCTATGCCATCCTTGCTCACTGCAAAGAATTTTCTGATTTACTTTCCGGCCTTCTTTGCCAACGCCCTCTATTCCTTCACTGAACGCGGCGATGATGTCCGCTCAATCTGCTTTGGCGTGGCCATCCTGGCGGGCGCCGCCTACGCTGTGCAAGCGACCTGGCAGGAAAAAGAAAAGCATGTCCTGGGCTATCTGCTGATCGGTTTCGGCCTGGCCTCATGCCTGGCTATTGCCTATGCCCGACTGAAGTCGGGCATCTGGCAGCCCAATGCTCCCCGTTATTATCCGTCGGCGGTCACCCTGGTGATCGGGGCCTTGCTGCTATTTGCCAGGAAACAGAATAAAGACCATTCCAGGCTGGCGCTCCTGATTGTCGTCCTGGTCGTCGTTTCCTTCAGCAAAAGCTATCGCAAGGAATGGCGCAGTGCGCCGGACCGCTATGCTTACTTTAACAGCTCGCACGTCAACCTGTGCAGTGGAAAAGACGAGGGCCTGGCATTCATGGGCAATGTGAAGACCGACAGCGACCTCAAGGTGTTACGCGACGTCTTTTGCACCGATGAGCAGAAGCGCATGCTCGAATCGCAGCCGGTTTTGCTGGAAATCGGCCCGACCCAGACCAGCAAGGGCATGCCGTTCAACCAGCAGCCAGACGGCCAGAGCGCTTTATGGGCCACGACCGAAAACTGCGAACATTCTTGCACCTTGGTGTTTGCCGACGTTGAACTCCCGGTCCTGGCCAACGCAACCGGCACCGTGGTAACGACCAACGTGCCGCCGGAACTTTTTAATTCATCCGGCGAAAAAGTTGTTTATATTAAAAATACACGCAGCAATAAAAAGTCTCGTACTGTTGTGTTTCAGGTCAATTAAGAATATCTGATGATTAACGCCCATTCCATTTCCCAGCCGTATCGGGTCGCGCAATGAATACCTTGCCGCTGATTATTGACCTTGACGGTACCCTGATCCACACCGACATGCTGCACGAGTCGGCGTTGCGGACCTTGCGCGACAAGCCGGCCGAGGTATTGCGCATTCCGTTCCTGCTGGCGCGCGGCAAGGCTGTATTGAAACGCCGCCTGGCCCAGCACGGCGAGTTCGACGCTGCCTCGCTGCCATACAATACGGCCTTGCTGGAATGGCTGCGCCAGGAACGCAGCAGCGGCCGCAAGCTGATCCTGTGCACCGCATCCGACCAGTCGATCGCCAACGCCATCGCCGACCACCTGGGTGTGTTTGACGAGGTCATGGCCAGCGACGGTACGGTCAACTTGGCAGGCAAGAACAAGGCCGATGCGTTGGTGCAGCGCTTCGGCCAGGCCGGCTATGATTATGCCGGCAACTCGCATGCCGACCTGCCCGTGTGGCGCGCTGCGCGCCGCGCCGTGGTGGTCAACGCGCCGCCCGAGCTGGCCAGGCGGGCAGCCAATTGTTGCGAGGTGGAGCGTTCTTTCGCTGCACCGGGCGCCGGTTTCGCGGCGTGGCGCCGCGTGTTGCGCGTGCACCAGTGGCTGAAGAATCTGCTCCTGTTCGTGCCGCTGTTCGCCGCCCACCAGTTCACGGACCCGGCAAACTGGATGGCGCTGCTGCTAGCCTTTATCGCGTTCAGCCTGTGCGCTTCTTCGGTGTACATCGCCAATGACTTGCTTGACCTCGAGAGCGACCGCCAGCACCCGCGCAAGCGCAACCGTCCATTCGCCAGCGGCCAGGTGCCGGCCTGGCAGGGCGTGCTGTGCGCGCCCTTGCTGCTGGCGGCAAGCGCGGCGGTGGCATGGCAGGTCGGCGGCAGTTTCTTTGCCTGGCTGTCCGGGTATTTCCTGCTGACTTGCGCCTATTCGTGGCTGCTCAAGCGCCTGATGCTGGTCGATTGCGTCACGCTGGCGCTGCTGTATACGCTACGCATCATCGCCGGTGCCGCCGCGCTGAGCATGCCATTGTCATTCTGGCTGCTGGCCTTCTCGGTGTTCCTGTTCTTGTCGCTGGCCTTCGTCAAGCGCTATGCGGAGCTACAGGTTCAGGTCTTGCACGGCAAGAAAAAGGCACATGGCCGCGGTTACTACACGACCGACGCGCCGCTGATACAGATGCTGGGCGTCTGCGCCGGCTATGCTGCACTGGTGGTGTTGGCGCTGTACCTTAACAGCGAAGCGGTGGTGATGCTGTACCGAACTCCCGAAATCGTTTGGGGGGCGGTGCCCGTCATGCTGTTCTGGGTCAGCTGGATGTGGATGCAGGCGCATCGCGGCCACATGCACGACGACCCGCTGGTGTTCGCAGTCAAGGACAAAGCCAGCCTGTTTGCCGGCGCCTGCTTCGCGGCAGTGCTGGCAGTAGGGACGGCAGGGTGGCCGTGGTAATGGTGTCTTCCTGGGGGCGGCTGGGGCAGTGGGAGCACGAGGTGCGCCCGTTGACGGAGCGCGGGCAGGTAGCGCGCCAATTGCAGCCTGGCGTACCCGGTCTGGCGCACGGCATGGGGCGCAGCTACGGCGACGTCTGCCTTAACCCGGGTGGACTGCTGTGGCGTACTACGGGGCTTGACCGTTTCATCAGCTTCGACCAGGACTCGGGCCTGCTGCGCTGCGAGGCTGGGGTCTTGCTGCGCGATATACAGCGCATGGCCATCCCGCGCGGCTGGATGCTGCCGGTCACGCCGGGCACCCAGCTGGTCACGGTCGGCGGCGCGATTGCCAACGATGTGCATGGCAAGAACCATCACGCGGTCGGCTCCTTCGGCGACCATGTGCGCCACATCGAATTGCTGCGCACTGACGGCAGCCACATCGTTTGCGGGCCGGAGCTGAGCCCGGAATGGTTTGCTGCCACCGTCGGTGGGCTGGGACTGACCGGTGTGATCAGCACGGCGGAACTCCAGTTGCGCCGCGTGGCCGGCCCATGGCTGGAAACGGAAACCCTGCCGTATACCAGTCTCGAGGAGTTCTTCCGCCTCGCCGACGAGTCGGAGGCAGGCTGGGAGCACACGGTATCGTGGATCGACTGCCTGTCGGGGAACGGGCGCGGGATTTTCCTGCGCGCCAATCATTGCGCCATCGAGGGGCGCGAAGTGCCGCGTGCCAAAGCGCGCACCATGCCCTTCGTGCCGCCGGTGTCGCTGGTGAACCAATTGTCGCTGGCGCCATTCAACTTTGCCTACTACAACTTGCAGAAGAGCCGTTCCGGCAAAGGCGTGGCGCATTACGAGAGCTACTTCTATCCGCTCGACAACCTGCATGAGTGGAACCGGATGTACGGCCCCAAAGGCTTCTATCAGTACCAGAGCGTAGTGCCGCGCGCCACTGGCCACGCGGCGGTAAAAGCCATGCTGGAAGCGATTAGCGACAGCGGCGAAGGTTCCTTCCTGGCCGTGCTGAAGACTTTTGGCAAACGGCAGGCGCTGGGCATGCTGAGCTTCCCGCAACCGGGCGTGACGCTGGCGCTGGACTTCCCGAACCGTGGCGAGCGCACGCTGCGCCTGTTCGAGCGGCTGGACGCCATCGTCGCCGAGGCCGGCGGCCGCATTTATATGGCCAAAGACGCGCGCATGCCGCGCGCATTGTTCGAGGCCGGCTACCCGCGCCTCGCCGAATTTTTGCAATACCGCGATCCGGGCATCAGTTCCGCGATGTCGCGCCGCTTAATGGGGAACTAAGTGTCTGAGAACAAGAAAAGCATTGTCATCGTCGGGGCAACCTCGGCCATGGCTGAACACTGCGCCCGCCTGTGGGCGACCGGACAGGCCGTGCACCTGACCCTGTTGGGCCGCAACCGCGAAAAAACCGAAGCCGTGGCGTCCGACCTGCGCGTGCGCAGCCCGCAGTCGACGGTGACGGTGGTGGAAGCGAATTTCAGCGAGCCGCAGCAGATCCGCGCGACGGTGGAGGGCATCGTGGCCGGCGGCGTGCCTGACGTGGTGCTGGTGGCGCACGGCTCCCTGCCCGACCAGCAAGCCTGCCAGGACGACCTGGCGCTGGCAGCCGAGGCGATGGAAGTAAACGGCATTTCGCCGGCCTTGTTTGCCGAAGCCTTTGCCGGGCACATGCAGCGCGCCAATCGCGGCACCCTGACCATCATCGGTTCGGTGGCAGGCGAGCGCGGCCGCAAATCGAATTACGTCTACGGTGCGGCCAAGGGACTGGTCACGCGCTATGCGGAAGGCTTGCAGCACCGCCTGGCGGGGACGGCTGTCAAGGTCGTGCTGGTCAAGCCGGGCCCAACGGCAACGCCGATGACGGCGCACATGCCGCAGCGCGGCATGGCGAGCGTGGAGTCGGTCGCGCGCCAGATCGTGGCCGCGAGCGCCAAAGGCCAACCGGTCCTGTACACGCCAGGCAAGTGGGCGCTGATCATGCTGGTCATCGCCAACCTGCCGCGGGCCATCTTCAACAAGATGGACATCTGAGTGGCCAGCGCCCAATATTATCAGTGAGGAAAGAAATGAAGAAGAAAATCCTGCTCCCTGGCGGGGCTGGCCTGGTAGGCCAGAACTTAGTAGCGCGCCTGAAGGCCAAGGGCTATACCAATATCGTGGTGCTGGACAAGCATCGCCCGAATCTGGAAGTGCTGAAGCGGGTGCAGCCCGACATCACCGTGGAATATGCCGATCTGGCCAAGCCGGGCGAGTGGCTGCGCCATTTTGTCGGTGCCGACGTGGTGGTCATGCTGCAGGCCCAGATCGGCGGCATTGATTACCAGGAGTTTGTCGACAACAACGTCACGTCCACCAGCCTGATCCTCGATGCCGTCAAGGCGAATCACGTGCCGCAATTGGTGCACATCAGCTCGTCTGTGGTGATGTCGGTGGCCGACGACTTCTACACCAACTCCAAGAAGGACCAGGAGAAGCTGGTGCTTGAGAGCGGCATTCCCTGCCCGATCCTGCGCCCGACCCTGATGTTCGGCTGGTTCGACCGCAAGCACCTGGGCTGGCTGTCGCGCTTCATGAAAAAAGTGCCGGTGTTCCCGATCCCCGGCCATGGCCGCTACATGCGCCAGCCCTTGTACGTAGGCGATTTCTGCAACGTGATCATCAGCTGCATCGAGAACAAGATCGACCACGGCATCTACAATATTTCCGGCCATGAGGAGGTCGACTACATCGACATCATCCGCCAGATCAAGCGCGTCACCGGCGCCGGCGCCATCATCGCCAAGATCCCGTACAGCCTGTTCTACGCGCTGATCTGGACCTGGAGCCTGTTCGACAAAAACCCGCCGTTCACGACCCAGCAGCTGACCGCCCTCAGCGCCAAGGATTCCTTTGAAGTGATCGACTGGCCGGGCATGTTCGGCGTGCCTTGCACTCCGTTTGCCAAGGCGATTGACGAAACCTTCAACCATCCTCAATACAGCAAAGTCGTTCTGGAGTTCTGATATGGGTCAACGTATTGCAGTGCTTGGCGCCGGGCCAATGGGCCTGGCTGTCGCCTACCAGCTGGCGCGTGACGGCCACCACCCTGTGGTTTTCGAGGCCGATGACCGCGTGGGAGGCATGGCAGCGGCTTTCGATTTTTCGGGCTTGTCGATCGAGCGCTACTATCACTTCCACTGCATCTCCGATACCGGCTTCCTGCAGGTGCTGGATGAGCTGGGTCTGCAGTCGAAGATGCACTGGGTCGCCACCAAGATGGGCTATTGGTACCAGAACCGCTTGCAGCCATGGGGCAACCCGCTTGCGCTGCTGAAGTTCCGCGGCCTGAGCCCGCTGGCCAAATTCCGATACGGCCTGCACGCCTTCCTGTCCACCAAGCGCAAGCGGGAAGATTGGCGTCCGCTCGACAAGGTCGAGGCAACCGGCTGGGTGCGCCGCTGGGTCGGCGAGGAAGCCTGGGAAGTGCTGTGGCGGCGCCTGTTCGACTACAAGTTTTACGATTACAGCAATAACCTGTCGGCGGCCTGGATTTGGAGCCGCATCCGCCGTATCGGCACTTCGCGCGCCAGCCTGTTCGAGGAAAAGCTTGGCTACCTCGATGGCGGCTCCGAAACGTTGCTTAATGCCATGCGCGCTGACATCGTCAAGCACGGTGGCGAGGTGTGCCTGTCGACCCCGGTCAGCAAGGTCGTGATGGAGCAGGGCCGGGTGCGGGGGGTCGAGGCCGGCGGTCAGTTCCAGGCTTTCGACAAGGTGGTCAGCACCATCCCGTTGCCCTACGTGCCGCGCGTGATGCCCGACCTGCCGCAGGACGTGCTGGGCAAGTTCCAGGCTGTGAAGAATATCGCCGTCGTGTGTGTGATCGTCAAACTGCGCAAGGCGCTGACGGAAAACTTCTGGCTCAACACCAATGACCCGGACATGGATATTCCGGGCCTAGTTGAATATTCGAACCTGCGTCCTCTCGAAGAACACATCGTCTATGTGCCGTTTTACATGCCGGGCGAGCATTCGAAGTTTGCCGATGCGGACCAGGTGTTCCTGGACAAGGTGCGCAGCTACCTGAAGAAGATCAATCCGACGCTGAGCGACGACGATTTCCTCGACATGCGCGCCAGCCGCTACCGCTACGCGCAGCCAATTTGCGACCCGGGCTACCTGGATAAATTGCCGCCAGTGGCCTTGCCGGTTGAGGGCTTGTGGGTGGCCGACACTTCGTATTACTACCCTGAAGATCGCGGCATCTCGGAGAGTATCGATTTCGGACGCAATATGGCGAAGATGGCTGCCCATGCTGAATAAAGAATTCCTGAAATTCCTGGTTGCAGGCGGGATCGCGGCGGGGGCCAATTTCGGTTCACGCTTCGTGTTCAGCACCTTCCTCGATTATGCGCCAGCAGTGTTTTTTGCCTACCTGGTGGGCATGGCAGTCGCATTTACCCTGATGCGTGGCCATGTTTTCAACGCGCAAGGGGGAGCACTGGCCTCGCAAGTCGGCAAGTTTGTTGGCGTGAATGTGCTGGCCATGTTGCAGACGCTGGCGATCAGCCTGCTCCTGGCGCGGTGGGTGCTGCCCTCGCTTGGCATCGTTCAGCATGCAGAGGCGATGGCCCACCTGGCCGGTGTGCTGGTACCGGTAGTGACCAGCTATTTCGGCCATAAGTTCCTGACCTTCCGATGAACCGGGCTGTTGCGCGAGTTCAATCCATCCTTGGTGACCCGCGCGTTTTCCGGATGATCATTCTGTTGGTCGGCGCCGCCGTCCTGCTGTACCTCGCCGCTATCTTGTGGTTCGGCTGGCGGCAGGCCGCCGCCGCCCTCCGCGCACTCGGGCTGGGCACCTTGCTTGGCGGCGCCGTGCTTGCTTCGACATCCTATCTCTGGCGTTTTCTTCGCTGGGAAGTTGCGCTGCGCTACCTCGGATACCAAGTGCCGCGCCGGCACCATTTGCTGGTCTATCTTGCCGGCCTGGCCCTGACAGCCACGCCGGGAAAATCAGGCGAAACCTTTCGCACTGCACTGCTCTTGCAGTACGGCGTCCGGGCGCCGCACAGCCTGGCCGCCTTTCTGGTGGACCGGGCGACAGACGTGCTGGGCATGTGCCTGCTGGGCTTCCTGGCTTCGTGTCTGGTAGGCCAGGCGCTGTCCTGGGCCTGGCTGCTGGCATTTGCGGCCGCGTTGACTGGCAGCCGCGCATTCGCCTGGTTGCTTCAGCACCAGCGCACCGGGAATCGGTGGGGACGGCTTGCAGGAGCTTGGCAAAACTTGCCGATCAAGGGCAGCCAAGCTGTCCTTGAGAGCTGGGCCAGTTTATGGAAGCTTCCCAGGGTGGCCGCATTTTCGGGCCTGGCCATGGCCGCCTACGGCTCGCAGGCACTAGTGTTCGCATTGTTCTGCCAAGTGGCGGGTACTGGCCTGACGGCCGCCACGTGCGTCTTGATCTTTGTGCAGGCAACCCTGTTCGGCGCTGCAAGCATGGTGCCGGCCGGACTCGGGGCGATGGAAGCCGCGCTGGTGTTCCAGCTAGCCGAGCGCGGCGTGGGAAATGGTGTCGCAGTGTCACTGGCGATCGCCATCCGTCTGGTGACGCTCTGGATGGGGATGGCGATCGGTTTCCTGTCTTTGCTGGCGGCATCGCGCGAGCCCGTGCGAAACTGAACTGGGCCGAAACATATGCTTTGAAAGATCTGGAGTGGGCGTTCCAGAATATCTTTGCCAAGCGCGCCGGCCATCCGCGCATTTGCAAACGTGGCGTGTACGCCAGCTTCCGCTATCCCGACCCGAAGCCAAACAATCTCGATCAAGGCAACGCACGGATCAGCCCGCCCAGAGTCCGCACGGCTCTCCGCCATGATCAACTGAGCGAGGACCCAGCCTTTATCAAATAGAGGGAACCTCGATTTACTGGCAGTTTGAGCGGTGACACCGAAAAAATAGCTGCCTACAAAGCGGCCGCGCCACGATCGCCGCCATTTTCATGGCCATTTTTCTGTCCGAATCCGCCTTTTGGGACGGTTCAGACGGACCTCGGGCGTCAAAACGCCGAAATCTTCGCCTCCTTCAGGTAACAAAGGCGACGCAGGTTGTACGCGGCGGCCTTCCAGTTCAGTTGCAGCGTGGCGCGTGCCAGACCGATCGAGCGCAGCATCTTGCCGCCCAGCTGCGCCATGCCGGCAAAGACATGCTCGACGCGGGCGCGCGGGCTGGCGATGCGCCGGTTGCGGCGCTGCTGAGCCTCGGACAGCGGTTTGTCCTTGTTGCCTTTGCGCTGGATGTGCATGCGGTAGCCCTCACCGGTAAGCCGCTCTTCGCGCTTGTGATTGACGTAGCCTTTGTCGGCATAGATATCCCGGCTGGTATTGGCCGGATCGAGCACGTCTTCAAAATGCAGCGTGTCGTGCTCGCTGGCGGTGCTGATCTTGATTTTTCGGATCAGCTTGCAACGCTTGTCCACGTTCGCCGACAGCTTGTAGCCGAAATAGGATTTGCCGTGCTTTTTGGTCCAGCGCGCATCCAGGTCTTTCTGACGTCGCTTCGGCGGCGACCAGTCGGCTGGCATGGCGTTCTGGTCCACGACGAGGGATTTTTCTTCCTTGTTCAGCGATTGTTTCGGCGCCTGGACGATGGAGGCGTCAATCATCTGGCCGCCTCGGGCGATGTAGCCATGCCGGGCCAGTTGCCGGTTGACGGCGTCGAACACGCTTTCGCTGGCGCCGGCCTTGATCAGGCGCTCTTTGAAAGTCCAGATCGTGGTGCGATCGGGGATCTGGCTGGAGTCGCGCAGGCCGGCGAAGCGCAGGAAACTGAGCCGGTCAAGCAACTGGAATTCCATCTGCTCGTCCGAGAGGTTGAACAGGTGCTGGATCAACAGAATCCGCACCATCACCTCGGTAGGAAACGGTGGTCGTCCGCCGCGCTCGCGGCCGGGCCGTGGCGCTGCTTCATCGACTGCGTCGGCCAGCGCCGCGAAGTCGACATGCCGCTCCAGTACTTGCAGCGCGTCGCCCAGCTTCGTCAGCTTGGCTTCGCGCTCCTGAGCGGCAAACAGGTTGGGTTTCATCATGGCAGTGTCGTCAAGTTTGATGCGCTGACATCATGCCATGGCTGAGGTAGTTTTTCGAGGTACCCTCTCATTTGTATTGCGGAGTTCCATACTTGGGTATTGCCCAATCTTCAGTTTGAAGCGTTCGTGCATTTTACCCAGAAGGAGCAAGTGTTCATGCCGATCCATCCCGTGTGGGAGGAATACCCCGCCTGGCATATATTGGCGAAACCTAGCGGTGCGAACGCTCACCCGGGGAAGGTAATTGAGCTTGATTTGAAGCAGGTTTCCGCGACGGGACTTAGCATCAGCTATGCCGACCAAGATCTGGTTATTAAACGTAACGGCCTCCGGGCAATGCTAACGTTCACCCAGAAACTATCCTGCCCCAATAACAAGTTCGCCGGCGTAAACATCTATCTGACACGCGAAGAGGACGAGGGGGTCTTGCAATTGTTCTGGGATGAGCATGGCAATTTCAAGAAGGCGGATTCCCTCGCGCGCTGGTATCCCGAAGGCGAGGTAAAGGCCCAATACGCCTTCCCCATGCCGCCCAGTGGGGTGCTGCTAGGCATTGAACCTTATGAAATGTCCGGGCAGACCACGATCCGGCGCGTTGAAGTGCACTGCGTCTAGGTGCAACCTGTCCGGGATCGAGGTTTGCTGCACTCATCTTGACGCTCCAGGTCAGCATGGCAAATAATCGCACGTAAGAACTTTCAAGCGCCGCTCCCACCCAACTACGGCGCGATTCCCTTCCATAATCGGCAAATTCCTCTACGCGGCTATCCATTACTTCGCCTTATTGATTTTTCTGTGCGCCTGCTGGGGTATCGGCCAGGCCGCGCTACGCCGCCTTGAGGCGAAAACTTTCCTGGCAGAACCCGGCGACAAGCTGGTATGGCATGGCCTCGCAGCACCCCTTGGAATGGGCATGTACATGACCGTCATCCCGTGGCCGGCAATCGCAGGGCAGTTGCGCCTCGTGCCGTTGGTGATTTTGCTCATATCAGGTCTCGGCCTGTGCCTGCTTGAATGGCGGGCGCTTCCGGCGCGCACTGGGCCACCCCTGGCCCAGCATTGGCAGGAGGCTGACTGGCCCGCACGTGGCATGCTGCTATTGCTCGCCTTGACGGTCCTGCCGACGCTCATCGCTCCCCTATGCCCACCGCTGGCCTTGGATGGCCGGCTCAACGTTAACGGGTGGCTGCGCTATCCATGGTTCCCCTTCAACGCGGACCTGCTCTTCAGCGCAGCCATGCTCACCTATGACGACGTGATGTCGCACCTGCTCAGCGCATTGACTGCATAGCCCACCGCCTTCCTGATTTATCGGGGCGGCAGACGCCATGCCGGCCAAACCGTTGCCTGCATGGCCGTCATCATCTTCTTGTCGTTGACACGCAATGAATACGATACCGCAATGGTCGATACCAGCGCCACGCTGATCATCTTCGCGGGCTGCCTGGTGTTCCATTTCTGGCAGCATCAACCGCAACGGCACGCCCTGATCGCAGTTGCGGCTTTCCTGATCGGCGTTGCCGCGGGCATCAAGTACCAGGCGCTGCAGGTTCTGTCCCCTGTTAGCGATCGCCTTGCTGATGCGGACCCGTTCGTCTCGCGCCTGGCTCATCGCCACGGCCAGCCTGTTGCTGCCATGCGCTTCTTGGTACGCAAGGAACTATTTGTTGACCGGCGCCCCCTTCAATCCTCTCGATGGCAAGTTGTTCGGCCTTAGCGACCGGAACCTGACGGATTACCAGTTCCAGCTCGACGACGTCAAACGCAACGCGGGCTGGCCAAGATGGGTAATCTGGCCTGCGCTGCTAGCGCCCTTCATCCCTATGGTGCGTCGATTGCCGGGAGCACCGGCGGCTATGATCGCGAGTGCTGCGGCGCTGGGCGTCTGGTTGCTGACTTCGCGCTACCCCCGCTACCTGATGCCGTTCTATCCGGTTCTGGCACTGTTGGCAGCGGCCGTCTGGCATTAGACATTTACGACGGCATGGGAGCTGATTGCGCGCGGGCGCGCGTCCAATGGGCAAAAGAAGGCAGCGATGGCCTGCGTTGCCCTGGCGCTGTTGATCGTTGTACCGGTTGCGCTCAAAAATGCATACAAGGGCTGGAAACTCATTGCGCCGACTGCCGACGCACGCGAGGCGATATTGCAGCGGGAGATCACAGGCTATCCGGTGCTAGCCTATTTGCGCGAGCATCCTATGGGCCGCATCTATCAGTTTGGTCTGGAGGACTTGCTGTACTATGCTCCGTTGCGTACGGGAGGCGATCATTTTGGGCCGGGGCGTTACCGCGATTTGGCCGGCCTGGCGCCGTCCGACCTGGCCAGAGCCTTGCGCCAAGCCGGTTACGCCAGCCTGTTGATCCACTGCGGCCGCTGGGCAGGCATCAATACCAAGCCGGTTGGCAAGGACCTGCTTTGAGCCCGCCCTTGGCAAAAGGAAAAATCCTCTGCTATAATTGCGCGCCTTGGCCTGGTAGCTCAGTTGGTAGAGCAGAGGACTGAAAATCCTTGTGTCGGTGGTTCGATTCCGCCCCGGGCCACCAAGAACATCCTAGACAAAACGCCGATCCATGCAGATCGGCGTTTTTTGTTTTGGAAGTCTTCAGTCCTCGTGTCCGGTCTATTCCCGGCGGCCCGCAAGCCGTGCGCGTTGCATCTACCTGGCTATCCGACTTTCGCTACATCCTTCGCCGGCATCTCGCAGGTCGCGAAATACCCTTGGCGCCCCATAGGTGCAGTGCCGCTCATTCATGGCTTGCCCGAATCGCCTTGAGCTGCCAATCATTTTCACGCTGTCGCTCGCTTGGCGGCCGGCCTTGCCACTCATAGACGCCACTGTAAGAAACCCCAAGCACATGGTACGAGTGGCCCAGATGGGCGGATGCTGTGAACTGAAAACATGGTCGCGGGCTACGGTTGCGGGTTTCACTCCGGACTGCTTGGCCACCGCTTCTCGTTTGAACTCTTCAGGGTACCTCGAAAAACTACCTCAGCCATGGCATGATGTCAGCGCATCAAACTTGACGACACTGCCATGATGAAACCCAACCTGTTTGCCGCTCAGGAGCGCGAAGCCAAGCTGACGAAGCTGGGCGACGCGCTGCAAGTACTGGAGCGGCATGTCGACTTCGCGGCGCTGGCCGACGCAGTCGATGAAGCAGCGCCACGGCCCGGCCGCGAGCGCGGCGGACGACCACCGTTTCCTACCGAGGTGATGGTGCGGATTCTGTTGATCCAGCACCTGTTCAACCTCTCGGACGAGCAGATGGAATTCCAGTTGCTTGACCGGCTCAGTTTCCAGCGCTTCGCCGGCCTGCGCGACTCCAGCCAGATCCCCGATCGCACCACGATCTGGACTTTCAAAGAGCGCCTGATCAAGGCCGGCGCCAGCGAAAGCGTGTTCGACGCCGTCAACCGGCAACTGGCCCGGCATGGCTACATCGCCCGAGGCGGCCAGATGATTGACGCCTCCATCGTCCAGGCGCCGAAACAATCGCTGAACAAGGAAGAAAAATCCCTCGTCGTGGACCAGAACGCCATGCCAGCCGACTGGTCGCCGCCGAAGCGACGTCAGAAAGACCTGGATGCGCGCTGGACCAAAAAGCACGGCAAATCCTATTTCGGCTACAAGCTGTCGGCGAACGTGGACAAGCGTTGCAAGCTGATCCGAAAAATCAAGATCAGCACCGCCAGCGAGCACGACACGCTGCATTTTGAAGACGTGCTCGATCCGGCCAATACCAGCCGGGATATCTATGCCGACAAAGGCTACGTCAATCACAAGCGCGAAGAGCGGCTTACCGGTGAGGGCTACCGCATGCACATCCAGCGCAAAGGCAACAAGGACAAACCGCTGTCCGAGGCTCAGCAGCGCCGCAACCGGCGCATCGCCAGCCCGCGCGCCCGCGTCGAGCATGTCTTTGCCGGCATGGCGCAGCTGGGCGGCAAGATGCTGCGCTCGATCGGTCTGGCACGCGCCACGCTGCAACTGAACTGGAAGGCCGCCGCGTACAACCTGCGTCGCCTTTGTTACCTGAAGGAGGCGAAGATTTCGGCGTTTTGACGCCCGAGGTCCGTCTGAACCGTCCCAAAAGGCGGATTCGGACAGAAAAATGGCCATGAAAATGGCGGCGATCATGGCGCGGCCGCTTTGTAGGCAGCTATTTTTTCGGTGTCACCGCTCAAACTGCCAGTAAATCGAGGTTCCCTTCAGTAAATGTTCTACGTTGCTGTACCATGGATCACCTCTGATAATGACATCACACCTAACGGAAGTGTCCGCGCAGGCCGGGGAGGCTCAGACCCTCTTCACCTTGCCTAGAACAACAAGAACGAATCCAATGAAATCACAAAACCTAAGGAACGTTTGCATCGAGCTTTCAGCCATTCTATTTTTAGCAATTGCCTCTGGATTAATCGCCAAGTACGTTCAAGATTTTTCATTTTTTCTTAATGAAAAATGGAGAACCCAAGCGATAATTATATGTTTCCTGCCGATTCTATTTTTCTACATAATAGCCAGGCAGCTTTTACGCCCCTTAGCGGCGTCAATTTTCACTGTTTCAATATTCTTCATCCTCGCGGAAACGAACCGGGTCAAACAAGCTCTCACCGGAGAACCTCTTGGTTGGAACGATATCTCCTCCGCGTCAAACATTTCAGTTATGCGGCATTATATTTCAGGAGATCACCTGTTCCTGATTGCGCTTTTCTTTTCCGTTATTGCCTTAATGATCAAGGTAAATCAATTTTGTGCGCCAACTAAATTAAAAGCTTTGATTTCATTCTCATGCTTAGCAATGTTGGCACCAGTCACATTCTATCCATATCTTGAAAAAATAAGCGATCCACTGAGCCAAAAAGTAAAATACAAACTGTCGGAGCTTGGTGTGGACTACATTTTATGGAATTGGCCCGACAATGTAAGGATGTCAGGCTTACCATTACACTTAATTCAGACCAGCAGGAGGGATATCCCGCCCCCGCCGACAAGTGAAGAAATCTCTCTTTTTTCCTCTCTAAAAAGCCGCGAAAAACCAGTCGCCCATCCGCCTAAGAACGTCATTTTTATACTCTGCGAAGCATGTTGGCACAACGACATTTATTTCAAGAAAGAATTTGCGTCACTTGACAAATTCTCTTTTGAGAAATTTCCCGCGATTTCCCCAGTCTATGGTGGTGGCACTGTAAATTCATCATTTGAACTTTTAACGGGACTCCCATCACAGGGACACCTGACTGGCGTTATTTATCAAGAATATGCCTCAATTCTAAAAGACGATGCTGCAGCATTCCCTCGGGCCTTGCGGGCGAGGGGCTACACCACAATTGCGGTGCACAACCACTATAGGAAATTTTGGAACCGCGACATCATTAATCCAAAACTTGGGTTCGACCGCTTTATTGGCCTCGAAGATATGAATTACACCGGCCCGATCTGGGCAGACGAAGACATCCTTTTCTCAAGAGCGCTCGATGAGATAAAAAATTCAAAAAAACCAGGATTTTACTATTTGACCACCGTCTCCACTCATGGGGGTTATCGCTTTACTAACGATCTAGGGCAACTCGATTACTCGCGGAGGCTGGAGGTGTCAATAAGAAGAATTAGTGATTTTATTGAGAAAACACTGGAAATCGAACCGGATTCAGCAATACTAATAATTGGCGACCACAAGCCGGCACTTACGAGATTTTTCTTTGAGAACAAAATATTGCCAAAAAGCCTTTTCCTTGAGACCGGCGACCGTAACGAAGACTTTAAATTCGTCTCACGTCCTCCGCGCGAAATTCTCGGGGAGATGCCAGCATATTTCTACCACCCCGATAAAGCCAAAGCTATTGAGTTTGCGAAAAAAGCTGCCAATGCGCCTTTCTATTGTCTACCAAGCTTATTTGATGAGATTTTTATTGGCGTCGACTTGCCGTCGTTTGCCTTTTCTCGTGAAGTGGGGGCATGCTCCAAACTGAATACTCATGATTATTACGAAAATATAAAGATCTTCCCCAATTACCTGTACAGGCTCAGCCTATTAAATTAGCTTCTAGGGTACCTCGAAAAACTACCTCAGCCATGGCATGATGTCAGCGCATCAAACTTGACGACACTGCCATGATGAAACCCAACCTGTTTGCCGCTCAGGAGCGCGAAGCCAAGCTGACGAAGCTGGGCGACGCGCTGCAAGTACTGGAGCGGCATGTCGACTTCGCGGCGCTGGCCGACGCAGTCGATGAAGCAGCGCCACGGCCCGGCCGCGAGCGCGGCGGACGACCACCGTTTCCTACCGAGGTGATGGTGCGGATTCTGTTGATCCAGCACCTGTTCAACCTCTCGGACGAGCAGATGGAATTCCAGTTGCTTGACCGGCTCAGTTTCCTGCGCTTCGCCGGCCTGCGCGACTCCAGCCAGATCCCCGATCGCACCACGATCTGGACTTTCAAAGAGCGCCTGATCAAGGCCGGCGCCAGCGAAAGCGTGTTCGACGCCGTCAACCGGCAACTGGCCCGGCATGGCTACATCGCCCGAGGCGGCCAGATGATTGACGCCTCCATCGTCCAGGCGCCGAAACAATCGCTGAACAAGGAAGAAAAATCCCTCGTCGTGGACCAGAACGCCATGCCAGCCGACTGGTCGCCGCCGAAGCGACGTCAGAAAGACCTGGATGCGCGCTGGACCAAAAAGCACGGCAAATCCTATTTCGGCTACAAGCTGTCGGCGAACGTGGACAAGCGTTGCAAGCTGATCCGAAAAATCAAGATCAGCACCGCCAGCGAGCACGACACGCTGCATTTTGAAGACGTGCTCGATCCGGCCAATACCAGCCGGGATATCTATGCCGACAAAGGCTACGTCAATCACAAGCGCGAAGAGCGGCTTACCGGTGAGGGCTACCGCATGCACATCCAGCGCAAAGGCAACAAGGACAAACCGCTGTCCGAGGCTCAGCAGCGCCGCAACCGGCGCATCGCCAGCCCGCGCGCCCGCGTCGAGCATGTCTTTGCCGGCATGGCGCAGCTGGGCGGCAAGATGCTGCGCTCGATCGGTCTGGCACGCGCCACGCTGCAACTGAACTGGAAGGCCGCCGCGTACAACCTGCGTCGCCTTTGTTACCTGAAGGAGGCGAAGATTTCGGCGTTTTGACGCCCGAGGTCCGTCTGAACCGTCCCAAAAGGCGGATTCGGACAGAAAAATGGCCATGAAAATGGCGGCGATCGTGGCGCGGCCGCTTTGTAGGCAGCTATTTTTTCGGTGTCACCGCTCAAACTGCCAGTAAATCGAGGTTCCCGAGAGTGAATAGCAGTGTTACCAACGAGCCAAGGACTTTGCGGCCTTGAGAAAGCATGAAGCCGGCAACCACGATCAGGGCATACGGCACCCACGTGTAGCGGCCGCCGCCTCCCAGCGCAACTATGACGGCTGGATCATGCTTGTTGGCAAAGATTCCTCCCACGATCAACAGGAACGCCGCGATCAGCATCAGCGCGGCAGGGTGGGTTATGCGCTCGCGGAAAGCTTTATCGCGCTGATGGGTATAAGCCATGTAGCCCAGCAGGCCCCAGATGGCCAGCGCGACCACAAAGAGGGCAAAAGAGTCCGGTTCAAACAGCACGAGCTTCGTGAACACGTCCCACCATAACGAGAGGTCGGTGTTGGTTACCCCGGACGATACCCTTTGGTGGGTCAGCAAAATACAAGTCTGGACGATTGCACCGAAGAAGATCGGCAGGTAGATATATTTCTGGCTTTGCCAGTCCTTTTTCAGCCATATGCGCAGCAGTAGAATGGGAGCCAAAATGACTGAAAACGGGCCGGTCAGTGCCATTGGCAAGAGCGCAAGGCCCTTGATCTGTTTGCGGCGCTCAGAACCTTCTGCTTCGACTAAGGCAAAGATGAACAGAGTCGCGCCAATCATCCATTGAGAGTTGGTGACGTTGAAAAACACCTCACCCCAGTTGGGCTGAAGCGAGACCAACCCAACCACCATGACGAGGGGCACAATGCTTCTGTTGGATCTTGCTGCGACCCGGACCACGGCGGACATCATGACCAGATAGGCAAGGATCCAGCCCAAGGTCAGCACCATCGGCCGATGGGGCAGTGCCACCAGCTGGGATAGCGCTGTGATGATCCTCGGGTAGAAATGAAGGTAGCCGGCATAGGGATGGAAAATCGCCGCCAACCCCAATGCCTCAGCCTCATTCAGGAAAACGGGGCCGTCCTCGGCCCACAAGTAGCGTGCGGGATCAAACTGCACGAATCCGGTTCTTGGCAACAAGGCAAGCAGCGCAACGGTAAATGCAATTGCATAATATCTCCAGGAAACCCTGCTTGCGGTCTTGGATACGCTGCTTTGCTGCATTGAAACTTCCATTAATCAGAGCTAAATATTCCATTGTAAATTATCCAATAGATCATGTCAGCCTTGCCTTAAGTTAAAATATTGTCATGAGTGCACCATTCATCGATGCCGGCCAGATTGCGTTCATGCGCGGGGGCGTCTCGATCAGCGTGGCTAGTTGCGATCGCAACGGCATGCCCCAGCTTGTGCGCGCCATCGGCTGCCGCGTCAGCGACGACGGCCGCCGCGTCACGGTCTTTGTGCCGGAAGCCAAGTCGCAAGCGGTGCAGCGCGATATCTTTGCCAGCGGCGCCATCGCCGTGGCGTTCACCCAGCCATCCACCCACCGCACCATGCAGTTGAAGAGCCGTGATGCACGCGTGACGGCGCTGCAGCCGGATGATGTGCAACTGGTCGAGGCTTACCGCGATGCTTTCGTGGCGGAGGTTGGGGCGATCGGCTTCCACGAAAAAATGGTGCGCACCCTGCTGTCCTGCCCGCCCGAAGAACTGGTGGCGCTGAGCTTTTGCCCGAGCGAAGCGTACAGCCAGACGCCGGGTCCCAAGGCCGGCAAGAAGCTGGAGGCCGGCGAATGAACACGATCATGCTCGACACCATCCGCGAGTGTTTCGAAGGCGTGATCCCGGCGGTGCTGGGCACGGCAGACCTGGCCGGCATGCCAAATGCCTCCTACTTGTCGCAAGTGCAGTACATGGACCGCGACCACGTGGCGCTGTCCTACCAGTTCTTCAACAAGACACGCGCCAATATTCTGGCCAACCCGAATGCGCGCCTGACCGTGGTCAATCCTTATACGGGCGCCCAGTATTCGCTGGCGCTGCAATACCTGCGCACCGAAACCTCCGGCCAACTATTCGAAAGCATGAAGGCCAAGCTGGCGGGCCTGGCTTCGCATGTCGGCATGACGGGCGTTTTCAGGCTTCTTGGCTCCGATGTGTTCCGGGTGACGGAGATCATCTGCGTGGACCGTGACGTGGCGCCGCCGCCACCGCCGCCGCGCAATACGCTGGCCGCGCTGCGCCTGTGCTCCGAGCGCCTGCTGGCTTGCCGCGACCTGGCGCAACTGTTCGACGAAACCATGGCTTGCCTGAACGAGAAGATGGGCATCAGCCATGCCATGCTGCTGCTGCACGATCCTCAGGCGGCCTGCCTTTACACGGTGGCCAGCCACGGTTACCAGCAATCGGGCGTAGGGTCGGAAATTCCTTTGGGGCAGGGCGTGATTGGCGTCGCCGCGCGCGAAGGCACTGCAATCCGCATCAGCCACATGACGGCCGAATACAGCTACAGCCGCGCGATCCGGCAGCAGGCGGAAGACACCGGGCTGGGGCATGCGCTGCAGACTGAGATTCCCTTTCCCGGGTTGGCCGAATCGCGCAGCCAGCTCGCCGTGCCGATCCAGGGTTGCGAGCGCCTGATCGGCGTGCTTTACGTGGAAAGCCCGCAGGACCTGCGCTTTACCTACGACGATGAGGATGCGCTGGTAACCTTGTGCGGCCAGCTGGCGATGGCAATGCATATCATGCAGAACGTGCCTGTCCCCGAGCCCGAGCCCGAAGGGGAGGCCGCGCCCGATGTGCGAGGCTCGCCACTGGCAGTGCGCCATTTCGCCGACAACGACTCTGTCTTCTTCGGAAACGACTACATGATCAAGGGCGTGGCCGGCGCCGTGCTGTGGGCACTGCTGCAGGACTTTACTGCGCATGGCAAGACGGCTTTCAGCAACCGCGAACTGCGCCTGGACCAGCGCCTACGCCTGCCGGACGTCAGTGACAACCTGGAGGCGCGACTGGTGCTGCTGGCGCGGCGCCTGTGCGAGCGCGAAGCGCCGGTGCGGATCGAGAAAACGGGACGCGGACATTTCCGCCTTTGCGTCGAGCGCCCCTTACAGTTGACCGAAGCCTGAGCGGGCCATACCTCATGCCGCGATGGGCTGGGACGCTTCAAGTGCAGCTTCCAGCTTTTGCATATCGCGCGTACTGATCAGGCTGCGCGTCAACGCCAGCACGCCTTTGAACACGTGCGGCGGCATTCCGGCGCGCATGCCCAGCAGCAGGCCCGCGCGTTCGGCCGGGCTCACGGCGGGAATCATCCAGCGCATGGTCGACTGCATTTCCTCCGGCGTAATGGCAGCGATGATGCTATCGTGGATCTGGTGCAGTTCCTCGTCGGAGTAGCAGGCCCACAGCACGGCATTGTGCTCGGTTTCCTCCAGGTTCATGTGCACCAGGTTTTCGCCGATGAAGACCGACAGTTGCAAGTACAGGTGTTCCAGGTGCTGGAAGCGGGCGCTGCCGACCGCACTGGCGCAGTGGTCGCACAGGGCCAGCAGCTTGTCGATGGCCCAGTCGTGGTGGTCATGGTCGCCTTCGGCCAGCTGCGCCGAGCCGGGGCGGCGCGCGTTCATTGCAGGATGCACGAAATCGCGCTCGTGTTGCAGGTGCTTGCGCATCATGGCCAGTAGTTCGCGCACCTGCGCCAGGCTGGCCTGCAGGTCTTCGTTATCGGCCGCATCGGTGCGGGACAGGCGGCTTTCGGTGTCGCTCATGAAGTTGCGCAGCGCCTTGTGGATGCCGGAATACATATTGATTCGTGGTTTGCTCATGTGATTCATCCTCGGGTGGGTACGAAGAGAATGGTAGTCATTAAGACATTGCCGCGTTCTTAAAAACTCCCTCAGCAAACCTTAAAAACTTCTTAAGCAAAAGTCGGGGTCAGATACCGTCTTGGACGGCAAGCCTTTTTTCCATGTATTTCGGGTCAAAGGGCTTGCCTGACTTAACTACCCCGTAAATCAAGTGCACTAACTTGCGCATAATTGCGCCGGCGACGGCCATTTTGGAGAGGCCGTTGGCCTCTAAACGTTGGCCAAACTGCTTCAGGATAGGGTTGTGACGTTTTGCAACGAGGCTTGGCAGGAATAAAGCTGCTCGCAGGTGTTTGTTCCCCATACGAGTCATCATTGTCCGGCCTCGTATTGAGGTTCCGGATTGTCGTTGCCTGGGTGTGACCCCGATGAACGCTGCAAGCGCCTTCGCATTTCCGAAGCGCCGAACATCCCCCACGTGGCCTAAGACCTTTACCGCTGTCGTACGGCCTAGCCCGGGAATGCTTTCAATGAGCTCTGCATCCTGTTTAAGCCCTGGATGGCGGTCAATGTGATCGTCGATATCCCGTGCTATTTGCGCAATTTGCGCATCCAGCCATTTGATATGAGCCTGGACATGAGGGATAACATCCTGTTGTTTGGCTGTTTCATGCGCTTCTAAACGATTCAACTCCTGCTGGCGCATATCTTGAAGTGCAGTCAGCCTGTTGCCCCAGGCCCGTAACTGGCGCTGTTCACGTGATGGCGCATCCCAAGATGGCGGCGCCATCGCTGCACAGTAGCGAGCAATTAATCCAGCATCAACTTGGTCGTTCTTGTTGCGGATATTCTCGCTGCTGCCAAAACTTTTGATGCAGTTCGGATTGACCAAGCTGACTTTAATCCCTTTGTCAAACCAATACAGGGCGATAGGTTCGCTATAGACGCCTGTCGACTCAAGGCAAATATGGGTTTCCAGCAGAGAAATCTTCTGCTTGTTCAGCCAGACTTCCAGCTCTGCGAATCCTTCTTGGGAGTTCGGAACTGCTTTCGCCTTGACTTTGCCATCAACTAGCAAGGCTACATCCAACTTACGCTTGCTGACATCAATCCCTACGACCGGCGTATTCATCTCGTCCACCTTTCTCGTATGCAGGCTTACCCAAGGGGCGACCTAAGATACCGTCCGGCGTCCAGATGAACAAGTGGGCAAGGTCACCTATCTGACCCACAAGCTCAATGGCTTCCACTCTGTTCGGTGAGACCTTGCCCCGCCGCCTTCAGAATCCTAATATCTTCTTCCAAAGGTGCAGATTCAATATACGAGATCTGGCAATCCGCCAACATGGCGAATTGCCAGACCTGACCCCGACTTTCATGGTGCACGTTGACGCGACTTCAGCGTGGCGCCGTCGGGGGCGAACAGCAGCACGTGCTCGCCCATGCGCGGGCGGCCGTCGGGGCCGGGCGCGAGGGGGACGGGTGGCGTGGACTGGTACAGCCAGACTTCGCGTCCGCTGCCGAAGCGCAGGCTGAGCTGGGGCGGCCCCAGTGCGGCACGCGTTGCCGCGCGGTCGCGCGGGGCGGCCGGGCTGGCGGGTGGCGGGTCGTCCATGTATTCGAAGCCCAGCAGGGTGTCGTCCGGCCAGCTGCGGTCCCATATCGGGGCGAAGTAGCTGCGGTCGAGCAGCACCTGGCAGTCGCAGTAGGGCATTTCAGCGGCGGGCGGGTTGCCCGCGTACAGCGCGTGGAAGGGCAGGGTGGCGCGCCGCTCGCCCGCTTGCAGGGTGATGGAGAACAATGGTTTTTCTACAAAGAACAGATAATTGCCGTGTGGGTCGCTGCACACCTTGTCCGGACTGCGCAGGAATTCATCGAGCCAGGCAAACAGGTGAGCGTTGTTGGAGACCAGCCCGGCCTCCATGCCGACCAGGCATTCCAGCCGCAGGTCGCCCAGGCGCCGCATCCCCTCCGGCACGCCGGGGCTGCGCACCTCGGCGCGCCACGTCATGGACAGGGTCTTGCGGTTGGCGAGGACGGCGCTGTCTTCGCGCCACAGCAGTTCGTTGTAGTCCAGCGTGAAGCTGTTGTCGGCGCCGACCGGCACCGCCATGCTGGTAGTATCGCCCACCACCTTCAGCCTGATGCCTTGCATATCGGTGCCCGGCTGGCGCGGCAGGAGGCGGAAGCGCAGCGTGGCCTGCGGCGCCAGCGCGTGCTCGCGCTTGAAGCGCTCCACGCCCTGCAGCATCTTGCGGTAGGACTTGTCCACCGGGGAGCGAGTGCCAGGCACCTCTACCGTGGGCAGGGCCAAGGCCAGGGCCAGCAGCATTGTCGTTTTCCACATAATTGCAGATTGTGGCATCCTGCTGAAATCCTCGCACAAATGAATGCGCGCAATAGTGCGCCCAGATACTGATGATCAACGAAGCCCCGGCGCTTGAGAGTCTGTCAACCAAGTATGAACTCCTGGTATCCAGCATCAGCGACTACGCGATCTATATGATGGACACCGAAGGCCGCATCAGTAGCTGGAATGCAGGTGCCCAGCGTTTCAACGGCTTCAGCGAAAGCGAGGTGCTCGGCATGCATTTCTCGCGCTTCCATACGCCGGAAGACCAGCAGGCCGGCCTGGCGCAGCGCGCGCTCGCAACCGCTCTGCGCGAAGGGCGTTTTGAAAGCGAGGGCTGGCGGGTGCGCAAGGATGGTTCCTTGTTCTGGGCCAGCGTGGTGATCGATCCGATCTATACGCGCGACGGCGACCACGTCGGCTTTGCCAACGTCACGCGCGATGTCACGGAGGGCAGGCGCGTCATGGAGGCGCTGCGTGAAAGTGAACAGCGTTTCCGCCTGCTTGTGCAGGGCGTGATCGACTACGCCATCTACATGCTGTCGCCGCAAGGCCTGATCACCAACTGGAACCTGGGGGCGCAACGCATCAAGGGCTACGCGCCGGAGGAGGTGCTTGGCAGCCACTATCGACGCTTCTTTACTGAAGCGGACAAGGCTGCCGGCGTGCCGGAACGGGCGCTGGAAGTTGCGGCGCGCGCGGGCCGCTACGAAAGCGAAGGCTGGCGCGTGCGCAAGGACGGCACGTGCTTCTGGGCCCACGCCGTGATCGATGCGCTGTACGACGACGATGGCGAGTTGCTCGGCTTCGCCAAGGTCACGCGCGACAACACCGAACAGCGTCAGGCGCAGGAATCGCTGGAGCAGGCGCGCGCGGCCTTGTTCCAGGCGCAGAAAATGGAATCGATCGGCCAGCTGACCGGCGGCGTGGCGCACGACTTCAACAACCTGCTGGCGGTGGTATCGAACGGCATCGACATCTTGCGCACGGCGCCGCCGGCAGCGGCGGGTGCGCGAGTACTGGACAGCATGCGTCGCGCGGTCGACCGCGGGGCCGCATTGACGCAACAACTGCTGGCCTTTGCGCGCCAGCAGCCACTGGCGCCCAGCGTGCAGCAGCTGAACCGCCTGGTGCTGGGCTTCGAAGGCGTGCTGCGGCGCGCGGCCGGCCCGCTGATGCGCTTTGAAATGGACCTCGATCCGAAACTGCGCCAGGCCTCGATCGATGAAGCGCGCTTCGAGGCGGCCTTGCTCAACCTGGTGGTCAATGCGCGCGATGCCATGCCAGAAGGCGGCACGCTGGAAATCACCACGTGTAACGTCATGCTCGAAGCCAACCAGGCAGGCGCGCTGCCTGCCGGCGACTATGTGCGGGTAAGCGTCGCCGACACCGGCACGGGCATGAGCGAAGAGGTGCGCCGGCGCGCCTTCGAACCGTTTTATACCACCAAGGAAGTCGGCAAGGGCTCCGGCCTGGGCTTGAGCCAGGTGTACGGCTTTATCGTGCAGTCCGGCGGCGGCGTCACGATCGACACCGAGGAAGGCAAGGGCACCACCATCAACCTCTTCCTGCCGGCCCTGGAAGAGTCGGTGCCGGAAGCGCCGGCGCCGCTGCCGCCGCGCGAGGAGCGCGTGCTGATCGTGGAAGACGACCCGCTGGTGATGGAGTCGGCGCGCGAATTGTTCCAGTCCATGGGCTACGCCACTTTGCATGCGAGCGACGCGGCAGCTGCCTTGCGCGCCCTGCAGCGCGACAGCGAGGTCGATGTGCTGTTCAGCGACGTGATGATGCCGAACGGGATGACGGGACTGGATCTGGCGCGCGAGGTACGCCTGCGCTACCCGCACGTCAAGATTATCCTGGCCTCAGGCTTCCCCCAATCCGACGAAGAGTTTTCCATCATCGGCAAGCCGTATCGCCTGGCCGACCTGGCCCGCCAGCTGCGCACGGGTTGACGGCTGACTGGCTGGGTTACACTCTACGACTTTGGCACAAGCCGTCGAGGGGACATGAAAAAAATCGTATTGGGAGGATTGGCCATGCTGATGGCTGGCAGCGCCATGGCGGCGTCGGTACAGGACGTGGCGGAGCGCTACCGCAAGCTGGTACTGGCCATCGGCCAGCACGACGCCAGTTATGTTGACGCATACTACGGCCCGCCGGAACTGGCGCAGCAGGCGGCGCAGGCCAAGCAAAGCCTGGCATCGATCAAGGCCGGCGTGGTGGCGGCCCAGCGCGACATCGCGCAGCAGAAGGCCGCTGGCGCCGACGAAGCGTTGCGCATCGAGTTCCTTGCCAGGCAGCTCAAGGCCATGCAAGCCCGCGTCGACATGCTGGAAGGCCGCAAATTCAGCTTCGACGAAGAGACCGCGTTGCTGTACGACGCCGTCACCCCGCACCACGACCGCGCCTACTACATGGCGCTGGTGGCGCAGGTCGACAAGCTGCTGCCCGGCGAGGGTTCGCTGCCGGAGCGCTTGAAAGCTTTCCGCGCCAAGTTCGCGATCCCTAAAGACAGGCTGCAGCCCGTGTTCAATGCCTCGATTGCTGCCTGCCGCGAGCGCACCGCCGCCTTCATGGCTTTGCCGCAGAAGGAAAGCTTCGTGCTGGAGTTCGTGGCCAACAAGCCGTGGTCAGGCTATAACTGGTACAAGGGCAATGCGCATAGCCTGATCCAGATCAATACCGAGTTCCCGATCTACATCGAGCGTGCTGTGGACCTGGGCTGCCACGAAGGCTATCCGGGCCATCACGTCTATAACGCCTTGCTGGAGCAGGCGCTGGTCAAGCAGCGCAACTGGGTGGAGTTCAGCGTGTACCCGCTGTACTCGCCGATGTCGCTGATTGCCGAGGGCAGCGCGAACTACGGCATCGAAATGGCCTTCACCGACGAAGAACGCCTGGCCTTCGAGCAGAAGGTGCTGTATCCCTTGGCGGGGCTGGACCCGGAACTGGCGCCGCAATACGCGCAGCTCATGAAATTGCTCGGCAAGCTGAGCTACGCCGACAACGATGCGGCGCAAGCTTACCTGGAAGGGAAGTGGAGCCGCGAGCAGACCATCGAATGGCTGGTGAACGTAGCCTTGTACCCGCCGGAGAAATCGGCGCAGCGCCTGTCCTTCTATGACGCCAACCGCGGTTATGTCATCAACTACAACCTGGGCAAGGACCTGGTCAAGGCCTGGGTGGAAAAACATGTGACGGCCACCGATCCGGTGGCCGCCCGCAAGCAGCGCTGGGAAGCGTTCAAGACTTTGTTGTCGTCTCCTCGCCTGGCCAGCGGCCTACGCTGATGAGCTGATCAGGCGGCTTTCTTCGCGCTCAGGCATTCTTTCATGAAGGCCTTGCGCTCATCGCCCTTTTTCCCTGCCGCGTCTGCGTTGCAGGTCTTCATCTTGTCCTGCTGCGTCGCCGGCGCGGCGGGTTTCGCACTCAGGCATTCCTTCATGAATGCCTTGCGTTCGTCACCTTTCTTTCCATCGGCTTCCTTATTGCAGGTCGTCATCTTGGATTGCTGGGAGTTCTTTGCCGGCGCCGGGTCCGCGGCAAAAGCGGCGGAACAAGACAGGGCCAGGGCGGCAATGATCAGTTTTTTCATGAGGGGTTCCTTCTAACAGTTGAGTTGGTCTTGCGGTAGTAACTATACATAGATTTTTTGTCGATGTGACCTATTCTCAAAGGACGCCGATGAGTTCAAACGGTCGTTTCTACTGGGGAGTGAACATGGACAAGAACTTGAAAGGGGCAAGCTTTGCCGGGCTGGCGCTGCTGTTGCTGTCGGCCTGCGCGGGCACGGAGCCAAAACTGGGCGGTGCGCCAACCATGGCAACCGGCTCCGCAGGCGGCGCTACAGCGTCGAATGCCAACACCCAGTTGGAAAAATGTGACAAGCCGCTCGGCACGCTCGGCGTGGTGGAAGATACGGCTGCGCCGTGGTACCACCACCTGTCGCAATACAAGCTCGGCTCGACCGTGCCCGTGCTGCGCATGATGATCCAGCAATCGAATTGCTTCGTCGTGGTCGAGCGCGGCGCGGCAATGGGCAAGCTGATGCAGGAACGGGCGCTGGCTTCGTCCGGCGAAATGCGGGCCGGCAGCAACTACGGCAAGGGCCAGATGGTGGCAGCCGACTACACCATGAGCCCGAGCATTACCTTCAGCCAGAAAGGCACGCAGGGTGTCGGCGGCGCGCTGGGCGGCCTGGGACTGCTGGGTAGCGTGGCGGGTGTTGTCGCTGGCGGGCTGAAGGCGAACGAGGCCTCGACCACCTTGCTGATGGTGGACAACCGTTCCGGCATCCAGCTGGCGGCGGCGGAGGGCAGCGCCAAGAACTATGACTTCAACGTTGGCGGAGCACTGTTCGGCGGCGGCGGCTTCGGCGCGGCCGGTGGCTATTCCAACACGCCGGAGGGCAAGATCCTGATCGCTTCCTTCATGGACTCGTACAACCAGCTGGTGAAGGCGGTGCGCAACTACAAGGCGCAGGAGGTTGCCGGCGGCATGGGCACGGGCGGCGCACTCGGTGTGCAGGGTGGATCGACGCCGGCATCCAAAGAGCTCGAGAAGAAAGCCGGCAAGAAGAAAAACTAAGTTCCATTGCGGGCCAGGCGAACTATAGTGTAAGTAGCTCTTCGGAAGGGAGGTCGCCATGACCCGCAAATATATCGACTGCCGCGAATTCCCCAGCGATGCGCAATGCAGCGTCGCGATATCGGCAGACAACGAAGACGAGCTGCTGGAAGTGGCCGTCCAGCACGCCGTCTCGGTCCACAAGCATGCGGATAGTCCTGAACTGCGCAGCGCCATCCGCGGCATGATCCATGAAGGCATGCCGCCGGAACATGCGATGCCGCCCGGCGCCACGACAGGCGCCCCGGAAGGCGTCAGGCCGCACTAGGCGGCTTGCACCGAGGGCCGGGTTTCCAGGTAGCGCAGCAGGTCGCGCCCGAGCACGCGCAGGCGCGCTGTCTCTACTTGGCGTTTCTTGTAGGCGTCATGGCTGGCTGGGCCTTCCAGCGTGCGGCCATGGCTGGCCTTGTCCATCAACTGGATCTCGTACTCGAAGAAAAAGCCGACGTCGTAGTCGGGGCCGCCGCTTGCCGGGTCGTCCGGCGGCAGGTGGATCATCTTGCGGACCGTGACCTGGATGCTGTTGAAGCCGGCGCCGCTGTGCGGGTTGTCGGCCCGCGTTTGCGGCGACGAGATCGCCATCAGCTCCGCATCCATCTTCTCCAGTAATTCAGCCGGGTAGCCGTCGGCCGCTTCCAGCAGGCAGCGGTACTGGGTGAACACTTCCTTTGCCGCTTCCATGTCGAGCAGGGTGTTGCGGGTGCGCTGGGAGTCGACATTGGTGACCGATATCAGGTGGGCGCGCTGCAGCGTGCGCAGGGCGAGCAGGCATTCGAAGCGCGTGTTGAACACCAGCCGCACGCCGAGGTGGTCGAAGATGTCGGCTGCCAGGTAGGCGGCCTTTTGCAGCAGCTTCAGCAGGATACTGCCGCGGCTCTTGTTGTTCTTGCGGTCAAAGTGCAACAAGGGCAGGCAGGTTTCGCCATCGCTCAGGTAGAACTGGCCATCCTCTTCGCGGATCACTGCGTCCAGGCTCGCAAACACTTGCTGGCGAATGGTGTTGAAGTAGCGCAGCTTGAGGTTGTTGTCGATGTAGAAAATGCCGTGCATGACCTTCAGCACGGCACAAGACCACATGCGGCGCAACTCGACTTGCTCATTGCCGTGCAGGGAAGCGAATACCAGCAAGTCCAGCGGGTCTTCCGGCGCTCTCACTTCCAGCGGGACGAGGGCGGCCTGCACGGGGGCCAGGAAACTGGTGCAGATGAAATCCAGCGCTTCGGCGTGGGCACGGGCGATCACTGCGCGCGCATGCGGGTTGTCGATGTCGAAGCCGTATTCACGCACGAACTGGCGCGCGTCATGCTGGTTGCGCAGGGCCAGGCCACCGAGGTCGATGGCCGACACGCCGGAGGCGATGGCATTCAGGTAGGTCCAGTTCAGGGAAAACTTGCCCTGGCACTTGAGTGAGGGATGCATGGCGGCGTTCGTGAAATGGTGCAACCGTCCAGTCTTTAGGGAAAGTATCGCAGTCGCCGGTGCAAGCCGCAAGCGTGGTGTTGTATCGAAATCGGCCCTGTGGCCTGGCGGGTTGCGCACGATTGAAAAATCGCATTTACAACGGTGTTATTATTTTAATAATATAGTGTCGCCCGAAAATTATTCTCCTGAAATAACTGTGATTTCATCCATTCCCAGTCTGCGATTTGATAACCGTACCGAGTTCGACGCGCTGCATTTCGATACCATCGACCAGAACGGCGTTACGTTTCACGTGATCGTCGCCAAAACAGGATACCGCATGGCGCCGGGTGAAACCGCTGGCATGGCCAGGCTCATTCCAACCGATGAGCCGCTGCCGCTGTACGACAAGGACCAACACTATGATGACGATCTGGAAAAGAGCGTACGGGTAGAAAGCGACCTGGCGCCGTATAAACCGCTCTGCGATGTCGTGGTTATCGGCGAAGCCCATCCACCAGCCAACGTTAAGGTGCCGCATTTCCATGTCGGGCTGCGGCTGAATCATCCTGATGCGCCGGCGCCGACCCCCGAGCGGCCGCGCCCACTCAATCCCATGCAGGCTTTGTCGCCCGCTGTTTTCGAGGAATGGCAGCGGCAGTTGGAAATCGCGGAGCGAACACGCCTAGCCGGCAAGGTCCTGGTCGATAAGACCTTGAACGTGACGGGGAAGCGCTATCTGCGTCGCCGTGCCGCGCCTGTTCGATGGCTGGGGGGCTTGCTGCGTGCCGCGCCGTGGCGACTGACATCCGCAGAGCCGGCAACGGCTGTCCCGCTGCGCTACGAGTCGGCTTTTGGCGGCGAGTGCCGCGTGGAGCGCGCCAGTGGCCTGACGAAACGGATTCCAAAGAAGCACCGCCTGAAAGATGGGCAGGCCGCCAATTATCCAACGCCGCCTGGCGCCCCGGACGCGCACGACAGCAGCCAGCAAAACCCGGCAGGCTGTGGTTTCAGCAGGAAGTGGTACCTGGACGCGACCCGGACTTCCGAACTGCCAGCGCCCTGCATTGAGTATCCGGCGCGGCCGTTCAGTGCGGACTTGTTCTGGAAGGTAGCCCAAGGACAAACCGACCTGGAAACTGCCGGCATGGGATATGTGGGGCGTGGGTGGCTGCCCCGCCGCACGCTGGTCGGTACGGTCGAAGAAAAGTCCGACTGGCAGGAAAACGAGATACCGCTTCTGCCCAAGGATTTCGACTTCCGCTATTGGAATGGTGCCCCGGATGACCAGCAGTGTCCGCACCTGGTTGGCGGCGAGCAGTTCCGGCTGACCAACTTGTCGCATCCTTCATCGACCCTGGCGCAGCTTGACCAAGCGGGCAACCGTCACCTGGCCTTCGCCTTGCCGCAGCAGTCGCTGTTTGTCATGGGCGCAACGGAGGCGGGAGGGATTGCGGTCCTGCCGCTGGCGATCGACACTGTCGTGATCGATATGGAAGCCGAACGGCTTGAATTGGTGTGGCGGCTTGCCATTGTCGCCGACGGAGAATTCGAGGACGTTCGCCTGATGCACGCTACCGAACCCGAGCAGCTGGCACGCCTGAACGAATGGCCGTCCGCCCAGCCTGGACCCGCTCCCCTGGCCGCCTGATACACCACACAACCCGCAACAAGAATCGCCATGGCTCACGAAACAGTCACCAAATCGAAACGCTTCTACTGCGTAAGCCTCAGTCCGGACTTCTGCAAGACGCCAGTGGGAAGCAGCGTTGTCGTACTCCCTTACAACATCAAGGGGGAATTCAAGGACGCGGCCGACGCCTCAAGAAACGTCAAGACCCAGGGCGAACCGGTCCTGCTGCACAACAAGAGCTTCATCCCGAACATCACAGGTGATGAACGAGGCACCTTGGGTGGCATCAAGAGCCAGACCTACCTCAAGCGCGCGCAGCCAATGGAGTTCAGTTCGACCAAGGGATCGAATGGCGCGCAGACGATACAGGAATCGCGCCTGATCTACATGAACGACAAGAATACGATCGGACGTATTCACGAACGCCAGGTGCAAGCGCCGCGTCCGCGGCTGACAATTCTGGGTGTCGAACTGCCGACGTTGAAAGAGGCTGCACAGGAATACAAGGATAAGTACTCCGAACCGATGCACCAGTTCGGCGGCAAGGCAATGGATGTCGGCGGCAAGATCGGCATGGGCGGCGCCGCGCTGGGCGGCGCTGGACTTGCGGTCGGCGCCACCGGCGTCGGCTTGCCGGCAGCGGCTGTGATGGAGACTGGCGCTGCAGCCGGTGCTACTGTTGGCGGCGGCGTGGCTGCTACGGGGCTTGCCGTTGATTCGACGGCTACTGCACTTGATAATGCCGCCAACTTCGTCCTCACCGGAAAGGCGCCTGACGTGATGGGCATGGCCGGCGATATGGCATGGAACGCTGCGGAAAACCTCGCTCTGAAAAAGCTGCCCTTCGTCGGCGGTTGGATCAAGAAACTGACAGCCAAGAAGAATGCCGTACCAGGCAAGACCCCGACACCGCCCAAGAAAGCGCCGCCAGAACCCAAGAAAGCGGATGGTGGCAAAGGCGACAAGGAAGGGCATGATGGTGGGAAGACCAAGAAGCCCAAGGGAGAAAAAGCGGACAAACCGTCCGACTGCTGCCCCAAAAATGGCGCGCCGGGCGGCAAACCCGTGAAAAGCAAACGCCCTGTGCACTTTGGCACTGGGGAAGAAATCCTGCAACAAACGGACTTTGTATTGGAAGGACCGACACCCCTGGAGTGGGTCCGGACGTATCGATCCGGTTCCGAAACGGAAGACTGGGGCGTATTGGGCGCGCGTTGGGCGACGCCTTTCACGAGCTCAATCTCAGTTTGCGCCCAAGGCATTGTCTATCATGACGACAGCGGGCGTGCACTGCGCTTGCCCATGCTCGCCATCGGCCAGGAGCACGATAGCAGAGCCGAAGGTTTTACCTTGCGCCGCGACAGCGAAAATCAGATCACGCTGGTTTGGCGCGATGGGGCGAACGATACCTACCTCTCAGGACCGGATGGCTGGCTGCCGCATGGTTACGAAGGCGTCAACGCAATGCTGGCGCCACGTGCCCCGGTGCGTGCCCAACGGTACTATCTGGGCCGGCACGCTGGTCGTGACGGGAACGGCATCCAGATCGAGCGCATCCATGAGGCCAAACCAGGAGAAGCGCTGCTGCGTATTCGCACTGACGACGGACTGATGCTCGAAGCGCTGCGTGACGGCTATCTGCCAGAAGAGGTGGCTGACGATGCGCCAGTAGCAATGCCACGTATTGGCCGCGTTGAACGAGTCGATGTCGATGGCAGCCGCCAGTGCCTCGTTCGCTACAGGTACGAAGCCAGCCTTATTGACGCCAGCGATCCTCTCACCACATTCCCACTGCGCTGTGATCTGGTAGAGCAAACTGACCTGGTCGGCCAATCGCGTACCTACAGTTATCAACATCACCTGCTTAGGCTATACACCACTTACACAGGGTTCGCGCACGGGCTGGAATGGGTCAGCCTGGCCTTTCTGCGTGAACGCTGGGCTGGCTCCCTACTCGGAGCCCCACAACTCGCTGAACGCCATCCGATCAACTTCAACAACAGCTATCAGGCGCGCGCCATACGCACCAACACGTCCGACGGAAATGGCGAAGTACAGATCGACTATGTTGATGCCGACACTACCCGCGTCACTGAAGCTGACGGCGGTGTACTGGAATACAGTTTCAACGCCAACTGGCTTGCGACATGCGTGCTCCGCATTGGACCTGACGGCAATGCACGCGTACTGGGACGGCGGGAATGGGACCGTGACGGCATGCTGCTGGCCGAAATCGATGCCGAACACAATGCCACGCGATACGAGTACGACCTTGCTGGCAACCTGACGTCGATCACCGATGCCCAAGGCAATACGACCCATATCGAATATGATGGTCACAACCAGCCCATCGCCGTCACCGATGCGCTGGGCCATACCACTCGTAGCCGTTATGACGAGGCTGGGCGCATCGTCGAACGCATCGATGCATTGGGTCACAGCACCGGCTATGCCTACGATGCACACGGTCGCATGTCGCTGCTGACAGATGCACGCGGCGGCACCAAGCGCCTTGTATATGACCAGGGCGGTCGGCTGGCTGCGTACACCGATTGTTCCGGCTTTACCACGCGCTACAACTATGATCGGAATAGCCGCTTGGCCGAGCATATCGACGCTGTCGGCAATACCAGCCATTACGTCTACAATGCCCACGGCCAGCTCGCAGCCGCAACGCGCCCCGATCAAACGACAGAGCAATTTGAATACGACGCCGAAGGGCAACTGCTTGCCTATACGGACGGCAAAGGCCAGGTCACGCGCTATCGCTACAATGGGCATGGCCAGCCAATCGAACGCATCGACGCAAAAGGTCAGGCACTAAGCTATGTCTACGACAAGGCGCTCCGCTTGATCGAACTAATCAATGGTAATGGCGAGTCATATCGCTTTGCTTATGACGCCGAAAGCCGGCTGGTCAGCGAAACCGGATTCGATGGCAAGACCACGACCTACACGTACAACCAGGCGGGCCAGCTGATTGGTACTGCCTGCAATGGCGTGCAGACTGATTTTGCCCGCGACGCGCTGGGCCAATTGCTGGCGAAAAGCAGCCCCGATGGCGCGGTGCGCTACGCCTACGATGCGCTCGGCCGTTTGATTGCGGTGACGTCGCCGCAGGCCGAGAATCGCTTTGAGTATGATGCGTTAGGCCAATTGGTTGATGAACGTGTCGCTTATGCGTTGGCCGCCCCACGCCTACCTGACACCCCAAGAGAGTATGTGGCGGCCTTTACGATGACCCATGCCTACGATGAGCTGGGCAATCGTATTCAGACTATCCTGCCCAACGGCCGCCGTATCGACACGCTGCGCTACGGTTCTCGCCATTGGCATGGCACGTTATGGCAAGGTAAATCACTGGTCGATTTGGAGCGCGACCAGCTGCATCGAGAAACTGCGCGTCAGCTTGGGGGCGAACGGGAACGCCTGACGGAGAGCCGAAGCTACGACCCGCAATCGCGCCTGCGCACCTTCACGTTGAGTAAAGGAGCTGAGCGCCTGCATGAGCGACGTTACGAATACGACGCTGCGAGCAATCTGACGCTAATCGACGACCTCTCAAGCGGCAGTACACGCTACACCTATGATCCGCTAGGCCAGCTGCTCTCAGCAACGCAACGCGACTTGAAGGAAACGTTTGCCTTCGATCCTGCCGGCAATTTACTGGATCCAGATGCGAGTGGGAATCCGGTTCAAATCGACACCCGCAAGGTCCTGCGTGAACTGGATGCGCAGCCAACCAATATAGCGGCCATTCCGCCAAAGCTGGCCAAAGTCACGCATAACCTGCTGCGACAATACATGGGGTATGTGTATGAATACGATGTGCAGGGGAACACCATCAGCAAGCGCTTGCGCGTGGCAGCAAGTGCCAACGACGAAGGCGTCCTTGAATTTTCCTACGATACAGAAAACAGACTGACGACTGCAACTCGTACTTTTGCCAATTCTCGGCAAATTGCACGCTACAGCTACGATGCATTTGGAAGGCGCATTGCCAAGCAGTTGACCTCGCAACACTGGGAAGCCGCACAACCCGTCCCGCAAGTCGACGTCGCCCTTACCGACTCAATAACAATCTTCGTTTGGGACGGGGACAGGTTAGTACAGGAAGTCAATGCTGATAGGACGGTAACGTATTTGTACGAGCCGGATAGCTTCGTGCCGCTGGCCAGTGTCGAGTCAGGCGAGGGGGCTGCCACCTACATGCCGAGCGGAACTCACCTGCGGCATATTAGGAACTGGGAATTACACGGCATCAAGGACGACTTGGACGAACACGTAAAAGCACGTCAATGTCACTTGGAGGCAGCCAGGGCGAGCTGTCAGCAAAATGATTGGGAGCGCCGACAGCACCTGGCCTGCAATGACGCTTCAAAGGATATTATCCTCTACTACCAGTGTGACCACCTTGGTACTCCGCTTCAATTGTTGGACGAGAATGGAAAGATCTATTGGTCGGCACGTTATCGTGTTTGGGGCGAGATACTTCAATACTATGCTACTGACGTCTTGCAGCCGCTGAGGTTTCAAGGGCAGTATTATGATCAGGAAACGGGACTGTACTACACACGGCACCGTTACTTTGATCCAGTTACGGGGCGATTTGTTTCTCAAGATCCTATTGGATTATTGGGCGGCGAAAATCAATATCAATACGGGCCGAATCCTACCGGATGGATAGATCCATTAGGGCTGCAAAGGAAAAATAAGAAGTCCGCGCCGGAAAGGAAAGAAGGTAATCCCAATAGCGCAGAGACGAGCCCCTGCAAGAATTTCGTACGGGTCAGACATTACACTGGGGTTAGTAGAGCAAAAGCCATTATAACTAACGGTGTTATTCAGCCAGGGGAACACAACCGCGTATATCTTGAACTTGCATCAAGTAAGCCGTTGAGCGCGCAAAAAGTTGCCGATAAATATAGAATTCCTATTGAGCGAGGCAAGGCTTATGTTGAAACAGATGTTTGTGAAGATAAAATTGAGTGGAAGGCAAACCCTTTATATGGATCCAAAGAGGCCACCGTAAAAGGTCCGATTACTCTTCGCAAGCCGACTATTACTATTCAAAATTAGGTGATTACATGGAAAATTTGGTAGAAATACATAAGGATGTCATATTAAATTCTTTGGTTAACTTGAATTGGATTGACGTAAACCTATTTCGGCTCGGAACGAGTATGGGAGAAAAGAATTTGACAAAACAGGAAATTTCAGAGTTGCTATTTGATTTCTTTGTCAAGAATGATGTGGGCAATAAGCTTGCGAGTATAAAGCACTTGTTGCGAAGTGAAGTCGAGCAGTATCTGATCTATGACGATTCTGGAATTAGCGACCTCGATCGAATGTACGAGAAGAATCTTATTGAGTTTCCGCCGATGATGGAATAATAAATGTAAGCCTCGCCGTGTTAAAAGGTGGCGGCACGTTATCCGCGTTCGCCGACTCATACGCTCTGAGATTGTCCAATTCTGGGGATATTATTTGATCAGGCGGTCTTTTGTGTGACAATTTCCTGCTCGAGGAGCTGCTTGAACTGGTAAAGCAAATCAAGCCTCGCCTGGAAGGCCAAAACTCCATCTCCAAGAATCTGGCCGAGATATTCCTGGATATGTGGGGCGCGATGACTAGTTGCGGGGAGATGTACGACAGCGACGCACAGAGGGGGATCTATGGGGCGGTCGATCACTTGGCCCCGTACGCCAGAGATATCTGCACTAGCTGATGAGCATTTAAACGCTAAGGCCGCTGACGCGGCCCCCGCCGCCAGTTGATTAGCCGGAAACTTAATTCCAACGATGGACGGGGTCCCGACGAAAAAATGAGCATCAAAAGGCTCAGGTCCGCCACGTACCCACCTTGGGACTACATTGTTTATCCTTGCCTCACGCCAGATCGGCCAAAATTCAAGATCCCATTAGTAAAAAAGTAATGTAAAATTTTCTCGGTAGTAACTCTAATAACGATTCAATACCCCTTTAGGAGCAACCGTGAGTAATCCATATTCGATGCCGCAAGCGCCGCTGGTCGAACGCCTCAACAGCGACGAGACCTACATGCCGAAGTTCTTTTCCCTCAGTGGCCGCATTGGCCGTGTGCGTTACCTTGCATACGGTTTCGGTGCCGGCCTGTTGATGATGCCGATTGTGTTCCTGTTGGCGGGGCTGGGAGCACTGACTGGTTCCAGCGCCAATGGTGCCGGAGCGGCGGGCGCAATTGGCGGCCTGCTGGGCTACGCCCTGTACCTGGTCGCCATCCTGAGCCAGGTGCGCCGCCGCCTGCATGACCTGGGCAAGTCCGGCTGGATGGGCCTGCTGATGATTGTCCCGCTGGTCAATATCATCTTTGGCCTGTGGCTGTTGTTCGGCTCGGGCGATGAGGGCGCAAACGAATACGGCCCTGCGCCAGCACCGAACACGACTGGCGTGATCATCCTGGCGTGGATTCTGCCGATCATCATGATCGTCGGTATGATGGCTGCGATTGCGATTCCTGCTTACAGCGATTACTCCGCCAAGGCGCGCGCCGCGCAGATGCAAGACAGCCAGTAATGCATGCATAACCCTTACGCCGCGCCCCAGGCAGGGCTGGAGCTGCCGTTTGCCCCTGTCGGCGAGGCGCGGCTGTTTTCCTGGAATAGCCGCATCGGGCGCTGGCGTTTTGTGGCGTACTGCATGCTGGGCGCTCCTGTTGCGCTCTTGTACGCCCTCGCCTTAGGCACGGCCTTCGGCACAGCGTGGGTGCAACAATACATTCCCCTGCAATCCGGGCTCCACGATGCCTTGAGTTTTTCAGTCCCACTGGTTTTCCTGCTGGCGATCGTGCTGGCGACCCGTCGGCGGCTGCACGATTTCGATGTCAGCAGCTGGTGGGCGCTGTTGCTGTTGTTCCCCTTCTTGCAGATCATCTTCCTGATCTACCTGCTCATCGCACCCGGTACACCGGAGGCCAACCGTTTCGGCGCGGTGCCGGCGCCGGCCGATCTGGGCGTGAAGCTTGGCGTGGCGCTCGGTTGCGCCTTGTCGCTGGCCTTTACAGCGCTCCGCTTTCTTTGATATCGAGGTAGCGGTTCAGCAGGGCGCCGGCCAGTTGCTCCGGCGCGACGTCGACCAGGTGGCCTGAGCGCAGGCCGAGGCGGCGGATCGCTTCCTGGCGCTGCTGCAGGTAATGCTCGCTGGCCGCCAGCCGCAGGGCGTCGTCGAAATCCTGCACCGGCGCCACGCTGGCGGCGTCCAGCGCGCGCTCGCGCAGGCTGGCGCACAGCACCAGGTGGCGCGAGGACAGCAGGTCGACCGCCTGGCGCAGCGCCACGTCGTCTTCATCGCGCACATTGGTCACCAGCACCACGAAGGCGCGCCGGTTCAGGCGGTTCAGCAAGTCGTTGGCGGCGCGCAGGTAGTCGGGCGCGGCTTCGCCTGGCTGCAGGTCGTAGACCCCGGCCAGCATGCGGTCCAGGCCAATGCGGCCCTTGGCCGGCGCCAGCCAGCGATGGTCGACGCCAAAACTCATCAGCCCCACCGCGTCGCCCTGCTTGCCCGCCACGAAAGCCAGGGTCAGTACGGCATACAGTGCGTGGTCGAAATGGCTGGTGTCGTCGTCGCGCGCCAGCATGCGGCGGCCGGTATCGAGCAGGAACACCACCTGCTGGTCGCGTTCGAGCTGGTATTCGCGGCTGATCGGCTTGCGGTGGCGCGCGGTGGCTTTCCAGTCGATCGAGCGCAGGCTGTCGCCGCGCCGGTATTCGCGCAGCTGGCGGAAATCGGTGCCTTCGCCGCGCTGGCGCTTGACCAGCGAGCCGGCGGTCGGCGCCTGGCGGTCGGTGGCGCGCAGCGCCTGGCCCAGCAGGCGCGCCACGTCGGGAAACACCTTGGTGGTTTGTTGCGGCCCGATGCGGTGCGTGGCCTGCCACAGGCCGAGCGGCCCGGCCACGCGCAGCCATGGCGTGCCGAATTCGCCGTCGCCGCGGTCCAGCGGGCGCACGCGGTAGGTGAGGGTGGACAACGCGCCGGGCGCCAGGCGTGTCGCATGCGGCATGCCTTCCAGTTCCCAGGCTGCGGGGTAATCGTCGAACACGTCAAGCTGCAGCGCGGCCTTGCCTTCGTTGTGCAGGGTCAGGCGCACATCGTGCCAGGCGCCGACCGGCAAGACGCCTGCCATGCTGCGTTCCGCGCGCAGGGCAGGGCGGCGCCGCGCCAGCAAGGCGTCGGCGCCGGCGGCCAGCAGCAGGGCGCCGCCCAGCACTTGCCATGGCGCCTGCAACAGCGGCCAGACGCTGGCCGGCACGCCGAGCGCGGTCAGGCCCATCAGGGCCAGGAACATGCGGCGGGTTGGCTTCATCAGTTGCGCGGGGCGGCGACGGAATCGATCAGCGCAGCCAGCACGTCGTCGGCGCCCAGGCCATCGAGCTCGCTTTCCGGCGACAGCGCGATGCGGTGGCGCAGAACTGGCAGGCTGGCCTGCTTGATGTCGTCAGGGGTGGCGTAATCGCGACCCGCCATCAGGGCCATGGCGCGCGCCAGGCGGACCAGGGCAATGCTGCCGCGCGGGCCGGCGCCGACCGCCACGCCCGGCCACTGGCGCGTTGCGCGCACCATGCGCACAGCGTAGTTGGCGACTGCCTCGTCGACGCGGATGCGGGCCACCAGCTGCTGCAGTGCGACCAGGATCTCCGGCTTGATCAGGGTGCGCACCTGCGCCACTTCGAGCGCGTCGCCGACGCGGTCCTGGGTCACCGCCAGCAGCATCGCGGTTTCTTCCTGCTCGCCTGGATAGGCGATGCGCGCCTTGATCAGGAAGCGGTCAAGCTGGGCTTCCGGCAGCGGGTAGGTGCCTTCGCTTTCCAGCGGGTTCTGGGTGGCCAGTACCATGAAGGGCGCGTCCAGCGTGTGCGCTTCGCCTTCGATGGTGACCTGCCGTTCCTGCATGGCTTCCAGCAGGGCGGACTGGGTTTTGGCTGGCGCGCGGTTGATTTCGTCGGCCAGCAGCAGGTGGGTGAAGACCGGCCCTTTGCGGATGCTGAAGGTCTGCTGGCGCTGGTCGAAGACGGCATGGCCCATCACATCTGCCGGCATCAGGTCGGGCGTGAACTGGATGCGCGAGAATTCGCCGGCAAAGGTCTTGGCCAAGGCCTTGACCAGCAAGGTCTTGCCCAGGCCCGGCACGCCTTCCAGCAGCACGTGGCCGCCGGCCAGGCAGCAGGCCAGCACCTGTTCGACCACCGTGTGCTGGCCGACGATGGCGCGGCCGATTTCCTCGCGCAGGCGTTGCACGATGTCGATCGCCTGTGCCAGGCGGTCGGCCGGAATGGCGTTGTTGGTGGAGGCGGACATGCTATCGCTCATGATGGGCTCGCAATTGTTGGAGTATTGAAATTTGTCGTGTGAAGTCGGCAGCGCGGCTGGCCGGGGCGCCAAGCAGGGCATCGCTCACTTGCGCTTCCGGCAGCTTGGCCAGGCGCGCAAGGCGGCGCGCGCGTTCGGCAGGCCCCAGGGCATGCAGTTCCGGCAGGCGCCGCAACACGTGCTTCTCGGTACTCTTGCGCACGGCCTGCAGCAGCAGGGCGCGCCCTTGCGGCAGGCGCCACAGCCAGCGGCCGCTGGCTTCAATATGTTCGATCAGGGCGCGGCGCGCGCCGGCCGCTTCCGGCAGCATGGGGCCGAAGCGGCGCGAGGCGCTCCAGACCCACAGCAGCAGCAGGGCGGCCAGGCCCAGCACGACCAGGCGGGCGTGCTGCCACAGCCAGGCCGCCCAGCCCACCGGCTCGTTGTGCTGCACCAGCATTACCGCCGCATGGGGACCGCTCTGCCCGGCCAGCAAAAGCAGCAGCTCGCCGTGGTCGAACTGGCGCAGCGCGTCGTTGTCGAAATAGCTGTCGGCGGCATCGACCGCCACCATGGCGACCTTGCCGCGACCTTCGCCGTACACCAGTACGGCCAGCTCGTAGGTGTCGCCCCACAGCGGTTTCGGGCCCTTGCCTTCGATGCGTTGCAGGGTATCGGAAGGGCGCGCCAGCTCGATGGTGTTGGCGGCGCCCGGCGCGTTGAGGCACACCAGGCGCGGCGGGCCGGCGGGCTCTTTCGCTGCCGCCGTTTCTTCTTCGCCTGTCTCGCTTTCCTCGTCTTCCTCGTCCTCGGCGCCTTGTTGCCCGGCCTTGGCGGCCGCACGCCTCTCGCGGCGGCTGGCCTCCAGCGGATCGATGCGGCAAGTGTCGTCCATGCGGGTGCGGCCCGACATTGCCACGCCAAAGTGCTTGCCCAAAGGGTCGGTCGACTGATCGGGGGCGCCATCCGGGCCGGCCTCGCCGGCGTCGGTGTCGTCGACCCAGTCCGGGGTCATGATCAGGGTGTTGCCGCGGCGGACCCAGTCCAGCAGCAGCCTAGCCTGGCGTTCGTCCGGCGGGCGTGCATAGCGCGACAGCAGCATGACGCCGTCCGGCAACTGGTTCAGCAGCTGGTAGCTGAGCACGGGCTCCACCCGCACCTTGTGGCCGCGCGCTTCCAGCAGCCGCGTGGCCGCCAGCATCGGGTTCTTTGCCTGCGCTTCGGAGATGTGGTGCTGGCCGCGCCACACTTTGTGGAAGTACAGGTGCCATAACTCGTAGCCAGCGCCGGCCAGCAGTACGGCAACGATGGCAATGATGATCGAATAGCTCCGCTTCATGCTGCCTCGCGGTCGAAGTGTGCTTGCCAGCGGGAGCACAGCGCCGTCACCGTTTCAGCGGCTGGCCAGCGCGCGCCATAGGCCGCGTTCAGCCATAGCGCAGTGGCCTGGTCGGCCAGTGCCAGGCTGGCGCTATCGAGCGTGCCGGCGGCGTTGGCGCTGCGCGCCTGCGCCAGGCATTCGCCTTCCGTCGCGCCGTGGTGCAGTTTGAGTGACTGGCGGCTGACCAGGCGCGACAGCGTGGCGCGGTACAGCAGCGCCAGCGCGGCACGCTGCTGGCCTTGCTGCCACAAGGCGCGCACGGCGCCGGCCACATCGGCCGGCAGGCTCTCTTCTCGGATATCGAGGCCGCCCACCTCCGTGGCCAGCCTGGGCTCGGGCGCTGCCGCAAGGCTGAAGCGCAGCGGCGCGGCATAGCGCCACAGAAGCCAGGACACCAGGGCAATCGCACCGGCGATCAGGGCAAACTTGAACACGCCGGCCAGGATGGCGGCCAGCCAGCGCGGCACCAGCGGCGGGGCCTTCGGCTTTATCTGTTCCTTTTCCGGCGGAACGCGCAGCTCCCATTGTTCGCCGCAGCGATAGCCGCGCAAGTCTTCGTGCGCGAAAACCTCGTCGAGCTGGCGCCGCACTGCGGCTTGTTGCGGCGACCGGTCGGGCCCGCGGCCGCTGTCCTGTTTCCTGAGGCCGTCGGGCGGCTCGCATGCTGGGACTACGGGCGGCGCGCTGGCGGCCGGCGCGGCTGCCTGCACCGGCGGCGGCATGCCGAGCAAGGCCATGGCCAGCAGCGGGGCTGCCATCAGCACGCTGGCGACGTGGCGCGCTGCGGCCGGCCGTGCCGGAGGACGCAGCTGGCGCAGCACGATTTCGATATCCCAGGCTTCCAGCGTGGCGCGGCGATTCAGGTACAGGGTAAACGTGCAGGCCGTGTAGACCGGGCCGATGATGGCACAGGCCAGGCACCATGCCGCCGTGCCCAGGGCTGCCTGCAGGGAGCCCTGGTCGGTCAAGCCGAACAGGGCGAAGGGATTGGGCGACTCGCCCGGCATGAAGAGGCCGATCAGGGCCAGCACGCCCATCATCAGCACGAATTCGAAGGTAGCGCAGGTGCTGCCGAACATCAGGGCGGCGCCGCCGGTGCCATTGCGGGCGATGGTGGCGCGGCGCGCGGTGGCGACCTTGCCGCGGGCGCGTTCCAGCACCCATACCGGCTGGTGCAGGCCGCGCCCGGCCATGAAGGGGCGCCACCAGGTCAGCATGCGGAACCAGCCGCCGCCCAGTTCGCGCGGCCAGGCGCGCAGGGCATCGCGCCAGCTGGCTTGTTGGCCGAAGACCTGGCGTGCCAGCACGTGCAGCGGCGCGCGTTCCAGCAGTGGACGCAGCCACCATGGCAGCAGCCAGCCCAGGGCCAGGTCAGGGTAGTACCAGCTGATCAGCACGGCCAGCGCTGACAGTGGCAGCCACAGGGCCAGCCAGGCGCGCCATACGTCGGCGCCGCCGGCATGCAGCAGGGCGAAACCAAGGTCCAGGCCTTGCGCATTGCTGCGCGGGCGCAAATCAAGGCGCAGCTTATCGAGTTGCATGCACGCCTTTCTCGCGGCCGGCGAAACCGAAGAACAGGAAAACCAGGGCCCAGCACACTGCGCCGACGCCGTATTTGACGGCCGGGGCAAAGGCGCTGGCCGACCAGAAGGCCTCGAAGAAGGCTGCCAGCACGGTGAGCAGGGCAGCGCCCGCCACCACCGGATACATCTGGACGCTGGCTTCCTGCAGGGCGCGGCGGCGGCTCAGGCGGCTCAGGCGGCCCGGCTTGACCAGCGCCATGCCAAGGCGCACGCCGGCCACGCCGGACAGCACCAGGCCTGTCAGTTCAAAGCTGGAGTGGGTCACCACGAAGGACCAGAAATTACTGCGGGTGGCCGGATCGAGGCTGAGCCAGGCAGCCACCACGCCCATTTTCATGCCGTTGAACAGGACGCTCAGCAAGGCGGGCACGCCGCCGAAGATGCCGCTGGCGAACGTACGGAAGCCGATCGAGACATTGTTCCAGATGTAGTGGCCGAACATCTGCAGATCGCCTTCGCTGCCGCCGCGGCCAGTTTTCATGCTGGAGGGGGCGTACATCTGGTGCATGCGCGTCAGTTCGTCCGGCGAGGCGAACATGAAGGCGTTGTGCGAGTCGTGCCATACCAGCGCGCCGATGGCGATGGCCGGCCCGAGCAGGCAAAACAGCACGAGCAGCAGCAGCTTCCATTCGGCGCGCACGCGACGCGGCAGGTCGGCGCGCAGCCATTGCAGCAGGACGGTCGGGCGTTCGGCCGCCACCCCGTACAGGGCGTGGTGGCAGCGCGCCACCAGTCCGTGCAGGTAGGACACCAGCTGCGGCGAGTAGCCGCGCTGGCCGGCCAGGGCCAGGCATTGGCACAGGCGGCGATATTGTTCGGGCAGGGCTTCGCGGCCTTCGGCGCGCTTGGCCAGCAGGGTATCGATCTCGCTCCACAGGGGACCGTAAGTTGCCTCAAACTGCGCTTGCTTCATCGGACCAATCCTGCGGCCATGCCGCGCAAGCGTTCCAGCGAAGCGTCGCCGTCGCGGCCGGTCAGCGGCTCAGCGATATCGGCCAGTTCCAGCATGCGCGCGTGCGGCAGCCGGCTTTCGCGGGCAAACAGGTCGGCCAGCGCGCGCTGCTGCTCCGGCGTCAGCGGAAAGGGCAGCGGCAGCGGTGCCGCATCGGGCACTGCAACGCGCTTGGGCGGCTTGTCGCGGTACACCACCTGGGTGCCTGCCACGATGTCGCCCAGGCGGCGGAAATGGCGGTCGCACAGCATGGCCAGCAGGCCGGCGGCATACAGCAGCGGCAGGAAGTCGGCCACCATCAGCAGGTTGCGCAGCACCGACTCGCGCCAGCGCACCGGCAGGCCATTGGCGCGCAGCACCTGCAGGCCGACGATGTGCTTGCCCAGCGTGCGGCCGCCGGCGTATACCTCGCACAACACCGGGTAGGCCCAGTAGGCAAGGAAGAACACGATCGCCGTCACGCCGTTTAACAGTTTTTCGGAAGGGATGACCGCGCCCAGAATCGAGATGAGGAAGCTGGCCCCCATGCCCCAGGCGACGAAGTCGATGGCCCATGCGTAGCCGCGTGCCACCGGACCGGCAGGAACAAGCAGCAAACGCACGCCTTCGGGGGTGGTCAGGGACAGGCGTCCGTCGAGAAGGGAATTCATGCCATTTATTTAACCATAAAATTTCCTCCTTGGAAATATTAATGGAAATGTTTTATGCCCGCCGCCTCTTCGATTTGCCGGTAATCGCGCGCCTGGCGCACGCTGCCGATGGCTTGCCAGATGGCCTCGACCCGTTGCGGATCGCGCTGGTAGACGCCGCGCCCCACCATCAGGTACAGGTTGACGGTGGAGTAGGGCAACTCGGCCTGCTGGACTTTGCCCCTGAAACGGGGATCTTCGTGCACCAGCTTGCTCGCTTCCCGTCCCTGCAGGATGGCCACGTCGAAGCTGCCTGTGGTCAGCATGCGCAGGGCGTCGGCAGCCGACTTCACGGTGTCGTGCGGAATATAGCCGCGTTCGCGCAACTGCTGACCCACCAGGTAGCCGGTCTGCACGATGACAACCTTGCCGGGCGCCAGCAATTCGTGGCCGTCCCAGCTTGCATTGCCGCCTACGCGCAAGAAGACCAGGGCAGCGTCTTCGAATAATGCCCGGCCAGGATCTTCGCGCCCGTCGGGTAATTGGGGAATGCGCGACCATGCGCGGCGGTCAATGGCATCCGCTGCACCGACTACTGCATCCACCTGGCCAAGTTTTAATTCATTTAGGCAACGCTTCCAAGGTTTCGGTGAATAAATAAATTGTTCATTCAGGAGTAATTCAACTCGCTTTAATAACTCAAAATTCAAGCCTTTTCCATCGGGCGTGCTCCATGGCCTTTGGTCGACATCTTCGTAGCAAAGGCGCAGCGGCGGGCCTTTCGCGGCATGGGCAGCCATGCCGGTCAGCAGCGCCAGCAGCACGCAGAGGCTTTTGTAGCTCATGCCATGAAGATTATCACGGCGTTTTTATGTTCCAGGCGACTTCATAAAAAAGATCCATACATGTTGTATTTGTGCATGTAAAACCGGAAATAATAGACGGATGAAAATGTTGCATATAAATTCTTCCCTAGTTTTTTTAAAATCTGTATGGAAGAGAGAAATACATGAATAAACATTTTCCGATTGCAGCATTAATGTTGTCCGCCAGCCCGTTTGTGCTGCTGGGCCAAGCCCACGCCCAGGATGCTGCCCCTATCCAGGCGCAGCAGGCTGCCGACAGCACCACCGACGAGGTCCAGAAAGTGGTCATTGTTTCGACCGGTAGCCGCGGCTCGCAGCGCACCATGGTGGATACCCCGGTACCGGTTGACGTGCTGAGCTCGCGCGAGCTGACCAAGACTGGCCAGGTCTCGCTCGACAAGTCGATGCAGTTCCGCGTCCCTTCCTTCAACACCGTACAGACCCCGGTCAATGACGCGACCTCGCTGCTGGACCCTTACGAAATCCGTAACATGGGCCCGAGCCGCGTGCTGATCCTGATCAACGGCAAGCGCAAGAATATGAGCTCGCTGGTCTACACCCAGACCTCGCCAGGGCGGGGCGAATCCGGCTCCGACATTTCCGCCATCCCTGCCGATGCGATCAAGCGCATCGAAGTGCTGCGCGATGGCGCCTCGGCGCAATACGGCTCCGACGCGATTGCCGGCGTGGTCAACATCATCCTGAAGGACAATGCCGAAGGCGGCTCCGTCACGGCGCGTGCCGGCATCACCCACGAACACGATGGCGGCATGGGCGGCCTGAGCGTCAACCAGGGCTTCGCGCTGGGCGGCGACCGCGGCTTCTTCAACTACACGATCGATGCGTCGCGCGTGAACCTGTCCAGCCGCTCCGGCGCGGTAAGCGCAGCCGGCGAATCGAGCGACTTCGGCGCGCCGCTGTCGGAAGTGCAGGCCTTCCTGTCGAAATATCCTGATGCGCGCAACATCAACGGCTCGCCGAAGACCAAGGCCTACAAGGGCCTGTTCAATACCCGCTACGATATCGGCGAAGGCGTCGCGATCTATGCCAACGCGGCGTATGTGAACAAGAAGATCAACTCCTTCGCGAACTACCGTACTCCTTACTGGCGCCCGACCGATTACGGCTTGTTGCATCCTGCAGGAACCCCGTACGAGGGCTATCAACCGACCTTCGACGGTACGCTGGACGACTACAATGCCACCGGCGGCGTGAAGATGGACCTGGCCGGCTGGAATGCAGACTTCAGCCTGACCTACGGCGGCAACAAGCAGAAGTACGACGTCGATCACTCCGTCAACCGCAGCATGGAGGACGCCGTCCTGGCCGGTACCAGCACCGAGCACTCACCGACCCACTTCTATGCTGGCGGCGTGGAGTTCCAGCACTATGTGTTCAACGGCGACATCTCCCGGCAGCTGACCGATACCGTCAACTTCTACGCCGGTACTGAACTGCGCCACGAGAAGTTCGAGGTGAAGGCGGGCGAGCGCGCATCGTGGCAGGGCAGCGGGGCGGACTCCTTCGCAGGCAACCATCCGGACAACTCTTTCCCGTCGTCGCGCTCCAACTATGGCGTGTATGCTGGCTCGACCTGGGATATCAACAAGGACCTGCTGGTTGATGGTACTGGCCGCTGGGAAAAATATACCGACTTTGGTTCCGCGTTCGTGTGGAAGCTGTCTACCCGCTACAAGGCAAACGATTGGGTGACGCTGCGCGCTTCGGCCTCGAAGGGCTTCCGTGCGCCGTCGCTGGCGCAGATCTACACGCAGAAGGCGCAATACTCCTTCGTGCCTGGCGGCGGCATCCAGGTGTCTGGCCTGGTGAACAACGTGTCGGCGCAAGCCGCTGCGCTGGGCGTGCCAAAGCTGAAGGCCGAGAAGTCCGACAACATCACGCTGGGCCTGGGTCTGAAACCGGATGAAAACACCAGTGCCACTCTGGACTACTACAACATCAAGGTGAAGGACCGCATCGTGCTGGGCAAGGAAATCGTGCCGACCGGCGATCCTGCCCAGCAGCTGGACCAGATCCTGGCGGCAAACGGCATCGTTTCCGTCAGCTTCTTCGTCAACGCAGTGAAGACCCGGACCGAGGGGCTGGATTACGTGCTGTCGCGCAAGAACATCCCGCTGGCAGACGGCAAGCTGACCCTGAACCTGTCCGGCAACTACACGCACAAGAACGAGCGTGACGGCGCGGTCAAGAATCCTACGATCGTGGCAAACGCCGGGCAGTCCGTTCTCGATGCGACCCAGGAAGCGCTGATGTTCACTTCGCGTCCGAAGTTCAAGACCATCCTCGGCGCCGACTGGGATTACAAGAAGCTGAACCTGTCGGTCAACAACACCGTGTTCGGCCCGACCCGTTTCCGCCAGGCTGGCCTGGACAGCAACCTGGAAACCAAGTTCAAAACCAAGAACGTCACCGACTTTGCCCTCAACTACAACCTGATGCCGAATGTGACCGTGTCGTTCAACGTCAACAACGTGTTCAACACCACGCCTGAGTGGGAGTTCAAGGCCCTGAACGCCGAAGGCCAGAAGATCATCAACGATCCGAACGCCAAAGCCATCCAGCGCAACCTGATCACGTTCAATGGCCGCTACGACATGGTGACCTACGACGGTTCGCATTTCAGCCAGCTTGGCCGCACCTATGCCGCATCGCTGAACTACCGCTTCTAAGCCGCTATCCGCTTGCTGCGAAAACCGCCCCCCTGGGGCGGTTTTTTTATTGTAAAGTGGATAATCACACGGTGAGGGGGAAACCATGCTTTCGATGCGGCGGGCAATCACAAGCGGCGCGCAGCACGTAAGGCCGGTTATTGACGATGCTGTGCTTGCCCGTTACGTCGAAATCGGGCTGGCGGTGCGCGAAGCGTTCCGCAAGAAGGAGCTGCGCGAAACCCTGATCGCGCGCCTGAAGCCGCATCGGCGCCTGATTGCAGGCTGCGTACCGGCGGGCATCCAGCAGCACGGCATGCTGCCGGAGCGAGCACCTTCGCGCGAGCTGGCCGAGGTCTCCGACGCGGACCTGGCGCAATGGCTGGCCGACGATGGCCGCCTGATTTACGGCGAATTCACGCAGCAGGAACTCGACAACTATTTCGAAGCAGTGGCGCCGTGGCTGCCACTGCGCGGCCACTTCATCGACCTTGGCAGCGGCCTTGGCAAGGTCGTCCTGAGTGCGGCGCTGGCCTTGCCGGGCATGCGCTGCACTGGCGTCGAGCTGCTGGGCTACCGCAATGACATGGCGCAGGTGCGGCTGGCGCAGATGCTGGCGGCCGGCGTGGCGGAAGATCCCGCGGCGGCGGCCAGGGTTGCGGCCCGCGTCCGGCTGCTGCACCAGGACATGTTTGAAGCCGATGTCTCGGACGCGAGCATGGTCTATATCTACAGCACCTGTTTCGCGCCAATGATGGACCGGCTCGCCGGCAAGCTGGCGCGGGAGTTGCCGGAAGGGGCCCTGGTAACGACGGTCACGTTTCCGATGCCGCACCCGGCCTTCGAACTGGTGAAGCAATTCGCGCCGCCCAGCGTGGCATGGACGACGGTGTTCCTGTATCGACGGCGCAGCGCGCTGGAAGCGGCGACGCCGGCGGCGGCCAACTTCCTGTACGAACAGGATAGCGCTGCATGGGAATATGCAGTGCGGGCCGCGTTTGCGGCTTACGATGCGGAGGATGGAGCCTGATATGGATATTCGTGCGATGACCCTGCCCGAGCTGGAAATGGTGCTCGATTGGGCCGCAGCCGAGGGATGGAATCCCGGACTGCAGGATGCAGGCAGTTTTTATGCCGCCGACCCGGGCGGCTTCCTGCTCGGTACGATCGATGGCGAGCCGGTAGCCAGCATCTTCGCAGTGCGCTACGGCGCCGGCTTTGGTTTTATCGGTGGCTATATCGTGCGTCCGGAGTTTCGTGGCAAAGGCCATGGCATGTCGCTTTGGCGCGCGGGCATGGCGCGGCTCGAAGGGCGCAACGTGGGACTGGACGGCGTGCCGGCCCAGCAGGCCAACTACGCGCGTTCCGGTTTCAGGCTGGCGCACCGCAATGTGCGCTATGAAGGCCGGGGCAGCGACGTTCCCGCTGCCGATCGCGTGCTGCCGCTGGGACCGCACGATGTGGGCGATGTGCTGGCGTATGATCGCGTTTTCTTTCCCGCCGACCGTGAGCAATTCATGCGCTGCTGGTTGCGGCAGGAGGGCAGCGTGGCGTTCGGCGTACGCGATACTGGCGGTGCGCTGCTTGGCTACGCCGTGCTGCGGCCGTGCCGTGCCGGCTTCAAGATCGGCCCGCTGTGCGCAGGCGCGCCGGAAGTGGCCGAGGAATTGATGCAGGCGCTGCGTGGCCGCGTGCCGGCCGGAGAACCGGTATTCCTTGACGTCCCGGAGCCGAATGCCGCAGCCGTGGCGCTGGCGGAGCGGCACGGCATGCATGCCTGCTTTGAAACGGCGCGCATGTACACTGGCGAAGACCCTGGATTGCCGCTGGCGCAGCAGTACGGCATAACAAGTTTTGAACTGGGATGAAAAAAGTGCTTGACCATGACGTCGCGTCAACCTTGAGGATGGCTGCATGTTCACCGTAAAACAGCTCTCCGACATCACCGGCGTCACCGGCCGTACGCTGCGCTACTACGACAGCATCGGCCTGCTCAAGCCATCGCGCATTGGCGACAACGGCTACCGCTATTACAACGAAGCGGACTTGCTGCGGCTGCAGCAAGTCCTGTTCTACCGGGAGATGGACGTGCCGCTGGCCGCCATCTGCGACATCATGTCGCAACCTGGGTTCGACGTACTGGCGGCGCTGCAAAGCCACAAGCAGGCACTGGCTGGCCGGCTGCATGAGTTGCAAGGACTGATTTCCACGGTGGACAAGACCATCCTCCACCTGAAAGGAAAACACGGCATGAAACCAGTACAGCTCTTCGACGGCCTGCGTGACAAGCACGACAGGCACCAGCAGGAAGCGGAACAGAAATACGGCAAGGAAGTCGTGCAGGACGCGGCCCGGCAATGGCAGGGCTACGGCGACGGCAAGCAGCAAGACCTGATCGATGAAGGCAACGCCATCTACGCCGAGGTGGCGGTCGCCATGCCGCAAGGCGCCAGCAGCGATGCAGTGCAGGCCCTGGTGGCGCGCTGGCATGAGCACATGCGTCACTTCTGGCCCGCCGAGCGCGCGCACCTGCCGAACCTGGCGGCCACCTACCGCGACGACGCACGCTTTCGCGTGAACTTCGACAAAATCCATCCAGACCTCGCGCCTTTCATGGTCGAAGCCGTGAGCATTTACGCCGCCTGAACACAACACTTGCCCAACCGCAAAACGCGCCGCCGTGTGCGGCGCTACTCTCGCTTATGTGCGACGCTACCGGCTGCGGGGATTCTGTGATGAAAGATCAGCTCTTGCTTTTGATATCAGCCATTGCCTGCGCGTTCGGAGCGTGGGCGTTCTGGCACTACCTGGATGCCGACGCGGTAGTCGCGTTAATGACGCTTGCATTGATGTCGGCCGTGGCGGATAACCTGCGTTTGCGGCGCAAGTTGCGCAAAACGGAGCGGCGCGGTTGACAGGGCTGCCTGGCGGCGCGGAGAATGGCCCTTCCACAACCCTGCTGGATAAGGAGGAAGCCATGAAGCTCCGTCGTGTCGCGCAGTACCTGGTTGTTGTTGCGGGATTCACCCTGGCCGGCGCTGCCCTCAGCGCTGCACCTGAAAAGAAAAAGGCCGCCGCGCCGCCTGATGAAAAGGCGGCGATGGAGGCGATGAATAAAGCCGCCATGCCTGGCGAAGCACACAAGAAGCTTGATGCACTGGCCGGCAAGTTCGCGGTCAAGTCGAAAATGTGGATGGACCCATCCAAACCTCCGGAGGAAACTGAAGGCTCCACAGAACGCAAGTGGATCATGGGTAACCGCTACCTGCAGGAAAACTACCAAGGCAAGTTCATGGGTCAGCCTTTCGACGGAATGGGCATCCAGGGCTATGACAACGTGACGAAGAAGTATTTCGGCAGCTGGATCGATTCCGGCAGCACCGGCATGACCCTGTCGCATGGCAGCATGAACGGCAATACCATCAAGTACAAGGGCATGATGTCCGACCCCATGAGCGGCAAGGAGGTGCCTTACACGATGAGCGTGGCCATCTCCGACAACGATAACCACAAGCTGGAAATGTGGGGACCCGGCCCGAACGGCAAGGACATGAAGTGGATGGAGATGAGCTATACCCGCGTCAAGTAAGAAAAGGCCCCGCGAGGGGCCGGCGCACCGGCGCTACGCCACGCGCAGTGGCGCGCGGTGCGCAACCTCCAGCAAGATTCCCCAATCAGTGGCGCAATAGAAGCCCGGGCCGCCGCGCATCTCCTGCAACGGTGACAGCCCGTTCACGCCCGCGGCTTCCAGCTCCGCATGCTTGGCGCTGACGGCCGCTGCATCGCCGACGAGGAAGCCGATGTGGAAAGTCTTGGGATAGCTGGGCTCCTGGTAGCGGGTCAGCACGAGTACCACGCCGCCGTCGCCGGCCAGCACGGCCATGCCATGGTTGCCTTTGGTTTGCAGCAGGGTGAAGCCGAAATGGCGGGACAGGAAAGCGGAAGCCGCAGCCACGTCGGGCACGGACAGGTCGAGATGATTCAATTGCATGTGAACTCCATAGTTGGTGGGCCCAACGGGAGTGCCAGCGAAGATCGATCGGCCACGCCCAGACGAGCCCGAGACGCACGTGCGCCGGGATCGTCGTGGGTTCTCATGCAAGACTGCACATGGAGCAGAGCTCTCCGGGGAGGAGAGGGACCGGGCTTACCTTGAACCGGGCCTGCCTTTTTCGACAGGCGGGATCATAGCACGATATCAGCTGCGGCCAAGGCGCGGCGTGCGCCGCCCAGGTACGGCGGACGCTTCGGCGGCATCGACGCGGAACACGCCAACGGCCTGCAACAGTGCTGCCGATTGCTGCTGCATGCTGGCTGCAGCGGCGGCAGCCTGTTCAACCAGGGCGGCGTTCTGCTGCGTCACCGCATCCATTTGCGAAATCGCTTCGTTGACCTGGGCGATGCCGGCGCTCTGTTCGTTGGAAGCGGTGCTGATCTCGTTGATGACCTGGCGCACACGGTGCACGCTTTCCACCACTTCCTGCATGGTGCTGCCGGCCTGCGCCACCAGGGAATTGCCGACGCCGACCGTTTCAACAGAGGCGCCGATCAGGTCCTTGATCTCCTTGGCCGCCGCTGCACTGCGCTGTGCCAGGTTGCGCACTTCCGAGGCCACGACCGCGAAGCCGCGGCCCTGTTCGCCGGCACGCGCCGCTTCCACCGCCGCATTCAGCGCCAGGATATTGGTCTGGAACGCAATGCCATCGATCACGCTGATGATGTCGACGATCTTGCGTGAAGAACTGTCGATCGAGGCCATGGTCTCGACCACTTGCGACACCACAGCGCCGCCTTTCTGCGCCACCTCCGAGGCATTGGCCGCCAGCTCGTTGGCGGTACGCGCATTGTCTGCGTTCTGGCGCACGGTTGAAGTCAGTTCTTCCATCGACGCCGCGGTTTCTTCCAGCGAGCTTGCCTGGCTTTCGGTGCGCGCCGACAGGTCGCTGTTGCCGGCGGCGATCTCGCTTGAAGCGGTGGCGATGGTATCGGTTGCGTTGCGCACCGAGCTGACGATGCGCGCCAGGTCGTCGCGCATGCCCTTCAGCGCATTGACCATGCTGCTGTTGTCATCGCGCTTGACGTCGATCGGCACGGTCAGGTCGCCGCCGGCGATGCTGCGGGCGATCGAGGAAGCGTAATCGGGTTCGCCGCCCAGCTGGCGCAGCATGCCGCGTGCGATGAACACGCCGATGCCGAGCAGCACGGCGGCCAGCACCACTGCGCCTGCGGCGAAGGTGACAGCGCGTCCGCGCACGGTGGCGTCGACGGTGTCGACGTAGACGCCGGAGCCGAGAATCCAGCCCCAGGGCTCGAAGCCCTTGACGTAGGAAACCTTCTGCACCGGCTTGTCGCTGCCCGGCTTCGGCCACATGTAATCGACTGGGCCGGCACCTGCCTTCTTGACCATGTTGACGAATTCGACAAACAGGAATTTGCCGGTCGGGTCCTTGTTGCTGCTGAGGTCTTTGTTGTCGAGCTCAGGCTTGATCGGGTGCATGATCATTTTCGGCTGCATGTCGTTCAGCCAGAAATATTCGTTGTTGCCATATCGCAACACCTTGATCGCGTCCATCGCCTTCTTCTGCGCTTCCGCGCGCGGCAGGGCGCCGCTGGCTTCCTGCTTCTGGTAGTAGTCGAGTACACCGTAGGCTGTTTCGACAGCCTGTCGCACATTGCTGGTTCTTTCCTCAAGGATGAGGGTGCGTTCGGAAATGAGGAAGATGGCGGTAAGGATGATGATGCCGAGGATGGCGCCGGCATTCAGCACTGCGAGTTTCTTGGCAATGCTCATCGACTGCGTGAAGTTCATGGTTTGTCTCCAGCTAAACGATCCTTTTTGTGAAGCCAGCATGGCACGCCGCGCAGAAAAAGAAAAGGCCCTCCGTGGAGGGCCTTGACCTGGGTTGGTATTTTATTTAGATCGTTTTGCTGCGCTCTGGTCGCGCACCGTGCGGAATTCGGAGTCGGCCGACCAGTTCGGCCAGTCCTTCGATTCGGCCAGGTCGCGGCCAAGGCCGTACAGGACAGTCAGGTCGCGCGCCATGCCGGTGAACGGCCACTTGGCATCCCATTCGTCCGAAGGCTGGTGGTAGTTGTTGTTTGTGTACGCTTCCTGTGCTGCTTTGCCGGCAGCGACGCCGCCTTGTTCCCAATCCTCGCCGGAGTCGAGCGAGAACGCCGGCACGCCGCGCTTGGCCATCGGGAAGTGGTCGGAGCGGAAGAAGTAGCCGGCTTCGGTGTGCGGGTCAGGCGTGTAGCTCACATTGATCGCCTTGAACCTGCTGACCAGCATATCCAGCAAGTCCAGCTTGGCGCTGCCGGAAATGGTGAAGTTGCGCGCCGGGCCGTACGGGCTCAGTGCATCCATATTGATCATGCCGACGGTGGTGGCCAGCGGGTAGACCGGATTGGCTGCATAGTACTCGGAGCCGAGCAAGCCTTTTTCTTCAGCCGTCACCGCCAGGAACACCACGCTGCGCTTGGGCGCTGGCGCCTTGCCGTAGGCGCGGCCCAGTTCCAGCAGGGCGGCAATGCCGGTGCCGTTGTCGATGGCGCCGTTATAGATCTTGTCGCCCTTGGCGTCAGGCAGGCCAACGCCGAGGTGGTCCCAGTGGCCGCTGTAGATCACGGTTTCGTCTGGCGCCGTCGTGCCTTCGCGCACTGCAATCACGTTTTTCGACTTGATCACTTGCGCGTCGACCGCGTAGTGGGCCGACAGGCTGACGCCTTTCAGCTCCATCGGCTTGAATTCACGCGTTTGCGCCTGCTTCTTGAGCGCGTCGAAATCAAGGCCGGCGCGCTTGAACAGGTCGGCCGCCACGTCGCGCTGGATCCATGCTTCCATCGGCGCGTGCGATTTGCCCGGTTCCTTGCGCACGATGTCGTACATCACGTTAGTGTTGGAGTTCTTCACCGTCGCCCAGCCGTAGGAGGCCGGTGCGGTTTCGTGCACGATCAGCGTGCCGATGGCGCCCTGGCGTGCCATCTCCTCGTACTTGTAGGTCCAGCGGCCGTAGTAGGTCATGGCCTTGCCGCCGAAATCGCCTTCGCCGGTTTCGAAGTCCGGATCGTTGATCAGCACCACCGCCAGCTTGCCCTTCAGGTTGACGCCCTTGAAGTCGCTCCACTTGCGCTCAGGCGCGGTCACGCCGTAGCCGACGAAGACCAGCGGCGCCTTGTCGAAGTCGACCCGCCTGGCGCCATTCATCGCGGCGCGCACCGCCAGCTGTTCGCCTTGCGCGAACGGGATGCTTTCCTTGCCGGCGTGCGCGTTCAGTACCACCGGACCCTTGATCTCGAAGCGTCCCAGGGGCACATCCTGGTACCAGCTGCGCTTGCCTTTCACCAGGTCGCCGCCCGGCTTCAGCCCGGCTGCTTCGAATTGCTTGGCGATGTATTCGACGGTCTTTACTTCGCCGGCGGTGTTGGGGCCGCGCCCTTCGAATTCATCGGATGCCAAAGTTTTAACGTCCTGCGACAAGCGCTGCGGATCGATCTTCGGCACGTCCTGCGCTTGCGCTGCGGCTGCAGCCAGCAGCACGGTGGCCAGCATGGAATGTTTCACTGGGTACCTCCTGGTTGGGGTGAATGGATCTAAAACCCGGCAAGTATCGGACTTGCAGGGCTGCAGGTCAATTGCCTGGCCCGTATGTAACTTAGTGTTGCTCGTTGGGCTGCGGCGACCACGCGCAGAGCCGGCTGCGGCATACTGCCGTCAGCATTTTTTCACCGGAGTTATCACATGAAACGCACAATTCTCGGCGGCCTGGTTTTTGGCCTGGCATGTTCCCACGTCTTTGCGGCGGACCTGGGTTCGGGCATCGACGCAGCAGGCATCGACCAGCAGATTCGCGCGCAGGACGATTTTTTCCGCTATTCACAGGGCAAGTGGCTGAGCGGCGTCGAGATCCCGGCCGATCGTTCGAGCTGGGGAGCGTTCAACGTGGCGCAGGAAAACGTGGAAGGCCAGGTGAAATCCATCATCGAAAGCGCGGAACGCGACAAGTCGCGCAAGGCAGGTTCCGATGCGCAGAAGATCGGTGATTACTACGCCAGCTTCATGGATGAAGCGCGCCGCAACGCCCTTGGCCTGAAGCCGCTGAAGGCGGAGCAGGCGCGCATTGCCGCCCTCTCCGGCAAGCAGGACATCGCTGCGCTGGTGGCGCACCTGAACCGCATCGACGCCGGCGGCCCGCTCGACATGAGCGTGCGCCAGGATGCCAGGGACTCGACGCGCTATGTGGTTGGTATCCGCCAGGCTGGCCTGGGCTTGCCGAACCGCGACTACTTCCTGTCAGATAAGGATGCGCGCCTGAGCGAGATCCGCACAAGGTACCAGCTGCACGTCGAGAACATGCTGGCGCTGGCCGGCCATGCGCAAGCGGCGCAAGAAGCGGCGCAGATCGTGGCGCTGGAAACCGAAATCGCCCGTGCCCACTGGACCGCCGTGGACAACCGCGATCCGGTGAAGACCTACAACAAGCTGTCGCTGGCAGAACTGAAAGCGCTGATGCCGGGCTTCGACTGGGACGCATACCTGAAGGGCGTCGGCGTGGCAGGCAAGATCGATTCCGTGATCGTTGGCCAGCCAAGCTACCTTTCCGCGCTGGACAAGCTGATCGAAGCAACGCCCCTGCCGGTGTGGAAGGCCTACTTCGAGCTCCACATGATCAGCTCTTTCGCGCCGTACCTGTCGCAGCCTTTGGTCGACGAGGACTTCGCCTTCCGCGGCGCCGTGCTGGCTGGCACCAGGGAAAACCGTTCGCTGCAAAAACGCGCCATCGCGGAGGTGAATCGCGCGCTGGGCGAAATGGTGGGCAAGGCTTACGTGAAGGAGTACTTCCCCGCTGAACGCAAGCAGCAGGTGGCCGAGATGGCGCAGAACTTCATCGCGGCGTTCCGCGAAGGCATCGAAACGCTGGAGTGGATGAGCCCAGAGACCAAGCGGCAGGCACAGGCCAAGCTGGCCAAGATCAACGTCAAGGTGGGCTATCCGGAAAAATGGCGAGATTACGCAAAGCTGAAAGTGACGCGCGACGACCTGCTTGGCAATGTGCTGCGCTCGCGCGAATTCGCGCACAGCTTCAGCATCGGCAAGCTGGGCAAACCGGTGGACCGTTCCGCATGGAGCATGACGCCGCAAACCGTCAACGCCTATTACAGCCCATCGCTGAACGAAGTCGTGTTCCCTGCGGCGCGCCTGCAGTATCCCTTGTACGACGCCAAGGCTGAACCTGCAGTCAATTATGGCGCGGTCGGCATCTCGATCGGACACGAAATCAGCCACGCCTTCGACGACAAGGGCTCGCAATACGACGGCGACGGCAACCTGCGCAACTGGTGGACCAGGGAAGACGGCGAGAAGTTCGCCGCGCGCGGCAAGATGCTGGTGGCGCAGTACAACGGCTACAGCCCGGTGCCGGGCTATAACGTGAACGGTGAACTGACGCTGGGCGAGAACATTGCCGACAACGCAGGCCTGATCATGGCCACCCGTGCCTACCGGATCTCCATGAAGGGCCAGCCCGGCGCGGTGATCGACGGCTACACGGCCGAACAGCGCATCTTCATGGGCATGGCGCAGGCACGGCGCGGCAAGGGTCGCGACGCCTTCCTGATCCAGCAAGTGAAATCCGACCCGCACTCGCCATCCGAGTTCCGCGTGAACGGCAGCCTGAAAAACCACCCGGGCTTCTACGACGCCTTCGGCGTGAAGGAAGGCGACAAGATGTACCTGCCGCCCGAACAGCGCGTGATTTTCTGGTGATTTATTGGCGTTCGGGTGTTGTATTTTGGTTGCAAAGAAAGAAACTGTGAGAATTTGAAAATGTTTATTGCCATACCATAAGCCCTTTTTCCTGAGGGTTTTGTTATGCATCCAATCATTCGGGCTACGGCGCCTCTCCTGATGGCGCTGGCCTTGGCCGCTTGTGGCGGCGGTGGCGGTAGCCCCGGCGCAAGCTCGAGCGGCAACTCAAGCGGTAGCTCCGGCGGTACTGTCACGAACCCGGACGGCAGTTGGCTTTCCTTCACGCCAAATCCGGTTCAAGTATCGGGCTACGAAGGCGAGTCGATTCCGTTCAGGATCACGGCGACCTCCAGCCGCACGTTCACGAAACCTTTCAACGTTGCGATTGTCGACACCTCGGGCACGATTACCACCGACGTGCAGGTCTCGGCCGTGAACGAGATGGTCTACCAGGCCGACCTGCACACGTCGGCCAAGCTGCCGGCCGGTCTCACCCAGGTCAATCTTGAGGTGCGCTTGTGCGAAGATGCGCCGCAGACCTGCAGCAAGCCGCTGCCTGGTTCGCCATGGAAAGTGCCGCTGAAAGTCAACGTGAACTCGACTTCCGATGCAGCAAAGCGCATGGCATTTTCGGTGCAGGCATTGGACGCTGTCGCAAATCGCGGGCAGTCTGCAATCATCGAGTTTGATGGCACTTTCAAAAGTGGTACTGGAAGCCTGCTGGCGAACATTGGCGTCTTCGATAAGGCAAACCTGGTCACCGCCCAGGTAGCAGGACCACCGGAGAATTTCAAAGTCACTTTGACGACTTCCCCGAACCTGAAGGCTGGAGAGTACACCACTACCCTGGACGTACGCCTGTGCCGCGACAGCGTGTACACCTGCAGTTCGCCAGTGGCCGGCTCACCTTGGACCATCCCGCTCAAGCTGACAGTGAAAAATCCGGTTGGCCTGACGCCGTTGACCAAGGTCGCGGGCGTAGGTGCGTGGTCGAACTATCAGGGCAGTGCTTCGCACACAGGATTTATCGATGCCAGTTTCGATGCCGTCAATTTCTCGGAACGCTTCAGCATCGCAGCTAATGACGCTCCGCGGGACAGGAACACCACCGCCGTCGACAATGGCCAGGTATTCGTGGCCTCCAGCGCCATCATTGCACCTGCAACGCAAGGGGAAGCCGAGCTGCGCAGTATCAAGGAATCTGATGGAACCATCGCATGGCGCGCCAGCCTCGGCACGGTCGAATCCGTCAATTCGCCAGCTGTGGGCAATGGCTTCGTTTTTGTGACGACCACTGCGTTCAGCAAAGACACCCTGTGGGTCTTCAACCAGGTGACCGGCGCCCTGGCATATAAGACCTCAAGGCAAATGAGCAGCGCAGCTTACTATCCGCCTACGGTTTTCGGCAGCGACGTGTATTCGCTGGGCAAAGTGTTTTATGGCTACGACTTGCGCAAATTCTCCTCGGCGTCCCTGATGGACCTTTGGGTAGAGCGAATTCCTTCCAACTACTTCCAGGACAACCCTTATTCGCCTGCTGTCGAGGCAAGTGGCATCTATATTTATGCGAATGGCAAATTGGCAGCGCTAGCCAACAGCGGCTTGTTGAATTGGGAGTCGGCAGATACGGATGATACTTCGACCGGCGCAAAAAGCGTGGCCTTGTCCGGTGACACCGCCGTTGTGATGGGTGAGCGCATCGCTGCCTTTGATCTCTACAACTACCAGCACCTGCGCCTTTGGTCGGTCGAGAACAAATTCGCGGGGGCGCTGGCCGTCGGCAACGACATGGTGTATGCCGTCAATGGCGCCAGCGGTGCGCTGGAAGCACGTTCTATTGCGGACGGTAAGCTGCAATGGACCTCCGAAAGCATGTCGCTGGGCGGTTTCAAGAGCCTGGTTGTAACGCGTAACCTTGCATTTGTCAGTGGCAGCACCAAGACGCAGGCAATCGATCTCGCAACGCGAAAGATCGTCTGGACTTACGCACATGGCGGCGAACTCTCGATTTCCAGCAATGGTGTGCTCTACGTCCTGGGTGCGAACGGCTACCTTTCGGCGATCAACCTGCAGTAATCAAAGATAGCGCGACAGCAGTGCACCATCCAGCCCTTCTTCGAGCTGGATGCGCACGATGTGGCCGCTGCCGGGCGCGATCGTGATCTCGCTGCCATCGTCCGCCAGCATGCGGGAGATGGTGATATCGCGGTTGCCGCCCGGGTGCATGACTTCAATGCGGTCGCCCACCGCGAAATGGTTCTTCACATCGACGCGCGCCCAGCCGCCGTCGATTCCCAACACATCCCCCACATACTGGCTGCGGTCGGTCTCCGACGCGCCGCGCATGTAGTTCTGGTGCTCCTGCGTGTGGTGGCGCTGGTAGAAGCCATCCGTGTAGCCGCGATTGGCGAGGCCCTGCAGCTGGCCGAGCAGGCTTTCGTCGAACGGGCGTCCGGCTACCGCATCGTCAATGGCCTGGCGATATACCTGCGCCGTGCGCGCTGCGTAATAGGCCGACTTGGTGCGGCCTTCCACCTTGAGCGAGGTGACGCCGATCTTCACCAGGCGCTCGACGTGCTCCACCGCGCGCAGGTCTTTCGAGTTCATGATGTAGGTGCCGTGTTCATCTTCGAAGATCGGCATCAGCTGGCCGGGACGCCCGGCTTCTTCCAGCAGGTAGGTCTGGTTGGCCAGCGGGTGGCGCGGCTGCTGGTGCAGCACCGAGATGTCGCCGGTCGCATCCTGGCAGCCTTCGCCCACCTTGTAGTCCCAGCGGCAGGCATTGGTGCAGGTGCCCTGGTTGGCATCGCGGTGATTGAAGTAGCCTGACAGCAGGCAGCGGCCGGAGTAGGCCATGCACAGCGCGCCATGCACGAAGACTTCCAGTTCCATGTCGGGGCAGCGCTGGCGGATTTCCTCGATCTCGTCGAGCGACAGTTCGCGCGACAGGATCACGCGCGTCAGCCCCATGCGTTGCCAGAACTTGACGTCGGCCCAGTTGACGGCATTGGCCTGCACCGACAAATGGACCGGCATGTCCGGCCATTCTTCGCGCACCATCATGATCAGGCCCGGGTCGGCCATGATCAATGCGTCGGGTTTCATGGCAATGACGGGCGCCATATCGCGCAGGTAGGTCTTGAGCTTGGAGTTGTGGGCGAAGATATTGCTGGCGACGAAGAACTGCTTGCCGCGCGCATGGGCGCCGTCGATGCCTTCCTGCAGCGCCTGCAGGGTGGAGAAGTCGTTGTTCCGCACGCGCAGGCTGTAGCGCGGCTGGCCCGCATACACGGCGTCGGCGCCGTAGTCGAATGCAGCATTCATTTTCGCCAGGGAGCCGGCGGGCAGGAGGAGTTCGGGGGCGGTCAGCATGGCAGGCAAAATCCGCCAGCGTAGCCGTGCCGCCATGACGCCGCCATGACCTGGATCAAGTTTGGCGCATTACGCCGTGTGCAGCTCGCCGTATAGGGCGAGGAACTCCTGGCTCAGCTTGTGGCTGCGATCGAGGTGGATCATCGGCAGGTTGCGCTCGGGCGATTCGCGGATGCGGATCGAGCTTGAGAGCTTGTTTTCGAACACCGGCAAGCCTTCTTCCTTGAGCTGGTCCACCATGCGCTGCGGCAGCAGGGCGCGCGGCTGGAACTGGTTGACCACGATGCCTTCGATTTGCAGCGCGGGATTGTGGTCGGCCTTGATCTCTTTGACGTTGTTGACCAGGGTGTAGAGGGCCTGGCGCGAGAAGTCGTCGCAGTCGAACGGGATCAGGCAGCTATCGGCCGCGATCAGGGCCGACTGGGTGAAGAAGTTGTAGGCGGGGGGCGTGTCGACGTAGATCTCGTCGTATTCCTTTTCCAGCTCGTTGAGCGTGTCGCGCAGCTTGTAGATCTTGTGGCGCGATTCGAGCTTCGATTGCAGGTCGCCCAGTTCGGGGTGGGCCAGCATGATGGACAGGTTGGCGAATGGCGTGGCATGCACGTATTCGCCGGCCGGCCTGGCAAACATGCTGAAACTGAGCATTTGCTCGAAGTAGGCGCCGAGGGTAGGCGCCAGGCCTTGGGTGGCCGCGCCGAGCAGGTAGCGGCTGCTGTTGCATTGCGGGTCGATATCGATCAACAGCGTGCGTTTGCCATGGTGCGCCGCGATGGCCGCCAGGTTTACCGCAATGGTCGATTTACCGACGCCGCCCTTCTGGTTGAAGATTACGCGTTTCATTTGCTGGCCCCCCGCTGTGGCTAAGATTGCAACGATTCTAGCATGATGCGGCGCAGCAAAAGCAAGCGTTTATGCGTGTTTATGCCTTCATGCAGGCATTTGAATCCATGAGGCCGCGCAGGTAGCCGCGGCGGACCTTGCCTGCCAGGATCGCGCTTTGCGCTTTCCTCGATTGGCGCTCCGCGCCGCTCAGCTTGCGCAGCCAGCCGCGGAAGGGAATGGCGCCTTCCACCGTGCGCGCCAGGGCGCCGGTGGCCGCATCACCGAGGGCTTCCTTGGAGGCGTCCAAATGGCTCTGCTTTTCTTCGGGAACGTCGAAGTCCGGGCCCAGCTCTTCGTCGAGGTCCGCAACCTGCGCCAGCAGGGCCGGGCAGCTCTTGTCGGAAGGCGCCTTGTACGGGTTGCCCATGGCATCGCGCAGGACGTCGGGGATTTCGACCTTGGCGATATTCAGGTCGCGCAGCGGGGTGGTCGAAATTTCCTGGATGCGGGTTTGATCCTTGGTAGCGCACGCGCTCAGGGCCAGCGCGGCAATGGCCAGTAACACTCGTTGCATAGCTTTTACGGTTAAAAAAAATGCAAGTATAACTAAGTCGGCGCGATTCGTTCCACAATTGTTTTGCGGTAGCGGCGGCTCATGCGCAGGTGCTGGCCGCCTGCCAGCACGACTTCGTACTCGCCGTCTTCGCGCATTTCGAGCGAGCGCACGCTTTCCAGATTGACGATGGCGGAGCGGTGGATGCGCTGGAAACCGTAGGGCGCCAGTTCCCCCTCGAGCTCGGACAGGCTGCGGCGCAGCATATGTGCCCGGCCGGCGGCGTGCACGGTGGCGTAGTAGTCGCTGGCCTCGATCCAGTCGATGTCGGCAAATTTCACCACGTCCAGGGCATTGCCGTTCCTGATGATGAAGCGGCGCGTTTCTCCCGGCACGCGCAGGCGTTCTTTCACGCGTTGCAGCACGTGCTCGAAGCGCTGGTCGTCGAAGGGCTTGAGCAGGTAGTCGAGCGCGCCGACTTCGAAGGCGCGCAGCGCAAACTGGTGGTGGGCGGTGACGAAGACGATGGCAAACGGCGGTGCGGTGCCCAGGCGCTCGAGCAGCTCGAAGCCATCGCATTCCGGCATTTCCACGTCGAGGAAGACCAGGTCGGGCCGGGCTGCTGGCAGCGCCGCCAGCGCTTCTTCCGCCGAACCGCACTGGCCGACCAGCGAGATTGCCGCATCGCGCGCCAGCAGCAGGGCGACATTGCTGCGGGCCAGAGGTTCGTCGTCGATGATCATTGCGCGCAGCATCAATGCTCCCGGTAGGGCAGGGTGAGCGTGGCCTGCACGCCATGTTCCATGTCATGCAGCACCAGCGACTGCCGCTCGCCGTACAGCGCCTGCAGGCGCTGGCGGGTGTTGGACAGGCCGACGCCTTCACGCAGTTGCGCCGCCAGTGGCGGACCTTCGTTTGCAACGGACAGCAGCAGCATTTCGCCCTCCCTGGCTGCCGTCACGCGCAGCGTCCCGCCCTTGGCGCGTTTGGCGATGCCATGCTTGATGGCGTTTTCCACCAGCGGCTGCAAGACAAGGTCCGGCACCTGTGCGGCCGCGATTTCGGCCGGTATGTCGAGCTGCCAGCGCAGGCGCTCGCCGAAGCGCACCTGCTGGACTTCCAGGTATTTGCGCTGGAAATCAACTTCGCTTGCCAGCGGCACGAGCTGGCGTTCGGAGCGGTCTGTCACCCGGCGCAACAGGTCGCCGAGAGCGGCAATGGTGGCGATCGCTTCGCTGTCCTTCTTCTCGCGAATCAGGCCGCTGACGGCGTTCAGGGCATTGAAAATGAAATGCGGCTCGAGTTGCAGCCGCAGTGCCGCCAGTTGCGCCTGCGCCAGCAGTTCGCGCTGCTGCGACAGGCGCTTGCGGGTGGCGAAGGTGACGCTGAGCGCGGCAATCGCGCCATACAGGATCACGTCTCCCACCAGGTTGCCGATGAATTTCGATTTCCACAGCGGCAGGAAAGGATCGGAGCCCTTGGGGTAGGCGAAAGGATTGAAGGCATGTTCCAGCGTGGCCGCCCAGCAGGTCCAGGCGGCGCCGATCGCCAGGCAGGCGCAGGCATGCACGGCCCAATTGCCCGCAGCGCGCGACGGCAGGGGGAAGCGCCGCAGCAATGCAAGCGCTATCGGCGTCGCGGCTGCCCACGCGCCCCATGACGCGACGATCACGAAGAACAGCGTCCACCAGTCGTGCTGCATGCCCATGGCGTGCATGGACACCACGGTCTGGGTGGCATCGAACAAGGCCAGTGCCAGCCAGGCGAGGAAGGGGGCGATTGCGGTCATGGCCGCAATGATAGGGGAATTCAGGGCACCGGGCGATGGCTTTGCAGCGAAACCACGGCGCGCTGCAGCGAACTGCATCGCGCTGGGCAATGGGCGATGGGAGACTACAAGCCTTGACAATCCATTGAGGCGAGATCATGAAAAGACGAGAGCTGTTCCGCATTTCCACCGCAATGGGCCTGGGCGCCGCGCTGCCTGCGCTGGCCGGGACCAAGGTGCAGCAAGCCGGTGCGCCGGCACCCGCGGCGCCACTGAAACCGCCGCCGGAAGGCAGCATTCCTGTGGCCTTCCTGCTGTCCGATAACGCCGTGGTCATCGATTTTGGCGGTCCATGGGAGGTGTTCGCCAACGCCAGCGTGCAGGGAAGGTCGGGTGAGGCGGCGTTCCAGCTGTATACGGTTGGCGCGACGGCGGCGCCGGTCACGGCATACGGCGGCATGAAGATCGTGCCGAATTACACCATCGCCAACGCGCCCCCGCCCAAGGTGATTGTGGTCCCGGCGCAAACCGTGAGCGATCCTGCCGTGCTGGAGTGGCTGCGCCAGGCCTCGCGCACGGCAGACCTGACAATGTCGGTCTGCACCGGTGCGTTCATCCTGGCCCATGCCGGGCTGTTGGACGGAAAGTCGGCAGTCACCCACCACGGCGCCTTCAAGGAATTCGCCATGAAATTCCCAAGCGTTACCCTCAAGCGCGGTGCGCGTTTTGTCGAAGAGGGCAATATCGCCACTGCGGGAGGGCTGTCCTCCGGCATTGACCTCGCCCTGCGCGTGGTGGAGCGCTATTTCGGCCGCGCGGCGGCAAGCAACACGGCCTATGTCATGGAGTACCAAGGCCAGGGCTGGCTGGACCCGAACTCCAACAGCTTATACGCCAGGACGCGCGCTTCAACAGAACAGCATCCTCTGTGCCCTGTTTGCGAAATGGACGTCGACAAGTCGGCCTCCTTGTCCACCACTTACCGCAAGCGCAACTATTACTTCTGCATGGAAGCGCACAAGAAACTGTTTGATGCGAACCCGGCGAGCTTCATCGCTTCGCTTCCTTAAGCAGCCAGTCGCGGAAGGCGGAAACCTTGGGCAGGCCCGAGCAGTCGGCGCGGTACACGACGTAATACGCCAGCGATGACTGGAAGCTGGTTTCCGGGAACAACCGCACCAAGCGGCCAGCGGCGACATCGTCGTGCGCCATCACGCTGCGGGCCAATGCAATACCTTGACCTTCGATGGCGGCTTGCAGGACAGCCGCGGAACTGTTGATTTTCAGGCCGCGCGCCGTGCCGGTATTTTTCGCCCCCGCCTTGCCAAGCCAGGCTTCCCAGGTCGGGAAGCCTGCGTGGCCATCCATGGACAAGTCGTGGATCAGTGTTTCCCGTGCCAGGTCCGCAGGTGCTTTCAGGCGATGCCCCTTGCGCAACAGGGCCGGCGAACATACCGGATAGACTTCCTCCTCCATCAGCTTTTCGGCCGCCAGTCCGGGCCAGTTCCCGCCGCCGTAACGCACGCCGATATCGACGCGCTGGGCGATGAAATCGACCGGCTTCAGGCTGGTGTCAAGGCGCACGTCGGTGTCCGGCCATTCGAGCTGGAAGCGCTCGATGCGCGGCAACAGCCACTTTGCCGCAAACGCGGGGCTGACCGTCACGGTCAGCACGCCATTCACCGAACCTTCCTTCAGGCGTTCCATCCCCACTGCCAGCCGGTCGAAACCGGCGCGGATTTCCGGCAGCGCACGTTCCGCCGCTTCAGTGGCGACCAGCCTTGCACGGCCGCTTGCATTGCGCAGGAAAAGCGGAGTTCCCAGCCAGTCTTCCAGTGTCCGCACCAACTGGCCGACGGCGGCTGGCGTCACATTCAGCTCTGCCGCCGCAGCGGAAAAACTCTGGTGGCGCGCGCTGGCTTCGAAGGCGCGCAAGGCGTTCAGGTGTACCGGCAATTTCATGGCGATAAAGATTTTCTTTCGATCCTGGACACTTTATCTCATTTGTCTGCCCCGTGCTTGGGGCGAATAATGACAGCACCAAATCAATCCACTAAAGAAAGGATTTCAGCATGAGCAAACAGTTCGAAGGCAGGAAACTGCTGGTAGTCGGCGGCACCAGCGGCATGGGGCTACAGGCTGCCCGCCTTGTGATGTCGCAAGGCGGCAGCGCTGTGATCGTGGGCCACCAGGCCAAGAAGGCCGAAGAGGCGCGTCGTGAACTGGCGGAACTGGGCACGGTGACGGCGCTGACCGCCAACCTGTCGGACGCCGAAGGCGTGGCGCAGTTGTTGAAAACGCTGGACGAACAGCATCCGGACATCGACCTGCTGGTCAATGCGGCAGGCGTCTTCTTCCCGAAACCGTTCCTGGAACACCAGGAAGGAGATTTCGACCAATACATGAAGCTGAACAAGGCGTTCTTCTTCATTACCCAGAAGGTGGCTGCAAACCTGGTGGCGCGCAATCGACCGGGCGCCATCGTCAATATCGGTTCGATGTGGGGCAAGCAGGCCATTGCGGCGACGCCATCCTCGGCGTACTCGATGGCCAAGGCCGGCCTGCACTCGCTGACCCAGCACCTGGCGTTGGAACTGGCACCCAAACAGATTCGCGTCAATGCCGTATCGCCAGCGGTGGTGCAAACGCCAATTTACGAAGGCTTTATCCCAAAGGCGGAAGTGCACAGTGCGCTGCAAGGCTTCAACGGCTTCCATCCGATCGGCCGTGTCGGCACGCCGCAGGATGTGGCGGAAGTCATTGCCTTCCTCCTATCGGACCAGGCGGGCTGGGTGACGGGCGCAATCTGGGATGTGGACGGCGGCGTGATGGCCGGCCGCAACTGAACCTGACAGGAGCTTGAAATGATTTACCTGCAAATCACACTGAAGATTGCTCACGCCAACCGTGCTGCGGCAGCCGCTGTCTACCGCGACTACAAAGCGCCGTTCCTGAACACCATCGCCGGCGCAAAGTCGAAGGAACTGCTGGTGCGGGTGGAAGACGTCCAGGTATTGCACGCTTTCGACAGTCTCGATAACGCCAATGCCTACCTGGCCGGCGAAATGTTTACTGCCGATGTCGTTGGTGGCCTCAAGCCGCTGCTGGAAGCGGCGCCCGATATCCGGATTTACCAAGCCTACTGAAAGGAGGTTCAAAAAATGATGCAAGATTGGAACAGCTATCGCGATTCCCTGCTCGCCAGTGTTGGCGACTATGCCCAGCAAAGCCCTGAAGCGATGCGCGGCATCATGGCCCTTGATAACGCGGCCGGCAAGAGCGGCCAATTGGAGCCCAAGATGCATGAACTGATCGCGCTTGCCGTGGCCGTCACGACGCGTTGCGATGGCTGCATCTCGGTGCACACCAGGAAAGCAGTAGGGCATGGGGCGAGCCTGGCGGAAATCTCGGAGGCCTTGAGTGTCGCGATTGCCCTGAATGCCGGCGCAGCGCTGACCTATTCGGCGCGCGTGCTGGAAGCCCACGCGCAATTGCCAAAGTAAAGCGATGCTCGTCAACGCAGACTTTATGCGCCGCGCAATTGTCGACGCCGCCCGATACCGTTGGGTGGCGTCGCCGCAGCCTGGCGTCGAGCGCGTCATGCTGGAGCGACTGGCCGGCGAGCACGGGCGAGCCACAAGCATCGTGCGCTACGCTCCGGGCGCCTTTTATCCGGCGCACGGGCATCCAGGCGGCGAAGAGATCCTGGTTCTTTCCGGCGTCTTTTCGGAAGGGGAGCAACACTACCCGGAGGGCTGGTACCTGCGCAACCCGCCTGGATCATCGCATGCTCCCGCCAGCGCAGGCGGCGCCATCATTTTCGTGAAGCTGGCGCGGATGTCGCCTGCGGGCCAGGGGCAGGTGCGCATCGATACGCGGCAGGCTTCCGCGTGGCGGCGCGAGCAGGGGAGGGAAATCTGCCCACTGTTCTGCGACGCTGCGGAGCAGTTCAGCTTGCAGCGGCTGGCGTCGCACGAAGTGCTGTTCGATGGCGCGATCGCAGCGGCCGAGGTGCTGGTGATAAGCGGCTCCCTTGGCTGTGAGGGCGAGCTTCATTTTCGCGGGAGCTGGCTACGCCTGCCAGAAGGCGAATACCCGGGCATTGCTGCCGGCGCGCACGGCGCGACGGTTTATCTGAGAGCAGGAAAATGAATACCAAAACTGCCAAAGTCGCCATTATCGGCGCTGGCCTTGCCGGCATGTATGCCGCCTTCCTGCTTGAGCGCAAGGGCTTCACGGACTATGTCGTGCTGGAGGCACGCGATGACGTTGGCGGCCGGATCGCCACTGTCGATGGTTTTGACCTGGGGCCGGCCTGGTTCTGGCCCGGTTACCAGCGCCAGATGGATGCGCTGGTGAGCGAGCTCGGACTGGTGCGTTTCGCGCAGTTTGAAACCGGCATCATGATGATGGAGCGTTCCCGCGATGAACGGCCATTCATGGCGCCTGGCTACGTGAATGCGCCCGCTGCAATACGGCTGGCCGGCGGAATGGGGGCACTGGTAGCGGCGTTGCGCAGCCACGTGGGCCGTGGGCGCATCGTCAGCGGAAAGGCGGTGCGCCGCCTGCGCTGCGGCGCCGACGCGGTGGAAGTCGAATGCGATGGCGACGCCGTGTCCTTGCGCGTCGACCAGGTCTTGCTGGCGCTGCCGCCGCGCCTGGCGATCCAGTCGATTGAATTCCTGCCGGCCTTGCCGCAAGCCCTGGCCGCGCAATGGGAGGCAACCGATACCTGGATGGCGCAGCATGCCAAATACCTTGCGGTCTATGACAGCCCGTTCTGGCGCGAGATGGGCTTGTCGGGCGAGGCAAGGAGCGCTGCCGGCCCGCTCGCGGAAGTCCATGATGCAGCGCTGCCTGGCGGGCGCGCCGCACTGTCCGGCTTCTTTGGCGTGCCGGCGAGCGTGAGGAAGCGCGTGCCGGACGACGAAATGCGCGTGTTGTGCCGCGCCCAACTTGCGCGCCTGTTCGGGCCCGCTGCGGCCACACCGCAAGCGGAATACATCAAGGATTGGGCGCTTGAACGATTCACTGCCACGGCGGACGACCTGGCCGGTGCGGGACAGCATGCGCGCGCACCAGCCGCGGCGCCAGAGTCCGGATCATGGCGCGGCCGCGTCACCGGCATTGCCAGCGAATGGTCGCCGCAGTATCCCGGCTACCTTGCCGGGGCAATTGAAGCAGCAACTCTCGGAATTGGAGCGATCTTATGAAAGATACCTACCGTACCATCCAAATTACCCGGCCCGGCGTACTTGAGCTGGTGGAGCGTCCAGTGCCTGTGCCCGGCGCCGGCGAGGTATTGATCAAGGTTGAGGCGTGCGGCATCTGCGGCGCCGACGTGGCCGACATTGAGGGCGCCGATCCAACCCTGCAGCCACCGCGCGTGCCCGGGCATGAAGTGGTCGGGCGGATCGCTGCCATTGGCTCGGCGACGCCATCCATGTGGAAGCTGGGCCAGCGCGTGGGTGTTGGCCGCCTTGCTGGCCACTGCAACGAATGCCGTCAATGCCGCCAGGGGCGCTTCCAGCTATGCCAGAACCAGGGTTTTACAGGTGCATCGCGCGACGGGGGCTATGCGGAGATGATGCTGGCCCGTAGCACAGGACTGGTTTCGATCCCGGGTGAACTGGATGCCGAAGAAGCTGCACCTATCCTGTGCGCCGGCATCGCCACCTTCAACGCACTCAAGAAATCGGGCGCCCAAGCTGGCGATACGGTGGCTATCTTCGGCATCGGCGGCCTGGGACATATGGCCATTCAATATGCGCGCCGCATGGGTTTCAGGGTTGTCGCGCTGGGCCGCGGCCGTATCGCCGATGACGCACTTGCGTTGGGAGCACACAGCTATATCGACACCGAAGGCGGCGATCCGGCCAGCAAGCTGCAGGCCATGGGCGGTGCGCAGGCTGTCATTGCCACCGCCAGCGATCCGGCTATTGTCGCGGCGCTGATGCGTGGACTGGCGCCGCAAGGACGCCTGGTCGTGCTGGGCGCTGGCAAGTCCACGTTGCCTGTTGCTCCAGGCCAGCTGGTGCTTGGCGAGCGCAGCTTGCTGGGCTCGATTACCGGCACACCTTATGAAAATGAAAAGGCCTTGGACTTCAGCGTGCTGTCGGGCGTGCGCGCCATGGTCGAGACCATGCCGCTGGAACGGGCCAATGCCGCCTACCAGAAGATGAAGTCCGGTGCCGTCAAATACCGCATGGTGCTCGTAATGGAGGAATGGCGGTATATCATGCACCTAGTTTCAACGATTGGACGATGCATGCTTATAGCGACTCACAGCGGCAAGTTCCACGCAGACGATGCGTGGGCTGTCGCTGTATTGAATGTTTTATATCCCGGCGCCGACATCATCCGCACGCGCGACCAGGCCATCATCGATGCGGCTGACTTTGCAGTCGACGTGGGCGGTGTGTGGGACCCGGCCGCAGGCCGCTTCGACCATCATCAAAAAGGCTTCGATGTGGCGCGGCAGAGCGGCGTGCCGTATGCCAGCGCCGGCCTGGTATGGCGCGCGCATGGCGCGCGCTGCGTGAGTGCGCTGGCCCTTGCCCATACCGGGCAGCAGCTGGCGGAAGCGCAGGCCCGCGAAATTGCTTATGCCATCGATGCGGACGTGGTGCAGTACCTCGACCTGTCGGACGTGGGCGCCGCGAAGAGCGCGCCGGGCAGCTATGGCTTGTCGGCGGTAATTTCCGGCTACAACACCAGCTGGCTCGACGAGCAAAGGCTGGGCTATGGCGGGGCCTCGGATGAATTCCGGTTGTCGCAGTTCCGCCGGGCGATGGACGTGCTGACTGACGTCATGGTCAATGCCGTCAGATACCGGGTCGGCGCCTTGCTGGCCGTGGAGCAGGTGCGACAGGCAGAAGTGCTGGAGGGCGGCAAGGTCCTGTTCCTGAAAAATGGGGCGCTGCCGTGGAGCCAGGTGGTGCGCAAGGAGATGCCCAAGGTGCTGTTCGTGATCAGCTATAGCATCGCCGAGCAGCGCCACCTGCTGCATACGGTCCCGCTCAGTACTGAAAATTTCGATGCGCGGGCAGACCTGCCGGAGGCCTGGGCGGGCTTGCGCGATGCCGAACTGGCGGCAGTCACCGGCGTGCCGGACGCCGGTTTTTGCCACAACGGCAGGTTTATCGCCTCCGCCAAGTCGTACGAGGGAATCCGCGCCATGGCATCGCTCGCCCTGCAAGCCCTTGACTCCGCCTAGTTGTTGCAGCCCATGCTATGGAGGCGGTCATATGCTGCCTTGGCTTGCACCAGGCCATAACCGTAGTACGGGTCGCGGCCGGCCGCGCCCAGGTCAAGCGCGGTCTTGTCCAGCGTGTTGCGGATCTGGGCCGCGCTGCATTTCGGGAAGTAGCTCCACACCAGCGCTGCCACTGCCGACACGTGCGGGGTTGCCATTGAGGTGCCGTTGAAGAGCGCGTAACTGGTTGCGTTCACTTGCAGCACCGCCGGCTGGCCCAGTTGCTGCAGCAGGCTGGCGCCCACCGTATCCGATACGCCGACCGAAGGAATGCTGGTGACCGTTCCGCCCAGCGTGCCATTCAGCTCGCCCGCCACGTTGTTGTACACGACCGCGCCAATGCCGCCGCTGGCCTGGCAGTTGGTGACCTTGGCCGCGAACGAGATCGCGCCGCGCTGGATCAGGCAGATCTTGCCGGCCATGGCGCCATCGACCGCGGTGCCGAGTCCGAAGTTGGCCAGCATGCCCGAGGCGGTGCCGGGCGGCGTGCCATCCATCGGAATCGGCGTGTAGACGACGTCGCTCACCTGCAGAGTGGCGCTGCGGCCGCTGCCCATTGGCACTGTCGACAACACGCTGACGCCCGGCGCCGACAGTTCAACCTTTGGCGTGAACTGGGAGAAGTTGGCGACCTGCCTGTTTTCGTCCAGGGCGCCGATCGACATCACGCTGCTGTAGCCGGCTGGGTAGGACTGGGTATTGTTGCCGTCGTTGCCGGCGGCGGCAATCGACAGCACGCCGCGCTTGGCCAGCCCGGCGAAGGCAAGTTCTTCGGCGATGCTCGGGTCGCCGCCGCCAAGCGACATGCTGATCACATTGGCGCCGGCCGCGCCGCACTTGTTGGCGGCGCCGATCAGGGTCGAGGTATAAGTCCATTCGTCGGCACTGAACACCTTGACAATGTGGATGTTCAGCTGGCGGCCTGGATTCACGCCGACCACGCCGACGCCGGCATTGTTGATGGCGGCGATGGTGCCGGCGACGTGGGTGCCGTGATGCAGTTCGTCGGTGGTCCAGTTGCCGGTGCCGGGATTGCTGTCGCCGGTGAGGCGGTTGCCGTTCAGGTCTTCATGTGCCCGGTCGATGCCGGAGTCGATGATGCATACGGTACGGTTGCTGGCATAGGTGTCGGGCAACTGGTCGGCCTGGACCATGCCGATACCATACGGTACCTGCTGGCCCAGCAAATATGGGCTGCCGGTGGACGGCGTGCTGACGGCGAAGGGATAGCGTTTCCTGTCCTCTTCCACGAACTCGATCTGGGAGTTCTTGCGCAGCGTGGCCACTTCGCTGCCGGGAACCTCGGCTGCCGTGGCGTTAATCTCCGCCAAGTCCTGTACCACCTTGCCGCGCGCCGCCGCGATGGCTGCTTTGGCGCCTGAGGCGCCGCCGGCCTTGAAGCCAACGATGACGCGCACGTCGCCGGTCGCGGCGCCGGCCATGGAGAACTGGGCACTGACGGCCGCCGCCAGCACGGTCATGGCGAATCTGGCGCGGGAAATTCTGCTCTGTTTTTTGAACATGATGAGTCCTGGGATCGAGTGTTGAATGAGTGGCCTTGGACAACAGAAAAAGACAGCCGCTGGTGGCGGCTATCGAAAGTGATGCTAGGTTGCTTCAATCGCAAGGTCAACCGGAATACTGGCTTTCTTCGCAAAACTGACCTGGAAACCACACAAATTCCATGCAGAAACAGGCAAAAAAAACGCCACCCGAAGGTGGCGTTTAGCCTCAGGAGGAAGCTTAGAACTGGTTCATGGTGTTGTCTTTGCCGGCCGCCTTCAGCGCAGCTTCGCCGCTGAAGTATTCCTTGTGGTCGTCGCCGATGTCGGAACCTGACATGTTCTGGTGCTTGACGCAGGCGATGCCTTGGCGGATTTCCTTGCGCTGCACGCCGGCCACATAGCCCAGCATGCCCTGGTCGCCGAAGTATTCCTTGGCCAGGTTGTCGGTCGACAGGGCCGCGGTGTGGTAGGTCGGCAGGGTGATCAGGTGGTGGAAGATGCCGGCTTCGCGGGCTGCATCAGCCTGGAAAGTGCGGATCTTCTCGTCGGCCTCGATCGCCAGTGGGGTAGCGTCGTATTCAACGCTCATCAGGGCCGCGCGGTCGTAGGCCGACACGTCCTTGCCTTCTGCTTTCATGCGGTCATACGCTTGCTGGCGGAAGTTCAGGGTCCAGTTGAACGATGGGCTGTTGTTGTACACCAGCTTGGCGTTCGGGATCACTTTGCGGATTTCGCTGACCATGCCGCCGATCTGGGCGATATGCGGCTTCTCGGTTTCGATCCACAGCAGGTCGGCGCCGTTCTGCAGCGAGGTGATGCAATCCAGGACGCAGCGTGCTTCGCCGGTGCCGGAACGGAACTGGAACAGGTTGGATGGCAGGCGCTTAGGACGCAGCAGCTTGCCGTCGCGCTTGATGATCACGTCGCCGTTGCCCAGGGCGTCGGCGGAAACCTCGTCGCAGTCGAGGAAGGAATTGTACTGGTCGCCCAGGTCGCCTGGCTGGTTGGTGACGGCGATCTGCTTGGTCAGGCCGGCGCCCAGCGAGTCGGTACGGGCGACGATGACGCCATCTTCCACGCCCAGTTCCAGGAAGGCGTAGCGTATGGCGCGGATCTTGGCCAGGAAGTCTTCATGCGGCACGGTGACCTTGCCGTCCTGGTGGCCGCACTGCTTCTCGTCCGATACCTGGTTCTCGATCTGGATACAGCAGGCACCGGCTTCGATGAACTGCTTGGCCAGCAGGTAGGTCGCTTCGGCGTTACCGAAACCGGCGTCGATGTCGGCGATGATAGGCACGACGTGGGTGACGTGGTTGTCGATCTTGTCCTGGATGGCTTTCTTGGCGTCGCCGGTGGCGCCATCCAGCTGGCGGAACAGGCCGCCCAGTTCGCGTGCGTCAGCCTGGCGCAGGAAGGTGTACAGCTCCTTGATCAGGGCCGAGACGGCAGTTTTTTCGTGCATCGACTGGTCAGGCAGCGGGCCGAATTCGGAGCGCAGCGCAGCAACCATCCAGCCCGACAGGTAGAGGTAGCGGCGGTCGGTACTGTTGAAGTGCTTCTTGATGGAGATCATTTTTTGCTGGCCGATGAAACCGTGCCAGCAACCCAGGGACTGGGTGTACTGGGAAGGGTCGGCATCGTAGCGGGCCATGTCGGCGCGCATGATCTTGGCGGTGTAGCGGGCAATGTCCAGGCCGGTCTTGAATTTGTTCTGGGCGCGCATGCGGGCGGCCGCTTCAGGGCTGATGGCGTTCCAGGCGCTGCCGTTGCGTTCCTTCAGGGCTGCGATGGCTTGGATGTCGTCTTGGTAGTGGGACATGGTCTATTCCTAGCAAAAAAGCGGATTAAAAAAGGCGAAGCACTTGGAATAATGATAGGCCGTTCTTTTGCATTGCACCATGTCTTATATAAGACATATAAGCTATATTTTTTCCTTTATATTCAATATGTTATTTTTTATTTGCCATGATATGAAATGGCTTTTCGCAAAATGAACTGTTCGGTATGGTGCGCCGCCAAGCAATTTTCTACGATATGAGATCCGGATTTCGCAATGTGGAATACGCTCATTTGGGCAGTACGGGCATGACGCCATCTTGCCTTCCGCCTTCCTCGACGTTGCCAAAATGGACGTTGAGGTCTCTGGTCGGACGGAAGTTTGCCAGGCGAACCTGGTAGGTGAGGGCGTTGAGCTTCTTGAACGTGCCGGGGAAGCACAGGCTGATCAGTTCATCCGGCTTGCGCTTGATGATGTTGAGGGTGAAATCCTCGATTCCGTTCTTCCAGGTGTTTCCGGTCTTGAGGATGTAGGACACGTTATGGGTATTGACGTAGCCATTGCTGCGCGCCGCGACCTTGGCACGGGCATTCAGGTAGCTTTGGTCGGTGCAATAGGCCGCCGCGAAGCCGTCGTACATGGCCGTCGCGCCGGGGCCGCCTTCGAAAAAGGGGCGGTAGTCGTGGTGAACGCGCACGATCCTGTTGGCCGGGAATTTCTGGCGCCAGACGTAATTGACTTCCACCGTCCAGGTCGGATCGCGGCTCTCCTTGTCCAGCAGGCCCAGCTTAATCAACTGCCTGGTTTGCTGCTCGGTGAAGGCAGCGACCTTGCCGGAGGTCTCTGCGAACGCTGGGGTGTAGGCGATCTCTTTATGGCTGAAACCGAGTTTCTTCAGCTGCGCGGTGACGTCCTCGCCGTCGGGCGAGCGGGCCACCAGCCTGCTCTGGAATGTGACAGCTTTGCCGTCGACGCGGATGGAAAACCCGTCCGGCTGGCCATAATAAGTGTCACTGCCCTGCATTGCGACAGGGTAGGGCGGCAGGGGAAATACAATGGTTTCTTCGACTTCGTTGGCTGACTCATTCAGGAACTCGTAGTCGACGCTGATCAGGTCATGGCTGATGTTCAGCACTTCCTTCTTCATGGCAATGGCATCGGTTTTGCCGAACACGATGCCGCCGACGCTGACCGAGGCAATGCCGTCATTGGCCAGGGCCAGGCCTGGCACCGCGCATGCTGCCAAGGCGAACAGGAAGATTTTTTTCATGGATTATTTACCTAACGGAAACTCATAGGAGTGCGGCATATTATATTGATCACTCCTGGTGGGGCGTACGCAACACTGGCCGCGAGGTTCAATTGCCGTACGGCATTTATGTTACATCTCTGTGGTAATCTGTTTGCACTTGCCGCGCCCGCGGCCATCGGTCCCTGACCGGATCGTTTCCCCTTCCTCGCCCCCGAAGGTCCATTTTCACGTAGATCAAGGGAAATCATGGTTTCTCTCTTTGCCAGGACACGCACAATACTCGCCCGGCTTGGCCTGCCCGCCGCAATCTTTCTGGGCGGGGTGCTGGCGTCAGCTTACCTGTACGTCGCAACCGTCCAGCATAGCCAGGAGGAGCAGCTCGCTGACTTGCAGGAGCGCGCCAGGAATTACGAGGCTCTGTTGCGGCATCGACTGGGGCAGTACATGGATGCCAGCCGTTCGATGGGAGCGTTCTTCAGTGCATCGGGCCGCGTCGACCCGGAAGAGTTTGAGAAATACATGGCAGCCAGCCGCTTGTTTGAACGGCTGGAAGGCAGCAGTTCCTTCGGCTACCTGCCGCGGGTGGAGGCTTCCCAGCTTCAGCGCTTCGAGTCCGAGACGGCGCAGACGTTTGCCGGCTTCCGCGTTTCCAGTCCGCGCTACGGTGCCGATGCCTTTTATCCCCTGCTGTATGGCCAACACGCGACGGATGCACATCGCGCAGACCGCTTGCGCGGCTTTGACTTCTCGTCGGTGCCGGACCGTTGGCAAGCGATGCGCGAAGCGGATATGCGCGATGCACCGGTGGCAAGCAGCCGCCATTCGGCTCTGCAGCATGCCGGAAGGGCCCAGGTCGTCATGCTGTTTACGCCTGTCCGGGGGGCGCGCGCCGGAACGAGCGCGAAGCCTGGCGCCGACCTGAGGGGTTTCGTCTTTTCATCCATGTACGTCGATCGCCTGTTCCAGGGTTTCGACCATGGACGCCTCGCCCAGCTCTTCGACCTCGAGGTGTTTGAAGACCGCGTGGCCGAAAGCACGGTGCTGTTCGACGCCGACCAGGTGCCGCACGTGCTGCAGCCTGAATCGGCCCACGTGCTGGCACACCGGGTGGAATTGCAGTTTGCAAACCGCAATTGGCTGATCTTTTTCTATGCCAAAAAGGCTGTGCTCGACCCGAAAGCGACGCAGGCGGGGGCGCAAATGTTTGCCATCGGCCTGCTGCTCTCCCTGGTCGCCAGCTATGTCGCGGCTGCGTGGCCGCGTTACCTGGTGCGCAAGCGCGCGCGCCGCGACTTCAGCGAACGCTTCGCCGGCTTTTTCGAAGGCCATCCTTTTGCCGTGTATGCGCTGGACAGCGAACGGCGCATCATCCACGCGAACCAGCAGCTGGCGCGCGAACTCGGCGTGAACCGCGAGGCCTTGGTCGGGGCCTCCGTGGACGGCTTCATCGTGGACGAAAGCCGCGCAGTCGCGGCAAGGCGTTTCGAGGAGGTCCTGGCCGGCAACGCCGTGGCCTATACCAGCCGGGTCGTTGCGCCCGATGGCCGCAGCTCGGACATGTCGATCGTGCTGATACCGATGAGTGCAGGCGGCACGTTGACCCATGTACTGGGCTTTGCAGAAAACATCACTGAGCGCAAGCAGGCGGAGCTGGCCCTGCACGAGTCGCGCCAGATGCTGCGCCACATTATCGACAATATTCCACAGAGCGTATTCTGGAAGGATCTCGACAGCGTTTTCCTGGGCGGGAACCGGTCCTTGCTCGAGGATGCCGGCCTGGACAACGTGGACGAGCTGGTTGGCAAGACCGATGCCGACTTGCGCTGGAAGGACCAGGCCGAGCACTTCAGGCAGGTGGATCTCGACGTGATGCGCTCCGGCCTGCCACGCCTGAAAATGCAGGCAAGCGATCACCGCCGCGACGGCACGCCGTGCTGGATCGAGACCAGCAAGATCCCGCTCAAGGACGAACAGGGCAAAGTGGTCGGGGTGCTGGCAGTGACCGAGGACATCACCGCGCGCAAATACATGGAGCAGGAGTTGTTCCGTCGCGCGAACTATGATGTGTTGACCGGCCTGCCGAACCGCGGTTTCTTCGACAGCCACTTGAGTGAGGCGGTCAAGCGGGCACAGCGGCAACCAGGGCTGGCGCTGATGTACTTCGACATCGACCGTTTCAAGCACATCAACGACAACTATGGACACGATGCCGGGGACGAAGTGATCCGTACGTTTGCCAGCCGCACGCGCGCGGTGCTGCGTGAGTCGGACTTTATCGCTCGTCTTGGCGGTGACGAATTCGTGCTCGTGATCGAAGGCCTGGCCGAAAGGGAAGATGCCGCCGTGATTGCGGAAAAGCTGGTGCTTGCAATGGTGCCGCCTTTCCTTTTGCCTGGCGCGCAGCTGCAGGTGAGTACCAGCATCGGCCTGGCCTATTACGAAGCCGGCATGACGGCCGACACCCTGGTCAAGGCAGCTGACCAGGCCATGTACGAGGCCAAGCGCGCCGGCAGGAACTGCTTCCGGCAGGCAGAAGGCCAGCGTGCCTGAGGCGCTTCCACGTGCTAGATTAAAGCATGGACCAACACCGGATTCGATGCCTGCATCGCGCTGTTGCCGCAGCCATGGTAATGCTGGCTTGTTTTGGCCTGCCTGCCGCCCAGGCGCAAACCCTGAAGTTCATTGTGCCATCTGGCGCGACGTCGGAAGGTTCGCGCCTGTACCTCAACCTTGTGCGTGAATTCGAGCGCGGCGAATCCGGCGTCCGCATCGAATTTGTTCCCTTGTCGAGCTGGGACGAAGTCGTTTCCAGCGTCAAGGAGCTGCAGGCGCACGGCCGGAATGCCGGCCTGTTTGTCGCCGAAGTGTCGGAAACGCTGGAGCTGGAAAATATGGGCCTGATCGTTCCCTTCGAGGACGTGCTGCAGGCCCACGGCGGCAACCTCAGCGAGTTCCTGGCGCCGCTGACGCGCGAATTTCTCGGAAACAGCTATTGCCTGAGCAAGAAGTTTTGCGGCCCGCCGTTCCTGCGCAGCATGCCGGTGGCGCTGTACAACCTCGACCAATTGCGTTCGGCAGGCATCGACAGCGCACACTTGCCTGAAACTTGGCAGGAGACGGAAGTGCTGCTGGGGAAGCTGCAAAAGCGTTTGCAGCAGGAGCCGTTCTGCCTTGGCGGCGACTGGTACGACTATCTGTTCGAGGCCGCGGTGCGGCAAGCCGGTGGCAGCCTGTTCGACGGCGCCAGGGTGACCCTGGCGACACGCGAAGCGTCGGAGGCGCTGCATTACTGGAAACGGTTGAAGGACCTCAAGCTATTGAGGCGGTCCAATAACTGGAAGGCGACGCTCAATGGTTTTATCGCCGGTTATTACCCGGTGACTTATTATTCTTCGGGAGGCATGGAGGCCGTGCGCGCCAATGCCAGGTTTGCATGGATGGCCGATATGCTGCCGAAGAAAAGAAATCACGGGGTGGCCGTCGGGGGCGGCAACCTCTACATCTCGGCAAATCTCAGTTATGACCAGCAGGATGTGGCGCTGAAGCTGGCCAGGTTCCTGTCTCGGCCCTCGGTGCAGGCGCGCATCAGTGCGGCCACGGGATTCTTTCCGACCGTCGATGCTGCATTCTCGGAAGTCGAACTCAAGGAGCGCTACGCCAGCGAAGAAGCGTTTGTGCGCGTGCGCCAGCAGCTCCAGTACGCAAAACCCAAGCTGATGTCGGTTGACAACCTGAAAGTACGCAACATCCTCAAGAAAGCGATCGACCGCACGCTGGACGGTGGGGTGGCGCCGGAAGTGGCGCTCAGGGGCGCGCAAGCCGAGGTCGACAAGTTGCTGGGGCAATAGGACGTGGAACGGTAACGCCGCCTTCTGGCATTTGGCGCTACATTGACCGGGTCCCGCGCCAAGCGGAATCTTGATGAAGGAGCCCGGCCATGACTATCAAAGGAAGTTGCCACTGTGGCGCCGTTGCGTTCGAGATCGATGGCGAGATTCCCGCCCAGCTCACACGCTGCACCTGTTCGTTTTGCGCCAAGCGCGGCGCTTTGCTCGCCTATTTTTCGCCTGACCAGTTCCAGCTGGTGCCGGCGCCCTCGGGCGATAGCGCCTACCGCTGGAAAACCAGGGCGGTAGCGCACCATTTCTGCCCGTTGTGTGGCTGCGCTACCTTTTCCGATTCACCCGCCTTCGAGATGGATGGCAGTTGGGATGGCCATACCCGCCGCATAGGTGTCAATGCACGCCTGTTCGACGATTTCGATGCCGCCACGGCCGGCGTCACGGTGATCGACGGCAAGCACTTATGGTGATGCGCGGGTGGCCAAATTAAAAAATTCATCACAACAAGTTCCTGGTTATATAATTTATAACCTTTATTTTTATATAGGAACTACCCAGAGTGAAGCTACTTACCGCCATCATGCTCAGCGCAGGGATCCTGTCGCCAGCATTCGCCGCCGCGCCAGCTATCCCCGTCAAAGCTGCCGCAAGCAAGGCTGCCGCAGTCAAGGTCACCTCGGTCGAGGGGATTACCGAATACCGCCTGGCCAACGGCCTGCGCGTCCTGCTGTTCCCCGACGCGAGCAAGCCGACCCTGACCACCAACATCGTCTACATGGTGGGTTCGCGCCACGAGAACTATGGCGAGACCGGCATGGCGCACTTGCTGGAACACCTGCTGTTCAAGCCGACCGCCAACTTCGGCATCAAGAAAGGCAGCAAGACGCCGGTGGAAGTGCTGAACCAGACCGGCGGCCGCTTCAACGGCACGACATGGTACGACCGCACCAATTACTTCTCGACCTTCCCCGCCAACGACGACAACCTGAAGCTGATGCTGGAGCTGGAAGCCGACCGCATGGTCAACTCGCCGATCAGCCAGGACGACCTGTGGAACAACAAGACGCAGAAAGGGGAGATGACGGTCGTACGTAACGAATTCGAACGCGGTGAAAGCGATCCGTTCCGCGTCACGCTCGAGCGCACCATGTCGGTTGCCTTCGACTGGCACAACTACGGCAAGTCGACCATCGGCGCCCGTTCCGACATCGAAGGCGTGAGCATCGAGCGCCTGCGCGCGTTCTACCAGCGCTACTACCAGCCGGACAACGCGATCCTGATGGTGGCCGGCCGCTTCGACGAAGCCAAGGTGCTGGCCCAGATCAACGAACTGTTCGGCAAAATCCCCAAGCCAAGTCGCGTGCTGGCCCCGACCTATACCGCCGAACCGACGCAGGACGGCGAGCGTGCGGTCACCATTCGCCGTAGCGGCGGCACCCAGATCGTGGCTGCCGGCTACCACGTTGCCCCGGCCAGCCATCCGGATGCGGCGGCCCTGCAGGTGCTGGGCCGTATCCTGTCCGAGGCCCCAAGCGGCCGCCTGCACAAGACCCTGGTCGATGCCAAGCTGGCGTCGTCCGTGATGGATCTCGACTTCAACCAGATGGAACCGGGCTATCACCTGTTTGCTGCCGTGGTGCCGAAGGACGGCCAGACCGCTGCAGTGGAGGAGGCGATGCTGAAAGCGCTGGAAGACATCAAGTCCAATCCGGTCACCGAAGCTGAAGTGGAGCGCGCCAAAGCCTCGATCGCCAAGGACATCGACCAGACTGTCAACGACACTGCCCGCTTCACCATCGCCCTGACCTCGGCGCAAGCGGCCGGCGACTGGCGCCTGTTCCACCAGCGCCGCGACCAGGTTGAGAAAATCGACGTGGCAGCCGTGCAGGCCGCGGCACTGAAATACCTGAAACCTGCAAACCGTACGCTGGCACGCTTCATCCCGACTGACGCTGCCGACCGTACCGAGGTGCCGAAGACGCCGGACGTCGCCGCACTGGTCAAGGATTACAAGGGCCGCGCGGCAATCGCGCAGGGCGAAGTGTTCGATCCCAGCCCGGACAACATTGAAAAACGTACCCAGCGTTCGGTGCTGGCCAACGGCATGAAGCTGGCGCTGCTGCCAAAGAGCACCAAGGGCAACACCGTCAGCGCGTCGCTGCAACTGCGCATGGGGACGGCCGAGAACCTGATGGGCAAGGCCGTCATCGGCGACCTGACCGCCTCGTTGCTGTTGAGCGGTACCGAGCGCCTGTCGCGCCAGGAAGTCAAGGATGCCCTCGACAAGCTGAAGGCAAACGTGAACGTCAACGGCGGCGCCGAAGGCGTGACTGTCAACGTGACCACCACGCGCGACAACCTGGCGGCATTCCTGGACCTGCTGGGCGAATCGCTGGTGAAGCCGGCATTCACGGCAAAGGACTTTTCCGAGCGCCAGCGCGAGATGATCTCGGGTACCGAACAGCAAATGACCGAGCCGCAACCATTGGCCGGCAACGCCATGCAGCGCCTGACCAATACTTTCCCGGCGGGCCACGTGCGCTACACCATGACCTTGCCGGAGCAGCTGGCGGAACAAAAAGCCGCGACCCAGGAGCAAGTCAAAGCTTTCCACAAAGCTTACTACGGCGCCGGCAACGCGAGCCTGTCCGTGGTGGGTGATTTCGACGCCGCTGCCGTGCAGGCACAGGCAACCAAGCTGTTCGGCAACTGGAAGGCGGAGCAGCCCTATGTCCGCATCGCCAGCGAATTGAAACCAGTGGCGGGCCAGAGCATTTCAATCGAGACTCCGGACAAGGCCAACTCGGTCCTGTTCGCGATCCAGCCGGTGCCGATGAAAGACGACGCTGCGGGCTACCCGGCCCTGTTGATGGGTAACTACATGCTCGGTGGCGGCGCCCTGCGTAGCCGCCTGGCCGACCGCATCCGCCAGAAGGAAGGCCTGTCCTATGGCGTGGGTTCGCAACTGTCCGTGCCGGCACGCGATCCGGCCGGCTTGTGGCTGGCCTTCGCGATCAGCGCTCCGCAAAACACCGTCAAGGTGGAGGCCGCGCTGCGAGAAGAGCTGAACAAGGCGCTTAAGGAAGGTTTCACGGAAGCCGAACTGGCCGACGCCAAGAAGGCCTGGCTGCAATCGCAGCAAGTGGGCCGCACCGGTGACGCGGGCCTGGTCGGCCGCCTGGCCAACTACCTGAGCTTCGACCGCACCATGGCCTTCGACAAGGACCTGGAAGCCAAAGTCGGCGCGCTGACCGTGGCCCAGGTTAACGAAGCACTGCGCGCGACCCTGAAGCCGGAAGCCGTGTCGGTCATCAAGGCCGGTGACTTTGCCAAGGCAGCTGCGGGCGCGGCTGGTGTAGCGCCAGCCTCCAAGCCGTAAGTGATGCCACCCCCGCCGCGCTGCGCGGCGGGGCTTCCATCAAGCGCTGAGCAGCGCTTCCAGCTTGTCAAAGGAGCCGCTCCAGCCCTGCGTCATGCTGGCGCGGTGTTCAAGGAAGGCCGCCAATTCTGCCGCCGTGGCTTTGCCTTCCACCTCCCATGTCACGGTAACCCTGGTGCGATCAGGCGTTTCGGCAGCAAATTGCACCGTGGTGCGCATGGTTTCCGGCCACACTGGCGCCATCGGGTGGCGTGCGATCTTCTCGTTCTCGTCGCAGAATTGCTGGGTGTAGACCAGCAAGTCAGGGCGGCGGATTTCCTCATAACGGGCGCGGCCATACATGGTGATTGCCGCATTGCTCATGCAATACAGCGATTCGCCGCCGGTGCGGATGTCTGCGCGCAGGAAGCGCATTTCCATGCCGGTGGGCGGAAGCCAGCGGGTCAGGTGCTCTGGCCCGGTCCACATGTCGAATACAGTTTCCAGTGGCGCATCGAAGCTGCGGTTGATGACGAACTTGTCTTCGTCCGCCAGGCGCTTGCCCAGGTATTCCGCCAGCCGGTCCCAGGTCGAATCGCCGTTGGCGTGCCTGATGAACTGGCGGGTTTGGGCGGCAGCCTCGGCATCGGCCAGGGCCATGGTCATGTCCATGCGGGTCTGGCCACCCACCTCGGCGAAAAGCACCGTGACGCGGAACAGCGGCGGCGTGTCGTCAGTGGCGCCGTGGTCGTAGACCAGCTTGTGCAGCGGCTCCACCACATGGTAGGTGGACTTATTGGGGAAATCGGTACCGTCCGGGCCGTGCATGGTGTAGCGCCACGTGCCGCCGACGCGCAAGTCCTTGCTGTGCGTGGTCAGCGTAAAGCCGCGCGGCCCCCACCATTGCGCGACCTGGGCCGGATCGGTCCACGCATCCCACACCGCCTGCACCGGCGCGTCATAGGTGCGGATAATGCGAATCTCATTCGGGGCACTGAATTCAGCCATTTTCGTCTCCTTTAGGTGGGTTTTTTGCGGTAACGGTTTTCAGGTAGGCATCGAGGCGGTCGAAACTCTCTTCCCAGAACACGCGGTATTGCTCCATCCAGTCGGCGGCACCCTTCAGGCCGTCGCCATTGATTTTGCAGGAGCGCCATTGTGCCTTGCGCGTCTTGGTAATGAGGCCGGCTTTTTCCAGTACCTGCAAATGCTTGGTAATGGCGGGCAAGCTCATCTCGTCCAGGAAGGGCTGGGCCAGGTCGGAAACGTTGGCCTCACCCTGCGACAGCCGTGCCAGCATGGCACGCCGTGTCGGGTCTGCCAGTGCAGAAAAAGTTTGGCTGAGCGCGTCTTGCATCGAATTTCACCAATTACTTAATTAACCGATTGGTTTAATATAAGTCGGAGAAAGGGCGCCGTCAAGAAAGAAAAACGCCGATCGCGAGGATCGGCGTTTTTCAAGGAGCGTTCAGCTTACTTGCGAGGCGTCGCAAACCGGGGGGGGGGGCGATCCGCGAGTGATGGGCGAATGCTGGTTCACATCAGAAGTAGTAGTTGCCCGAAATGCCAACGTGGTTGGCTTTCACTTCGACTTTGTTGTAGCGGTTCTTGACTTCAAACTTCTCATTCACGTAACGCAGTTTAATGCTGATGTGCGGCGTGAACAGGTACTCCCCTTCCACCACAGCGCTCAGGGTGTTGTCAAACTTCACGTCCTCGATTTCGGCCGCGCCGCTGCCGCTCAGCTTGGCACCGGTGACGTAGCGCAGGCCGGTGCCGATCTTCCACTGTGGGTCGATATGGTAGAAAGCGAGGGCTTCGATCGGGAAGCGATTGAAGTGCAGGTCACCGTTGCGCGCAGACTGGTTATCCACGTGGAAGTTGACGCTGGTTTGCGCGGAAAACTGCTCATTGATGCGGAAGTCCAGGCCGCCGGTGAAATAGACGCCGGAGCCGGCACGGATGTTGGCGGAATCGCCGTTGGTGTACTCGGCAGTGGCCAGTTTGTCGCCGCCAGCGCTGGCGCCGAGGCCGACGAAGGGACGCACGGTTTGGGTAGGGGCAGCAGCAACCTGGGCGTATGAGGAGGAGGCGATTGCCAGTGCGGCGAGGGCGAATACAGCTTTTTTCATGCTAAAGATCTCTTGTTTTGAAAATGTGGGAAAGGCATTACCCAGGGGTACTGAGGTAGGCTTGCCATCCGGCATATCAGTCATATTATTTGCCGGAAGGAAAGTAAGCGCGAGATAGTATCATATTGATACCTTTGGAAAATGCGCTAATTCTCACAGTCAAAAGGCGGGCGCACCAAACGAAAACGCCGACCACTAGGGTCGGCGCTTTCACTTTTTATTCTTGGTGGCCCGGGGCGGAATCGAACCACCGACACAAGGATTTTCAGTCCTCTGCTCTACCAACTGAGCTACCAGGCCAAGAGGCAGCATTATAGCAGGGAATCCTTGGTTTGCAATAGCCTTTTTCCATTGAGGGAAAGCTATAATGCGCGGATGAACAAGTCCACGCATCACCATGTGCAGACTGCGGTCTGCATCGTCGGCAATGGCGCCATAGCCAAGACGGCAGCCCTTGCGTTTGCCCAGTCCGGATTGAGCGTAACGGTGCTTGGTCCACCCCCGGCGCCGATGCGTCCGGACCAGGCGAGCTGGGACGTGCGCGTGTTCGCCCTCAACCATACTGCCCACCGCCTGCTCGATTCGCTGAAAGTATGGGGAGCGATGGATCAGTCGCGCATCGCCCCGGTCGACGCCATGCTGGTCAATGGCGACGGCAACAAGGCCGGCGCGCTGAACTTCGATGCCTACGGCGCCCACACCGGCACCCTGTGCTGGATCGTGGAAGACCGCAACTTGAACCAGGCCCTGGATGCAGCGCTGCGTTTCGCGCAGAACGTGCATTTCGTGCATGGCAAGGCCGTCGCGCTGAAGCACGACGAGCAGGGCGCTGTGATTGCCCTGGACGATGGTTCCCACCTTGGCGCTTCCCTGGTGGTTGGCGCCGACGGCGCCCAGTCCTGGGTGCGCAGCCAGTGCGATATCGGCCTGGATTACCGGCCTTATCACCAAAGCGGCGTGGTCTCCAACTTTGCCTGCGAACTGCCGCATCACGGTGTCGCGCACCAGTGGTTCACCTGTGAGCAGGGCATTGTCGCCTTGCTGCCGCTGCCGGGCAAGCAGGTCTCGCTGGTGTGGTCGGCGCCGGACATGCTGGCCGACTCCCTGTGCCGCGAAGGCGCTATGGCGCTGGCCGAAAGACTGGCTGCTTTTGCGCAGGAAAAGCTGGGCAAACTGACCCCGCTGCAGCCGGAAGTCGTCAAGGCCTTCCCGCTGCGCTTGATGCGCCCCCATGCGATGGTGGCGCCGCGCGTGGCCCTGGTGGGGGACGCCGCCCATGTGGTGCACCCGCTGGCCGGGCATGGCATGAACCTGGGCTTCGGCGACGTGCAGGAACTGGTAAAGGCCGTGGCGGAGCGGGAAGAACACCGCTCCATCGGCGATGACCGCGTGCTGGCGCGTTATGCCCGCGCACGCAAGGAAGAAGTGAGCCTGATGCTGGCCACCACGGATGGCCTGGAGCGCCTGTTCGGCACCGATCTCGAACCGGTGCGCGCAGTGCGCAATTTCGGGCTAAACTTGCTGGATAAATTGCCGGGCGTAAAGCGCCGGCTGATTTCACATGCCCTCGGAAAGCTGTAAAGCGGAGAACTTAATGAATAAGAGTAAGCTGGTATTGGCATTGGCTTCGGTCATGCTGATGTCCTGTGCGGATGCGCAGAACGCAAAAGAAGAAGCGCAACTGCGCAAAGCCCTGGCCGAGCGCCTGAACGGCGTCAAGATCGACTCCGTCAAGAAGTCTCCGATCCCTGGGATGTATGAAGTCGCCATCGGCAATGAGGTGCGCTATGCCGACCCGACCGGGCGCTACCTGGTGGAAGGGCATATCCTGGACCTGCAGACCAGGACCGACCTGACCCAGGCCCGCATCGATGACCTGAACAAGATCAAGTTCGACGACCTGCCGTTCGAACTGGCGCTGAAGACCGTCAAGGGCAACGGCAAGCGCGTGATGGCGATCTTCGAAGACCCGAACTGCGGCTATTGCAAGCGCTTCCGCCAGACCACGCTGGCCAATATGGACAATGTGACCGTCTACACCTTCCTGTACAACATCCTGTCGCCGGATTCGTTTACCAAATCGCAGAACATCTGGTGCTCGGCTGACCGCAACAAGGCGTGGGATGACTGGATGTTGAACGGCAAGGCCGCGCCAGTTGCGCCGAACGGCTGCACCGCGCCGAACGACAAGGTACTGGCCCTGGGCCAGAAAATGAGCATCAATGGCACGCCTGCGATCTTCTTCGCTGACGGCAGCCGCATTGCAGGAGCAGTTGACCAGCGTACGCTGGAAGCAAAGTTCGCCACCATCAAGTAAAAATGCGGGTTCAGGTCCAGCAACCGGACCTGCGGTCCGATTGTCAGGGCTGACCCCGGAGATACCTTCACTAGGGAGCTGGCATGGTCACATTGAACATCAACGGGCGTGACGTACAAGTCGACGCCGACCCTTCTACGCCCATCCTGTGGGCCTTGCGCGACAACCTCAATATGACCGGCACCAAGTTCGGCTGCGGCATGGCGATGTGCGGTGCGTGCACGGTGCACCTGGAAGGGCAGGCAATTCGCTCCTGCGTGACGCCGATTTCGGCAGCGGTGGGCCAGAAAATCACCACCATTGAAGCCATGTCTGCCGACAAGGTGGGCAAGGCGGTGCAGGATGCCTGGGTCAAGCACGATGTACCGCAATGCGGCTACTGCCAGAGCGGCCAGGTGATGAGCGCAACGGCGCTGCTGCGCACCAACAAGGCGCCGACTGACAGCGATATCGACAATGCCATGTCGGGCAATATCTGCCGCTGTGGTACCTATCAACGGATCCGCGCCGCCATCAAGGACGCCGCGAAATCCATCGCTTGAGGGAGGCGGCCATGCGCAAAGAATGGTTCATGGCAGCTCAAGCGGACGGCGTGGCTCCTGAAGGAGTGTCGCGCCGTACTTTCCTCAAGGCCGGCAGTGGCCTGATCCTCGGCTTCTACGTGGCCAGCAACGGCGGACGTTTCGCACGGGCGCTGGCCGCCGACGCCCCGGCCAAGCCGCCGGTGGCGCCCAATGCCTTCCTGCATATCGCACCGGATAATACCGTCACCATCCAGGTCAACCGGCTCGAATTCGGGCAGGGCGTGCATACGGCGCTGCCGATGCTGATCGCCGAGGAGCTGGATGCGGACTGGTCGCAGGTGCGTTCTTCGCTGGCGCCGGCCGGCGATCCCTATAAAGACCCTAACTTCGGCATCCAGATGACGGGCGGTTCCACCGCCGTCAAGCATTCCTGGCAGCAGCACCGTGAAATCGGCGCCCGTGCGCGCGCCATGCTGGTTGCCGCGGCGGCCGAGCAGTGGAAAGTGCCCGTTTCGCAGGTACGCGCATCGAAAGGCATGCTGACCGGACCATCCGGCCAGAGCGCGACTTATGGCGCGATGGCCGATGCGGCGATGAAGCAGCCGGTGCCGACCGAAGTCAAGCTGAAAGACCAGAAGGACTTCACCATCATCGGCAAGCCGACGCCGCGCCTGGATGCGCGCGCGAAGTCGACCGGCACGCAGCAATTTGGCATGGACTTCAAGCCGGAAGGCACCAAGGTTGTGGTGGTGGCGCGTCCGCCTGTCTTTGGCGGCAAGGTGAAGAAGTTCGACGCGGCCAAGGCCAAGGCCATTCCGGGCGTGATCGACGTGATCAAGGTCGATACCGACCGTGGCGGCAGCGGCCTGGCCGTGGTGGCGAATGGCTACTGGCCGGCCAGGCAGGGACGCGAGGCCCTGGTGGTCGAATGGGATACCGAGGGCCTGGAAAAAGTCAGTAGCAAGAAGCAGCTGGCCGAGTACAAGGCCTTGGCGAAGAAGGCCGGAACGCCGGTGAAGAAGGCCGATATTGCGGCCATCGCCAAGGCGCCGAAGAAGATCAGCGCGACCTATGAATTCCCTTACCTGGCGCACGCGCCGATGGAGCCTTTGAACTGCGTGGTCGACCTGAAGGGCGACTCCTGTACCATCTGGGCTGGCAGCCAGTTCCAGACGCTGGACGCGGTGGCAGCAGCCAAGGCTGCCGGCCTGGCGCCGGACAAGGTCACGTTGAACACCATGATGGCCGGCGGCGGTTTCGGCCGCCGCGCGGTGCCGACTTCCGACTATATCGTGGAAGCCGTGAACGTGGCCAAGGCTTGGGGCAAGGGCCCGGTCAAGCTGATCTGGAGCCGCGAGGACGATATCAAGGGCGGCTACTACCGTCCTTCGCATGTGCACCAGGCCGATATCGGGTTCGACGCCAAGGGCAATATCGTGGGCTGGAATCATGTGATCGTTGGCCAGTCCATCATTACCGGCACGCCGTTCGAGCCGATGATGGTCAAGGATGGCGTGGACGCGACGATGGTCGAAGGCATGGGCGATCCGTACTCGGTGCCGATGAACCTGAGCGTGCATAACGTGAAGACCAATGTGCCGGTGCTGTGGTGGCGCTCCGTGGGCTCGACCCACACCGCCTTCGTGATGGAGACGCTGATCGACGAAGCGGCGCATGTCGCCAAAATGGACCCGGTGGAGTATCGCCGCAAGCTGATCGATCCCAAGCATGCGCGCCAGCTGGCGGCGCTGAACCTGGCGGTTGAGAAGTCGGGCTACGGCAAGACCAAATTGCCGAAAGGCCAGGCCTGGGGCGTGGCGCTGCATGAATCGTTCGAAACCTCCGTGGCCTACGTTGTGGTGGCGTCCATCAGGAATGGCCAGCCCAAGGTGCACAAGGTGACCGCAGGCGTGCATTGCAACCTGCCGGTGAACCCGATGACCATTGAAGCGCAGGTGCAGGGCGCTGCGCTGATGGGACTGGGCACCACCTTGCCTGGCGCGGCGATTACGCTGAAGGACGGCGTGGTCGAGCAGTCGAATTTCAGCGACTACACGGTGGCGCGCATGACGGACATGCCGGTGGTGGAAGTGTTCACCGTCGCGTCGACCGACAATCCTACCGGCATGGGCGAGCCAGGATTGCCGCCGCTGGCCCCGGCCCTGGCCAACGCAGTGTTCAAGCTGACCGGCAAACGCGTACGCAAGCTGCCGTTCGACCTAGCCAAGGCGTAAGGCAGGCATAGCACGTGGCCGCTTCCGACCTCGCACACGCGTCCGCCGTAGCTGCGGACGCTGGCGCCGTTGCTGGCATCTTGCTGGCTGCAGGCCGCGGCAGCCGTTTCGATCCGACCGGCGGGCGCTACAAGCTGCTGCAGGCGCTGCCGAATGGCGAGCCGGTAGTCGTGGCCAGTGCCCGCGCCTTGCTGGCCGCTGTGCCGCGCGTCATTGCGGTGGTTCGGGCGGAAGACGCGGCCACGGCCAACCTTTTGCGCGGCCTCGGCTGCGAAGTTGTCATTTGCGCAAACGCAGGAGAGGGCATGGCTGCCTCGCTGGTATGCGGCGTGCGACACGCGCAGGACGCAGCCGGCTGGCTGATTGCGCTGGCCGACATGCCCTATGTGCAGCCGGCCACGATGGCGGCGCTGGCGCATGCAGCGACAACCGCAGCGACAACTGGAGCGACGATCGCAGCGCCGGTGCACGACGGCCAGCGCGGCAACCCGGTCGCCTTCGGCCGTGGCCACCTGCATGCCCTGCTGGCGCTGGCCGGAGACCAGGGTGCCCGCAGCATATTGAAGAACAACCCGGTTAACGAACTGATGGTGGACGATCCCGGCATCCTGCAGGACATCGATACGCCATCCGATATCCAATGAAAAACAAAAAGATCAGCTACACCATCGCCGCCAAAGATCCGGCAACCCATATGTTCCAGGTCACAATGACCATTGAAGCGCCGGCGGCGGAAGGCCAGGTCCTGGTGTTGCCGGCCTGGATCCCCGGCAGCTACATGATCCGGGAATTCTCGCGCAACATCGTGCAGATCCGCGCCGAGGCAAGCGGCCAGCCGGTCGAACTGTCGAAGCTGGACAAGCACTCGTGGCAAGCCGCGCCCTGCAAGGGAAAGCTCACCGTGCATTACGAAGTCTATGCCTGGGACCTGTCGGTGCGCGCCGCCCACCTTGACCAGACCCACGGCTTTTTCAACGGCACCAGCGTATTCCTGCGCGCAGTTGGACAGGAAGGCGACCCGCACGTGGTCGACATCCAGCGTCCCGCCCATGAAGCAGCGGCCAAATGGCGCGTTGCTACCGCATTGAAGGAACTCAAAGCCAGGCGCTACGGCTTTGGCACCTACGTCGCGCAGGACTACGACGAATTGATCGACAGCCCGGTGGAAATGGGCACGTTCGAGATGGCCAGCTTCAAGGCCCTGGGCGTGCAGCACGACGTGGTATTCACCGGCCGCGTGCCAAACCTCGACATTGCCCGCGTTTGCGCCGACCTGAAGCAGATCTGCGAGACGCAAATCGCCTTCTTCGAGCCACGCACGAAGAAAGCGCCGATGGACCGCTACGTGTTCATGACGATGGTGGTGGGCGACGGCTACGGCGGCCTGGAACACCGCGCCTCCACGGCGCTGTTCTGCTCCCGTGCCGACTTGCCGACCACCGCGCAGAAAGGCAAGGAGCCGAGCGAAGGCTATATGAAGTTCCTGGGCCTGTGCAGCCACGAATACTTCCACACCTGGAACGTCAAGCGCATCAAGCCGGCGGTGTTTGCTCCTTACGATTACCAGGCAGAGAACTACACTCCGCTGCTCTGGCTTTTTGAAGGCTTTACCAGCTACTACGACGACCTGATGCTGGTGCGCGCGGGCCTGCTGTCGGAAGAAGGCTACTTCAAGATGCTGGGCAAGACTGTCGGCGCCGTGCTGCGCGGCAGCGGCCGCACCAAGCAAAGCGTGGCCGATTCCAGCTTTGATGCCTGGGGCAAGTACTACCGCCAGGACGAGAACTCGGCAAACGCCATCGTCAGCTACTACGCCAAGGGCTCGCTGATCGGCCTGGCCCTGGACCTGACCATTCGTGCCAAGACCAATGGCAAGCGCTCGCTGGACGACATCATGCGCGCGCTGTGGCAGAAGTTCGGCCGGGATTTCTACAACGGCAAGCCGCGCGGCGTGACGCCGGAAGACGTGGAAGCGCTGTTCGACAACGTGGCCGGCTTCAAGCTGAAGACTTTCTTCGACAAGTACATCCGCGGCACCGAAGACGTGCCGCTGGCCAAGCTGCTGCCTCAATTCGGGGTGAGCTACAAGGACGAACGCAAGTCGTCCAAGCCTGGCCTGGACGTCAACATCGGCCGCGAGGGCGCCGACTGCAAGCTCAGTGCCGTGCACGATGGCGGCGCCGCGCAGAAGGCCGGCCTGTCGGCCAACGACCTGCTGGTGGCCATCGATGGCCTGCGCGTCAGCGGCAACCCGTCCAACGTGGATGGCCTGCTGTCGCGCTACAAGGTCGGCGAAACCGTGCAGGTGCATGCCTTCCGCCGCGACGAGCTGATGGCCTTCGACGTGGTGCTGCAAGGCGATCGCGTCCCGGGCATCACCATCGCCGTGGAGCAGCAGAAAACCAGCCTGCGCCGCCCGACCGCCTGATGGCGCCGTGAAGTTCGCGCTGGATCCGTTCACCATCCTGTTCACCACCACGCTGACCTGCGCGGTGCTGGCGGTAGCCATGTATTCCATGCATGTGAGCTTGCGGCGCGAGGTCGCCGGCGTTGGGCACTGGGCCTGCGGGCTGCTTTGCATGGTCGGCGCAGGTGGGCTATTCCTGTCGCGCGGCCTGCTGCCTGACGAAGCGGTACTGCCTGCGGCCAATACCTTCCTGATGTGGGGCATCGGCTTGTCGATGGTGGGGACGCGGCGCTTTTTCGGCGAGCCGCCGGGATGGACGATATTCCACGCTGTCTGGCTGCTGGAACTGGCTGCCATCCTGTGGTGGCTGCTGGCGGAGCCCAACTTTCTGCGCCGCGCTACGGCTTTCAGCTTCCTAGTTGCAGTGTTCTACGTTGACCAGTTGCGGCTGGTCTGGCGTCATCGCACGCCGCATTTTACGAGCTGGTTCTTCGGCAGCCTGCTTGCGCTGCAGGTGGCCAATGTGCTGACGCGCGGCGTAGCGGCCATGTTCATCAGCGGCCAGGCGGCGGACCTGATGCAGCGCAGTCCCCTGGTCAATGTCTACCTGGCGCTGGCCAATTTCATGGCCTTGCTGATGACGGTGGCCTTCCTCATGCTGGCTACGCGCAAGCTGCAAAAGATCCTGGAGCAGCGCTCCACCCACGATCCGCTGACCGGCGTGCTGAATCGCCGCGGCTTCCTGCAATGCTTCAGTGGCGTGCGCGCGCGGCAGCTACGCCACGCTTCGCCGCTGGCGTTGATGGCGCTCGACCTTGACCTGTTCAAGGCAATCAACGACCAGCACGGCCACGCACAAGGCGACAAGGTGCTGGTGCACGTCGCTGCGGTGGTGATGCGTTCGGTGCGGCAATGCGATTTCGTGGCGCGCTTCGGCGGCGAGGAGTTTGTGGTGCTGCTGCCGGAAACCACACTGCCGCATGCGCAGCAGCTGGCGCAGCGCATCCAGTCACAATTGCAGGAATGCCAACAGCCGGGATTGCCAAATTGCACAATCAGCATCGGTATTGCCGGTGAGCAAACTTTGGGCGAGTCTCTTGACAGCTTGCTATCGCGCGCCGACGCCGCCTTGTACCGCGCCAAGGCAAATGGGCGCAACCGTACTGAAATCGCGCCCCCTACACCTTTGGCTGCCTGACTGTCGCCACGTTGGCGGCTGTCGTTTTCATGCCGCACAGACTATTCTTTTGCTCGCCGGTAATTTACCATCACTCATTACGAGTTTGGCTACGTTTAATTTATGACTTATCTACTGCACATCGTCGCGCGCGAAGTTCCCGCCAACGATGCGGAAGTTCTCCCATTCCTGGAACAGATTGCCGGCGCAACCATCAGTATTGCGCCATCCCAGCAGTTGAAGAGTTTTCGCGACGCCATCCTGAAGCTGTTCCCCTGCCTGACCAGCTATGGCGCCGGCGACAAGGCCGTTGAGAACTGCCCCTGGGCGGACGGCCCGCTGGCAGACAATTTCAAAGGCGGTTATGGCAGCGTGGCGATCTCGCGCCGCCATGACGAAGTGATTCCTCACGTGCTGCGTATCGCCAGCGACCTGGGCGTGACGGTGGTGGACGAGCAAAACGGCGCGGTGCACCGCCCGCAGGCTTACCAGGTCGTGCTGGAAGGTCCGCTGGAGGGCGTGGAAGTCGAAGTCGCCGCGACCCAGCTTGCGGAGTTGATGAACCAGCCGCTCCCGCAGATGGTGCTGCTGCTGCATTCGCGCCGCCGCACCCTGGTCAAGAAGGGCCTCACCCGCGCACAGGCCGAAGTCTATGTGACTGCCTTGCGCGAGCGCGCCAGCTGCCGTGCCACGGTTTCGGCGGAGCCGCGCAAGGCCGCTGTCAAGAATGGCCACAAGGCCCCGGGTAACATTGCCTCGAGGGCGCCAAGTCCGCCGCCGGCGCGCGTGGCGCAAGTGCATCAGGCGACCAGCTTCGACCAGCCGGAAATCGTTGGCATCGAGCCTGACGAGCAAATGTTCCAGGCCGCCGAATCCCAGCGCATGGCCGCCGCATCGCTGGTTGGCAGCATGGTCCTGCTTGTGCTGTTCATGGTCCTTCGCATCAAGTCGCCGTTCATGATGTCGTTCGCGCTGGCGATGAGCGCGCTGGGCGCCATGGCGGTGATCCGGCTTGCCCAGGCGATCGGTTCCGGCTTGCTTCGCACCCTGGTGTTTGCGATGCTGGCATTCGTGCCGGGCCCGGGCACCCTGATGGTCGCGTGGACCTATTTCCGCGCTGCGGGCGTCTTGAAGGAGAACGGCCTTACTACCCGCAACTCCTTGCTGGACGCGGACGAGGTGCGCGAGCTGGGCGGCCGTGACGGCATGCTGCCTTCCACCAAATTACTGCTCGCGCTGCTGGTTCTCGCAGCAGTTGGGGGCTACGCCTTCATCAACCAAATTCTTTGAGATCGCGGTGGCTGGCCAGCGTTACGCTGCCTGCCGTACCTGTGTTCGCAGCGCATGAGTTACCAGATTCAACTGGCGTCGGTCGCCGCCCCGGAAGCGGACCTGGAGGTTTTTCCCTTCATGAACAGGTTGCGCCAAGAAAGCGGCGAGCAGCCGCCATCCCCCTTGTTAAAGCGCTTTCACGACAAGCTGACAGCCCTTTTTCCGGATACACCCTGGTCGGATTGTCATTTCGCCGGCGATGCCGGCCGCTTGACCGTGGACTACCGCAAGCAGGAAGTGGTTCCGCATGTGCTTTACCTTGCCGGCGAATTAGGCCTGACTGTGGTGGACAACCAGTCTGGCGCAGTACATCGTCCTGCGACTTACCAGGTAGTGCTGGAAGGACCCGCGCCGGGCGTGGCATTGGGCGAAGCTGCCAATCGCCTTGCTGCCTTGATGCAAAAGCCGGTAACGGAAATGCTGGCGCTGTTGTCTGGAGGGCGGCGCAAGATCGTCAAGAAAGGGGTGCTGCGGTCCCAGGCTCACTACTATGTGGTTGCGCTGAAGGAGCGCGCCGGCTGCCACGCGACGATGGCGCTTGAGCATGACCGTGTCGTGCATCCAGAACCTCCGCCGCCAAGCCCGCCCCCGGCGCGGCCTGCCGCTGCAGGGAAAGCTGCGGTAGTGTCGGGCGTATCCGTGGCGCCGGTCGACGTCAAATCGGCCATGCCGCCGCGATTGCGCCGCGGGCCGGAACCGGAACCGGAAACCAATTCATTGGCCGGCGCCGACCCGCGCCTCTTCATGCTGGCCGATGGCCTGCGCCTGACGGTGTACGCGACCGTGCTATACCTTGTCACCGGATACTTCTTCCGCGACCTGGCCGGTTGGCCGAAGCTCTTGCTGGCGCTGGGCGTTACCGTCCTGGCAATGGCTGCCGTCTACCGCCTGGCCAAGGGAGCCGGGTCGAATATCGTGATGCGGCTCCTGGCGATGGCCCTGATCATCATCCCGCTCGCCAATATCCTGGTGCTGCTGCTGATGATACGGCGCGGTAAAGTGACCTTGCGTGACAACGAAATCGGGGCCGGCTGGTTTGGCGCCGCCTACGACGACATGGTCCGCCTGCGCGGCGGAGACAGCGGCTTGCTGCCGTCGACCATGATCGGCCTGCTCGCCGCGTTGGGCGTGGCTGTCCTGATCGGCTTGGGGAAGCAGGCGGCTGAAAAATATATCGACGCCGCGCTTGGTAGTCATCCGCAGCCTTGCGCTATCGTCGGCATATGGGAGTCCAGCAAACGCGGCCCGAATGGCAGGGTGGTGATGCGGGATGACGGCAATTTTTCTGTCCTGCCGCTGCAAGGCCAGGAGGACAAGGTCAAGCAGGAGCAGGGCGAATGGGCTGTGCGCAACCGCACCTTTGTTTGGCAGGTGCCGCTGGCGGACAAGCCTTGGATGAAGGTAGAGCACATCGAGACCTTCAAGCTCAGTCTCGATGGCCAGACCCTAACCATTTTCGAGCCAAGGTCGATGGGCCTGTTTACTGAATGGCGCCGCGCGGGCGCCATGAAATCGCAGCGTTGCGGCTTTAATTGAACAGCTTGCGCAGCTCGGCTCCCGGGTCGGGTGCGCGCATGAAGGCTTCGCCGACCAGGAAGGCGTGCACGTTGCGTTCGCGCATGCGCTGAACGTCGGCTGGCGTCATGATGCCGGATTCGGTGATGACCATGCGTTCTTGCGGAATGCGCGACAGCAGGTCGAGCGTGGTGTCCAGCGTAACGTCGAAGGTGCGCAGGTTGCGGTTGTTGATGCCGATCAGGCGGCTCTTGAGGTTCAGCGCCGCGGCCAGCTCGTCGCCATCGTGCGATTCGATCAGAACGTCCATGCCCAATTCGTGGGCGCAGGCTTCCATTTCCGCCATCAGGCCGTGGTCCAACGCGGACACGATCAGCAGGATGCAATCGGCGCCCATGGCACGCGCTTCATAGATCTGGTACATGTCGACCATGAAGTCCTTGCGCAGGACGGGAATGTCGCAGGCAGCGCGCGCCTGTTTCAGGTATTCGTTCGAGCCCTGGAAGAAATTGACATCGGTCAGTACCGACAGACAGGCCGCGCCGGCACTGGCGTAGCTGCCGGCGATTTCGGCTGGGCGGAAGTCCGGACGCAGCACGCCTTTCGATGGCGAGGCTTTCTTCACCTCGGCGATCACGCCGGCCTGGCCGGCTTCGATCTTGCTGCGCAGGCCGGCTTCAAAGCCGCGCAGGCCGGCGCGCAGTTCATTGTCGCCTTCGACTTCGTCGCGCAGGGATTGAAGGCTGCGGTGCTTCTTGGCCGCCGCTACTTCGTCGGCCTTCACGGCCAGGATTTTGTTCAGGATGTCGGACATGATGATTCTTTAATGTTGTTCGGCCAGGGCCAGGCGCGCTCCAAGCGCGATGAACAGGCTGCCGGTCGCGCGATTCAGCCACAGTGCCACCTGTGGTTTGACCTTCAGCCGCGCGCTTGCGAAGGCGGTGAAGATGGCAAGGCTGTTACACCACAGCATGCCGTTGAAATTGAAGATGCAGCCAAGGACCAGGAAGGCCAGCGGCTTGTTCGCTGCGTCCGCGTCGATGAACTGTGGCACAAAAGCCAGGAAGAACAGTGCGACTTTCGGGTTCAGGACATTGGTCAGGAAGCCTTGCGCGAAGATCTTGCGATAGGGCAGGGCAGCCATCGGCGCAAACCGGTAGGGCGGTGTCTGACCCAGTGGGTCAGACGCTGGTTTGCTGGTTTCGCTGGTCTTAAGTCGCGCCCGCAGCATGCAAATGCCGCACCAGGCGATATACGCCGCGCCCACCCATTTCACAACGGTGAAGGCAGTGGCGGAGGTGGCCAGCAGGGCCGACAGGCCAAGCGCTGCCGCGCCGATGTGCAGCATGGTGCCCGCGCCAACCCCCAGCGCCGCAGCGCAACCAGCACGCCAGCCCTGGGTGGCGCTGCGCGCCATGATCAGCAGCGAATCCGGCCCCGGCATGATGTTCAGCAGCAGACCGGAGATCACAAACAGCGTCAGGTCATGGATGCCGAACATCGCTTAACCCTCCCGGCCGAGTTCCTGCGTGACGCGAACGAACTGTTCCAGCTTGGCCACCGCCGCGCCGGACGACACAGCCGTTCGTGCCCGCGCCAGCCCGTCCTCGATGGACGAGGCTACGCCGGCCGCATACAAGGCGGTGCCAGCATTCAGCGCCACGATATCCGACGCAGGCCCCGGTTCGCCGCGCAGGGCTTCCATCACGCGCGCCTTCGATTCGGTCGCATCCGCCACCTTGAGGTTGCGCGAAGCGATCATCGACAGGCCGAAATCTTCAGGATGGATTTCATACTCACGGATTTCGCCGTTGACCAGTTCACCCACCATGGTGCCTGCGCCCAGCGACACTTCATCCATATTGTCGCGGCCATAGACGACCACCGCATGCTGCGCGCCCAAACGCTGCAGCACGCGCACCTGGATACCCACCAGGTCCGGGTGGAACACGCCCATCAGGATGTTCGGGGCGCCGGCAGGGTTGGTCAGCGGGCCAAGGATATTGAAGATGGAGCGCACGCCCAGTTCGCGGCGCACCGGCGCCACATGCTTCATCGCAGCGTGGTGATTTGGCGCGAACATGAAGCCGATGCCGGTCTGCGCGATCGACTGCGCGATCTGCTCCGGTTTCAGGTTGATGTTCGCGCCCAGCGATTCGATCAGGTCGGCGCTGCCCGAGGAGGACGACACGGAGCGTCCGCCATGCTTGGCCACGCGCGCACCGGCGGCAGCGGCGACAAACATCGAAGCGGAAGAAATATTGAACGTGTGCGCGCCATCGCCGCCGGTGCCGACGATATCCACCAGGTTGGTGGTATCGGCCATCGGGACCTTGGTCGAGAACTCGCGCATGACCTGCGCTGCAGCGGTGATCTCGCCGATGGTTTCCTTCTTGACGCGCAAACCCATGGTCAGGGCAGCCACCATGACTGGCGACATTTCGCCGGACATGATCTGGCGGAACAGGTACAGCATCTCGTCGTGGAAAATCTCACGGTGTTCGATGCAGCGAACCAGTGCTTCTTGATGCGTGATAGGCATGATGCTTCCTTCTCTTATTTGCGATCGAGGAAATTCTTCAGCAAGGCGTGGCCGTGCTCGGACAGGATGGACTCGGGGTGGAACTGCACGCCCTCGATGTCGTATTCCTTGTGACGCACGCCCATGATTTCGCCGTCGTCGGTCCAGGCTGTGACTTCCAGGCAGGAAGGCAGCGAGGATCGCTCGATTGCCAAAGAGTGGTAGCGGATTACCGTGAACGGGCTGGATAAGCCCTGGAACACGCCCACACCCGTATGCGCGATAAGAGAAGTTTTGCCATGCATGACTTGCTTGGCGCGGATAACTTTGCCGCCAAAGGCTTCGCCGATGGCCTGGTGCCCCAGGCAGACGCCCAGGATAGGTTTCTTGCCTGCGAAGTGCTTCAGCACTTCCAGCGAAATGCCCGCCTGCGACGGGTCTTTCGGACCCGGCGAGATGCAGATGCGGTCGGGATTCAATGCTTCGATTTCGTCGATGGTGATTTCGTCGTTGCGGTGCACGCGCACGTCTTCGCCCAGCTCGCCGAAATACTGCACGATGTTGTAGGTGAAGGAGTCGTAGTTGTCGATCATCAGCAGCATTTCAGAACTCCCCATCCAGGCCATCTTGCACTTGCTCGGCCGCGCGCAGCACGGCGCGCGCCTTGTTTTCAGTTTCCTGCCATTCCATTTCCGGTATCGAGTCGGCGACGATGCCGGCGGCGGCCTGCACGTACAGCATGCCGTCCTTGATCACGCCGGTGCGGATCGCAATCGCTACGTCCATTTCGCCGCCGAAGGACAGGTAGCCACAGGCGCCGCCGTAGATGCCGCGCTTGCAGATTTCCAGTTCGTCGATGATTTCCATCGCACGCACTTTCGGCGCACCGGTCAGGGTGCCGGCAGGGAAGGTGGCGCGCAGCACGTCCAGGTTGGACATGCCTTTCTTCAGCTTGCCCTCGACGTTGGAGACGATGTGCTGCACGTGCGAGTACTTCTCGATCACCATCTTGTCGGTCAGCTTCACGCTGCCGGTTTCGGAGATGCGGCCCAGGTCATTGCGGGCCAGGTCGATCAGCATCACGTGTTCCGCCACTTCCTTCGGATCGTTCAGCAGCTCTTCGGCCAGCGCCGCATCGCGTTCGGGCGTATTGCCGCGCGGGCGTGTGCCGGCGATCGGGCGCAGCGTGACTTTCTTTTCGCCGTCAGCCAGGGTTTCGTTGCGTACCAGGATTTCCGGCGATGCACCAACGATCTGCATGTCGCCGAAATTGTAGAAGTACATGTACGGCGACGGGTTCAGCGAACGCAGCGAGCGGTACAGCGTGAGTGGCGAATCCACATATGGCTTGCGGATGCGCTGGCCGATCTGCACCTGCATCAAGTCGCCCGCCAGGATATATTCGTGTGCCTTGGCGACGGCCTTCAGGTAATCCTCCTTGGCGAAGTCGCGGATGGTCTCGGTGCGTACCGACGGCGTGGTAACCGGCGCATCGACACCGCGCCGCAGCAGGGCGCGCAGGTCTTTGAGGCGCTGGCGCGCCTTGGCGAAGGCTTCCGGCTGCTGCGGATCGGCGTAGACGATCAAGTACAACTTGCCGGACAGGTTGTCGATGACGGCCAGTTCTTCGGTCACCATCAACTGGATTTCCGGCAGGCCCAGGTCGTCCTTCGGCTGCGTCCTGGCCAGGGTCTTTTCAATATGACGCACGGTGTCGTAGCCGAAGTAGCCGGCCAGGCCGCCGCAGAAGCGTGGCATGCCGGGACGCACGGCTACTTTGAAGCGCGCCTGGTATTGCTCAATGAATTCGAGGGGATTGCCTTCGTGGGTCTCGATCACCTCGCCGTTCTTGACGATTTCGGTCAGCTTGCCGGTGCTGCGCAGCAGGGTGTTGGCAGGCAGGCCGATGAAGGAGTAGCGGCCGAAACGCTCGCCGCCCACCACCGACTCGAGCAGGAAGGTGTTCTTGCCGTAATTCTGGGTCTGGGCCAGCTTGAGGTACAGGGTGAGCGGGGTTTCCAGGTCGGCGAAAGCTTCCGCGATCAGAGGGATACGGTTGTAGCCATCCGCGGCCAGGGATTTGAATTCGAGTTCAGTCATGTTTCTCTCCATTCCGCCATGGATGTGGTGGTGGCGGTTCGGTTACAAAAAACCTGCCGGAGCAGTGACACGCACGTGCGCCGACAGCAATCGGGACTAAGTCAGGATTGCCAGCGTCGCCACAGCCAGGCCTCAATCGAGCCCCGGTGGGTTACATTGTGTCTTTTGTTGAGAAACATTTCGGTCAGATAGCGTCGTTTTGCGTGCTAATCAAGGTTGCTGCATGAAGCAGCGTGTCAACTATACCATCGGAATCCGTTTCGTGTATACCCACGCCGTGGTTATATCCATATGGCACAGTCAGCACAGGACAGCCGGCCGCGCGGGCCGCTTCGGCGTCGTTCGAGGAGTCGCCGATCGCCACTACCTGCGCCGGTGGCAAGTCGAAAAATTCGCAGGCCTTCAGCAAGGGTAGAGGGTGCGGTTTCTTCTTTTCGAAGGAATCGCCGCCGAACAGCACTTCGAAGTAGCCGTCCAGGCCCTTCAGCGCAAGCAGCGGCTTGGCGAATGCCACCGGCTTGTTGGTCACGCAGGCCAGACGCAAGCCGTCTGCGCGCATGCGCTCCAGGCCCGCCACCACGTCGGCATATACTTCGCTGTGGCGGCCATTGATGACCAGGTAGTGGCGCTGGTAGGCTTCCATCGCGGCCGGGAAGTGCTGCTCGACGCCGGCCTCGTCGTAGTCCAGCGCGAGCACGCGCCGCACCAGGTTCTCCGACCCTTTGCCGACCATCAGTTCAATCTGCGCGACTGTAATGTGCGCCAGCCCCAGTTCTTCGCGCATCAGGTTGATGGCCACTTCGAAGTCCGGCATCGTGTCGAGCATCGTGCCGTCGAGGTCAATGATGGCGGCCCTTACGCCGCGCAGGACCGCCGCCATTCTTACAGCGAAGCCAGTTGGCCGCGCATCGCGTCGATCACGGCCTTGTAGTCGGGCTGGCCGAAGATCGCGGAACCTGCCACGAAGGTGTCGGCGCCAGCTTCCGCTGCCGCCTTGATGTTGTCGATCTTGATGCCGCCGTCGACTTCCAGCATGATGTCGCGGCCGGATTCGTCGATGCGGCGGCGCGCTTCGGCGATCTTCTTCAGCGCCTGCGGGATGAAGGACTGGCCGCCGAAGCCCGGGTTCACCGACATGATCAGGATCATGTCGATCTTGTCCATCACGTGATCCAGGTAGCTCAGTGGGGTGGCAGGATTGAACACCAGGCCAGCCTTGCAGCCGTTGTCGCGGATCAGCTGCAGCGAACGGTCGATATGATCGGACGCTTCCGGATGGAAGGTGATGATGTTGGCGCCAGCCTTGGCGAAATCAGGGATGATGCGGTCGACCGGCTTGACCATCAGGTGCACGTCGATCGGCACTTGCACGTGCGGGCGGATCGCCTGGCAGACCAGCGGGCCGACGGTGAGGTTAGGCACGTAGTGGTTGTCCATGACGTCGAAGTGGATGATGTCGGCGCCAGCGGCAACGACGTTGCGAACCTCTTCACCCAGGCGGGCGAAGTCGGCGGACAGGATGCTCGGAGCGATACGGAAAGAGGTCATGGCTGGTCGGCTGAGAAAAAAGATGCGTTATTTTACGCTGCTGTGCGGACGATGTCCGATTGCTTGGACTAGAATTGCCCAATTGTTATGAAGGAAACCCTTATGGCCCAGTATGAGTTTGCGGTCGAGGTACGCACCCAGTACCTGCCGGAACAGTCCAATCCGGACCGCACCAATTTCGTGTTCACTTACACGATCACCATCAAGAACACCGGCACCGTGCCGGCCCAGCTGATCTCCCGTCACTGGGTGATCACCGATGCGAACAACCATATTGAAGAAGTACGCGGCCTGGGCGTCGTCGGCCATCAGCCATTGCTGGCGCCGGGCGAGGTGTTCGAGTACACCAGCGGCACGCAGTTGCGCACGCCGCAGGGCTCCATGTATGGAGAATATTTCTGCGTGGCTGAAGACGGCCACCAGTTTGAAACCAAGATTCCCGAATTCGTGCTGTCCTTGCCGCGAACCCTGCACTAGTTACTTCTCGCCGTCCTTCTTCTTTTTGTTGGACGGCAGCGTCCACCAGACGATGAATACCAGAAGGAAGAGCGCCACCAGCGCTTCAAGCATCAGATAAATCATAGACAACACCTCATGTTTTTGACACGCCGTAGTTTACCCGTTTGCGCCACCGCCGTCGCGTTAGTGCTGGCCGGTTGCGTCACTTCGCCCACGCCGCCTGCCAAACCGTCGCAGCCTGCACCCGTCACGCCAACTGCGCCTGCCACGCCGGCACAGCAGCCGGTGCAGCCGACCGTGCCGGCCGCACCGACCCCGCCTGCCAAAGCTGAATTCATTCCCGCCCGCTTCTCCGACTTGCCGGGCTGGGATCGAGACGACCTGCGCGCTGCATGGCCGGCCTTCATGCTGTCCTGCTCCAAGCTGGCAAGCGGAGCAGACTGGAAGGAACCCTGCGCGATCGCCAAGACCGTGGACGCCAATAGCCAGGCTGCCATCCGCCTGTTCTTTGAATCCTTCTTCGATCCGCACCAGGTGGTCGCGCCGGATGGCAGCAATACCGGCCTGATTACCGGCTATTACGAACCGCTGCTGCGCGGCGCCCGTAAGAAAGGCGGCCCTTACAAGACACCGTTGTACAAGGTGCCCGACGATATGGTCATCATCGACGTCGGCTCGGTCTATCCCGAACTAGCCGGCAAGCGCGTGCGCGGCCGCCTGAAGGGCAAGCGTGTCGTGCCTTATCCGGCGCGCGAGGAAATCAGCCGCACCGGCTTGCCGGGCAACGAACTGCTGTGGGTCGATGATTCGGTCGAAGCCTTCTTCCTGGAAGTGCAGGGTTCCGGCCGTGTGCAACTGCCTGACGGCGATACCGTGCGCGTCGCATACGCCGACCAGAACGGCCGCCCTTACCAGTCGATCGGCAAATGGCTGGTGCAGCAAGGGGAGCTGACCACCGAACAAGCGACCGCACAAGGAATCAAGGCCTGGATCGACGGCCACCCGACGCGCCAGCAGGAGCTGTTCAATGCCAATCCGAGCTACGTCTTCTTCAAGGAAGAAAAGCTGCCCGACCCGAAGGTCGGCCCGAAAGGGACGCTGAACGTGCCGCTGACGCCGCAGCGTTCCGTGGCGATCGACCGCAGCCAGCTTCCACTGGGAGCCCCGGTCTACCTGAATACAACGCTGCCTGGCGACGATGAACTGCCGCTGCAAAGGCTGATGCTGGCGCAGGATACCGGCGGCGCCATCAAGGGCGCCATCCGCCTTGACCTGTTCTTCGGCTTTGGTTCGGAAGCTGCCGATTTCGCCGGCCGCATGAAACAGCGCGGCAGTATCTGGGTGCTGTTGCCCAAGCTCGCCCGCTAACGCTTGCCCTGCGCATCGGGCACATTCAGCGCGCGCATGATCTTGCCGATATCGGCAGCATACATGCGTGCGTTTGCCGGTGTTCAGCCACTTCGCGGTGCGGTCGGCCCGCTCGCGCAATTGACCTTGTTGGTCGTGGCAGGGACGCGGAAGGCGAGCGTCTTGCAACTGTTGGTGCCGCACGCCAGTGCGTCACCGCCAGCCTTCCTTGATCAAGTTGCGAATTTGAAAAATATTGCCAAATGCACAATATGATCAGGGGTCAGCGTAAAACGAGCACCGGCAAATGCGTATGGGCGAGGACTTTCTGAGTTTCGCTTCCAAGGAATAGTTTATTCAGGCCCTTGCGGCCATGGGACGCCATCAGGATGATGTCGCAATGCCGCTCTTCCGCGGTCTTGACGATGACCTCGTAGGGGTTGATGGCCTCGCCCAGCACGGCATCGCACTCGATGCCGGCTGCGGTGGCTGCCGCAAGCACCTTATCCAGGCCAGCCTGGACATTGCTCCGTACTTCGCGATCAAAGACGCCGGGGTCTGGCAGCACGGCCGCATCGGCCAAGGGTACGAAGGGGAGGGGCTGGACCACGGAGACCGCAGTGATGCGCGCGCCATGGATCTTTGCGAATTCGATCGCAGTCTGGGTGGCCCGTTCCGAAAGTTGCGAGCCGTCGGTGGGCAGCAAAATCGATTTGAACATGGCAGTTCTCCTGACAAATTCTCCAGTCCAGTGTAGGTCTACCCCGGATTCATCGGCGCGCGCTTCGTGCACAACAGCTACAATTGCCCGATAGCTAACCGACTGGAGGAGAATAAATGGAATACCAGGACCTGCTCGTAGAAGTTCACGACAAAGTGGCGCTGATCCGCCTGAATCGTCCCAAGGCCCTCAACGCCCTGAACGACAACATGATGAATGAGCTGGGCGAGGCTTTTGCCAAGTTCGAAAAAGACCCTGCAATCCACGTCATCGTGCTGACCGGCAGCGAAAAGGCCTTTGCCGCGGGCGCCGACATCGCTGCGATGAAGGATTACACCTACCAGGACACCCACCGCGATAACTATATTGGGCGCAACTGGGAGCACATCCTGAAAGTGCGCAAGCCGGTGATCGGCGCCGTGGCTGGCTTCGCGCTGGGTGGCGGCTGCGAACTGGCCATGATGTGCGATTTCCTGGTTGCTGCTGACTCCGCCAAGTTCGGCCAGCCTGAAATCAAGGTCGGCGTTACTCCGGGCGCCGGCGGCACCCAGCGCCTGCCGCGCACCATTGGTAAGGCGAAAGCGATGGATATGCTGCTGACCACCCGCATGATCGATGCGGCCGAAGCGGAGCGCATTGGCCTGGTCTCGCGCGTAGTCCCTGCCGACAAGCTGATCGAATCCGTGCTGGAGATCGCTCAAGGCATCGCCCAGATGCCGGTTTCCGTCGCCATGCAGATCAAGGATTGCGTGAACCGCGCCTTCGAAACCACCCTGAGCGAAGGCGTAAATTACGAGCGCCGCTTGTTCCATGCAGGCTTCGGCACCCCTGCCCAGCGCGAAGGCATGTATGCCTTCCTCGAAAAGCGCTTGCCAAACTTCGAGGGGCTTTGATATAGTTCGGTCCCTCGCAACGCAGCGTACTTAACGCAACGAAGCGAGGGAAGAAAAAGAGGGGTTGACGAGTTGCACGCTGTACCGCATAATCTCGCTTCTCTGCTGCTGACAAACACAACGCTTTGTCAACGATAAGGCAGCGATCTTTAAAAATCAACAGTCGATAAGTGTGGGCGTTTGACGATATGCCCAGGCCTTCGGGCCTGATGCTCAAAATATACGTTATAACGCTCGCACAAAATTAAACGTAAATCTCTTAATGAGATTTCGTCAGTATTTTGAGTGAGTGACCTCGGTAGCAATACCGAAAAACAGAGATTGAACTGAAGAGTTTGATCCTGGCTCAGATTGAACGCTGGCGGCATGCTTTACACATGCAAGTCGAACGGCAGCGCGGGCTTCGGCCTGGCGGCGAGTGGCGAACGGGTGAGTAATATATCGGAACGTACCCAAGAGTGGGGGATAACGTAGCGAAAGTTACGCTAATACCGCATACGATCTAAGGATGAAAGCAGGGGATCGCAAGACCTTGTGCTCCTGGAGCGGCCGATATCTGATTAGCTAGTTGGTGAGGTAAAGGCTCACCAAGGCAACGATCAGTAGCTGGTCTGAGAGGACGACCAGCCACACTGGAACTGAGACACGGTCCAGACTCCTACGGGAGGCAGCAGTGGGGAATTTTGGACAATGGGGGCAACCCTGATCCAGCAATGCCGCGTGAGTGAAGAAGGCCTTCGGGTTGTAAAGCTCTTTTGTCAGGGAAGAAAAGGGTCTGGCTAATATCCAGATCTGCTGACGGTACCTGAAGAATAAGCACCGGCTAACTACGTGCCAGCAGCCGCGGTAATACGTAGGGTGCAAGCGTTAATCGGAATTACTGGGCGTAAAGCGTGCGCAGGCGGTTTCGTAAGTCTGTCGTGAAATCCCCGGGCTTAACCTGGGAATGGCGATGGAGACTGCGAGGCTAGAGTTTGGCAGAGGGGGGTAGAATTCCACGTGTAGCAGTGAAATGCGTAGAGATGTGGAGGAACACCGATGGCGAAGGCAGCCCCCTGGGTCAAAACTGACGCTCATGCACGAAAGCGTGGGGAGCAAACAGGATTAGATACCCTGGTAGTCCACGCCCTAAACGATGTCTACTAGTTGTTGGGTCTTAATTGACTTAGTAACGCAGCTAACGCGTGAAGTAGACCGCCTGGGGAGTACGGTCGCAAGATTAAAACTCAAAGGAATTGACGGGGACCCGCACAAGCGGTGGATGATGTGGATTAATTCGATGCAACGCGAAAAACCTTACCTACCCTTGACATGGCAGGAATCCTGGAGAGATCTGGGAGTGCTCGAAAGAGAACCTGCACACAGGTGCTGCATGGCTGTCGTCAGCTCGTGTCGTGAGATGTTGGGTTAAGTCCCGCAACGAGCGCAACCCTTGTCATTAGTTGCTACGCAAGAGCACTCTAATGAGACTGCCGGTGACAAACCGGAGGAAGGTGGGGATGACGTCAAGTCCTCATGGCCCTTATGGGTAGGGCTTCACACGTCATACAATGGTACATACAGAGGGCCGCCAACCCGCGAGGGGGAGCTAATCCCAGAAAGTGTATCGTAGTCCGGATTGTAGTCTGCAACTCGACTACATGAAGTTGGAATCGCTAGTAATCGCGGATCAGCATGTCGCGGTGAATACGTTCCCGGGTCTTGTACACACCGCCCGTCACACCATGGGAGCGGGTTTCACCAGAAGTGGGTAGCTTAACCGCAAGGAGGGCGCCTACCACGGTGGGATTCGTGACTGGGGTGAAGTCGTAACAAGGTAGCCGTATCGGAAGGTGCGGCTGGATCACCTCCTTTCTAGAGTCGGCATCAGACTCAAACGTCCACACTTATCGGCTGTTGTAATACGAAGAACAAATGGGGCTGTAGCTCAGCTGGTTAGAGCACCGTGTTGATAACGCGGGGGTCGTTGGTTCGAGCCCAACCAGCCCTACCAGTACCACCCAGGGGGATTAGCTCAGCTGGGAGAGCACCTGCTTTGCAAGCAGGGGGTCGTCGGTTCGATCCCGTCATCCTCCACCAAATGCTTTTATGTGTGCGTAGACGCAGACATAAAAGTAGTACCGTTCTTTAACAATCTGGAAGAAGTAAAAGTTTTATTAAGCGATATCGCAAGATATCACTTAGGGTAGTAGTAAAACTCATCAAACACAGTAGTAAGTGCTTGAACTTGTAGCCGTCAAGGTTATAGGGACAAGTGAATAAGTGCACATGGTGGATGCCTTGGCGATTACAGGCGATGAAGGACGTAGAAGTCTGCGATAAGCTTCGGGGAGCTGACAAACAAGCATTGATCCGAAGATTTCCGAATGGGGAAACCCGGCCTTATAGGTCATCACTCACTGAATACATAGGTGTGTGAAGCGAACGCGGCGAACTGAAACATCTAAGTAGCTGCAGGAAAAGAAATCAACCGAGATTCCCAAAGTAGTGGCGAGCGAAATGGGAAGAGCCTGTACGTGATAGTCGTTTGGATAATGGAACAGATTGGAAACTCTGGCCATAGCGGGTGATAGCCCCGTACATGAAATCCAAGCGGTGGTACTAAGCGTACGACAAGTAGGGCGGGACACGAGAAATCCTGTCTGAACATGGGGGGACCATCCTCCAAGGCTAAATACTCGTAATCGACCGATAGTGAACCAGTACCGTGAGGGAAAGGCGAAAAGAACCCCGGGAGGGGAGTGAAATAGATCCTGAAACCGTGTGCATACAAACAGTCGGAGCCTCGTAAGGGGTGACGGCGTACCTTTTGTATAATGGGTCAGCGACTTACATTCAGTGGCGAGGTTAACCAGATAGGGGAGCCGTAGAGAAATCGAGTCCGAACAGGGCGCCAGTCGCTGGGTGTAGACCCGAAACCAAGTGATCTATCCATGGCCAGGTTGAAGGTGCGGTAACACGCACTGGAGGACCGAACCCACTAATGTTGAAAAATTAGGGGATGAGCTGTGGATAGGGGTGAAAGGCTAAACAAACTTGGAAATAGCTGGTTCTCTCCGAAAACTATTTAGGTAGTGCCTCAAGTATCACCGACGGGGGTAGAGCACTGTTATGGCTAGGGGGTCATCGCGACTTACCAAACCATTGCAAACTCCGAATACCGTTGAGTGCGAGCTTGGGAGACAGACATCGGGTGCTAACGTCCGGTGTCAAGAGGGAAACAACCCAGACCGCCAGCTAAGGTCCCAAAGATTGGCTAAGTGGAAAACGAAGTGGGAAGGCTAAAACAGTCAGGATGTTGGCTTAGAAGCAGCCATCATTTAAAGAAAGCGTAATAGCTCACTGATCGAGTCGTCCTGCGCGGAAGATGTAACGGGGCTAAGCCAGTCACCGAAGCTGCGGATATCCGCAAGGATATGGTAGGAGAGCGTTCTGTAAGCCTGCGAAGGTGTCTTGTGAAGGATGCTGGAGGTATCAGAAGTGCGAATGCTGACATGAGTAGCGATAATGCGGGTGAAAAGCCCGCACGCCGTAAGCCCAAGGTTTCCTGTTCAACGTTCATCGGAGCAGGGTGAGTCGGCCCCTAAGGCGAGGCAGAGATGCGTAGCTGATGGGAAGCAGGTTAATATTCCTGCACCGTCGTATGATGCGATGGGGGGACGGATCGCGGAAGGTTGTCTGCCTGTTGGAATAGGCAGTTTCTGGTTCATAGAAGGCGCTTAGGCAAATCCGGGCGCGTAATTCAAGGGACTGGGACGAGCGGGTTTATCCCGCGAAGCAATCGGAAGTGGTTCCAAGAAAAGCCTCTAAGCTTCAGTCATACGAGACCGTACCGCAAACCGACACAGGTGGGCGAGATGAGTATTCTAAGGCGCTTGAGAGAACTCGGGAGAAGGAACTCGGCAAATTGGTACCGTAACTTCGGGATAAGGTACGCCTCGGTAGCTTGACCACTTTACTGTGGAAGGGCGAAAAGGTTGCAATAAACTGGTGGCTGCGACTGTTTAATAAAAACACAGCACTCTGCAAACACGAAAGTGGACGTATAGGGTGTGACGCCTGCCCGGTGCTGGAAGATTAAATGATGGGGTGCAAGCTCTTGATTGAAGTCCCAGTAAACGGCGGCCGTAACTATAACGGTCCTAAGGTAGCGAAATTCCTTGTCGGGTAAGTTCCGACCTGCACGAATGGCGTAACGATGGCCACACTGTCTCCTCCCGAGACTCAGCGAAGTTGAAGTGTTTGTGATGATGCAATCTACCCGCGGCTAGACGGAAAGACCCCATGAACCTTTACTGTAGCTTTGCATTGGACTTTGAACCAATCTGTGTAGGATAGGTGGGAGGCTTTGAAGTAGGGACGCCAGTTCCTATGGAGCCATCCTTGAAATACCACCCTGGTTTGTTTGAGGTTCTAACCTTGGTCCGTAATCCGGATCGGGGACAGTGCATGGTAGGCAGTTTGACTGGGGCGGTCTCCTCCCAAACGGTAACGGAGGAGTTCGAAGGTACGCTAGGTACGGTCGGACATCGTGCTAATAGTGCAATGGCATAAGCGTGCTTAACTGCGAGACCGACAAGTCGAGCAGGTACGAAAGTAGGACATAGTGATCCGGTGGTTCTGTATGGAAGGGCCATCGCTCAACGGATAAAAGGTACTCTGGGGATAACAGGCTGATTCCTCCCAAGAGTTCATATCGACGGGGGAGTTTGGCACCTCGATGTCGGCTCATCACATCCTGGGGCTGTAGCCGGTCCCAAGGGTATGGCTGTTCGCCATTTAAAGTGGTACGTGAGCTGGGTTTAAAACGTCGTGAGACAGTTTGGTCCCTATCTGCCGTGGGCGTTGGAAATTTGAAGGGGGCTGCTCCTAGTACGAGAGGACCGGAGTGGACGAACCTCTGGTGTACCGGTTGTCACGCCAGTGGCATTGCCGGGTAGCTAAGTTCGGAAGAGATAACCGCTGAAAGCATCTAAGCGGGAAACTTGCCTTAAGATGAGATTTCCCGGAGCCTTGAGCTCCTTGAAGGGTCGTTCGAGACCAGGACGTTGATAGGTCAGGTGTGGAAGTGCAGTAATGCATTAAGCTAACTGATACTAATTGCCCGTACGGCTTGTCCCTATAACCTTGACGGTTATGTAGCACTTACACAGTCTTTGAGAACACTACCCCCGCTTTTACTTCTTCCCGGATTGTTGACAAGTCATGCCTGATGACCATAGCAAGTCGGTCCCACCCCTTCCCATCCCGAACAGGACCGTGAAACGACTTTGCGCCGATGATAGTGCTGCAACCAGTGTGAAAGTAGGTTATCGTCAGGCTCTTATTAGAAAAGCCCGCTAGGCATGTGCCAGCGGGCTTTTTGCTTTTCTGCTTCAGGCTCCCGTATGCAGCGTCAGTGTGAACTCGACGCCGCCAGCCACATTGCGCACAGCTACCGTGCCGCCCATCTTGGCCATATAAGTCTTGACGACGAACAGGCCTTGGCCGCGATTGGCGCCTTCTTCCTGGCCCGATACGCCATACTCGAATACCTTGTCGATCAGCGCCGGCGCGATCGAGGCGCCTTTGTTATGGATTGCCAGGCTGGCTGCGCGCTGGTCTGACGTCAACGTCATCGTGATCGGGGTGCCCGGCGTGCGGTGGCGGTTGGCGTTGTTCAAGATGTGGGTCACCACATCTTCCAGCGAATAAGGATCGGCGCGAACCATGGCGGGCGTTCCGCCCTGGTAGCTTACGTCGGCAATGCCGACACAAGGTGCGTTGGCTGCCACATCGCGCAGGAAGGCGTCGAGGTCCAGGGTTTCGAGCTGCAGGGTGGTCGACTGGAATGCCTCGCTGGGTGATGCTTGTCCATAAAGTACACGTACCGCCTGCTGCATGCGGTGAATATAGCGTCCACTTGGGTCATGCTCACCACTGTGCAACGCCATCAGCGACTGCAGCGGCGACATGATTTCGTGGCCCACTGCGTGCCACATGTCTCGCTCCTGCTCGGCGCGAATCGCTTCCTTCTCCACGTCCTCGCGCACGCGCCGCAGCAGGTCGTGCAGGCAGTTGGCCAGCACACCCAATTCGTCGCGGCCGCGCAGGTCGGACAAGTCAAATTCATCGAGCGCACCGGCAGTCTTGACTGAGCGTGCTACTTTGTCGGCGCGTTTGGTCAGAATGCTGATTGGGCGGATGATGCCAGCTTCCACTACCAGCCATGCCACCAGCAATGCACCAAGGATGGCGCCGACAAACCAGGACACGCGGGTGGCCACCACGCTCAAGGTGTCGCTGACGCTGCGTGCATCTCCGCTCAATTCAATTTCAAAATTGCCAAGCGGTGTAGGCACGCTGGCGCGGGTTTGCAGTGCTTTGACGGTGGTGTCGACTGGCAGGTGGCGCACCAGGGTAAGCAGGGCGTGCCAGCTCTGGTCGCCACTGCTGCTGGCTGCGGAAAGGGTCAACACTTCCTTGCCTTGCTCGGTGCGGATGCGCAGGGTTTCACCTGGCAAAAGCAGCGACTGCAGGTCGCGCAGGGAAAACAGCGGCGTGGCCTGGTCGCGTGTCGTGTCCAGCAGGGCAGGGCCATCGCCTGGCGGCAGTACCGCCACGTCAACGTTGATGTTGGCCAAGTCCGCTGGCGGCCAGGCTGGCCGGGTCTTGGCAAAAAGGGCGTCTTGCAGCACCCCGACCGGCAGCCGGACCGAGAAGAACGTGCTATGCGCGCAGCCGGGCGTGCCTTCAGGTGCGCAAACCGGGCTTTGCCAGATCCAGCCGCGGAAATCCTTGACCGGACGGGCATGCGGCTGGCCTGCATCGGCCGCTGTGTAGCCGGTCAGGCGGCCGCGTATGCCGCCGTTTGCCGGGTCGCCAGTCTGTTCGAAAGGAGCGATCCAGTGGTACTCCTGGCCACGCAAGCTTACTTTTACGTCGACGCGATGGGCCCCCTCGATTGATTCTTCGCGTATCGGGTGGGCTGTAAGCGGTGGAGCATGGAAGGTTCCGGCGACGTAGATAAAACCGCCTGCCCAGGGATTGTTCCCGATGCCGACACAAAGCGTGCCCTTGTCGCTGCGCGGTGCAGCGCAGCCGGCCATGGAGATCGCTTGCTGCACCTTGGCCTGGTCGTCGAAATCCAATGCAGCATAAGGCAACAGTACCGGATGAAGGCCAGGGTTCTGGCCCACGGTTGGATTCAGCAGGGCGAGCTGGCCGGTTGGATGGCGCAGCGTAGCGGCGATCTGCTCGCGTGTCTTGTGGAAGGAGTGCTCGTAAGCCTGGTAGCTGAGCTGTTTTTCCTGCTGCAGCACGGATACCGCCAGGCCGACTGTGGCGACCCCCAGTAGCGGAAAGGCCATGCGCAAGACGATGCGCAGGCGGTATGGCGTCAGCAGAGAAATGGGGTTCATGCCTGGTCGGTCCAGCGGAAACCGCGCATCGGGATGTTCTCGATGCACTCGAAGTCCGGATCGATCTCGCGGAAGGCGTCGCGAATAGTGCTCACATGTTTGCGGATATTGTCGCGGTTGCGCCCACTTTTCACCACTTCAAACAGATCTTCGTATGACACCACCTGGCCGCGCCGCTCGAACAGTGCTGCGAGGATGCGCTGCGCCGTCAGCGGCAGGTTGATGCGCTGGCCGCGCCAGGTGGGCGTGCGTTGGCGCAGCGGATCCATCGCAAGCTCGCTGGCCGGGGCGGCGGGCTTGCTGTCCTTCGCAGCGCGCAGGATTTCCAGGAAGGTTTCGATGAAATCGGCCTCGTCGAAAGTGGTTTTTTGCAGGTAATCCCAGGCATCCAGCGCTTTCATGATCGAGCGGTAGATGGCTGCCGGCATGGCTGACACCACCAATACCGGCGTCGCATGGCGCTTGTTGATGGCGTTGATGACGGCGACGCCGGCGTGGCGCTCGCGTCCCAGTTCAATGTCCAGTACCACCAGGTCATAGCGTTCGCGGGCGATGGCTGCCTCGGCGTCGTCGCGGTTGAACCACTGGTCGACCTGGATGCCGGGGCGGGCCGCGGCAATCCAGCCGGCGAGCTGGTTGCTGGTGGGGAGATCGTCTTCAATGATGGCTACGCGTGTCATGCAGGAAGTATTACCCAAAAGCCCGGCCGCCGGCGTGAATTTTTCTTCACAGGCCGGAAGGGAGTGGGCAGGCGGCAGCATTGAACGTTCGCGGCCTGCGGCCGGAAGATTGCTGTACCGGCGCCGTGCCGGGCCAACCAACCAGAAAGGCAATCATCATGAACAACCGGATCAGTACGATGCTGCAGGCGATTCGCTCGACGCTCGGCCGTGCTGCCAGCAGCATTCATTTCCCTTCCGGCGCCCGCAAGGGCGTCGTGCTGCTCGCCGTGACCGGCGCCGCCGCTTACGGTTTGTACCAGTTCCCTCCAATGCGCACGGTTGGCCGCGGCGAAGTGGCGGTGCGCACCAACCACCTGACGGGCGATACGTCGATTGTGCGCGAAGGCCTGGCGCTGAACCTGCCCGGCATCCATGAATTGCGCCTGCTGTCGCTGCGCGACCAGACCTATCGCCCGGCTGCTGCCGGGGAGACTCCCTTCCAGTCTGGGGAAGGCTTGTCTCTGGGCCTGGACATGTCGGTGCGCTATGGCCTGGACCAGGCCCGCCTTGAGCAAGTCGCGTCCAAACTGCCGGCCGATATCTCGCGCGACGTGGTAGCGCCCGATGTGGAAGGCGTGATCTACAAGATACTGACGCGCTACACGGTGCGTGAAATCTTTTCTTCCAAGCGCGCCGAAATCCAGCAGGCCATTGAGGCTGAACTGAAGCCCAAGCTGGCTGCCGACGGCCTTGTGCTGCGCAGCGTCACCATCGGCAAGGTCGTGTTGCCGGAAGATTTCAAGGCCGGCATGGAGAAACTGCTGGCCGAAGAGCTGGCGTCCGAAAAAATGCGCTACACGTTGGAACTGAAAGAAAAGCAGGTGCGCCAGACCGCGCTGGAAGCCGAAGCTGAAAAGGTGGCGCGCGAAAAGGCCGCCGAAGCTGCCGCTTCCGAACAGGTGATCGCTGCCAGGGCACAGGAAGAAGCCATGCGCCACGTGCTGCCGTTCAAGGAAAAGCAAGTCAAGCAACGCGAGCTGGAAGCGGAAGCCGAAAAGACCGCCCGCATCAAGACTTCGGAGGGCAATGCCCAGGCCCGCATCATCGAAGCTGCCGGCGAAGCGGATTCGCGCCGCAAGCTGGCTGACGCCGAAGCCTATCGCCAGGAACTGGTGGGCAAGATCGCCAGCGCCCAGATGGAGCGCGACGGTGAGCTGCTGAGCAAGCATCCGCTGCTGATCCAGAAGACCATGGCCGACAAGCTGTCGGACAAGGTGTCGGTCATCATCGCGCCCCCGCCAGCCGATGGCGGCTTCATTGGCTCGACGCTGGTGGGTGCGCCGAAGACCGCGCACACCGAGCGCATTGCTGCCACCGCTGGGGAATAAGCATGGCCGCCTCGATGCTTGCCGCCACCCTGGCCTTGGCCATCGTCGCCCAGGACCAGCTCCCGCTGCGTGCGGCGCCGCGCGAATCAGCCCAGGCCCAGGCCGTGCTGTGGCAGGGCGACGCGCTGGAAGTGCGCGGCACCCGCGGCGATTTCCTGCAGGTGTACGACCATCGCCGCGAGCGGGCCGGCTATGTGCGCGCGAGCCGCGTGCGGCAAGTCGACTTGCAGCCTGCGGCCGCATCGGAGTTGCTGTCGGTGCTGCGTTTCCTGCGCGATACGCCGGGTTCCGAGGCGCTGGGCATCAGCTACGGTGCTGCCTACCTGAAGGCCGCGGCGCCGCAAGCCATCGATGCCGAACCGTTTGATGCGATCGGCAGCATGGCGGAGCGGCTGGCGGCGCGCGCTTCTTCCAAACTGGCGCCGCAGGCCGAGACGGCGCTGGCCGCCCACCTGGAAGTAGTGGCCAGCTATGGCGTGGCGATGCGCAGCTATGAGAATGACGGCAAGATGCGGGTGTGCTACGACGGCGACGCTTTCCGCCGCGTGTTGGCGGTCGCCGCCAGTGCCGAGCAACGCTACCGCGCGGCGCTGGCGTTGAGCAACGGCGCCTGCATCGATCCTGCGCTGGGTGTCGTGCAGCGCGCCGAGCATGACCGCTGGCGCGCCGAGTTGCTCGACACGGTAGACCTGACGCGCCTGCCGGAACACATGAGGAACCGCATACATATGCGGCGCGCGGCAGTCTGGTCGAGCGTGGCGTTCCAGCGCGCGCGCAAGGGCGAGGATGCGTCGCAGGCAGCCGGCCGCGCGGAACAGGCGCTGGCGGCAGTCGACAAGTCTGAACTGGCGGACGAAGACAATGCTGCGTATGCGGAAGCCGGCGTGCGGTTCGGCGCAGTGCGCTGGGCGCTGGAACCCATCCCGGCGCCGGCACAGGGCAAGGTGGCGCCCCAGCTTGCAGTGACTTCCATCGCGGGCCGGCCGGGCGAAACTTGCGTCAGCTTGCAAGGCGGCGGCAAGCAGCTCGCGAGCCGCTGTACCTGGGGTGTGGCGTGGTTGGCGTCAGCGCGCGTGCATCCGCAAGGCACGGCGCTGGCAATGGCGGTGCAGCCGCTCGATGGCTGGCGCGAAATGTGGCTGTTTCGCCGCCAGGGCGACAGTTGGGTGATCGACGTGCTGCCGCCGGCCTCCAGCGATCCGGACATCGGCTACGCCGAATTCGCGGGCTGGGTGCCGGGCACCGCCAAGATGCTGGCGGCCCGGGAAGTGCGCGCCGAGGGCAAGTTCCGCCGCAGCTTCGAGCTGCTGGACATGGCCACGCTGGCAACTGAACGCGGCGCCGACAGGCCGGAATCGCTGTCCACTTTCTACAAGTGGCAGGACCCGGCCTGGAAACGCCAAACGGTCAGCCTGCGCTGATTACTGCGGCCGGTACGTCACCTTCAGGTTATAGGTCCCGGCGCTGTAGCCGTTCAACATGACGTAGACGTCGCCATTGGCCGTGACACTGGTGCTGCAGGTCTCGGTCGCAGTGGAGCCGTCCGACTTGCAGCTATAGCTGCTGGTGGTTGGCAGCGAACCTTTGCGGACATACAGGTCGATGTCGCCGGTGCCGGTGGTTTCAGCCTTGAAGGTGCCAACGCCTGCCTTGAACGGACCGAAGGTTTTCTTCTGGTTCAGGGTCAGGCTGCCGCTGAAGGTTTCGACCGTGTCCGGCTGAACGATGACAGGACCGTCGCTGCCAAGTTCCACCGCAAAAGCGGCAGCCAGCTTGGCGAACTTCAGCGCATGGTCGGCCTGGTTGCCTGAATTGGCGTAGGTGTCGTTGGATGTATGGATGTAGGGGTTATCTTCGCCCATCAGCGTTTCGAACGGGATCGAGGCCGGGAAGCCCTGGTTCTGCCAGGAGGCATGGTCGGAGCATGCGTAACCGCAGGAGCTGTAGCCCACAGTGACACTCGGCTGGTAGGTCGACATCAGGGAGGCAAGGAATGTGTTCTGCTGGCTGTCCGTGTAGTCGGTGTAGATCCAGACGTCCTTGGCCGAGCCGCGGTAGTTGGTCATATCCAGCTGCAGCACGCCGACCACGTTGACGTTGTTGGCCTTGAAGTTCGCCGCGATATCCTTGGAGCCGAGCAGGCCGACTTCTTCCGCCGCGTAACCCATGATCTTGATGGTACGGCGCGGCTTGTAGCCGGCGGCGATCATGGCGCGCACCGCTTCGGTCAGGCTGGCGATGCCGGAGGCGTCATCGTCGGCGCCGGGCGAGCGTGAAGTCTCGCCATTGCCGCTCATGTTGATGCTATCCAGGTGACCGCCCATGACAATGACTTCGGAAGCATTGTCGCTGCCGTTGATGGTCATGATCACCGACTTCTGGTTATAACCCGAGTGCGTGTACTGGCTCACGCTGATGTCGCTGCGGCCCGCAGCCATGCTGGTCCACTTCTGCGCCAGCCAGTTGGAGGCATCGGCGCCATTGGTGGTGCGGTAGTAGCGGTTCGCGAAGTTCGACATGTCGATGATGGTCTGCGCGATGTTCGATGCCTGCATCGTCGGCAGAATCCCGTTGACGACGGTCTGGTTATCGATTGCGTAGCTTGGGCGGCTTACGGCCAATGCCAACGGCTGCACGGTGCCTGCCTTGGCCAACGCCTGACGGCCTTCCTCTTCACTGGCATGCACGATGAAACCACCGCAGCGCTTCAATTCCCTGTGGATGGCGGCCGACAGTTTCAGCATGATTTCTTCGTCGATTTGCACCAGATGGACTTTCTCCTTGCCCTGGCCTTGCTTGCTCTGCTTCGCAATGGCCTGCGGCGCGGCGGCTTGCAGCTTGGCGTAAGCAGCGTCGCCGAGGGTAATCCAGGTGGGGGCTGCATTTGCTGCGCTGGCTGCAAAGAGTCCTGCGGCCAGTACGACTGGGGTGAAGCTCTTCATGTCTGCTCCTTTGCGCAAAAAAAAATGCACCCGGGGCGGGTGCATTTGTCAAAAATCTTAGCAGATTATTGGTTTCGCACGATTGTGTAGCAATTTGATTTGCCTCAACTGTCGTAGAAATGCCGCGCACATCATGGAAGCGTGCATTTTTCTTACGGGGGAGGCAGACCATGAAAGCGCAACTGCTGGCCGCATGTGCGGTCATATTCCTCACTGCCTGCAGTGGCAAGGGCAGTAACGGCGGCACGCCAGGACCACAGTTTGCTGCGGAGGTCACCCGCACCAGCTATGGCGTGGCGCATATCCAGGCCAAGGATTTCGCGGGCGTCGGCTATGGCCTGGCCTATTCCTTTGCCGAAGACAATATCTGCATGCTGGCCGACAGCTTCCTGACGGTGCGCGGCGAGCGCTCGCGCTACTTCGGGCCGGATGCCCACGCGACAAAGCCGCGCAACGGCGAATATGGCGCCGCCCTCGACTTCATGGACTTGCGCAACGAAGATAGCGACTTCTTTTTCAAGGGCTACCTGGATATCGACAAGCTACGGGCCGGCTATGCCGCCGGTTCCGGCGAAATCCGGCAACTGCTGCGCGGCTATGCCGCCGGCTACAACCGCTACCTGCGCGAGCATGGTGCGCGCCTGCCCGAGGCCTGCAGGAATGCGGCCTGGGTCAAGCCGATCAGCTTTGACGACGTGATGCTCCTGATCGCGGAGAAGGCATTGCATGCCACGGGTGAAGTGTTTGCCGCCGAAATCGTGGCAGCAGCGCGCGATGTGAGCGGCAACGTTACCTTGGCGTTGCATGAAGGCCCGGTGGATGTGCCACCATCGGGTGAGCCGTACGTCATGCCAACCCGGGGAGCGATGGCCAGCAACGCACTGGCAATCGGCAAGGAAGCCAGCAGCAACGGCCGCGGCATCCTGCTGGGCAATCCACACTATCCCTGGACCAGCACCGACCGTTTCTACCAGCTGCACGTCACGGTGCCGGGCAGCTACGATGCAATGGGCGTAAGCCTGGGCGGCCTGCCGCTGGTGGTCATAGGCTTCAACAAGGACCTGGCCTGGACCCATACCGTGACCAAGGCGGTGCATTTCACCACTTTCCGCCTGCCCCGCGACGGCGCCGATCCCATGCGCTACGTGATCGACGGCGTGCCGCAATGGCTGGAGACCCGCACGGCGACAATCGATGTGCTGCAGCCGGATGGCAGCTTGCTGAAAAAGAGCAAAGCCTTCTACTTCAGCAAGCTGGGCGCCGTGCTGGCGGTGCCTGGCAGTCCGCAGGGGCAGGGTGGCCTGCTGGTGCTGGGCGACCCAAATCGCAACAACACGCGCTTGATGGAGCAATGGCTGGCCATTGGCCGTGCCAGCAGCGTGCAGGACTTGCAAAAGCAGCTCGGACGGCTGGTCGGCCTGCCTTGGGTGAACACGGTGGCCGCAGACAGGAACGGCGGGGCGTTCTACGCCGATGCCAGCGTCGTGCCGCACCAAGGCGCCGATCAGTTCAGCGGCGATTGCCTGTTGCTGGCGACACTGCTGATGTTCGACGGGGCGCGCTCATCCTGCGCCTGGGGGCACGATGACGATGGCACGCCGGACGGCATTTTCGGCGGCGCCAATGCACCAAGCATGCTGCGCGCAGACTATGTGGCAAATTCCAATGACGGCTACTGGGTCACCAATGCGCGGCAACTGCTGGTCGGGCCGAGGCCGCTTGGGTATTCACCCTTGTATGGCCCGGTGGGTGTGGCGCAGCACCTGCGCACGCGCAGCGGCTTTATCGGCATCGAGGACATGCTGGCGCAGCGCGGCCACGTCGGGCCGGAGGACGTGCAGGAGCTGATGTTCGCCAACCGCGTGCTGGCGGCGGAACTGGTGCTGCCGGAACTGGTGCCGCCCTGCATGGCCAGTACCGACGACTTGCTGCTGCAAGCTTGCACTGCGCTGGCGACATGGGACCGCAAGGCGGAGCTGGACAGCCGCGGCGCCGTGCTGTTCCGCGAATTCTGGAACAGCGCCGCCAAGCTGCCGGCGATATGGTCGCTGGCATTCGATGCAACCGATCCGCTGCACTCGCCGCGCGGCGTGGCGCCGGCAGCGATGCCTGCCATGCTGGCGGCGCTGAAGGATGCCGCTGTGCGCATGCGGCAGCTTGGCGTGCCGTTTGACGGGCGCCTGGCCGATTTCCAGGTAGAGCCGCGCAATGGCCAGCGCTTCCCCATCCACGGCGCGATTGGCGATATCGACGGCAGTTACAACTCCATCCATATGGCCGGCGTGCTGGGAACTTCGGGCTACGAGCGGGTGACCTGGGGTACCAGCTATATCCACCTGGTCAGCTTCGACGAAGACGGCCCGCAGGCGCGCGGCCTGCTGGTCTACGGGCAGTCCACCGACCCGCGCTCGGCGCACTATGCCGACCAGCTGCCGCTCTACGCCGAAAAGCGCCTGCCCCCGCTGCCCTTCACGGCAGCCGCCATCGCCGCCGACCCGGCGCGTCGCGTCAGGCAATTGCGAGAATAGTGACTTAATGCAACTCCGCACATCGGGCTTGCCAGTCACCGGGCATGGGCATACGATTGGCGCATGAGCCCACAGCGCATCGAGGCGCCGGCGCTGCTCTTCATCGAGGGCGACCTCACGATCCGGCGCGTGCAGGAAATGAAAGACGTGCTCCTGGCACGCCTTGCCCAGTCACAGGTACTGGAAGTGGACCTGGCTGGCGTGACGGAGATCGACACGGCCGGCGCCCAGCTGTTGCTGATGGCGCGCCGCGCCGCCCAAGCCAGCCAGAAAGAGCTGCGGCTGGTCGCGCACAGTCCCGCTGTCGTCGCGCTGTTCGAGCTGCTGCGCATCCAATAGGAAGGCATCCCCATGGACCTGGACGAAGGCTTGCAGGCGTTTGTCACCGAGGCGGGGGAAATGCTGGCCGAGATGGAGGCAGGCCTGCTGAAGCTGGGCGAACCGGCCGCGCGCGAGGAAGCCGTCAACGCCATCTTTCGCGTAGCCCACACCATCAAGGGCACGGCGGGCCTGTTTGGGCTGGACTACATCGTGCTGTTCACCCATGCGGTGGAAAGCGTGCTGGAAAAAGTGCGCAACGGTACGCTGCCGCTCGATGACGTCCTGGTGGCACTGCTGCTGGCATGCGCGGACCAGATAGGCGCGATGGTGCGCGATGTCGAGCGGGGCGGACAAGGGGCGCTGGGCGAGCGGTGCCGCCCGCAACTGGACGCGCTGCACGCCTACCTGGCCCCGGCGCCAGCACTGGAGCCGATGCCGATGGAGGCTGCCCGCGCCGCGGACGGCAGCGGCGAAAGCGGCTGCTGGCTGGTATCGCTGGAATTCGGGCGTGACGTCTTCCGGCAGGGCATGGACCCGGCTTCCTTCATCTCCTATCTCGGCCGCCTGGGAAGAATCGTGGCGCTGGCCACGGTCGACGCCGGCTTGCCTCCGCCAGCGCAGATGGATCCGCAAAGCTGTTACCTCGGTTTCGAGATCGTGCTGGAGACCGCGGCAAATGCCGAGGAAATCAGCAAGGTGTTCGAGTTCCTGCACGATGAATGTACTTTGCGGCTGCTGCCGCCTGGCAGCAGCGACGAGGATTTCCAGCGCCTGGCCAATATTTTGCCGCTGCATGGCGCTGCCATCGCGGCAGTGCTGCAAGCCAGCGCCCTCGGGACGGTGCTGCCGCCGCCGGCTGCCTCGCAGCTGGCGGAACATGGCATCGCGGGAGTGGTGGCCAAGCCGCACGAAAGCCGTACCATCCGCGTCGATGCCGAGCGCCTCGGCCACCTGATTACCTTGGTGGGTGAATTGATCATCGCCAGCGCACGCACCCAGATGATCGGCGGTCGTTTCAAGGACAGCGAGCTGCAGGACAGCACCTCCGCGCTGGCTACCCTGGTGGAGCAGGTGCGTGACAGCGCCCTGCAATTGCGCATGGTGAAGATCGGCGCCACGTTCAACCGCTTCCAGCGGGTGGTGCACGATGTGGCGCGGGAAATCGGCAAAGACATTCGGCTGGTCCTGAGCGGCGAGGATGTGGAGCTGGACAAGACGCTGGTGGAACGCATCGGCGACCCGCTGACCCACCTGGTCCGCAATGCCATCGACCACGGCATAGAGGCGCCCGAAGTGCGGCGCCTGCGTGGCAAGCCTTTGCAGGGAACCGTGTTCCTGAACGCCTTCCACGACTCGGGCAGCATCGTGATCGAAGTCGGAGACGATGGCGGCGGCCTGCAGCGCGAACGCATCATTGCCAGCGCCATCGAGCGCGGCCTGCTCCCGCCGGAACTGAAACCCAGCGACAGCGAGGTGTTCGCGCTGATATTCGAACCTGGCTTTTCGACCGCCAGCGCGGTGACCAGCCTGTCCGGGCGTGGCGTCGGCATGGATGTGGTCAAGCGCAATATCGAAGCGCTGCGCGGCAGCATCGCTATCGACAGCGAAACTGGCCGCGGCATCACGGTGCGCGTGCGCCTTCCGCTGACGCTGGCCATCATGGATTGCATGCTCGTCACCGTTGGCGGATCGCGCTTCGCCATCCCGCTCGGCACGATAGATGAATGCGTGGAGCATGAGCGTGACGGGCAGCGCGGTTTTGTCGACTTGCGCGGCGAAGTGCTGCCAACGGTCGCCCTGCGCCAGCTGTTCCGCCTGCAAGGCGTGGCGCCCAGCCGCGAAAGCGTGCTGGTGGTGCGGCATGCCGGCCAGCGCGCCGGACTGGTTGTGGATAGCCTGCAGGGGCAATGCCAGGCGGTGATCAAGCCGCTCAGTCCGGTGTTCAGCGGCATCTCCTGCCTTAGCGGGTCGACAGTGCTGGGCAGCGGCGACGTGGCATTGATCCTCGACATACCTGCCCTGCTCAAGCAACTGCAGGCAAGGCAAGCTGGAAACCTGGCGGCATAGGAGCACGACGATGCAGCGACAACTGACGGTTGGTACGCGCCTTGGCCTGCTGGTCGGAGTGCTCGTGTTGATGATGGCGGGCGTCGGCTACGCCGGCATGCGCGGCATGGAGTTCAGCAATGCGCGCATGAAAACAAGCTACGAAGACCGGACGGTGGCACTGATTTACCTTGGCAAGGTCAATGAATACGCGTTGCGCAGCCGGCACCGCATGGTAATGACTGCCGCCGCCACCAGCCTGGCCGAGGTGGAGGCCGCCCAGCAGGGTGACGCCTCGCACCAGGAGTTGATCCGCAAGAACTGGAACGCTTACATGGCTACCTCGCTGACACCGGAAGAACGGCAGCTGGCGGCGCAATACATGGTAGCGTGGAATGGCTGGCAGGATGTGCGCAGCGCCATCATCCAGAAGGCGCGCGCGGGCAAGCGTAAGGATGCGCTGGAAGATGCCCGGGGCGCCGACGTGCAGTTCCGGGCCGTGCTGGCCGCCATGGGTAAGCTGATCGACTTGCAGGAGCGCGTGGCGCGCGAGGAATACGAGTCGGCCATCGCGCAGACCTCGGCCGCCATGCGCACCAACGCCATGCTGCTGGGCGGCGGCCTGCTGGCGGGCGTCGTGCTGTCGGCGTGGATAATACAGGGCCTGTTGCGCCAGCTGGGCGGCGAGCCCGACTATGCCGCCCACATCGTGCAGGAAGTTGCGCAGGGCAACCTGGCAGTGCAAATCAAGTTGCGGAAAGGGGATGGCGGCAGCCTGCTCGCGTCCATGAAGCAGATGGTGGACAAGCTGTCCGGCGTCGCATCGGAGGTAAGCAACGGCGCGCTGGCGCTGGCAGCTGCTTCGGAGGAGGTCAGCGCCGCGGCGCAGTCGCTGTCGCAGGCGGCCAACCAGCAAGCGGCCAGCGTCGAAGAAACCAGCGCCTCGGTGGAGGAGATGAGCGCCTCCATTGGCCAGAACACGGACAATGCGCACCTTACCGACACTACTGCCTCCAGGGCGGCTGGCGAAGCGGGGGAAAGCGGCGAGGCGGTGCGCAGCACGGTGAGCGCCATGCGCGATATCGCAAAGCGCATCGTGATCATCGACGATATCGCCTACCAGACCAATTTGCTGGCGCTGAATGCTGCCATCGAAGCGGCGCGCGCCGGCGAACATGGGCGGGGCTTTGCCGTGGTCGCGGCGGAAGTACGCAAGCTGGCAGAGCGCAGCCAGGTGGCGGCGCAGGAAATTGGCGACCTGGCGTGCCGCAGCGTGCAGGTGGCGGAGCGGGCCGGCGTTTTGCTTGACGCCATGGTGCCGGCCATCCAGCAGACTTCACGCCTGGTCCAGGAAATCGCCGCCGCTTCGATCGAACAGGCCACCGGAGTGAGCCAGATTAACCTGGCGATGGGGCAATTGAACCGGGCGACGCAGGAGAATGCCGCCGGTGCGGAGCAACTGGCGTCCACTGCGGAAGAAATGAGCAGTCAGGCGGAGGAGTTGCAGCAGCTGGTGCGCTTCTTCCGCGTCGCGCATGAGGACGCGCCGCGCCGCAGTGCGGAGACGAAGCCGCCGGGTGGCCAGCGTATTTCGCAGCGACGCCTGGCGCGGGTGCCGCCGCTGGATGAAAGCAACTTCACGCGATTTTGAGGACTGGGCATGGAAGCAGAACACCAGTACCTGAGTTTCCGCCTGGGCGAGGAAACGTTTGGGCTGGGCATACTTGCCGTGCGCGAGATCATCGCGTACGGCGGCGTGACCGACGTGCCGATGATGCCGGCCTGCGTGCGAGGAGTGATCAACCTGCGCGGGGCCGTGGTGCCGGTGCTGGATCTGGCGGCGCGCTTGGGGCGCGCTCCGTGCACAACAGGACGGCGGAGCTGCATCGTCATTGTCGAATGCGGGCAGGCGCCGGAGCCGCAGGTGCTTGGCTTGCTGGTCGACGCAGTGAATGCAGTGCTGGACATCGATGCAGGGAAAATCGAGCCTCCGCCCAGCTTCGGCGCAGGGCTGCGCAATGACTTCATCGCCGGCATCGGCAAAGTCGATGGTAAATTCGTCATCCTGGTCAACCTGGAGGCAGTGCTGAACGTGCCGGAAATCGCCGCCATGGCGGGAGATGTGAATTGACGCAGACAGTTGCCCCCTTGACGGATCGCGAGTTCGTACAATTCCAGCGCTTCATCCATGAAGTGGCCGGGATCTCGCTGTCTGAGGCAAAAAAACCGCTGGTGTCCGGACGGCTCGCCAAGCGCCTGCAGCACCTGCAGTTCAATAGCTACGGCTCCTATTTCCAGTTGATCACCAGTGGGACAGCGCCGGAGGAAACCCAGATCGCGATTGACCTGCTGACCACTAATGAAACCTACTTCTTCCGAGAAGCCCGCCACTTTGAACATTTGCGCTCCTTGCTGAAGGAGCGCAAGCCGGGCGGGGCGCCGTTCCGGGTCTGGAGCGCAGCCTGCTCCACAGGGGAGGAGCCGTACTCGATCGCCATGATGCTGGCCGACCTGTTGCCGCCACAAGAGTGGGAGGTACTGGCCTCCGACGTCAGCGCGCGTGTGTTGGAGACGGCGCGCCGGGGCCACTATCCGATGACGCGCGCTGCCCACGTGCCGCCGGAATACCTGCGCCGCTTCTGCATGAGAGGCATCGACGTCGAAGAGGGCACGCTCCTGGTCTCACGCGTGCTGCGCGAATGCGTGGAATTCGCGCAGATCAACCTGAATGCGGCGCGCCTGCCGACGCTGGGCAAGTTCGAGGTGGTCTTCCTGCGCAATGTGCTGATCTACTTTGATGGCGAAACCAAGCGGCGGGTGGTGCAGCAAGTGCTTGATTTCCTGCGTCCGGGCGGCTACCTGTACATCGGCCACTCCGAGAGCTTGCACGATATGGGGCTGCCGGTTCGCGGCGTCGCTCCAGCAATCTATCGCAAGGAATGAGATGAAAACTGGCGCCGCCTTCGAGGTCTACCTGCTGCCCGGTGAGTACTTCGTTGGCGATGCGCGTTACCGCATCCGTACCGTGCTGGGTTCTTGCGTGTCGATCACGTTGTGGCACCGGCGCTTGCGCATCGGCGCCATGTCGCACTTCCTGTTGTCGGAGCGCGAAGCCGGGATGGACGGCGAGCCGGTGGCCGGGTTGAGCGGCCGCTATGGCAAGGAGGCGATGGAGTTGATGGTGGCCCAGCTCAAGGAACGCGGAGTGCCCGTGCGGGAATGCGAGGCGAAGGTGTTCGGAGGCGGCACCATGTTTCCTGCGATCGAAGCGGGCCGGCTGATGGGAATCGGGCACCGCAACGGTGTCGCGGCGGAACAGCTGCTGGCGCAGTACGGCATCCCCGTGGTGTCGGAAAGCCTGTTCGGCACTGGCCACCGGCATATCCTGTTCGACGTGGCTACCGGGGATGTCTGGGTGCGCCAGGGCGACCTGGGGGAAAAGGGCGGAGCATGAAGCGGATCAAGGTCATGGTGGTGGACGATTCGGCGGTGGTGCGGCAAGTGCTGAGCGGCCTGCTCGGACGCGAGCCGGACATGCAAGTCACGCATGCCGTGGCCGACCCGATCCTGGCCGGGGAGCGCATGCGCCTGCAGTGGCCGGATGTGGTGGTGCTGGATGTTGAAATGCCACGCATGGATGGCATCACCTTCCTGCGCAAGATCATGGCCGAACGCCCGACGCCCGTTGTGATCTGCTCCTCGCTGACGGAGAAGAGCACCCGCATCTCGATGGAGGCGCTGGCTGCCGGCGCCATTGCGGTAGTGGGCAAGCCCAGGCTCGACCTGCGCCAGTCGCTGCACGATGGCTGCGACGATCTGGTAGCCGCCGTGCGCAGCGCAGCCCAGGCCAGGCTGCAACCCCTGCCCGGCGGCCGGCCGCCCGCACCGCCCCTGGTGCCGCCGGCCAAGCTGAGTGCGGACGCCATCCTGCCGCCGATGGGCGAGCGCGGCTTGCCCGCGCGCGGAAATGGGCGCGTTGTGGCCCTCGGCACTTCGACCGGCGGCACGCAAGCGCTGGAACGGGTGTTGACCGAGCTGACGCCCGCTGCGCCAGGCATTGTCATCGTGCAGCACATGCCGGAACAGTTTACCGCCGCTTTCGCCGAGCGCCTGGATAGCCTGTGCCAGATCGAGGTCCGGGAAGCGCGCAACAACGAACCCGTGCGCCCGGGGCAAGCACTGATTGCCCCAGGTGGCCGGCATATGCTGTTGCGATGCGGACCATCCCAATACTTCGTCGAAGTGGTCGATGGACCATTGGTTAACCGTCACCGCCCCTCGGTCGATGTGTTATTCAGGTCTGTGGCAAAGTGTGCCGGCGCAAGTGCGCTTGGCATTATCATGACTGGCATGGGGGACGATGGCGCCGCCGGCCTGCTGGAAATGCGCCGGGCGGGTGCCCGCACGCTGGCGCAGGACGAACAGAGTTGCGTGGTGTACGGCATGCCGCGGGAGGCCGTGAAGCGCGGCGCCGCAGAGCGCAGCGTGGCTCTGGGTGCAATAAGCCGCGAAATCCTGCAATATGGAGGTGTCGAACGGAGGGCGAATGAAGGACTTTAGCGCAAGCACGGCCTTGATCGTTGAGGACAGTGCGGTGCAACGCGAGCACGTTGCGACGCTTCTGCGCCAGATTGGCTTCGGCACGGTATTGATCGCGAACGACGGGATCAATGCCTTGCGCACGCTCGAACAGCGTGCGGCCCCGGTGGACCTGGTGCTGACGGACCTGGATATGCCTGGCATGGACGGGGTGGAGTTGATCCAGCAACTGGCCAAGCGGCGTTGGGCTGCCAACCTGATCGCTGCATCGGCCAACCAGCCGCGCCTGATAGAAGCGGCAAGCAGCTTGCCTTCAGGTAGCGCGATGCGCCTGCTATCTGCCATGCCCAAGCCAGTGCGGCTGGAAGCGCTGCAAGGACTGCTGCACGACGCTTCGATGCTGGCGCTGGCTGAGCTGGAACAGGATATTGCGCCCGAAGTCCCCAACATCACCGAGATCGAAGCTGGCGTGGCCGCAGAAGAGTTCATTCCGCTCTATGCGCCTCGCGTCGCCCTTGATAGCGGTCGGATGGTCGGCATCGCGGTGCAGGGCATCTGGCGCCGCCCGGGGCGCTCTTCAATCGACGTCGCAAGCCTGCTTCCCGCGCTGGCCGGCGACAGTGAAACCATTGGCGCCATGTTGCTGGCACTGGCAACCCGGGCCGCGGCTGATTTGCACGGTTGGCAGGAAATGGGACTATCAGCGATCAAGCTGTCGCTTCCGCTGCCGGCCGAACTCCTGGAAGATCTGGGGGAGCTGGGTCGTTTGGTAAGCGGCATCCAGGCGCAGGACGTCAAGCCGGGCAGCGTTTGCTGGGACATCAGCGAAGCGGTGATCGCGGCCTGCGAGCCGGAATCACTGCACAATATTGGCCGCCTGAGTTTGCGTGGCTACGGTGTCGGGGCAGTGCACTGCGGGCGCTATGAGGCAAAAATGCGTGACTTTGCCTGCTTCCCACTGTCGGAGATGTCGATCGACCCCTTGTTCGTGCACGAGGCGGCGCAGCGCAGCCATCGCAGGCCGTTGTTCGAAGGCCTGCTGGCCATGGCCGGCAAGCTTGGCGTGCCGGCTTGCGCTGACGGCATCGAAAACGTCGAAGACTGGGCGCTCATGAGGGAGATGGGCTGCAGCACAGGGCAGGGACCGCTAATTGCCGCCCCGATGGAGGGGGGCGAATTCGTCGAATGGTACAAGGGCAGCCGCCAGCGACTGCGCGACTGCGCGGGCCATCGTCTCAGTGACGCGGCGCCTCCAGCGGCAGGGACAGGGTAAAGCAGGTACCGCAACCCTCCTCGCTGCGTACGGTAATCCGTCCGCCCAGGATGTCGGAGACGATACTGTGCACGATATGCAGGCCGAGGCCTGAACCGCCGACGCCCATTTTGGTGGTAAAGAAGGGATCGAAGATGCGTTCCTGGTTGCTGGCGCTGATGCCGTTGCCGTTATCGCGCACATGCAGTGCGATCCAGTCGGCCTTGTCATACTCAGCCACCAGTTCCACTTTGCCCTCGCTGCGGCCATCAAAGGCATGCATGATGGCGTTGTTGACCAGGTTGGCGATTACCTGGCCGAGCGGGCCGGGGTAGCTGTCCATCATCAGCTCGTCCGGGACGGACTGCACGACCTCGAACGGGGTGCGCCTGATCGACGGCAGCAAGGTCAATACATTCCCCGAAACGACTTCCGACAGCAGGAAGGTGCGACGCTGGGTGCTGGTCTGGTCCACCGCCACTTGCTTGAAGTTGGTGACCAGGTCGGCGGCACGTTGCAGGTTGCGCATCAGGATCTCGGTCGTGGTGCAGGCATTATCCAGATAGCCGACCAGTTCCGAGCGCCGCATGTTTTCGCCCTTGGTGAAGTGCTCGCGAATATCGCCTGTTTGTGCCTCGAAGGTGCTTGCCACCATCAGGCTGTTGCCGATCGGCGTATTCAGTTCATGTGCAATGCCGGCGACCAGGGAGCCGAGTGCCGCCAGCTTTTCATGGTGCACCAGGTCTTCCTGGGCCCGTGCCAGCGATTGGTAAGCCTGCTTCAACTCATTATTCGCGCGGCGCAGCGCAATATGGGTATTGATGCGGGCCAGGACTTCTTCAACCTGGAAAGGCTTGGTGATGTAATCGACGCCGCCAACTGCGAAACCGCTGACAATCTGTTTGGCGTCACTGAGGCCAGTCATGAAGATGACCGGCACATCGCGCGTATCGGCATCGGCCTTCAGGCGGCGGCATGCCTCGAAGCCATCCAGACCAGGCATCACAATATCCAGGAGGATCAGGTCAGGTTCGGCCAGCGCCGCCCGCATCATGCCTTCGCGCGCATCGTGCGCCAGCACGACCAGAAAACCATGGTGGCTCAGGTGGTCGAGCAGGGCGAGCAGCAGGGTGGGCGAATCGTCGACGACCAGGACTGTTGGCGGGCGTGGCTGAGCTTGTTTAAATGGCATTCCAAACCTTTTTCACGTGTGGCCCTTGTCAGAGTGAATCTGGCTTGCTATAGTTCTGTCCCTCGCAACGCAGCGCTGACAACTCAGCGAAGCGAAACGAGAAAAAGATGGGGTTGACGAGTTGCACGCTGTACCGCATAATCTCGCTTCTCTGCTGCTGACAAACACAACGCTTTGTCAACGATAAGGCAGCGATCTTTAAAAATCAACAGTCGATAAGTGTGGGCGTTTGACGATATGCCCAGGCCCTTCGGGCCTGATGCTCAAAATATACGTTATAACGCTCGCACAAAATTAAACGTAAATCTCTTAATGAGATTTCGTCAGTATTTTGAGTGAGTGACCTCGGTAGCAATACCGAAAAACAGAGATTGAACTGAAGAGTTTGATCCTGGCTCAGATTGAACGCTGGCGGCATGCTTTACACATGCAAGTCGAACGGCAGCGCGGGCTTCGGCCTGGCGGCGAGTGGCGAACGGGTGAGTAATATATCGGAACGTACCCAAGAGTGGGGGATAACGTAGCGAAAGTTACGCTAATACCGCATACGATCTAAGGATGAAAGCAGGGGATCGCAAGACCTTGTGCTCCTGGAGCGGCCGATATCTGATTAGCTAGTTGGTGAGGTAAAGGCTCACCAAGGCAACGATCAGTAGCTGGTCTGAGAGGACGACCAGCCACACTGGAACTGAGACACGGTCCAGACTCCTACGGGAGGCAGCAGTGGGGAATTTTGGACAATGGGGGCAACCCTGATCCAGCAATGCCGCGTGAGTGAAGAAGGCCTTCGGGTTGTAAAGCTCTTTTGTCAGGGAAGAAAAGGGTCTGGCTAATATCCAGATCTGCTGACGGTACCTGAAGAATAAGCACCGGCTAACTACGTGCCAGCAGCCGCGGTAATACGTAGGGTGCAAGCGTTAATCGGAATTACTGGGCGTAAAGCGTGCGCAGGCGGTTTCGTAAGTCTGTCGTGAAATCCCCGGGCTTAACCTGGGAATGGCGATGGAGACTGCGAGGCTAGAGTTTGGCAGAGGGGGGTAGAATTCCACGTGTAGCAGTGAAATGCGTAGAGATGTGGAGGAACACCGATGGCGAAGGCAGCCCCCTGGGTCAAAACTGACGCTCATGCACGAAAGCGTGGGGAGCAAACAGGATTAGATACCCTGGTAGTCCACGCCCTAAACGATGTCTACTAGTTGTTGGGTCTTAATTGACTTAGTAACGCAGCTAACGCGTGAAGTAGACCGCCTGGGGAGTACGGTCGCAAGATTAAAACTCAAAGGAATTGACGGGGACCCGCACAAGCGGTGGATGATGTGGATTAATTCGATGCAACGCGAAAAACCTTACCTACCCTTGACATGGCAGGAATCCTGGAGAGATCCGGGAGTGCTCGAAAGAGAACCTGCACACAGGTGCTGCATGGCTGTCGTCAGCTCGTGTCGTGAGATGTTGGGTTAAGTCCCGCAACGAGCGCAACCCTTGTCATTAGTTGCTACGCAAGAGCACTCTAATGAGACTGCCGGTGACAAACCGGAGGAAGGTGGGGATGACGTCAAGTCCTCATGGCCCTTATGGGTAGGGCTTCACACGTCATACAATGGTACATACAGAGGGCCGCCAACCCGCGAGGGGGAGCTAATCCCAGAAAGTGTATCGTAGTCCGGATTGTAGTCTGCAACTCGACTACATGAAGTTGGAATCGCTAGTAATCGCGGATCAGCATGTCGCGGTGAATACGTTCCCGGGTCTTGTACACACCGCCCGTCACACCATGGGAGCGGGTTTCACCAGAAGTGGGTAGCTTAACCGCAAGGAGGGCGCCTACCACGGTGGGATTCGTGACTGGGGTGAAGTCGTAACAAGGTAGCCGTATCGGAAGGTGCGGCTGGATCACCTCCTTTCTAGAGTCGGCATCAGACTCAAACGCTCACACTTATCGGCTGTTGGAACAAGATTTCAAACGTAAGCGACCACGCTTAGGTTTGAACTTTATGTTCATCGTTCTTTAACAATCTGGAAGAAGTAAAAGTTTTATTAAGCGATATCGCAAGATATCACTTAGGGTAGTAGTAAAACTCATCAAACACAGTAGTAAGTGCTTGAACTTGTAGCCGTCAAGGTTATAGGGACAAGTGAATAAGTGCACATGGTGGATGCCTTGGCGATTACAGGCGATGAAGGACGTAGAAGTCTGCGATAAGCTTCGGGGAGCTGACAAACAAGCATTGATCCGAAGATTTCCGAATGGGGAAACCCGGCCTTATAGGTCATCACTCACTGAATACATAGGTGTGTGAAGCGAACGCGGCGAACTGAAACATCTAAGTAGCTGCAGGAAAAGAAATCAACCGAGATTCCCAAAGTAGTGGCGAGCGAAATGGGAAGAGCCTGTATGTGATAGTCGTTCTGATAGTGGAATCCTCTGGAAATAGGAGCCATAGCGGGTGATAGCCCCGTACGCGAAATCAGAGCGGTGGTACTAAGCATACGACAAGTAGGGCGGGACACGAGAAATCCTGTCTGAACATGGGGGGACCATCCTCCAAGGCTAAATACTCGTAATCGACCGATAGTGAACCAGTACCGTGAGGGAAAGGCGAAAAGAACCCCGGGAGGGGAGTGAAATAGATCCTGAAACCGTGTGCATACAAACAGTCGGAGCCTCGTAAGGGGTGACGGCGTACCTTTTGTATAATGGGTCAGCGACTTACATTCAGTGGCGAGGTTAACCGAATAGGGGAGCCGTAGAGAAATCGAGTCCGAACAGGGCGCCAGTCGCTGGGTGTAGACCCGAAACCAAGTGATCTATCCATGGCCAGGTTGAAGGTGCGGTAACACGCACTGGAGGACCGAACCCACTAATGTTGAAAAATTAGGGGATGAGCTGTGGATAGGGGTGAAAGGCTAAACAAACTTGGAAATAGCTGGTTCTCTCCGAAAACTATTTAGGTAGTGCCTCAAGTATCACCGACGGGGGTAGAGCACTGTTATGGCTAGGGGGTCATCGCGACTTACCAAACCATTGCAAACTCCGAATACCGTTGAGTGCGAGCTTGGGAGACAGACATCGGGTGCTAACGTCCGGTGTCAAGAGGGAAACAACCCAGACCGCCAGCTAAGGTCCCAAAGATTGGCTAAGTGGAAAACGAAGTGGGAAGGCTAAAACAGTCAGGATGTTGGCTTAGAAGCAGCCATCATTTAAAGAAAGCGTAATAGCTCACTGATCGAGTCGTCCTGCGCGGAAGATGTAACGGGGCTAAGCCAGTCACCGAAGCTGCGGATATGCGTAAGCATATGGTAGGAGAGCGTTCTGTAAGCCTGCGAAGGTGTCTTGTGAAGGATGCTGGAGGTATCAGAAGTGCGAATGCTGACATGAGTAGCGATAATGCGGGTGAAAAGCCCGCACGCCGTAAGCCCAAGGTTTCCTGTTCAACGTTCATCGGAGCAGGGTGAGTCGGCCCCTAAGGCGAGGCAGAGATGCGTAGCTGATGGGAAGCAGGTTAATATTCCTGCACCGTCGTATGATGCGATGGGGGGACGGATCGCGGAAGGTTGTCTGCCTGTTGGAATAGGCAGTTGCTGGTTCATAGAAGGCGCTTAGGCAAATCCGGGCGCGTAATTCAAGGGACTGGGACGAGCGGGTTTATCCCGCGAAGCAATCGGAAGTGGTTCCAAGAAAAGCCTCTAAGCTTCAGTCATACGAGACCGTACCGCAAACCGACACAGGTGGGCGAGATGAGTATTCTAAGGCGCTTGAGAGAACTCGGGAGAAGGAACTCGGCAAATTGGTACCGTAACTTCGGGATAAGGTACGCCTCGGTAGCTTGACTGGTTTACTCCAGAAGGGCGAAAAGGTTGCAATAAACTGGTGGCTGCGACTGTTTAATAAAAACACAGCACTCTGCAAACACGAAAGTGGACGTATAGGGTGTGACGCCTGCCCGGTGCTGGAAGATTAAATGATGGGGTGCAAGCTCTTGATTGAAGTCCCAGTAAACGGCGGCCGTAACTATAACGGTCCTAAGGTAGCGAAATTCCTTGTCGGGTAAGTTCCGACCTGCACGAATGGCGTAACGATGGCCACACTGTCTCCTCCCGAGACTCAGCGAAGTTGAAGTGTTTGTGATGATGCAATCTACCCGCGGCTAGACGGAAAGACCCCATGAACCTTTACTGTAGCTTTGCATTGGACTTTGAACCAATCTGTGTAGGATAGGTGGGAGGCTTTGAAGTAGGGACGCCAGTTCCTATGGAGCCATCCTTGAAATACCACCCTGGTTTGTTTGAGGTTCTAACCTTGGTCCGTAATCCGGATCGGGGACAGTGCATGGTAGGCAGTTTGACTGGGGCGGTCTCCTCCCAAACGGTAACGGAGGAGTTCGAAGGTACGCTAGGTACGGTCGGACATCGTGCTAATAGTGCAATGGCATAAGCGTGCTTAACTGCGAGACCGACAAGTCGAGCAGGTACGAAAGTAGGACATAGTGATCCGGTGGTTCTGTATGGAAGGGCCATCGCTCAACGGATAAAAGGTACTCTGGGGATAACAGGCTGATTCCTCCCAAGAGTTCATATCGACGGGGGAGTTTGGCACCTCGATGTCGGCTCATCACATCCTGGGGCTGTAGCCGGTCCCAAGGGTATGGCTGTTCGCCATTTAAAGTGGTACGTGAGCTGGGTTTAAAACGTCGTGAGACAGTTTGGTCCCTATCTGCCGTGGGCGTTGGAAATTTGAAGGGGGCTGCTCCTAGTACGAGAGGACCGGAGTGGACGAACCTCTGGTGTACCGGTTGTCACGCCAGTGGCATTGCCGGGTAGCTAAGTTCGGAAGAGATAACCGCTGAAAGCATCTAAGCGGGAAACTTGCCTTAAGATGAGATTTCCCGGAGCCTTGAGCTCCTTGAAGGGTCGTTCGAGACCAGGACGTTGATAGGTCAGGTGTGGAAGTGCAGTAATGCATTAAGCTAACTGATACTAATTGCCCGTATGGCTTGTCCCTATAACCTTGACGGTTATGTAGCACTTACACAGTGTTTGAGAACACTACCCCACTTTTACTTCTTCCCGGATTGTTGACAAGTCATGCCTGATGACCATAGCAAGTCGGTCCCACCCCTTCCCATCCCGAACAGGACCGTGAAACGACTTTGCGCCGATGATAGTGCTGCAACCAGTGTGAAAGTAGGTTATCGTCAGGCTCTTATTAGAAAAGCCCGCTAGGCATGTGCCAGCGGGCTTTTTGCATTATGATACGGCACGCAATTCTTTATAAAGGAATAACGATGCCGATTACGAAACTCCTCAGCGGCCTTACCCTGGCCCTGCTTTCCCTGCACGTCTCCGCGGCGACCGAGCCGGCTTGGGTCACCAAGAGCAATGAGAACGCCAAGCTGCTGCTGAACCTGCAAGCCAAATACTCCCCCGAAAGTGCAAGCAGCCTGGGCGTCGATGGCTACGACGAGCAGATCACCGACATGTCGCGCGACCTGTTCGAAGCCACCGCCAAAGATACGCGCGCTGTCGTCGCCGAACTGCAGAAGCGCCTGAAGGCTGAGAAGGACCCTAAGGTCAAGCAAGACCTGGAAATCCTGATCGGTGCCGCAGAGGACCAGCTGCGCTCGGCCACGGTGAACCGCAAATACCTGCTCCCATTCACCGACGTGACTCAGTTAATGTTTGGCGTGATGCGGCAGACCCTGGACCCGCGCATCCCGAAAGAGCGCCAGAAAACCCTGCTGGTGCGCATGGAAAAATACGCCGGCATCACCAAGGGCTACCGCCCGATTACCGAACTGGCCTATGAGCGCTACCTGGAACGCCAGAAAGCCGACAAGAATCTGCTTGGGCCGTACAAAGGGGAAGTGGAGCAAGCCCTGAGTGCTGCGCCAGCCCTGATCAAGGGCATGAAGGAATTGCTCAGCAAGAGCGAATTGAAAGGCTGGGAACCGGCATTTTCCGCGATCGAGTCGCAACTGACTGCATATAACGCCAAGATCAAGGACCAGATTCTGCCAAAGGCACGTGCCGACCACCGCCTGCCGGCTGAAGTCTATGCAGACAACTTGCACCAGTTCGGCGTAGATATCGCTCCAAAAGAACTGATTGCGAAGGCCTTGACGTCGTTTGCGGAAATTCGCAACCAGATGGCCATCACTGCCGGCCTGATCGCCAGAGAGCGCAAGCTGCCGAACGCGGACTACCGCTTCGTAATGCGCGAATTGAAGAAGCAGCAGATCCCGGCAGAACAGGTGATGCCACTGTATGGCGAGCGCCTGTCGCAAATCGAATCCGCCGTGCGTGAACAAGGCATCGTCACCCTGCCGGAGCGCAAGGCCGTGATCCGCCTGGCGAGCGAAGCCGAGAACGCGCAACAGCCTGCGCCACACATGAGCCCACCGCGCCTGATCGGCAACACCGGCGAGTACGGCGAGTTCGTGCTGACCACCGGCATGCCTCCTGATGCGAGCGGCAAGAAGCTGACCTTCGATGACTTCACTCACCAGGCTGGTAGCTGGACCCTGACCGCGCATGAAGCACGTCCGGGCCACGAACTGCAGTTCGCGAAGATGATCGAGATGGGTGTGTCGACTGCGCGCGGGGTCTTCGCCTTCAATAGCGTGAACGTGGAAGGCTGGGCCCTGTATGCCGAAGCGGAAATGCAGCCATACGAACCGCTCGACGGCCAATTGTTCGCCCTGCAGCATCGGATGATGCGCGCGGCCCGCGCCTTCCTGGATCCGATGGTTAATCTGGGGGAGATCACGCCAGAAGGCGTGAAATCGTTCCTGGTCGATGAAGTTGGGCTGTCGGAAGGCATGGCAACGCAGGAAATGCAGCGCTACACCTTCCGCGCACCAGGCCAGGCAACGTCATACTTCTATGGCTACCAGCGCCTGATGGAAACCCGGCAGGCCGCGGAAGTGGTCTTGCGCCAGAAGTTCAATCGCAAGGCTTTCAATGACTTCGTGCTGGCCCAGGGAATGTTGCCGCCTGCGTTGCTGCGCAAGGCAGTGATGGAAGACTTCGTCCAGTCCCAGCGTTAAACGCCCCAGACGATATCATGTCCGCCCGATTGGGCGGTACGCAGCATTTCCAGCAGGGGGAAGGCGCGCTGTGCAAAGCCGACCTTCTGCGATTCCGCATACGCCGCATCGGCATCATCTTCCGGCAGCGCGTGGCTGGGCATATGGGCGGCATGTTCGGAATCGACTTCCGGATGCAATTTGCTTAGCGCAACTTCCTTCTCGAGCAGCTGCAGCGCCTGGGAAGCTTCCGCTGCCGTGATGACGCCCCGCGTGGGGCTTTTCTTCAGCAGGTCCATGATGCGTTCAACGTGCTCGTGAGCCATCATGACTTCCGGCGACGATATGGATTTGAATTTGATCAACATGGCGCGCTTCCCTTAGTTTGTTGATGTGCTAATACGATAGCACGAGTGCAGTCGCGCGCGTCGTGCTACTTAATACAATTTAAACGAACTCAAGAATGTATCAACCGTATCCGCATCAAAATGTTTCTGGTTCCCCAGAATGACGACCTGATATACGCGTTTATCCTTCGCCAGGAAGCGGCCACGCATGGCCAGCGGGGCGCCATTTGGCGCGGCGCCGCGTGCTTCGACTTCAAATGCACCGTCCCTGGTGCTTTCCTTGGTAATAGTACCGCCGATATTGCGCACCATGGCAAGCTTCATCGCCTGCACGGCCTGCGCGGCCTTGGCTGCGTCCGGTAGCTCAGCAGTGCCGACGGCAAACATGGTGCCTTCGACTTCCGCTGCGGACATGGTCATCTTCACTTCCTGGCCATCGAGGTTGACGGGGCGGGTGTAGGTGGCGGCTTTGCCGGGCAACATGACGGTGTAAGGCGCGTCAGTGCTGCGGAAATCGCGCCAGTCAAATTTTGGGCTGCACGCTGCGAGCGTGCTTGCAGCGAGCAGGGCTGCGAGGACTTTGTCCAGGGTGAGTTTCTTCATAAGCCGAATGTTAGCACCTCGCGAGCAGCTCACACTCCGCCGGGGCCCATGCCTGGACCCATGCCGCCGCCCGGTGGAGGCCCCATGCCTGGTCCGCCTGGCCCGCGCATGCCGCCTGGCTCGTGGTCTGGGCCCCCTTCGCGACGTGGCCCAGGCGAGCTGCCGAAACGGTAGGACAGGCCGACGTAGATGATGCGACCGTCGAACTCGCGCAGCGAGCGTTCGCGCAGTGCATAGGTGTCCGTGACGGTCGACATCTTGTTGCTGTTGAAGACGTCGGTGGCATTGACCATCAGGGCCAGTTGCGGCGTGATGGCGTGGCGCCAGGTCAGGTTCAGCGTGGTGTTCGGTTCGCGGTAGCCCTGGCCAGTCAGCATCTTGCCTTGCGCCTGTACAGCCGCCTGCAGCATGTCGGTGCTGGTCGCTTGCCAGTTCAGGCGCAGGCGGCCACTCAGCGAGGAGGCCGTGCGTTTGGTCTGGTCGCCATTCATTTCGAGCACGCTCTGTTCGAAGCGCGCTACGTTGCCGCTCAGGTTCAAGGTAAGCGTTGGCAACAGCTTGCCGGTCAGCGTGAATTCCATTCCGCCAGAGCGCGTGCTGCCGGCATTTTCGCGGGTGGTCAACAGCACCGTGTCGCTGATGAAGTATTTGCGGTCCAGGATGGAATCGGTCTCGTCGCGGTAGTAGCCGCGCAGGTTGGTCTCCAGGCCGAACATGCGGGTCTCGTAACCGAGTTCGAAGGAATCGGTTTGGGCTGGCTTCAGCTTCGGGTTGCCGGAAGAGACGTTCAGTTCATCGCGGTAGACCACGAAGGGATTCAGGTCCTGTGCATTTGGGCGGCGCAGGCGATGCGCATAGGCGAAGCGCATTTGCGAGTTTTCGCTCATCTTGTAGGTAGCGAAGAAGCTCGGGATCAGGTTGGTGTAGCTGTTGCCGGCGACTACCTGGCTGGTGAGCTGGTCAATCTCCATTTCGGTATGTTCGGCGCGCAGGCCGGCCATCAGCCCCCATTGCTCGTTGAGGCGCATCTGGTAGGAACCATAGGCGGCGTAGATGGTTTCCTTCATATCGAAGGCATTGCTGCGCAAGGCGTTGGGTGAGCCTTCCTGCGTGAGCGGGTCGATGTTGTTGTAATCGATGCTTGAATCGTTACGGTTCTGGACGATCTTGTAGCCAAGCTTGGTCACGCCGCCGAACAGGTTTGCTTCGTAGTCGCCGGTGAAATCGATGATCTCGTTCTTGTTGCGGTTCTTCTGCGCGCTGTCGGACTGGCTGCCGACCGGCGGACGTACCACATAGGTGTTGCGGTAGGTGTTGTCGGAATCGTTGGTGGCGGTCGACACGCGCAAGTCCATCTTGAAGGTCTCGCCCGGTGCATCGCCCTTGTGATCCCAGCGCGCATTCCACGAATAGTTCTTGCTCTCGCCTTCGCGCACGGTGCTGCGCAGGTAGTTGTCGGTGATGACGCCGTCGGGATCGGCCGACAGATAGGTGTCGGAGGCGCGCGCATCATTGGTGCGATGGGAGTATGCAACCTGGGCGCCGAGCGTATCGTTGGCGCCCAGGTTGTAGGTGACGCCGCCGTTCAGGCCTGCATTGTCATTCAGCCCGTTTGACTGCGATTGCTGCTCGCTGTGCGACAGCGCGCCGGTGCGCGGGTCGATGCGGTCGCGCACCGTTTCGCCAACGGAATTGCGGCCGTCATGGCGCACATTGATGCCGCCCTGGAAGCCCCACAAGCCTTCGTTGTAGGTGCCGGACAGCGCACTGTTGTACCGGCCTGCCGTGCCGTAGTTGGCGTTGGCCACGCCAAAGCCGCCGGGCTTGCGGGAGCGTTTCATGACCAGGTTGATGATCGGGCCGCCGCTCCCTTCGTTGCCGAACTGCGCGCCGGGGTTGTTGATCACTTCCACCGATTCCAGGTCTTCGGCCGGAATCGACTGCAGCGCCGGGCCGCGGTTATCGCCCTGCAGCATGGCCGATGGCTTGCCGTCCACGTAGACCTGTACATTGCTGCTGCCGCGCAGGGTCAGCGAGCCGTCCGGGTCGACGTTCACGGAAGGGACATTGTTCAGCGCATCGGCAGCGGAGCCATTGCTGGCCGAAGCGTCGGATTTCACGTCATAGACCTGGCGGTCGATGCGGTTGGCAGGGCGCTCGGCGGCCACCGTCACGCTGGCGATATTGCCAGTTTCAGGTGGGACTTCCTTTTTTACGGTTGCTGGCGCGGCGTCGGCCTTGGCTGGCTGGGAGGTCTGGGCTTGGGCAGCGGCGCTGCCGCAGCACAGAAGGATCAGGATGGGGCCGGCGCAGTAGCGCGAGTAACGGTATTGGGTAGTCATGGTGGCGGCAATTCTAGCGAAGAAACTGCCGCCAAAACCGCGGATTTACGTGGAATTACATTTGAAACTTAGAGTTGCCGAAGGGCCCTGCGCAAGTTGATCGCTTCAGAGACATGCTTGCCGCCGATCTGCTTTTGCCCGTCCAGGTCGGCCACGGTGCGGGCCACACGCAGTACGCGGTGATAGGCGCGGGCCGACCAGTGCAGCTTGTGCATGGCCGCTCGCAGCACAGCCTGGCCGTTGGAGTCCGGCTTGCAGAAGCGGTCGATTTCTCGCGGCGTCAACTGCTGGTTGGTCTTGCCCTGGCGGGCGATCTGGCGTTCGAAGGCTGTGTGCACCCGGGCTGCAATCGTCTCCGATAGCTCACCCACTGCGTCCGCTTGCAGGATGTCCGGCGGCACGGGGCCGACTTCGATCTGCATGTCGATGCGGTCCAGCAAAGGCCCCGACACGCGGCTTTGGTAGCGCAGGATCTGGTCGGGCGTGCATTGGCAAAGCCCCGCGGGGTGCCCAAGGTATCCGCACGGACAGGGATTCATGGCAGCGATCAGCTGGAAGCGGGCGGGGAAGTCGGCGTGGCGCGTGGCGCGGGCGATCGTGACGCGGCCCGACTCAAGTGGTTCGCGCAGGACTTCCAGCACACGACGATCGAATTCGGGCAGTTCGTCGAGAAAGAGAACGCCGCAGTGCGCGAGCGAGATTTCGCCCGGCCGGGGCACGCTGCCGCCTCCGACCAGGGCCGCGCCGGACGAGGTATGGTGCGGGGCGCGGAAGGGGCGCACTTTCCAGCCTTCGATGGTGAAGCCGCTGATCAGGGATTGTACGGCGGCGGCTTCCAGCGCTTCGTCGTCTGTCATCAAAGGCAGCAGGCCTGCGAACCGGGTGGCCAGCATGGTCTTGCCGGCACCGGGAGGTCCGACCAGCAATACCGAGTGGCGCCCGGCGGCTGCAACTTCCATCGCGCGCTTGGCGAAGAGCTGTCCTTTGACGTCGGCGAAATCCGGAATGGATGGCGGCAGGGGCAAGGGCTGCGCCACATGGCGGGAGAGGGCGAAGCTGCCATCTGGATCGAGGCCGAAGTGGGCGCATACCTGCAGCAAGGTGGCGGCAGGATAGATGCGCGCGCCTGCGACAAGCGCGGCTTCGTCGGCGTTGGCCAGGGGAAGAATGAAGCCGCGGCCGGCGCCGCCGGCGGAGCGCTGCATGGCATACGTCATCGCCAGGGCGCCACGAATCGGGCGCAACTCGCCGGTCAGCGACAGCTCGCCGGCAAACTCGAATTGTTCCAGCGAGGAAGATGGAATCTGGCCGGAGGCGGCCAGGATGCCGATCGCGATCGGAAGATCGAAGCGCCCCGATTCCTTGGGCAGGTCGGCCGGGGCCAGGTTGACGGTGATGCGGTGCTGCGGCAGTTCGAAACCTGCATTGGTGATGGCGGCGCGCACCCGGTCGCGCGCTTCCTTCACTTCGGTGTCGGCCAGGCCGACGATCGCGAAGGCGGGCAAGCCGTTGGCCAGGTGGACTTCGACGCTGACTTCCGGCGCCTGCATGCCAGCCAGGGCGCGGCTTTTGATGACTGCGATACTCATGGTGGCCTCCCGGTCTACAACTGGACATCGTAGGCCTCGGGCGCCACCGCCCGTTTGAGCTAGCGCAAGCGGATTACTTGTCGGCCAGCTTGGCTTCCAGCTCGGCCAGGCGCGATTCCATCAGCTCCAGCTTGGCGCGGGCCTTGGCCAGCATCTGGGCCTGGATGTCGAATTCCTCGCGAGTCACCAGGTCCAGCTTGGCAAAGCCCTGGGTCATCATCGCCTTGACATTCTTTTCAATGTCCTTGGCCGGCGAGTTTTCGATGACCTGGTTGACCTTCTGTTGCAAGTCATTGAAGAAGGCGTTCATGTCCATTTTTTTATTCCTGATGTGTGAGTTTGTGCACCACGACGGTGCGGCTTTGGCTTTAAATGGTGCGGAAAGCTGTCTTTAGTTCAACTCCTGCACGATTTCTAGCTGGCACGCAATCTGCTAATAAGCAAGAAAGCTATGTTTCAGACTGAATTTTAAACCGCAATAAAAGTTCACTCAAAAGGAAATCGCCATGATTCACAAGAGCAAGAAGCTGGGTCTCACCGCTGCAGTCGCACTGACAATGGCAACGATGGGAACTGGCCTGGCCCAAGCGGCCGATGCCGCACCCGAGGCGAAGCCTGATAATGAGATCAGCTATAACGCGGCCGTAACCAGCGACTACCGCTACCGTGGTATCTCGCAAACCCGCCTGAAACCGGCGCTGCAAGGCGGCGCCGACTGGGTCAACAACCCGACCGGTTTCTATGCAGGTGCCTGGGCATCCACCATCAAGTGGGTCAAGGACGGCGGCGGTGATGCTTCGGTTGAAGTGGACCTGTACGGCGGCAAGCGCGGTGAAATTGCGCCTGGCGTCAGCTATGACGTGGGCTTCCTGGCTTACGTATATCCATCCAACGACCTGCATCCGAGCGCCAATACCCGCGAGCTGTATGGCCAGGTCGGCTATGGCCCGGCAACCCTCAAGTACTCGCATTCGCTGAGCAACCTGTTCGGCTTCGCCGACAGCAAGCACAGCACCTACATCGACGCGTCGGTCAACCAGGAAGTGTATGAGGGCATCGTCCTGAACCTGCACGTCGGCCGCCAGAAGGTGAAGAACAGCAGCGCCTTCAGCTACACCGACTGGAAAGTCGGTGCCACCAAGGACTTCGGCGTGGCGTCCGTTGCGCTGGCCTATATCAAGACCAACAGCGACGCTTATATTGCGCCGACCAATGGCAAAAACCTGGGCAAGGGCGGCGTGGTGCTGACCGTGTCCAAAACCTTCTAAGAGGCACTCGTATGAAAATGATTACCGCCATTATCAAGCCGTTCAAGCTCGACGAGGTGCGTGAAGCCCTGTCGGCGATCAATGTGCAAGGTATTACGGTGACCGAAGTCAAAGGCTTCGGCCGCCAGAAGGGCCACACCGAGCTGTATCGCGGCGCGGAATACGTGGTCGACTTCCTGCCCAAGACCAAGATCGAGGCTGCCGTTGACGACGCGATCGTCGACCAGGCCATCGAGGCAATCGAGAATGCCGCGCGCACCGGCAAGATCGGCGACGGCAAGATTTTCGTCTCGTCGCTGGAGCAAGTAATCCGTATCCGTACCGGCGAAACCGGCAACGAAGCACTGTAAGGGGAACCGTGATGCACAAGACCATTAAGAAATGGCTGGCGGGGGTGACTGTCCTGTTGGCTTTCAGCGCAGCACTGCCTGTGCTGGCTCAAGATGCCAAGCCGGCCGAAGCACCGGCTGCCGCTGCAACTGCTGCCGCACCTGCGGCCACACCGGCCGCTGCGCCGGCTGATGCCGCCGCTGCCCCGGCAGCCGCTGCTGCAGCCCCAGCAGTCCCGGCTGCTGCCCCGGCCGCGCCGGTAGCGCAAAAGGGCGATACCGCCTGGATGTTCGTGGCGACGCTGCTGGTGATCATGATGACGATTCCCGGCCTGGCCCTGTTCTACGGCGGCCTGGTGCGCTCGAAGAACATGCTGTCGGTGCTGCTGCAGGTGTTCTTCGTGTTCGCCGTGATTATCGTGCTGTGGTGCCTGTATGGCTACTCGATTGCCTTCACCGAAGGTAATGCCTTCTTCGGTGGCTTCAGCCGCTCGCTGCTGGCCGGTATTTACGACCCGGCCAAGGGTGCGTTCTCGGTGGCGGCGACCTTCAGCAAAGGCGTCGTGATCCCTGAATTCATCTACGTCGCCTTCCAGGGCACGTTTGCTGCCATTACCTGCGGCCTGATCGTCGGCGCGTTTGCCGAGCGCGTACGTTTCTCCGCTGTGCTGGCCTTCATGGTGCTGTGGTTCACCTTCAGCTACCTGCCGATCGCCCACATGGTCTGGTTCTGGACCGGTCCTGACGCGATCACCAACGCCGAAACCCTGGCGAGCGAAACCGCGAAGGCGGGCTGGATCTTCCAGAAGGGCGCGCTGGACTTCGCCGGCGGCACTGTGGTGCACATCAACGCCGCTGTTGCTGGCCTGGTGGGCGCGATCATGATTGGCAAGCGGGTTGGCTACGGCCGTGACTCCATGGCTCCGCACTCGCTGACCATGACCATGATCGGCGCTTCGCTGCTGTGGGTGGGCTGGTTCGGCTTCAATGCCGGCTCGGCACTCGAAGCAGGCGACATCGCTGCCCTGGCCTTCATCAACACCCTGCTGGCAACCGCCTGCGCAACCGTATCGTGGGTCTTCGGTGAGTGGATCTTCAAGGGCAAGCCTTCTATGCTGGGCGGCGCGTCTGGCGCAGTGGCCGGCCTGGTGGCGATCACCCCGGCTTGCGGCTTTGTTGGTCCAATGGGGGCACTGGCGATCGGCCTGCTGGCTGGCATCATTTGCCTGTGGGGCGTGAACGGCCTGAAGCGCCTGATCGGCGCGGATGACTCGCTGGACGTGTTCGGCGTGCACGGCGTGGGCGGTATCCTGGGCGCGATCCTGACCGGCGTGTTCGCTGCACCATCGTTAGGCGGCCAGGGCGTATTTGACTACGTTGCCAACAAGGCAAGTGCTGATTACTCGATCAGCGGCCAGGTGATTACCCAGGCGACTGCTGTTGGCGTGACCATCGTCTGGTCGGCGCTGGTTGCTTTCGTGGCTTACAAGCTGGTCGACATCGTGATCGGCCTGCGTGTGCCGGAAGAGGAAGAGCGCGAAGGCCTGGATATCACCAGCCACGGCGAATCTGCATACCACGCATAAAGTCCGGATCAGGCACCCAATAAAACATGGCTGCGCCATGTCTTGTCAGGTGCCAGACCCCGCGCACGCCCCCTTTCGGGGGCTTTTTTTTGTTCCAAAGTATCTTTTAATTGGCGGTTTTGCCCCAAAATGGAGAGTCTGCAAATACCAACCCGCAAGGAAGTCACATGGTTCCCCATCTCGTCACGGCCCTGACCGGGCCGTTACTGGATCTTGAAGAAAAGATCATTGCCGCGACCCCAGCCATTGAACGGTGGTTCCGGCTCGAGTGGCAGGAGCATACCCCGCCGTTTTATGCCTCGGTCGACCTGCGCAATGCCGGCTACAAGCTGGCCCCGGTGGATACCAACCTGTTCCCAGGCGGCTTCCATTACCTGGCCAACGAGATGCTCCCCCTTTCGGTGCAGGCGGCCATGGCGGCGATCGACAAATATTGCCCGGATGCGCGCAACCTGCTGCTGATCCCGGAAATCAAGCCGCGCCACCCGACCTATTTCCAAGGGGTGGCGCGCCTGATGCAGATTTTCCGCCAGACCGGCCTGAATGTCCGTTTCGGCTCGCTGGACCCCTCCGTCACTCAGCCGACGCCGCTGGCGCTGCCTGACGGCAATATGCTGGTGGTGGAGCCGCTGGTGCGCTCGCCGAACGGCCGCCGCCTGGGGCTGAAGGATTTCGACCCTTGCACCATCTTGCTGAACAACGACCTGTCGGCCGGTATTCCGGACATCCTGACCAACCTGCACGAGCAAAGCCTGTTGCCTCCTTTGCATGCCGGCTGGGCCGTGCGCCGCAAGTCCAATCACTTCAATGCCTATGACGAAGTGGCGAAGAAGTTCGGCAAGCTGATCGGCGTCGATCCGTGGATGGTCAATCCCTTCCACGCCAAGTGCGGCGCGGTGGACCTGGCGACCGGGGAAGGGCAGGAGTGCCTGGCGTCTTCGGTCGATGCGGTGCTGGCCAAGATCCGCAAGAAGTACAAGGAATACGGCATCAAGGAGAAGCCGTTCGTCATCATCAAGCCGGATGCTGGTACTTATGGCAAGGGCATCATCACGATCCGCGACGCGGCTGAGCTGAAAGAGTTGTCGGAAGAGCAGCGTGCGCGCATGACCGTGATCAAGGATGGCAAGGCGGTGACCGACCTGAATATCCAGGAGGGCGTGCCGACCTTCGAGAGCATCAAGGAGGCGTTTGCCGAGCCGGTGGTTTATATGATTGACCGCTATGTGGTGGGCGGCTTCTACCGCGTGCACGGCGAGAAGGGGCCGGACCAGAACCTGAATGCGCCGGGTTCGCAGTTCGTGCCGCTGGCGTTCGCGCAGCAGCATGCGGTGCCGGATGTGAAGGCCAAGCCGGGGACGGCGGCGCCGAATCGCTTCTATGTCTACGGCGTGGTGGCAAGGCTGGCGCTGCTGGCGGCTTCGTTGGAGATGGAGCGTACGGATCCGGATCCGGAGGTCTACTAAACCGGTAAACCTGGGTCAGACCCAAGGGTCTGACCCCGACGTTCCGGGTTTAAATAGGCTAGAATCAGTTGTTACATTTTTGGACTAATCCATGAAAATCGCCTTCCTCGCCGACCCGCTGTCCAGCTTCAAGATCTACAAGGACTCCACCTTCGCCATGATGGCCGAAGCGGCGCGCCGGGGGCATGAGGTGTATGCCTTCCAGCAGCGCCACATGGCGCTCAAGGAGGGCAAGGTTACGGCCCATCTCTCGCGCATCGAGCTGACCGGCGACCAGCACGACTGGTACAAGGCGGCGCCTTCGGAAGACACCAGCCTGGCCGCCTTCGACGCGGTGATCCAGCGCAAGGACCCGCCGTTCGACATGGAATACGTCTACGGCACCTACCTGCTGCAGTTGGCGGAACAACAGGGCGCAAAGGTCTTCAACAAGCCGTCCGCCATCCGCGACCACAATGAGAAGCTGTCGATCGCCCAGTTCTCGCAGTTCACCGCGCCAACCCTGGTGACCAGCGACGAAACCCGCCTGCGCGACTTCCAGGCCGAGCACGGCGACGTGATCCTGAAGCCGCTGGATGGCATGGGCGGCGCCGGCATCTTCCGCATCAAGGCAGATGGCCTGAACCTGGGCTCCATCATCGAGACGCTGACCCAGCATGGCGCGCGCACCATCATGGCGCAGCGCTACATCCCCGACATCGTCAAGGGCGACAAGCGCATCTTGCTGATCGACGGCAAACCGGTACCTTACTGCCTGGCGCGCATCCCGCAGGCGGGCGAAGTGCGCGGCAACCTGGCTGCCGGCGGTACCGGCGTGGCCCAGCCGCTGTCGCAGCGCGACCGCGAAATCGCCGAGGCCCTGGGCCCGGAATTGGCTTCGCGCGGCCTCTTGCTGGTAGGATTAGACGTGATCGGCGATTACCTCACCGAGGTGAACGTCACCAGCCCGACCTGCTTCCAGGAGATCACCCAGCAGACTGGCTTCCAGGTAGCGTCCATGTTCATCGATGCGGTGGAAGCCCGGGCAGGCAAGCAAGGATAAACATGGTAGGGATTTTATTGATGACACACGCGCCGCTGGGCCAGGCTTTCCTGGCCGCCGCAGCGCATGTGTTCCGGGCCCAGGTTGAAAAACTGGAGGCGATCGACGTTGTGGCGGACCAGGACTTGAACGAAGTGCAGCAGCTGGCGCGCGAAGCCATCAAGCGTCTCGACACTGGCGCCGGCGTGCTGGTGATGACCGATATCAAGGGCGGCACGCCCGCCAATTGCTGTAACAAGCTGGCCGATGCGGGCCAGGTCGAGGTGGTTGCGGGCATCAGCCTTCCCATGCTGCTGCGCGCCATCACCTACCGTACCGATACGCTGGACGTAGTAGTGGAAATGGCCCTGGCCGGTGCGCAGAATGGCGCGGTCAAGGTCGATAACCGTATCCGAGTCAATTAAACAAACAAAATATGATTCAGCAAGAACTTGAAATTATCAACAAGCTCGGATTGCATGCACGTGCTTCTGCAAAATTTACCCAACTGGCAGCCAAATTCCAGAGCGATGTCTGGCTGTCGCGTAACGGTCGCCGCATCAACGCCAAGTCCATCATGGGCGTGATGATGCTGGCTGCCGGCAAGGGCGCCAAGGTCCTGCTGGAAGCGGACGGCGCCGACGAACAGGATTGCATCAACGCCCTGACCGCACTGGTCAACGACAAGTTCGGCGAAGGCGAGTAAATGCGGGACGGCAGCCCGATGGCATCGTTCTCCCTCCACGGAATTCCGGTTTCGCGAGGCATCGCGATTGGCCGCGCGCACATCCTTGCGCCGGCGGCGCTCGATGTAAAGCACTATCTGATCTCCGAGGAGAACGTGGAAGCGGAAGTGAAGCGCCTGCAACAGGCGCTGGTTGCCGTGCACCGCGAGCTGCAGACGTTGTGGAACGAGCTGCCGAAGGATGCCCCGACCGAGCTGGGTGCCTTCATCGACGTGCATGCGTTGATCCTGTCGGACCCGATGATCTCCGAGGCGCCGCTGGATATCATCCGCAGCCGCCACTACAACGCCGAATGGGCGCTGTTGACCCAGATCGACGAGCTGTCGGCCCAGTTCGACGAAATCGAAGACCCTTACCTGCGCGAGCGCAAGGCTGATATCCAGCAGGTGGCCGAACGGGTGCTGAAAGTCCTGATGGGCAGCGAGCCGCTGCTGCCAATGCAGGCCGAACTCGAAGGCGATGAGTTCCTGGCGAAGATGATCGTGGTGGCCCACGATATCTCGCCGGCCGACATGCTGAAGTTCCGCGACCGTTCCTTCATCGGCTTTGTGACCGATGTCGGTGGCCAGAATTCGCACACCGCCATCGTGGCCCGGTCGCTCGACATTCCGGCGGCGGTCGGCATGTCGCAGGCATCGACCCTGATCCAGCAGGACGACTGGGTGATCATCGACGGCGATGCCGGCGTGGTGATCGTCACCCCGAGCGCGCAAGTGCTGGAACAGTACCGCGAGCGCCAACTGGCCGCGATGCGCGCCCGCAAGAAGCTGGGCAAGCTGAAAAAGACCCCGGCCGTTACCAAGGACGGCACGCAGATCGCGCTGATGGCGAACATCGAGCTGCCGGAAGACTGCGAGCACGCGATGGAGTCGGGCGCCAACGGCGTTGGCCTGTTCCGTTCCGAATTCCTGTTCATGGGCCGCGATGGCGACATGCCATCCGAGGACGAACAATACAAGCAATACACCAAGGCAGTGCTGGCCATGAAGGGGCGTCCGGTGACCATCCGCACGCTCGATATCGGCGCCGACAAGCCGCTGGATCAGATGGAGCACACCGCGCTCAATCCGGCGCTTGGCTTGCGCGCCATCCGCTATTGCCTGGCCGAGCCGCAAATCTTCCTGACCCAGTTGCGCGCCATCCTGCGCGCCTCGGTGCATGGCAAGGTGCGCATCCTGATCCCGATGATGGCGCATGCCTTCGAGATCGACCAGTCGCTGGCCATGATCAAACGCGCCAAGGCGCAGCTGGACGAAGCGGGGGAGAAGTACGATCCTGAAGTGCAGGTTGGCGCCATGATCGAAATCCCGGCGGCCGCGCTGGCGCTGCCGATGTTCGTCAAGAAGATGGACTTCCTGTCCATCGGCACCAATGATCTGATCCAGTACACGCTGGCGATCGACCGCGTCGATTATGAAGTGGCGCACCTGTACGACCCGCTGCATCCAGCCATCCTGCAGTTGATTGCGATGACGATCGCTGCCGGCAACAAGGCCGGCATCGAAGTGGCCGTATGCGGCGAGATGGCGGGCGACAGCAAGATGACCCGCCTGCTGCTGGGCATGGGCTTGCGCGAATTCTCTATGCACCCGTCGCAGCTGCTGGCGGTCAAGCAGGAAATCCTGAACAGCGACCTGGAACAGATTGCGCCGCAAATGCGCAAGATCATGCGCAGCATGGACCCTGAAACGATTGCCGACGCAGTCAACGCCCTGCAAGCCCTGTAACACCAACCTTTTTACAACCGGATTCACATGCCTTCGATTGGAATCGTCTCGCCGCAGACCATGCATTTTGCGGAACCCCTTCAGCTACAGAGCGGAGCATCCCTGCGCGACTACATGCTGATGTACGAGACCTATGGCACGCTGAATGCGGACAAGTCCAACGCGGTGCTGGTGTGCCACGCGCTGAATGCCTCCCACCACGTGGCCGGCTATTACGCGGATAACCCGAAGAACGTCGGCTGGTGGGACAATATGGTCGGTCCGGGCAAGCCGCTCGATACCGACAAGTTCT